>CAVSAR010000005.1:0-183218 GCA_963726085.1 uncultured Pseudomonadota bacterium | reverse complement strand
AATGGCGTGCGGGCTCCTGTAAATCTGCGGTGTACGCACAGATTTGAGCAGGAGCGGGTCTCAGGACGTGAGACAGGGACGGCTGTCGTTATGTTGAAACGAAGCCGCCGCACATTTCGTTGGCCCTGGACGGTGAGACTGCGCAAGCGGCGCAGGAGGGTCTTCGCTAGCCTTATGTTGATATACCTCGGCTCACAAGGCCATGTCGACCCTGATCCACCTGTTCCTGGACCTTGAGAATGTTCAGCCGACTGCTGCCCAGTTGGAGCTGGTCCGTGGGGCGTATTTTCGCCTGTGGTGTGCTGCATGGTCCCCAACAAAAGCACTTCACTGCAGATCGGGTGCGTGCATGGCAGCCACTGGGAGAACAGGTGCGGTTCGTGCAGAGCACGAAAGCGGGGAAGAACGCCTTGGACTTTCACATCGCGTTCTGCATTGGGGAGGCCAGCGCACGTGACCGGGCAGGGGATTCTGGGGCCGGTCACATCATAGTTTCGAGCGACAAGGGGTTCGATGCGTTGTTCGGCTACCTGAGCAGCCTGAAGATCAGGATCGACCGGACCGAAACATTGCCAGAGGCACTGAAGATCGCCGCCCAGGTAGTGGCGAGGCCACGGATTAAGCCAAAACCCGCATTGGCGGAGAAACCAAAGCCGTGGTGAAACCGAAGCCGACCGGCGTGTCGGCAAATACCCAACGGGTGCTAAAGGATCTTCTAGAGCATCCGCGGACTAGGCCCAGCACTGAGAAGCGACTGAAGAATCATGTCGTCTCCTTGCTTGGAAACGATGTCGCGGCGCAGGAAGTAGGCCGGGGTCCTGGCAAGTGAAGTCACGTGCCGCTATAGTGCTCGAGGGCACCAAGATCAAATACCGCCGGCTCGGGGAATAATAGTTCGAGGTATGCAGATCGAGCACCGCGGTCAATGTGACCGGACCGAGGCGCATCCTGCACCACTGTGGAACTCGACTGCTCTGATCGAGAATGGTTTTTAGGCCCCTGAGCGAGGGTAATCACCGATCGCTGGGTGTCCCAGACAAATACGCGAGCGTTACTAATCTCCTGATCAGTGCCACGGAGTTTTGGCTTCACGCAGTATCGTCGCCCGCATCAGCGCACATCTCCCCAAATCGCACCAAAGGGAGAACGACATCACAACGTGATCGGCCAAGGGTGCGCCAATTGTGGTCCCGAGCGCAGTCCCTTGGGAAGCAAGAGTCTAGTCTCCAAGCGTGCGATTTAGCCCTGCCTATATACGTCAGCTGGAAGAGGCTCCAATGATTTCCCCTCTCGAATGTACGCGCGTGGACAGCGGCGGCCCCTCGGCAGTGCCGCGGAGGGCATATGCCTGAGGTCCACACAATCCTGTCCGTGGCGGGCGAAGGCGGCGGAATGACCATGGTCCGGGAAATGGGCGATCGGGGTCGGTTTCGGATCACGCGCTCAGATCACACTATGACGTTCCTGCCAGAGCCCGAGGCGGACAACCCCACGTATGGCGACAGTGGTTGGCTTGGCACGTTCGAGGAGGCTCTCTTGAAGTTCGAGCAGTGGCCGTGGCCGGTGCTATCACCGCGGTACGTGGATCCAGTGTTTGCGGATCGGGTGCTTGCGGCAGTCCCAGGGGTGCTGGAGCGGAAAGGATTGCCAATGCGGCACTTTCGAGAGGACCGATGGTTGCAGGCTTGTAAGAAAGGTTCTGGCGATTAATGAATGCCGGGAGACCAGACAGTGGCTTGCTGAGTTGCCTGCGAACGCCCATACCAGAAATCGCGGCCACGGCCAACGTTCTTTCGGAAGCTGTGCGGCAGTATCTGGGAGGCCATGTAGAGGCCGCCGCGGCGCTTATCGCGTCGACGAACACTCCCATCCTTCGTGAATGGGAGCGAGTCACTTTGGGAAAGCGCAGCCCCTATGTCGTGGTCAGAAACATCCTTGGAGCGCCGTCCACGCTTGAGCGATCTTCCCGGGAGCCAGTCCGAATGCCCAATGCCGCCCAACGAGCGCAGCTGATACGGGATCAGGCAGGCACTGCAGGTTCTGTGCGTCCGGTGATTCGCGTTGAGGTGAGGCGTAAGTTACACAAGCTATTTCCGGAGGCCCTGCCGTGGGGTAGAACGAATCTCGAACAGCATGCGGCCTTCCAGGCGTTGTGGATGCAGTTTGATCACGTAATACCTCATGCCCGAGGGGGGCGGAATGATTTGGGCAATGTGATCATTACTTGTGCACCCTGCAATTTCGCACGAATGAACTCACACCCTAGAGGAAGTCGGGCTCGAGGATCCGCGGTGTCGGCCGCTAGTGGTGTCGGAGTGGGACGGCCTGGAATCCTTATTCCAAAGCAATCGCTGTCCATGAATTCAGTAAGTGCCAATGTCCGCGGGAACTTGAAGTGGCTGCGTGGCCGGAGAGTTCGATTCCAGTGCAGTCGGGCGGTGTCGGATTGGAAGCGGCGGCGGGAAAGGCTGGGTAGGGTGGAGGTTTAGTAATGCCGTCAGATAAGGGTGAAGTAGTCATCGGTGTCGATCTGGACGGTGTCTGCGCGGACTTCTATGCGAGGATGCGTAGATCGCTGCGGAATGGTTTGAGGTTCGCACAGAAGAACTCACAGTTGCGCCTACCTATGGGCTCAAGAGTGGGGCGTTCGTGATGGGGAGCACTACACGCAGTTGCATCGGTTCGCGGTGACGCAGAGGGCTCTATTTGAGAGTTGTCGAAGTATCCCTGGGGCAGCCACTACTCTTCGGCGACTGTCAGATGATGGGTACCGGATACGCATCATAACGCACCGCCTGTTCATTAACTTCTTCCACGAACCGGCTGTCCTCCAAACCATTCGGTGGCTTGACCAGAATGGCATTCCGTATCGGGACCTTTGCTTTATGGAAGAGAAGGATCAAGTGGGCGCGGACATCTACATCGACGATTCACCCGAAGAACATTAAGGCGCTGCGACAGGCAAAGCACTACGCTATCTGTTTTGGGAACAGCACTAATCTCGACATACAAGAGCCGCGAGCGGAAACGTGGGAAGAGGTCTACCAGATAATAAAAGAGAGAGGTATCCAAAGGCGGGGCAGTGACTGGTGAGAATCTAGGGATCCATAAAGCCTCTGCAAAGGCCCTTCGATCCCGGAACGGCTGTGCTTCGTGGTCGAGACTGAAAGCATCCTTGTTTTATTGCGATCTCTGTGACAATGGGGGCGGAAAGATCGAACGCGGTTAGGTCCACTTCAAGGCGAGTTACGGGTCGCGACGGCCAAGTATGTAGTGGCGAGGTCGGTCGACGAACTTCTTGAGCAGACGTCTTAGAAGTGCTAGTTGGCGAGTGGATTCGGAACTCCACTCCAGAAGGGAAATTTAAAATGAGCAAGACAATGTGGATGGTGCGAGCTGGAGAGGGAGGCGGCTCTCCGACGACTTTCGGGCTGGATCCTTCGTTGCGATAGGCTGGAACAAACTGGGAGACATGAGTCCCCTCAAATCCAGAGATCAATTCGCAACGGCTGTAGAAAGGACATACCCCGAATCTCGTAAGATGCAGGTCGCTATTTCCGCTGGACAGGCCTTCCGCTTTGTCCGAGAGATGAAGGTGGGCGATAGGATCCTGACCTACGACCCCTCCCTGCGCGAATATTTGGTTGGGAACATAACGGGCGAGTATCAATATAGGCCTACTGCCGAGCATCCATATCCGCAAATTCGCACTGTGGTTTGGACAGGAAAAGTCGATCGTGATTCACTCACGGTTAGTACCCGAAATAGCCTGGGAGCAATCAGCACCTTATTTCAAATTCCAGGCGAGGCTGCGGATGAGATCGAGCGCTTACTGGTCGGCCAGCGGCCCGCAAACAGCGTTGTAAGCCCGGCGATCAGCGACGAGGAGACGCAGGTAGAGCAGTTGTTCAAAGACTCTCAAAGCCGCGCGTTTGAGTTCATTAAAGACCGGGTTAGCAAGCTCGAATGGGAAGAAATGCAGCGACTGGTGGCGGGCCTTCTGCGCGCCATGGGCTACAAGACGCGAGTTTCACCTGCAGGGCCTGACCGCGGGAAGGACATTGTGGCTTCGCCTGACGGGTTCGGTTTCCTGAGAGTCCACGTATCATTGTTGAAGTTAAGCACCGTACCGGCAGTGCGATGGGTTCTCAGGAAGTTCGCAGCTTTTTGGGTGGCAGGCATAAAGATGACAAGGGCCTATATGTCAGCACAGGTGGTTTCCTCCTCTCCAAAGATGCTCATTATGAAGCCGAGCGCGCTAGCATCCCGCTAACCCTAATGGATCTGAATGATCTCGTTACCGCGCTGCTCGAGCATTTCGAAAAGATGGACGCGGAGACGCAACAGCTTATGCCTCTCCGGAAGATCTACTGGCCAGGCTAGGTACCCTCTCTAAAGGACTTTTGCGCGTGCTTCCGCCGGACATAGAACCCGCGGCATCGTGCACTCAGATTCGGGTGGCGTTTGGATCAGCCGCCGGTTGGTGAGCAAAACCGACAGGGCAAGTGGCATCATCCAAAGAGTAGTTTGCAAATGCTCCGCCAGCGGCGGAGTTTGGCTAGACTCCTGCACATGACCAAGCGATTCCCAGTGCCGGGCGCGCGAACCAAGAAATCCCCCGTAAAGGTGGATTGGGCCGGCCGCGTGCAGGCCATGCGCCAGCGTGCAGGACTGACCCAGAAGGAGTTTGCCGCGCATGGTTGGCGCTGTGCGACCAGTTGGGAATCCGCTGGGTCAGTGAAGTAGCGGTGCCGGTCAGGCGCGGGCCTCCCAAGAGGCGGGCGCTTTGGTTTGCGTACGCTGCGCGCATCTGGTTCAGGGCACGGGTTCGAGGTCGACCTGGTCCAGGCGCACGAACGTGAAGCCACGTTTCAGCAGTTCCAGGATGCTGGGGGCGAGGCCCTCGGCCGTCTGACCTTTCGGCCGGTTCATGTGGGCGATGATGACGTCGCCGGATTTCACGTGGCGCATGCGGGCTTCGATGGCCGTCATGCTTAGTGTTGCGCCGGCGTCGGCGTTGACGGAGAACCCGCCGATCTTGTACCCGAGACGCCGGATCTCATCCGCAGCCTTCTGGTCGTACTCACCCGTGGCACCGCGGTACCAGTGGGGCGGCACGCCGGTGGCTTCCTCGATCGTTTCGGCGCCCTCCAGAACTTCACGGCGCAGATGGAGCATGTCGGGCTCGCCGGGGATGCCGTAGACGCGGCGGCCCACGCCGAGGACGGCCGGGATATGGTTCTCGCCGTGGTCCTCGAGGTCGAAGAGGTCGAGATGCATTTTCAGCAGCGCCAGCCCCCTGGGGTTCTTGCGAATCCACTTGGAGGTCGCAAAGATCGTCGTCGGGATGCGATGGTCGATCAGGAAAATGATCAGCTCCCGGTCGAACTGGCCGGAGCAGGCATCGAGCGTGAGGGCGACGCGCGGCTGCGTGACCGACGAGGGCGCGATGCGGTCGTGCAGTTCCTGGGGCCTTTGGACCGGCGCAGATTCCTGGCTGGCCCCGAGGCAGGGCAGCAGGACGAAGCAGGTGAAGAACAGCACTGGGCGGCTGCGCGCAGGGGCAAGGATCATGGGGTCGCAGTGTGGGGCCGGCCTGATCCGCGGCCAAGGGCCCATGTTAGTGGGGTGGCAAGCCGGCTGAAGGCCAGTCCTTGGCATGCGCAAGGAGCACACAGGGTGCGGCGGCGCAAGTAGGTGGACGGTCGGACGGTGATTCTGCAGAGGTTTCTGGCGCGGGATCGGATCCATCAGTTGGGCTTGTTCGTCGAATCGTGAGTTGTGAAAGCGCCATGTACCGACGCAACGTCGGCTTTCTCTTGTTGGGGCTAGGGACTGTCATAGGGTAGCGCGAAATGGCCGTACCTGCGACGCGATGGCGGTTCGCTATCCATCCAGCGATTGTTCGTTTTGGTACCCGGCGGGTTGCATTCCAGATTCTTCTCAGTTGCGCAGTAGTAGTCGCGCGCGTGCAATGACGTTGTCGACCGTGAATCCGTACTTCTCAAGCAGCGCCGCGGCCGGTGCCGAGGCGCCGAACCCGTCGACGCTGATCATGTCGCCGCGCGTGCCGAGGTAGCGATCCCAGCCCTGGCGCACGCCGAGCTCGACCGCCAGGCGCGTCGTCAGCTGCGGCGGTAGGACCTGATCGCGGTAGCTTTGCGGTTGCGCCTCGAACAGATCCCAGCTGGGCATTGAGACACAGCGTACCGCCACGCCTTCGCCAGCGAGGCGCTCGGCGGCGGCGACGATGAGGCCGACTTCGGAGCCGGTCGCCATCAGAATCAGCGACGGCGGCGCCGTATCGGTGTCGTTAAGGACATAGGCACCGCGCCGCAGACCTTCGGCGCTGGCGTAGCGGCTGCGGTCGAGCGTGGCGACATCCTGCCGCGTCAGCACCAGCAGCACCGGGCGGTCGCGGGCTTCGATCGCCACCTTCCAGGCCACTGCGGTTTCGTTGGCATCGGCTGGGCGCAGCATCGTCAGGTGCGGAATGGCGCGCAGGTTAGCCAGCTGCTCCACCGGCTGGTGCGTCGGTCCGTCCTCGCCCAGCGCCAGGCTGTCGTGCGTGAAGACGTGCACGACATGCAGACCCATCAGTGCCGCCAGACGGATCGGCGGGCGCATGTAGTCGGAGAAGATCAGGAAGGTCGAGCCGTAGCCGACGAAGCCGCCGTGCGCGGCCAGGCCGTTGACGATTGCGCCCATCGCGTGCTCGCGCACGCCGAAGTGAATGTTGCGGCCGGCGTAGCTCCAGTCGCCGCCGTCGGAACCTTCGCCGTCCTGCCCCGGCTTGAACGGCGGGTTAAAGTCGCCCTGACCTTTGAGTGCTGTGTGCGTCGACGGATCGAGGTCGGCCGATCCGCCCGACAGCGCCGGCAGCCTGGGCGCGATCGCGTTGAGCACTTTGCCTGCGGCGACGCGTGTGGCCATGCCCTTGGCGTCGGCGGCGAAAAAGGGGATGTCCGTGTCCCACCCCTTCGGCAAGTCACTGCGCAGGCGCCCTTCAAGTTCGCGCCCGAGTTCCGGGAAGGCTTCAACATACGCCGCCATGCGTTGGTTCCATTCGGCTTCGCAAACTTCGCCCCGCGCCAGCGCCTCGCGAAAATGGGCAAGGGCTGGCGCGGGAACGAGGAACGTGGGCTCGACCGGCCAGCCCAGCGCCTCCTTGGTCTTTTTCACATCGGCCGGACCCAACGGCGAACCGTGCGCCTTGAAGGTGTCCTGTACGGGTGAACCGAAGCCAAGGTGAGTTCGAATGAGGATCAGCGTGGGCCGCTGCGCATCAGCACAGGCCGCAGCGAGCGCTGCGTCAATTGCTTGCAGATCATTACCGTCATCCACGCTGATCGTCTGCCAGCCATAACTTTCGAAGCGCCTGCCGCGGTCTTCCGAAAACGTCATGTCGGTGCCCGCCGAGAGGGTCACCGAGTTGTTGTCATAGAGGCAGATCAGCTTGCCGAGTTTGAGGTGGCCGGCCAGCGACGCCGCTTCCGACGCGACACCTTCCATGAGGTCACCATCGCTGACAATCACCCAGGTGCGGTGGTCGACGACGCGGTGACCGTCGCGGTTGTAGCGCGCCGCCAGTTGCGCCTCGGCGATCGCCATCCCGACCGCGTTGGCGAAGCCCTGGCCCAGCGGCCCGGTCGTGACCTCGACACCCGCCGTATGGCCGCGCTCGGGGTGGCCCGGGGCCTTGCTGCCCCACTGACGAAAGCGCTTGATATCGTCGAGCGGGAGTGGGTAGCCGGTTGCGTAAAGCAGGCTGTACAGCAGCGCCGAGCCGTGCCCGGCCGAGAGCACGAAGCGATCGCGGTCGGGCCAGAGCGGATGCGCCGGATGGTGCTTCATGAAGCGCGTCCACAGCACATAAGCCATCGGGGCAGCGCCGAGCGGTAGCCCGGGGTGGCCGCTGTCGGCCTGCTGCACCATGTCGACCGAGAGGAAGCGCAGCGTGTTGATGCATTGCTGGTCGAGCGTGTCTGTCATGGGGAGGGCCTCTATCCGTGGCGTGTCCAACTCAACGCTTCCCTTCTTCGCCGCCACCGGCCGAGCCAATGGCGCGATCGGCCTGCGCTTCCTTCAGGGTGCGTTGCAGGTGCTCGGAGCGGGCCGAGCTGGCGACGCCGAAGTCGCGCTCCAGATGCTCGCGCAGGGCGGCGATGATCCGGTCGTTGTCCAGCGGAGTATTGTCGACGTAGAGCAGGAAGACCGGCGGCTCGGTCATGCTGTCCCCATCATGGCAGTGACCACCACGTGGTCGTTGCCGTTGGAGAACACATCGCACATGGTCGGATCGACCCTACGCCAGCACCAAAGACACGCAAGCGGACCAGCGGTGCGCGACAATGTAAGAAGTATCTGACCCTTGCAACTGGCTCACGACCGGCCCTGCTAACGTCGGGATTGGCCACAAGCCTGGGGCAGCTCAGCCCAGCCAGCCATCTACAAACCCCGCTGCGCGCAGGCCGCGCACCAGGGGTTCGCATCTCTTCATTAGCGTCCAGATCAGCATTGATCGAAAGTTCTCGATCATCAGGACCGTCGGTCCTTCGTTGATGCCGAAGTGATAGGGCGACACCCAGCCGATGCCGTCATCGCCGTGAACTCGGTAAACGGGGTTGATCGAGGCCTTGAAGCCGTACGGATTCGGCGTGCACACCGGCAGTCTGGAAAGATTGGCCAGTGTTGGCAGCACGATTTCGGGCGCAAACGGCAGCGACGCGGCAACCGCCCAGGGCGCAACGGTTCCATCGTCGGGCCCGAACGGAACACCGCGGGCGACGTAGTCGAAAAAGACCCGCTCCACGCCGTCGACAGTGCGGGTCTCGAAGCCGGGCCCGTCGCTCGCCGTCCATCCCCAGCAGCATTCGCCGATATGCTCGAAGGCGCGCGGATTGCGCACCGCGTACTGCTGCTGGACCAGCGTGGCGCGGCGGCTGTTCTGGAAATAGTCGGTGTCGTGTTCACGCATGAAACGGTCGCGAATGCCACGAAAGTCACACCAGATGTGCGAAAGCTGGTGGGTGAAGAGGGGCCCGGCGTAGAGATACTCGATGTTGTAGACCGATTTCCATTCGTAGGTACGGCACCAGGCGGCGTAGCAACTGGCATCGATCGGGTACGTAGGCGAGCCGAGTGCGAGCAGGTACAGGATCAGCGCCTCGTCGTAGCCCTCCCACTGATAGGGCAGGAAGCCGTGCTCGGGCCGCCAGCCGTGGCAGAGCGTGTCGTGCGTGGCGAGCATCCAGTGCCAGTCGACGCGTTCGTAGAGCATCCGCCCGTGCTGGCGGATTTCGGCCTCGACGCCGGCGGGCGCGTCGAAGAACGCCACGGCGACGAGCACGCCGGCCATCAGCAGCGCAGTGTCGACGCTGGAGAGTTCGCTTTGCCAGGCGCGCCGTCCGCTGTCCATGTCGAGGAAGTGGTAGTAGAAGCCTCGGTAGCCGGTCGCGTCAGGGGACTGGCTCTGCTCGCTGTTGGCGAGAAAACGCAGCGTCGTCACGGTCCGCTGCGCGGCCTCTTCGCGGCTGATGAACCGGCGCACGACGCCGACCGGGTAGGCGCTGAGCGCCATGCCCACGGCGGCAATGCTGGCAGGCCAGTTGTCGCTGGTCTTGTCCACGACCAGGCCGTTGCGGGGGTTTGTCTCGTGAACAAAGTAGCCAAAGGAATTTCGTTGCAGCCGCAGCAGCATTCGTCCGTGAGTCGAAGTCACGCTCATCGCAGGTCCGGGAAATATCCCTCGTTGATCATTGCCGCGTTGCACACAAGACGAGCATATATGCGCAGGCGAAGACCGGACTGTCAGCGGGCGCCGCGAAAGGGCCCGATGCGGCGCCACGGTGTGGAGGGCACCAGAGCTCAGATGGGGTCCGGGAGGCCTAAAATTGGGGGTTGACGAGACCATACTGTATGGATGTACAGTATTCATCCCGCAGGTCAAGTCCACTGCTCAAGGGTGCCCAAATGTCGCCATCCCTCGCCAGTTACGAAGTTCCTTCGCCGCCGCTCACCGGGTTTGAGACCGTGTTTATTCAGACCGTGCTGGAGCATCGCGGTATTGGTGGCCGCCACACGTTAGCGCAGTTCACGGAGGCGCTACGCGTGCTGCAGCGCTACGAGGAACAGTGCAGGGACAATCCGCGTGAGGCAGATGCATGGGAACCGCAACTGGGAGAGGAGAGCCAGGCCGCTCTTCGAGCCAAGGCGTTCCTGATGTTCGGCGCCACCAAGCCCCTGCCTTCACAGTGGCACAAGGCGCACGCCGCACTGTACGGACCTTTGCTGTGCGAAACCTGTGGGTGAACGGGCTCGGCAGAAGCATTCGTTCTCGATGTGCTGCCCATATCCTGGATGTATCCGATGCCACGCCCAACGCAGCAGCCATCTATGCATTGGCCGATCCGCGCGACCTTGAGCTTGTAAGGTACATCGGCCAGACGCGATCGCCGCGCACCCGGTACTTGCAGCACATGACAGAAGCAAGGCTGTGGCTGCCGGATGAATTGCCCTGGTGGGTCAAGTCTCCGCAACTGCGGCCGCTCTATGGCTGGATCAGGGCGTTGTACGCCGATGAGCAGCGGCTGCCCATCATGATGCTGGTAGCGTGGACGAGCGTGATAGAGGCTCGCCAGGAAGAGGGCAGGCACATTCGCGAATACTTAAGACATCAGATCCCGTTACTCAATGGGGAAACGGATCTATTCCACCGCAAGTCGCGGTCGCCCGAGAGGGCCGCAGCGCTGCGTGGGCTATGAAAGCTCGCGCGCGCTAGCGCCGTCTTTGGGTATGCAGCTGCCTTTGTCGATGGACGGGATGCCGGCCCGCTTGACCTCCGAGCCGCGACCGGCCATGTCGCTGGCGTCCTTGCCAATTGTCAGGCCGCGCAGGTTGCCAGCGCTTTTCTATTTGCATAACTTCCACGCCGCGCTCGAAGACTTAAGTGGTCGATATGCCAGACTGTTGAGCGATGCAGAATGGACTTTCCTGCATCAGTTCGCGCAGCTCCCCGAGCCCAGCCAGTGTCTGCTGACGCGGATGCTGATGCGCAAGGGCGCGTACTTTCGTCGCGCTACATTGCAATACGATGAAGTAGCAGATCTGCAAGCCGCTATCGACAGCCTGGTGGACAGCGGCTGGCTCGATTCCGATCCGGTGCTGACGCTGGAGCAGTTGCATCGAATTCTTCGCCGTGAGGAGTGGCGGCGGACTTTCGGCAGTTTCGCGCGACGAGGATCTGAGGAGGGCGCGCAGTTGGCGCTGCTGCACCCAGAGCCTGCTGCGAGGGCGCTGTCGCAGTGGAATGCGGCCCTGGCGAACACCGCAGTGCACCTGGTCATTGCACCGGTAGCGAAACGTCTCCAATGGCTGTATTTCGGCAATGACCGGCAGGGCTGGGACGAGTTCGTGCTCTCGGATCTGAACATCAAGCGCTACGAACGGGTCCCGTTTGATGCGGGTTCCTGCGCCTTTGGCAGCAGGGAGGAGATCGAACATTTCTACCGTCTGCAGGAATGTCGTGCGCGGCTGCGCGGTGGCGAGGCCGCAGCGTCGATTGTCGAGCAATCGTATTGCCCACAAAGCGTCCCGCAGTGGCTGGAGGCACGCTTCGGCGAGTTGCAGATTCGTCTGGGTGAAACGCTGGAGGAGGAAGGCAGCCATGAGCTTGCCTTGCAGGCGTACCGATGTGGGACTGTCGAGGGCCATATCAGGGCTGCCCGCTTGATCGAGCGCACGGGGCGGCACGCCGAAGCCCGCGAAGAAGCGTGGCTCGCATTGCATCTGACCTGCAGCGAGGCACAGCGCGAGGAGATTGGGCGAATTGTCGCTCGCTTGAACCGGCGTCTGGGAGAAAAGGTCGAGACAGCGAAGCGGCCGGGGGTGGAGGTTATTCAGCTAAGGCTGCCGAAGTTGGCCGGCAGTGAGCGGGTCGAGCGCTACGTTGCTGCGCAGCTGTCGACCCCAGGGGGCGAAGCGTTCTACGTGGAGAACAGCCTGTTCCCGTCCCTGTTCGGCTTGCTGTGCTGGGAGGCGATCTTCGGGCCCTTGCCGGGGGCATTCTTCAATCCATTCCAAACCGGCCCGGCGGATCTGTACACGCCTGGGTTCAAGGTTCGTCGCGCGACGCAATTTGAAACGCTATTCGGGTTGCTGGATAGAAATGAGCACGAGGAAGTGATCTGGCGCAACTACCACGACAAGGCGGGCCTCCACTCGGTGTTTGTGAGATGGGGAAAGCTCAAGCCTGAAATACTGGCACTCGCGCTCAAGTGCATTCCGCCTGCGCACCTGAAACTGGTGTTTGAACGGGTGCTCGCGGATCTTGGGAACAACTGCAGCGGACTTCCGGACCTGGTGCAGTTCTGGCCGGGGCAGCGGCGTTATCGGCTGTTCGAGGTCAAGGCACCGGGTGACAGGCTGCAATACAACCAGCGCCGCTGGATGCAGTTCTTCAAGCGGCACGACATTCCGGCGGCCGTGTGCAAGGTCGCATGGGCGGATTCAGCGGCAACCAGCTGACCAGTGTGTCAGTTCTTACAAGCCTCCCTGCCACTGTCCGGGCGGGTGGGTCTCCAGCCATACTGCTGGCCAGGAGGATCTCAATGAAGCCAGCCTGGGATGTAGTGATCGTGGGGGCCGGACCGGCGGGTTTGAGTGCCGCGCTGGTTCTGGGTCGTTGTTGTCGCAAGGTGCTGGTGTGCGACCGAGGCACGCCTCGCAGCTGGGCCTCAAGGGCCATGCACGGTTACCTCACGCGCGATGGCATCCATCCGCGGGAATTTCATCGCCTGGGCATCAAGGAATTGAAACGTTATCCGGATGTCCAGGTGCAAACCTGCGAGGTTGAGCGCGCGTATCGGACCAAGAGTGGATTTTCCGTGCAGGTGGGACCCAAGCGCGTCAGCACCCGCAAACTGCTGATTGCCACCGGCCTGATGGACCAGTTGCCACCCATCGAGGGAATGGCTGAAGCCTTTGGCAGCAGCGTGTTCCAGTGTCCCTATTGTGATGGCTGGGAGTTTCGCAATCGACCCGTCGCCGTCTACGGCAAGGGCGCAAGAGGCGTGGAAATGGCGCGCGCATTGACCGCCTGGACCCGCGACATTGTCCTTTGCACCGATGGGGCTGCGAGGTTCGGCAAACAGGAGCGGGCTGATTTGCAAAACAATGGGGTGCGAGTGATTGAAGAGAAAATGGTGGCAGTGAAATCCGCTGGCGGACACCTTTCCCATATTCAGTTTGCCAGAGGTCCGAACCTGAAGCGCGATGCCCTGTTCTTCAATACACCCAGTCGCGGCCAATCCACCCTCACGCAGCAGCTGGGCTGCCAGTTCAATCGACACGGGGGTGTGCGCTGCGGAAAGTACGAGGTCAGTACGGTGCCGGGTGTGTACGTGGCCGGCAACCTGCTGCGCAATGTTCAGTTGTCCATTGTCGCCGCCGCGGAAGGCGCCAGTGCCGCATTTGGCATCAACCGATCACTGACCCGCGAGGACTTCGAACGCAGGGCGGGCGCGAAGTAAGGGATGAGGCCCTCCAGAAGGAGTTCGGGAGGCTAGGGCGGTTCGACCGGGCCGAAATCGATCACGTAACGCAGACGCCGCAGGAACGCCGGATCGATGTTCTGTCGGCGGTTGGTGGTCAGGATCACCAGCCCGTTGTGCGCTTCGATGCGCTGCAGGAGATAGCCGACGTCGAGGTTGGCGTAGCGGTCATGCGCGTCTTTCACTTCCGAGCGCTTGCCCAGGAGCGCGTCGGCCTCGTCCAACAGCAGCACCGCATGAGTGGCGCCGGCGTCCTTGAAGACACGGTCGATGTTCTTCTCCGTCTCACCGATGTACTTGCTGACCATTTCGGCCAGATCGATGCGCATGAGATCGACCCCAAGACTTTTGGCGAGGAGTTGGGCGGCAATTGCCTTGCCTGTGCCCGTGGCACCGATAAACAGAGCGGTGGTTCCGCTGGTGTCGGTCTCCAGATCTGGAGAGGAATTTCCAGGGCGGCTGGAGCGACCCAGGCGAGTGGTGATTTCCGCCAGTTGCTCGTGGATGCGCTCGGGAAGATTGATGTCGTGCAAGGTGGCGCTGGTCGGAATGCGATGGATGTAGGAATGCAGCGGAACCGCAGGAGACTTCGTGTCGTTCGGCATGGGGCGGGTCCTCCTTGACCAATGCGAGGGACAATACGCTGTCTGGAGGCCGGAACTCAAGAAGTCTGGTGCCCTTGTTGAGTCCGTGGGAGCGCGCTGAGCTGTCGAATCCTGAGCTGACCACAGCCAAGTCAACACTGAGGCTCGAGATCTTTTGCGGGGGCAAGCAGGATCGGCGGGTAGCCGTCCGGGAGAAGGCGGGCAGAGTTAACCGGCGTCCGATGGCCGCGTCAGTTTGCGATACGCGTTCCAGTGACGAAGGGCTTGTCGACCCTTGCCCACCTGCTGTAACAGCCGCGCCACATTGTGGTGGGCATCCGTGTAGTCGTCGGCGATGTCGAGCACTCGCAGGTACGTGGCAATGGCGGCGCTGGTTTGACCCAAGTCTTCCAGCGCTACCGCCTGGTTGTAGAGCACATCGATGTTGGACGGATCCGCCTGCAGATAGATCTCAAGCGCTTCGCTGATGCGCCCCTGCAGGTGCAGCAGCCGGCCAAGATTCGCGCGCGCCCCGTCATGAGAATGTCTGGCTACACAGGCCCTGTAGCTTTCGATCGCCGCGTCGACATCCATGTCTTCCAGTTGCAGCGCGGCGGCGAAGGCGTTTTCACACTCGGTGTCCTGGGCTTCCGTCACGGGGTCTTGGGGTACAGTGTCGATAAGTTCAACCCGCGCGCCCTCGATGCGTACTTCAAAGGCCAGCAGCAGCTGACCGGAAACCGCGTCCCGCTTTTCCCCGGCTTCGTTGACCACCACGCGTCCGCCGGTCGCCGTGACGGACAGCCCGCGCGGCGGCAGATCCTCCGGCAGCTGTTCGCGCAGGGAGCGCAGAGCTTCGCCCACGCGACGTTGCGAGATGCCAGCGGCAATCAAGGCGCGTGCCGTGCGCAGCAGCACCAGGTCATTGAACGAGAATCGCAGCGTGCCGCGCGGACCTTTTTTCGGGGCCACCAACCGCCCCCTGACCATGGCCCGCAGCGAATGCAGGGGAATAGCCGTCAGGCGCGAGACTTCGGTCGACCCGAATGCTTGCACCTCAGGCCCCTCGCTGTTTGGCCCTGGTTTTGGTTGCCACCTGCGTGACACGTTTGGGAGGCTTGCGCGCCGCGGCTGGCGCTCCTTTTCCACTGAGGCTGCGCTGCAGGACTTCCATGAGGTCCACGACATTGCTCGAGCTGGCTTCGGCCTCCGGGGTTTCGAAGTGCGAGATTTCCTTGCCGCTCTTGATCTTCTTCTGGATGGCCGCGTCCACGCGGGCGCGAAATTCATCATGGAACTGGTTGGGGTCGAAGCGTTTGGCGGTGGTCTGCTCGATCAGCGCCTTGGCCAGTTTCAGTTCGCCGGCAGATAGCTGCGGTGCATCCGCCATTCCCAGTTCCCGGATGGGGCGAACCTCGTCTTTGAAGAAGAGCTGGTGCATGGCCATACCCGTCTCCAGGGGACGGACCATGACCACGTACTCCCGTCCCTTGGCCGCCCAGCGCCCAACGGCGCACAGCTTGGTCTGGCGCATCGCTTCATTGAGCAGTGCATAGGGTTTGGCGCCGTACTTTCCGGGGGCCAGCAGATACGTGCGATCGAAGTAGACCGGATCCACTGTCTCCAGCGGCACAAACTCCGTGATGTTGATCGCCTTGGAACCGGCTTCTTCCAGTGCCTTGATCTCTTCCGGCTTGAACATCACGTACTGGTCTTTCTGGTACTCGTACCCTTTGACCATCTGCGATCGCTCCACCACTTCCCCGTCCAGCGCGCAGATGTACTGCTGCTTGACCCGCGCGCCGTCCTTGGCGTGCAGGAGATTGAAAGAGATGCGCGTGGAGGAGACTTCGGCTGAAAAGATGTCGACGGGTATGGACACCAGGCCGAATGAGATCGTCACGGAAGCGAAGGAGCGGGCGCCCATAGGTCTCTCCCCAGATTTCACGTTTCATCCTCACCGTTCCATGTATGGGGAGGCTATTCCGTCGCATCCCTGCCGCATGTAGGAATAGGCCCGCGTCGAGGAAACACCGTGCCCATAACTGGTTGAGTTTATTGGAAAAGAGGTGTTTTAGTGCTGTTGCGCCGGCGGGCGAGATGAACGCAATGAACGAAGATTGGATTGTGGCGGTATCAGCGAGTTGATCCGCTGCTTTGCCGTCTCTCACTCAGCTCCGCCCCCGACGCCGCCTTTGGCGGTCTTGCGACCGTTCCGCCGCAGCGTAAGTTTGCCCATGGTCTGAGAGAAGTTTTGGGCAGATCCGTTTACCTGCGCGGCTCGAACGGATTCAAGCAAGCGCTGGGCTTGAGACTTGGAGACATTGTTCACTGCTGCTTTCTTTGTTTTTTTCATACTTCCACGCTATCCAATTGCTGACACACAAGAGCGCTACTACAGTTCTGCCCGCAAGTTCTACTATTAAGACGCGCGGGGGCTAGGGTAACCCATTTTAAGTCCGGGGCAACGAACCCATAGGTGAGGGCTTACGTCGTCGCAGTGGTGCGGCGTCGGGCTCCTTGACTGTCGACCTGCAGGCAATGAAGGACAGCCGCTACTTCATCCTGTATTACCCGCAGAAGATCGCCTCTAGCGTTCTATATGAACGCGGGGTGGGCGCTCATTTTGGGCAAGCCTTCCATCTACATCGTGCGAAGCCGGGGAGGACTGCCGTTCCTTCTCAATAACGCGAGTCAGGCTATGGCGGGGCGCCAGGTGCGCGTATTCGAGTGTCCGGACACGAAGAGCATGGTGAAGGACATCGCCGGCTACGGAGAAAACCTGTTCAACTATGGCGATGAGGCGGGCGAGTTATAAGAACCGGGCTACCTTTCCTCACCATCGTTCTCCAGTTTGACGTGTTCGAAAACGACCGCGTTCGCGTCGAGATCTTGTATTGGCGCGCAAAGTGCTAATCTTCGAGGCGCGTAAGTGTGGTTACGGGCATCGGTAAGTGGGGGAGCAAAGCGGATGGCAGTTCTTGTTGAAGCGTTCTCGGTGATCGTCAAAATTTCGTCAATCCGCGACCACTATCGCGGTGGATGGGATGCTTTCAAGAAGGATTGTCCGAACGGCACGCTGGTATCGGACGGCGAGGTCGCGCGAATAGGATTTACTGAGCCGCGGCATGTCGTGGTGATGATCGACCGACTCAAGATGGTTGGATTCAAGTTTGCCGGCGAATCGAAGGAATCGGACTTTTGCGTGGTGGACCAGCTCACTGGGCCAACTACTGTCTGCGACTGGATTGATGTGGGCACTGTGCCGATGGATGGTGATGACACTCACCTGGTCACGGCAGGCAGGCTCAAGGGAAGTCAGTTGAAGGCGCTGATGAAGCCAGTTGGGTGGAAGTTCAAGGGATCGTTGAGCGAAAAGCCCAATTTCATGAATGTGGCGGACGTGTTCCAAAGAATCAAGTTTTTGCGCATGGAGGGCGATAAGGGTGTGTTCTGGGACCCTGTGGACAAAGCGGAAGTCTTCATTCCGAAGGCGCGTGACAAGAACCATTGAAGTTCGGAAAAGGAACTTATCGGTTCCTATGAGGATCGGCAGATAGGGTGACCGGGTCAGTCGGATGAGGCCAGCCGCTTCGTCCCCTCATTCTCCAGCCTGATATGTTCGATCGCGAGCGCGTTGGTGTCTGCGTCCGGCATTGGCAGGGCAGGCAATGCCACCTTGCGATCAGTTTGCAAATGCTCCGCCAATGGCGGAGTTTCGCTAGACTCTCGCAAATGACCAAGCGATTTCCCGTACCGGGCGCGCGAGCCAAGAGATCCCCTATAAAGGTGGACTGGGCTGGCCGTGTGCAGGGCATGCGCCAGCGCGCGGGACTCACACAGAAAGAGTTTGCCTCCATGGTGGGCGTGAGTTCCAAGACGCTGGAGAACTGGGAGCAGGGAAGGCGCCAACCCACAGGTCCGGCGGCAGTGCTGCTGGCGGTGCTGGAGCAGGAAGCCGACGCGATGATCCGCGCGATCGCGCGTTGGGTGCCTGGCCCTTAAGGCTTGCTGGGTCGGGAGGGTGGGGACTGGCGCCCATTTGGGCGAGCGATCAGTTTCAAGCTGGCCCGGCATGGCCCGGGCACTTCACGATGTCCTACACCCATGTCAGCGTCAGCGATTGCCCACTCATGACAAAGTAGGGCAATGAGCAGTACTGCAAATCCGACCCCCAACGTGAACAAGGAGTTCGCGCGGCTGGTCGCAACCCTGGACTACCCGGTGTACGTGGCGACCACCGCAGGGGAGGGTGAACCGGCGGGCTGCTTGGTCGGCTTTGCCACGCAGTGCAGCATCCATCCACCGCGCTTCCTGGCCTGCATCTCAAAGAAGAACCACACCTTTGAACTGGCCCGCCGCGCGGCGGTGTTCGCGGTTCACGTAATAGATGAGGAGAACAAGGCCATCGCCGAGGTGTTCGGTGGGGAGAGCGGAGACCGGGTGGACAAGTTTGCGCGCGTGCGTTGGCACTACGTGGATGGCGTTCCGGTGCTGGCCGATTGCCCACGCTGGTTCACAGGTTCAGTCCTGGAGCAGATCGACCTGGGCGATCATGTCGGGCACTTGCTGGAGCCCCTACATGTCGAGGCTGGGTCGCCTGCAGAACAACTGACCTATCAGCAGGCGCGCGACATTAAGCCGGGGCACAAACCTTAAGGTCGTACGGGGTTTCTCGCGTATCTCTGGACAGGGTGGTGCCAAAGGCGTCCCGCGCCCGACTGCTTATCTGCTGGCAATGCTTAAGCAGACGCCCCACGAGGGGGCGTCTGCAAGGGCAAAATCGCACGGGCCGTAGGTTCCTTCCAGGCGGCCCGGCGAATATCTACTCAGTCGCGCGAAGACCCGATGGCCCGTGCCAGGGCCCACAGCAGGGCACCGGACGCCGCTGCGATCAGCAGTGCCTGTACCGGCTTCTCGCGGGTGAACGTCAGGATCGACTCCGACGACTCGGAAATCGTGTCGCGTCCCGACTGATAGGCGTCCCGGACACTCTTGATGCCTTCCTTAATTCGTCCCTTCGTCTGGTCGACGACGTCGTCCGCCTTGTCGGCAGCGCGGCCCGTCAGGTCATCGACCTTGTCCCCCAGCTTGGCCTCGGTGGCCTTGGCGCTCTGGTAGGTGTCACGAATTCCGTTGTGCAGCTTGTTGGCCATCCGGTCGGCATTGGCGGTGGCTTCGCTGGTGTACTTGTCAGGTTCCATAAATTGCTCCTAAGGGTCTAGAGGTCGTCTATTCGGGGTATCGATCTGTGGGGGGCATTGCACTCGTTTGCCGGGGGCCTGCGTATCGGAGTCCGTACTCAGCTGGGGTAGGTGATGCCCTACGTGAGGGGGACCGGTGCGTCCAGGCCCTCTCAGGGCAGCTTGGTAGACCGGCGCGAGCGCGCAACGGCGGAGAACACCAGTGACAGGCCGATGGCCAGGACTGACGCAGGCGACTACAAAGATCATGGAGCTACCTCCCTTGAATGTGCGGCTGCAGGGTCGCACCTTTGAACGACCCGGCGCATCGGCGGCCACGCTGACTCGGTGAAGGACGCCTCCTATCGTGCAACCCGGCGCGGATGACCATTTCGGAGCGTGGGCGAGGGCCACCGAGCCAGGCAACGTGTCCAACTGCACGACTGCCTGTCCGCCGACCGATAAAGCGGCATTGCGATCACTACCCTCGCGGCACGAACGAACGCGCACGCCCTGCGTCTTCGTTGCCGGTTCATTTCGTAACGCTAGTCGAACAGCGTATTGTCCCTGGCAGCTTCACTGCTCACTTCGGCTACACCCCAATGCTCGACAGTCTCAAACGCCTGATTCCCAGGAGCCTGCGCGCCAGGTGCGGGGACTGGCTGACAGGTGCCGCCGTTGGCGTGGGGCCCGGGCTCGTGCTGCGCCGAAAGGCCAAGCTGGATGTGTCGCTGGACTGGGTGATTGGCGACTACCTGGTGGACCACGACAAGGTGCGGTTCCTGCAGGTCGGGCGCCAACGACGGGGTCATGCTCGATCCGCTGTTTCCGCTCGCTGGAGAAGCACCGACTGGAAGGGGTTCTCCTGGAGCCCATGAAGGATCACTTCGCCAGGCTGCGCGACAACTACGGGGCGTTCGCCCCGGGCCGCTTTACGTTTGTGAACGCAGCCATTGCCGAGCGCGACGGCACCCTTCCCCTGTATCGCGTTCGCGCCGTACCCGGGGGTCCCGGACTGGGCGTTGGGCATCGCCAGCTTCGACCGCAATAACCTCTTGAAGCACCGCGACTACTTTGCGTCCTCGTTCACGCCTGCAAGTCCCGCGACCACCCCGCCGGATCTTGACTCCCGTGATTGATATCGAGCCCGTGCAGTGCATGACCTTCGACTCGCTGTTCGCGGCGGTGGGCAGTGCCCACATCGACCTGTTGCAGATCGACGTGGAGGGCTATGACGGACGAGGTCCTGCGCCTGTTTGACGTACCGGCACGCAGGCCCGCCATTGTCCGGTATGAGCATGTGCACCTGGGCGAACAGGAGCAGAAGGCGTGCCTGGAGCTGCTGATCCCGCTGGGCTACAAGATCGACGTGGGGCCGCTGGACACGCTGGCCTACAACCGCGCCTATTGACTTGACCGGCGCGGGGTCTTGGTCAGGGTAAGGGGTAATTAGGAATCGCCTTGGAATATGCCGACGGGCAAGTTATCGCTGGTGTTCGCAATACCATCGCGGCGCTACAGCACTGAATGTACAGCATGTCGCGCCCAGTCTATTCCGGTACCGCGCAGGCTTCGGCAACACACTGCTAGTTCCCCCCGCGCCCTGCGACCTACTTAAAAATCAACGGTGCCGTAAACGGGAGGATTGCCAAGCGCTCGCCGCCATCCCCGTGGCCGTCGGGCGTTTCACAGCGCCCTAAGTTGTCCCCCTGTTCGGGCGTGTATCCGCTTTTCACACCGTGACCTCGGAACACGTACTTCGTGCCCTGGGGCTTTACGATGGAAAAACTCTGGCAGGTCGTCGATATGACCCAAAACATCGGCACTGCCTGCCGCGTACGTGGCCCAGTCCGCACTCACGCCGGGGCAGCACAACACGTCCCTCAATGGTGAACGGGTACTCGTCCTTCGCGAAGCCGACGCCGCCAATCTTGACGTTGTACCCATCTTGGACGGTGGTGGCTGTCAACGTTACAGAGATTGTGGGGTGGGGTATCCAGTCTGAGGGGGAATGTTCGGTGGTGCCTCAGTCAGCGGCATTCGCGTGGCCTCGAAGGTAGCCATCACACCGGGATTGTTCACGGCCCAGTCTCTCCATTGAGTGGATCCCAGTTCGAATAGTGCAGTACCGAAGCGGCCAACGGCAGCAGCGAAGCCGTTGTAGGCCGGCCAACGCAACGTCCGAACTCAAGCTGCTCGCCGACCATTGTCGCCGTAGTTGTTGGGGTGACATTCGCTGGGCCCCCGTCGCCGGTCAGTTGGACGCTGGCGTGAGGACCCAGTATCCACCATCCGGCTTGGAGACAATATTGAACCAAGAATCCCAACCGTTCGACTGCTTGAAGTGCCAGCCGGATACGAAGTCGTCGTCGAAACGAGCCGGATTTCCCTGATTCGAATCCGCCCAGCCTGAATCGTCACTCCCCCGGGCGCGGCCGGCAATGGCGGCCAAGCCTTGCCGACGCGCTTGAGTTCCTCTAGTTTCTCGTGAATCTGACCAAAGTCGAACGGCGGCTCGTTGCCTGGCTGGTATTTGAACACCGCGTGCGCCAATGACTGACCAGGGCCTTCGCGGCTCAGCGTCGCGCGCACGGCCGCATCGACCATTGCGTGGCCGTGTTCGTTGACCAATTGACCGAGGCGATGAGCGTGGTGCTGGTTGCCATCTTCCTTCCTCCATTGCACTTATGCGAGGCAGCGTACTGTATTTGCGAGCGAAACGCAGGATCGCAAGTCATCGTCAGTGGTGACTTCAAATCCACGCATTGAGTCGCTGGTACGGGATATGCCCCGGATAGGTGCAACCGAACTTTACAGTGACCTCATTCAGCCGCCCCGAAGTCGCGCGATGCGCGATACGTTGTTCCTCTTTTGCGGCTTCGGCGTTGGCGCCCTGCCAGAGCGCTTTGGCGGCATTTACCACCCTCTGCGGTAGTCCGCTGGGCTACAAGATCGACGTGGGCCCGCTGGACACGCTGGCCTACAACCGCGCCTTTTGACGTAGCTGGCGCGAGGACATTGATACCGGGTAGGGGGCAAGTAGGGCGGTCTACAGGGTGGCAACGGTCCGTTATCACTTACCTCAAGTCACCCATAGCCTGTCGCCGGACATTTGGTGTTATATATCAATAACCAGAACAGGAATCCGATGTCGGCGAGCGAGCCCAAGGCCGCGGAAAAGAAGAACCCGCCCGGCATCTTCATCAGCTATCGGCGCAGTGATACCCCGGATGCCGTGGGGCGAATCTACGACCGGCTGGTGTCCGAGTTCGGCAAGGCACGTGTGTTCAAGGATGTGGACTCGATTCCGCTGGGGCAGGATTTTCGGGGACACCTGAACGACAGTCGTCGGCGGCTGTGCGGCAGTTCTGGCGATCATTGGTCCGCAGCTGGACCGACGTCACGCAACAAGGCAGGGCAGACAAGCGCCTGGAAGATCCCGACGACTTCGTGCGCATTGAGCTGGAGGCGGCCCTGGCGCGCAGTGTCCCGGTGGTGCCGGTGCTGGTCGGCCATGCGTCGATGCCTGGGACTTCACAGCTGCCCCGACACTCGCGTCAATGGTGTTTCGGCAGTCGATCGAAGTGCGGCCGGATCCGGATTTTCACAATGACGCGACGCGACTGGTGTCGGCACTGCGGGTAGATCCTTGATCCAAATGCGCCGCAGGGGCTGGCCGCCGTCCGAACAAGGCGAGGCCGCACACTATACGCCTTGGCTAGTCGGACTCGCCGCAGCACGACCCTGGCTGCCGATCGCCCTGGCCATCCCCGCGCTGAAGTACCTGCGACTGGCGCCCCCGCTGGAAACGCGCACCGAGATCAGTGCGCCAGACCCAGGTCGTCGATGCGGGAGCAATCGCGCTTTCGCCGGATGGCAGGCAGATCGTCATTGTCGAGATCGAACAATGGTGTGTCCCGCCTGTTGCTGCGCGCCTTGCGGCGACGACTGCACAGGTTCTGCCCGGCACCGAGGGTGGTTCGCAGCCCTTCTGGTCGCCGGACAGCCGGTCGATCGGGTTCTTCACCGGCAACGCACTCAAGCGACTGGATGTGGGCGGCGGCGCGCCGCTGACGCTGGCACCGGTGGCCTTTGGTCTGGGCGGCAGCTGGAACGCAGACGGCGTCGTCCTGTTTTCAGAGCCTGGAAAAGGTCTGGCCCGGATCTCAGCCACGGGTGGCGCGGTGACGCAGGTCATCCCGCTGGCACAGGGAGCCACCGTGCTACCCGAACCCGGTGTTTCTACCCGATGGTCGCCGGTTCCTGTACCTGTCGTTTGGCGGCAAGGCGCCAGGCATCTACCTGGGATCGCTGGACGGGGCTGCCTCCATTCGGCTAACCTCTGTCCTGGGAATTTCACTTACCTTCCCTCCGGGTGGTTGCTGATTTGGGAAAACCCGCAGCGAGTACTGGTTGCGCAGCGGTTTGATGTAGACAAGGCCGCGCTAGTGGGCGCGCCCGTGACGCTGGCGGAGGGTAGCGGCACGGTGTCCGCATCGGCCGCCGGACTGGTGGCCTATTGGAAGAGTGGTGCTGCAGGCGGCAGGCGGCAGCTGCAGTGGCGCAGTCGAACCGGTGCCCAGCTGGGTTCCATCGGCGAGCCGGATGAGACGACCAATTCTCCGCGAGTCTCACCGGATGGTCGCCGCGTGGCGGTGAGCCGCGGAGAAGCTCGGCAAGGAGGACATCTGGCTGCTGGAAGGCGAGCGGGCCAGTCGCCTGACCTTCGGTGGCGACCGCAACCAAGGGCCACTTTGGTCGCCCGACGGGTCGCGGATCTTGTTCAGTTCGCAGCGGCCCGGCGCGTCCGGCGTGTACCAGAAGTCTGCCGATGGCACGGGAGAGGAGCAGTTGCTTCTGAAGGCCGCTCTCTTCGCTGTGCCCAGCAGCTGGTCGTCAGACGGCCGCTATCTGATGTATGCCTACTTGGGTGCGGGCTCCAATATGGACGTCGGGGTCATTCCGATGACGGACAATCCCAAGCCCTGGGCGTTTCTCAACTCGCCGTTTGTGGAAGGCGGGGCCGAGTTCTCGCCGGACGGCAGGTGGGTGGCCTACCAATCGGATGAGGCGACACGACCGGAGGTCTACATCCGTCCGTTCGTCGCGGCCGATGCAGCGGGCGCCATGCCAGCGCATTCCGGCAAGTGGCAGGTATCCACTGCGGGGGGTATTCATCCAAAGTGGAGTCCGGACGGCAAGGAACTGTTCTACCTTAATCCGGCCGGGGAGATGATGGCCGCGCCGATCGCCTTTTCAGGATCTGCACTGACACCGGGTACGTCGGTGAAGCTGTTTCAAACGCGAATCGTGGACGGCGGCCAAAACATTGGTGGTCCGCAATACGACGTGGCGCGCGACGGACGATTCCTGATCAACACTGTGCTGGACTCGGCTGCTGCGGAGGCATCGCCGATCATCCTGATCCAGAACTGGGATCCGGAGCCGAGGAAATAGCCCTGCCGTAGCGCGAAGGCTTCAGGGTAGGCGCCGTGCGGGCGTGCCTGCGTTCAGAGCAGGTTCTGCGCCCGAAGGTAGTTGCGGCGAGCGCGGTTGTTCACAACATTTGACAGCCGCTGTTCCGGTGAGGGCTGCTTGTAGATCAGGCCGCGCGTGCGGATGACGTATTCCAACACGCTGGCGGACAGGTTCATCTGGTGGGCCTTCTGTTTGACCGTCTGGCGATTGTCGCTCCAGGTCAGGATCTCCTGGATCTGCGCATCGGTAACGATGCGGGGCCTGCCTGAGGTGCTGCGGCGCTCGAATTTCCCGTTCATGGCGAATCCCTTCCACTTCCTCGCACGCGGCGGATTGCCGCGGGGCGGAGGAGGGACGCGCTGTAAAGGACGAGTGCTCAAGTCCGAAGGCACTGAAGCCGCGCCAGCGGTCGACTTGAACGCGAGTCCGGGCGCGGGAAGATGCGGCCCCATCGGCAATGCGTCATCGAGTGCAAGGAAGGGAATGGACGCAGCAATGAACGTGCTGCCGCGCAAGCACGGCCAGGCGGCAACCCGGTCAGAAGGCAGCACAATGATCCAGGGATTGATAGGTGGGGAGAGAAGTCGAACCCTCGATTCCAGCGATAAGGTCGTCGCAGGGTGGTCGGGGGAACAGGAGATTGAGAGGGAGAAGGAAGATCCTCTGGCTCATGACATGGGGACGAGCGGTCGAGGCGCCTGGACAAAAGATATCCGACCAGTTCGCGGGCGATAACCACATATTTGTCACTTCGATCGGCGTCGAGTTACCCCATCCGGCATGGATGAGCGATAAAGTACTTATGGGAGTCTGACCAGTCTCAATAGGGCCGCCGGATGCAGCCTCGGACCAGGTGCTCAGGCAAGCGCTACCAGAAGGCCGACCAGGCTTCGTTCTGCCGGGTACTGGTGGGATGAACCTCTGAGTCGTGCGACTGTCGCCGACTTTTCCAATCCTCAAGAATATCGGGCGACAAGATACGAGGAGCTCTGCGACATGATGCGGCCACATAAAGACGTAGGACGACGGGGCGTCATTCTTCTGGCGGCCATCGGCGCGATGGGACTTCTGCGGGTGCCCCAGGCTGCAGCGGCGGCTGTCTCCCCCAGTACTCCGGCGCCAACCGTGGCCGAGACAAAGGCTACGTCGCCAGCGGCCGCCACCCCGGCCAAGGCCGCGAGGCCCGCCACCGGTGCATCGAAGGTCCCTGCAGCCGCCCCGGTCAAGGTGACAGAGGTCGAGGGCATCACCGAGTACCGGCTGTCCAACGGCCTGCGCGTGCTGCTGTTCCCGGATCAGTCAAAGCCCACGATCACGGTCAACGTGACGTATCTGGTGGGCTCGCGACACGAGAACTACGGTGAGACGGGCATGGCGCATCTACTGGAACATATGATGTTCAAGGGCACGCCGAAGCATCCCGACATCGGCAAGGATTTCAATTCCCGTGGTATGCGCTTCAATGGCACAACCTCGCTGGACCGAACCAATTACTACGAGCTCTTCCAGGCCAACGAGGATAACCTGGCCTGGGCATTGCAGATGGAAGCGGATCGGATGGTCCACTCCTTCATTGCCAGGAAAGACCTCGACACGGAAATGACGGTGGTTCGCAACGAGTACGAAAACGGCGAAAACTCACCGACCAGTGTCCTGATCAAACGCCTGCAGAGCGTGGCCTACGACTGGCACAACTACGGGCATTCGACGATCGGCAATCGTTCCGACATCGAAAATGTCGAGATCGGCAACCTGCAGGCCTTCTATCACCTTTATTACCAGCCGGACAACGCGGTGCTGCTGGTAGCGGGCAAATTCGATGCAGCCAGGACGCTGCAGGTAATCACCGCACAGTTCGGCGCGATTGCGCGCCCGACTCGCGTTCTCCCGAAGCTGTGGACGGTGGAACCGACGCAGGACGGCGAACGCAGTTTTGTCGTCCGACGTGTGGGCGACATGCAGGTGGTCGCGCTGGGCTACAAGTCCCCATCGGCCGTGCACCCGGATGCACAGGCGCTGACCTTCGCCATGCAGATTCTGGGCGATACACCCTCGGGCCGCCTGCACAAGGCACTGGTCGAGACCGGCAAGGCCGCCCAGGTCGGCTTCGGTCAACTCAACGGCATCGACGGTAGCCTGCAGATCCTCCTCGCGCTGGTGAAGAAGGGGGATCCAGTGGAGCCGGTGCAGACGGAAATGCTGCGCATCGTGGAGGACTTCGGGAAGGCGCCGCCCACCGAGGAGGAAATGGCGCGGGTGCGTGTCCGGCTTGCCAACCAGGCCGAACGCGTGCTCAACGATCACGAGACCATCGGTCTGCAGTTGTCCGAATTCATCGCGTTGGGTGACTGGCGCATGTTCTTCCTCAGCCGCGATCGGATCGCCAAGGTCTCGGCCCCCGAGGTGCAGGCCGCCGCCGGCCAGTATTTCCGGCGAGACAATCGCACCGCGGGCCTGTTTGAGAATGAAGACAAGCCGCAGCGGGCCCAGATGCCGGCGGTTGCCAGCGCCGCAGAGATGCTCAAGGACTTCAAACCCAAGGCGGCAACGGGCGAGGCAGAAGATTTCGATCCCAGTCCCGACAACATCGACCGGCGGACCAAACGGATCGAAGTCAATGGAATGAAGATCGCGTTGCTGCAAAAGAAGAATCGCGGCGAGACGGTATTTGTGAATCTGGCGCTGCCTGCCGGTGATGAGAAGTCACTGTTCGGTCAGCGCGCCGCTGAACTGGTGACGGGGCAGATGTTGATGCGGGGTACCAGCAAGTACACGCGCGAGCAGTTGCAAGATGAATTCGTGAAGTTGAAGGTGACCGGCGGCGTCTTTGGCAGGGGTGCGGCCTTTCAGACGACCCGCCCCAATGTGGCGGCGGCGATCCGGCTGGCGGCGCATGTATTGCGCGAGCCGTCGTTTCCGCCCGCGGAGTTCGAGCAGTTCAAGAAACTTGTGGTCACGTCGATCGAGTCGCAGTTGAGCGATCCAGGGGCGCTCGCCGCGACCACCCTTGCGCACCAGTTCAATACCTATCCCAAGGGCGACGTGCGGTATTCGCAGTCGCTGCAGGAGCAGCTGGACGACATCAAGGCCGTGACGCTGGAGGATGTGAAGCGGTACTACAAGACTTTCTATGGTGCCAACCGGGCGCAAATCGCCATCGTCGGCGACTTCGACGAGGGCGAGGTGGTCAAGGCGATCACTGAAGGGTTGGGTGGCTGGCAGAGTGAGACGCCGTATACGCGGGTCACAAGTGTGCATAAGGATGTGGCACCCAGTAATACCTCGATCCAGACGCCGGACAAGGAAAACGCGGTGTTTGCCGCCCGTCTCAACGTCGATTTGAACGAGGACGATGCGGACTACCCGGCACTGTTCCTGGCCAACTACATGCTGGGAGGAGGAGCCGGTATGGACGCGCGGCTGATGGCACGTATCCGCGTGAAGGAAGGCTTGAGCTACGGTGTCAACTCCGGCCTGGGTGCGGGGCGTTTTGATCGCGACGGCCGCTGGACAATGCAGGCGATTGCGGCACCTCAGAACGTGGAGAAGGTCGAGGCCGCATTCAAGGAAGAGCTGGCCAAGATGCTGAAGGACGGTTTCACGGCGGCAGAGCTCGCCAAAGCGAAGTCAGGCGTAACACAACAGGCGGTACAGGCACGGGCGCAGGATCAGCGGCTTGCCGGGAATCTGCTGGCCAATATCGACAGTGACCGCAGCTTTGCCTGGGACAAGCAGTTCGAGGCGCGGATCATGGCCTTGACCCCTGAGCAGGTACTGGCGGCGGCGCGCAAATACATCGATCCGGCGAAGATCACTATCGTCAAGGCGGGGGACTTTGCGAAGTCGCTCAATGCAAAGTAAGCGGTATTCGCCGGCCAAGATCCGGGCTTGAGGTAAAGCTTTGGGGGTCGTCAGGGAGGCGACCAACAGTGCACAGGATTTCGCCCGTGAAGGCCGGCTTGCTGGTAAATCTCGGGACCAGCGATCCAGCGTCTGACCTGGATTACTTGATTGATATCGAGGCTGTGCAGTGCATGCCATTCGACTCGCTATTCGCGGCGGTGGGCAGTGCCCACATCGATCTGCTGCAGGTAGACGTGGCGGGGTACGCCGAGGTTCTGCGTTTGTTTGGCGTACCTGCTCGCAGGGCCGCCATGGTCAGGTATGAGCATGTGCACCTAAGTGAACACGACCAGCAGGCGTGCCTGGAGCACCTGATACCCCTTGGTACACGATAGACGTGGGACCGCTGGACACGCTGGCCTACAACCGCGCCTTTTGACTTAGCTGGCACGGGGTCGTGGTCAGGGTGGGGTAGCCAGCCAGCAGTTTGCAGGGTGCCAGCGGGCAGCTATCACTTCCGCCAGGCACCCATAGCCTGCCGCCGCCTGTTTGGTGTTATATATCTTGAACGCCAGAACAGGAATAAGGATGTCGGCAAGCGAGCCCAAAGGCAGTAAGAAGAAGAATCTGCCCGGCATCTTCATCAGCTATCGGCGTAGCGATACCCCGGATGCGGTGGGGCGTATCTATGACCGGCTGGTGTCCGAGTTCGGCAAGGCGCGGGTGTTCAAGGACGTGGACTCGATCCCGCTGGGGCAGGACTTTCGCGGGCATCTGAACGACATCGTCGGGGGCTGCGCCGCAGTGCTGGCGATCATTGGTCCGCAGCTGGACCGACATCCGCAATGAGGCAGGGCACAAGCGCCTGGAAGATCCGGACGACTTTGTCAGGATTGAGCTGGAGGCTGCGCTGGCGCGCAATATCCCGGTGGTGCCGGTGCTGGTGGGTCACGCGCCGATGCCTGGAACGTCACAGCTGCCAGCGTCATTGGCCTCGATGGCATTTCGTCAATCGATCGAAGTGCGGCCGGACCCGGATTTTCACAATGACGCGACGCGGCTGGTGGTGGCGCTGCGGATGATGCTTGATCCAAATGCGCCGCAGCTGGAATCCTCATCTGGTGCAAAAGCTACCCCGGGTCGGCCTTTGGGATGGATGATCGCATTCGCCACGGCGATTCTCGCTGCCGCCGTGATGGCGATTCCCACGCTGAAGCATCTGCGCGAAGTTCTGCCACCAGAAACGCGCGTCGACATCGTCTCGCCCGCCTACCGATGATCCGGCATCGATTGCGCTCTCACCCGATGGCAGGCAGATCGTGTTTGTGGCAGCGAGCGATGGGCCATCGCGCCTGTGGCTGCGGTCTTTGGCGACCACGACGGCGCGGCCGCTTGCCGGCACAGAGGGCGCCACGCACCCCTTCTGGTCGCCCGACAGTCGCTCGATCGGGTTCTTTGTGCCTGGCGCGTCTGGAGCGGCTTGATGTGGGAGGCAGTGCGCCGCAGACCCTGGCGCCTGTCTCTATAGGCAGGGGCGCGACCTGGAACGCGCAGGGCGTCATCCTATTCTCTTCGGGTGCGGTATCGCCTTTCTCCCGCATTTCCGCCAATGGCGGCGCGACGACGATGCTCCCCCTATTGGGCAAGAACGCGGCGGGGAATGAATCTCCCGTGTTCCTGCCCGACGGGCGGCACTTCGTGTTCATGGTTCGCTCCCAGACAGAAAGTGGCACCTACCTGGGATCACTGGACGGAGGCGCTGCGGTCCGGCTTACAGCTGCGATTCGGCTGACAAGTGACGCCAGCCCGATCGCGTACTTGCCATCCGGATGGTTGCTGTGGATACGCGCGGGCGGCACGCTGGTGGCGCAGCGGCTTGACGTGGCCAGGAGCGTGTTGGTCGGTGAGCCAGTGTCACTGGCCGACGGCGTGTTAAGCGTGTCCGCTTCCGCGACCGGGGTCGTAGCTTACCGGGTGAGCGGAAACGGGCAGCGCCAATTGACTTGGGTGGACCGGTCGGGAGCGGTGCAGGGCACAGTTGGGCCGCCGGATGGATCGCTGCTTGCGCCACGCCTGTCTCCGGATGGACGGCAGGTCGCGTTTTCCCGCGAGACCCAGGGCAAGACCGACATCTGGCTGCAGGATGACACGCGCGCAACGCGCATGACCTTTGGAAGTGGGAACAGCACGTATCCGGTCTGGTCGCCCGACGGCAGCCGGCTGGCCTTCCTGTCAGGGGCGGGTCACGAGCCTCGGCTTTTATCAAAAGTCCGTCAACGGCGCGCAGACGCAGGAATCGTTGCTGCTGTCTCAAAAGGTACAGTACCTTGCCAGTTGGTCCGCGGATGGGCGATACCTGCTGTATTTCAGTTTCGATCCAGGTCCAGGCGCGGACCTCTGGGTCCTGCCGACGACCGGAACGCGCAAGTCGTTTCCATTCCTGCAATCGAGCTTCACTAAGATCTGGGGCCAGTTCTCCCCCGACGGCCGATGGGTGGCCTATGAGTCGAACGAGTCCGGGCGATTCGAGATCTATGTGCGCCGATTTGTGGTGCCCGGCGATGCGGTCGACAGCGCGGCCGAGCAGGCGAATCAGTGGCCGGTGTCCACCGCGGGTGGCATCGAACCCATGTGGCGCGCCGACGGCAAGGAGCTGTTCTATCTGAATTCGGAAGGTACGATGATGGCGGCGCCGATCACCGTTGCCGGGTCGACCGTCATACCGGGCAAGTCGGTCGCACTCTTCCAGACGAATGCGTGGGGCGGCGGCGTCGATAGCGGTCAAGGTCGACAGTACGACGTGGCGCCGAATGGACGTTTCCTGATCAATCGCGTCCTGGACACGGTGACACCACCGATCACGTTAATACAGAACTGGAACCCAGATGCCGCCAAGTGAGAAAACCGGGGAGTCGAGGAAGCCACCCGGCATCTTCATCAGTTATCGACGCAGCGACAACCCGGACGCCACCGGTCGCATTTATGACCGGCTGGTGGCCGAGTTTGGCAAGGCGCGCGTATTCAAGGACGTGGACTCGATACCGCTGGGGCAGGACTTCCGGGGACATCTCAATGATGTGGTCGGCGGTTGCGCGGCCGTCCTGGCCATCATTGGCCAGAAATGGATCGATACGCGCAACGCCACCGGCCAGCGGCGACTGGACGATGCGGATGATTTCGTCCGCATAGAACTGGAGGCGGCGCTGGCCCGGGATATCCCGGTGGTGCCGGTGCTGGTGGCCCACGCGCCCATGCCCGGTACCACGGAGCTGCCAGCCTCACTGGCCTCGATGGCATTTCGCCAGTCCATCGAAGTGCGGCCGGATCCGGACTTCCACCACGATGCCACGCGGTTGGTGCAGGCATTGCGCGCCATCATCGACCCGGATGCGCCGCAGGAGTCGGCTCCCGTCGCAGGGGCTGCGCAAGGCGCAGCGGCACAGCTCACACGGCCGGGCGTTCGTTGGGTGTGGCCGGCCGCGTTCGCCGTCGCGGCGCTAGCTGCCATCGGCCTGTCCATTCCCGCGACCCGGCATCTGCACGAACTCCCGCCGCCGGAGATCCGTACCGACATTGTCACCCCCACCACCGACAACCCCGAGTCCTTTGCGCTGTCACCCGACGGACGGCAGATTGTGTATGTCGCCAAGTCGCAGGGTAGTTCGCAACTTTGGCTGCGGACGCTTTCAAAGGGCGCTGCACAGCCGCTGCCCGGGACCGAGGGCGCAACGTCGCCGTTCTGGTCGCCCGACAGCCGCTCGATCGCGTACTTTGCCAATAGCGAGGTGATGCGAGTGGATCTGGATGGCGGCCAGCCACGCGCCATCGTTGCGGCGGGTAGTTTTGGCGAGGGTGCGTGGAATGCGCATGGCGATATCGTGTTCGTGGGGGGCCCGGCTGAACCCATCATGCGGGTGTCGGCCAATGGCGGCGCCGCCGTTGCAATCACCAGGCTGACCCCATCGACCGTGTCGCACCGGCAGCCGATGTTCCTGCCGGATGGTCAGCACTTCCTGTTCCTGGCTGCCTCCGGTTCGGCTCCGGGTGTTTACCTGACGTCACTGCAGGGGGGCACCCCCACGCGCCTGATCACGGCCGCGACGGCGGTCGCCTGCCTGCCGACCGGCTGGTTGCTGCGGTTGAGCGCGGGCGCACTGGTGGCGCAGAAGCTGGACGTAGGCAAGGCAGCGCTCATCGGCGAGACGGTGACGCTGGCTACTGGTGTGCGCGCGGCAACGGCCTCGGCAACGGGACTGGTCGCCTATCGCACCGGCGGCGGCGGCCAGCGCCAGTTGACCTGGGTCAATCGCAGTGGCGCGGTGCTGGGAACCATTGGCGCACCTGACGCCACGCTGTACGGACCGCGCGTTTCCCCCGACGGTCGACAGGTGGCGTTCTCGCGCATCAGTCAGGGCAAGCAGGATGTCTGGCTACAGAGCGAAGCGCGCGCGTCGCGCGTCAGTTTCACAGGTACGGATAACCAGTTTCCCGTGTGGTCGCCGGATGGCAGCCAGCTGGCGTACACGACGGTGCCCGGCAGCGGTGTAAATACCCTGTATCGCAAACTCACCAACGGCGGCCAGGGTGAGCAACTGCTGCTGGCATCGAGCCAGATCAAGTTCCCCAGCAGTTGGTCAAGGGACGGCCGGTACCTGCTGTTTTTCAGCTTCGATCCGGCAACCAGCGCGGACCTGTGGGTGCTGCCGATGAGCGGGGAGCCCAAGCCGTTCGTATTCCTGAAGACCAGTTCCATGGAGGTCTGGGGACAGTTCTCTCCGGACGGGCAGTGGGTGGCCTATCAGTCAAACCAGTCGGGGCGCGACGAGATCTATTTACGCCGATTCAGCCCGCCCGGTAGCGCCACGCCCGACACCGCACCGGCTGGCCAGTGGCAGGTGTCCACGACCGGGGGGGTGCATCCGGTGTGGCGCGCCGACGGCAAGGAGATCTTCTACCTCGACCCCTCCGGGACGATGATGGCCGCGCCCATCACGATCACCGGCTCGACCATCCTGCCCGGCGCACCCGTGGAGCTGTTCCGGTCGCAGGTGCTGGGCGGTGGCATCGACTCCTCCCAGGGCAGGCAGTACGACGTGGCTGCCGATGGCCGCTTCCTGATCAACCGGGTACTCGATACGGCGATTGCGCCGATCACTCTGGTCCAAAACTGGAACCCCGATGCCGGCAAGTGATCAGAAGGCCACGCAGAAGAACCTGCCTGGCATCTTCATCAGCTATCGGCGCAGTGACAACCCGGACGCTACTGGTCGCATCTATGACCGGCTGGTGTCCGAGTTTGGCAAGGCGCGGGTGTTCAAGGACGTGGACTCGATTCCGCTGGGGCAGGATTTTCGCGGGCACCTCAACGAGGTAATGGGTGGCTGCGCGGCGGTGCTGGCCATCATTGGTCCTCGCTGGACGGATGCACGCAATGATGCCGGCCAGCGGCGGCTGGAGAATCCAGATGACTTCGTGCGTATCGAGCTCGAGGCGGCGCTCGCGCGCCGGGTTCCGGTGGTGCCGGTGCTGGTCGGCCATGCACCGATGCCCGGTAGCGGCCAGCTGCCGGAATCGCTGATATCCCTGATCTATCGACAGGCGATCGAAGTTCGTCCCGATCCGGATTTTCATAATGACGCGACCCGTCTCGTGTCGGCATTGCGCCTGATCCTCGACCCGAATGCCCGGGTCGGGACACCTGCGGGACAGCCACTGAAATGGATGGTCGCATTCGCCGCGGGCGCCATCATTGCCGCTGCCGCGCTGGCCGTTCCAGCCCTGAAATACCTGCGCCAGTCGCCACCCCCTGAAACCCGCGTGGATATCGTCACGCCGGCTACAGACCAGGCCAACGATTTCGCGCTCTCGCCCGATGGGCGGCAGATTGCATTCGTGGCCAAGGGCGATGGCAAGCAGCGATTGTGGGTGCGGTCTCTCGGCGAGGCGACTGCCCAGCCGTTGTCGGGTACCGAGGGCGCCAGCGGGCCCTTCTGGTCGCCCGACAGTCACTCGATTGCCTTCTTTTCACCAGGTGGCCTGAAGCGACTCGACGTCGGTGGAGGTCAACCCCAGACCCTTGCAGGAGTCGGGGGTGATGTTGGCGATGGATCGTGGGGAGCGGACGGCACTATCCTGAGTGCGCGCGGCCCGGCAGATCCCCTGGTGCGCGTAGCGTCTACGGGCGGCGAACTCTCAGTCGTGACGAAGACCAGCTCGCAGTCCGGCGCCCACCGCGCACCCTTCTTCCTGCCCGACGGCCAACGGTTCCTGTACCTGTCGCTCGCCGGCACGTCCACGGGGATCTACCTGGGCGCGCTGAATGGCAGGCAGCCGGTCCGGCTCTCTCCGGATCTTGGACTCGTCGCCTATGTTCCTTCCGGGTGGATGCTGTGGTTGCGAGGGGATGCGCTCGTGGCTCAGCGGCTGGACCTGGAGAAGGCCGTGCTCACCGGCCAACGCCTGACACTGGCGGAGGGAGTAGCCAGGTTTTCTGTTTCGACCACGGGACTTATCGCGTACCGCAACGGCGCGGCCCGCCAATTGCAACTGACGTGGGTGGACCGGTCGGGAGCGGTGCGCGGCATGATCGGCGACCCCGATGAAACGCTGCGTGCGCCGCGCGTTTCACCTGACGGCCACCGCGTGATGGTGTCGCGCCGCGCGCAGGGCAATGCAGACATCTGGCTGCTGGATGGAGCGCGTGCAAGCCGCATGACTTTCGACGCAGCTGCGGACGGTTTCCCGATCTGGTCTCCCGACGGTACGCGGATCGTATTCACGTCGACTCGATTAGGCGGCGCCGACCTGTACCAGAAGCTTGCCAGTGGCGAAGGAACGGACCAGCTGCTTCTGCAGTCCGATCAAATCAAGTATCCCAGCAGCTGGTCGGCGGACGGACGCTTCCTGATGTATTTCAGCGTCGACGCACATACCGGCACCGACATTTGGGTGCTGCCGATGACGGGTGATCGCAAGCCGTTCCCGTTCCTCAGGACTCCCGCCGGCGAAGTGTGGGCCCAGTTCTCGCCAGACGGACGATGGGTGGCGTACGCGTCCAACGCGTCGGGGCGGGACGAAGTCTACGTGCGGCCATTTGCTTCGCCTGGGGCCGGCGAAAAAGCAGGTTCTGACGCGGCCACAGGCCAGTGGCAGGTGTCCACGGGCGGCGGGGTTTTCCCGGTCTGGCGGCCTGACGGCAAGGAGCTCTACTACATCAATCCGGCGGGCGAGATGATGTCGGCGCCGTTCACGATCACCGGATCCGCATTTGAGCCTGGAGCGCCAACAAAGCTGTTCCAGACCCATGTCGCCGAGGGCGGCGTCGATCACACACAGGGCCGGCAGTACGACATCGCGCCGGACGGGCGTTTCCTGATCAATACCGAGTTGCCCGAATCTAGCGCAACGCCACCCATCACGCTGCTACAGAACTGGAACCCCGATGCCCGCAAGTGACCAGAAGGCCACGCAAAAGAGCCTGCCAGGCATCTTCATCAGCTATCGGCGTCCCAGGCCAGGGTCTCCTTAGAGCTACTGAGTGACGATTCCGAGCCGGCCTGGGGTTGAGGCGCTCGCCAGTCGGTGCCGGTTTCGAGGAGGTCAGAGGCTACGCGTCAGCCCGAGGGCGGCGGCGGCAAGTCGGCAGGCGGCGTGCTGTCGAAACGCTCCTGGCCGGTGTTGCGGTCGAACGAGCGATCCGCATCGTTGCAGATATCGAATTCCGTATAGATGTGGTCCTTGGCTCGATGGTACTGCTGTCGCATGACCACTGGCGCCGTCAACGCGTCCGGTGCAGTCAAGGTGGATTCGATCTGCAGCGTGTCGGGATCCTGCAGCGATATGCGCTCCAGTACCCGGGCGTTGGCACCGACTCCTGCGCCCGGAATGAATGGCGCTGAAGGGTCCAGGCCGGTCGTCTCCACTACCAACGTTGTGCCGTCCCATCGACCAAGGGAGATGCCGGTGGTGGAGGACTGCAATGCGTCGGCAGGCAGGTCCGTTCGCAGGTAGATGCGTCGGACCAGGCCTATTGCCGTCGACAGGGTCACCTGCCCGGGCGTGAACAGGATTTCGATACTGCCACCGGCTAAAGTGGGTGGACGACCGTTGAATTTCTGCTTCGCGCAGTAGCCGCGATCGCCGGGATGCGCCAGGGCCTGTTCGATAAATGCCCGACAACGCGCGATAGTTTCCGGGCGGACTTCCTTGGGCGCGCCCTTGGTGCAGGCGGTGTCGACCAGCGACGGCGCCGGGCCCTGCACTTTGGTATCCGCGGGCGCCGCCTGCGTAGGTGGCAGCACGAACGGGGGTGTCAGTGGATACCAGTACCCGGCAAGTTGCGGCAAGGCTGGCAGCGATTCGTAAGTCATGCCGGGCTGTGCCGGTGCAGGGGTGGAAACTTTGCCACAGGCGCTGATGGTCAGCGACGTCAAAACGGCAGCAGCCAGGCAGCGTGCAAGGGTCATCGTTTTCGGCCCAGGTCGCTGGCGCCCTGAAGGACTCGTCCGTCGGCCAGCTTGCCTTTTTCCCAGTGGCCGCCGATCTCCCCGCTGCGCAGCGGCCAGTACTCCACCGTGATCTTGTCCCCGGCCTTGAGCACGTCCTTGCTCCATCCGTGGGCTTCCAGCACCGTTGGGGAGCCATTCTCCAGTGCCCAAAGATCGTACTTTCCCGGATGGTCCTTGCTCGGGACGTACATCCATACGAATACGTGTGGATTCTTCCACTCCAGTTTCGCGATCGTGCCGTTGACGGTTAGCGTCCTGGAGCCGTCGAACATCGCGTAGGTATGGTGGGAGTATGCCGCCACTGGAAGGCTGGCTAAGACAGCGAGCAGCCCTGACTTGCAAAAGTTCATGCGCAGCAGAATACAGGTTGGCCGGAACATTGCTGCGGGGGTTGTCGGCGCACGGCAGCCAAAGTGATAACCAGGAGGTCTGATGGCGCAGTGACGGAGTGCAGCCGGCTTGTGCAGTCGCGGCAGGGGGCGGGCAGCCATTCAGCCAGCCGCTTCAAAGCAGGAACTGCGCCCGGAGGTAATCGCGCAGCGCGAGGTCGTTGACCAGGTTCTGCGCACGCTGCTCCGGCGAGGGCTGCTTGTAGCCGCGGCCGTGGGTGCGAATGACATAGGTCAGCACGCTGGCGGACAGGTTCATCTGCCGGGCCTTCTGCTCGACGGTCAGGCGGTTGGCGTTCCAGGTCAGGATCTCCTGGATCTGCGCGTCGGTGACGACGCGGGGCCGGCCTGTGGTGCTGCGGCGCTCGTAGTTCCTGTTCATCGCGAATCCCTTCCACTCTCTTGCACGCGGCGGATTGCCGCAGGGCGGAGGAGGGACGCGCCATCGGGGACGAGTGCTCAAGTCCGAAGGCACTGAAGCCGCGTCAGCGGTTGACTTGAACACGAGCCCGGGCGCGGGAGGATGCAGCCCGGCAATGCGCGATCGCGTGCAGACGTGAGGGCGAAGGGGTGAAGCGGTGGGCGCGCGGCGCAGTCACCCATGGCCAAAGTCCAGGCCCGTGGGTGCCAGAACGCGCCAGCAAATCCGGATTTGGAACGCTGCTAGGCCCGAGGGTGCCAAGGAGGCAGATCCGGCGGCGGTACAGGCAGGTTTGCCAGACGCAGGTGGGCTGTACCGGCCAGACAGCGAGGCGGGAGTTCAGTTCGCGTGTACCTGGCGGCGATTCCTCGGCAAAACATGGACTTAAGCGCACAGAGCCGACAGAATCAGGCCCTTGTTGCGGATCGTTCCGGTCCGGCTTCGCAAGGGTGCTGATTGGTCGACATCTTCCTGTCTTACAGTCGCGATGACCTGCCCACAGCGCGCCGGTTCGCGCAAGGGTTCGAGCGCGAGGGACTGAGCGTCTGGTGGGACCAGACGCTCAACCCAGGCGAAGCCTTCGATGAAGTTACGGAAAAGGCCCTGAACGAGGCCAAGGCCGTCGTGGTGCTGTGGTCAAAGAATTCCGTGGCCTCGCGCTGGGTGCGCGCCGAGGCGACGCAGGCCAATGACAACAAGACGCTGGTGCCCGTGATGATCGAGCCGTGCAAGCGGCCGATCATGTTCGAACTGACGCATACGGCGGATCTGTCGAACTGGAAGGGCAATCCGGACGACGCTGTCTGGCAGTCGTATCTGGCGGGTGTAAAGAGGGTTGCTGGGAAGGAAGGCGCGGGGGCGCGGACCACTGCCATGCCAGTACAGGCTTCAAGGTCTCCCAGGCAGTTTGATATGCGAATGCTGCTAGGCCTGGGTGCGATCGTGGTGGTAGCTGCCGGTGCGTTTTGGGCAATCAATCGACAGGGCAACGCGCATACGACAACCCCGGCGTCGAGCACGGCGGCAGCGACGGCGGCGCTTGCCCCCGCACGTGGTGCCGGCAAACCGCGCATCGCGATCATGCCATTCGAGAACCTCTCGCCCGATCCGGCCAACGCTTTCTTCACCGACGGCATGCATGAAGAGATCCTCACCGCACTGGCCAACGGCGCGCCGGATCTGGAGGTCATCTCGCGCACGACCATGATGACCTACCGCGCTGCGACCAAACCAGTGGCGGAGATCGCAAAGGAACTGAATGCGACTTATGTGCTGGAAGGCTCGGTGCGGCGCGATGGCCAGGACGTACGGCTCACACTGCAGCTCATCGATGCGCGCAGTGACGGCCACATCTGGGCACAGAACTTCGACCGCAAGCTGTTCAAGGCGATGACGCTGCAGCTGGAAGTGGCAGGAGAGGTCGCAAATCAGTTGTCCGTAAAGCTCGCCAGCGCTGCCCGGATTGCTGTGCCCCCCACCAACGATCCGCAGGCCTATGACCTGTACTTAAAGGCGCATCTGGAACTGCAACTCTTGAACGCCTCCGCCCCGGACATCGCGGCCTGGCGCAAGACGGAGGCGCTGCTAACGCAGGCGATCGCCCGAGATCCCTCCTTCGCCCTGGCCTATGCTGAACGGGCCGATCTGCGCTTCAGTGTCTTCATTTCCAACCTGGATACCAGCGAGCAGCAGCGCGCCGCTGCGCGCGCGGACCTCGATGCGGCGGAAAGACTCAGACCGAACGATCCAGCCTGGCTGCCACGCGAGGCCGCATGGAAATGGCTGGATCACGACTACGCCCGCGCGCTTGCGCTGCTGTCAGCTGCCGAGGCGGCGGGCATTCCCGAGTTGGCGACCTTGTTTACGCGGCAAGACATCCTGGGGCGCATGGGTCTGTACGCGGACGCGCTGCCGTTGCTGGACCGCGCGGTGGCTCTGGATCCTGCGAATAGCTTCCTGCTCGGCACGCGCGGCATTGTCCTCGTATACCTTCACCGTCCCGCCGAGGCCATCAAGGCTTACCAGCAGGCGGCTGATCGGGTTCCGGCCTATGCGCCATTGGCAAAGACGCTGCAGGCCTACATCCGTTTTGGTTTCACGGGGGATCTTAAAGCCCTGGAAAGCATCGGAGGAGGAGGAGGCCCCGTCGGAGTTCAGTCCACGGCAGAACTGCGAAAGGGCCGCAAGTTTGGTGCAGCGCTACCGGAACGACAACCTGAAGTCTTCATTGGGCTATTGCGCCCGGTGGCCGTCGGCGACACACCTCAGCGCGCGCTACTGCTGGGCGACATCGACCTTCAACTCGGCGATCGGGAAGCTGCGGCCCGCGATGGGCGCGCGGTGCTTGCGTTTGTCGCGGGTGAGAAGGTGACTGCCTACAACGAATGGTTCCTCAAGGTGCTCACTGCCCGCGGCAAACTCTACCTGGGAGACCATCCCGGCGCGCTGGCCGCCGCCCATGAAGCCCTTGTGCTGACGCCGCGTTCGCTGGACGCCACGCATTGGGCGATTTCAAGCCGGATGACTGTGGACGTGCTCGCCCGATGCGGTGCAGCGGATGAGGCGGTGACCACGCTGGAGCAGCTGGTTGTCGCGGTACCGGGCTTAATGCCGGCCGAAATCGCGCGTCCAGAATTCGCCGTGCCCCTCGCGAACAATGCTCGCTTCAAGGCGCTGTCAGCGAAGCTCGACGCGCAAATGGCCGCAACGAAGCTGGAATGAACATTGGGAACTTGCAGCGCATGCCCGACATCTTCCTGTCCTACAGTCGAGAGGACCTGCCCACAGCGCGCCTCTATGCGGAGGCGTTTGAACGCGAGGGCCTAACCGTATGGTGGGATCAGACGCTCAATCCCGGAGAAGCTTTTGACGAAGTGACTGAAAAGGCACTGCTCGAAGCAAAGGCCGTTGTCGTGCTGTGGTCCAAGCACTCCGTCGCCTCACGCTGGGTCCGCGCCGAGGCGACGCAGGCCAATGACAACAAGACGCTGGTCCCCGTGATGATCGAGCCGTGCAAGCGCCCGATCATGTTTGAGTTGACGCATACGGCCAACCTCACTGCCTGGCGCGGAGATTCCGGGGCAAAAGAGTGGCAGGATTTCGTGTCGGGCATACGCCGGGTCGTGGGCAGTGGCTCGCCGGAAGTGACGCGGAAGTTGCCACCTGCCCCGCAGGCCGCAGCGCATGGACGACCGGCTTGGCGAATGGTTGCCGCTGCGGGTGCGGTGCTGCTTGTAGCTGGCGCGGCATGGTGGGTGCTCGGCCGACACAGCGGTGAGAGTCCGGCAGGTGCCGCGACCAAAGAAGTCACGCTGGCAGTGTTGCCATTCGCCAATCTCTCCTCCGACCCGGAGCAGGACTACTTTTCCGACGGCCTCACCGAAGAGGTGCTCGACCACCTTGCCCAGGTCAAGGATCTGCGCGTCACGGCCCGTACCTCGAGTTTTTCGTTCAAGGGCAAGAACGAGGATATCCGCGTCATCGGCCAGAAGCTCGGCGTCAGCAACCTGCTGGAAGGCAGCGTGCGCAAGAGTGGAAATCGCCTGCGCATCACGGCACAGCTGATCAGAAGCCAGGATGGCACGCACCTGTGGTCCCAGACCTATGAACGAGAACTGGCTGACGTGTTCGCCGTACAGGAAAAGATCGCACAGGACGTGACCCAGGCACTGAGCATCACGCTCGATGTTGGCGAGTCTAGCCGTGCACGCGGCGGCACGACGAACCTGGAGGCCTACGACAAGTACCTTCGTGCGCGCGAGATCGACCGCGCAGGCAGAGGCAAGCCGGGATTCCTGCAGGCCGCCCAGCTGTACCGCGACGCCGCGACCCTTGATCCGGGGTTCTTTCGAGCCTGGCTCGGCCTGTACGACGAATTGGGCAATTCGCTGGTTTACCTGCCGGAAAGGGCAGCGCAATTGCGTATCGAGATGAAAGGTGTGCGCGAGCGTCTTGAGGCGATTGCGCCGAAGGACTGGCGGGTGCAGGCCTTGCGTGCCGCGGAATATACCGCCCAACGCAAGTGGGTCCAGTCCATGGACGCGATCAATTCATTGCTTGCGTCGGCACCCGCTTCGGGTCTGGACGACCTGTCCTTCGTCGGCCCCACACTGGGTGCCCTTGGCCGCATGCAGGATTGGGCGGCCCTGAGCGAGCGCTACACCCAACCGGATCCCCTGTCCCTCAACGCGTCCTACGCCCGGCAGATAGGTCTTTTCATTTCCGGACACCTTGAAGAGTCGGCAGCAGAATATGAGCGCAGCAAGGGGCTGGAGGGCGATCGCACGTTTGTCGACTACATGGCGGTGTTTGTAGCACTGGCGGACAAGAATGCAGATCCGGCAAGAATCCGGAACCAGTTTCGGGTCTACCTGCGGCATGAAACCGGACCGACGGCCCTGGATCGGGCGCTGGCCGAGAATCTGGACAACAGGGCGGCGGCACGCGCGGCCATTCGCCACGCCTTTGACACCTTTACTGGAACGGATAGCTATTCGATGGTTGCTATTGCCCTGTATGCGGACGACTTTGACGACAAGGACCTCGCGCTGATCGCGTACCGCAGGGCGTTCATCGACATGCAAGCCATCCAGCTGCCTTTCATCTGGTCGCCATCCAGAACCGGCCTGCGCGCCGATCCGCGATTCAAGGACCTGGTGCGCGAGCTGGGATTTGTCGACTACTGGCGCGCTAGCGGCAACTGGGGAGATTACTGCAAGCCGGTGGGCAAGGATGATTTCGAGTGCCATTGATGCGTGAACTCACCGTACCATGAACGACATTTTCCTTTCCTACAGCCGTGACGATCAAGTCATTGCAAGGCGCTTCGCCGAGGCGTTTGGGCGCGAGGGGCTTAGCGTCTGGTGGGACCAGACGCTTAATGCCGGCGAGGCATACGACGAGGTGACCGAGAAGGCACTGCTGGAAGCCAAAGCGGTTGTAGTTTTGTGGTCGAAGAAGTCCGTCGTGTCCCGATGGGTGCGGGCCGAAGCCACGCAGGCCGAGCGCAACAAGACGCTGGTGCCGGCAATGATCGAGCCGTGCACGCGACCCATCATGTTTGAGCTGACGCAGACTGCGGATCTGTCCAATTGGAAGGGTGACCCAGGCGACGCAGCCTGGCAGGCGTATTTGGCCAGCGTAAGGAAGTTCGTGGAGCGAGGTACAGTCGCCGCGGGGCACACCCTATCGCTACCAGTAGCACCTCAACCGCGGCGGGTTGGCCCTGTGGTGATTGCGACAGGAGTCGCACTGATATTGGTCGCAGCCGCAGGCGTGTGGATGCTGGCGCATCACCGCACCAATTCGGGGGGCGAACGCCAGGCACACGGTGCATCGAATGGCAAGCCTGTGGCCAATGCGACCGACGCCTCCGTGGCAGTACTGCCGTTCAAGAACATGAGCGCGGACAAGGACCAGGAATACTTCGCCGACGGCATCACCGAGGAGATCCTGAATTCGCTGGCAGGCCTGCACGACCTGAAGGTAACGGGTCGCACTTCGTCTTTCGCCTATAAGGGAAAGGATGTCGACCTGCGGACCATTGGTGAAACGCTGGGCGTGAAGAATATCCTTGAAGGCAGTATTCGCAAGTCCGGCAACAATTTGCGTATCACCGCGCAGCTCAACGACGCTAAAACCGGCTACCACCTGTGGTCAAAGACCTATGACCGGCCGATGGACGATATTTTCAAGATCCAGGAAGACATTGCGACCTCGGTGGCACAGGCGCTGCAGATTTCGCTGGGCGTAGGGGAATTGGGGACCCGGCCGGGCATGACGCGCAACATCGAAGCCTACGATGCGTTTCTCGCTTCGAATGCATTCACTGAGCCGACGCCGGATTCCATGCGTACCGCAATGGGTGGGCTTGAGCTGGCGACGAAGTTGGATCCGGCGTTCGTCGACGCCTGGTTCGCCCTTGCAAATGTGTATGCTTTTGCCTCAACAACTGCTTTGCCCGGAAACACCCCGGAAGGCTGGGCAGCAAAGGCAGACACCGTTTTCGAACATATCAAGGGTATCTCCGAATACGGCCAGGTCTTGTATGAAGGGCTGGCCGGCGATCGCAGCCAAAACGCATGGGCAATGGTGGACGCCCAGAAGCACTTCGCGAAAATGACCTCCCTGACCCTGAAACTGGGTCTGAACCTCAACCTAGTCGCGAATGATGCCTTGTTCGCAATGGCGACCGGACGGTTTGCCAAGGCACTCGTTAGCTTGGAGCACGACAAAGTCGTGGATCCGCTGAATACGTTCGTCTGCCTTCTCTTGGCGCACGCCCATGCTGCAACTGGGGATCTACCGGCCGCATTTGCCGAGGAAGATCGCGGCATGAAGATAGGCGGGTATCAGGTTCCATTGCGCAACCTTGCCGTGGTGACGGCCCTTGCAACAAGGAACCGGCAGCTAATCGAGCAGCGCCTTTCGCAGGCGGTCGATGCCGAGACCGACGCGGAAGGGCTCAATGCCGCCATGAAGGCCAGACTGGACAAGCCTGCCGGGGCCCTGACCGAACTGCGTCGTAGAGCCTCAACGTCCACCAGCCCCGGTGGATTGTCCACGATCGCGATCTGGATGGCCTGGTTCGGCGATCCTGCGGGCGCACTCGACATCTACCGTGGCCATGCCGACCTCTTTCGCTCTACCCGCCGCAATGCCATGACTTTTGACATCTGGGGCCCGGTGATGCGCGACATGCGCAAGCTCCCCGGATTCAAAGATCTCGTGCGCGAAATGGGTCTGGTGGATTACTGGCGTACCTACGGCTGGGGAGACCTGTGCAAACCCGTGGGCAAGGATGATTTCGAGTGTCACTGATGCCTGAACTCAGCGCTCCATGACGGACATCTTCCTTTCCTATAGTCGGGAGGACCAGGCCATTGCGCGGTGCTATGCCGAAGCCTTTGAGCGGGAAGGGCTGAGCGTCTGGTGGGACCAGACGTTGAGGCCCGGGCGAGGCGTTCGACGAGGTGACGGAGAAGGCTTTGGCCGAAGCCAAGGCCGTGGTCGTCTTGTGGTCGAAGGCTTCAGTGGGCTCGCGCTGGGTGCGCGCCGAGGCCACGCAGGCGCATGGCAACAGGACGCTGATGCCGGTGATGATCGAGGCCTGCAAGCGGCCGATCATGTTCGAGCTGACGCATACGGTGGATCTGTCGCACTGGAAGGGCGATGCAAATGACCCGGCTTGGCAGTCGTATCTGGCGGGTGTCAGGCGAATGGTAGACAAGGGTGAGCCGAAGCAGTCCGCCGCGACGACTCCAGTCGTCCCTCGCAGTGGGCAGTTGAACTACAGGTTGCTGGCAATCCTGGCGGCGGTACTGGTTATCTTCGGCATCGTCTTGTGGGCAGTCAACCGCGGGACCAGTAAGCAGGCGGCGCCCGTGTCGGCCGCGAGCACGGTCCGCGATTCCATCGCCGTCATGCCCTTTGCGAACCTCACCGGGGATCCCAGCAAGGACTACTTGGGCGATGGCATGTCCGAAGAGCTGCTCAACGTACTGGCAAAGGTGCCTGGGCTTAAGGTTCCGTCGCGTACCTCTTCGTTTGCGTACAAGGGTCGCAATACGGACCTGAAGCAGATCGCCAAGGACCTGCAGGTCGGCACCATACTTGAAGGCAGTGTTCGCAGTGCCGGCGAGACAATACGAGTCACCGCACAGCTGATCGACGCCCAGACCGATCGGCACCTCTGGTCGGAAACCTACGATCGCAAGTTCACGGATCTGTTCCAGCTGCAGGACGACCTGGCCAAAGCCATCGTGCAGGCATTGCAGGTGAACCTGAAGGGCGCCGCGCCTGTGTCCGTAGCCCTGGCCCCGCCCACCCAGGATGTCGAGGCGTACCGCCTCTATCTGCAGGGGTGGTCGCTCTATAACCGGTCGACGGAACCGGAAATGCTCGATGCGATAGAACTGTTCAAGCAGGCACTGACCCGGGATCCCAAGTTTGCGCGTGCCTGGTCAGCGCTGGCAGAAACGCGCACCATATTTATGGTAATCGGGTATCCGTTGCCCCATGCGCTGGAGGATGCGGAGAAGGAGGCTACCCAGGCACTGGCTCTCGATCCAAGCCTGGCCAGTGCCAGCGCGGTGCTTGGAAACATCAACGCGATACGTGGCAATTGGCTTGAGGCGGAAACTCTGTTTCGAAACGCCGTTTCCCGGGACGCCAGCGATCCGGTGATCCGGATGGATTACTCGAGCAACTTGTTGGATTCGGTGGGACACCTTCGTCAAGGCCTTGCAGAACGCCTCGAAGCCTACCGGCTGGCGCCCGCTGATGTGGGCGCTGTATTCATTTTGGCAACGGGCTACTCTCTGATGGGTCGCGATGCCGAATCTCTCAAGTACGCCGATTTGGCGATCCAACTGGGCATATCTCCAGATGTGGTGCCGGTGCCACTGATTTACGCCAATGTCTATGCCCGCAGCGGCCGCTATTCTGAGGCCGCGGATCGCATAATCATCACGCTGCCACCGAAATTGAGGGCAGCTGGCGGCGACGAGGTGATAAAGGGCGTCTATGCAGCACTAAAAGACTCCGCGGGAAGGCCCGCCGCGAGCGCATCACTTCAGAGCCTGCTGCGCAAGATCAAAGCAGATGATCTCGACGTGAATACCAGAAAAATCATGATCGGGGAATTTACGCAACTCGACGCGCTTGACCTCGCGTTCCAGTTTGCCAATCAGTCGCTGGATTACTTCGCGCGCAGTGGAACGGTCGCCAGCGCGTGGGGGGTGTTGTGGCTCCCGGAAATGCGACCCTTTCGTCGCGACCCGCGCTTTCAGGCGTTCGTGACCCGGATGGGACTGATGGACTACTGGAACAAGTACGGTCCGCCAGATGACTGTGACTTGAAAGATGGGAAGCTGACTTGCCACTAACGCCAGGTACAGCTGCCCCATGACCGACATATTCCTTTCCTATAGTCGGGAAGACCAGGCCATCGCACGGCGATTCGCTGAGGGGTTTGAGCGCGAGGGGCTGACTGTCTGGTGGGATCAGGCGTTGCGATCTGGCGAGAACTACGACCAAGTGACCGAGAGCGCACTGCGGGAAGCCAAAGCCGTAGTCGTGTTGTGGTCGAAGCAATCCGTGGATTCCCGCTGGGTGCGCGCCGAGGCGACACAGGCGGACCGCAACGGTACGCTGATGCCGGTGATGATCGAGCCGTGTAACCGGCCCATCATGTTCGAGCTTAAGCACACCGCGGAGCTGGCGCACTGGAAGGGGGAGGCGGGTGATCCGGCGTGGCGGATGTTCCTGGAAGACGTGAGGCTGTTCGCAAAGAAAGGGGGGTCGGCCACTCCACGTGCAATTGCCCAATCGGCCCCCAGTCGCCCCATGCAATTTGGCGTGCGCACCCTGCTTTGGATAGTTGGCGTGCTGGTCGTGGCAGCGGTGGTGTTCTGGATCGCAAGCCCACCATCCAAGGTAGCTTCCATCTCATCCGAGGCAGCGAAGGAGGTCACGTTAGCGGTACTGCCTTTTGCCGATTTCTCGACGGCGCATGACCAGGATTCTTTCTGCGACGGGCTCTCGGAGGAAATACTGAACCAACTGGCACAGGTCAAGGGCCTCGCGGTCACCGCGCGAACTTCAAGCTTCTCTTTCAAGGGCAAGAACGAGGACATGCGAGTCATTGCACAGAAACTGGGCGTTGCCAATCTTCTGGAGGGCAGCATCCAGAAGGAGGGCAATCAGCTGCGCATCACCGCACAGCTGATCAACGGCAAGACCGGCACCCACTTATGGTCCAGAACCTATCCGCGCGAACGTAAGGACATATTCGTGGTTCAGGATGAGATCGCCAAGGATGTTGCCCAGGCGCTAAGCATCAAGCTTGATGTGGGGGAAGTCGCCGCGATTCCCGGCATGACACGCAATGTCGAGGCGTACGAAGCTTACCTGGCCGCGCAGTCTGTACCCCTGCGATTCACCCGCGAATCGCAGCAACGACGCATCGACTTGCTGTTGCAGGCTACCCGCCTGGATCCCTCCTTTGCGTTGGCGTGGCAAGACCTGGGGTTCAACTACATATCGATGCCCAGCATCACGCAGGAGGACGCGCAGGGTTGGCAGCAAAAGGCTGAGGCTGCGTTCATGGCATCGGACCGACTGCTCCCCGATTCTGCGGCCCTTCAATACCGGCTCGCCTTTGGCAGTATCAGTCAGGGTCGCTGGAAGGAGGCCGCTGAGCATATTGCGACAGGCAAGCACGCGGAGAGAAAGATGTTTGGGACTGCCGCGCAATCGGTTGCTGGTGCGGAAGTATGGCTTCTGGTGTCAGTCGGCAAGCTTGCGGCGGCGCGTTCCGAATTGGAACAGCAAAAAGCGCGCAATCCTCTGGATCAAGGCACCGCGTGGATACTGGGATGGGTATACGGCGCCGCGGGCGAGTTTCCGGCCTCCTTCGCCGAGTTTGAACGCGGCGATCGGCTTGAGGGCCCGGAACAGTTTCGCATTCGAACGATCGCCATGATGGTGGCGATGGGGGCCCGGGATCGCGCGCAAATCCTGCGTTGGTTGGATGCCGCGATCGCCGTCGCGGGTCAGGACGCCCAATTACAAGGGTTTGCCAAGCTCAAGGTCCTACTGGACCGGCCAGCGGAGGCCCTTGCGTACATTGAAACCGAAACTAGAGACCCATCTCATTCACGCGATACGCTACCTGGCATGGGTAACTGGATTGCCTACTTCGGCGACAACGCCACAGCGCTGGCAACGTTGCGCAGGGCATTCGAGCGGGGAGCGGTGACGACCGGTCTCTTTCTTTGGGGACCCGCACTGCACGATGTGCGCAGGCAGCCCGGCTTCAAGCAGCTGATGCGCGATTATGGATTCGTCGAGTACTGGCGCGCCTACGGCTGGGGGGATTTTTGCAAGCCGCAGGGCGAGGAAGATTTCGAGTGCCAGTGATGATCGAGCCCATCGCATCATGACCGACATCTTTCTCTCATACAGCCGCGAGGATCAGGCGATCGCGCGGCGCTTTGCCGAGGCGTTTGGGCGCGAGGGTCTTAGCGTCTGGTGGGACCAGTCCCTGAACCCGGGTGAGGCATTCGATAAGGTTACGGAGCGCGCGCTCGAAGAGGCCAAAGCCGTAGTTGTGCTGTGGTCGAAGAAATCGGTGGACTCACGCTGGGTGCGGGCCGAGGCCACACAGGCGAGCAGCAATGGGACGCTGGTCCCCGTGATGATCGAGGCGTGCAAACGGCCGATCATGTTCGAGCTTACGCACACCGCGGATCTGTCGCACTGGAAAGGCAACCCGGACGATGCGGCCTGGCAGTCCTATGTGGCCGGCGTGCGTCGGCTTGTAAAGAAGGACGGGTCAGCCGTCACTGCAGCCGCGGCACCCGCGGGCCACTCAAAGGGATTCGGCTGGAAGGCGGTAGCACTTGCAGCTGCGCTGCTGCTGGTACTGGTCGCGTGTTTCTGGATGCTGGGCCGCCGCAGCAGTAAGGAGGTGACGCCGGCTGCATCCAGGGAAGTTACGCTTGCGGTCCTGCCCTTTGCCAACCTCTCGTCCGATCCCGAGCAGGAATATTTTTCCGATGGCCTCACTGAAGAGATCCTCAATCAGCTGGCGCAGATCAAGGATCTCGCGGTCACGGGTCGCACTTCGAGTTTCTCGTTCAAGGGCAAGAACGAGGATTTGCGGACCATAGCCGAGAAGCTGGGGGTAGCCAACCTGCTGGAAGGCAGTATCCGCAAGGACGGGAATCAGCTGCGCATTACTGCACAGCTGATCAATGGCAAGAGCGGCACGCATATGTGGTCTAAGACCTACGCCCGCGAATCAAAGGACATTTTCACCGTTCAGGAAGACATCGCCAAGGATGTGGCCCAGGCGCTGAGCATCAAGCTGGATGTAGGGGACATGAGTCGCGCCCGCGGCGGCACCACCAACCTTGAGGCCTACGAAAAGTACCTGCGTGCCAGGGCCGCGTTCGCTAGATTCGATATTGTCCAGGCCGATCTGTATTTCCACGAAGCCGTGGCGCTGGATCCGAACTTCCTGGATGCCTGGTACTGGCTGCATCGGATAACCGGGCCGGGAAGGGAGAAGATTACGGGCCGTCTGGAGGCGCTGGCCCCAGGGTCCTGGCCGGCGCGATTTGCGCGGTCGGAAGACCTTTATGCAGCCGGCAAATATTCAGAGGCCGAGGCCTCCATAGAGGCCGTGCAGGCTGCGGGACCGCAGTTGGGTGTGGATCCAACCGAATACCGCGTGGTGAAGGGCTTTTTTCTGATGGGGGTGGGGCGTTTCAAAGAGGCTTACCTCCTCTTGCAGCCCCTGATCAAGGCGGATCCGCTGGCAATCGCCAGCTCGGGGCTACTGGAGGCCCAGTTGCTGGCCATGGGCCGCCGGGACGAGGCACAGGCGGAGCACGAACGCAGCAAGTCACTGGTGGGTTATAGGAGCGAAACCGAACTGTACTACGCCATGACTGACAGGAATCCCAATCCGGTGGCCATCAAGGCCGCACTTGGCAAACGGATGGAGCAGAACAGCTCCGTCAGGCCGCTGCTGCAAAGCGTGATTGACCGACTCGCGGATCCAGTGGCCGTTCGCGCTGTCCTGCATCAGGCCTTCGATGATCCGGCCACGCAGGATGCATTGCACACGGAGGCGATCCTGGAAGTCGCGGGACTCTTCGGTGACAAGGCCTTGGCTGCAGCCGCCCTGAAGCGGATGATCGTGGACCTGAAGACCTATCCGCCTACCCTCGGCGGTATCTGGGGGCCGTACGGAGCCGGAGTGCGCACCGATCCTCGGTTCAAGGATGTCGTGCGTGCGATGGGCCTCGACGCATACTGGCGCAGCAGCGGGCACTGGAGCGACTTCTGCGAACCTGTCGGTACGGATGATTTCGAGTGTCATTGATGCACGCTCATCCAACATGACAGACGTCTTCCTGTCGTACAGCCGCGATGACTTGACGGTCGCGCGCCGGTTTGCCGAAGGGTTCGAGCGCGAGGGGCTGACCGTCTGGTGGGACCAGACACTCATACCCGGCGAGGCCTTCGACGAGGTGACCGAGAAGGCCCTTAACGAGGCCAAGGCCGTGGTCGTGTTGTGGTCCAAGACTTCCGTTGGCTCGCGCTGGGTTCGGGCAGAGGCGACGCAAGCGCACGACAACAAGACCCTGGTGCCGGTGATGATCGAGGCCTGCAAGCGGCCGATCATGTTCGAGCTGACGCACACCGCAGATTTGTCGAACTGGAAAGGGGACATGTCCGACCCGGCGTGGCGCACGTTCGTGGGTAATGTCAGGCAGTTGGCAAAGAACGAGGGGAGGCAAGCTGCAGCACCTGACGTCAACCCAGTGGTACGTCGCCCAGGAAGGTTTAGTGCCGGTGCGATGGTCGGTATTCTTGTTGCGGTATTGGGGGCGCTCGGCCTGGGACTGTGGGGCCTCAGCCACAAGCCTGGCGACTATGCCAAGGAAGTGACATTGGCGGTACTGCCCTTCGCAAACCTGTCGTCGGATCCGGAGCAGGAGTATTTCTCCGACGGGCTTACCGAAGAGATCCTCAACCAACTGGCGCAGATCGATGGACTGGCTGTGACGGCCCGCACCTCGAGTTTCTTCTTCAAGGGCAAGAACCAGGATGTCCGCAGTTCCATTGGAGCGAAGCTGGGCGTAGCTCACCTGCTGGAAGGCAGCATTCGCAAGGAAGGCAACCAGCTGCGCATCACTGCGCAGCTGGTCAGCAGCGCGGATGGGGCTCACCATGGTCGCAGGACCTACGATCGGGAGCTGAGCGGCGTGTTCCAGTTGCAGGAGCAGATCGCCAAGGACGTAGCGCAGGCCCTGAGCGTCAAGCTGGACGTCGGCGACACCGCCGGGCGAAGGGCGGCACCACGAACCTCGAGGCCTATGACAAGTACCTGCAGGCTAACGCGTTGTTGGGCAAGGGCTACGACAAGGACTCCGCTGCCCAGGCCGTCGACCTGGGCCGTGAGGTGGTCGCACTGGATCCGGCCTTCTGTGCGGGGCTGGGAGCAGCTGGCATACGCGTTGTACTTCATGCAGGTGTGGTCGCCCGAGAGTGCCACGGCGCTGCGCGACAGAGGCAGCGCAGGCCGACGCTCGCATCGTGTCCATAGCGCCGGCCAGCGGGCAGGCAATGCGCATTCGACTGGATCATCTGCTGCGCAGCGCAAATGGTTAGACGCGGCTGCCTTGGTAAAAACCGCTGCAGGTGCGGCGGAGGTGCAGCGATCAGTGTTTGGCTTTTTGTAGCCACCGGACGACGTTGCAGGAATTCTTTCCCATAGCCAGCGCGCATGTGCCCGGGATCCGCTTTCCCTGGCGTGCTCCGCGGGGTTACAGGATGTCGCGGCCGACGTCGGTCGGCCCGCTGACGCCGAGGCCGAGTACCAGCGCAGCAAGAGGCTGGTCGGTGCCCACATCGAGTCCGACGCCAGTCGCCATGGTCCGCTATGGCGTCAAACCAAATCCCGATCCGAAGATCCTCCTGTCGCAGTTGCTGGCCATCCTGCGCGACAAGAACCGGCCCATGACGCTCGACGCGCGCACTGGTCGACAGCATCAAGACCCTGGACGATGCGCGCACCGTGCTGCGTAAGGTCCTGGACGATCCGGCCAACCACGAGTCCGTGCGCTGTGCTGATCATTGCCTACTGGGCCGGTGCATTGGGCGATCGGGACCTGGCGATGACTGCGTTGCGGCAGGGTATTGTCGAGCTGCACGGAAGCCCTGCGGCCTTGTGGCTCGATCTCCTATTCGCGTGGCTGGCGCACGGATCCGCGATTCAAGGACATCGTGCGTGAGGTGGGGCTGGTGGACTATTTCCGGGCCAGCGGCAACTGGGGCGATTTCTGCAAGCCGGTGGGCACGGACGATTTCGAGTGCCGTTAGGCACGGATAAAAGGACGGTGATTATGGCGCTTGACGCCATAATAGTGGCTATGGCATCATACGCCATATGAAGGCTCTGCTCGCGTTCCATGACAAGCAAGTACTGCCTGACGGAGCCATCGTCGAAATGAAGATATGGCAGCTGCAGACTGCAGTGCCCGGAAGTGCCCATAGACTCAAGTACAGCTTGTTTTACGGAATGGACGGCAAGAGATTGGCAGGCTACGACAATGAACGTGGCAAGGGCGACCACCGGCATTTTCAAGGTCGTCAGGAGCGTTACGATTTTACGACTGTGGAACGATTGATTTCGGATTTTATGGCCGATGTGCGCGGCCTTCGAGGTGAGCCATGAGTAAGCGTGTCAAAGTGAACGTGGGAACGCTCGACGAGATGGGCCAGCGCTTTGTGAGCGCGTGGCATCGCCTGGAGAAGGGGGAAAAGGTGCGTGAAAGGCACCTGACGTTTCGGGATCTCGCAGCGATGCTGAGCGCGCTGTCGCCCAAGCGGCTGGAGTTGCTGCGCGCAGTCCACGAAAGACCGGCGCCATCTGTAAAGACGCTGGCCGAGCGCCTGGGGCGTGACTACAAGCGAGTCCATGAGGATGTGGAGACATTGACGGCATCAGGGTTGCTGATCCGTGAGAACGGCAGCGTGTCCGCACCGTACGACGCCATCACCGCTGAAATGCGGCTCTGACATCAAATAGCCGGGATTCGACAAGTGCCCGACATCTTTCTCTCCTACAGTCGCGAGGATCAGGCCACCGCCCGGCGGTTCGCCGAAGCGTTTCAGCGCGAGGGTGTAACCGTCTGGTGGGACCAGACACTGCGCTCCGGCGAGAACTATGACCAGGTCACCGAGGCTGCTCTCCGCGAAGCCAAGGCCGTGGTTGTGCTGTGGTCGAAGCATTCGGTGGATTCGCGCTGGGTGCGCGCCGAGGCCACGCAGGCGGATCGCAATGGCACGCTGATGCCGGCCATGATCGAGCCGTGCAATCGGCCCATCATGTTCGAGCTCAAGCACACCGCGGAACTGGCGCACTGGAAGGGCGATGCGGGTGATCCGGGGTGGCGGACGTTCCTGGCAGATGTGCGGCTGTTCGTGAAGAAGGAGGGGCCGCCGACTTTACCTGCAGCTGCCACGATCGCCAAAAAATCACCAATCCAATTTGGGGTGCGTACCTTGGCGGGGATAGCCGCTTTATTGGTGATCGTTGCGGGTGTGTTCTGGCTGGCGCATCGCGCTTCAAAACCTGTCACCTTGGCCGGCACAGCCGCTGCGACCTCTTCGTCCGCAGCGAAGGAAGTAACGCTGGCTGTTCTTCCTTTTGTCAATCTTTCCTCCGATCCAGAGCAGGACTATTTCTCTGACGGCCTTACCGAGGAGATCCTCAACCAGCTGGCGCAGTTCAAGGATCTGCACGTCATCGGACGTACTTCGAGCTTCTCCTTCAAGGGCAAGAACGAGGACCTTAGGGTTGTGGGCAAGAAGCTCGGCGCAGCCAATGTGCTCGAAGGCAGCGTGCGTAAGTCCGGCGACGACCTGCGCATTACAGCCCAGCTGATCAGCAGTAGCGATGGCACGCACTTGTGGTCGGAGACTTACAAGGAAAAGCTCGTAAACATCTTCGACGTACAAGAGAAAATCGCGAAAGCCGTCGCCGGCGCTCTCCGAGTCGCGCTGGCTCCGGGGCAGAGCAGCCAGGCAATCGGGGGTACTACCAACCTGCAGGCCTACGATGCGTATTTGGTGGCCAAGGCGATTGTGAGAAGCGCCAAGCCGAATAGCTCCGATCAGATCATCGCCGGACTCGAAAAAGCGGTAACGCTTGATCCCCTGTTTTCCAATGCCTGGGCCACGCTGGCCTCGGCTTATACGTTTGCCGGGGACGACGGTTCCCCCGCGCCCTACGACCAGGTCGAGCTGCGCCGGCGGGCGTCCGCTGCGTTGGTTCGTGCGCTGGAGCTGACCCCCAATTCACCACGTGCGCTGGGGACTGCGGCGGTCGTTTCTATGCGTGATCGCGACTGGCGGGAAGCCGAGCGGCGATTCCGCCAAGCGTCGGAGCAGGCGCCGGCCCTGGACTACGATACGAACCAAGCATACGGCTGGTTTCTTCTTACGGTAGGTCGCGCCAAGGAGTCCGCGGCGTACTTCCTGCTCGCCCAGCGCGCGGAACCGTTGTCGGCCCAGCCCTCGTACATGCTATCGGTCAGCTATGTGATCGCGTCTGAAGCCGAAAAGGCCGACGCGGAAATCAGCAATCTCAATCGCTTCAATGACCCGGCGTTAACGGTTTCCATCGAAACAGTGCGCGCGCTGGCAATCCGGGATCAAGTGGCCTTGCGCAAATTGACGGCCAGCGACGCTTCTGGCCTGGGCGAGGCGCTGCGTCAGGGATTCACCGACCCCACCGTGGCGATTGCCGCGTTGAGGAAGGTCTATGAAGACCCGGCCAATCGCAAAGGGTTCGTCCAGATGAGTGCGGTTTCCCAATGGGCGGCGTACTTCGGCGATGAGCAGCTGGCACTACAGGCGCTCAGGGCGCTCAGCCCCTCCCTGGAGAGCTTCGTAATATGGGAACCGAACTTGACCCGTGTGCGGCAACTTCGAGGCTTCAAGGATCTCGTGCGCGATCTGAAGCTGGTGGACTACTGGCGCAGTAGTGGTAATTGGGGGGATTTCTGCAAGCCGGTGGGCAAGGATGATTTCGAGTGCCATTGATGATTGAGCCCTACGCATCATGACCGACGTGTTCCTGTCCTATAGCAGGGAGGATCAGCCGACCGCCCGAAGATTCGCCGAGGCGTTCCAGCGCGAGGGGCTGACCGTCTGGTGGGACCAGACACTGCGCTCCGGCGAGAACTATGACCAGGTCACCGAAGCCGCGCTTCGGGAAGCCAAGGCGGTGGTCGTGCTGTGGTCGAAGCATTCGGTGGACTCGCGCTGGGTGCGCGCCGAGGCCACACAGGCGGATCGCAACGGGACGCTGATGCCAGCGATGATCGAGCCGTGCAACCGGCCCATCATGTTCGAGCTCAAGCACACCGCGGAGCTGGCGCACTGGAAGGGGGATGTAGGTGATCCGGCGTGGCGGATGTTCCTGGGGGATGTGCGCCAGTTTGTGAAGAAGGAGGGACCGGTGGCTTCCCCTGCCGCGACCCCGCCAGCCAGCAACCTATCCAGACGGTTTGATGCGCGGATCCTGATAGGATTTGTGGCCCTGTTGCTGATTGGTCCGACTGCGTTCTGGCTCGCCCGGGCACACAAGAACGCCCAGGTAGGTGCCGGTTCTGCGACTACCGCCAAGGAAGTCACGCTGGCGGTGCTTCCCTTTGCCAATATCTCGAACGATCCGCAGCAGGAGCCTATTTGCGATGGCCTGACCGAGGAGATCCTCAATCAGCTGGCGCAGATCAAGGACCTGGCGGTCACCGGCCGCACGTCGAGTTTCTCGTTCAAGGGCAAGAATGAGGATCTGCGCAGCATTGCCCAGAAGCTGGGGGTGGCCAATCTGCTCGAAGGCAGTATCCGCAGGGAAGGCAATCAACTGCGCATCACCGCGCAGCTGATCAATGGCGGCAGCGGTACGCATTTATGGTCCAAGACCTACGCCCGCGAATCCAAGGACATATTCACCGTCCAGGAGGACATCGCCAAGGATGTGTCCCAGGCGTTGAGCATAAAGTTGGATGTCGGCGACATGAGCCGCGCCCAGGGAGGTACGACCAACTTGGAGGCTTACGACAAGTTCCTCGGCGGCACGGCAGCCTATGGGCAGTCCGACTACCTCCGCTCTGCACAGGATTTTCGCGATGCCGTGGCACTGGATGCCAACTTCGCCCGCGCCTGGTACGGGCTAAACCGTTCACTGCAGCAGGTCTTGAGTCTTGTGATGGCAGATCCAACCATTACGCGCAAGGACATGGCGGAGGCCGGCGCCAAGGCGGTGGCCCTGGCGCCCAATGCCTGGTGGACTCAGGTTCTGCGGTCGGCAGAATTCGAATCCCAGCGCCGGTGGTCCGAAGCGGATGCGGCCCTTGGCGCGGCCCAGCAGGCATCGGCCCCGGCCTCCGAACTTGCGTTCAATCGCGGCGTGTTTCTGGCTGAGGTCGGGCGCATCAATGAGAGTCTGCAATACATTCAGCGCGCCAGCCAGGCAGAGCCCTTGTCACGCGCCGTGTCGGGTACATTGCAAATGCTGCTGTACTCGGCTGGGCACACAGAGGAGTCGGCGACCGAATATCAACGGTATCTGGGCCTGGCCGGGAACCGGGGCGTCGCAGATATAGTTGCCCTGTACCGCCTCTGGTCGCGCAAGGATGTTGATGCAGCAGCCGTGAAGTCCTTTCTTACCGCGGCAACGGGGCGCGGCATTCCGTTCTATGGCATCACGCCGGACAACTGGAATGACAAATCGGTCGCGCGTGCTGCACTTCAAAAGGTATACGAAGATCCACGCAACCGAACCATATTGTTGTTCTCCGTTGCCGACCACTACGGTGAAAGGGACATGGCACTGGCGACCCTGCGTCGCGAGTTAATCGAGAAGCACGGCGCCCAGTACTTCCAGCTTTGGCTGCCCAGCGAGAGCAACGTGCGCGCCGACGCGCGCTTCAAGGACATCGTTCGTGAGCTGGGGCTCGTCGACTACTGGCGCACCACGGGCAACTGGGGCGATTTCTGCAAGCCGGTGGGAAAGGATGATTTCGAGTGCCATTGATGTCTGAACTGGCCAGAGCATGATCGACGTCTTCCTTTCCTACAGTCGCGATGACCAAGCGACCGCGCGAAGGTTTGCCGACGCATTTCAGCGCGAGGGCCTGAGTGTGTGGTGGGACCAGACACTGAAGCCCGGCGAGGCGTTCGATGAGGTGACGGAGAAGGCCCTCAACGAGGCCAAGGCCGTCGTCGTGCTGTGGTCAAAGACATCGGTGGGCTCGCGATGGGTCCGCGCCGAGGCGACCCAGGCGCATGACAACAAGACGTTGATGCCGGTGATGATCGAGGCCTGCAAGCGGCCGATCATGTTTGAGCTCACGCATACGGCGGATTTGTCAAAGTGGAAGGGAGACGCGTCCGACCCTGCCTGGCAGACGTTTCTGACAGACGTTCGACACATCGTACTGAAAGGGGCGCCAGTGACTTCGTCCGGAGTCGTCCAGCCGGCCCACGGAGATCCGGGAAAGTCCGGCGCCCGCATCCTGCTTGGACTGGTTGCACTGCTGGTCATCGGCGCGGTTGTGTTCTGGATTGCGAGCCGGTCTCCCAGGGTCGGGTCCAAAGTTGCGGAGCCTGCAATCGCGCCTGCGACAGTTACCAATGTAGTGACGCTGGCGGTCCTTCCCTTTGCCGACTACTCGACCGCGCATGATCAGGAGTCCTTTTGCGACGGGCTCTCGGAGGAGATCCTGAACCAGGTGGCCCAGGTCAAAGGCCTTGCCGTGACCGCTCGCACCTCCAGCTTCTCATTCAAGGGCAAGAACGAGGACATGCGGGAGATCGCCAAGGCACTTGGAGTAGCCAACCTGCTGGAGGGCAGCATTCAGAAGGAGGGCAATCAGCTGCGCATCACGGCGCAGCTGATCGACGGTAACGCAGGTACCCATCTATGGTCAAAGACCTATGCGCGCGAACATAAGGACATCTTTGCGGTGCAGGAGGAGATCGCCAAGGATGTGGCACACGCGCTGAGCATCAAGCTGGATGTAGGGAGTCTGCCTCGCACACAGGGCGGCACGACAAACATCGAGGCCTACGACGAGTATCTGGCAGGCTTGGCTCTGTCTGGACAGAAACCTACGCCGGAAACACTACGCCAGATGATCGACCATTTCCAGCAAGCTGTTGCGCTGGATTCAACGTTCGCAGCGGCCTGGTTGAATCTCTCGGATGCGTACAGAGCCTACGCTGTCTATACGGGACAAGAATCTCCCGCCGAAGCCACGACGGCCCTGGAACAGGTCAAGCGTCTCTCACCCGATTCGCCTCTCTACTATATGGCGCTCGTCGACCGCAGTATCGAGTCGTTCACGTGGAAGGACGCAACACATCAGATTCAAAGTGCGCGCGCTCGCGCGGCAGGCAATACTTTGATCACTTCAAGAGTGGACGTTTGGGATAGCTTTGTTCTGATGCTCGTTGGCCGGTTCAAGGATGCGGTAGCACCCGCGCGGCGCGCGAGTCGTGGCAGTCCGCTGGAGCCGCAAATGGCCGTCCTTCTTTCTTATGCGTATTTTGGAGCCGGAGAGGTCGGCGAAGACTCGGCTGAGCTGGAACGCGGCATGAAGTTGCCGGGAGGGCAGGTTCTACGCTTGACCGCCTTCGAGCACGCGGTGTCTTCCCGTAACCGGGTGCAGATGGACAAATGGATTGACTCTGCCATCGAGCTCGACAACTCCGCCCTTCACGTCATTGCCGCAATGAAGCCGCTGCTGGATCGGCCGGTGGAGGCCCTGGCGAAGCTGCACCGGCTCGCTCCCGCGGCGACGACCGTCGTCGATGTCGGGGAAATAGCCATCTGGGCGGCTTACTTTGGCGATTCGCAGTTTGCATTCGATCTGCTACCTCGCATGGAATCTTTTCGCATTGGGCGCGGTCGAGCGCTGCCGCTCCTACTCTGGAACCCGCTGTTGAGCGATGTGCGCAAAATGCCCGGCTTCAAGAAGATTAGTACGCGACATGGGTATGGTGGAATACTGGCGAGAATACGGCTGGGCGGACTTGTGCAAGCCGGTGGGCAAGGACGATTTCGAGTGCCACTGACGCCTGAAGTAACCTCTCCATGACCGATATTCTCCTTTCCCAAGGACGCGAGCATCAGGGCACGCCGGGGCGGTTCCCAGAAGAAGCCGAACAGGAAATTAGAATGCAGGTGAGACGACGGTAGCTATCTCCGCCGAAGCCAAGGAAGGATCGGTGCTCACTGGAACGTCGATACTGCGCGACGCTACAGCGCTGCCCAGATCCTTCGAATCTTGAGTCTGCGGTATGCGGGAGAGAATAATCGTTCTTACTTCGTCCTGAACTCCGCGGCTATGCGAAGAGAGTGGACCGTCGCTATCCGAAAGGGAAATGAGCTTGCACGACCCATCTAGGAATCGGACCGGGAGGTACCCAGAGGAACGCTGCTGCACCCACGGTCGTATCTCCTGGACGTCCTTGAACTGCAAACTCTTGACGTCAGTCGTGTCGGGGTAAGTCCAGGTGAGTGCTCGCTCGCGCACTTCTATGGGCGCGGTAGTTGTTGTTGCGTGACGAGGCCGCCTCCAGCCGGAAGTCGGGCCGGAACAGCTTGAACTATCGACGTCGACGACGGCATATTGGTTGAAGGACATAAGCGAGGCTCCGCCGAGCCGCTCGGCATTCCTTTGCTTGGCTGCCCCGGTCGCGAGTGCCAATGCAGCAGCAGAGGCTACCTGCACCGTTGCCGATGGCGACGGGTCGAGTTGATCGAGCAGTTGGGTCTCTTGATCCCTCTGTTCAACGACGGTGATCTGATGGGCGCCAAGCGCCGCGCTTGTCGCCTCGATTTTGGAAAGTATCTCAAGGTCGGTGGTCGTCTCGTCGGGGGAAATAGTAGCCGGACAGGTCCGCGTAAGTTTCAGCTTGAGGAGGCCCACCTCGCGTTGATCCGCCGCTGTAACGGCCCAACGGAAGCTCTCCGTCGAAGCCGGATATTCGACATCGCTTTTCACATCGTGTTTCTCGAAGAGGGCGGGAGCGGCCATGAGTCCGCCTCCGCTGAAAACGAAAGCTATGGTCAGCAAGACCGCCCCGCCTGTATAGAGTGCCGTATTCTCGCCATGCTGCACGAGTGCTTCATGGTCTGTGAATGCTTCCGCCCCCTGTTGTCGCGCATACCATCGAATGGCCCCGGCGCGAGCGACCTCCCCATCCAGATCGCCGCATTCCATTTCCTTTTCTGCACCGCCAACATTTGCAATTGACGGGTAGTGTGTCTTGACCGGATAGCTGAGTTCTGGGGCTGAACTTTCTGCCCCGACGGGCAACGTGTGGTAGTAGACGAGGGCGATCCGGTCGAACGGAATGCGCATCGTCGATGGGGTCCTGTCTTGACCCACAGTGTCCGGAACCAGGTTCTGGCCTGACAGTTCTCCGTTGCCGCTGCCATCCAGGTGCAGCAGATATTCGCCTCGATCGATCGTCAGGACATCCGCAATGACATCGGATCTGCGGCTCAATTTATTCAGCGCATTCGTAGTGCTAGCTGCTGGCGCCACCAGCTTTGTGCCGGCGTTCGCCACGTTGACGAACGTCATGATGGAGATGGAGACGAAGACGATTGCGCAACGGCGTCCGATCATGGCAGTCCTCCCGTTCGATAGGCCTGTCAGGTACGAGTGGAGGCAGCGCAATTCGGGTACCTGAATGTGCGATTCTCTTCGGGACAAGCTCCCAACCGGCGGTCCGGTAGGGATTGCGCGACCAAAAAAAGGGAATCTCAGTCGCGGTGCGGGTCTTTATATATGGCCCGAGTGCGATCCCCGACCCAACCTGCGGGGCAGCCCGGGCATCCCCCGGGACCCCGAACCGGGGAAATACAGGTACCCGATTCCCAGCTGCCGGACTCCTAGGTTCATGGGAGTTGCGAGCAGCGGAGGGAATGTGAATAGGACCTGGTGTCGCGTGTTAGCCACAGTATTGGGCATCGGGATGGCCGTCCCCGTCCTTGCCGCGCCCGAAAACACGACCGTGAGTGATAGCCATTGGTGGCTGGGCGGCGGAATCGGCGTGGCACAGTCGGAATTTGGCTCGGCAGCCCCGAAACAATCCAATGGTGCGATGACACTTGAAGCGGGATGGCTGATGACCCCGCATTGGGGTCTGGGACTGGAGATGGGCATAAATTTTACCGATTCGCGCTGCACGTTCTGCGGCACCAACGCAGACAACCTCAAGAAAGAGTTTGGCCATGTCTTCCTGGTAGCCGAGTACCGACCTAAGCAATACGGCTGGCGCCTGCGCGCCGGCGCCGGCGAGTCCGAGATCGATTTGTACTACTGGGACGGCTGGGAGTACGTCATCAGCTCGGAAACCACGCTTGGTGGGGGACTGTCGGCCGGCTACCAATGGCACTTGCCCACGAAAATGCCGCTGTCCCTGGGCGTACGGCTCAGTGGCGAAACCGCCAACTTCTCGGTCCGGAGCAACCAGGGGACCGCGTCGGTTCCGTACTCGGCAGCAACTTTCACGGTTCAACTGGTCTTCAACTAACATGTACCGGGACGGCCTTTGATTTCGGTTCCACAGAGACAACCCGACATGGTGGAGTCCAGGCTGGCGCTGATTGAACGCTTGTTTGCCGAGCATGCGTCCTCCTTGCGCGCGTTCTTCAAGCGGCGCATCCGCAACGCCCCGGAAGCGGCCGACCTGGCACAGGAGGTTTACCTGCGGATGCTGCGGGTGCCCGATATCAGTGCGATACAGAACGTGGAGGCCTACCTGTATACAGTGGCCAGCAACCTGGTGCGCGAGCAGGCGATCGCCGCCCGCAAGCAGGGCGGCGTCGACATCGATGACCCGCTGGTGCAGCTGCAGCTTGCCGAGCTACCGACCTTTGGCGCGCAGATCGACAACGAAAAGAGCGTGGCAAGACTGCGCGAGGTGCTGCGCCAGCTGCCGCCCAAGTGCCACGCCGCCGTGGTGCTGCAATACTGGCACGGATTGAGCTACGAGGAGATCGCATTGCGGCTGGGTATTTCCACACACATGGTCAAGAAGTACCTGAGCCAGGCGCTGGTGCACTGTCGACGTCGCATGGGGCGGCTGGGATGAGCTCATGAGACCCACTGAAGATCGCACGCGTACCATCATTGCCGAGGAAGCGGCGGAGTGGTTTGTCGCCAATCGCGAGGGCCTGGATGCGGCGCAGCGCGAGCAGTTTGCCGCCTGGCTCAAGCGCTCTCCCACCCACGTGCAGGAGTACCTGGGTGTAGCGCAATTGGCGCGGCAATTGCCACGCGCGGTGATCGATCCGGAGCTGTCCGTGGACGCACTGGTGGCACGGGCCCGCGCGTCGGAGGACATCAGTCCCCCGAAGCCGGACCGGCGCCCTACAGGCTACTTCCCGCGATTTGTCTGGTTGCCGGCGGCTGCAGTCGCGGGCGTCGTTGCGGTAGTTGGGCTGGGCATGTATTGGCGCAGCGGCAATCACACGGTGCAACCGATGGCGCAGCCCCTGCAATATGCCGCCGGGCATGGGGAGCAGCTGACCCAGCGCCTGGACGACGACACCGTAGTGCACCTCAATACCGACACCACCGTCCTGGTGCGCTATGGACCGGCGGAGCGCCAGGTGGAGGTCCGGCAGGGCCAGGCCGCCTTTGAAGTGACCCACGATGCGTCCCGGCCGTTTCGGGTCATTGCCGGGGCCGTGCAGATCGTGGACGTAGGCACCAAGTTCGACGTGTACGTTCACGGGGGCTCCACCATCGTCACGGTCATCGAAGGCAAGGTGCTGGTCAGTCAGGGCACGCCGCAACTGGCGGCCGCGGGCACGGTTCCGGTCGCTGCCGGGCAACAGGTCAGCGTGGTGCGCGGGGAGGCGACGCCAAGTGCGTCCCCGGTGGATGCCGAACGTGCCACTGCGTGGCTGCGTCGCAAGATCGTGTTCGAGAAGCAGCCACTGCTGGCGGTGGCCGACGAGTTCAACCGCTACGGCACCAAGCCGATCGTGATCGATTCGCCAGAACTGCGGCGGCTTGCCATCAGTGGCTCGTTCGCCACCGATGACACCGAGTCGTTTGTTGCGTTCCTGCGCACCCTGGAAGGAGTCCGGGTAACGGTCACGACGACCGATTTTCACGTATCCAGGAACTGACGCGTGCGGCGCATCCTGTGCGCGTGCATCGCCTGGGCGTGGCTGCTGCCCGTGGCCATCGCTGCCGCAGAGCCGTCCTCGCAACCGCTGTCCGGGGCAATTGCGGCCCAGACCCTGTCCGATGCACTGCGCACCTTTTCGGACCAGACCAACCTGCAGGTGGTCTATGTCACCGAGGTAGTGGCCGGACTTAAGTCCCGGCGGGTGCGCGCGGGCCTGGCTCCCCCCCAGGCGCTGCAGCGCATGCTTACCGATACCGGCCTGCAGTTTGAGTTTCTCAATGCCAGGACCGTCAGGATCTACGCGCGACCGGTGACCTCAGCCCAGAAACCCACTGCTGATCACAGTACGGATGCACCGTGCTGCGATCCGGAGATCCCCGAGGTAGTGGTCACCGGCCAGTATCGCGGCGAACCCGTCGACAAGGTTCCCGTCGACGTCACTGTCTGGACGCAGCAGCTGATGGAGGCGGCCGGGGTCAAGGGCATCGCCGACATTGCCGAGCTGACTCCGACGGTGGAGTTTGACTTCTTTTCCAGCGTCGGCGGGGGCGTCTACACCAACCTGGCGATGCGCGGGGTGACCGACCGGCATGCTGTGGTGACCGGGGTCTGGTTCAACGACATCCCGCTGCCGCCGGCCGGCAGCAATACCTTCGCGCGGCTGTACCCATTTCACTTCGATCTGGAGCGCGTGGAAGTCCTGCAGGGGCCGCAGCCGGTGCTGCTGGGCGCCAACACGCAGGCCGGTGCGGTTAGTTTCGCGACCGCTGCGCCCAGCGTCACCGACTTCAGTGGCCAGGCAATGGCAGAGTGGACGGTGACCGAGCGCGGCGATCCTGGCTACGAGCTGGGCGCTGCGGTTGGCGGGCCGCTGCAGCAGGGCCGGCTCGGGTTTCGGGTCAGCGGCTGGTACCGCTCCGAGGGCGGGTTCGTTGATCGGGTGGACCCCTTCACCGGGGCGATCGTGGAAGGCGATTCCAACGGTGCCACCAGCAGGAGTGTGCGTGCGGCACTGACGTGGGCCCCGACGGAGTCGGTCATCGTCACGCCGTCACTGGACTACGAGTCCACGGCCGGCCACGATTCCTCGGCGTTCATGACCTATCTGTCGGATCCTGGGGCCGGCAGGCTCGACAACGGCAGCCTGAGATCGCAGCCGTTTGAGGATTCGTTTTACCTTGGCGCATTGAAGGTGCACGCGGACCTGGGCGCGGTGCAACTGGAAAGCACCACCGGGTCCTTCGATCGCTCGGCCAATACCGTCATCGACGATACCCAGACGCCGCGCTGGGGCGGCTTCGGCAACCCCTTGGGGCCCGCCTATCCATCAAGCTATGCCGACGCCATCACCACCTACGCCGCACTGACACAACAGTCCTTTACCCAGGAGCTGCTGCTGTCGTCCAATGAACCGGAGCGGCACTTGTCATGGGTCATCGGCGGCTTCTACTCCCACACCACCAGCCGCGAGTCCGATCGTGTGGTGGCTAGCCAGACTCCGGTCAATGGCCCGCTGCACGGCATTGCCCTGGACAACGGTGATGTCACAACGCGGGTGCAAGACCGGGTGGCCGGGTTCGGACAGGCGAAGTGGCGCATCGACAGCCACCTGGCCTTGACCGCGGGCCTACGGGTGGAATACGACCACTACGACGCCGACACGGTGGCCCCTCCGGTGTTCCACACAGAGCATTCCGAAACCACACCCGCGCCGGCGTTTGCGCTGTCCTACGACGCCGCCGAGGGTGGCCTGTACTACGTGTCGGCTGCCAAGGGCTACTCGCCCGGCGGCGTGGATGCGGCGCGGCCGACCTGTTTCGAACCACCTGTCATCTATCCCACCGACACGTTGTGGAGCTACGAGTTCGGCGTCAAGCACAGCTTCCTGGATGGCCGGGCGCACATGGATTTCAGCCTGTTCGACATCCATTGGAACAACGGCTCGGTCATGCGCAGCACCTGTCTTTTTCGCAACCTTCCCGGCACGGCAAGAAGCGACGGATTCAGCCTCAACACACAGGCGGTGCTGGGCTGGGGAATCAAGGCGGATCTGGGCGTCTCCTATGTCAATGCACGCTACACCCAGAGTTTCCGTAACGACGGCAGTGTCACGGTGCTAGACGTCAGCCCCATCCCGCCTAATGACGGCACCAAGACCATAGTGACCAGCGGGGATGCACTGGGTACACCGCCGCAGGTTACGTCGCCCTGGAACATCGTGGCCTCGCTGGACAAGCGCTTTGGATTGAGTGACGGCCGGACAATCAGCCTGCGGCTCGAGGACGTGTTCCACAGCCACAATCCGGGTCCCTTCTACAACCAGGATCCGGCGGCTCTTTACTACGCGCAGGGCCTGCAGGCCGATCCGGCCACCAACCTGGTTAACCTGCGTGCCGGCCTGAGACTGGCGGACGTGGATGTCACGCTGTTCGTCGAGAACCTGTTCGACAGCCAGCCGACCCTGCTCAAGAAGAACAAGGGCAACGACGTCAGCACTCTGTACTACGCCACCACGTACAGGCCGCGCTGTCTGGGGTTGTCGGGGACCTGGCATTTCTAGGATCGGGGCATGGCGGGGAAAAATTCCTGTGCTGCGAACGATATCTGGCGACAGGTGCAGACAACTCGCGGTAACGGGATAGGTGTTGTAAGTGCCGTCTGACTTCATCTGTGGGCGACGTCGGAGGGCGCAGCGTCAAACGCGCACTGAAAATCCTTCCTAATTGTCCTGTGGCGCGCGCAAGAGAGGATGTATGAGCGACAAAACAGTGCTGCTTGAAAGGTATCGCCGGCGCATGGAAGAGGGCCTGGAGCACGGCCCGCTGGACTACATCCAGCTGCGCAACCTGGAGGCGCTGCGCCAGTGGCACATCAGGCGGGCATTCGCCACGGAACTGCCGCTGCATTCACAGCCGCCCGCTGCGCGGGTTTCGGATCGTCACGGTGACTCGCGCGCGCACTCGCCGTAATGTCAGATCGTAAGTTCCCGGCGCAATTGACCTAAGGAAGACGAAGATGATCTCTGTTTGGGAAAAAGGTTCCATTCGGGCTCCGGAGAGCCTGTGGAAGGATCTGCACAGGTGGGCTGCGCAGGAGCAGCGCGGCGTCAAGAATCAGGTGCAGGCGCTTTTGCGCCAGGCCCTGGCGCGCCGCAAGTCCTGGGTGCGCCGATGAGGGAACGCCAGAACTTGAATCACAGGAGCCCGGGGATCGGGGCAGGCCAGGCAAGCAGCGTGCGCCAGGCAACGCGCGCCAAGGTCCGGGTCGCAATCGAGAGGGATCCGCCACCCCCCGCTGCGAGTCGGCACATGCAGTACGCGGATGGCCAGGAACTGAAGCTAGGGGATCATGTCAGGGTGGGCGAAGACGATGGCATCGTGGTCGCGTCCCTCGACACCGGGGAGTTCAGCGATCCACTGGGCAAGACCCAGTGGCGGTTTCTCAAGTCCGGTGTATTGGTCATGTTGCCGGCCCACGGCCTGGTCCATTGCAAGGAGCTGGGCCCCGACATCAAGCTGGTTCAGCGATTACGCCAGCACAGACTGTCCTAACACAGCGTACGGGATCTCGACACGCAGCTGGGCTGTAGGTCGATGCTCGATCAAGCCCTTGGCGTGCCGCAGGCGGACGCTGCGAGTCAGGGTATTTGGCCGGTCGTGCCCGATGGCGGTGTGGCGGTGTCCGTAGCGCGAGCAGATGGACTTAATTGCAGCATGTCAATCAGCCACCGCAGGCGCTGCTCGGGGGACTTGCGCAGGAAGTCCCACTCGGCCAGACGACGCGCGTCCTCGTAGCTGCCGGTAACCGGTGGCGGGCGGCTTGGATCAAAGGTGCTCACGGATTCCCCTTGAGTGCGGCGATGCGGCGCAGGGCTTCGACGTCCGTCAGATCTTGCGGGCGATTGGAGTGTTGCTTGAGCTTGATCAGGTGCGGGATGCTGGCGATTCGCACGGTGGTGCCAAACAGGGGGACCAGCAGGGCGTCACGCCAGAGCTGCGCGAACGGGACAGCCGGGTCCAGCATGATGTCCAGCGTGGGCCGGCGATTGTTCGAGTCCCACATGCTGAACACGACCATGTGATTGTCACGCTGCCATCGGGTGCGCGATACGGGATTGGCCAGCTCCTGGGCGCCAACGGGTGCGGCGAGTCGATAACCGCTGCACGTCAGGCTGTCGATGGCCGCTTCAAGTGAGTCCGCTGCGAAATCGAGGCATACATCCACGTCAGTGGTTGTCCTTCCGAGTCCATGCAGCACCAAGGCCAGTCCCCCGACCACGACGTAGCTGCAGCCGCCGGCATTGAGCGTCTCAAATAGGTTCATAAAGTCCGTGGACACACAGCATTGTGGACGCGCGGGTGCGTGCGCTGCAAATGGCGGCCGGCAAGTGAGGCGATCGCGCCGGGTCACCGGCGCGATCCTTCAATAGTCAGTGCCGGCGCCTGCTGTCGCGTGGCGGTTCGGGTCTGGGAGATTTTTCTTCGTCCTCGACCGCGCTGTCCGGGGGCAGGGCCACCAGTGTGCCGTTGGTTGGCAGCGCATTGAGCTGGATGTTGAAGCCCATGCCTTCCTTGTGTGGAAATGCGACGCCGACTCTGGTCCAGGAGCGTGCCTTGGCGTTGCGATCCTTGTCGGTGGGGGCGTCAAATTCAGTGACAGTGAAGACGTTGAGCCGGGTCAGCAGGGGTGCCGGGGTATTCATGGGGGCTCCTTTATATGTGGGGAGGGATCAATGTGCACCGCGGCCCTGCCAGGGCGCGAGCGCCATTTCTTATGCAAAACCCCAGAAATGCCGGTTTTGGGGGCCCCAGGCAGGCCTCCCCGGGCCGAAGCGGTCCTGCGGGACATTGACGACAAGCGACACGTGGCGCGATAATTGGCGACACGTGACGCGGAGGTAAGGACATGGCGACTCTCAAACGCACTACGGCACGGACCCCTGAATGGAGTGATTCACGCTCAATGGCCGCGGGCCTGTTCGGCGGCCAGCCACTGCTGCGCATGCAGATCCATACCTCGCTGGATGTGCATGGAGTCATCCAGAAAGGGTTGCCGTCCCGGGCCTACAGCCATCTTTGCGGACAGATGGAGGTGCTGGAGCCCGCCGATGTGCTGCGGGCAACGGGGCTGTCCGTCAGGACCGTGCAGCGACGCAAATCCGCGCCGGGCAAGCCATTGTCCGTGGAGCAAAGTGGCCGCGCGTGGAAGTTTGCCGAAGTGCTGGCCAAGGCCACCGAAGTCTTCGGCTCGCAAAAGGCCGGTGAAGAATGGCTGGCGCAGCCGGCGGTGGCACTGGAAGGCCAGAAGCCCATTGAGTTGCTGTCGACGCCAGTGGGCACGGAGATGGTGGAACGGCTGCTGGGCCGTATCGAGTTCGGCGTCTATACGTGACGCCGCTGCCGCAGCTGCTGGGTGGACCGCGTGAGCTGGTCGCCTGGCGACTGGACCGCGCAAAATACGCCAGTACCTGGGACAGCGGGGAGGGTGCGCGCCTGGAAGGCGGCCGCTGGAACAGCATTGGCACCGCGGTGGTGTACGCGTCGCTGGATCCGGCCACGACCATCCTGGAAAAGGCCGTGCACGCCGGTTTCCCGATTCTCGATACGGTGGCGCATGTGATCACCAGTTTCGAGGTGAATGATCCGGCGGGGGTGTATGTGGTCCAACCCACCGCGGTTCCCAATGCCAACTGGCTGCGACCCACCTATCCATCTGCCGGGCAGCAGGGCTTTGGCGATGCGCTGCTGGCCACCCACCTGTTCGTGCTGATACCCAGTGCGGTGTCGACGGACAGCTGGAACCTGTTCTTTGATCCCCGGCGCGCGGCAGGCAAGTACGTGCAGCGCACGCAGAGCGCATTCGCGCTGGACGGACGGTTGAACAAGCCCGGCAAATGAGTGGCAGAGTGGAAGTGGGACTACACTTCATTGCCGGTGAACTTGAGGTTGGGAGGCGTGACCTACTGGCGCGCTTCGGACCTACGGGACAATACGTCCCAAGTCTACCAGGTCGATGCGGCGGGCAGCCTGGCTAAGCATGCGCGCATGCCGGCGCCCCCGTTTACGGAAGAGACCGATTGGACGAATGCGGTGATGTCTTGCGGGGAGGCGAGGAGCCCCTCCAGATAGCTTCAGTGACGTGGCCGGAACACAAGGATGGACAGCTGTATCGCTGATCTGCTGAAACTCCAGAGGCGGGCAGTCAATGCCCGCGCAGCAGGCTGCGCCAGGACGCGGACTTCCCTGTCCGGCGTGCCGGCGCGGTAGCGGGCTACTTTCCGATCTGCTTGCTGACCGCATTTTCCTGCTGGTTCAGCACGCCTTCTTCCGCCTTGGTGATGTGGCCACCGTTCTGCGCGGCCATGTCGCGCTCTTCCTGCCGAATCTGCTTGTCATCCTTATGCAGGGTAGCAGCCTGGGCGTGGGTCAATTCCCCTTCCTTGACCTCATTGTGAATGCGCTTGTTCTGGCGCGCGAGCCGGTCATTGACCTGTTCGCGACGTGGGTGATTCTTCTGCCAGGTGGTGTCCTTATCCTTGTCCTCGGCCATTGCCCCCAGGCTCAGGGTCATCAGCAATGCGGCGGTAACGCCAATGAATGCGGTTTTCTTGTTCATGGTGACCTCGTTGTCAGATTAAGTTCAGTAGCTGCCGTGCGGCGCCATCAGGTGATTACGCCTTGCACACTACAACGCACCTATTGCACGGCGGTTGACACGGGTCACACGCAGCGTGCCGCCGGGATTACGAGGGGATGGCGGCGATATTACGGACGCGTCACACGGACTCGGATCCGCTGTGACAGCGATCCGTGTGCCGTGCATAGGACGTCCAACACCCGGGACCAGGCAGATCCGGGGTGTTGATCGTGGTCGGCGTTATTTGCTGGCGTTGCTGTTCACTTGACGTTTAGCGCGTACACCTTGCCGGTAGTGGAACCAGATACCGACTCTACGACATAGAGTACGCCGTACTCGGAGAGTGCCAGGTAACCGGAGGTCGGCATGCTCCAGACGCTCTGGTGGGTCGTGGTGTCGATCGCGTAGATCGTCTTGTTGGTGCTCAAGAACACCAGATTGTTGGTGACGAGCACGTCGCCCACATAGGAAATCTCGCCGCCGTCTGGCGGGCCCCAGCTCCATAGGAGTGTCCCGCTCGCCTCACTTCGCGCCTCGAGGCGCATGGGCGATTTGTTGGTGGCATAGATCGTACCACCCGCGTACGCAGGGTTTCCTCCGTAAGGCCCGGTCGAGGACCAGGCGAGGGTCTTCGTACTCGTATTGAAATCAAGTAGGGAATTGGAATTCTGGCTGCCTACGTTTATGCAGATGACGGAGTTTGCAGCCCCGAGCACCGGCGCCCCGTGCATGCTATAGCCGGCCCAGGACCAGGTGGAGTCCGTAATGGAGCCCACCGAGACGCCGGTGGTTTTATTCACCCAGTTCAGCTTCCCACCGGTGTACGCGTAGGCGTAGTTCGCGTCCACGGCCGGGGTCCAAAAGTCGTACTGGTCCTCGAAGGCGATGAAATCCTGGGCGCCCGTCGTGCCATCAAAGGCGAGCAAGCCTCCGTACTCACCGCCGTCGGTGTACACGATGCCGCTGGAGATTGTGGGGGCCAGGTAGTGCTCCCACTGCGCGGAGAAAGCGGTTTGGAAAAGCAGGGTGCCGTCATTGGCCGTGAGCCCGAACATGGCGGTGGCGTCCTGCGCGCTGGTTGTGATGTAGACGTTCGAGCCGCTCACGGCGGGCGGGTTAAGGGCCGCGACGAAGGATCCCGCATACTTAATGTTGGAGAAGTCATGGGTCCATAGCGTTGAGTTGTCGTACTCCTTCAGGGCGTAGAGAATGCTGCCGGAGTTCACATACACTTGCCCGTTGGATACCGTGAGCTGGCTTACGGCATTTGCGTTTGTGACGGAAGACGGGGCGCTCCAGGTCCACCGATAAGCCAGTTTGGTGGCATCCAGGGTGACTGGCACAAAGCCAGTATGCGAATCATTGCCCTGGTACGTCTCCCACCCGGCAACGCCGGGCCACGCTGTGAGGGTCGTCAGGCCCGTGTTGGCCGGCGCCGCCGTGATGGTCACGCTAAACGGCACCGTGACCGGCGAGCCTTCGACCGGGTTTTGACAGGCTGCATCATTGCAGATCGTGAGCTGGAGGGTTCCGGTGTGCGTCCCCGGGGCAACGTTCGAGGCGACCCGGGTCTGAAGAATCTGATAGTTCTTGTTGGGGTCGAGGTACCCAATGGCGGCACTGGAGACAAAGGTTCCGGTCGCATCCTGCACGGATGCGTAGAACGGGCCGCTGACAAGCAGTGAGGGAGTGGCCTGAACTGAGATATTGAAAGGGAAGGGCGTGCCTTGAGCAAAGCTGCCGCTGAGCGTCCCTGGGACAAGCGAAAATGCAGGCGGAGGAGCGATGATCGTGAAGTCGTAGGGGAGGCTGACCGGCGAGCCCGGTGCCGGCGCCGTGCAGGATGCGTCATAGCAAAGATTCAATGCCAGGGTTCCGGTCAGATGCCCCGCCGCGAGAGTCGTCAACGGCTTCAACGTTACGGAGTAGGTGCCACCCGCATTCGCAACGATGGAGATCGGCGACTGCACAAGATTTGCAGGCGTCGCCTGGGCAAACAACGCCACCGTGAAGATCGGCGTGGGGGTAAGCGTCACGGGGATGGGCGGTGGCAAACCCGCTGTAAAGGTCGCGACCAGCGAGGTGGGCGAAGGGACAAAGACCTGCGATGGCGGCGGTGGCGGCGCGGCGGTGATCGTAAAATTGTAGGGCAGTGTCACCGGCGAGCCGGCTACCGGCGTAGTACATGCGGTATCCGAACACACCGTGACGGATAGATTGCCAGTGTAGGAGCCTTGGGTGAGACTGGTTGAGGTCTGGAGCGTGAGCGTGTAGGTGTTGTTTGCATTCGCCGTGAACCCCACATTCGGCGCGATCACCGTCGGGGAGCTGGTGATCTTGACGTAGAGCGGTGAAGGGAGGCCGGAAGCCGCAGTTGCGGTCAGTGTTGCCAATCCGGAACTACCAGCTTGCGCACTGACTGTCGCAGTCGTGGGAGCGAAGGTCAGCGCCGCCGGTGGGGGTATTGTGGGCGGCGGCGGCTGCGTGGGAGCCGTATCTCCACCGCCTCCACATGCGCTCAAGATCGTGAGAGCAAACACTCCCAAGGCCTGGGGGACTCGAATACCCGCGTTGACGCCGTTGCTACTCACTTGGATTCTCCGTTCTCATTCTTGTGTTTATCAAGGAACGCGCAGCCGCCTGACCTCAAGGTTCCGAGCGCAGCGTCGCGGACGCATTCTTGAGGCCGATGATATCGGGAGACCTTCCGCGGCTCTACTCGTTCTGGAATATGTCCGAGGTTCCAACGCGATGGCTATCGCTTCAACGCCTCGGCGTGTGTCATGCGAAACGACGCAGGAAGTCAATGGCAACGCATGTTGCGTTCTGCGTTGCGTGACCCGTCGACGACGCATGATTTGAATTAACCGGGAGTCCGTGCGTGTCGAGGCTCCGGCTTGAAAACGTATGGGCACGGCAAACGGCTTCATCGCAGTCAGGCCGATGCCTAGGGGCGATCGGCGCTGCGAAGTGCCGCCCGTGCAGAGACTGGAATGATTTGAGTGGCGTGCGGCGCACGCCTGGCGAACATCAATGGCGGCCACGGGGCCAGTTCCGGACGCTGTCGTATCGACATACCCCATGGAGCTTCAGCGATCACGCACTCTCCGACGTAACCCTTGATCGAATGCCTCTGAGTGGTAAGAGTGGTGCCGATGAAAATCGGGTACCTGAATCTGCGATCCCAGGGAGTCATAACTGCACCGGCTACCATCGCTGACCGGTGCGGAGACAAGTCAACTGGCGCGGGATTGTCCGGCAGGAGCAGTTTGCACCAGGACGCGGACTTCCCTGTCCGCGGTGCTGGCGCGGTGAACCGGATTACTTTCCGATCTGCCTGCTGACGGCATTTTCCTGCTGGTTCAGCACGCCTTCTTCTGTCCTGGTGATGTGGCCACCATTCTGTGAGGCCATGTCGCGCTCTTCCTGGCGAATCTTCTTGTCATCCTGATGCAGGTTCGCGGCCTGCGCATGGGTCATCTCGCCTTCTTTGACCTCGTTGTGAATGCGCTTGTTCTGGCGCGCGAGGCGGTCATTGACCTGTTCGCGACGCGGGTGATTCTTTTGCCAGGTGGTGTCCTTGTCGTCGGCCATCGCCCCCAGGCTCAGTGTCATCAGCGTTGCAGCGGTAACTGCGATGAATGCGGCCTTCTTGTACATGGTGTCCTCGTTGTCAGAATAAGTTCAGTGGCTGCCTTGCGGCGCGATCCGGTGACTGCGCCCTGCACACTACAACGCAGCCTTCGTCCTCCGGTTGACACGGGTCTCAGGCGACATGCCGCCGGGATTAAGAGTAGGTGTCGACCTCGTTACGGACGCTACATATGTTCAACTGCCCAATATGGGGCATGGGGAGCCCCGTGGTATCCAGCGGTCGGTCCTTTTGGATGCGCTCGGAGTTCTAGGTTCGGGGCTGCGCGCAACGCGAGGTCGGTAGCTTTCACTCGCCATTCAGGCGGTAGCCCTAGATATCAAAGCAATGCTGCTGGCCGCAGGCGGTAACGGGGTTGTCCGGGCTTATCGTGCGGGATCGGACACGCTGCTGGCAGGCTTCTGACTGCTATTGTCGTGGCCCAAGGCAGCAGTGGCAGAGACACCATCGAGTATCAGCGCGCGCGCCTTTCGCATGTCGGCGCCTGATGTGAATACATGTCCAGCATGCACAAACAGGCAAGTTCCATCTCGCTTGTGAAGCGCCAGCCAGGTCATTCCACCGTGCGAGGCCTCCAGAGTCACATCCGCAAGGTCGGCAAATGCAATGAATGCCGGCTCGTCATGATCAGGAGCGGCGCTTTGGGAATGCGTCCAGAACACACCACGCTCGGCAATCTCCATCGCATCTGGTTCATGGATCATGTTGATGGAAGTGGCCACCAAGAATGAAGCCGTGGGAAAGCTACACTGGGGCCCCGACTCCACCACGTAGCCGCCATAGCGGGCGAGCTGCGAACCTGCTGTCATGACCTGCTGTTCGTGTAGGTCGTGCTTCCTTGCAAGTTCGTCCGCGGCCTTGATTTTCGTGCCACCGATGTCAAGGCAGTCTTCGGAGCACGCCTTTTCGCTGAACTCGACGCTCGACACCGTACCATCGGTCCCGAAGCGAATGATCGCGCGATGTGAGGTTTCCCATTTGCCCACTGGCATCGCCAGAGGCGCGCCACCGCCGTAGCCGACTCCCGATAGCAACACCAGTATCCAGCCAAAGCCACCTCGGCCAATTCTGGAACCGTAGGAAAACCAGCGATCGCCAACGCCGCGTCCGTCAGGCTCGCCAAGCATGAGCAGCACCTCGGTACGCGTAGTGCGAGAGGGGATGACCTGATCCGCAATGGACGCAGGGATTGCCGGCCGGGATCCCTCCACTTGCCCGGATGGCCGCTCAACGGGTACAGGTACCACGACGCATCCGTGCAGCAGTCCGGTGGCGAGAAGGATGCCGGCCAGGAAATCAATGCGCTTCATTTGGCGCCAACATGGGGATCAGGCGATGCTGTTTGAGAATGCCCGTGTCGTCGAATGCCAGTATCAGGTCATTGCTAACCCCCTTCCATTTGCAGTACTGGCATTGTTGCGCCAGAACATAGCCGGTCTTTTTCTGGCTTAGACGGTAGGAAAGAACAAGGTCATCTTCAAAAGTGGCGCTGGGAGGACCCCATTGCGACTCTACCTGGTCGCGGGTCACTGATGGCTGCTCAAGGAAGTCCAGATCCACCTTGTGGGGCACTGAGGCGCAGCCGGCAAGAAGTGCCATCAGGGCTGCAAGTGAATAGTGCAGCGGTGGAATCATTCTTCGGGCGCTCTCGTGAAATCGCACGGCATGGCGTTCATTCGGCACACAACCTCCGACCTATACCTTAAAGAGTTGCCTCTTAAGAGGTATGAGTGGCAGCGAAGGAAATCGGGTACCAGAACTTGCAATATCCGGGCGGCAGGGGCTTGCAGGTCCTAACCGTTAGGGCTTCGCCGGGATGGCCCGAAGGGCTTGCGGCGTTCCTGTGGCCCCCTGGTCACCACGCTCGAGCAACTTCGATGTCAGTTTTACACGGAGGGCAAGGCGGACTTCTGGGACCACCGCAGCGAAGCCCAGGCGCGCGAGCACGTCAGATCCGATCCGGATCGCTTTGCGATGACCGACACCGACCCGCGCGCGTCGTTGCAGAAACTATTCATCCCAGGGCTATGGTTGTACGGTGGTAGCGATGTCAGTATTCCAACCGGGTTATCCATCGAGCGCCTGCAAGCATTGACCGCCAGCGGCAAGCCGTTCGAGTACCGGATGTTTCCAGAAGCGGCCCACAATCTGAGCGAGGCCGATGCGCTTCCTGTCATGGTGGAATGGATCAGGAATACAGTCCAGGCCAAGGCAGGGGCCAGCGTCTCGGCGCGTTGATCGCTAGCCGGTCTTGTGCATTTGTATCTGGGAAATCTCCAGTACCTGCCACAGGGTCACGGGTATGCCCTGTGTTTCTGCCTTGAACCGTACGCGCTGGGCAATGTCCCGAATGTCCCCGCCACTGAGCGTCAGTGCTGCAAGCTGTCTATATTCCCCGTCCGACAGGTTCCCGGGCAGGTTGCGTCGCCATAGCGTTTCGCGTTGCGCGGCGCCGGGATGCGGAAACGACACCAGGGCACAAGTGCGCTGCAGGAGCGCGTGATCGATGTGCTGCACGCCGTTGCAGGTCAGGATGGCCAGTCCTGGATAGGATTCAATCCACTGCAGCAGATAATTGATCACGACGTTGGCGCAGTCGTGGGTGGGACCGGAACGCTTATTAAACAGTGCGCCGGCATCGTCGAACAGCAAGACGGCTCCGGTGTTGTTGGCCGCTGCGAAAATCTGGTCAAGACATTTCTGCGTTTCACCAATGTACTGGCTTTCTACGGCGGCCAGGTCGATGCGCCACATCTCGCGCTCCAGGGAAGTGGCCATGACCTGCGCGGCCAGGGTTTTGCCGGTGCCGGGAGGGCCGCAGAACAGCACACCCGTGCCGCGCTGCGCATCGCCCGCATCCGGGCCGCGTGATTGTTGCAGTACTAGGCTGGCGATATCCTGGAGTTGCCGGATCGTCGGTTCCGGGAGGAGCAGATCCTTCCAGGTCGCGATGGTTGGCATCCTGTATATGCGGGACTCGATCGGCTGTCCCAAATCTGTTCTTCTTTGCACGTGCGACTCCCTCGCTTTGCTCCGCGTCACAATACTCTTGCCTCTGCCCAGTGCAATCTTTGCCGAGGAGGATGAAGGTGGGCGGTAGACGGACAGTAGGGAAATACGGGAGCAGCTGTCGCCCGTACGCGACAGCGTGTTGTTTCTGGGTTGTAGTCCCCCATCTGACGGCCCCGACTTACACCGCGTAGGGGCAGAGCTTCACTGACACGAGGCCGGCGGACGCCAAGAATGTCTCCAAGGTGACGGTATACCGCTGTTCCGATAGGCGCAGCGACCGTCCCATTCTTGAAAAAGGAGAAGAAACATGCACAAATTGTTGTCTGGATTGGCGCTGATTGGCGCTCTTGGCGTCGGATCTGTGTTGGCCGCTGACGTAGGAGTCGGGGTTTCGGTGGGAGAGCCCGGGTTCTACGGGCAGCTGGAGCTTGGCAACGTGGGTCGGCCGCCGGTGATCTACAGTCAGCCAGTGATCGTCGAACATCGCTATCACAACCTGTCCCCCGTGTACCTGCGCGTGCCGCCCGGGCAAGCCAAGAACTGGCGCAAGTATTGTGATCGATACAATGCCTGCACCCGACCGGTGTATTTCGTGAAGGATGACTGGTATCGCAACGTCTATGTTCCTCAATATCACCAGTCGAACGTCCACCCCTACGCGGGGAATGACCATGGTGAACACGCGCGGCATGACGACCATGACGTTCGTAATAACGATCATGATCACGAGCATCAAAACTACAATGAGGACCGGCACTAACCCTATCTGGGCCGCATAAAGAAGAGGGCTGTCGTCGTCCAAGGACGGATGGCGCAGCCGCGGCGGGTTGGCTATCGCCTAAATCGCAGAACGTGCTTTTTTCCGACTTTCGAGAGGGTACAAAAAGTCGGGCTGGCCTCCGCGGCTCAGCGATGAGCAGTCGCTGATGACGGACTCAGGCGTCGGCCCAGGACAAGAAGTGCGAATACGCCACCCAGTAGCAGACCAGTAGGCGCCTTGGGTACTGCGATGGCCGCTAGGTGCGCGAACGTTCCGCCCCACGTGACAAAAGTGGTTTCAGTCTTGCCGTCCGCTGCACCCCGGAGCGCCTGTCGCCCAGGCGCGACAGCATCTTGCTTCCGAAGCTCCTGCCTGACGGCCCCGGCTCATACCATTTAACGGCAGTGCATCACTGAAACGCGGCTGGCAGAGGCCAAGAATATCCCCCAAGGCGACGGTCACGCTGGTCCGAAGGGCACGGCCGCCTTGCCATTGCAACGAGGGGAAGAAGCATGTCGAAGTTATTGTCTGGATTGGCGCTGATCGGCGCACTCGGCGTCGGATCCGCATGGGCCACCGACTTGGGGATCTCCGTGTCGGTGGGAGAGCCCGGGTTCTACGGGCAGCTGCAGCTTGGCAACATCGGCAGGCCGCCAGTGATCTACAGCCAGCCTGTGGTTGTGGAACACCGGTATCCCAACCTCGCTCCGGTTTATTTGCGTGTGCCCCCGGGGCACGCCAAGAACTGGAACAAGTATTGTGATCGCTACAATGCCTGCACCCGACCGGTGTATTTCGTGAACGATGACTGGTATCGCAACGTCTATGTCCCGCACTACCAGGAGTCAAAAGCCCGTTCCTACGCGGAAAGTGATCGTCAGGAGGGACACGACCGGCACGAGGATCATGAAAACCACAAGAATGATCATGAGAAAAAAGACAAGCATGAGGACCGGCAGTAGCGGTCGGAACTCACTGAAGACGGCCGGTGTCGTCCAGGGACGGATGGCGCAATGCACTTGCAGCGTGGCGTGAGGACCGGGAGGCTGCCGTCAGCCTGTTTGATTCGGATTGACCTTCCTCATCTGCGCAGCCAATTGGTTGCGAAACAGGCTTGCCCCACCCATGGAAGGGTGGCGCAGGGGTCTCGCTGACTGGCCAACGGCGATGAGGGCGGTTTCGGCGTTCCGGCCGACAGCAAAGACATGAGCTTGGGGATAAAGCCCTAGAAGTGCGCTGAGGATCGGTCGTCCGGCGTTGCGTTCCGCAGTGCCTGGGGTGCGGTTACTGTGCAGGTTGCCTGGTTTGTGCGGGTGCCAGGGAAATGCATTCCAGAGGACGGTGTCGCCCGCTATTCCTAGTTCGTGCAGGATTCCCCAGACGACGGTTGCGGAAGGCTCACTCCAGGGTCTTGTCCGCGAAGTCAGCCGTAGTGCCTTCGAGTTGACTCTGGGAACCACCCCTTCCAGGACCAGGCGTTCACTGGTGAACGGAATCCCGGTGACCTTGCAGCCCTGATAGCCGGCAGCCTCACCTATCAACAGGTATTTGGCGCCGGCGTGCAGATGGTCCTGCAGCCGCTGGAGTCTTTGCCTCGGGGCGTCGGGGTGGATGTCGGTGTCCGGGTCGTGGTCGCGCCAGGGATTGAAGACATTGGGGCCGGTGGCTGACTTGAGCAGGCGGAGGAAGGCAGGGAGGGAGGGCATGGTCTGTATTCTGCGCGAAGTCGGGGACCGGATTACTGACCGACGCCGCCCGGTGCAAGTCTGCCGGCCTGGGCACTGCGCGATCCAGGCACTTCCGCGTGTCGGCTCGACGCTACTTGCATGGCTACCCAGGTAGGCGTCTGATTGGCAGGGTTTGCATCCCCTAAAATCTGGAAAACTTAAACAGGTGGATCATCATGAAAGACCTGAAAGCATTCCGACTGGTTTGCGTAATGGCCGTGTTCGGCTGCGGCGCTGTCGGCGCCGCCGAGGAGCCCGCGAAGGGTGATACGAGCCCCGACATGGCCGCCATGCATCACGCCCCTGCGCAGCTGACCGACGCACAGCTCATCGCGAGCGCCGAATCGGCCGCTCCAAAGGCCCTGGCTTCGGGCGCGACGATTGTCGCGCCCAACCCCGACGGAAGCATGCGCACACTGCGCAAAGGCACCAACGGTTATACCTGCATGCCGGACGATCCTGCCACGCCGGGCCCGGACCAGATGTGCTGGGACAAGCCGGCCGATGCCTGGGTCACGGCGTACATGAAGCACTCACCCCCAGCTGCCGGACAGGTGGGGCTGATATACATGCTCGCCGGCGGCACGGACGCCAGCAACACCGATCCGTTCGCCACCAAGCCCGTCGATGGGCGCTGGATCAAGACCGGACCGCACATCATGATTGTGGGAGCCGACGCTGCCTTCTACAGCGCGTACCCCAAGGGACCCAATCCCGACACTTCGCGGCCGTACGTGATGTGGGCGGGAACCGCCTACCAGCACCTGATGGCGCCGGTGAAGTAGTCCAATCGTCTGCGCCGTGGGGCGCAGACGCATCAAGGTTTACCGGCGCTGTAGTGGCGACCGGAGCCGGGATCCTATTAAAAGCCGTTCTGCGGTGACGGGCAGGGAACATCTGCGCATTCCATCCAAACTTTCTCGGCGCAGCATCTTCCCCGCCACCGTTCTCAGCGGTTCGTCAGCGCCAGGACAAACTCCGGCATACGCGCGCCTTCAATGCGGATGTGTGAAGCTGCCTCTTCGAGGGACGCAACGTCGCCAGGCGTCAATTGGACATTGGCGGCGCCCAGGTTCTCTTCGAGGCGATGGCGTTTCGTGGTGCCGGGAATGGGCACGATCCAGGGCTTCTGCGCCAACAACCAGGCCAGTGCAATCTGCGCGGGAGTTGCATGGGATCGAGTGGCGATTTCCTTTAGCAATTCGACCAAGGCCAGGTTTGCAGTGCGCGCGGCGATCGTGAAACGCGGGGAGATCGAGCGAAAGTCGTTGGACGCCAGTGCTCGTATTCGCGTCGATCTTGCCGGTCAGGAATCCAGCGCCCAGCGGCGTGAATGCCACGAACCCGATGCCCAACTCCTCGCAGGTCGCGAGCACGCCGTTTGTCTCTACGTCGCGGGTCCATAGCGAGTACTCGTTCTGCAGGGCCGTGACGGGCTGAACAGCGTGGGCGCGGCGCAACGAGGCAATGCTGGCCTCGGAAAGGCCGAAGTGTCTGACCTTTCCCGCCTCAATGAGCGCCTTGACCGCCCCGGCCACGTCTTCCATCGGCACGTCGGGATCGACCCGGTGCTGATACAGCAAATCGATATGGTCGGTTCGCAATCTCTTCAGGGAGGCTTCGACGACCTGTCGGATGTGGTCCGGGCGGCTGTTGAGCTTGCCGGTGCGTGCCCCCGTTACCGGGTCGATGTCGAAGCCGAACTTCGAGGCAATGATGACTTGGTCCCGGAACGGCTCGACGGCTTCACCCAGCAGCAACTCGTTGGTAAATGGCCCATAGACTTCGGCGGTGTCGAAGAACGTCACCCCGCGCTCGAACGCGGCGCGGATCAGGCGGATGGCCTCTGGAATGGGGAGCGGATCCCCATATCCCGAGGACAGGCCCATGCAGCCATAGCCCAGGGCGGAGACTTCCAGGTTCCCGAGTCTGCGTGTGTCCATTTCGCCTCCTGCGGTTGAGGACGGACGATAGTTCGTGGGCGCCATCGGGCGCAACGTGAATTCTGCGGGACTACAAGTGCAGCGCCGGCGGGGTGAATACACCTCGGTTGGCGTGTGTTGCCGGGAGGCTAAACGTTCATGGAGCGTTTGCTCTTGTAGCGGGTGCCGGGAGGGGTGGGTCCTGCTATAAAGGGAGTGCTCGGGCTCCCGAAAGAAAAGTCACTTGGTCTTCAAATCATGAATCTAGCGCTCTGGGTTGCGGCCGGTGCTGCCCTAACCCTGTTCGTTTGGGTGTTGTACCTGCTAACGCGGAAAAATCCCCTGCAAGCGGATCTTGACGCCGCAAGAATGGACCTGGCGGTGACGAAAGCGCAACTGGAGTCCCTGGAGACCGACAAGGACACGCTGGGTGAGGCTCTATCGGGGCTGCGCCACCAGGCTCAGTCTCTAGTTGGCGAAAACAGTCGTCTAGCCACTCGTCTCGAGAATTTGGATCAGCAGCTGCGCGAGGCCGAGGAGCTGCGTCGAACACTGACGGAGGTGGAGCGGCAGCGACTTTCATTGACTGCCGACAAGCAGGCGATTACTACGGAACGGGATGGACTGCGCGAGCGACTGAGTGATCAGAAGGGGTGGATTGAGGAACAGACGGCAATGTTTGGCCAGAAGGTGCTGGCGACAGCCGCGCAGCTTATGGAAGAACGGGGAAAAGTATTCACCGAAACTAACAGGAACGAAGTGAATTCGGTGGTCGCGCCTTTCAAAGAGCAGCTGGCCATTTTTCGTGATCGCGTCGACCACATCTACGAGGCGGAAACCAGGGACCGTGTTTCGCTCAAGGAACAGATCGTTCAGTTGACCACGCTGAATCAGGCAGTGTCGCTGGAGGCAAAACGCCTGACCAGCGCGTTGACCGTTACTTCCAAATCAACCGGGGACTGGGGCGAGACCATCCTTGCGAAGATCCTGGAGGATTCGGGGCTGCGGGAAGGGAAAGAGTACAAGCTGCAGCATTCAGTCACCGGCGTGGACGGGGAGCGGTTGCAGCCGGACGCCGTAATCTTTCTGCCGGGCAATCGCCAGCTGGTAGTGGATTCCAAGGTCTCCAACAAAGCCTGGACGCAATACTGCGGCGAACAGGATGAAGAGGCGCGCAAAGGATGGCTTGCAGACCATCTGTCGTCCCTGCGTGCCCATGTCAGGGGGCTGGCGGGCAAGGATTATTCCCGGTCGCCCGAACTGTCGACCGTGGACTTCGTGCTCCTGTTCGTACCTGTGGAGGGCGCGCTGCTGACGGCACTCACCGTCGATGAGTCCTTATACAAGGAGGCCTTCCAGAAGAAGATCATCCTGGTAACCCCGAGTACGCTGATGGCCGTGGTCAAGCTTGTCGAAGGGATTTGGACTCTGCAGACACGAAAGGAATCCGCCGATGAGATTGCCGAAGCTGGTCGTAAGCTCTACGAGAAGCTGACGAACTTCGCGGAGACGTTTGTGGAAGTCGGCGAGGCCATTGGTAGAGCCGGGGAGCAGTTTGACAAGGCAAAGGGGCAGCTTTCGACTGGCAAGGGCAATGCGATCGGCCTGGCGCAGAAGATGGTGGAGCTGGGTGTGAGTCCGGCGCAGGGGAAAGTGATGCCGGCGGGGCTACTGGGTAGTGGGGAGAGCGAAAATGACTGACAGTGCCGCGAAGCAGCAGTTCCGCCTTATTGGGGTGTGGGCGATATTGCTCGCTACCCCGGCACTTGCCTGGGGTCCACAGGGTCATCAGACAGTCGGCGCGCTAGCCGATTCATTGATCGCCGGCACGCATGCAGCCACGCAGGTGCACAGCATTCTCGGCACCGAGACGCTGCAGACGGCCGCGTTGTGGGCCGACTGCGTCAAGGGGGTGACCGAGAAGCCTCCCTATCGCTTCGTCGTGAACCCGCAGTACTCCGAGTGCCAGCCGTTCCAGACCACATCTGGCAAGCAGGCGATGGTGGCTTACGTTACGCGCAATCTTTCCGACTGCATGCCCACCGCGCACCAGGAGGTGTGCCACAAGCAGTACCACTATGCCGATGTGGCCATTGAGCGCGATCACTATGCGCGCTCCGAGGTGGGTACCAGTGACCATGACATCGTCAGCGCCATTGCCGCTTGCATCGCAGTGCTGCAAGGACACGCGTCGCCGGCGCCGATTCATATCCAGTCAAAGAAGGAGGCCCTGCGACTCTTGGCGCATTTCGTGGGCGACCTGCACCAGCCGCTGCATGTTGGGGCGATCTACCTGGGCAGTACCGGGCATGAAGTCGATCCGGATATGAGCGCGCTGATTCCGGACTCCGAGACCCAGGGCGGCAACCTTATCAAGCATGGCAGTCGCAAGCTGCACAGCGAATGGGACGGCGTACCCGCTTCGCTCGATGCCGCGGCGTTTAGTGCGCAGGGCGCGCAACTGGCGCAGGCCGTGCCGGTGACACCCGGTGCGCCGACCGGCTGGCCCATCGCGTGGGCCAGTGAGACCGTGGTGGTCAGCCATCAGGCATTCGCGGCCTTAAGCTACGGACCAGAGCTGCATCCCGGCACCCAGCAGCGCAGCTGGCCGGTGACCGAGCCAGCGGGCTATGCGGGTACGCGGGCGAGTTTGCAGAAGGCGCAGATCGTCAAGGCCGGAGCGCGCCTCGCGCAGCTGCTGCAGGCGATATGGCCATAGGCTTTGGCACGCCGTATTGGACGCCGCGAGCTGAATAGAGCTGGCACGATTCGCCGAATGGGCCCGAACCAACGCGCTGCAGGTTTGCAGTCAGTCCGTTGCCCGCCGTCCGCGGGTCTTGCGCCGTTCAGTCGGTCCGGACCAGGGGATGGTCGGTGCCCAGGGTTGATCGCTGCCGCGGCGTGCGTCAGAACGTCGATCCTCGTGATGACGATACCGGCACCGGCAGGTGGCGCGGCGATCGCAATCGGCAAGCGGAACGATGGGCGGTTTGCCGTTGGATAGAAACCGGATGCCAGTCAACAGTTTGGCGGCCTGACAGGCCTTGCCAATGGGCTCTATTTCCACGGCATGGAACGGGTGAGGAGTCGCGGCGGCTTGTTTGAGTTCAGGCTTCTTCATTTATTGCGGTGTCTGCGAGGGACACGTAAGCAATGCTGGGGGTTGCGCACACACGGATGAAGTACCCAAGGACGCATCCGGGCGTAGGAGAAAATAACCGCAGCAGCGTTCCATCGCACATGGCGATTCTCAACGGTCATGAAGTGTGATCACAAATGTCTGGAGTTGGCGACAGTGGACCGGGATGGCCACTGCGCGCCGTACTCGGTAGGGCAGAGGGCGCAATTTGCTGGGACTGGCGGGTAAGGACGCTGCGAGGAACATCTGACAAGCTGACAGGCGGTGCTCCTCTATCGAGGATATTGGCGCCTGTGCATGCTGGGGCCATTCGAGCACCATGAAAAAAACATCTCACGCCGTTCGCTGGCTCAAGGCTCCGCAGAAACGCGACTATGAAGGGGCGCAGTCCTACCTGATGCTATTGATGCCGCCGAAGCAGGCACGCAAGCTCATCGATGCATTGCGCGAGGCGAAGATCACGTCGTTCCAGGCCAAGGACATCCTACGGGCCTCCGGGTTGCCAACGTTGGGCACTTCCGAGCCCCAGGTGCGAGCGGAGATAAAGAAGGTAAGAAGCGGGACCGCCCTGGCACCGCTGCTGCTGGTACGCGACGCGGTGCATGGCAAGGTCATTATCGCTGACGGTTACCACCGGCTGTGTGCCGCTGATCTCGACGAGCACGCGCCGATTCCCTGCCGGATTGTTTGATTGGTGTCCCGCAGGCCAGCGGCGATCCCTTGCCGCTGGCCTGCGACCCAGGCATTGTCCTAGTACTTGGGTTTTACGATCAGGTCACTGTGTACTGACTTGACGTTGGGCGTGCCCTTGGCGATGGAGATCGCCTTGTCCGCCTCGGCCTGCGTGGCTACGTTGCCCTTGAGGAAGACGGTGCCACTGCTATCCGTGCTGACCTGCACATCAGCAAAGTTGCCTGCGGTCTCCGCCTGCAGTGCCGAAGTCACCGACGCTGCCATGGGGGAGTCCTTGACCATCCCTTGGGTGCTGCCCTGGGAAGGAGTGGTCGCCGGATCGGCAGCGTACGCCAGGGTTGAGCCCAACGCGCCTGCCACTAGTGCTGTAACCAGGAATGAAGTTTTCATCGTTGCTCCTAATGATTTAAGTGCGAGCTAGGCTCTGTTGCGACGACGAAAGTCGGCGTCGTCCGCCTCATCCGTCTCGTCCACTTCGCCGTAGTCCTTCTGCTCATGCTCCGATCTCGTGTCCTTGCGCTCAGTGCTCGATCGGTTTGCTTTGCCGTGCTCCATGGGCCCCTTGCGGGAAGGCTTGGGAGTGTTGTGTGACTGCTGTCTGTTCATCCCGAAGATCCTCTGCTGATTGAACATCCAGGAGTAAACCTGGTGCCGACATTTAGCGTTACCCAACGGGGTTCTTGCACCGGCGCAGAACGCGTGTAAATGTCATCCATGACCTACGATCGTGATTGCCTTGGCAGCGCACTGTCGCCTCACGGCGACATCACACCTACTTCTGAGCGAGTACTTGTGCCACGGAGCGGCTCGCTTTGCCAACGTCGCCCATCAGCGACGTGATGCGTGAGTAGCGCGTTCGAGGAAGTACCAAGCTGGCCAGCGTGAATGCGCCCATCAGCAGCGCCTGATGTTTAGGCTTCATGACGAAGCGCATCAGTGTGCTTCTCGGAAACGCATCGTCAGGGTCAGCAGCGGGATCTCGGCCCAGCAGCAGCAAGGCAAGTGATGCCCTTGAGCTGGCAAAGGGGTCTTCTTGCTCTGGCATGGTCAAAGTCCCTTCTTTGAGAGGCTCACAACGAAGGAGATCAGTGCAAGCACCAGGAACAGGATGGCCAACCCTTTTGCCAGCCCCGCAGCGATGCCGGCGAGTGCTGCGAACCCCAGCCCTGCTGCAATGCAGGCGAGGCCGAAAAAGATGAGGGCGTAACGCAGCATGTAGTTCCCCTAGGCACTTGCCGGTGGCGCTGGTCGCAAGATGACGACGCTCATCGGCTCAGCAGTGCAATCAGGATGATGACGGGAATCGGCACACCCAGCACAAACAAAAGTATGGAACGCATGGCAGGTCCTCTCGTGTACGTGGTTAATACAGATCGCGGCGGCGGCCACCCAGGGTGGCCATGAGGCTTGCAAAGAAGGCGCCGCCCAGCAGTGAGATGAAGACCCACAGGGAGGCATAGGCCCCATCCTTGCGAGCCTGGTCGGCCACGCGCTTGGCGGTAGCCTCGGCGTCCTGTTGCTTCTTGTAAGCCGCAGCGTAGATCTCATTCACGCGCGTCTCGGCCTCCTGCTGGCTTAAGCCTGTGCGCTGGGCCACCAATTGGCCCACATAGGTCGTGTCCTCTTGCGGCAGCTGACCGGTGTGCATGCTGTTGGCAAAGATGCGCGTTACCTCGCTGCGGGTGTCCCGGGTGGCTCCGGCGTCTGCGCTCGGCGAGGCGGCTGTAGTGGAAGATGAAGTCGCGGGACGGAACAGGGAGTCCACCGTATAGGCAGACTGCTGATTGACCTGGCCGGAGCCTTCCATGCCCAGCGCGGGGCCCGTCTCGCCAGCCACGCGCGGCACTTGAGTGGCAGCGGCAGTTGCCGCGCCCGCGCCGACGCCCACTGCGCCGATGCCAGCGATAGTGCTAACGGCGGAGGCCAGGACTGCGGCGGTCAGAAGCGTTGCGATGGCCCATGACAGGAACCCGTGGGCCGTATCCCTAAAGTAGGCTTCATCGGCATGCAGGTCCGGCCACTTCATGCGCAGGCGACCGGCGATGTAACCGCCCAGTCCCGAAGCGGCGATGGCGGTAAAGATGATCCAGGCGATGGTCGACCATGAGATCGCCTTGGCCGATGCACCAATGCCTGCCCATGGCGACATGCTGGCCAGCCCCAATCCGGTGCCCAGCACCACCAGGATCAGCGACAGCGCAGCCGCCGCGGCCGCGCCAGCGAAGATGGCCGGCCAGGAGACCGCTGACACATTGAATGTGGTGCGTGGCGTGCTTTCTACTGGTACTGCAATAACCGCTGACATGTTCATCTCCCTTCTGGCGTTGCACCGATATTGCGCGTGGTGGTGTCCAGGCCTAGTAGGCTCGCGCCGATATAGCCTGTAGGTGTCTTTCTATGGCGACATCCAAGCCACCAGTGCCAGTCAGAGTGGAGACACCGGAACTCGTCAGCCGCTTCTGACAGCTGGTCGCGTTGCCGTCGGGTTTCATTTGCCTATGGCGGAAGTATCGTTGCTCGCAAGCTTCCCTTGCGGTCTTGCCAGAGGTAATCGCCATGATCAAATCCAGGAACCCCTTGCGCCCCACAACCAAGGCTGGTCCGGATGCGATTGCACTGCTCAAGGCCGACCACCGGCAGGTCGCGGAGTGGTTCAAGGCGTACGCCCATACCTCGAGCGAGACTCGCAAGGCGAAGCTAGCCAACCAGATCTGCAGCGCGCTCAAGGTGCACACCAGGATCGAGGAGGAAATCTTCTATCCGGCATTCATCGAGGCCACGCAGGACACTGACATCCACCACGAGGCGGTCGTGGAGCATGCGGGCGCCAAGCACCTGATCGCGCAGATCGACCTGTCCAGTCCCGGAGACGATTACTTCGACGCCCAGATCAAGGTGCTGTCGGAGCTGATCAAGCATCACGTCAAGGAAGAAGAGCAGCCCGGCGGCATGTTCGCCAAGGCCAGGAAATCGGCCATGGACCTCGAAGCTTCTGGGTCGGCAGCTGGCCCAGCGAAAGAAGGAACTGATGGGCAGTGCCAGGCCCGTGCCGACACGTGCCGGCATTGCCGATGGCATGGAGTTGTTCGCCACGATCTGATTGGCGGGGGAGGTTGTAGCCCCGGCAGTCAGTTGCGATGCCGTGACGAGCATTCCCGCAGGCCCGCATGGTGCTGGAGGCCTCGCATGGGTTTAATCGCGCCGGCCGCAAAGCAGCAACCTACGCCGAGCTTGCCTCGCGAGGCGTAACGCGTTACAGTGTAACGCGTTACATGTGGAGAACGCCATGGCATTACCCGCTGAGCGAATGAAGGCCATGCGCGAGCGGCGCAGCTTGCGCGGCTTGCGCGAATTGCGGCTGATCGTGCCAGATGCACGCTCCAGGGCGGTCCGCAGTCGCGTTGCCAAGCAGGTTGCGGGCCTGGATCGAGCACGCGAGTTGGCGGCGCTGGGCTGGATTGAATCGATCTCGCTGTTCGACGAGCAATGAGGCGGGGCGACGTGGTGACGGTAGCGGCCGCAGGCGACTACGGTAAGCCGAGACCCGCCGTTATCGTGCAGACGGATGCGCTTCCCGTCGCCCATGCATCGGTAGTGGTTTGTCAGATGACCTCGGAATGCAGCGACGCGGACTTTCGGGTGACAATCGACCCCACTGCCAAGAACGGCTTACGAGCCAGATCGCAGGTAATGGCGGACCAGCCGGTGACCATTCGCCGCGAACGCATTGGACGTCTGCTCGGGCATCTTGAGGACAAGGACGTCGCCCGCCTCAACATCGCCCTGGCGTTCGTTATGGGTTTGGCGGACTGATCGCGTCGATAACGGTCTCGGGATGCGACTCTAGCCACTTAATGAGTCGTTACCTTGGGCACGGCGCATTGGATGTGACACGCGCTAGGGCAAGGGAGTATCCGTGAAGACAATCCAGCTGGACATGTACGCGGTGGGCCTGGGCGCGTCCATTCTCGTCCAGTGCCGACTGCAAGACGGGCAGGTGGTTTCGATCCTGGCGGATGGAGGCATGGGGCATGGCGGGTATCCGCGCGCTGGGGTGCACAATCGCCTTGAAGATGCATTTCAGTCGTTCGAAGTCGATCGACCCAAGCGCATTGATCTTATGGTCGGCACGCACTACGACGGGGATCACCTCAAGGGTCTGGTTCCTATTGCCCAGGATGACAGCATTGAGCTCGGGGACGTCTGGCTACCCCCGGTAAAGGACGATACCGATGAAATACCAGGACATGTCAGCCAATCCGAAGATTACCTCGCGGTCAAGTTCTATGAGGACCAGGATGGGGAACAGCTGCGACGCTACCTCGAGCTAAAGCGCCAGCAGGTGCAGGAACTTCAGTCCAACGAGGAGCGCATCGTTGGCCTGCTGCGAGAACAGCAAGTGACCATGCGTGATCTTCCTTTCTATGACCTTGGTGCCGCTGAGAGGGCTCGGGAATTCGGGGAGGGGCGGCCGGAGTTGATCCAAGATTACCTGCGGTATTTCGAGCAACACGAGAGCGCTGCGGCGCAAATAACCGGGACGGAGCGTGCGCATGGGTCGTCGCGATATGACTCCAGCATAAAGGACCTGCGCGACCTGGCCCACGATGCGCGCGAGGGGCGTACCCCTGACAGCCTGGCTCGCCTTGCCAAATACGCGGGTTATCTCAAAGATGAACCGCAGACCTTGCGACTGATGCCGGGCGTGCTGGCCACGCTTCGCAAGTTCACCGCATCGGACGCCATCACTTCCTCTCACCTGCACAAGCTGGTGCGCGCGCTCAGGGCACGCAAGATTCCCATACGCCCGCGGTGCCACTACATCACGCATGGTGAGCCAGTGCGGTTCGCCTGGAATCCTGCCAAGCGCCGCTTTATCCCTGGTGCCGTCCAGCAGACCAGCGAACCTGTCATCACGCTGCTGGGCCCCCCGGCGTGGCTGGTGGAGAAGCACCGGGAGAACCTGCCAGTGGATAGTTACCTGTATGCGCTCATGCTGTCACGTACCCGGATTAGGCTAGAAGGGATTTCTGCGAGCAACCAGCTCAGCTACATCTTCACCTTGGAGTCCGCAGGGCAGCGGCTGCTGATCAGCGGAGACGCCGGCTGCTACGGATTCAAGGACCGAAGCGGTAACTACTGGCCGTTGCTGCTTGAGGCGCTGCAAGCCCTGCATGTCGTGCAGGTGGCGCATCATGCCGGCCACAACTATGACTTCTACAACACGCTGCTAGCCGCCGGTTTCGCCGAGCAGAAGCAGTTCTCGTACCTGCTATTGTCACACGATGTGCGTGATGACACGCGCCCGTCGGATGCATTTGTCCGATTCATCGCGCAGGCACGACAAGGCGAGGCGTCTCCTGGCCTGTTGTTCACGTCGCAGCCTGAGGCCAGCAAGGTGCAGGACTTTGATGAACTGATATGCCCGGTGGTCCCGGCGGGGGCAAACGCGGATCGCGGTGACGTGCGTCTGTCGCATTCAGGGGGAACTCACGGTTCAGCGTGGACAGTGGAGAAGCACAGCGTGTCAGTGTGAGTTGCTCATCGTACGAATAGCGCGGCAACGCGCGGCGGCGGGACGCTGTAACCGACCAGACGATTCCGTATTCCCATGGCGACAGGCTGCTGGCAGCGGCCAACCCACCAAAGAGACTGGTCAGTCTCAATGCGCTATCTGACGACGGATTCGGTGGCCACTACGGCGCCGCATACGAACAATTGGACAAGGTGGTGCCGGTGATGGAAGACCTGATGGGAGTCGCGCCTCTTGGCACTGACATGACCGGCGTAGTACGCAGCAGCAGATGAAGACCCGGCAGGTAAACTTCAGTGGCTGCCGTGCGCTGTGCGGCTGTCGAAGAACGCTACCGCGGCCACCACCAGGGATGCGCCACACACAAGCCTGGCAATTCCCACCAGTTCGGTATCAAGTCCGGTAAAGCCGAACACCGCCGCGACCACGGCAATGACTAGGAAGACGATGGCGTGGTACAGCATGGCGCAGCTCCGTTGTTGGGACGAAGCGTGCGATCAGGATCGGTTGGTGTCGATCGGTGGCCCGATGTTCCTGGCGTCAGCGACGTCTGACACCTCGCGGCTCACCGATGTAGCCGGTGACGATGGATCAGATGGTCGTCTTTTGCGGGCTACAAAAAGGCCAGCCCCGGTCTGTGGGCGGGCCTGGCTTTTTAAACGGCAACCTTCAGGGGATGCGATCTGGCTGACCTATTTCGTTGCGCCGCTGGATTTATCGGCATCACTGGCGGGGGCTGTAACCCCGTCCGGATGCACAGGGGTGGTTCCGGAGGCCTTGTTGGCCGGCGCCATCGTGTGTGGAGCCGCAGCGGCCTTCCACAGGTTGAATTCCGCCTCGGACAGGTAGCCGTCATGGTCGGTATCCAGCGCCGAAAACGACGAACGCAGTTCAGCGATGCCCTTGACCTCGTCCCGGGCGAGTCTGCCGTCCTTGTTGCTATCCAGGGCGCTGAACTGGGTGTGCGGTTTGTTAGCCGAACTGGTTTTGGCGGGGGGAGTCTGCGCCAGGGCAGCTCCTGCCATGGCAAGGGCCAAAGATGCCACTGCCACGGGTAACTTGTTCATGGTCGGATCCTCGCATGGGGAGGCAGAATCTTCCTCCGGGAAGTTGCGGTTTTCAGGCAGCCGGTGGCGGGTATTCACGTAGGAGCAGCCCCACGTGGCTCGTTGCTGCGGCCATGAAACCGCATGCGTGCCCGATTATTCCTACGCGCATATCTTTGATTGTCGGGCGTCGCATTGGGGACACGGTTTTTATATTTGCCGCGCGAACACATCGTTCGCAACCCAATCGGAGAAGCATCATGGCCGGGAATCAGAACCAGCAGAACCAGGGCAAGGGCGGGCAGCAGGCGGGGCAGGGAAATCCCAACACCCAGCGCGGCGATCAGGACAAGCGCAGCCAGCAAAACCAGGATCAGGGCCACGGCCGGCAGGCTGGTCAGGACCAGGATCGCGAAGGCCGCGGCCGCGAGAATATCGAGTCCGAGTCCGAGGACGAGAGCAAGAAGGGAAATCGCAGCGACCAGGGGCGCCACCAGCGCTGAAGGAAGTTACGGCTGCGAACCGCCGGTGTCTCAAGCCGGCGGTTCGCTTTCATTCCCCGACCCAAGGGTGTCGGCCTTCAGACATTTCGCCGGGCGGGATGGCGACGGTGGTGTAGGAGCGTGGTGGCCGGGTGATGCCTGGCCTGTGTGCGCAGTTGGAAGCCCGCCTTATCAATGTCTCAGGCGCGCGGTGCTGGATGAGGCAGGCAACGCCACGCCGGGCTTGCGCAAGCCTCCGAGACAGGCGGTAAATTCCGCCCCCAACAGGAAAATCTGGGCGGTGTAGTAAAGCCAAAGCAGCAGGGCGGCGAAGGACGCTGCCGCGCCGAAGGCCGTGGGTACAGTGGAGGTGGCCAGGTACAGGCCCACCGCCCATTTCCCGATGCTGAACAGCCCAGCCGTGAGCAACCCGCCGCTTGCCACCAGTTTCCATGGCAGTCGCTTCGCGGGCACGTAGCGATAGATCAAGGCGAACAGTGCCGTCGTGAGTCCTACCGAAATCAGCGCGTCGAGGACGCCGATAATGGCAACCAAGGGAGTGTAGCGCTGCGTCACCCAGGATCGCAGGCCCGCGATGGCCGTCGATACGGTCAGGGAGACGAGCAGCAGGAAACTCAAAGCCAGGATGAACCCCAGGGAGACGAACCGGCGACGCAGCCAGCTATGCAGCCCTGACCGAGACCGCGGGCTGCCCCCCAGGATGTTCTCCAGCGCCGCATCCAGCGCCGCCAGTACCGTCGTTGCCCCGACCAGCAGCGTGGCGATACTTACGATGGTCGCCACGATGCCTTGTGTCTGGCGCGCGGTGTGAACCGCGTCCAGGACGACCTTGGCGGTCGCGGTGCCGAACAGCTGTTGCAACTGGGCCTGCACGAACTCAAAGGCAGCCGCATTCCCCACAACCCAGCCCGCCAGTGCCAGGAGGATGATCAGCAGGGGAGCCAGGGAGAACGCGCAGTAGAACGCCAGCGCCGCGCCGGTGTTGGAGGCGTTGTCTTCAATCCAGTTGTTCAACGTGCAGGAGATCAGGCGGTGCATGCTGACTCCCGCGTGCAGATCCTGCGTCAATGCTCGTCGCGTCGATCTTCGTTACCAAGAACCGCAGTCCTCCAGGTGGCGTAGGACCGCGCTTACTGCAACCCACTTTGGTTCCAGTCTGTCCGCCCATGGTGGCCGATCCTAGGCTTGATGCCATGGATGGGCGTATCGGGCAATGGTTACGGCATCTGCGGGCACACCCGGCATGGACAGCCAGCGCAGTGACAGTGCTGGTCCTGGGCCTGGGGGTGTTGTTGTTTGATTGGAACTGGGCCAAGGGGCCCCTCCAGCGCATGGTGTCCCACGCAACGCACCGCGAGTTTCGCATTGACGGCAAACTCCACGTGGATTTCTTTCCCCTGGAAGTGCACGCCGAGGGCCTGAGCCTGAGCAATGCTTCCTGGTCGGAGCAGCCTGTCATGGCCAGCGCCGAGCGACTGGATATGCGCGTGCGGTTCTGGCCGCTGCTGATTGGCCGCGTCACGATCCCGCGACTGATGCTCTTGCGTCCGTATGTGCGCCTGGAGCGTAACCGTCAAGGCGAGGGAAACTGGCTGATGGGCTCCGGGCAGGGCGGCTGCACAACCCAGGACTGCAATCACCTGCACATCCTGCAGCTGTTGGCAAAGGATGGGCGCCTTGAGTTTCGCGAGCCGACCTTGCGGACGTCCGTGGATGTGCAGTTCGATAGCGCCCAACCTGGCCCCGGCAATGCGCTGGCGCCACTGGTGCTGCGCGGCGCGGGCACGTACCGCGCCGCGCCCTTTGAGCTGGGTGGCCAGATCGACTCGCCCCTGGAATTGCAGGGCAACCGCACGCCCTACCAGATTGACCTGCACGCGCGCGCCGGTAGCCACCCAGGTGCGCGTCTCCGGCAAGCTCACCGAGCCCTTGCAGTTGCAGAACTTCGCAGTGAACCTTCAGATTCGAGGTTCCGACCTTCAGGATCTCTACCAGTTCGTCGGGCTGGTGCTGCCACCCTCACCGCCGTATCAACTGACCGGCAGGCTGACCCGCCACGCGGATCGGTTCTCCTATGACGATCTTAAGGGCACCGTCGGGAATAGTGACCTGTCAGGCACGGCTGCATTGGATATTGGTGGCGCACGCCCGGTCCTCAGTGCGGTGCTCAAATCCAGGGTCATGGACTTCAATGACCTGGCGGGTTTTGTCGGTGGCACGCCCGCCATCGGTGCCGGGCAGACGGCTTCCGAGGCGCAGGTTGCGGCCGCGCGGGCACAGCGTGCGTCAGGAAAATTGCTGCCCGCCACGCCGTTTAAATTCGACAGACTAAAGACGATGGATGCCGACGTGCAGTTGACGGCGCAGCGGGTGCAGTCGCGCAGGTTGCCGCTGGAATCCATGCGCGCGCATTTGACGCTGGTCGACGGGCAGCTGGCAATTGATCCGCTGGAGTTCGGCGCTGCCGGTGGCAAGGCCGCCAGCGTGGTTCATGTTGACGCCAGGAAAACGCCAGCGAAGGTTGCGCTCAGCATGCACTTGCACCAGATGCAGCTGCCCAAGCTGATGCCCAAGTTCAAGCCGATGAATGACTCCCTGGGCAGCATCAGCGGTCTGCTGGAGCTGCATGGCCAGGGGGATTCCACAGCCTCTGTTCTGGCCTCATCCAATGGACACCTAAGCGCGATCATGGGCCCGGGCAGGATGAGCAACCTGGTGCTGGAGGTGGCTGGCCTGGATATCGCCGGCTCGCTGAAATTCCTGATCGGCAAGGACCGCCAGGTCACCATTCGCTGCGCCTATGCAGATTTTGGCGTGACCGACGGCGTTGCGACGGCCGATTCCGTGGCACTCGACACCACCGTCACGGCCCTATTACTGCGCGGCGGCTTCAGCTTCAGGGACGAATCCCTGGGGCTGACGATGCTGGCGCGCCCCAAGGACATGAGCCCGGTAGCGATCCGTTCGCCCATTGCAATCGGCGGTACGTTCGCCCATCCGACCATCGCACCGAAGCCTGGGCCCCTGCTGCTGCGCGGCGCGGTGGTGGCCGCACTGGCCGCGATTGCTCCGCCGCTGGGCTTGATCGGATTGATTGATACCGCGCCGGGCAAGGATCTGGACTGTGGCGGATTGCCTCCAAAAGAAATGTCCAAGGCACATCCTCCAGTCCGGCCGCCTGGTCCCAGATCCTCCTAGCGTGATGAATCCAAATGGCCTCGTAGGGAAAATCCGGCAAGGCTTGCAGCCATCCTTGTGTTTACCGTTCAAGACAAGACGCGCAATCTATAGACGCGGTGCTGAATCATTAAGTTGAATCATCGCCGTATGCCAGGCCCGAAACAGATACCACGCTGACCGGGCCTGGTTTCTTATGGCCGCTGAACGGGCTGCGCACAATGACCGGTGCTGCTGGGGCCGGCACCCGAGATCAAGCAGCTTGCAAGGGCCGCTGCGTCAGCAGCTTGTCGTGGCATATCCCTTGCGGCTGGGAGACGTAGCCACCTGGCACTCCAGCGCGGTCAAGCACGAAGTTGCCGGGGGAGAGGGTAGTAGTGAGGTCGATGCTTTAGGGGGAAGACATGTTCTGGCCATCCGGGACAATTGACAGGGGGCGAGATAGGGTTTGCAGCGGAGTCAACCATAGGAAATGCACCAGAACCCCCAGGGCAATCAGTCCGTACGCAACTCCAGTCAACCAGCGCCCTCGAGTGGAGCGATACCAGGCGGGTCGGCGTTTGAGGACCCAGCGGTCAATCAGCAGGTATGTCGCAATGCCTGCAAGTATAGCCAGCGCATATTTGAGGCCAATTGCAACGCCAGCAGGGAGAGTCAGCATGGAGGCAAGTCGGTTTCCGGCGAACAAGCCCATCCAATGATTCAAGTAGAGGGGGAAAGAGACCCCTCCAAGAAATCCCCCGACGGCACTGCGGCGGCCTATCGCGAGACAGGAAAGTACGACGGCCAAGGCTGCGAAGGGCGCGAGCAAGTTGTACCAGTTCGGATGCGACCAGAACATCGCAATTGCCGTCGCGGCCAACAGGGCTAGAGCGATGCGCCATCTACCAGCCAGTTCAGCACCGCCAGAGTTCTGCGCAGCGACAGCCGCGAGAACTCCAATTGCGATGCTAGCATAGTGATGATCCACCACCGATGCCGCCAGAAACAGCAGGAGCCATAGCAGGAGCGAGCGCCCCGCTGGCAAGAAAAGAATAGCCAAAGGTGCAAAGAGGTAAAACTGCTCTTCGACGGAAATGCTCCAGAAATGCGCTCCTGTCCCCCGCATGGGGGATAGGGCAATAACTTCCGGAATCTTTTGAAAGAACCAGTAGTGGGTAAACGTCAGGTCGTAGAACAGGAATTGCCAAAATCCAGCACCGATTCCTTCCTTAAGCGCGGCCGTTGTGTACAGAAACAAAATGGCGAATGCGTAAGGAATCCAGATCCGGATACTTCGGTTGAAATAGAAGCGCGGCAGATCAGCCGGAGTCGATCGGAGCAGTATCCCGCCGATCAGCCAACCGCTCAGTGCCAGGAAGCAACACACAGCAAAGTTGCCGGTGTCGTCTCCTATAGGCAGTCCGGCATGAAGGAGAACAACGACCGAGGCCAGGATGAACCTGAGCCAGTCGAAAAGTGGATACAAAGTGTCCTTACTGCTTGGGAATGAGGAGCCACTCAAAAGCTAGTACTTCGTGTTACACATTCTGGCAACCCGCAAATGAAATCAGTCGAAACGGTGGCCGGGAGACGAATCCGGATCGGATGTCTGGACACCACGCCCGGACAAAGGTCATTGGGCTTCTTGTTCAAGAACACTCCCTCGAATGGCGCGGAAGTATGCGTCAGTTACCGTCGGGGCGGAAGGCAATTGCGGCAGTCCAGGCGACCAAATCGAGGGTTTGGGTACTGCCAGGCCGGCAGTCTGGTGAGTGCCTGCGGGTGCGATCCCTATGGCCGCGTTGCCGTGACCGCAAACCCATTCCGGCACACTGTGCGCAGACTAGATCCGAAGAGCGGTTCGTCCTGCCCATTGGCCATTCCCCCAAAGCAGATTCCCATTGCGTGTGCGCTTGAGGATGGTGATTCGGGCGCACTGCGAGGTCAGTCAGTGGCCGGGTTTGTGCAGATGTCAGCGCGCTCCCACAGCCGATAGCGAAGATGCCGGGCTCGCCAATGGCTGGCCCTGAGTCAAAGTTCGGTTCGACCGGCTGTTCTGAAGAACTTACAAGGAGTGTTCCGTGGCCAAATCCAAATCCCCTTCTGGTGCGCGCGCTGGAAAGTCAGGTAACGTCGACGCCATCGCCCTGCTAAAGGCCGATCACCGCCAGGTTGCAACCTGGTTCAGCCAGTTCGAGAAGGCGTCCAGCGCAGCCCGCAAGGCGAAGCTTGCGCAGCAGATCTGCGATGCCCTGAAGGTGCATACCCGGATTGAAGAGGAAATCTTCTATCCGGCATTTCTGGCGGCCACAAAAGACAGCGACATGAATGATGAGGCGCTGGTCGAGCACGATGGCGCCAAGAATCTCATTGCCAAGATCGAGAACTCCGGTCCCGGCAAAGAATTGTATGACGCGCAGGTGCATGTTCTTTCAGAGATGATCAAGCACCATGTCAAGGAAGAGGAACAGCCCGGCGGTATGTTCGCCGAGGCGCGCAAGTCGGCTATGGACCTGAAAGCGCTGGGTCAGCGACTGGCGGCGCGCAAGCGCGAGCTCAGCGGGGCCTAGGCAAGGGGTTCGATAGCGCGCGCAGATATTGGATTGTGGTGCGTAACGTCCTTGCCAGGCTGATTCGGCCAATCGGCTTCTGCAGGAAGTCCACAGCGGTATGCAACGGGCAAAGAAGAACGCGAACAACGTCTCCGGATCGGGAAACGACCAATGAGAATTGGCCGTAGCTTCCCTATTGGCCTTCTCCGGGCTGGTGCGGATTTGTTTCACTGGTCGCATCCTTGGCCGGCAGCATGAATCTGAACGTGGACCCGCGTCCCGGCTCGCTCTCCACGGAGACGGTTCCACCGTGCGCCTCGACAAAGGTTTTCACAATCGCAAGGCCAAGGCCCTTGCCATCCGCATCGCCACCGTCCGTCTCGCCCTTGTCGAAGATCTTGCCGATGAAGTGCGCGTCAATGCCGGTGCCATTGTCGGTGATAGTGCATTCCACCCCGCGATGATCGGCAAGGTCATGCGCGTTGATGACAATCTCGCCGCGAGGCGTGTGTTTGATCGCGTTGGCGATCAGATTCTGGAAGACCCGCCTGAGGAGACTGGCGTCCGCGTACGTGACCAGTTCGTCCGGGACGCGGTTGATAAGGCGCGTACTGGCGGTCCCGGCGACTGGATCAAGATCGTGAATCAGTCCTTCCACTAGCGGCCACAGTTCAATCTCGCGCCGTTCGAGCCTAATCCCCACGTCGGTCTTGAGATTGGTGTTCTCCTCAAGGACCTTGCTGACCAGCGTTTCGAGGTGACCTACGTTGCGGCGCAGCGATTTCAGCATCCGCCCGACTTCGGGCCGCACTTCACTGGACAGCGACTTCTCCAGGATTCGCCCAGCCAGCGATATGGCACTCAAGGGCGTGCGCAAGTCGTGGGCGACAAAGGCGAGATATTCTTCCCGGCGCTGCAGCACATCCTGTGCGCGCCGAGTGGAAAAAGTCTCCAGAGCAAGTCCAATGGCCTGATCGAACACCCTGTTGATAGTGCGAAACGCTGCCCCTTGCAGACTCACTTGATGTTCCTCGGCGATATCGTGAATGCATTCACGCAGGATGTTGTACTCCGCCACAACTTCTTCGATGTCGAATGCGTCTTCAATGCGTTGCAGCCCGTGGGCCGTCGGGCTTTGGCCCGCAAGGGCCTGAGGGATGGTTAAATTCGGATTGCGCACCAGGGCTGCTATCAGCTCATCAAGAAGCCCTGGCATGTGATCATTCAGCGTCGGGTTATCGAGAGTGCGAGCCGACGGCAGTTCCCGCACCTGCTTCCTCCAGTTCGCCAGCACATCCTTGTGCTTGTTCCCTGATCAGAGAGGCGAGTTGATGCAGGTTGTCGAGTGTCATGGAATCTCGCTGAGTAGGGGGAAGAACAAGCCGGCTGGCGGGAAGGGTAACCCTTTGAGCGCGTCGGCATCGGGGTCTCCTTGGAACTTTCGGGGAGCCGGAGATAGACGCCAAGCTGGCCGGGCTGTGGGTTTTTATGCGCTCGGCCCCGGCGCGTTGGATCGCTGCCCGCAGTTAGGGAGGTCGGTGGGGTTAGCGGCGGTGGCAACGGGGGTATTTCGAAGAATGGCGCTATCGCAAGGGAAGACGCTGACACCGCGCTTTGCCATTGAAAATCGGATGGATGCTCGGTCCGGGCCGGATTCGTGCGGTCACGGAAGCTGAAACGCCTGCCGTTCCCTTAGTACCGTGTCTTCGTTGCGGTGAATGCGACGCGTCTGCGCATACCGGAAGGGGCGGAGTCAGGATTTCATCTTGCCGGGCCGTCCTTCCGGATCGGTGCTTCGATATCCAGCAGCCGCGCCGCCTTGGACTTCGTGACTTCGCCGGCGTGGTAGTAACCCATGGCGGTCTGCACGGACTTGTGGCCGGTCATGGCCATGGTTTCCCCCAGCGGAATACCCTGCTTGCCGGCCTCGGTCACAAACCCGCTTCTCAAAGAGTGGGGCGAGATGCGTCCCAGTGGAGCCCCCGAGAGTGCGGCGTGGTGGCGGATGATCTGGCGCACCCCTTCGGGGCTTAGCGGTTCGCCGATGCGCCCGTGGCGGATGCTGCGGAATATCTGCCCGTCGTTGACGTGCTGCGAGGCCAGTGCCCGAAACCACTTATCCAGCGCAGCGGCCGCGGAGCCGGCGATGGGCTTGAGGTTGTGGGGATTCTTGCGTCCGCTCTGGTTGGTCTTGGAGACTCCCAGCTCATAGATGAAACTCTCGCCGTCGCGCCTGATGTTGTCGTAGCTGGCCGCGACGATCTCCGAGCGCCGGCGGCCGCCGCTGGCCCAGCCAAACAGCAGCAGCGCCCGATCGCGAATGCCGGGCAGGTCTTCGCCACAGGTTGCGAGCAATGCTTCCATCACGTCCTTGGTGGCCGCGTTGGGACGCTTCGGCGGTCGGGCGCGCCGGGCGTAGACGCGGCGCACGGCCTTGAGCAGCTGGCGCACGCGCGGGTCCTCGAGCGGATTGGCCTCGGGACCCAGTTTCAACTGCGTGTGGTCGGTCCGATCACATGCAGGTTAAGGTTCCGTGCAGCGATATTCCTGGCCACTATATTTCGGCCATGCCGGATAGAGGCACATTGGACGACTTCCCTTCGATTGCGGGTTCTCATCCACAGCGAGCAGAGTACCCGGTGCCTTGCCCTTCTCGACCCAGTCTTCCAGCGCCCGGAGCCCGTCGTACTTCGCGTTGAAGGGGCCAAAACCGTGCCCGAGCCCCGGGACCAGATAGAAGCGCACGAATGAATCGAATTCCCGGGCGCCCTGCAGCGCGCGATGCCGAGTGTAGTACGCGACGGTGTTGTGCGGTGAGATGAAATCATCGGCCGTTCCATGGACCAGGATGATCTTGCCGCCGCGCTTACGAAACGGCGTGAGATCGACATCCGACACGTCCATGATCGTGGCGACCTGCTGCGTTCGAGCGCGCAATTCCGGCGTGGCGTTGGGGTCGAAAGTCAGTGCGTCGAGGGCCGGATTACGCGAGAGGATGTACTTCGACGTCGCCGCGCCCGCGTTGTAGAGAAGGGCGTCCTGCGGAGTCGGGGGATTGCCGGGAACGGGGCGTATGCCGAAACTCGAAACCTGAAACAGCGCCCCTTCGAGCAGCGGCCAGCGCGGAAATTCGGTCGAGCCGGCGATCGCGAACCCGGGACCATACGGCGAGGCGATCTGTTCTACCGCCGCAACCTGGGCAGCCGTCAGGCAAGCATCATTGTCGGCGCCGGCAGGGCAGGCCAGGGTCGCCTTCACCGTGGCGATATTGAATGCGATGTTGCAGCCGGCCACGTTGCTGATGATTCCGTCCTTGGCTCCATCCAGCGCCACCGTGTCGCACGCGGCATAGACGGCATCGGTTAGCAGCTTGGTCTTTGCCGCGTTCAACCACCCGGTCCCGCCATGGCCATAGACTTCCTTGCCGACATTCAGCGATGCCAGGCGCAGCAGCGTGACGTTGTAGGCAGAAAATTGGCCACTACCCCATCGTCGTCCGCCGCATACCGGGCGGCGGCGTCGAGCGCTTCGGCGTCCGCCCGCGAGTTGCCCATGAAGTAGAACCTCGCTGGTGCCCTGCCGTAGTAGCGGCGGATCAGCTCGAGCGCCACATCGTGGGTCTTCTTGGTCGATTGCTGGCCGTAGTCGAGCAGCGCTTCATCGTTGAGCCCGAATGTGCCGTCGAACCCTGCTCCGCCCTTGTGGCCGCCATCGCTGCCCAGCGTGACATAGCCTTGCTTGAGCGGCATGGCAACGCCTGCAGGCCGCAAGCCGGCCCGACCCGTCGCGGTCACCAGCGAGCCGTCATAGCCACCACCGCCCAGTTGCAGCGCCTTGCCGTTCCAGTTCGACGCCAGGTTGACCTGAAATTCGATGCCAGGTGCGGCAGTGGATACCGGCAGAATCTTTCCAGTCACTGCGCAGTACTCCCCGTTGACATTGCCAGCGGCTTCCGCCGCAACCAGAACTGCCTTGTCCACCCTGGCTCCGCCGGTAGGCAATCCGATGGCCTTGGCCGCAAGCGTGACATTCGACAGTGAGGAGCAGGGGATGCGCGCGGCGGGGATCGTGGCGGCCAACGCAGTGGTGACTGCAATGGAGAATGTAAAGCCGAGCGCAATGCCAGCGATGATGTTCGACATACCCAGACCCCCTTGCCGCGTTCCCTCCATCCTACGCGCGGCCATTAGCATCGTCACCATCGCCCGCACGGTATCACTTGCCACTTGGCCCCACTGAGTTCGCAATGAAAGGTCAGCAAACCGATCTCGAGGCACCGACGCTGCGGTGATCAGGTGTTGGAAGATCGGACCAACGTCAATACACCATGAGGCTTCGATCCTTCCCAAATACCGGGGGCACTCCCATCGTCGGCCAACTGAGCGGCGAATCGACCATTAGTAGAAGAAGCAACTGAGGGGCTGAGTAGCGATCGGCCTCTTGGGCGCGGTGCTTGGACGTGTCAGGCAGTACGGCGCCTGATCTTCTCGAATTTGCGCAAGTCTAGTCCTTGTCCGATGCAGGAGGCGCCAGCGCGGGACCGATATCCAGCAGCCGCGCCGCCTTGGACTTCGTGACTTCGCCGGCGTGGTAGTAGCCCATGGCCGTCTGCACGGACTTGTGGCCGGTCATGGCCATGGTTTCCCCCAGCGGAATACCCTGCTTGCCGGCCTCGGTCACAAACCCGCTTCTCAGGGAGTGGGGGGAGATGCGTCCCAGTGGAACCCCAGAGAGTGTGGCGTGGTGGCGGATGATCTGGCGCACCCCTTCGGGGCTTAGCGGTTCGCCGATGCGCCCGTGGCGGATGCTGCGGAATATCTGCCCGTCGTTGACGTGCTGCGAGGCCAGCGCCCGAAACCACTTATCCAGCGCAGCGGCCGCGGAGCCGGCGATGGGCTTGAGGTTGTGGGGATTCTTGCGTCCGCTCTGGTTGGTCTTGGAGGCTCCCAGCTCATAGATGAAACTCTCGCCGTCGCGCCTGATGTTGTCGTAGCTGGCCGCGACGATCTCCGAGCGCCGGCGCCCACCGCTGGCCCAGCCAAACAGCAGCAGCGCCCGATCGCGAATGCCGGGCAGGTCTTCGCCACAGGTTGCGAGCAATGCTTCCATCACGTCCTTGGTGGCCGCGTTGGGACGCTTCGGCGGTCGCGCGCGCCGGGCATAGACGCGGCGCACGGCCTTGAGCAACTGGCGCACGCGCGGGTCCTTGAGCGGATTGGCCTCGGGACCCAGTTTCAGCTGCGGGTTGTCGGCGATGTAGCGCTCGTGCGCGCGCGACAGCGCGGCCAGGCGCGTCTCCACCGTGGAGAACGTCCAGGGGCCGAGCTTTGCCTTGTAGTTGCGATCCACCAGGAGCCGGTCAATGGCCGCGGGCAGCAGGTGCTGCGTGGTGTCGGACCGGCGCGAGTAGGGGGTGATCTGCGGCGGTGCCAGCTCGGGGTTGTGCTCGAGGTGATCGACGATGAACTGCAGCACCACCGGCGCGGCCACGGGTCCGGTGATGGGCGCGCCGTAGCGCAGCGCGTGCCAGGCGCCCCAGTACTGCAGCGCGGTCTTGTAGGTGCGCGCGGTGTTGCGGCTCTGGCCTTCGCGGTAAAACGCGGCGATGGCGAACTCCGCGTCGGTGTTGAGCGCGGTGGCGTCGAGCAGTCGCTCGGGGGGCTGCGTGTTGAGGCCTAGGGGCTGTGGCAGGTCGGTCATGGATCCGCGCGCTCGGTGCATTGGCCGTTGTGCCAGGTCTCGACCAGGCGATAGGGGTTTCTGGCGTCGCTATTGTCGATCACCAGGCCCAGGTGGGCCATGGCCAGTGCCTTGGCCGCGTTATCCAGTGTGCGCGCAAAGCGCGCGCGCACCTTGTCCTCGGGAACGTTGTGGCCGCCTTCGCGCACGCGCCGGGCAACGCGCGATAGGGACAGTTCTGCGGAGCCAATGCGAATGAACATGACGACCAGGGTATAGCCGGCGTCGAGCGTCTGCTGCAGGAAGGCCAGCTTGGCGCCCTGGGTGTCGGACAGGACGGTTTCCATGCAAAACGAACGTCGCTGCTCGAACAACTCCTGGCGAATCTGTTCCGCAATTTGCATGGCCTCGTAGGAGTGGATCTCGGGGGAATCCGGGTGCAGCGCGCGTGCGATGTCATCGGCATTGACGAACGTCAGGCCCAGCCTGCTTCAAGTGGCGCCGGTAGAACGTACTCTTGCCGGCGCCATTGCTGCCGCAGAGCATGACCAGCGTCGGGCCTTCGGTGCGCTGACAGGCAGGCCTGAAGCGCTTGCTGAAGATCAGCCACCGTGTCGCCGGATCAGGCGGACCTGGCTGTGGCGGATCCTGCCTGTGGGTCATCCCGCAATGGCATGAACTGACCGTCACGCCAGTGGCCGGGCGTGCGGGTGCCATCTGGATTCTCGCGCACGATGCACCCTGGCAGCGCCGGATCGGCGCTGTAGAGCGGCTCCGGGGATTGGGCCAGTTCAGCTGCAAATGACCTGCGGGATGAAGGGGATAGGGCGGCGGCCAGGCGCGCTGGCCAGTGCCGCGTGAAACTGCCCGGCACTCTTGTAATCCGTTGGCGCGGATTCGCGGACTGCATATTTGAGCGAAGCGGACTGATCTGCCGTGAGCTTGCCCTCGATGGCGCGACCCAACGTGGCCCAGTGTTCGACCTGGGCGGCCAGCGAGCGATGGGCCAGCTCGGAGGCTTCGCGTGCGGCATTGACCAGGGGGTCGGAGAGCTTGACGGGCTGTGGCATAGGACACCGGCGACAAGTGGTAGCCAAATGCTACCTCGAGTTGCATTTGACGTCTAGCGCGGCGATCAGGCCTGCCTGATGCGTACTCCTTATATAGAGTCATTTATGACCCGCCTGGGGCAATTACGCCCAGGAATCCTTGCGCCGGTTGCAGAGGCCTTGGAGACCCCTGTGGCGGTATACAGAGCAGGCATGATCCCCAGGATAGAGATGTACGGGATTGAATAACGAGGGAAACCATACCATTATATGCGATAAGTATCACTTATCGGTAGTTATAACGTACAAGAACCATATCAACGCAACAGACCCGCGAGATGGCTGTACTCAGACGTCAACAGACTCCTGGAGAAGCAGAACCACGTTAAACCGACCTTGCAGGGCGACCCCGATTCCTCGCGGAGCTCTCCGCCAAGCAATCAGGTCTAGTCTGTAGACTAGGTCTACATAGGAGAACCCCATGGCGAGCGAAGAAGTGGGCACATACGAAGCCAAGACCCGATTGGCGGAGCTGCTTCGGCAAGTGCAGCGTGGTCAGCGCTTCACGATTACGAACCGAGGTGAACCCGTGGCTCAACTTGTACCGATGGAAGCGCCCGCTCCTGGCAATGCCGCAGCGGCCATTGACACGTTTCTGGCGTTCAAAGCTCAGAACCCCGTAAAACAGCAGCGCATCAATATCAAGGAGCTCATTGAGGACGGTCGCGCGTGAAGTTCGTTCTCGATGCTTCGGTTGCAGCCAGTTGGTTGCTAACAGACGGGAACGAGAGGGATGCGGCAGCGGCCATAGCATTGCTGCGTAAACTTCGCGAGCCCACCGCAGTGGCGCACGTACCGGCCACATGGCCGCTGGAATTAGCCAACGTCTTGGCGCGTTCCGAATCCAAGGGCATTACCACTGAGAGCCAAAGCCAGGCCTTTATCAATATGCTCGTACAGCTGCCGATCAGTGTAGATGCAGATACCGCCGTTCAATGCCTGACAGCATCGCTGGATATCGCTCGCCGCTACGGCCTGTCTGCCTACGATGCGTCCTATCTGGAGCTGGCGCTGCGCAAGCAACTGCCACTGGCGACTTTCGATAAAGACTTGCGAAGCGCCGCCAGGAAGGCCGGCGTTCAACAGGTTTGAGATTTCTATGCGCGTGTACTTAGACGATGAGCGCCCGACACCCGATGGATGGCAGCGCGCGTACTGGCCAGAGGAGGCAATTGCCTTCCTTCGTACCGGTACGGTGTCGGAACTGAGCCTGGATCATGACCTGGGCGACGATGCGCTGCGGCACCGGCTATGACGTAGTCGTCTGGCTTGAACAGGAGGTCGCGCTTCGAGGCTTCAAGCCGCCGCATGTGGTCGTGCATTCTGCAAATCCCGCCGCCCGCATCAGAATGGAAGCCGGAATCCGCAGCATCGAAGCGCTGGCGACTGGAAAGAAATGACCTACCCGGTACCGGGCAGCTGCGCGACCTGCACACCCTGGCACTGGTCCAGTGTCTCCCCTCCCCGCTTCTGCTGCCACTCAACCAGGTTCTTTGCCTTGTAGTCGGGATTGGCGCGGCAGTAGTCAAACACACTGGCATCGAGGGTCTCGTTGACCGGATACGACTGGCCGCCCTTGACCGGGTTGTGGTTGATGCCGATGGGCCGGTAGAACCGCATGCCTAACTTGAGCACGCGGTACACGCCGAACATGAACTTGGCGTACGAGTCCTCGGGCTTGGCGTGCAGGGCATCGGCCGACACGGTGACGGTCTGCGAAAAGCCCAGCCCCAGGGCCTGGGCCTTTTCCTGCAGCCACTGCAGCGGCCGCTGCGGCAACGTACTGCCACTGCCACCGCCGACGTCAGAGTGTGCGCCGACAAACCAGCGCTGCTCGCAGCGCTCCAGTGGCACGGCAGCCGGGACGCCGGGTGGGTGATCCGGCAGCGGATCCGGCACGAACGTGGTCCACAGGGTGGGCTTGAACGCGCCGCGCTGCTCGTCGATGGCCAGCCCCTGGAACGCGTGCTTGTGGATCACGCTTAAGTTGGGGTTGTGAAAGTAGAACGCCTGCTTGCCGATCAGCGGCATGCCGGTCCACGGAATGCCCAGCGCGCCGACCGTGTCCCAGACGCCGATCATGTGGATGTCGACGCGCTTGGAGTGTGCCAGCAGCAGCTGCTCGTCGTCGGTCAGCGGCCGCTCGCCGGTGGTGCGCAGGTACTCCAGTTTCCAGATCGGCACTGCCGTGTCCTTGCGGTTGCGGTAGCGCTCATACAGCCAGTGCACCGAAAACGGGGCATCGATGTGCGCCAGGCCGCAGGTGGCAATCAGGCCGGCCAGGCTGCGCGCGGTATAGGCGCCGCGGCTGAACCCAAAGATGAAGATCTGGTCCTCGGGGTTGGCATCCCAGTTGTAACGTTGCTGTAGCCATTTATAGGCGTCGATGACGTTCTGGGATAAACCCTCGCCCACTGCCCCGCCAGTTATGCGTTGGTACCACTTGGTGCCGACGCCGGGAATATACGTGCTGGACTGTGCGGCGCCGTCGGTGCCGGTGGTGGCAACCAGGCCGTGCAAGGCTGAGACATTGGTCTTGCTGGCCGCGTCGTTCCAGGTGCCGTCGAGAAACACCGCCAGGCGTTGCATGCAAGGCTCCCGGACTTGAGCTTGACGTCGCAAGGGATCAGCGCATAGTAGGCCCCGAAAGCGCCGCGAGTTCAAGGACTGAACATGGCTCGAAAAAAAAACGCTGCTCCTGCTGCAACCGCGCCACGCCCTGATCGGGATGTTCCTGTCAGGCGCTGGACGGTGCTGGCGCAGGATCCCAGTTTCCTCGACGATCGCGGGCGCGCGCTGACCACGCTGGTGGAAGTGCCGGCCGAGCGCCTGGAATCCGGCCCCAAGGGTCACCGCGTGCATGTCATCGACTACGATGCCTCCACGCATCGCTTCTACGGCGCGCGCGATACGGACCTGCTGGCCGATCCCTACGCCAAGCCCGGCGGTGTGAGCATGGGCGCGCTGGTGCGCGACCCGTACTTTCACCAGCAAAATGTCTACGCCCTGGTGGCCGGCACGCTGTTCCAGTTCGAGCGCGCGCTGGGCCGGCCGGTGGACTGGGGCTTTGCCGCCCCGTCGCACCAGATCAAGGTCGCCCCGCACGCCTTTGCCGATGCCAATGCCTATTACTCGAAGGACTCGGAGAGCCTCAACTTCGGCTACTTTCCCGACCCGGACACCGGGCGGCAGGTCTACACCTGCCTGTCGCAGGACATCGTGGTGCACGAGACCACCCATGCGTTGCTGGACGGCCTGCATCCGTTCTACCTCAAGCCCTCCTCCACCGACCAGGCCGGGTTTCATGAAGGATTCGCCGATGTCGTGGCGCTGCTGTCGGTGTTTCGCCACGACGAGATCATCCGCTATGCGCTCAAGCCGCTGTCCGACGCCGCCGGCCGCGTGCACTCCACCAAGCTGACCGAGCAGGCGCTGGGCGGGACCGCACTGCTGAAGCTGGCCGAACAGATGGGCTCGGCGCTGGACGGGGTGCGCGGCCATGCGCTGCGCCAGTCGGTGACCATCAAGCCCGACCGGCGCCTGTACACCAGCGCCAAGTACTCCGAGGAGCACGATCGCGGCGAGCTGCTGGTGGCGGTGCTGCTGCGCTCGTTCTTGAAGATCTGGATCAGGCGCCTGCAGCCGCTGCTCAACAACGGCCGCGGCACGCTGGCCGGCAGCGTAGTGGCCGAGGAAGGCAGCAACGCGGCCCTGCACCTGCTGTACATCGCGATCCGGGCACTGGACTACATGCCGCCGGTGGACCTGACCTATCCGGACTATGTCAGCGCGCTGCTGACCGCGGACCGGGAACTGTTTCCCGGCGATGGCAAGTACAAGTACCGCCAGGTGCTGCAGCAGGAGTTTGCCGCCTACGGCATCAACCCCGCCGCGGGACCCAAGGGCGATGGCTGCTGGGATCCGCCGCCAGTGGATGATTTCACGCTGACCGGCATGCACCTGGAGCGCCTCAAGCGCGATCCGTCGGTGGTGTTCCGGTTCGTGTGGGAGAACCGCGATGCGCTGGGCATCTTCCCCGACGCCTTCACGCGCGTCACCTCCGTGCGCCCGGTGGTGCGCACCAGCGTGGATGGCACCATCCTGCTGGAGACGGTGGCCGAGTACGTGCAGACGCTCAAGATCTATTCACCGGAGCTCAAGAGCCTAGGCATCCGCAAACCCACGGGCATGCGCCGCTCACGGCTCATTACCCTGTACGGCGGTGGCAGCCTGATCTTCGGCGAGTACGGACAGCTCAAGTACCACGTGGGCACCGGCGTCTGCAGTCCGGCCCAGAGCGCCCGGCTGCAGTCGCTGTGGGACAACGGGTATTTCGATGACGTGCCCAGCGCCACGGCGCGCATCGCGCAGATGCACCTGGATCGCGAGCTGCGCCCCTTCGCGAGAACCCAGGCAGGACTGGTAATGGCCACCGCTCCCACCCAGGCCACCATCCGTGCCTACGACGTGGGCTTTGGCGACTGCTTCCTGCTGACGTTTCACTACACCGGCGGCGACAAGCACCTGCTGATCGACTTTGGATCCACCCGCGCGCCCAAGGGTGCCCCGGGTGCGGGCAAGTACATGGACCGCATCGCGGCGCAGATCGCCAGGGACTGTGGCGGCAAGCTCACCGCCGTGATCGCCACGCACCGGCACAAGGACCATATCTCCGGCTTTGCCATGTCGGGCAACAAGGGCTCCGGCGCGGTGATCAAGGGCTTAAAACCCCAGGTGGTCCTGCAACCCTGGACCGAGGACCCAAAGGTGGCGCGCAATGCCCTGGAACCGCCCAAGGCATCGCTCAAGGGTCCAGCGCTGCAGGCGCGCCTGCATGTGCGTTCGCTGCAGGACATGAACCTGTACGCCAGTGGCGCGGCGCAGTTTGCCAAGCGCCTGGGCGGGGCACACCTCAAGGAGGTGCGCGACCAACTGGCGTTCCTGGGCGATGACAACGGACTTGCCAATCGCTCGGCCATCGTCAACCTGCAGACCATGGGCGTCGGTACGCCCGGCGCGCGCTACCTGTTCAGTGGCGCCCCGTCGGGTCTTGAGTCGCTGCTGCCCGGCGTCAAGGTTCATGTGCTAGGCCCGCCCACGCTCAAGCAGGATCCGCGGGTGGCCAGCCAGACCAGCAAGCAGGACGATGAGTTCTGGAAGATCCGGTCCGGGTTCTGGGCGCGACGCGCCGCCGTTGCCGTCAAGGCCCAGGGCGATGCGCCGCTGTTCCCCAAGGTGCTGCGTCAGCGCATCCCCTGGTCCGCCCGCTGGTTCGTGTACCAGGCGCAGCAGGAGGCCGCCGACTCGATGCTGTCCATCGTGCGCACGCTGGACAATGCGATGAACAACACCAGCCTGGTGCTGGTGTTCGAGTTCAAGGACCAGTGCCTGCTGTTCCCCGGAGATGCACAGTGGGAGAACTGGCGCTATGCCCTGTCGCAGAAGAAGTACGAGCCGCTGCTAAAGCGCGTCAACCTTTACAAGGTAGGTCACCACGGCAGCCTCAACGCAACGCCGCTGACCCTGTGGAATGAATTTGCCAACAAGGGTGGCAAGTCCAAGCCGCATCGCCTGGCCACAGTGCTCTCGACGCTCGAGGATGTGCATGGCAGCAAGGATTCGGATACCGAGGTGCCGCGCCGCACCCTGGTCACGGCGCTGCAGACCGAGTCGGACCTGACCGATACGCGCAACACCTCTTCCAGCGCGGTCAGTGTGATCAAGGTGGTGCCTTGAGCACAGCGTCCTAGCCTCGCTGGTATTCGTTAAATAGCTGCGCTGTAAGTCACTCGCGCAAATTGTGCGGGCCTCCTACCGTGCGCGCCGTACGTGATGTTCATTGCCTGATCAGTCACCTGCGCGACTGCAGTTGCCCAGTGGGTCTATTAATCATCTCTGTGGCTGGTCATCCGAGGAGTAGATTGAGCTGAGACGTTACGGGGTGACCTATGCTGCGCCACGAGACCGCAATCAGCCACGACGCGAGGCAAAGCCCAAGCCTCAACGGAACACCCTTCCCGTGGTTCGACCGCGAAAGCTATCCGCGCATTCTCGAAGTAATGGTGGATCACGATCTGCTTCCCCCGTCCTACGATCGATGGTTGAAACAGGCCCAGCGCGTTCTGGAGAAAGCCCGGCGCGACGGACTCAAGCCCATCCGGGCCCACGTTGATCCGGATCGCTTCCTCACCTGGTGCGCCGAAGATGGCTGGACACCGGACGGCACGGCGCGACTTGCTTACGCTGGTTACGTCGCGGCAATGAGTCTGCTGCCGGACGAAAATGGCGCGCGCCGGATACCACGCGAAGATCGCAGCTGAAGGGGTTGGTGGATTTCACAGTCGACTTCAATGACTGTGTTGGCACGCAACCGATCCCGCCGACTTAGTTGCCAGGCGGTGCATTGCCGCCCTGGGCGGCATGGATGCGACGCACGGAGTCCATGGTATCGGCCTCGTCGACAGCTTTGTCCTCGCGAAAGCGTTTTACGCGCGCCAGGCGCAAGGCCAGCCCACCCGGGTAGCGGCGGCTGGCCTGCAGGTCACTGAAGGCGACCTCCACCACCAGTTCAGGTCGCACGTATACGGTGGTGTTGTCCCGATGGGTTTCGCGCGCCAGCAGCTGGGCCGTTTGCCATTGCAGCATGGCGTCGGTCAAACCCTTGAAGGTCTTGCCCAGCATCACGAATTTGCCGGTATTCGGATCCAGCGCACCCAGATGCAGGTTCGATAGTCGACCCTTGCGGCGACCGCTACCCCACTCCGCGGCCAGGATCACCAGATCCAGCGTATGAGCGCGCTTGATCTTGAGCCAGTTGGCGCCGCGGTTGCCGGCCTCGTAGACCGACGCCAGCGACTTTGCCATTACCCCTTCGTGACCTGCACGCAGCGCGCCCTCGTAGAACCCCTGGGCTTGCTGCGGATCATCCGTGACCAGCAGCGGTATCCTGCAGTCCTTCGGCACGGCACGTGCCAGCGCCGCGCTGCGCTGCTGCAGCGGCAGATGCACCAGCACTTGGCCGTCCAGCAGCAGGCAGTCGAAGAAGTACGCGCGCATCGGCAATTCCTCGAGCAGGGCCTGCACATTGAGCCGCCGCCCGAAGCGGCGCATGGTGATCTGGAAGGGCTGCGGTCGCCCGTCAGCGGCGAAAGCAATGGCTTCCCCGTCCAGCACCAGTTCGTTGGCGCGCAGTCCTGCAACGGTGGCGACGATTTCCGGGATCGCCGCGCCGATTTCGTTAAGGGCACGCGTATAGATACGCACCTCGGTGCCGCGTTTGTGTGCCTGGATGCGCGCGCCGTCCATTTTCCATTCAAACTGCACCGGGGGTGGCAGTTCGCGCAGCGCCTCGACCGCGTCCTGCGCAGTGTGGGCCAGCATGGGCGCCACCGGATCGAACAACCGCAGCTGGAACTGCTGCAGACCCGCCTCTCCCGTGGTCAGCGCCACAGAGGCAAGTCGACCCAATCTCGGGGCGTACATCGCGGCGCGACGCATTACCGCCGCAGGTACGCTCGCGGCCGCGGCGATCGCATCGGTCATCACGCCATCGAGCGCACCCTGGCGCAGGTCCCCCGACAGCAGGCGCAACAGGAAGTCCTGTTCGGAAGCGGTGGCAACCTTGAATAGTTGGGCAAGCTGCCCCTTGCGCCGATCGGCCGAGCCGGATCCGGCCGTGCCGGCCAGATTCTCAAGCGCCGAATCAACCTGGGGAATCTGCAGGCTCGGCGCAGCGGCGGGCTGTTCGCGCGTCACTGCCTGCAGGACACGCGAGCCGATGCCGATACGGCCCTGGGGCAACGCACCTGACAGGTAGTGCACGGCCACTTCGACCTCGGATGCAGGAAGTCCAGCCAGAAACTGCGCCAGGATCCGCACCTTGGAAAGCCGCGATGCAGTGGCGGCGACTTGCTGTGAGGTTGCAACCAGCTGCGCCAGGGATGTCATCGCCGCATCCTCGCACGATGGCTGATTTGCTGCGCTAGGCGCCCTCCTACACTGACATGCGCGCAGGACCGCTTAGCCGATGGCGCATCCAAACGTGAATGATGCCCCATGCCCGTCGACCATATGCGCCGCGTACACTGAGTCAAAAGGCCTTCTTATCAACGTGCCGCAGCGCCGGGGGCATTCGGGCATGTTCCGTACCCCTTTGCCCGGAGCGTCTCCATCACCTCGTTGCTACCTCACAGCCAAGCGCCTGACCATGCAGCTTGCGCTGACGAAGGGGTTTGTAGTGCGAGACGATGTGGCATCACGGGCGATCAAGAAAAACCAGACAACGCGGCACCCTCCGCGTTGTCTGGCCAGGATCCCTAACCCTAGACTCGCGACTGGCTGCCCCCTTTGGGGTTTACCACTCCCCCGGCGCCAACGCCCGTGGTGTGGTCGTCATCCGAGAGGTCATCCTGGCGTGTGGGGTTGGCTACTTTTCCAGCGCCCTTGCCGGCCAAGCCGCCGGCAACGGCGCCCACCGCTGCACCTGCTGCCATGCCAACAGGGCCACCAGCTGCGCCGAGCGCCGCCCCGGCTGCCGCCCCGCCGCCAGCACCTACTCCCGTGGCCAGATTGTGATCGCCGCGGTTGTCATCGCGCTTCGGATTGACCACCTCCGCGGCACCTTTCCCGGCAAGGCCACCGGCGACCGCGCCAATTGCTCCCCCCGCTGCCATACCCACCGGTCCGCCAGCGGCGCCCAAAGCTGCACCTGCCAAAGCTCCCGTGGAAGCACCGGCCCCGGTGCCAATCACATGCTGACCTTCATGCTGTTGCCACCGGCTCTCGAGGTAGCGAGCGTCTTCGTCCGAGCGCGGTGTTACGCCCATGAGTATTCCGCCATTCTTCAAGCCCTCCTCATAGCGCTTGACGCGCTCCTCGGGAATGCCTGCGCCGACCAACGCGCCGATTAAACCTCCGGTCGCGCCGCCCGCGCCCGCACCCGCCAGCGCTGCCACCAGTGGCCCGGCGACGATGAGTCCAACTCCGGGAAGTACGATCGAGGTGCCGATAGCCGCAATGGCGGCCACCGTCGCACCAACCGCCCCGCCGATCCCAGCACCCACCCCGGCTCCCTTGGCCGCCTTTGTGCCAAGTTCAGTCTGCGGTGCGCCTTCGCCGAGGAAGTAGCGCTTGCGCGTCTCATCGCTCATGACGAGGTTAACGTCCTCATGGCTATAGCCACGACCGGAAATATCATTGAAAGCCTGTTCTGCACTGGCCCGGTCCGGAAAGAGACCGGTGACCAGCCTGGAACGCGAGTTATCTGTGGGGTTCATGAAAAATTCCTCCGAGGGAAGGTTAAGTAAGGGGCGAAGTCTTTTTCAGGTGCTTGACATTACGCGTCGCCCAGAAGGACGGTACCCGACTCAGGCGCGTTCCAACGTAGGCCCGGGCCGACTACCTTGGATCAATCAAGTCCGAGCTCGCATCCACTTCCTTACGCAATGGGTCGCAGAACATCGGTCTGGCCTGGCTGAATTCAGTGACTCCGGCAGTAGGAGGAGGACTACTGCAACCACGGAACGCGTGCCAAAAAACGCCTATGGGCGCAAGGGTTTGGGTGGTCAGGTCGTTTGGTTAAAGTTTCACGACCGCGTGGGCCCGGATCAGAACATTTTGCTGGCGGAAGCGCTTCTCTAGTTCCCTTCGCGTGAGTGCCCACCACTTCTTATCCAGACGCGCGCTTATGACTTCGTAGACAATAAGTTCGTCGTGCACCATCTTCATGCCCCCGGATGTCCAGGAGCCATCCGCCGGCGCGCGGCTATATGCAGTCAATCCCCCAAAGCGGGTCTCGAGCTCCTGCTTGGTGCGGGTGAATACAGCCTTCGGGACGCGGCCTCCCTTGTTGTAGTAGAGCGGAAGAAATAGTTCGATCACATACATGACGACCCTTCGCGCAGTGACCAAGGTAACGGAAATGGTGGGTGCATCATACTCATACCGTCTTCGTGCACTGAGGCTGTAAAAAGAGGATGCAGGGGAATATCCGAAGGGAGCTTTCTACCTGCATATCCCTTGGGGCTCTGCTGTTCAAAATGGGGCGGCCTTGCCAGGTGGCTCACCCGCATGCTCGCGCGATGGAGAATTTGCACTAGGCGCCTTCCTACACTGAGATGCGGGCAGTGCCGCTTAGCCATGGGCCTCTTCCAACCCTGAATGGGATGCATGCCAGAAGGCCCATCAATCGTTCTGTTGTGCGAGCAAGTGGCTCGCTTCAAGGGGCGCAGGATCGCCAGCGCCGAAGGCAACGCCAAGATCGATATGACGCGGCTGGCGGGCAGGAAGGTCAAGGCATTTCGCAGCTGGGGCAAGCAATTCCTGATTGAGCTGCCGGATGTGACCGTGCGTGTGCATTTCCTGCTCTACGGCAGCTACGCCATCGATGAACGCAAGGAGCGCGCGCCGCGCCTGCGGCTGGCCTTCGCGACCGGAGAGTTGAATTTCTACAGCTGCGCGGTGCGGCTGGTCGAAGGGGCACTCGGCGACACGTACGACTGGGCTGCCGACGTAATGTCGCCCAAATGGGATCCGGCCGCAGCCCGGCGAAAACTGGCAGCCATGCCCCGCGCTTTCATCTGCGATGCGCTTCTGGACCAGAGTGTCTTTGCCGGCGTGGGCAATATTATCAAGAACGAAGTGCTGTTCCGGGTGCGGGTACATCCCCTCTCCCGTGTCAGTGCCCTGCCGGCTGTGAAGGTGCGCGCCATCGTCGACCAGGCGCGCAAGTACAGCTTCGAGTTCCTCAAGTGGCGGCGCGCCTTTGAGCTGAAAACACATCTGCTCGTGCACAACAAGGCAGCGTGTCCATCCTGCCAAGGCAAACTGACCCGCGCATGGCTGGGAACGACTGATCGTCGCAGCTTCTTCTGCGAGCGCTGCCAGAAGCGCTATGGGGCGCTGCGCAAGCCCGCTGGTGCGCAACGTGCCACCAAGACAAGGACGACATGAAAGAACGCGTGACAAGCGCTGTGTTGACGGCCACCGGATGTACGAAATTGATCGACTGTCTTGGTAGTTGCGATACCGTGGCGCGCCACCCATGATTCTTGTTGCCACCGCGGGCTGGTCCGTGCCGCGCCAGTGCGCCGCGCGGTTTGCAGGGCCGGGCACGCACCTGCAGCGCTATGCGCGAGTGCTGGGTGCGGTGGAGATCAATTCCTCATTTTACCGCCATCACGCGTACGACACCTATGCCAGCTGGGCACGGCAGACACCGCGCGGCTTTCGATTTGCCGTAAAATTGCCGCGCCAGATTACCCATGACCAGCGCCTGCGCGCCGCGCGCCGGCCGCTGCAACAGTTTCTGGGTCAAGTCGCCGGGCTCGGACAGCGCCTGGGGCCGCTGATCGTGCAGCTGCCTCCCTCCCTGGCGTTTGAAGCACGGGTGGCCCGTACGTTCTTTGCACTCCTGCGCCGGCTGCACGCTGGGGCGGTCGTGTGCGAGCCGCGACACCCAAGCTGGTTCCTGGACCTGGCGGACGCCGTGTTGGACCGCTATCGGGTGGCACGGGTGGCCGCAGATCCCCCCGTGGTCCCCGACGCGGCGAATCCGGGGGGCTGGCCGCAGCTGCGCTACTTTCGCCTGCATGGATCGCCCAGGATGTATTGGTCCGTGTATGACCAGGCACAACTACGCCACTGGATGCGGCAACTGACACAGGCGTCCCGCCGCAGTACTACCTGGTGCGTGTTTGACAACACCGCCAGTGGCGGCGCAGCAGTCAACGCGCTGCAGTTGCTGGCGATGCGAGACAAAGGCTCGCAACGGCATCGTCTCTAAATGCGTCTGCAGCACTCAGCGCGAAACATAGGAACACTCTTACACAAGTATGGGTGAAGGCGAGTGTCATGCTCCGAACGATGAAAGCATGCTTACTGCGAAAAGAGTTCCGTACTTCACCAACTTTGGGGGCGCTATGAATAAGCCACACGTAGTTGATCTCGATGCACTGCTGGACCAATCGAGCGCTGGAATCCCCATCGGGCACGATATCAGGTCGCTTGGCCCCAGCGACAGTTCGGACTCTGGGGCTGACATGATGGGGCTCGGCGGACTTGACAGCACAACCGATCGCAACGGCACCGGAGAGCGAGCCGATGTGGAAAACGATGCAGCACTCGAGTCCGACGCGGATATCTCCGTGGACGGGATTGTCGGGGCCGAAGCGGCCGGCCTTGGCGGCGGACTGGATCAAGCGGAAGAAGCGCGCCTCGGAATCACCGATGAAGAAATCCAGGCTGCGCTGAAAGACCGCCAAAGCTGATCTTGGCGAGATAAGCGATCCAGCAGATCCCCTGGCGGCCGTCAGGTGACTCAAGCCGCGTGAAACCTCACGCAATGGGATCAAGGGCTATGCGGGGTGTGGGGGCCCCATTAGATGACTGTCTTAGCTTCCGACGGACAGGGATTTTTGGGGCTCTCGTTCCGGTTCGCGCTCCACTTCCTCAGGAGCGACCGACTGCGCCTGAGCAGCCAGAATCTCGTCGATCAACGCAACCAAATGCTTCATTTTGCCAGTGGCTGCCGGCGCTATCTGGCCATCGTGTATTTTTGCGGCTGCCCACTCACGTACATCCTCAAGCGGCGGCCATATTTCCTTTGAACCCATAGCAATATGTTGACACTCAACGGGATACAGGTCTGTAGGAATTAGTAGTCGAGACTCGTAGGAAGTTTGCGCGTGAACACTTGGGTTGGGAACGGAGTAACACTATGCCGGTAGTCACAGTCGCGCCCACGTTCCGCGGGACGAAGATTCAGTTTGCTTCCATAGGCTTGGCGATCAGGCGATCCGTTTTGGCGTATCAGGGTTGGCGAGTCGCCGGCGCTCGTGAACCAGGCATTGAGCCGCCCGACTGCAATACAGTCTATCGTGGCGATTGAGGGGCGACTTAAGAGACGCCTGCACAACATCCGTTCGGTCGAATAGTCCTCGCAACATTTGGTGGCGGTGCCGAGGGCCGCCAGACGCACGTGACTGCGGCCGGGTCTCCTGGCCAGTGATCCTTCTCAGGGACTTTGACTTACAAGCCTTGTCGGCAATGACCTACCCCGGCCAGAGCAGGGAGAGGTGAGGATGCAGCCTCCCTCGCACTCAACTTCCCAAGGTGTCGCATGGCCAAAACCCGCAGTCGATCACATTCCGCTTCACGATCGATACGGTTCGGCGCAGGCGGGGAACGCCAGGACCAGGCCGGCGGCAAGCACCCACCCCTGACCACTGCGCAGGGCATAACGGTCCCCGACAATCAGAACTCGCTGCGCGCCGTCCCGCGCGGGCCCACGCTGCTCGAGGACTTCATTCTTCGGGAAAAGATCACTCATTTCGATCATGAGCGCATCCCTGAGCGCATCGTGCATGCGCGCGGCAGCGCCGCGCATGGCTATTTCCAGCTAACCCGGTCCCTGGCCAAGTACACCACTGCGGCGCTGCTGACCGACCAGAAACGACGCACGCCCGTATTCGCGCGCTTTTCGACGGTGGCCGGGGGCGCGGGTTCCGTGGATACCCCGCGCGACGTGCGCGGCTTCGCGGTCAAGTTCTACACCCAGGAAGGCAACTGGGACCTGGTGGGTAATAACATTCCGGTGTTCTTCATCCAGGACGCGATGAAGTTCCCCGACCTGATCCATGCGGTCAAAATGGAGCCGGATCGAGGGTTCCCCCAGGCAGGCTCAGCGCACGACACGTTCTGGGACTTCATCTCACTGATGCCCGAGTCCATGCACATGGTGATGTGGGCGATGAGCGATCGGGCCATTCCGCGCAGCCTGCGGATGATGGAAGGCTTTGGTATCCACAGTTTCCGGCTGATCAATCGCGCGGGCAAATCCACGTTTGTGAAATTCCACTGGCGCCCGCGGCTGGGCATCCAGTCCACCGTCTGGGATGAGGCGGTAAAGCTGCAGGCCGCCGACAACGACTTTCACCGCCGCGACTTGTGGGAGGCCATCGATGGCGGGGAGTTCCCCCAATGGGACCTGGCGGTGCAGCTGTTCACCCAGAAGGAGGCAGATGCTTTCCCCTTCGACCACCTCGATCCCACCAAATTGATCCCCGAGGAACTGGTGCCCTTGCAAGTGATTGGCCGCATGGTGCTGAACCGAAATCCCGACAACGTGTTTGCCGAGACCGAGCAGGTGGCATTCTGTCCCGCCAATATCGTGCCGGGCATCGACTTCTCAAATGATCCGCTGCTACAGGGCAGACTGTTTTCCTATTTGGATACCCAGCTGTCGCGCCTGGGTGGCCCCAACTTCCACCAGTTGCCCATCAACGCGCCCAAGTGTCCCTTTGCCAACCAGCAGCGCGACGGTCACATGCAAACTCAGGTGCCCAAAGGGCGCGTGGCCTACGAGCCCGCCAGCCTGGATGCGGCCAACCCGGTCGCAAGTCTAGCCAAGGGAACCGTGCACTTCGCCGAGCCCTGCGACGGCGCCAAGGGCCGCGTGCGGCCCGAGAGCTTCGCGGACCACTTTAGCCAGGCGCGCATGTTCTTTCGCAGCCAATCCTCCTTGGAACAGGCGCACATGGCCTCGGCATTGGTATTTGAGCTATCCAAGGTGGCCGCCGAACACGTGCGCCTGGCGGTACTTGCGCAGCTGCAGAATGTCGATCCTGTGCTGGCCAGGCGGGTGGCCACGGGACTTGGTGTGACCCGGTTGCCTGCTGCCGCCAAGCCCGCCGCGCCCGTGCGTAACCTTGATCTGTCGCCGGCGCTGCGCATCATCGACAGGATGATCCCGACCCTGCAGGGACGCTGCATCGGCATTTTGGTCTCCGAAGGCACCGACATGGGCTCCGTCAACGCCCTTGCTGCGGCGGCACGAAATGCCGGCGCCAAGGTCAAGGTGGTCGCGCCAAAACTTGCCATGCGGGATTCCAAGGGCAAGAGCATTCCCATCGACGCGCAATTGGCAGGGACCCCCTCTGTCGTGTTCGATGCCGTGGCCAGCGTGCTTAGCCTGGATGAAGGCAAGAGGCTGTCGAGGGAGGCAGCGGCCGTGGACTGGTTCCGGGACGCTTTCGCTCACCTCAAGGCCATCGCCGCCTGCAAGGGGACGCACCTGATCCTCAGCGCCGGCGGCATTGCCCCCGATGAGGGCGTGGTGCTGCCCGAGCAGACAGCGGCGTTTCTCAAGCTGGCCGCGACGCGGCAGTGGGCGCGCGAGCCGCAGGTGCGAACGCTCGCATAAATACACCCCCGGCGGCGACGGTGCCGCCGCGGGCTACACCGGGTCCCTTGTGTTGGATGTTCCCTGGTAATTGCGCACGCCATGTCGCCGCCGCCAGCGACAGCAGAGAAGACTTAAGGCAAAGTCATTCCGACGGCGGCCCGTGGCACACTGGCGGGTGGCTTGCTGACAAATTTCGGGGGTAAATTGAACAAGATAACTTCCGGATTCTTGCTGCTGGCGGTATCCGCACCGGTCGCACTCCTTCCCCTATCTGCCAATGCCGCCACACCGTGTGCCGCACTGCCCCAGCAGCTGCAGCTTCCCAATGTCACGATCACGCTGGCCACCGAAGTGCCGGCTGGCGGCCTCAAGCTGCCCGGTGGCGGAGGTGTGGGCGGACCACCGGCCAACTACTCTTCACTGCCCGCGTTTTGCCGCATAGCTGGAACCATCCGCCCCACTGCGGACTCGGATATCCGCATGGAAGTGTGGCTGCCCCTGGCTGGCTGGAACGGCAAGTTTGTCGGCGGTGGCAATGGCGTATGGGCCGGCTCGATAGCCTATGGCGACATGGTCACGCCACTGTCTCGCGGCTACGCCACGGCAGCTTCTGATGTGGGGCACCAGGGAAGTCCCTTCGACGGAACGTACCTCGTCGGCCATCCCGAAAAGCTCATTGACTTCGGTTATCGCGCAACGCACGAGACTGCCGTCGCCGCCAAGGCCATCATCAATGCCTACTACGGCAGTGCGCCCACGCGCTCGCTGTATGCAAGCTGCTCCACGGGCGGACGCATCGGGCTGATGGAAGCGTACCGCTATCCCGATGACTACGACGGAATCTCTGCGGTGGCGCCGGCCAATCAGATGGTGCCGCTGATGGTGATGTCGCTGTGGAGCGGCAACGCCACCATGAAAGATCCGGCGAGCGTCATTCCTGCGCCAAAGTTTGCGCTGGTGCAGAAGGCGGCACTGGCTGCCTGCGATGCCAACGATGCAGTGCAGGACGGCATCATCACCAACCCGCCAGCCTGTCGCTTCGACCCGGCCGTGCTCCAGTGCAAGGATGCCGATGCGCCAGATTGCCTGACCGCGCCACAGGTGGGGGCACTTCGCGCCATCTATGCCGGGCCACGCAATCCGCGCACGGGCAAGCAGATCTATCCCGGTCTCTCGGTGGGCAGCGAAGCACAGATGCCAGTGCTGGCAATGGGGAAGGAACCCTTTCCGGTGGCGACCACGTTCTTCCGCGGCCCAGTGTTCAATGATTCCAACTGGAATTTCCGCAGCTTTGACTACGATCGCGATGTGGATCGCGCGCTGGCCTATGGCCATGATGCGCTCGACGTGCCGGCGACGGGCCTGGATAAATTCTTTGCCCAGCGCCGCAAGCTGTTGCTGGCGCATGGGTGGGCCGACGGACTGATCCCCCCGCAGTCGACCATCAACTTCTACGAGGCACTCCGAAAAGACATCGGCAGTCGGCGGGCAAGCGAAGGTGTACGGCTGTTCATGGTGCCTGGCATGGGCCACTGTGCGGGTGGCAGCGGCCCTTCAAACATCGACTACCTCGCTGCCATCGACAACTGGGTCGGGACGGGCAAGGCGCCGGAGCAGCTCAGCGCCAGCAACCCGCCTGGGGCGACGATGCGCACGCGTCCACTGTGTGGGTATCCGAAAGTGGCGAAGTACTCGGGCACCGGCAGCACGGACGAAGAGAAAAATTTTCGCTGCGACGTGCCCTGAAGCAGGTCGCCGAGTCAGCGACGCTGTCAGCTCTGGCTGAGCGCTTCACTGCCCAGGATCAACGCGCAGGCGATGGCCATGGTCGGCGTGACGGGCTCGTTGAGGAACAATCAGCCCCAGGCAACGCCAGATGGCGCCGAGCCAGAAGTATTCCCAGGGAATAAAGCACGCAAGCCAGCGCGCCGGCGAGGCTGGCCGCCATCCTGTCAACACGCAGCGAGGGTCTCGATCCCGCGCTACCGACAGGGCGGCCAGCCGCCGTGCAACGTCTAGGGGCTTCAGCGGGCGTTGGCAGCCTGTGCCTTTATGTTGGCCTTTGCAGTGTCCAGTGCAGCGTCTGCCTGGTCTTTGCAGGCCTTCTGCTTGTCACCACCCAGAGCCTCGCACTTCTCTATGGCCACCTTGTGATCACCTTCTGCCGCGGCCAAGGCCACGTCGCGCTGGTCTGCAGCAACCTTGTCCGCGGACTTGTTGACGTCGTTGGCAACGTCCTGCTGCTTGTCGGCCACATCAGCCGCAGCGTCCTGGCGGGCTTGCGCCACGTCGTGCTGGACTTCCTTGGGGCTCTCCGCCTTGTGGCAACCCGCCACACTGGCCAGAACCAAAGCACAGCCAATAACTAATGCGTTCGGGGTTTTCATCTATGTTGTCCTTCGGTGTGTTTCTCTCCCAGACCGGACCATAAGGCAGCCGGCGACGGTTTTCTGTATGCCGTCACCCCGTGTGCAAGTCGGCGCTCACTGACAAACATCAGCGGGGCAGCTGCACGATTTTACGGCGCGCTTGGGCGACAGGATCGAGCAATGGCAACACACGACACGCTGACATCCCAAGGGGCGTCGGGACTTAATTGCAGCACACCAGGGATGGCATTCGGCCAGGACGCGTCGCCCAACGCGACGCCTCCAGACCTCAAACACTGACCCCCACCCACCAAGCGTGTGCAATTCCAGGAGCCGCTCGGTCGGCGGCGACGCGCCTGCTGTTTCGTCCTTCGCCATTGCGATTGACGACAGGTCACGTCACCGCAACATTGAGCGCACCTAGCTCACTGTCTCTAGTTAAGGCGTGTCAAGCACCGCGCGGTTGACGGTCGTAATCTGCCCATAGACGCTGTGGATCTGGATCGTGGACAGTGAGGCCAACAGATTGCCGTTGCCATCCTCAAGCCGATACACGGCGTTGTGATCCACTGGCGGACATACCACGGGCGTCGCGCCCACCAGATCTTCGAACCGTGGCCGCTGAGGTGGCAGGTAGTGCGCACTTCAACCTGCGTCTGCGCAAAGTTTTAAGCATCAAATCCCCTGAGTCAGCGCTCATTAACTATTGGCGGCAGAACAGTTCGATGTCGCACAATGGCGTCAGCGTCTGCAATCCACTACATCGTTGCGTCGATGCTGGGCGTGTATCAGGTGGTGGTGATGCTGCGCTTGCTCATGTAATGAGTGTCCAGGTTTTCGCAACGCCACTTCACGCGCAAGCGTGCCGCTTGTGCGGCGTATCGTCGCCGCTTCTGTCATGCCAATCCGTGCAGTGGAGGCGAGGAGCGTCGCCGTGCGTAAGCTGCGGCTGGTTGCCAACCTGCGTCGCGGCGGGCCTGTTGCTGCGCACGATTGGGCTGGAGCCGCTGCCGCTCGTGCGCGCAATCTACCTATTTGCCAACATTCTCAAATGCCATACTCTCGTTTGGTGCCCCTGTGGGCATGCAAAGTGGCGCACTGGCAATCAGGACGCCAGCACCGCACAGTTGGCGGCGGCAAACCACCGGGGAAGATCAGGATGGCGATTGGACTGGAAGAGTCGGGCAACGCGGCACAGTTCGAGAACTGGAACACCGGATCGGGACGCACGTGGGTGCAGTTCCAGCAGCAGCTGGACCGGCAGATCGATCCGCTGGGCCTGCAGGCCATGCGCGCGCTGGTGACTCGACCCGGCGACTGCATGCTCGATATCGGCTGTGGATGCGGACAGACAACGGTGCAGCTTGCGGCAGGCGTGGGGCCGTCAGGGTCGGCGCTGGGCGTTGACCTGTCCGCGCCCATGCTTGAGGTCGCGCGTGCGCGGCCCGTGCCGCCCCACGCAGGTACGCTGCACTTTCAGCAGGCAGACGCGCAGACGGATTCTCTGGGGGAGAACCGCTTCGATGGGGTCTACTCGCGCTTTGGGGTGATGTTCTTCAGCGATCCGGTGCTGGCCTTCAGCAACATCCGGGGCGCTCTAAAGGGGCAAGGCCGGCTTGCCTTCGTCTGCTGGCGGTCCATGTCGGAGAATCCCTGGATGCGGGTACCTATGGAGGCTGCCCTTCCGTTTATACCTGCCATGCCTGTGCCAGAACCGGATGCGCCGAGCGCCTTTGCGTTTGCGGATCCAGTGAGGGTCCGTTTCATCCTTGAGGAGGCGGGATTCAGCCAGGTGGCTGTGACGCCATTGGATTACATGATCGGCGGCGACACCCCGGAGGGTTCGCTGATGCTTTCCATGCGACTAGGTCCATTGGGCCAGGCATTGCGCAAACAGCCGGAACTGGAGCCCCTGGTGCGGGATCCGGTCAGGCAGGCTCTGCAGCGCTATCTGTCGAATGAGGGTGTATGGATGCCCAGCGCGACCTGGATTGTGACGGCGCGCAAGGGTTAAGTGCTGGCGCTCTACAGCACCTTTACGCAGTCACCGTATGCCGCGAGCGTCTCGTCATAGGTGAGCAACAACATCGATTCGAGCTGCGCCTGTGCGATGAGCAGGCGATCGAAAGGATCCTGGTGATGGCGTCCAAGGTCATAGACGCGAGCCGCGTGATCCCCCTGCACCGCCAGCAACGAGAATCCGGTGGGGTCGAGGGATTTGAGCACATCGCCAGGTTTGACCTTCAGCTTTCCCAAAGCTGCCTTGATGCTAATTTCCCAAATAGACGCCACGCTGACATAGCAGTCAGCGCGGTCAAGCAGCGCCTTTGCGTCCCGATCGACGCGTCGCGGATCGGCCAGCAGCCGGAGCAGGACTAGGGTGTCGAGCAGCACCCGCATGTCATTTGCCTTCGAATAGCGCCAAGACCTTTGGATCCAACGGTGCGTCAAAATCTTCCGGCACTTTGAAACGACCTTGCAGAAGACCGTACTTTTTCGGTCGAGGGGCATTTGCTAGAGGCACCAGGCGGGCCATTGGCTTCCCGGCCTTGGCGATGATGATTTCCTTCCCGCCGGCGGCCTGATCCACCAGCCGGGATAGGTGGGTCTTGGCCTCGTGAATGTTGATGGAATTGGACATGACACCTCCGGTGGACTAAGTTTAGTCCAGTCCGATCACGATCGCAAGCTTTGCGCGCGGCGCGAGCTCATGCCCTGCAGACATTGCGGAACACTACTTCGTGCAGGGCGCGCCGGCCGCCATGGATACCCACCTGCAGGACGATATCGATCGATTGATGCAGCAGCTCGAGGATGTCGGCGCGGGGAAGCTCGCGACCGGCATTGGACTCCTTGACCAGCAAAACCAGCTGCTCCAAGGCAAGGGCGGGACTGCCGGCGTGGATGCTGGTGATGGAGCCGGGGTGCCCGGAGTTGACATTGCGCAGGTAGTGGAACGCTTCCTCGCCGCGCAGCTCCGCCAGTAGTATCCGGTCCGGTTTCATCCTCAACGTGGCCTCCAGCAATTGCTTTGGGGTAACTCGGGCCTGCCCCTGCCCGTCCTTGCTGTAGTACAGCCGTACGTGATTGGGGTGCTTGTCCAGCACCAGCTCACGGGCATCTTCAATGGTGATCAGACGCTCGTTGGCGGGTATCTCCTGGATCAGCGCCTTGGTCCAGGTGGTCTTGCCGCTGCCGGTGGCCCCTGACAGCAGGATGTTCTTGCGGGACCTGACGGCGGCCTTCAGGAAGTCCAGCGTGTTGCCACTGTCCAGAAGCCTGGCCAGATGCTGGTCTTCATTGCCGGTGGCGTCATTTCCCACGCGGGTGTGGGCCAGGGTGCCGGCCGCTGCCAGCTGCTCAAGCGTGAACAGCTTGGTGGAGGGCTTGCGCAGCGTGATGGATACCGTACCGTCGGTGGTGGCCGGAGCCAGCGCGATTTGCGCCCGCTCGCCGGTGGGCAGGGTTGCAGACAGCAGCGGGGATTCGAAGTCGATGCGCTGGTGACTGTGGTTGGCCACCAGCTTGGCCAGGCGCAGGCACCAGGGGTAGTCGGCAAAGGGCAGCGCAATGCGCTGCCAGCCGCTGCTTCGCTCGATAAATCCCTCGTTGGGTCGATTGATGCACAGCTCAGTCAGGCATTCATCGTCCAGGTACACCCGCAATGGGGCCAGGGTCAGTTGCAGCGACGAAGGATCTGGACTGCCTGCGCTCATGCGACGGACGTTTACCAATCAGCGCTGGCTTGCCAGTGTGTACACGGAGCGGAAATCCAGGTCGCGCGCCACCAGGATCTGGATCCGGTCGCCCTGCTGCTTGGTCACGGTGGGCGGGATGTTGATGGTGCTCTTGAGCACTTCGGTCAGTACGTCCTGGGTGGTGCCGGTATTGACCACGGTGCTGCCCGGCGCGGTCTGGTGGGCCACGGCCGCCTGGATGGCGCCATCAATCACCGAGACTAAAATAGCTGCGCCAAATCGCTCCATGAAGTGTCGATCGACCTTGCCCGGCAGGCCTGAGCGCCCCAGCTCGTCGGTGCCGGGCGAGGCCAGTGCCACGACCACCCCCTGAGGCGTTCGGGCCTCGGTCCACAGCACGAACAGTCGACTCGAACCCTGTGCGACCTCCCCTCGCGTCTCGCCAATCAGCTTGGTGCCGCGCTCCAGCAACACCACGCTGCCGTCGGCCGAGAATGTGTCCACGGCGGTCAGGCAGGTAGCAAGTCCCGGCAATGTTGAGTCCAGTGCCGTCTCGAGCGTGCAGTCCACGAATGCGCCCTTGGGCAGCAACAGCCGCTGGGTGGGAAGCACGGAGGCATGCACCGGCAGCGGCAAGGTGGTTTGCAGCAGGGTCGAGAGTCCCGAAGCGGGAGGCGTGGCAGGTTCGGCCGCAGTCTGCGCTGGCGTGATATCAGCGTCGGACGTCTTGGCCGGCGATTCGGCAGTGGATGCGCGGGCAAACACGACGCCGGACAGCAGGCGCTCGCTGCGCTGTTGTTGCGGGGTCTTGACGCTGGACTGGGCCGTGCAGCAAGTCGCGCTCGCGGCACTGGCCTTGGGCCTTGGGTCCTCCCAATCCCCCAGCACGCTGCCGATGCGATAGGTGGATGCATCCGCAACGGGTGAAGCTGGCGCCGGCGTCTGCTCCTTGGGCAACTCAATGGGTGGCAGTACTGAATCCGCATCGGCCTTGGCGGCCACGGTTCGCCTGGATACAGTGCGGGCCGCCTGGACCTTGCTGAATGCGGTGGAGTAGTACCAGGTCAGCAGGCCCGCGCCCAGCCCAACGATGACCAGGATGGCCAGCGTGCGTTGCAGGCGGCCCTGGGCAGTGGTGCTCTGGCTGACGGCTGCCTGTCCGCGCTGCAGCTCGGCGTCGAGCGTAGGTGGCGCCGGTGGCAGCGCGGCACGCGGCCACCACCTGCGCAGCAATTTCATCGCAGGGTCTCGGTTACCTGGGGCGTCAGGCGCGTGACGTCGGGGGACACGGTGCCGGTGTCCAGTCGCTGCCCTGCGCCACTGAAATGCTGGTTCTTGACGCAGGCCACGAGCTTGCCTCGGCGCAGGACAAAGCCCGGCGCAATCCGGTGCACCAGCACTGCATCGCGGGTGACCGTGAAATTGACCAGCGATTCAGTCCCGTCGATGGCACGGGTAAAGATCGCCGGCAGCTCGGTGCGCTCGCCAAAGGTAAAGCGCGTCTGCACGCCGTCATCGGTGACGCTAAGCGGCTTTAGTGCCCTTGGGCCACAGTACAGGTATTCCGCGTTGAGCGTGGTCGCAGCCTGTGTAAGGGCAGCATCGATGCGATTGGCCTCGGCCCGCGCGCTCGCCTGCTGCAGCACCTGCTGCCGCGCTTCCTGGGGATAGGAGAATCTCAACGCGTAGAACGGATCGGGGCTGAAAGAGTTGCCCTGCGGATCGATGTGCGACGACTCGACGCGATACTCCAGGTAGTAATGGTGGTGCGTGGTCAGGATAGTCAGGTTGGTGACTACGCTGGCGGCGCGCGGCTTGATGAACAGGTGGTTGTCCTGCGCCTCGAACGTCAGCCCCTCGCCATCGCCGGCGGCCAGTCCCACGAACCGCTCGTCAGGAGCAAACTCCAGCGACAGCTGGTAACCGACGCGACCGGTCACGCGGTAGACCTCGTCGGGGCTATAGACCGCCGTGCGGATGCGCGTGTCCACCGGACCAGGGACTGGGGTTACTTCGCCGTGGGCTGTGGCCAGGAGCAAGGCCCAGGCGGTGTGTCGCAGGTACGCAGTCATGGAATGGACTGCCCCTTGGCCAGCGCCGCGACAGGTGTGTCGACTTCCGGTTCCAGGCGGTAGTCCAGGATGCGAAAACCAATAGGGTTCCAGCGGCGCAGCTTCGGATCGGTGGGGGGTTTGCCGTAGGCGTAGTGGATGGTGGCGATGAAGTGCGCGGTCTGCAGCGCACCGCTGCCACTGGGTCGGGTCTCGCGCGCGAACCGGACCTGGGCAAGATCGGTGACCCCGCTGGCGCGTTCAAAGAAGCTCACCGCCTTGACCTCGGCGCGCACCGTGGTGCCGTCGCGGTAACGGGTCAGCGGCGAGTCGGGATTGCCGGCGGCCCACAGCTTGGCCCACTGCTGGTTGCGCTGCGGGGAATGATAGGCACCGCATTCGGCATAGTCTTGTTCGGCCACGGCCAGCGCAAAGCGCTCGCAGGTGGTCACGTAGTGCGCCAGCAGGAAGCGGGTAACGGTTTCACTGATCGGCACGTTGCCCGAGTAATTGGGCACGGTGTCTATTACCCCGGTGGTGTCGTTGACGCGGATCAGGTACGGCTCCACGCTCTTCAAGGGCGTCAGTGCCGTCACGGCGCACACCGAGGCGATGGCCAGTGTCGCGAACACGCCATTCAGAGCGTAGGCAGTGCGCACTTGCCGGCGCAGCGTGGCAACCCGGTCCGCATCCCAGCTGCTGGACTCGCGAAAGTAGGCCTCCAGGTCATCGGTCATGGCGCAGGCTTTGCTTGCACTGTGCCGGGAGGATTGATCGGTTCGAGCCGGCCGTTGCACAGGCGCAGCGTCGAAGTGGCGCTGCAGGCGCCGGCCAGCAATGCCGTGGCCACCAGGATCACAAGGCGTGCGGGCATGGCCGTGTGCTTCACGGCAGCGCCACGCGCGTAGCCGACAGTCGCTGCAGCAGCCACAGTCCGGCCATGCTGACGGCGCGGTGGCTGGTCAGCGCCAGGCCGCCGGCTAACCCTGAGGCCATGGGCATGACCTGGCGCAGGACCAGGAAGATCAGCGCCGAGGCAAAGCACACGCGCACGCCGTCGGCGATGGTGATGCCCGTGCCCAGCGCGGCCGCCGCAGTGGCGGCCGTGGTCAGCAGGCGCATCAGCAGCGTCACCACCAGCGTGCCTAGCACCGCGATCAACGCATAGTTGGCCAGCTGGGCCATCCATGCGTCGAAGAACCGCCGCGTGGACTGGAACAGCAGCATGGCGATGAAGAACGGGCCCAGGGCCAGCAGCACCGACAGGGCGACCTTGGCCAGGGACAGCAGGAAGATGGTGTAGATGCTGGCCACGCCCACGGCCAGGTAGACAAAGGACCCAGCCAGGTAAAACGAGAAGTTGCCGTCCAGGAAACCGCCCTTCTGCATCAGCGCCGATGCGGCATCCCCGCCGCTGAAAATCACCTGGTCGACGATGGTGACGGAGTTGTCGGCACCGATGACGCGCGCGGCCAATTCCCCTGGCGCATTGAACACGGTGTCCACGACCAGGGCGTGGTACAGCCACAGGCGCAGCCCAATGGCAATCACCAGCACGATGCGCGCGATGCGCTTGAACCCATCGATGACCGGCTCTTCGATCTGGCCGGTCAGGTGCAGGTAACCCCAGCCCATGACATACAGAATCGCCAGCGTGGTGACCGCCGGTTCCAGGGCCGCGGCCACCGTGGCCGTAGTATCCGAGATGTACGACGCCAGCAGCGCATTGAGCCAGACGCTGACCTGCTCGAAGAATCCCATCGGCTACAGGCCCAGGCCGGGCAGGTCGCGCAGCGAGCCGATGTCCTGGATTCCCTGTTCGCGCATTTTAAGGTGCCGCAGGTCCGCCGCCGCACTCTGGCGTTGGTAGATCGCGGTGAGCTGGGTGGACTCGTTCTGCAGCATGGTCGACTCGGCTTGCACGCGTGCCTGCAGGTCCAGAATTGCCTTGGGGTCCGTGGCCGAGCCGATGGCCGTGATCAGTTGCTGCAGCTGCGAGAACCGGGCGCTGGAGTCCGCCAGCACCTGTTCGGTGACCGCGGCCAGGCCGGCCGCGTTGCGCCTGCCCTCCTGCACCAGGTCGCGCTGCGCCGGCGTCAGCTGGGCAATCTGCGCGTCCGTCAGGTTGGTGTTCTGGCCGATCAGTTCCTGCACGCGTGTACCCAGCGCGCCGTAGGTCGCGCTGGCGTTGTTGAACACATCAGTCAGCTGCTGGTAATCAATGGGCAGTGCGTTGTGGCTGACATCGGGCAGCAGCAGCTGCATGCCGCGGGTGCCGGTCAGCGAGCCATAGGTATCGCGCGCCTGGGTCAGCTGGTCGCGGGCGGTGGACAGCTGGCTCTGCAACGTGCGCAGCTGCGAGGCCATCTGGGTGATGGCGCGAACGTCCACCACTGGCCACACCGCCTGGGCTTGCGGGGCGGCGGCCAGGGCAATCACGCAGATCAGTGCGCTGGTGGTTCTGACATTGGGGAGGTTCATGGGGCGGTTCCTTGTGGATATGGGCTGAGGTCAATGTCAGGCGTGCGCCGGGTGCGCACCCAGGGCGTCGTGGAACGCGGGCAACCAGTGGGCAGGGTCGCTGCCGCACTCGGCGATCAGGCGATTGACCAGCGTCACGGTGTCGGCACGACCGGAGATGACTGCCAGCTCGGCGTCAAACCCCTTGAGGTCCAGCTCGCACACCACGCTTTGCCGGGCCTGCTTGACCAGGAACCGGCGCGAGCCAGGTTCGATGCCCTCGCGGATCAGCTGCGCTTCGCGCTGGCTCAGGTTGAGGCCCTCGCGGTAGTCGGACGGCGTTGCGTCGGGATTGGGGAAGAAGATCTTGGTGGGTGTCTGCTCAATGATGGTGCGGCTGATGGGACTGGCCAGCACGTCGCTGGGACTCTGGGTCGACAGGCACATCACGGCATTGAGCTTGCGCCAGGTCTTGGGTCCGTCCTTGGCAAAGCGCGTGAATGCCGGATCGTCGATCAGGCGCCAGAACTCATCCAGCCAGCACACCAGGCGCCTGCCATCCAGCAACTGGCGCACCAGGTGAAACAGGTACAGCGTGACCGGCGTGCGCAGCGTGGCGTTGTCCAGGAACTCCGTGACGTCAAATCCCAGCAGCGCGCAATCATCGAACCGCGCGGCGACCTGATCGGTTGCATTGTCGAACGCCCAGTGCCTATCGCCGCCGGTGGCCTCGCACCACGGGGACAACCGTGCGCACAGCCCTTCGGCGTCGGTGGGATCCAGGAACTCGATCAGGCGCGACAGGCGCCGACTGTCCGGCGTCAATGCCAGCGTGCCGGCCAACGCCTGTTCCAGGTCAGCGTGCTCGCGCGTGCTCAGGGGCCTGGGTCCCAGCAATGACAGCAGCCAGGACCTGAGGAACTCCCGGTTGGTGGGCGTGGCCGGCAGCTGCAGTGGATTGAACCCGCTGGCCTGGCCATTGCGCAGCGGCTGGTACTGCCCGCCCAGCGCGCGCACCAGGATCTCAAGGCCCCGATCCTTGTCGAACAGGACCTGCGTGGCGCCGAACTTGGTCAGCTGGGCCACCAGAAATCCGATCAGTACCGTCTTGCCACTGCCCGTAGGGCCGCACAGGAAGGTGTGGCCGATATCGCGGCGACTGCCACCGTCCGGCTCGGTGGGATCCGAGGCGTGCAGCGAGAAAAAATACGGGGAGCCTGCGGCCGTCTTGAGCAGCGTCAGTGCCTCGCCCCAGTGATTGCCTGTGACACGGCCCGTGGGGTAGTTGTGCAAGGGCGCCAGGGCGCTGAAGTTGCGGGTGGTGATCGGCGCCCGACGCGGACGCAGCGCAAAGTTTCCTGGCAGCTGCGACCAGAACGCTGCTTCCAGCCCCAGGTCCTCCCTCGCGATGACCATGCCGGTGTCGGCCAGCAGGCTGCGCGCGTGTGCCAGGCGTTCGTTGAGCTGTCCCAGCTGGCGATGCGTGGCAGCGCGATCAAGGCCGGCGACGCGGTCGGACAGCACCTGCAGGGAGAAATGATGTTCCCCGAACGCAAACTGGTTGCTGGCCAGCTGGTCCAGCGCACCCTTGAGTTCCTCGGCCTGGCTGACGGCAAAGTCCCCGGCATTGGACATGCGGTGGTACTGGCGCTGCAGCAGTCCCTGCCCCGCCGCGCGCGTCAGGAACGCAAAGGACTGGGTCAGGATCAACGGATAAGGCGCGGCCAGCAGCGCGTTGAGCATGCCCGGTGCGGTGGGCGTGGGGTATTCCTTGATGCCCAGCATGGCGCCAAACCGGGTGGCCGTCGGCGTACGGTATTCGATGGCCTCGCGGCCGAACAGCAGCCGCGAGGTGGCCATGACCTCATGCAGGGGCGCACGCGGCAGTTCGAAGCGCTGCGACTCACCGTTGATCAGCCGGCCGTAGAAATCCAGCAGGTGGGATCGCGCGCGGCCTGTGTCGACGGATAGGCCCAGCACCTCGGCGTCATAGCGGGCCAGCGAGCTGACCAGCAGCTGGCGCAGCTTGGCGCAGGCGTCCAGCGCGTCGGCCGTGGCGCTGGCGGTGTGCGATCGGTGCGTGGTGCGCAGCAGCTTGGCGGTCAGTGCCTGGGCGCCATCCGCGTCGGGCTTGTACACCAGCGTCAGGTACAGCTCGTTGACCATCAGCGTCTGGCCGGCGATGCGCTCCCGGTAGCGGGCATTGAGGTCGCCCGCAAATCCCGGCGCCAGGGTGCCGCTGGGGTAACGGTGGTCTCGGTCACGCACCAGGTGCACCCATAGCGCCACCTGCGGGCGAGGCCAGGTTGCGCCACAGGATGTTGAGCCGTTCGTGCCAGTTGTTGAGTGTCCCGGGGTCGGCCGCATCGAAACTCGCCCCGACCATCCTGAAGGTCTGGACGTAGTGGCCGAAGCGCGTGGCAATGACGTGCGGGGACACGTGCGACGTATAGGGAATATGGGTGGCTGCGGCAATGTCGCGGCGCATCCGGTCCAGTGCAGTTGCCTTCATGGGTTATCCGATGACCAGGTGAGGGGCGCCGCGGCGTGGCCCGGTGGCACGGGGGTTGGCGAGGGGAAGTGGGCCGTACGCCGCGGCGCGAAAATGTGAATAGGTGGTGACCAGCGCGATGGCGTGGGTGCGCATCCACAGCAGCAGCAGGTCAAAGATCCGCGGATCCCGCGCGCACAGCAACGCGGCCAGGCCGTGGATGGGCAGCGCGATGCCCAGGACCAGCAGGTTCTTGCTCAGCAGGAACAGCTCCATGGTGGCGATGAGGTTTACCAGCAGCGCGGCGTAGGTCACGCCAAAGCGCATCGGTGGCCGGGTGGCGCCAACGAACAGTGGCTCGCGCACCAGGCTCATGGCCGCCTCAGACACCGAACGACCCACGAATCCAGGTGACGATCTGCGGCGCGCCAAAAGTCATGGCGATGCCGGCGATGGCGGCCACGGCCCAGGCCCAGGAGATGCGATTGACCATGGCGGCAATGCCCAGCGCGATCACCAGGATGATGGCAATGGGGGTCATGATGGTGAACAGGTTGTTCTGTAGCGCCGTGGCACCGGTCTCAAAGGGGGAGGCCTGGGCAAAGGACAGCGCCGGGGCCGCGTACAGGAACATGAACCACAGTGGCTGGTGAGAGTTGGGACGGTGGTGCGCTCGATGGGACGCACTTCGCAGCATGGCGCAGTTCATCGGGAACTCCTCGGGTTTAAGTTGGCAAGGGCAGCGGTACGGATCCGCGAGGCGTAGCCGTTGCGGATGCCGGTGACGGGATCGCCGCTGTTAAAGCACGACAGGATTGCGTCCAGGCCAGCGGCTCCGGCGCCTGCAGCGGCACACTCCAGCAGCAGTTGCTCGGCCAGCTTCAGGTTGGCGCAAGGGTCGAGCAGGTCCGCCAGCTGCAAGCCGAAGCGTGGCAGGTGCTCGGAGTTGATCTGCGCCAGGCCGATGCTGGTGGAAAAGCCCTGCGCGTGCAGTATTCGGGCCAGGCGCAGTGCTTCGGTGGCCGAGCGTGGTTGCCTGAAGGTGGGCGGCTGGATGCCGCTGGCGGCCAGGCCCTCTGGCCGGTTGATGCTGACCGCGTAGGGGTTGCCGGCGGACTCGACGCGGATCAGTGCGTTGAGCGTCGTCGGGTGTACCAGCGGCGCGCAGGTAGCGATGAGTGTGGCGAGCGTGATAGCCATGTGCCCTTCCCTGTCCGACCGCGTCTGCGGCGTGGGAAAGTGTTGGGCAGATGCTTCGGATGTGACAGCCGAGAATCTGACGTGTTTGTGTAGAAATGGCACGCCTGAGGCAAATCTGTACGGGCGAAGTGGAAATACGGCGCGTCCAGCGGTAGGGTCCTGTTGCGTTGCAAAAAAGGCTGGGTCTCATGCCAGAAGCCGTCACTCAAACAGACCACCGCGTGCCTTATAGACACAGAGGCGCACTGAGCTGGTTTTGGCGGATAGCGCGCTGGCCGCTGGGCGTGTTGTTGGTCGTAGTCATTGGTTGTCTTGCCGTCAATGCGGTTGATGACTCCCCGACGCCACAAGCCCAGGCCATGTTGGAGGCGCCCGTCAATACGGTGCCAGATGCGCAGAACCTCTACGTCATGATTGCCGGATTGGATGCGCCACCAGGGCAATCCGTATTCGAGCAAGGCCAGAGGAACATTCTGGCATTGCAGCGCGCCCTAGCCGCGGCCGCGCCTGGGGCACTCATCTCTCCTGAGATCGGAGACACCCCCAAGGCACAACGCATGTCCATCACTCCGGACATTGGACCCTGGCCGGTGGTCCATGGTTCGGTGTGGGACCAAGCGCGGGTAGAGGATGCCCATGTCACGGAAATATCCACTCGACATCGGGAATTGCTGCAGCGTTATGAAGCACTACACAACGCCGCCGGCTACTTTGAAACGCTACCCCCTGATGTTCGCGTGTGGCGTCACCCGGTGCCCCCTTCGCTGCGGTCGCTTTACCTGGCTAGTCTGGCCCAGCGCATCCGCAAGGGCAGCCTCGACGAGCAAGGGCTGGCGCTGCGCTCGCTGTCCGCGGATTTATCTATGTGGCAGCGGGTGCTGCTGGGCGACGGAACCTTGATCTCGAAGATGATAACCGTCGCCAATATTCACGCCGACTTGTTGCTGCTGGCCGATGCGATGGCCGATCCGACGGTGTCGATGCAAGTCGTATCGCAATCGATGGGGCCCTGGATTGCTCCCATGCCAGAGGAACAATGGAAGATCGGCAAGGTGTTTGCGACAGAGTATCGATTGCGTCGTCTGGGAGTGCGGTCCACGGACCATTCCGCGCAGTACCTGCTGGCATCGGTGGATGACTCGACGTTGCGCTCCGCTCTGGTACGCACTGTCCGCTCGGCTGCTTCTACCTACCCACTGCGACCCTCAATGCGCTGGCTGCAATCACGCAGGCGACTTTGGACTGTCGGACGGAGACGCCGCTACGTTGCAGCAGCGCAAGCAGGCCGTTGCACAGTCGCAGGACAGCGTCCGTCGGCCGAAACTTTCCCGGGAGTAATACGCAATCTCGCGGGCAAGAAGCTTGTGAGCCTGGCATGGCCAACCTTTGTGCGACTATCCGCTGAGGTCTTACGATGTCGCGGCGTTACAACGCGCTGTGGTCCTTGCCTACCAGATCCGCCTGCAGGGGATTGCGGCGGCAGATGTGCCGGCATTCATGAAGGAACATCCCGAGTGGTCCATGCACCCGGTGGGACCGACTCCACTGGACTGGGAACCCAAGGCCAGGATGATCAAGGTGCGGCAGCAGGCTGGCGGGCGCCACGATCGGCGCTTTGAAGTACGGGTGCTCCCACCCGGATAGCAGATCTTGCTATGACGATTCGTCGTTCACCGGCATCGCGGCCAGGACCTGCTTGGCCTGCTGCAGCTGCTCCTCGGGAACCAGAATGGTTATCGAGTCGCCGGTGCCCGTGTTCTCGGGATCGTTGGCTGCCACGCGCAATCGCAAATAACAGGAGATGCCATGGGCCCCCAGCCAGGCAACGGTATCGAGCCGTTCACTGTCTGACGCGGGAATGGTCAGGAACATCAGTGCCACGATAGCCAAATGACACAAACTGCGGCGCAAATCAACCGGTCATGGGTCCGCTCCCGCCGGCGTGAGGTTGGATCTCATACAGTAGTCGCAGGGTCGACTTACTGTATGCGCCCTCGGCTCGGTACGCTTTGGCGGATGACACCCGGTCCGACAAGTGGCAATACAGTCGCCCAGGTAACCTGCAAGCATTGTGGTCGTCGCGTGCAGATTGATCCGCTGCGCGTGCCGGCAAGAAGCCAGGCGCGGCTGCGTTGCACGTCCTGCGGGCATCGCGGGGCGGACATCCAGTACCTGTGGGTGGTGGGCAAACCACCGGACAATGTGGTGGTGTTCAGGCCGCGGCGTACCTGACGTCAGGCGCGGATCCTCGGGACCTGCCCCGAGGTGCCCTCGCGCCAGGCCCGCTGGGCTCCACGATCTCCACCTCTTCCGATCCCGCTTCTGTCCATCGGAAGCACAAACGCCATTGGTCATAGATGCGGATACTGGGCTGGCCTTACCTGTCGCGCAAAGTGGCTTCCAGGTGGTTGTCCGGCCGCGATCTTAGGAACTCCAGCGTGACGGCCGCATCCAGCTGCGGGCAAGGATCAGAGCGGTCTTTTGGCGATACTGAAACGATTGGCCGGGCGTATTCTGGCCAAACGCGGCCAGAATGGGCAACTTGTGGATGCCGTATAACAATGTCGGCCTGCCGCCGCTGAACTTAGGCGCCAGGCGCAACGATTCTTTCGCACCAACACGGGGGTTGTATGCTGGTCACCTCTATTCGGTTCATCAGCCTCCTGCTCACGTCACTGCTGGCGGGAGCGATGTTCGGTATATGGCTCGGCTATAACCCGTCTGCGCTCACGGCAACGGCATACGTTGAGATGCAGCAGAACGCGATCCGCGCGCTCAACACATCACTGCCGGTCCTCGGCCTCGCCTGCACTCTGTCCACCGCAGTGCTGGCTGCGCTAACCACGAACGACACGCGTAGCCGGTATCTGCTCGTCGCGGCGGCTCTATGCCTGGTAGTGGCTGGCGTGGTCACGCGCCTGTGCAATCAGCCGATCAACGCGGTAATCATGACGTGGAGCGCAGAAGTTCGCCCCGCCGACTGGATGCAACTTCGGGACACCTGGTGGCACTGGCATATCGTTCGCACCGTGGCTGGAGTCAGTGCGTTGGCCCTGGCGCTGCTCGCTGCGGTGAGCGGGCAGCGCGGCGCGTCCTGACAACCTCCTGCAATCTACGGTCTGGCTAGGCATCCGATGTGCTTCCGAAATATGCCGCGCGGCGAATGCCTGGCGTCATTCGGCGCAGCTTCACCTATCCGTCTTGTCGAACACCTCCTCGACGCTAAGGTCGAAGGCATCGGCGATGCGAAACGCGAGTGGCAACGACGGATCGAACCGGCCGTTCTCGATAGCGTTGATCGAGTTGCGCGAGACGCGCACGCGTTCCGCCAGTTCTGCCTGGCTCCAGGCCTTCTCCGCACGCAGCACGCGAATGCGGTTTTTCACGACGGTTCCGGCGTTGCCCTCATGCGCCGCTGCCAGATAATGGAGAAGACGAAGATAGCCAGGGTCTGGATCACCATGACCAGGGTGGCGCCAAAGATAAACGCCATCGTGATAGCGGTGCGGCGACTGAAAAACGCCACCGTCGCCTCGACGTGGGGATTGGTGACGCCCGGCGACCCGGACATGCGGGGCATTGCCAGCGCGTTGACCATGTCGATCAGCCAGTTCATGACCGGCGGCAGCATTAGCAACAATAGGGTGGCAAACCCTCCCCACACCCAGCCGTTCGAGTGGGCGAACGCCGTGGCGGCTCTTTGCACCTCGTCCATTCGCCGCGTCGCCCTATTCCCCAAGTAAAGGGCATATCCCAACACGAAGATCCCGAACGCTATGGTCAGTACCTGGGCGGCCGCAGGACTGTGCCGATTCAACCACGGCGCCACGGCGACGAAACCCGCGAGCGCGATGGCGACTGGCGAGACCCACAGGGCGGCCCGGCCGATCTTTCCGAGAGATTTGTTTGTCATGAGAGTCTTCCTTTGCAAAAGGGAGCTCGAGCGGCAATTAAGGGCAAATACCGCGTGGTTGCGATTTCACCAAGGCGTCCGCAGCTGGACAGGGGCAGAACGATAAGTCACCGCCTATGCAATGTGTACTTCCCATACTGCACAGTAAGCTTGTCATACTTCGTCGTAAATGACAAGTATTGTTTGCAAACGAATGGGGACGGCAGGTCACTCCCGGGCTTGCGGTCGTTTGGCGACGACCCCCGCCGGGGGAAAGTCATTCGGGAGGCCTTACGTAAAAGCAGCCATTGGTTGCTGCGCAATCACACCGTATAACTAGGCAGCTAGATATTTGTTGGAGTTTGCATGCGCAGGATCGTCCTCTATCTTTTGGCTGCGTTCAGCGTCGCGGCTCTTGCGGCATCGCCTCCCTACGACGAGTCCGCCGACGCAAAGGCAGCCGTCCAGCACGCCCTGCGTGCCGCGACGTCCAGGCACGTGCCGGTACTAATCGTGTTTGGAGCGAACTGGTGCGAGGACTGCCGGGTGTTGGACCAGGCCCTGCACAAGGATCCAAGCGCAGCGCTGATTGCCAAGTCATTCACCCTGGTCAAGGTGGACGTTGGCAACTTCGACCGCAACCTGGACCTTGTGGCGACCTACGGAAATCCAATCAAGAAAGGCATTCCAGCCGCTGTTGTGGTCTCGGAGGACAATAAGGTCCTGTATGCGACCGCGGCTGGGGAACTCGCGGACGCCAGACGCATGAGCGAGACGGGGATCTATGAGTTCTTCAAGCGTGTCAGCCAAGGCCTTGCTTCGAGCAAATAGCAGACGGACCGTGGCATCCACAAGTATGTGGCGGTAGTCCAGGCTGGATTAGCGCTTGGTCGCGGGTGCGTGCTAATGGGTCAGAGACCTTCCGCCGTACGGGGACACGGGTCATGATTATTTCCAGTGGAATGACGAGAGTCTACAAATATGCCTTTCCACTAATCTGGTACGGCTCTCTCGCGACATTCTTCATCACTGGATGGAGCACTGCGGCGCCACAACAATCTCGGGTATTTCTTCTCGTGCCCTGCCTGATGGCGGTGTTCGGCTACCTCCTGTTCAAGAAAATGATCTGGGTCCTGGTCGATGAAGTGAAGGACTGCGGTACGTATCTTGTCGTCCGAAACCGCAACGAGGAAGACAACATTGATCTCTCCAACATCATGAACGTCAGCGCCACCACAAACATGAATCCCCCTCAGGTGACCCTCCGACTGGTCAAGCCCTGCCGGTTTGGGACCGAGGTGGTGTTTTCCCCGCTGCGCGGAAGCTTTTCCCTCAATCCCTTCAAGAAGAACCAGATCGTTGAGGACCTCATCGTCCGAGTGGACAAGGCGAGATTGACCCGTGCGCGCTGATGGCCTTTGAGTCGCATTCGATGCTCGAACCTGACGTACCCAGTCCAATTGACTTGAGCGATCCAGCGGACGCTCGCGCATGGGAACGGACGGCACAGGTCCGACCAGGCCGCGCCGAGATGTTCCAGGCGTTCGCCGTAGAGCTGGCGCGTACCAACCAAACGGGATTGCGGTACTGGACCTGGGAGCTGGCCCGGGATTCCTGGCGCAGTTCCTGCTGGGTGTCATGCCAGACCTTGAATTGACCCTGCTTGACTTCTCCGCGCCCATGCACGACCTGGCGCGCGTCAGGCTGGCCGAACACCTGCATCAAGTGCGCTTCCTGCACCTGGGCTTCAAGAGTCCCGGACTGGCACCTGGGTCTCGGGAACTTTGATGCAGTGGTTACGAATCAGGCGGTGCACGAGCTTCGACACAAACAGTACGCCCCGGCCCTGCACTCTCAGGTTGCAACCCTGTTGCAGCCGGACAGCCCCTATCTGGTATGTGATCACTTCTTTCGGAGACGACGGACAAAGCAATAACCAGCTGTACATGTCCGTCGACGAGCAAAGACAAGCACTGCTCAACGCAGGGTTCAAGTCCGTGGTGCAAATCCATAAGATCGGTTCCCTGGTCATGCACCGTGGTGTCTAACCTGCCTGTGTCGCGGCTCGCGGTCGATCACTTGCCCTGTCATGGCCTTAGCGCTCGCCGCTATCAGCTCACCCGATAGGCATCCTGATGACTCGGATTCCCGCGATCGTCGACTTTCTCACCGACCTGGAGCGCTTAAAGCTCGTTAAGAGAATGGCGTACGTTAGTGACCTATCGCGTCGGGAGAACTCAGCGGAGCACAGCTGGCACCTGGCACTGGGGTTACTGACGATCGCTCACGAACTGGATCTGGACCTAGATCTGCATAAGGCGCTCGTCATGGCCCTGATACACGACGCTTGCGAAATTGACGCGGGGGACTCGCCCGCATATGGCCCGCAGCGACCGGACCAGCACGAGGCGGAGCTGCGCTGCATCCAGAGGCTGGCGGCTCACGGGGTGGCATTTGGTCCGACCCTGCACAATCTCTGGCTTGAATATGAGGCCCAAGAGTCACTGGAAAGTCGTTGGGTCCGGGTACTCGATCGCCTGATGCCTTTCGTCGTCAATCTTGCGACCCGGGGCCATATCTGGAAGGAACAGTCCGTTAGCCGCTCGCAGGTACTTCGCATCAGCCAGCCGATACGGGATTACGCTCCAGAGATCTATGACTGGATGGTTGAGAGAATCGAAAGATGCGTGGCAGATGGGTGGTTGCGTGACGCCTAACCGTCATTTGCAGGTTTAAAGGGGGCAGGTGCATCCTGTTAAGCGCCGTCAACCGCTCTACAGGTCCGTTGGGAGGCATAATGAGCGTTCTGCAGAAACTCGGGCTTGCAGTCCTTTCCCTAGGTGCATCAGCTGTCATAGCTGGGGAATCACGACCCGCTCCCGCCCTTACCACCGGCCAACGTATCGTCGCATCGTTCCAAGTGTTCCACCTTACGCAGGTCGAATACTGCCTACGCAATGTTCCGGAGCTTCGGGAGCAATTGTCTCTTGCCTACGCCACCTACTCCGTTGCGGTCACGCAAGCGGCCGAGATTCTCAGTAAGCGATTCCCCAGTAGCAAGGTCATAGATGCCGTGCACGTTACTGCCGCCAATGACGAAAGGTCCAAGGAACTGTTGCTAAGGCAAATCAGATCGATGGGCCTTGAGCCGTGCGGATCACTGGTGTCATACATGCACGGTGCCACTGGTGAGTCATTGGCGAAGATGTACGGGGACAATTTCGCATCGTTGGTGCACCAACTCGAGGAACCACCACAGTAGCCACGCATATCGCGAACCGGCACTACGACTGCTGTGCCAGCTCGCGAACCCCCTAAATATCTGGATTGGCATCTGTCCCCGCTTGCAGGGTGGCACTGGCCGAACCCGGGCGCGCCTGTTATGCGATGGCCGCTGCCTTCTGCCAAATTAGACGCGTAGACTATTTTCGGCAGACACATTCAAGGGTTGTCGCAGCAGAATAGGCACTCATGGCTTACCCCTACGTCACCGACATCGCAAACGCAGCTCTCGGGACGCAGTGGCATCTTCCACTTCCGACTTTCGGGCTATTTGTAGCCCTTGCGCTCGTTGTGGCCACCTATGTGTTCCGCCGAGAAGTTCACCGGCTGGAATCTTGGGCGGCTTTGCCGGCTTCGACTCATCTGCTGGTCGGGGACCTGGTAGCCGTGTCCGCCGTCGCGGGCATTGTTGGAGCGAGAGCCTTTGACCTACTCGACAATCCAGATCGCCTCCTCGCCCATCCGGCGTCGGTGATTTTTACGACTGGCGGATTCTCCATCTATGGAGGCATCTGCTTCGGACTTGCCGCTGGGCTGGTGTTTCTCAGGAGATGGAAAACTCCGATTGCTCCCATGCTGGATGCTGCGGCGCCCCCCATGATGCTCGGATACGCGGTGGGCCGCCTCGGTTGTCAGTTGGCGGGTGACGGGGATTGGGGAGTCGCATCAAACATGGCGCTGAAGCCGGGTTGGGTGCCAGAGTGGCTGTGGGCCCAAACCTATGACGGAAACATCCTTGGCCAGATGATTCCAGCCCCTGGAGTTTATCCAACGCCTATCTACGAGGCAGCAATGGCCTTGGTCCTGTTTTGTGTCCTCCTTGCCCTCAGGTCAAGAGCGCACCGGCCAGGGTATTTGTTCTCCGTGTACTTGATGTTTGCCGGCTTCGAGCGCCTGCTAATAGAGAAGATCCGGGTGAACATCCATCACGACCTATTCGGCTTTCGACTTACTCAGGCCGAGGCCATTTCTCTGGTTCTCGTAATCGCCAGTGCGGTGGGGGTGCTTGTCACCTGTAGATCACGCCGGATCTGGATCAAGGCAGCGTTCTCGTTGGCCACCCTTGCCGCACTTTCCGCATGTGCACGGTTCTAGCTCGATGCCGCATACGCCCTGGAATGCTGCATAGTAAATCGATGGCGCCAGATTGACACTTTGGTCATGCACCGTGCTTCGTAAGGTAGCCAAGTACTTCCGGGTGCCCGGTGCTCGGTGTGCGCGCCCAAAAATTATCCAGTACATGCCAGAGGAAGGCGCCATGCGCAGACTGTCGATCCTGTCGTTTTTGGTCATACTTTCCGGGCAAGCCTGGTGCGCTGAACCGGAGGCGAATTGCGAGACGCCAAGCACTACTTACGACTTCAATATCTGTGGTGACCGCGAGTCCGCACGGGCAAAGCAGGAAATGACTCGATACCTGGAAGCAAGCAGGCACCAACTCCAGCAAGACACCGAGGCATTGGCGGCATTGGATCAATCCCAGAAGGCCTGGGAGGCGTACATGGGCAGCCAATGCGACGCGATTTACACGCGGTGGCGTGATGGAACCATCCGAGGTCCAAAAAGCGCGGCCTGTGTCGTCGCCCTGACCCGGATGCGTACACACGAGTTATGGGCAGAGTGGCTGACGTACGTGGACAGTACGCCGCCGGTGCTGCCGGAACCCTCGACGAGCTGTGACAGTTGGAGTGCAAACAGCTGGACCGCGTGCAGTAAGTGGGCCAGGAAGCATTGACCGGCACGGCATGGGCATCTACATGCCGGCGCGAGCCAGTGCTTACCCTCGCCTGACTATCCAACGCCGCAATTTAGGATCTGGACCGTAGAGCACCTTCGTCATGGCGCTTCCAAAGGCGTGCCGCGTCGCCCAGAATGGCTTCGTTGCCTTCGAACGGTCCGTGCGACGACTCCCCTAACCTGCCTGGCCAGCATTCCTCGTATGCAAGATTCCCCATCCGCGCTGGCGTTGATACTGACAGCCGATCCAACCCTCTTCGCGATCGTCAACCTGTCCCTGCTCGTCAGCCTCAGTGCGACGCTGCTGGCGGCCTTGATTGGCGCGCCCCTCGGGGCCCTCATTGCGCTGACTCGTTTTCGCGGGCGCGAAGCGGTCATCGTGGGACTCAACGCCCTGATGGGACTGCCTCCGGTGGTGGTCGGTCTTACCATGTACCTGATGCTGTCTCGATCGGGACCTTTGGGGGCTTGGGGGATCCTGTTTACTCCGGCGGCGATGGTGGTGACCCAGACCGTGCTGGTGATACCAATCATCGCGGCGCTGACCCGCCAGACGGTCGAGGACGCGTGGATAGAATATAAGGACGAGTTCGCAGCCATGGGCACCGGCACCATGCACCGTGTCGCCACCCTGCTGTGGGAGACCAGGTTCTCGTTGATCACTGCGTTATTGGCCGGCTTCGGTCGCGCAGCCGCGGAGGTAGGCTCCATCATAATCGTCGGCGGGAACATCGAAGGTTTCACCCGCACGATGACGACGGCGATTGCCCTGGAAACGTCCAAGGGCAACCTGCCCCTTGCCATGGGATTGGGGGTCGTGTTGATGGCCATCATCGTATCGGTCAATGCGGTCGCGTGGACCGTGCGCCGGGTCAGCCAGCGGCAGTCCGGATGATGGCCGCGCCAGCACCTTCGGACCTGCCGATCGTTTTCTCTGAGGTAAAGGTCCTCATCGAGGGAGTGCAGGCCCTGGAGCGTGTATCCCTTTCCATCGACGCTGGCCCCCCGACGATCGTCATAGGGCCCAACGGTTCCGGAAAGACCACTTTGCTGCGAGCCGCGATGGGATTGATTGAGCCCTCCAGCGGCAGGTTGACCTGGGGCGGTCAGATTGGTGCACCCATGCGGCATCGGGCGATTGTGTTTCAGCGGCCGGTGATGCTGCGGCGAAGTGTCCTGGGAAATCTGCGCTATGCCTTGGCGCGGGCGAACGTCGAGCGTTCGCAGCGCGAGCAACGCTGCCGCGATCTACTGTCACTTGTCGGCCTGGACACGCTCGGCCCGCGCCCGGCGCGCGGCCTCTCCGCCGGTGAGCAGCAGCGACTTGCCATTGCGCGCGCGCTGGCACGCGATCCGGACGTGCTGCTGCTGGACGAACCTACCGCCAGCCTTGATCCGGCTGCTACCAAGGGCGTCGAGGACATCGTACGGACCGTCAGTGCGCGCGGCGTCAAGGTTGTCATGACGACCCATGATCTGGGCCAGGCAAGGCGCCTGGGCGGGGAAATCGTGTTGTTGAACCGGGGCACCGTTGTTGAAACAGCGCCCAGCGCGAACTTCTTTTCAGCTCCATCCAGTGCACAGGCGCAGCGCTTTGTGGCCGGCGAGCTGTTGATCTGATGGCAAGGGGCAGGATTCATGAAAGCACTATCTTGCGGTCTTCAGAGCCCGCCTGGCGGTTGTGCTGCTGGCGGTTATTTGCTGCGGCAACGCTCTGGCGGACGATCAATCGATTACCGTCGCATCGACCACGTCGACCCAGGATTCGGGCCTGTTTGACTACCTCTTGCCGATCTTCAAGGCCAAGACCGGCATTTCAGTCAAGGTCATTGCGCAGGGCACCGGGCAGGCGCTGGACACAGGCCGTCGTGGTGACGCCGACGTCGTGTTCGTCCATGCCAAGGCGGCGGAGCTGCAGTTCGTGGCCGATGGCGAGAGCCTCAGGCGCTACCCGGTCATGTACAACGATTTCGTTCTGATCGGCCCCAAGTCCGATCCGGCCCACGTCAGGGGGAGCAAGGACATCCTGCAGGCGATGCTTGCCATCAAGAACAACTCGGCAGCCTTCATATCTCGCGGGGATCGCTCCGGTACCCACATGGCCGAGTTGGACCTCTGGCAGCAGGCTGGCGTGGATATCGAGAAGGACCGGGCTGCCTGGTACAAATCCGTTGGCCAAGGAATGGGAGCGGCCCTCAATATCGCCGCCGCCGCAAATGCCTATGTACTGGCCGATCGTGCGACCTGGATCCACTTCAAGAACAAGGCAGACCTGCAAGTGGTGGTGGAAGGCGACAGTCGCCTGCGTAACCAGTATGGCGTCATGCTCGTCAATCCCGCCAGGCATCCGACGGTGAACAAAGTCCTCGGCCAGCGATTTATCGACTACCTGATTTCCCCTGCGGGGCAAGATGACATTGCCCACTATCGGATCGACGGCCAGCAGTTGTTCTTTCCCAATGCCAGTGATCCCGTTGCGGCACTGTAAAGACATGCATCATGCCGAACCGCCCCGCGGATCGACTGATGTGGCGTGCGGGTCATTCGCTGGTACGCATGGACGGCACCTCCGACCGTCTTGCGTCTGAATAGTGCGATTTGGGTAAGGCGCGCCTCCGAGGCCCTGTATAAGGAAGGGCTAGCGTACTTGCCAGCAACTATTCGTGCATTCCGGGGTACTCACCATTGAGCCGTGCGCGTTGCCGGACTGGACGTTCAGGGCTTGGATAACATCAACTGCAGGCATAGCCCGATGCGCTGGACGGCCCGCCGCGGCAATGGAGTCTAATGTTCGTAGCTGCCATAGGCGTTGCCGTACCCGATCATCGCTATACCAAGGGCGAGTGCTGGGATGCGTTTGCCTCATCCGATTGGTTCGATCGCCTTGCGCCACGATCGCGCGCAATAGCCCGCGCAGTCCTGCAGCATGACAACGGGATCCAGACCCGGTTCCTTGCGGTGGATTCCCTTGACGAAGTGTTTGCGATTGACCCGGACACCTTGCACCGGCGATTCACGCGACACGCGCCACGGTTGGCGGAAGCCGCCGCCTCCAGGGCGCTGACGAAAGCGGGGATCCGCGCCGACCAGATCGACGCGGTAATTGTCTCAACCTGCACCGGGTACCTGTGTCCCGGCTTGAGTGGCTATGTCAGTGAGCGCCTCTCGTTGAGACGCAATGTCCTCGGATTTGACCTGGTGGGCCAGGGATGTGCTGGCGCACTGCCCAACTGGCAGGTGGCCAGTGCGCTGCTGGACAGCGGCCAGTGCGAACATGTGTTGTCCGTCTGCGTGGAGGTTTGCAGTGCTGCGATGTACCTGGACGATGATCCGGGGGTGCTGATCAGCGCCTGTCTATTCGGCGATGGCGCCGGCGCCGCGGTGCTGTCCCGGGCGGCGCCTGCCGGGGGGCGCAGAATCCAGTGGCGCCATAGCGCTTCGGTGACGGACCCTGCGGCGCGCGAGGCGCTGCGGTTTGAACAGCGGGCCGGGCTGTTGCGCAACATCCTGACCCCGGCTGTACCGACCCTTGCCGCCAAGTACGCACGCGAAGTGTTCCTCCAGGCACTGGATGTCGCCCATCTGCAACCTGCTGATGTGGGGACATGGATCTTTCATGCCGGTGGCCGGGACGTGCTGCTGGCAATCCAGAAGGACTTCGATCTGGCGCCCGGGACGCTGCATTACAGCCGCGAAACCCTGCGGCAATACGGCAACCTCAGCAGCGCCTTCGTCTTTTTTGTCTTGGAAGCGGCGCTGGCGGATGCGCCCGATGGCTGGTGGTGGATGTCCTCCTTCGGCGCCGGCTTCAGCTGCCATGGCGCACTGCTGTCGGTGGGATAAGTGAGCATGGCTTCCAGAACCGTTGAGCCGGAGCTGCTCGATCATCTGGATCCAGACGACCCGCAGGCGCGACGTTCGCGCCGCGACCTGCAGCGGATCCATTTGGCCATGGGCACGATGCACGCGCTGCGCTCAGGCCTCACGCGCCTGAACCTGGCGCGGCCGCCGCGGAGCATCCTGGAACTGGGCGCAGGAGACGGAACGCTCTTGTTGCGCCTGGCGCGGTCCTACGCAAGGTCGTGGCCGGGGGTGGACCTGACGCTGCTGGATCAACATGACCTGGTCAGCGCGCAAACGCGCGCCGGATATCAGGGGCTGGGATGGCGGGTATCCGTGCTCAAGGACGACGTGCTGGCCTGGTCACGAGTGCCATCGCCTGGCTACGACCTGTGCGTGACCACCCTCTTCCTGCACCACTTCGTGGGCAAGGACCTCGGCGACATCCTTGCAGCGGTGGCCGCCCGATCGACAGCGTTCGTAGCCTGCGAGCCGCGGCGCAATGCGTGGACCTACCTGGCCAGCCAGTTGGTGGGGTTCATCGGCGCAAATCAAGTGACGCGTGCCGACGCGGTTTCCAGCGTGGCGGCTGGCTTCACGGGCCTGGAGCTGACGAAGTTGTGGCCCGAATCCCGTGACTGGGTGCTGGAGGAGACCGTTGCCCTGCCCTTCACGCACTGCTTCACGGCGCGTGCGCGTGATTCCCAGGCCGCGGCTGCATGAGTGCAACCGACGCACTGGTGATCGGCGCGGGACCTGCGGGGGCGGCGACCGCGATTTTGCTGGCACGCGCTGGCTGGCAGGTGGTGCTGGTCGAACAGGACGCCTATCCACGTCGCAAGGTCTGTGGAGAGTGCATCCCTGCCGGGACGCTGGCGATGCTGGATGATTTGGGTATTGGCGATGGTGTGCGCGCGCACGCCGGGGTGCAGCTGCGAAACATTGGCTGGATGAGTCACTCGCCAACGGTGGTTACGGACTTTCCCCCTTGCACCCAGGGACCGCATCGCTTTGGTCGGGCCTTGTCCCGACAATACCTGGACACCCTGCTCGTGGAACGTGCCCGGGCGCTGGGGGTGCAGGTCATGCAACCGGCCAAGGCGCGCGTGATCCGCGGTGGCAGCGGTGCCTATCACTGCACTATCGATGCAGGTGGGCGGGTTCCCCAGAGACTGCAGGCCACTGTGGTCATCGACGCGCATGGTTCGTGGCAACGCGGCCCGGTGAATGCTTCAGGCCAGCGACCTGCTGCCCACCGGACGCAGCGTGCATCGGATCTGTTCGCCTTCAAGGCAGTATTTCAGGACACCCGACTTCAACCTGGGCTGCTATCCGTGATTTCCCTGCCCGGTGGCTACGGCGGGATGGTAGTCGCGGACCAGGGCCAGACCACCCTCGCATGCTGCCTGCGACGAGACAGGCTGGCGGCTTGCCGGGCCCTGCATCGTGGCCTGCCTGCCGGGGAAGTGGTTGAGATCCTGCTGCGCCAATGTTGCATTGGCGTCAGTGAATCCCTGCAGGGGGCGCAGCGTCTGGGTCCGTGGCTCACCGTGGGGCCCCTCTGGCCGGGCGTGCACCCTGCGGCTACAGATGCAGTGTTCCGGGTGGGCAATGCAGCCGGTGAAAGCCACCCCTTGATCGGCGAGGGCATCAGCATGGCGCTGCAGTCAGCGACACTGCTGGCCCGGGAACTCACGCGCTATTCCCCGGCGATGGTTCCGCGCCATGCACTTCAGTTGCAGGACCGCTATGCGCGCGCCTGGCAGCAGGCCTTTTCACTGCGGTTGCGCATGGCAGCCCTGTACGCACACGTGGCCATGCGTCCCTGGCTGGCGGCCCCGGCACGCCGGCTATCGGCCCGCTGGCCTATGCTGCTGACACAGGCCGCGCGATTGGCCGGCAAAGCCAGCAGCGGTTACGCTGCGATTCCGACGCCTAGCGTTACCTCCACGGAGTGAACCATGACCAGGAAATTGCAGCGCCGCACGGTGGACCTGTCGGCGTATCCGGACCTGGTGGTGATTTACCTGGGCATGCGCGTCAATGTGCTGGCGGGCATCAAGACCGTGGTGGGCTTCGGACCGAAGATCGCCAAGTCCGTCACAGGCACAGCCGGAGGGCCTGCTGCTGCATGAAGACCTGACGTATTCGCTGTTTCCGCCGCACGTCGGGATGCGCCAGTACTGGCGCGACTTTGAGTCCCTGGAGCGCTGGGCGCGCTCGGATCCGCATCGCCAGTGGTGGCAACAGTACATCCGTGACTCCGCCGGGACGGGTTTCTGGCACGAGGCCTACTTTATGCGCGGCGGCATGGAGGCCATCTATGACGACATGGCGCGCGACACGGGATTCCTGAAGTTCGCACCCCATGTGGTGGCGCGCGGCGCCATGTTCTCGGCGCGCGGGCGGATTGGAGCCGCGGGCGACTCGGCCACGGCGCCTGTTGTGTCCGAAGAGCAGGTCTATCCGCGCGAGTAGCCCTGGCACGTGCGCGCCCGATTTGATCGTTAGTGCGTGGCGCCCTTGGACTCGGCCGGAGTCTCTGTATGCATCACGCAGCGCCACTGCCTGCCCACCTTTACCCAGGTCGAGGTGTCATTCATCTCCTGGTCAATGCTTTGCGTCTTGTCGCGCGGGGCCATGGTTTGCCTTACGTGATAGGTCAGGATGGCGGTCTTGTCGTTGGGGAACACCACTTCCATGCCGCTGAACTCGAACGCGGTCAGCACCATCGACCCCTGCTCTGACATCTTGCGAAAACCGGCGTGATCGAACTTCATCGACCCGTGCGGGCTGACCATCAGCGCCGGCTCGCTCAGCAGGTCCAGCGCCGTGTCCGTATCCTGGTTCTTGATGGAGTCCCAGAACTTGTGCTCCAGTTTCCTAAGTGTTTCGGCCATTGGTTGGGTTGCCATTCGGTCCTCCTTGCGCGACGAACGCTGATGCTACCGCTGGGTCGGGGTCGGCCTATCGGCCTGCCTGACCTATACCCGTAAGCGTGTTCTTACCTTTCCTTCGCACTGACTGAGCCGCGGCCCCCAAGGGGAGTCTGTTCGTAGGCGCGCCGCAGCATATTGAGTGCAACCAGAATTGTTGCACCGCCAGTGTCTGTCATTCCTGTAGGACGCAGCCGGCACAGGTTGAAGGTTGCGCGGGTGGAAGTCGGGCTCGAACATGCGCAATGCCTCGCGTACTTGTCGCACGCGCTGATCGCCGGGTGCGCACAGGGACCACCGTCTGGCAGCGCACCCGCCGGCCCGCGCTGGCGATTTCACCCATTCGCCGCGACCGCACCACGGACGTACTGGTAGTGGGTGCGGGCATATCAGGGGCGTTGATTGCCGAGTCCCTGGCCGATGCAGGGCTCAAGGTCATGGTCGTGGACAAGGCCAGGCCGCTGGCCGGTGCGACCACTGCGTCCACGGCATTGTTGCAGTACGACCTGGACGTACCACTGAGCAAGCTGGTAGCGCGCATTGGCCGGGCACGGGCCACGCAAATATGGCATCGCTCGCGAATGGCCCTCGACGCCTTGCGCCAGCGCTCGCAGCGGCTGGACATCAAGGCGCAACTGCAGCGCCGTGATTCCCTGTACCTGCAAGGGGATCTGCTGGATGTCGCGGGCCTCGAGGCAGAAGCCGCGGCCCGTCGCAGCGCCGGCTTTGAAGTATCGCTGTTGAGCACGGCACAGATCCGCAAGCGCTACGGTATTGCTCGGCGCGCGGGCCTGCTGAGTTTCGACTGCTTTGCCGTGGATCCGCGGCGACTGGCTGCGGGCTACCTGCGTCGCGCAATGGATCAGGGTGCCACGCTGCACTCCCCCGCCCAGGTCATCGGCGTCGAGCCGGGCCAACGGCGTGTCCTGGCGCAATTGGCCCACGGACCGGTAGTCACTGCCCGGAACTTGGTATTTGCCACCGGCTATGAGATCCCCAGGCACGTCCCATCCAATGGCCATCGCATCGCTTCTACCTGGGCAATGGCCACGCATCCGCAGCAAGGGTGGCCCACCAGCTGCCTTATCTGGGAGGCATCCAGTCCCTACTTGTACCTGCGGATGACCGAGGAGGGTCGCGTGATCTGCGGCGGCGAGGATGAACCGTTCCGGGATGCCACCCATCGCGATGCGTTGCTGCCGGCAAAGATCGCCGCGCTGAGACGAAAACTGGCAACTCTGTTCCCGACCATCGACACGCGGCCGCAGTTCACCTGGAGCGGCAGCTTTGGCTCAAGTCCCACCGGCGCACCAACTATTGGCCCTGTACCACGCATGCCGGGCTGTTTTGCGGCGCTGGGCTACGGCGGCAATGGCATCACGTTCTCCATGCTGGCGGCGCAGCTACTGCGCGGCCTGATCACGGGCACGGGCGATGCGGATGCGCACCTGTTCGCTTTTTCCCGGCGGTTCTGAACGCCAGCCCGGCCTGGCGATGCTTCAGGCGGGCTTGGGTGCGTTGCCATTTACTTGCGCTGCATCGTCAACCGCGGTGGTCGCAGTGCTGCGGGCCGAAAAGCGCGCCAGGCGGCTGAAGGCCTTTTCCAGTTTCTCCAGTTCCTCGTCGGACATCTCGCTCAAGTCCGCCATGTGCGTACGCGCCCCTTCGGTCGCGCGCAGCAGCTCATCCATTTTCAGGTGCAGGGCGCGCGAGTCGCGGTTTTGGGTGGCCTGGATGAGGAACACCATGAGGAACGTAATGATCGTGGTGCCGGTATTGATCAGCAGCTGCCATCCGGCCGAGTAGTGCACGAATGGCCCGGCGATAGCCCAGGCCACCACTACCAGCACCGCAGCTACGAACATCTGCGGACTGCCCAGCAGCACCGAGGCCTGGCCGGAGACGACCTTGAACCAGTGGCGGCCCGCGCCCTCGCGACCGGCCTGGGGGCTGGTGTCATTCAACTTCTTGTATTTCCCCTGTTTGTCCTGCAACCCGCCTTCAGCGGGGCGGATTTCCACGATGCGACAACACGATGCAAAGGCCGATGCATGCTCCGGTCATGCAACCCACCGCCGCGTACACCACCGCCAGGCTGCTGGACAGCAGCGCCCATACAAACGCCGCGATGATCATCGTCAGGCAGATGGCTGGAATGGACACTGAGCTCCTCATGGGCTGCTAACCCCGCGATTGGATGCCAGTGACGTTGCCCAGCAGGCTGTCCTCCGCCTGTTTCGGTGCCACGCGCCAGAACACTGTCTCCGGACCATGGGCCTCGATAATCAAGCGAACCATCTGGATCTCCTCTTTGCCGCGCGGATGCACCACCAGCGCAGCCTTGCCCTTCTGGATGGTCCCAACGATTTCATGCACCAGCGGCCACTCGCTCTCTTCGGTCAACAGGACGTGGAAATACTCGGCAAAGTCCTGCGTTTCGGAATGCTTCGGCAAGTGCGTCACCCGCCCTGGGTTCAGGCGCGATACAACGTCAAGCCGATCCGTGGCGATGCCTTGCGCGACCAGTTGTCCGCGTGCACGTTCAGCGAATACGGGGGTGGGATACAGGGCAACTACTCTGTCCATGGATTGATAGTGCGCAGGGTTGCCAGGCCAGAGTATCGGCCTGCCACAAATATCACCGTAAGCCCCTTCTTACGGCGCGTAGGACGGCTTCAATGCGCGGATCTGCACCGCCCTGCAGCAATGCCGCCGACCGGCAGGGCACGGCGACGCCGATCCAGTAAGCCGGCTATTGCCCCTGCCCTTGCCAGTGCACGCCCCTTGGCCACGAGCCAGGGGCTTGCCGCCGTGCGCGGGAGCGTCGGGAGTTGCTGCGCTGTGGTCATCGATGCCTGCATCGGCAGCCCCGTACCGATCTACGCTTTGGCTGGACGTTGGGTCGCGCGCGAATACTGCCGCGTGCGGGTGGGGCTCAGGAACTCCGTCAGGGTCCGGCCGCGCTGGCTGTGCTCGGCCACGACCTTGAGCGTGACCAAGGTGGGCACGGCCATCACGACGCCGGCCACCCCCCACAGCCAGGCGCCAAACCACAGCGCCAGAAATACGATGATGGGATTCAATTCCAGCCGCTGTCCCACGAACAGCGGCTGCACTACCTGGCCTTCGATGGTCGCCAGTCCCAGGTAACACGCCGATACCGTCAGCACCTGCCCTACGCTATCAAACGACAGGAACGCCACCACGGTCAGCACGAACAGGGTAATGGCCGACCCTATATAGGGAATGAAATTTAGCGAGCCGGCCAGCATTCCCCACAGCACCGGATTGGGCATGCCCAGTGCAGTCATGATCAGGCCCGTTGCAAGGCCCAGTCCGAGATTGATGAGTGCAACGGTGGCGTAGTAGCGGCCCAGCTCGCGGCGCACCGCGTCGATTACCTTCAGGACATTGGTGGCGTGGACGTTGTGCGCTAGCGCCGCGGTCATCCTGGCCAGCACTGGTGGCCCGCTTGCCAACAGCAGCAGTGTCAGGACCAGCACCGTCACAAAGGACACCATCACCGTTCGGGTGGCAACCAGGACGCCGGTGGCCTTGGCAGGCTCTGTCGTGGACCGTGGCGCCGCCGCTGCGTCTCCATCGGTCAGGTGCCCGGCCCTGCGTGTGACGAGCTCGATTCGATGCACAAAACTGGCTGCCGGGTCGATCTTCTGCTCGATCAGCCGCACGGTATGTGGGGCCTGCGCCAGCCACCGCTGCGCCGGCTCCAGCAACGAAGTAATTGATACCCCGGCCAGGATCAGGAACGACACCACTATCAACAACGCACTGGCACTGCGAGGCACGCCCTTTCGATGCAACGCCTCCACCGGACTGGACAGCACCAGGGACACCAACAGGGAGAGCGCTATCGGGATAAGGGCTTCGCGGGCAAAGTAAAGAACCAAGCCAAAGGCCAACGCCACCAGGATGCGCACGGCCTTGGGACTGCGCGGCTCGACGCGCGCAAAGGACAGGGGTCTTTCGACTGACATGAGCGCCCTACTCGTGGAAATCGTGCGGGTGACGCAGCGCGCGGTAGGCGTCTATGGCGATAAAGACAATGCCGGCCAGCGCCGTGTAAGCAATCAGCACGCTGGCAGTCAGCAACGCCAAAATCAGTAGCACAGCGGCAAGGGCTACTCCGAAAAAGCCAAGAACCGGCATGTTGAACTCCTCGCCGCCTGTGTTGCCAAACCACGGATCAACCTTAAAGGCGCGCCCGGACCGCAGAAAGAAGATGATTGCCGAGGTTGCAGTAGGCCTGTTCTTACCCGACTGCGATTAAAGTCCAGGTAAATCCATTACCCGAAGGACTGTGTCTGCAACCTGCGACGGGGCAGACCACTGCCGCTTCTCGAGCCGCCAGCTGACCTTCCATCCGGATTCGGGCAGCTCCCCAATTTGGGGCAACAGGTACTGCCTGGTGCCGCGAGCCAAAACCCAGGCCTTCGGTTGCGCAGAGCAGGCGTAAAATTACGTACCCATGCCACTGGACACTTTTCACCCGGCCGTCGCGGCCTGGTTCAGCAACAGTTTCGACGGGCCCACGCCGCCGCAACGCGCTGCGTGGCCCGCAATCCATGCGGGCAGCCATACACTGATTGCCGCGCCCACCGGATCGGGCAAGACCCTGGCGGCTTTTCTCGCGGCCATTGATGGGCTGGTGCGCGAGGCTGTGGCCGGCTCGCTGGTCGATGCCGTACAGGTTGTGTACGTCTCTCCCCTCAAGGCGCTGTCCAACGACATCCAGCGCAATCTCGAGGCGCCGCTGCGTGGCATCACCCAGCAGTTGCAAGCACTGGGCATACAGATAGCACCCATCCGGGCGCTGGTACGCACCGGCGATACGCCGCAGAACCAGCGCGTGGCCATGCGCAAGTCCCCGCCGCATATCCTGGTGACCACCCCGGAGTCCCTCTACCTGCTGCTGACCAGCGACTCCGGTCGCGCGATGCTGGCCAGCACGCGCAGCGTCATCGTCGATGAGATCCACGCCGTGGCGGGCACCAAGCGCGGGTCGCACCTGGCCCTGTCCCTGGAACGCCTGTCCGCGCTGACCGGCCGCCGGCTGCAGCGCATTGGCCTGTCGGCCACCCAGAAGCCCATCGAGGAAGTCGCTCACTTTCTAACCGGCGTCACCGATCCGGCCGACGCCTGCGTGATCGTCGACAGCGGCCACACGCGCGTGCGTGATCTGGCGCTGGTCCTGCCTGACTCCCCGCTTGAGGCGGTGATGTCGAACGAGGTCTGGCAGACCCTCTACGACAAGATTGCGACGCTGATCAGCCAGCACCACACCACGCTGATCTTTGCCAACACCCGCCGCATGGTCGAGCGCGTGACGCGCAACTTAAGTGAGCGCCTGGGGGCAGCCAATGTGGCCGCACACCATGGCAGCCTTTCGCGCGAGCAGCGCCTGGACGCGGAACAGCGCCTCAAGGCCGGCTCGCTGCGCGCGCTGGTGGCCACCGCATCGCTGGAACTGGGCATCGACATCGGCGACGTGGAGCTGGTGTGCCAGCTGGCAACCCCGCGTGCCATCTCCACCTTCCTGCAGCGCGTCGGTCGCGCCAACCACGCGGTGGGCGGCGTGCCCAAGGGCCGCCTGTTCCCGTTGAGCCGCGACGAGCTGATTGAGTGCACTGCCCTGCTGGACGCCGTGCGCGCCGGTGACCTGGATCGGCTGCACATCCCCAGCCAGCCGCTGGACGTGCTGGCCCAGCAGATCGTCGCCGAAGTCAGCGCGCGCGAATACGCCGAAGACGAACTGCTGGCGCTGCTGCGCCGCGCCTGGCCGTACCGAGAGCTTCAGCAGCAAGAGTACGAACAGGTGCTGCGCATGCTGGCCGAAGGCTATGCCTCGCGTCGCGGCCAGCAGAGCGCCTACCTGCATCGCGATACGGTCAACCACCGGCTGCGCGCCCGGCGCGGGGCCCGGCTGACGGCCATTACCTGCGGCGGCGCCATTCCATCCAACGCCGATTACCAGGTCGTGCTCGAGCCGACGGGGATTTTCGTGGGCACGCTCAACGAGGACTTCGCAGTCGAGAGCCTGGCCGGCGACATCTTCCAGCTGGGCAACACCTCCTACCGGATCCTGCGCGTCGAGGCCGGCAGAGTGCGCGTCGAGGACGCGGCAGGACAGCCCCCGACGATTCCGTTCTGGCTGGGCGAGGCACCGGCCCGCAGCACCGAGTTGTCACTGGCGGTATCGGATCTGCGGGCTGACATCGACGCGGCGCTGCCGGCGGTGGACCCGGCCACCGTGGAGACCGCCGTTGGCCTGACCATGCAGCGGCACCATCTTGCCGAGCTCGCCGCCCGGCAGATCGTCGACTACCTTGCCGCCGCCAAGGCGGCGCTCGGCAGTCTGCCGACGCAGCAGCAGCTGGTGATCGAGCGCTTCTTCGACGAGGCCGGCGGCATGCAGCTGGTCGTACACGCTCCTTTCGGGGCCCGCATCAACCGCGCTTTGGGGCTGGCACTGCGCAAGCGCTTTTGCCAGACGTTTAACTTCGAGCTGCAGGCGGCCGCCACCGAGGATGCGATCGTGCTGTCGCTGGGCGAGACCCACAGCTTCGCGCTGGAGGACGTCCCGCGGTACCTCAACAGCCGTACCGTGGAGCACGTGCTGACGCAGGCCGTGCTCGATGCACCCCTGTTCGCAACGCGCTGGCGCTGGAATGCCACCGTGTCATTGGCAGTCAAGACCTCGCGCGCCGGCAAGAAGGTGCCCCCGCCGCTGCAACGCATGGCCGCCGAGGACCTGCTGTCGGTGGTATTCCCGGACCAGCTGGCCTGCGCGGAGAACCTGCGCGGCGAGCGCGAAGTGCCGGACCATCCCGCTGGTACGGCAGACCCTGCACGACTGCCTGCACGAGGCCATGGACGTCGAGGGACTGATCGCGCTGCTGCAATCCATCGAGTCGGGACAGCGCCGTGTGCTGACGCGCGACCTGCCGCACCCGTCACCCCTGGCCATGGAAATCCTGGGGGCTCGCCCGTATGCCTACCTGGACGACGCGCCACTGGAAGAACGCCGCACGCAGGCGGTGGCCTCGCGCCGCTGGCTGGATCCACAGACGGCCGCGCAGTTTGGGCGCCTCGACCCGGAGGCCATCGCACAAGTGCGTGCCGAGGCCTGGCCCAACGTCGAGAACGCCGATGAGCTGCACGACGCACTGATGCTGCTGGGCGTTCTGCCAGAAGTGCCCGACTGGCAGCCCTGGTTCGACGCGCTGGTGCAGGACCGGCGCGCGGCCCGGCTGGTCACGGCAACGTCCACCTTCTGGGTTGCGGTGGAGCAGCTGCCCATGCTGGGCCCGCTGTACCCGCAGGCCACGGTAGTGCCGCCCTCCCAGGCGCCTGCCCAGTACACCGCGCGGCAATGGTCCCCGGACGAGGCGTGTACCGAACTGGTACGCGGGCGCCTGCAGGCCACCGGTCCGGTGACGGCGGCAGGGCTTGCAACTGCGCTGTCGCTATCCGAGGCAAGCATCGACGCTGCATTGCTGCAACTGGAAAGCGAAGGCTTTGTCTTGCGCGGCCAGTTCAGCCAGCAAGATATCGATGTGACTGAGTGGTGTGAGCGTCGCCTGCTGGCACGCATCAATCGCTACACCATCAAGACGCTGCGCGCGGAGATCGAACCGGTAGCCTCCGCGGACTTCATGCGGTTCCTGCTCGACTGGCAGGGCATCACGACCCAGCCGCGCCCGGAAGGGGTCGCAAGCCTGGCGGCGATTATTGAGCAGCTCGAGGGCTTTGAAGTCCCGGCGGTGGCGTGGGAGTCCGACGTACTGACCGCGCGCATGGGGGCCTACGATCCGGCGTGGCTGGACAGCCTGTGCCTGTCGGGGCGCACGCTTTGGGCGCGCCTGGACGCACCGCGCAATGTCACCGCCGGTCCGGTACGTGCGACGCCCATTGCGCTGTTGCGGCGCCAGCACTCCATGATGTGGCGCGCACTATCGCCACAGGGCGAAGTCGCAAAGCTGTCCTCCAGCGCCCAGGCGCTGGCCGACTACCTGCAGTCGCACGGCGCGTCGTTCTTCAACGAGATGCTATCCGGCACGCAATTGCTGCACGCGCAGGCCGAGAGCGGGCTGGGGGAACTGGTGGCCGCAGGCCTGGCCAGTGCCGACAGCTATGGAGGACTGCGCGCGCTGCTGCTGCCACTGGAACGCCGCCGCAAGCTTGCCGCGCGCGGTCGCCGCCTGGCGATACACGGGCTTGAGGAGGCTGGCCGCTGGAGCCTGATCCGTTCGCTGCAACCATCGCCCTCGCCCACTGACACGCAGTCGCCGCAAACGGAACACCTGGAGTCCATTGCCTGGCTGCTGCTGCGCCGCTATGGCGTTGTGTTTCGCAAGCTGCTGCTGCGCGAGCCGCAGTGGCTGCCGCCTTGGCACTTGCTGCTGCGGGTGTATCGGCGCCTGGAGGCGCAGGGTCAGATCCGCGGCGGCCGCTTCGTTGCCGCCAGCAGTGGCGAGCAGTATGCGTTGCCGGATGCGGTCACGGCGCTGCGCTCGGTGCGGCGGCGGGCCGGCGAAGGGGTGCTGGTGTCATTGAGTGCCGCGGATCCCCTGAACCTGCTGGGCATCGTGACCCCGGGGGCGCGGCTGGCGGCACTGGCCGGCAACCGCTTCCTGCTGCGCGACGGCGTGCCGATCGCGGTCCATGTCGCCGGCCAGACTCAGTACCTCGAGGCGGTAGCTGCCGGCGAGGAATGGCAGCTGCGCAACGCCCTTCTGCGTCATGCGTACAAGCAAACCACCCTGGACAGGTTGCACTCGGCGTGAATCTCATTGCCGCCAGTGGCGGCTTATAAGAACATCGCACTCGAAGGGAGGCATGGATGATGCTGGAGCAAATCGCCTGGGTCAGCTCGGTGGTCAGTGCTGCTGCAATCGTCGTGAGCGTGCTGTACGCGTCCATCCAGATCCGCCATAACACCCGCGCGGTGCTGGCCGCGGCATTTCAGCAGGTGGTCAACTCCTTTGCCCAGATCTCCTTTGATATCGCAAAGGACAGGAGTCTCACGGAACTGTACCTGCGGGGTGGACGCGAGTTCTCATCGCTGGGCGAAGTGGAACGCGCACAGTACGGGTTGATGCTGCTGAGTTTCATGCGTCGGGCGGAGAGTGTGTACTTTCAGACCGAGATTCACATGTTCGATAACGAACACTGGTCGGGCATTCGCGAGAGCGTAAGGAACATCCTGGCAACTCCCGGTGCACGCGAGTGCTGGGGTGTCATCAGGAACCGCCTCAATCCGACCTTTTGCGATTTCGTTGACGCCTTGATCGCGTCCTAGCCGTGTAGCGACACCTGTTGCCACTGCGGGGTCGAGGCCAGCTTCAGGTAACCGGACAGGTCAGGCAGCTGTTCGATTTCCGAGGCCATGACGGCCGGTTCGACAATGTGTTGGTCGCTGATGTTGCGGGAAGAGCGCCATTCGCCAGCCCGACGGGATCGGGAGACCTGCTGGCGCACTACCTCGCGATCACCGATCAGGCGCGAGGCAAACCGAGCCGTGCCACCCATCTCGCTGGCCGAGCAGCGCAGGATCAGGGTGTTGCCGCAATTCTCGACGATGGTTTGCGCCTCCCCTGCCCCGTAGGTGCTGCTGACCTGGGCGATGGACTGGAATCCCAGCACGCACCGGCCGCCGAACTTGCGCAGTCTTGCCAACGCGTCCTTCAATCCGTCTATGGCACCCAGGGCATCGAGCTCGTCGACAATGAACCAGATGCGCTGGTCGCGTTCGGCACCTGACATGGTCTCGAAGATCGCCAGGCGCAGCCAGGCGGAGATAGTGGAGCGCAGGGCCGCGATCTGGGTGGCGGTATAGGGAAGGTAAAGGGCGCGAATCGGCTTGGTGTTGGGCAGTGTCTGGACGCAGTTGCGAATCGACAGGGGATTAGCCGTGTTACGGCTTAGCAGATCAAGGGCCGATACGTAGGTCGCGCAGACGGAGCGGATGGAGCCGAACATGCGCTCATTGCCACCCTCCAGGTAGGCCCGGGCCGGCGTACCGTCGAGGAGGGAGAACAGTTCTTTGTGGGACGACATGGTCAGCAGGTGGTACAGCTCGGACATGGTCGCCACGCCGGACTTACGCTGGTTCTGCAGCCAGACTTGTCTGGTCGTGGCGGACAAGAACGTGCGGGCATAGTTGCGCCAGCTGCGTTCCTCGCCTTCGTTGTCGGGAATAAGGGCGCGCGCCAGTTGTTCCACGTCCCAGGTATCTCGGATCTCGCCAAATAGATCCCAGCTTCTGGAACGCGCATCAAAGGGGTTGAGGATGGCGTCGCCCCTGGCCGCGTCGTAAAACTGGCTGGCATAACCGCCGTCGGGGTCGGCGATGATGGCGCGGTCGCCACGCTCCAGGGCGGTGTGCAGGATCTCGCGAATGGCCGTGGACTTGCCGGTGCCGGTGGTGCCGATCAGCTTGATGTGCTTGGTCTCATCCAGGGGATGCAGGGGCTGCCCAGCCAGTGTGATGTGTCCCGTTCGTCTGCGAGGACGCACCTTGCCCGGTGCGATGACGGTGCCGCGCTTGTGGCGGATGCATTGCCGTTGGGGCGAGATCAGCAGGCCGGCGGCCACACCCAAGGCAAGGAAGTAGCACACCCCGCCGATGTACAACGTCAGACCATTGAGCGAGGAAGAGAGGTGGCCGGCGAGGTGGCTGCGAATCAGGGGCCATGTCAGCGCGCCAGCCAGCGTGGTCAGTGGGACGGAGACCACGCCGTAGAGCCAACGGCGCGGCGGGGCGCCCGAGACAACAAGAAGGCAGGCCATCGGCAATGCGGTGCAGGCAAGGAGGAATTCGAGTTCATGAAGCTGGGACATGGGGCGTAAGAGATACGCCGCCTACAGGCCCGGGACGAGCGACGTTTCGCATGCAAATGACGAGAAATGACCATTGATCCGTGTTCGCGGTGAATCCCAATACCGGTTATGACTCTCCCAAGTGGAAATTCCCAAATCGGTGCAGACCTTGTCCGGCTGCACCCCCCAGCCGTAAAACCCCAGGAACAGCTTAAGATCGGCGGGCGGGCCGCCCAACGGCCTGGCTGGATCAGCAGGTCTGCATTGAGCGGTGGGGTAGCGTTTGCCCGAAATCTTCCTTTCGTACAGCCGGGATGACCTGTCCACGGCCCGGCTGTTCGCGCAAGGCTTTGAGCGCGAAGGGCTGACGGTCTGGTGGGATCAGACACTCAAGCCCGGTCAGGCCTTCGATGAGGTGACCGAGAAAGCACTCAATGAGGCAAAGGCAGTCATCGTCTTGTGGTCGAAGACTTCGGTGGGCTCACGATGGGTACGAGCCGAGGCCACTCAGGCGCATGACAACAAGACGCTGGTTCCCGTCATGATCGAGGCCTGCAAGCGGCCGATCATGTTTGAGCTGACCCACACGGCGGATCTGGCGCACTGGAAGGGCGACCCGGTCGACCCAGCCTGGCAGGCGTTGCTGGGCGATGTGCGCGAGTTCGTTGGCCAAAGGCCGGTCGTGCCCACCGCCACCGCACCGCGGCCCCCGGTGCAAAGCAGCAAGATAATGGTGCAGATCCTGGCCATCTGCGCTGTTATGGCATTGCTGTTTGCTGCGCCATTTTGGGTTCTGCATCAGCGCGCAGCGGGACCGGCCGTGCCGGTCGCGCCGGCGGCGGCCGAGCCCATCCGCCTCGGGGTACTGCCCTTCTCAATCCTCTCTACGGACACCAATCAGGCGTACCTGTCCGAAGGACTCGCTGAGGATATTGCGATTCAGTTGAACCAGATCAAGGCCCTGCGTGCGCTGGGTCCGGCCTCTACCCGCCGGTTCGAAGGCAGCAAGGACGACCCTCGAGCCATCGCCACGGCGCTCGGCGTCGCGGACGTTCTCACGGGCACCGTGCGTCGCAATGAGCGGAATTGGCTGTTCACGGTGACTTTTATTGATGGAAAGGACGGCACACCGCGGTGGACGCAGCACTTTGAGGGTGACGACGTATTCGCACTGCAAAAGAAGATTGTCATTGCCGTGGCGCAAGCCGTGGGCATCGTGCTGGGAGTCACTGACTATCCACGCACCCAGGGTGGAACCGAAAATGTGGAGGCGTACGAGCAGTTTATGCGGGCCCGGTACGTGTGGCGGGCCGGAGGACTTACGCCCACGGCGACAAGGGAAATGGCGCCGTTCCTGCGGGAGGCGGTGCGGCTGGATCCGGAGTACAAGCGAGCTTGGCTGACCCTGTACCTCACGCTCAGGGGAGCCATTTCCAATGGGCCCGAGAACGCGGTGTACGGGTGGCGACAAGAACGCAAAGAAGCAGTCGTGCAACTGGAGAAGATGCCGCCGCAAAGTGTGCTGGCGCTGCGGTTTCGCGCCTTCCAGATGCTGGAACTGCACAAGTGGGCCGAGGCAGTAGCTGCCGCCGAGGCGGCCGTTGCCGCGGCGCCGGTGAACGAGTTTGACTCCAACTATGCGTTGGGCCTGATTCTGATGTGTGTAGGGAGGTTCGACGCATCAATTCCCTACCTGCGCCGTGCGGTCGAAGCGGAGCCACTCCATAGCGAAACCAGTGGCATCTTGCAGACAGCCCTGCGTACCGCGGGTCGCGAAATGGAAGCACAGGACGAAGCCAAGCGCGCTTTGGCGCTGGATGTCAGATCACCGTTGGCATATCTGCCGTCATGGGAGGACCTGCGCAAGAACTGGCCACGGCGCCCGGATGGAAAGCTGGAGTGGCCATTCGAGAAGATTCGGCCGCCCCTGTTGATTGATGTGCAGGCCGCGCGCGAGATATTGCGCAGGCGCATGGCCGAATCCGCCGCTCTCGGGACCCGTCCTGTCCCGATAGTGCTCGTAGTGCTGGCGATTTCCTTGGGAGACGGGGAACTGGCCACGACTGCAATTCGCAACACCCTTGCCGACTCACCGGAAAATACCCTGGGAAGTTTCTTGCTCTGGGAGAGGCTCCCACGCGACAGCGCGTCGTTCAAGGGTCTCGTGCGGGACTTGGGACTGGTCGACTACTGGCGCAGCAGCGGCCAATGGAGCGACTTTTGCAAACCCGTGGGCAAGGACGATTTCGAGTGCCATTGATTTCTCAATGGCTACTTGGGAACGCCACTGGCGAGATCTCGCTTTACTAGTGGATTACATTTCCCGGTCCAGAATCAGCTTTCGGTCTGGTTCGTATTCCATCGGCTGATCCCGAAACGCCTGCCGCTGCTCAAACCACCGTTCGCGCGCCAGCCGACGCTGCTCATCGATACTGAAGGGGGTTGCCGGTTCCCTCGCCTGTTCCGTGCCGGGCGAGCGGCCAGCCGAACGCTGCGCCAGCGCTGCCTTCAAGGTGGTCTCCGTATCGACAATGGCGCGGGCAAGACCGATGGCTTCACGTTCCAGCTGGCCTCGCTCTGCAGCTGAGGCCAGTCTCCTGTCGATATCTTCGCGCTGCTCTTGGCGTATCCGGTCCGCGACGTAGCTGTCTTTTCCGCGTCGCAGCCGCTCCGTAACCACCGGCCCGAAGTGCCTTGTGGGTGCTCTCTCGATCCCCTGGTCGGCGAGGCTGCGATGATCGACCGTGGCTTCAACGCCAGCGCGTTTGAGGTGCTCGTTGGTCAGGGTCGCCCAGCGCTCGCGCCAGTGGACCACCTCGCCCGTCTTCCTCTCGTCCAGCTCGCGCGTCTTGGCCGTCAGCCCGTCCCGCGTCAGCCGCCTAGTCGTGCACAGGATGTGGGCATGGTGATTGCGCAAGTCCCCTTCCCTGTCGGGTTCGTGGATCGCCACATCCGCGGCGCAGCCATGCCGTTCGACAATGCTTCTGGCCAGTTCAAGCGCCAGCTCGTGGCGCGCCGTCTTGCTCAGCTCGTGGGGCAGCGCCACCTCGAATTCCCGCGCGACGGTCGAGTCGCGCCGCCGCTCCGCCAGTTCTGCCCGGTTCCACAGTTGCTCACGGTCGCGCGCCCACTCCGGCGCCCCGTCCGGCAGCACCAGCTGCGCATCCGCTACGCCGCCCTTTCGGGTGTAGTCATGCAACTCCCCGGTTCGCTCGTCATGAATCCTTGTCCCGCTGCGATACGCCGCGGCGGCTGTGGCGCTTTTGCCGTGCGAGCGGGAAATGCACTTGACGTTAAGGTGAAAGATGGCCACCGCCGCTCCGGGCCTACGTCCTGCCCCAAGGCAAGGCCCGCAATGAACCGATGACTTGCATAGGTGCGCTTTTCCTCCCGCGCACCGGGGACGCTGGTGTTTGCCGCATCGGCTCTACTCCTGGGCCGTGCTGTGCGATTACAGGCACGGGGTGAGGATGCTGCGCCCACCTCTGTCGTCCTCGCGAGCCGAGTTTCTAGTCATTTGCACTAGAAATGCAGTGGGTATTCGGCCAATCACCGCGGCATGCTGGGATAGCATCAGATGGCTGCGGCGAGGACACCCCATATCCCATGGATCTGAACGTTCGGCGGGCCAACCGGTTTGTGGTTCGGGTATTTCGGCGCCCTCCTAGACAGACTCCGCCAATGGCGGAGTGCTTTTGGATCGAGACGGGCCTGGGTATTGGCAACTTCACTTTGGTATGACCCCGGAGGTCAAAGGTGACACAGCGGGAAGATCAGATAGCGCGACTGGAGTTGCGGCTCAAGCAGCTGCGGGAGCACCAGGCACGAACAGCGCGACGGCAACGGCACCTGTCAGCGCAACAGGAACGCAAAGACGAGACGCGGCGCAAGATTCTGGTAGGCGCGATCGTGTTGACCAGGGTGCAACAGGGTGAGCTTCAGGAGTCAGAGCTTCGCGCCTGGCTGGGTGCATCTCTGACTCGCCAGGAGGATCGCGCTCTCTTCCACTTGTAGCGCGAGCGACCAATAGTGTTGTGCTTATGTCAGGCTAACCACTTTGGGAAACTCTCCGGTGATCAAATAGCGCCCGGGTGATACGCTGATCGCGCATCAACAAGAATTCCAACATTTGGTCTTTGGGGTATTTATACATGTCGCGATTTCGGCACGCGCTGCACCAGGCGCTTCCCTTTGCTGTTGTTGCCTTCGTGGCTTCCTGCGGCGGAGGTGGTGGCGATTCCAACACCGTTCCGCCCCCTCCCCCTCCTCCCCCGCCTACGTATTCGATTGGCGGCACCGTCAGTGGCCTTACTGGCACTGGGCTGACGCTGCGCAATAACGGGGGAGATTCTCTCGCTATACCCACAAATGGGTCTTTCACATTCGCAACCAAGGTTGCTACTGCGACGGCCTATTCCGTGACAGCCGGTGTACAACCGTCCACGCCAATACAGCTCTGCACGGTCTCCAATGGATCTGGATCGGTCAGCGGCGCTTCGGTCACAAACATCACGGTCACTTGTGCCCCAGTGGCATTAGTCCTTACGGGAAGCTCCCCGGCCGCCAATGCCGCTGCCGCACCCCGTACCGGCGCCATCTCATTGACCTTTTCTGCGCCAATAGATGCCTCGACTTTGGGTGCGTCGACCGTGTCCCTGACGAGCGCGGCCGGCACGGAAGCGGTCACTTATAGCGTCTCCGGAAATACCGTCACGCTAACCCCGGCCGCGCCAATTCGCAGGGCCTTGGTTTATATCGTTACCGCGCGCCCGGGGCTCAAGGGTTCCGCAGGAGAGGTCGTAGCTGCACCGATTTTCACCACCTTCACAACGGTCGACGGAGTGTGGGCAGCGCCGCAGGTACTCGGCAACAACACCGGATACGCCCCGACGGTGCGTCTGGACAAGGCCGGCGGAGCCCTTGCCGTCTGGTTGCAACCACAGCCGAGTCTATCTACGCTCTTTGACCTTACCTACGCGCGCATGACTTCCGCTGGAACCTGGGGTACAGCAGCAGCCGTGGGGGATGACGTTTCCTCGTGTTGTCCGTCCCTTGCCGTGGCCGCCGACGGCAGCGCCGTATTGGCGTGGGTCCATGAGGAACCCAGCTATACCTTCACTGTGAAGGCGGCACACTTTACGCTCGCAAACGGTTGGGAAGCGCCGGTCTCGCTGCGCCCTGCCCAGCAGTATGGATATGCCAGCGCGCTGGCTGCTACCAATTCCGCGGGCGACTCGTTCGTCACCTTTGCTCAGGCTGACGACATGTTCGCCAACGGGCGACCGGCCGGCGGTTCATGGGGAGCCACTAGCCGTTTCGACCCCTCCCCTCGCCTGGCTGCAAACAACCTCTCCATCGGCGCGGACGACGTGGGTGGGGCATTCTCACTGTCCACATATTCGATTGTCGGCAACTACAGCCCGTACATCGCCTTCAATTCCGGCGGCGTATGGGGCTCCCCCACGCTTATACCAGGGGTTTCCGACGCATCCCCCGCCTTGGCGGCAGGGGATGCGCAAGGCAACATTTGGGTGGTCTTTGCCGTATCGGTAGGCACTGACTTGGATGTGGAGGCTATCCGATATACGAAATCGGGCGGATGGAATAGCCCCGTTAGCATTGAGGCGATGCAAGGCTACGCCTGGCCAGTAAGCCTTTGTGTCGCGGCCGATGGCAGTGTGGTTGTCGTGTGGGAGGACGGCCCCGGATCGACACAGCGAATTTGGGCCAGCAGGTACAGCCCTGCTACCGGATGGGCGGCCGCGGAAAAGCTACAGCCCACCGACGATTTCGTGGTGACCGCGCGGTCCGTCGTGGACAGCGGCGGCAATGCCATCGTCGCCTGGGAACAAAGCAGCACCATTTGGATGAGTCGCTACGTCGTTGGCAAAGGATGGACTGCCGAGGTGGTCGACTCGGGGCAACAGCCCGACCTCTCAATCAATGCCGAAGGCAAAGCCGTCCTGGCGTACAGCCATTCCACAGGGACCAGTTGGCAAATCAAGGCTCGCGTCTTTAACTAGCTCACGAAGCCGACGCGTTCAGCCCACCGCGCGGCTTTGGGCACGGGTCAAGCCAGGGAATGCAGCCCGATCATGTTGCCTTCCGGGTCAATGACCAGCGCCACGTGACCTTCATCGCCGATGGGGGTCTTGGCTTGGTACAACCTGCCACCCAGCTGCACCGCACGATCGGACTCAACCGCACAGTCTCTGCAGACAAAGTACACCAGTACGCTGTTGCTGGAACGCGTCAACCCGGGGGTATACACCAGTGCTCCGCTGCAATTGGAGGAGTCGGGTTTTTCAGGAAACGCCCACAGATCAACCCAGGGATACGGCAGCTTTTCCAGCTTCACGCAAAAGAGCTCCTCGTAGAACGCCTTGGCACGCTCGGGGTTCTGCACGTACAGCTCAAACCACCCGGCGGAATTGTCCATTTACCATCGCTCTTGCGTCCCTAGTCAGAACGATCGTATGCGGCTAACCGCCGGGGTTCTGTCAGACGCTACTTGAAACTCAACGTCGGACTGCGCGGACATATCCTTCGCTAATACGTAGGAGAGCTCCTAGGACGACTTGGGAACGTAACCGTCTTCAGTGCGGATTCAACAGTCGGCATCCTTGTTTCAAACAGGGGAGCTAACCATGAGTCTGATGACAATTCTGCTGATCGTATTGATCCTCGCCCTTATCGGCGCAATACCGACCTGGCCTTACAGCCGCAGCTGGGGTTATGGACCCAGTGGAGGTTTGGGCTTGGTGGTCATCGTCCTGGTGGTATTGCTGCTGATGGGTCGAATCTGATCAGCCGCCGCTACTTGCGTGGTTGAGCGGCGACCCGGTGTTTCGCCGGCCAAGTCCAGGCCAAAGCGAAACACGAAGACCAGGATGCCCGGGGAGACGGGTTCGCACCCCGTCCCAGGCGAGGATACGTCGGAGCAATCGCTGGCGGCCGCAACACCCGCACCAGTCGAGGACCCCAATACGTTGACGAGCAGCCAAGGGAAAAACGTCAAGCGCAGCAGGGCAACGGCCAAACGGCGACGCACCACCACGGGTCAATTCAGGTCATGAGCGCTGGGGCGGACGACTACTTGCGCCGGATCTTGTGCGCTGCGGATTTCGCCTTTTCAATTTCAGACCGCAGCGGCAACCTTACGCGGCCCCCATCCCGTGCAGCCGAATATCCAATCCCGCGCACGATCTCAACATCCTCGAGCGCCTGGCTGCCGGCATACAGCGGTGCTCCGCCATATCGAACCGCTCGCTGGAATGCGTCCACATGCGACCACACCGCGACCTGTTCATCTGAGAGATGACCAGTACCTGCGGGATAGCGCCAGCTCACTTCTCCGAGCGTCGGGTGCACTACGCGCACCGAGTGGACCTGGCCATCTGTCCCCGCTTCCCGTGAGAACCCTGCCTCGAACTTGCTCCCCGTTATCCTGTCCACGGACAGCAGCCGCTCTCCCTCGATATACCCGCAGTTTCCAAGTACACGCAGCGTTCCTGCCGGGCGCGTAGGTAGCGCCGTGAACGCATCCGAATAGCGATGTTCCAGTAGTCCGCCGCCGGCAACGTCTATGGTGGCCAGCTGCCACGTTTCATCCGCACCCAGGGAGTCGTTGGCTGGTGTCCGGCCGTCCGGCGTGCCGGTGCGACCGAACTTATGGTTCCTGGCACGCACGGCAATGGCCGGTCGCCCATACCCCATGTATGCGCGCAGCTGTGCGATGCCGTGATAGCTGTAGGTCGCAAAATCGTTGTGGCAGGAAATCACCGCGCCAATGGCACCCAGCTCGATGAGCTTGGCCTTGAGGCGTTCGGCCGGCAGGAACGGAAACTGCTCGGCAATCCCGAAACTCAGGCCACGCGACCGCGCCAACCCCACCAGCGATCTGCCCTCCTTCTCGGACCAGGCGAGCGGCGTCTCTCCCAGGACCGGCCGGCCCATAGCCAGGCCAGTGCGCATGATGTTGGCGTTAGCCGAATCACTCACCGCGACGATCAGGAAATCAGGCTTGCCAGTGAACACCAGGGAGCCGATTGACTCGAACGGCGACCAGCCCAGCTCGCCTTTCACGCGGGCGATACCCTCGGCTCCCCTACCCACGAACCCGATCACTTCGATCGAGTCGCTGCAGGCCGCCAGCACCGGACCGTACATGGTGCGTACGCGATTACCGGTGCCAATGATGCCCACCCGGACACGCGGCGATTGCAACAACTCGACCCTTGTATCGGACGCGAGTCCTGGAGCTACTGGCGTCGCTGGTCGCGCGAAGGTGATCGGCCAGGCGAATGGCAAGGCTCACTGCCGTCAACGTCGGGTTGGAGGTCCCGCCGGTTGAAAACACCGAACTGCCGGCAACGTACAGGCCTCGGACCCCGTGCACGGCGCAGTTGCCGTCGACCACACCATGTCGCGGGTCGGCGGACATCCTGGTCGTACACATCGGGTGCGCCATGTCATGCAGGCTTGCGGCCCACTGGGCGTCCTGGCCCTGGGCCCACGGGGTAATCTGCGGCACCTCCAGGCCAAGCCGCGCGCACTCGTTGACAAAGAGTTTCGCCGTGGCGCAGTAGGTCTGGTATTCCCGTTGATCCAGCCGCCAGTCCAGGCGCGCCACGGGTTGTCCAAGTGCGTCCACCTGCGACCCGAGGGTCACCCTGCTTTGCGGGTTCGGAAGTTGTTCCACGTTGCAGCCAATGTCCAGCCGGGATACCGGGTTCAGCGTCGGCAACCCACGTCCATAGCGATCCCATGCACCCTGCGTGACTTCAACCGGATGCCGCAAGGCATTGCTCCAGTCCTCCTTGGACGCCGACTCGCCACCGGTGCGCAGTCCCGACAGGATCTGACCCACCGATTGCAGCGCTGCCTTTCGGGCCACATGCTCGAACGGGTACAGCGTTGCGCGTGACAGGCCGTCCTCGCGCTGCCGCTGCGCGGACAGGCTCACGCCGGTCAGGTACACGTGGCGGGTGCCGGCAATGTCCAGCCACCGGTAGCCCAGTCGCCTGCGCAGGCGATGCGCCTGGCTGCCGGCAATGCTGGCGATCGGGGCATAGTGATGATCCGTAAGGAATCGGCCGACCTGGTCATGGTCATTGCCCAGTCCGGCGGGGTTGCGCACCCGGGACAGCAGCAACAACCGGGCGTTGTCGATGGCGCCGCACGCCAGCACCACGCGCCGCGCACTGATCGTAAGGGCTCTACCCTGCAGAGATTGCACCCTTACGCCGGTCACGCTGGAGCCTGACTCGTCGGTCAGGACTTGCGTCGCCTGCGCGTGCAGCAGCACACGGATATTCGACGACTGTTCCAGGGTCTTGCGCGAGTATTCGCCAATGTCTTCGGCCTGCGGCGCGCTACTGTGCTGCAACGCGCCCAGTTCCTTGGCATCCGAATCGGCAGGCGCAGGAACAACGCGTGTGCGTGGACTTCGCACCACGCTGGCCTGGAACACCTGTGTTTCAAATGTTGTCGGATCCCAGGGCTTGTCCGGGGGCGAACTGCCCAGCAACGACCATATCCGGTCATCGAATACAGCCGGGCCCATCTGCAGCACCCTGCCCGCCCGATCCAGGTACGGGGCAATGTCCTCAGCGGCGATGGGCCATCCGGAGTCGGGTATCCAGGCCCGCGTCTGGAAGTCGATCGGGCTGAACGGCACGCACCGGCCGCTCCACACCGAGGACGTGCCTCCGAATATGCGTCGCCTGACAGCAGACGGGTGCACACGTCTTTGCCCCACGTTCTCGATCGCGGACAGCGCCTCGGCCTTGGGGTCATGGGCGTCACCGCCGGATTCCAGGACGATGACCCGCTCGCGCCTGCCGACGAACTCAAGCGCCATCGACAGTCCCACCGGGCCGCTGCCGATCATGCAGATCTCACAGTCCGCAGCTGCACCGATCGCTATCGCATCGAGGTCCTCAATCATGATTTAGCGCTGTCGGTCCAAATAAAGAGCGTGGCTTGTCCAGCCATTGTCGTCTAGCGGCACGTATTTCGCTGCGTAATGCGACGCATTGCTCTGCGTAAAGATGCTATCCACCATCGGTGTTGCGAGCTGCAATTCGCTGCAATTCCGCAAGACACGTTAGCGGAAATCTGCCAGGCCTTGCGGCAACGTGGACTCAGCGGCCGCCTCACGGCAGTCGATCCGGCCAGCGTTGGCGCGCATGCATTACACGCAGGACTTCCAGCACGTCGCCTTTGATTCGGTACGGCACCAGATAGTTGGGTGTGACCACCAGCTCGCGCGTCCCGGCAACGCGGCCCGGGCGGCCCATATGGACCTGGGAGCTCGCTGCCATTGCATCGACCGCATCCAGTATCCGTAGCACCGTACGTCCGGCCGCGACCGGATCATCCTTCGCGATGTACTGACCGATTGAGTCAAGATTATCCAGCGCTCGGTGCAACCATCTAACCCGCATCCGCGCTCCACTTGGTGCGCACAGTCTTCACCTGTGCCTCGGTCGCGAATTCGCCAGCGTCGGCCTCCTTGATCGCCTGCTTGATCTCAGCCACCTGCCAGGCCTGCTCTTCCAGGTACTGGCGCAGCGCGTCCTGCGCAAGAAATGCCCGGGATCGGCCAGTGGCCTTGGCAAGCTTATCTAGCGACTTCTTCAGACCGGATTCGATTCGAATCGTGACATTCGTGTCCATCGTGCAACTCCGTGCAATATCGTGCAATGCCGGTAGTCTACTCAAATTCGCTTCTCTGTTCGACCCTCGAGAGGCCCCACTTGCCGTCCTCCCCGGCAGCGCATTGATCCAGGCGTTCGAAGCCAGGATCAAGGGCCGTCAGCTCCCCGGATTCTTCCTCTTACTTGTCCGGGTCGGAACTCTTGATCTTGTGTCCGCCTTTAAATCGTCCAGCCAGGAACTGTTTACAGGGAACTAGAGGCCATACAGGAGGGTTGGCTATCTCATTGATCCAATGGATGAATTTGGCAAGTTTGCGGAGAGATGCAACGGGGTGCGGGCAGATTTGCCACGCATTAGTGGAAGCGTTCCGAGGGGCAAGGTGGAAGAGATGCAACGGGCGGGGTGCCGAGAGGCCTGACTGAAGGCTGGGAAATCAACGGTCTGGGGGCCAGCGGAAGAGATGCAACGCCCCTGCCCTGCCCTGCTGCAAATCTCGCTTTTTGCAGCACTTTTGCAGCTTGCACAGTCGGCAATTGTCAGGAAAGCGGAAGAGTTGTGACACGAAGGCACCGGGTCGCAGCCAAGGAGAAGCACTGGCGCCGGCGAGCTGCGGGCAGGTTTCCCGAAGCGGAAAAGTTTAGCCAGGAACGGCGATCGCGGTGGAGGCAACGTGCCGCTTGGATGGCAACAGCGTCAGGCCCGTGGTGCTGACATTGACGCGTGCTTCCGGATACACCGCGTGCACGCGCTTGAGTGAATCCAGGAAATAGCTTCGAAACTTGCGCGGCAACGCATAGCCGTGACCGAACTGGCCCGACAACTGCGACCAGCTGATGGTGCTGGGTTTGCTTAAGCTGAACAGCCGGTGCACCAGCCACGCATAGACGTCCAGGTCCATGGGACTCTTGCGCAGCGCCTTGATGGCATTGGTCGACAGCGGCGCGGAGCGTTCCAGTATCGACTCGAACAGCACGGGGGACAGCACCAGCGAGCTGCCCTCCCCTGCACCGTCACTGTCCCACCACAGCTGTGCTTCCTGTGCGAACAGCGCCTGGCGAATGTGCAGTCCGGTGCGTCCATGTCCGTCGGTGATGTTCTCGTCGATGGACACCGCGCAGTGAATCAGCCGCAGCAGCTGGTTGGCGTACACGCGCTGGCTGCCGCGTTCGCCGCGCGTAATCGGCACGTCCAGGCGCCGCAGGAAATCATTGACGCTGTGGCCGAGGAAGATCTCCGGGCTCTTGGTGCGGATGGCCTCCGAGGCGCAGTAAATGGTCAGCAATCTGGCGGGCACACCGTAGGGCAAGCCGGTCTCCGGCCGCGCCGTGGACAGCGTCAGCTCAAGCCAGCCGTTGCGCCGGCTGAACGTCGTGAGCTCGCCCGGATCGGCGTGCGGGAACGAGCACTGGATCAGCGGCACGTACTGGAACGAGATGCTGTCCGGCTCCAGCGGTGCAACAGGAGTGACCTGGATGGGCGCCGGTGCCGGTGCGCTCGCCCGAGTGCTGGCGATGGACTTGAGGACCAGGGGCAGTTGGGTGTGCGCAGGCTGCACCACGCCCTGCCCTGCATTCGGATGCGCGCGCGCGGCGCGCGGCTTGGGCGCATCCGGATAATCACTCAAGGCAATTTGCGGAAACTCCGCGGCGATCCAGTCGCGTGGGAACCCGCCCTGGATCAGCTGACCGACGGTTCGCTGCGGACCCAGGCCCATCTGGGCGAAGATGGCCAGCCGCTTGGCAAACGCCTCGCGCTGGTCCGCTGGTGCAGCTTCAGTCATGCTGGGTCCCGAGTGGCAGGAAAACTCCTCCCATAATGGCTGTGCGCACGGATTTCTGGTAGTTTCCCGGCAAAATCCGTGGATGCGCGTTTCTTCGGGAGATCAGTGTGCCAGCGACGCTTGCGATTGACAAGCTGACCGACATTCTCGCGAGCAGCGAGAACTTCCTGCAGGCCATGCACGAGCGCGGTGCGCAGCCCCATCAGCGCAAGACCTTCCAGCGCCTGTTTTCTCCCAGCGAAGCCGCCGACATGGTCGGTCGTGATCGCACGACGCTGGCGCGCGCGGAGGCCGAGATCGGCATCACCGAGGCCGCGCGCCATCCCGGCAACAACCGCCGCATGGGTTACACGCTGGCGCAGGTCAATGCGTTCCGGGCGCACTTTGGCACCCTGCCCTGGCGCGATGCCGCCAGCGATCCGCCGGTGGTCATCGCCTGCCAGAACTTCAAGGGCGGCGTGGGCAAGTCCACCACCTGCGTCAACCTGGCCCACTACCTGGCGCTGCGTGGCTACCGGGTGCTGATCATCGACACCGACAGCCAGGCCACCACCACGGCAATGTTCGGCTACATGCCTGATGCCGAGATCGAGCAGGACGCCACCATCCTGCCCTATCTGGCCGCTGAGCAGCCCTCGCTGGAGTACGCCATCCAAAAGACCTATGTGCCGGGCATCGACTTGATCCCCGCCTGCCTGGCCCTGTACGAGGCCGAGATCTCGATGGTGATGCGCGTGGCCGGCCAGCCCTCCGAGGAACAGCGCCTGGCGTTCTTCCAGGAACTGCGCTTTGGCATCGCAGGCGTCGCCGATCGCTATGACGTGGTGCTGCTGGACTCCCCGCCGGCGCTGGGCATGATCTCGATCAACGTGCTGATGGCCGCCGATGCACTGCTGATCCCCTGCCCGGCCAAGATGTTTGATTTTGCGTCCACGGTTCAATTCTTCCGGATGATCCAGAACTACATCGGCCAGCTGGATCCCACCAAGACCTATCGCTGGATCTCGGTCCTGACCACGCTGTTCATGCGCGGTCATGCCAGCCAGAAGCAGTTCTTCGACGTGATGCGGGCGTGTTTTGGAGACTCGTTGTTCCAGCATGTGTTCTTCCATACGGCGGCACTGACCAACTCCTCGGCCGAATACCTGACGCCCTACGAGCAGGCGCGACCGGATCGCCAGGTGCTGGAGATGATGAACGGGGTGTTCGAGGAATTGGAAGTCGCATTTCTACGAGATTGGCCCTCAAAGGCAGGTTTACTGGCAGCCCGCGGAGTGGTATGAGCCAGCCCCAGGTTTCGTGTGGAAACCAGATTAAGTATTTGATTTATAAAGTTAAATAGCAAATCGCCTCCGGCGATACAGAGGAAACGGATATGGCCAAGAGCCGCTTGTTCGGGGGCGTCAACCTCGGGGAGATCGCCCAGTCGGTCAAGGACCGCGCGCAGCCGTCGCCCTTTGAGTCCGGGTCGCGCGCCCAGCCCGTGGTGCCGGCCGCGGAGCTGGCATTGACCGGGCGCGTGGCACCGCCGCTGGAGCGCGAGAACGTGTTCCTGGTGGATCCCAAGCGGGTGCGCGCCTGGAAGCATCACAACCGCACCGGCGGCCTGGTACACGCGCGAGCGCTGCGAGGACCTGATCGATTCGATTGCCAAGGATGGACAGCAGGAGCCGGCGGTGGCCCGGCGCCTGGTCGGGGACCCGGACTTTGACTACGAGCTGATCTCCGGCATGCGCCGGCGCTTTGCCTGCGAGCACCTCAACGCGCGGTTGAAGCTGCGCATTGTTGCAGTGGACGATGCCAAGGCGGCCGTCCTGATGCATATCGAGAATGAGGACCGCCAGGACATCACCCCCATGGAGCGGGCCATGTCGTTCCTGGAACACCTGGATGCAGGCCTGTTTGCCACCCAGGAGGCGCTGGCGGAGGCCATGGGCCAGTCCAAGGGGCAGGTGACCAAGATGCTCAAGGCCGCGTCCTTGCTGCGCCAGGCGACGCTGGCGCGGCTGTTCCCGGACCCCAGCGCAGTGCCCGTGGATCCGGCCTACAAGCTGGCGACGCTGATGGATCGCTCCGGCGCTCGCGAGGTGGTCTTGGAACGCGCGCAATATCTGGCGAAGAAGGGGCAGGGAGGTGGGCCGGGGGCCATCCTGAAGGCGCTGCTGGCCAGCCTGGACAACTCGCGCAAGGTGGAGCCCCTGAAGCAGGCCTACGCGGTGGGCACCGGCAAGGTGGTGGTGACCCGCAATGCACGCGGCAAGGTCGTCCTGGCGTTTCCCAATGGACTGGCCGTGGCCGACCGCGAGGCGGTCCTGGCCGTGGTGGGCAAGATCGTGGCCGAGGTCGGGCGGTCCTGAGGCGGACTGTTTCACGTGAATCTACTGAAGGTTTCGTGACGAAACCTATGTAATAGATTGATATATATAAGTATTTAAACAATCTGCTCCGGAATCACAGCATCCGTAATGGCTCCAGACGCGATATTCATCGAAATTCGAAACGTTCCTCGGATTAGGAGCCAGAAGCTTCAAAATCTCCAAAACGATGGATATCTTTGTCAACGTTCGACGAAACCGGGTTAGGGGAGGGCGGGGGACCTGAGCGATCAGGCCGAACACTGGCAGCCAGGAAGTGGTAAAGTAAGAATTCCTTACCTTCGGTGACTCGCATGCTTGCCGAAGTAGACCCTCCGAATCAGCAACCCCGCCCAAGGCGGCGACCGAGGCAGTGGGAGGCGCGCGGTCCTTTGATGTGCAGACAAGGGATGGTCAAATCATCCTGACGCCGGTGCGCCTCGAGCGCTGCCGATGCCGTGCGCGCGAAATTGGCCGAACTGTCCCTGACTGATAAGGACATCGAGGCCGCGGTCACCTGGTCGCGGCGATAGAGGGCCGCCGATAAGCCAGGCGCCGCGGTTCGTATTGGACCGAACGTGGGTTGTCGCCTTGCTGTTCGCGGGAGGCAGGCCTGAGCCCCTGCGTTCTTGCCTGGCAGGCCGGGCAGGTCACGCCGCTGCTCTGACCCCGGTGGCCGAAGAGCTCATTGCCACGAGATGGCCTATCCGAAGTTCGGACTGCTCCCTCGGATCGGGAGGAGCTGTTGGCTGAAAACTTGACGTGCCACTTGCCAGGTGGTGCTACCCGCCAAGACGCCGGTTGCCCACATGCAGGGATGTAACCGGACCCGCCGTTCCTGGAATTGGTCCGCTGTCCGGAACGTGGACTACCTGGTGACAGGGGACAGGGATCTGCTCTGGTGGCACGCATCGAAATTTAGATCGTGAAGCCAGCGGACTTCTGGAAACGATGGGGCGGACCGGCTGAAGGCAGGCACGTCGCATTGCCCTGAGGTCCGAGTCATCCCCTGAACAGAATGTACCTCTCATGATCCGATTTCATCGAAAGTAGGTATCTGGACCTATAAGCGCTAGCTCTGAAACCCGTCAGTGGGTACGGTGATTCCCACTATGGGTATAGATAGGCAGGCGGCGCGGCCCGGTCAAGAGGGTGGGGATCCTCAGGCCAATTCGGCTGTCGGCCAGCGCTCAGCGCTGGCCGATGCACTGTTTACGAGGACACCAACAACGGGTGCTGGGACTGTTGTTCGGACACCCCGAGCGAGCCTTCATGGGCAGCGAAATCATCGAGCGCGCGCGCGTGGGTTCAGGGCGGTGCAGCGCGAACTTGCGCGCCTGGCAGAAAGCGGCCTGGTCAGTGTGCAGGTGGTCGGCGACAGAAAAGCACTACCGCGCCAATGCGCAGGCACCGGTCTTCCAAGAGCTGGTGGCGCTGGTCAGAAAGACGGTGGGCTTGTTGGATCCGCTGCGAGCTGCGCTGCAGCCGCTGGCCAACGAGATCGCGTTTGCGGCGGTACTCGGTTCCGTTGCCAGTGGCAGTGCGCAGGCGGCCAGCGATGTGGATGTGCTGGTGGTCAGTGACCACCTGATGCTGGAGGATTCTGTATCGCGCGTTGGCACCGGTGGAGGCGCAGCTGTCGCGAACGGTTCATCCCACGCTGCTGACGTCGCTGGAATTCGGGCGTCGGCGCGAACAGGCCGGATCCTTTATCGACCGGGTCCTGCGTGGTTCCTACGAGGTGCTGCTCGGAGAGGTCGGTGGCGCATCGCGAGCTGGATAATCTGGTCCGGATCGGGACGCTGAAGGCGGGGCCGGCATCCCCAGCGGAAATTCAGGGATTGATCCGCTCCGGACGGGCGCGGCTTGCCGATGCCCAGCGTTCTGAACTGAGCCTCGAGAGTCGCTTCGACCTGGCCTACAACGCCGCGCATGCCCTGTCATTGGCAGCCTTGCGTCGGCATGGGTACCGATCGGAAAACCGCGCTCGTATTTCAATGCCTGGTGCATACGTTTGGGATGCCCGCCGAGCAGTGGCGCGTGCTGGATGGCGCACACCGAAAGCGCAATGTCGCTGAATACGAAGGTCAGCTGGAAATCGATGATACGTTCGTGGCGGCCGTGTGTCGGGTGGCCAGCGAGGTGATGCGTCGGGTCGGTGACCTTATTGCCACCTGAGTAATTCGAAATGGGTAGGGCCGCAAGACGTGGCAACGATGAGGCGGCGATGGATCTTGCGCCGATCGCGTTCACCAAGACGAGCCAACGCAGTGGGACAGCACGCTAGTCTTCAACCTCTGTATCTTTCAAGTGGTGTATCAATGAGACTCATGGTAGGGGGTTAGTCGCTGCAGCGGACCGATACTCCGGATTTGTTCTTGCTCGGCATTGCTGGATACGTGTAGCGCGTCAGCCTGCGCCAGCTAAGGCGCTGATAAAGTCCCAAAACACTTCCCCAAGAGAGTGCGCAAGACATGAAGCAAGGGCAATTCGAGGCATTGGTTTCCCGGATGGAGGGACTCGCTGCAGCCAATCCGGCGGCCTATCGCCGACGTGTTCTGGCCTGGGCCGCGCTGGGATATGGGTTTCTCCTTCTCGTGGCAGCAGGACTGCTGGGCCTGTGCGTGCTGCTGCTGTTTGGTATCGCCGTCCCGAAGGTGGTGGCCGTCAAGTTGCTCCTCGTGGTGGGTCCGCTGCTGTGGGTGCTGCTGCGCTCGTTGTGGATCCGGTTCGAATCCCCGGAAGGGGAGCGCGTAACGCGTGGCGACTCCCCGGCGCTTTTCGCCCTCCTCGATGAGCTGCGCGCAGACCTGAAGACCCCGGTCGTCCACGAAGTGGTGCTGACCCCGCAGTTCAATGCCGGCGTGACGCAGCTGCCACGCCTGGGGTTCCTGGGCTGGCATCGCAACTACCTGTTGCTGGGGTTGCCCCTGATGAAGGGCCTGACCGTAGAGCAGGTCAAGTCCGTCCTGGCGCATGAGCTTGGGCACCTGTCGCGTGGGCATGCACGCGTCGGGAACTGGATCTACCGGTTGCGCCTGATATGGGCCCGGCTGGATGCGGCATTCGCGGCGCAGGGACAGCTCGGAGCCACCTTCATCCGCACGTTCTTCCACTGGTATGTGCCGCGGTTCAATGCCATTTCCTTCCCGTTCGCCCGGACCAATGAGTACGAAGCCGACGCGGCCTCGGTGCGGGTGACCTCGGTTTTGTCGGCCGGCCAGGCCCTGACCAGCGTTCATGTGATGGGCAGCTATTTCGAGGAGAAATACTGGCCCGCGATTCATGCCGCGGCCAAGGACACCGCCCAGCCGGCGTTCTCCCCGTACAGCGGCTTTGCCGCGACCGCCATCGAGGCAGTCCCGGAGGAGGAGCGGGTGCAATGGCAGCAGCGCGCGCTGGCTGCCAGGACCTCCTATGCCGATACGCACCCGTCCCTGACGGATCGCCTGGCGGCCATCGGGGCACAGGCGCAGTTTGTGCCGCCGCGTGCAGGGGAGGGGGCCGAGCAACTGCTGGGCACGGCGCTACCCGGGTTGCAGCAGCGATTTGATACGCAGTGGCGCGAGCAGATTGCCAACAGTTGGCGCGCGTTTCACGAACAGACCCAGAAATCCCGTGCCCGGCTGGCTGAGCTGCGCGAACAGGCAAAGACGTCCAGGCCGGACGGCGTCGCGATCCTGGAATTGGCGGAGTTGGAGGAGCATTTCGGCGAGGGCGCGGCAGTTGCCTTGGGCATGCGCCGCGACCTGGTCGCTCGAATTCCGGATTTTCAGCCGGCTCAGTTTGCGCTGGGTCGGCAGCTGGTACTGGCCGGCAGCGCCGAGGGCGTGCCCCTGCTTGAGGCGGTAATTGCCAAGGATGTACGGGATGTCGCCGAAGGGGCGGGGCTGCTGCGCGACTTCTTCTGGAAGCTCGGTGACAAGGAGGCAGCTGCCAAGTGGCATGAGCGCAGCACCCAGGGCGCGGCCATGCTCGACGCCGCGCGCCGCGAGCGCAACCAGGTATCGACGATGGATCCGTTCGTGCCCCATGGGCTGTCGACTGACGAGTTGGCCCACCTGGTGAAGCAGCTGCGCGCCATGCCTGCCGTGCGCCGGGTCTACCTGGTGCGCAAGATGACAGTTCATTTCCGCGACGTGCCGCTCTTCGTGCTTGGCTTTACGTGCGCCGGACCGTTCAGCCTCAGCGACAAGGCAAAGATCGAGGCGACCGAACGATCGATCTACGCTGACGTGGCCTTTCCGGGGGAGACTTTCGTCTTGTGCGTCGAGAATGGCGCCAACAATGGATTCGCGAAGCGGCTGAAGCAAATCCGCGGGTCGCGGATCCTTTAGGCCGGATTCCCTGCCGTCCGGCGGTGCAACTCCAGGAAGCTCCTGGGTCCCTGGCTCCCGTCCGAGCCCGAAACCACTCCGCCAGTGGCGGAGTCGCTCACTCCGTCGATGCCACCGGGTTCGCCCCTTCCATGTGGGTAAACGGCTTTAGTGCCGTAAGGCAGCTGCCCACGCTGCCAGGGTAGGAACGGACCCACACAAGGACGTGGACTGCGCCGGCTGGTCATAGCGCCGCGGCCAGTTCCAAATGCGCTGGGGCTTTGATATTCACGCAAAGGAATCGACATGAACAAGCAACAGGTCAAGGGTACGGTCAAGGAGGCTGCCGGCAAGGTGCAGAAGGACTTTGGCAAGGTCACCTCCAATGGCACCCAGGAAGCTAAGGGCAAGGCGCGCGAGATGGCGGGCAAGGCCGAGAAGGCCTATGGCGATGCCAAGAGCGCCGCGGGCAAGGGCGCCCGCGACATGGACCGGCAGAGCTCGCGCTAGGCGCACTTGGTGCCCGGGGTCCCATCGCTGCGGTACATCACCGACGACACCCCGGGCATCAGCCGGCTGCGCGGCCGCAGCCGCGGCAACAAGCCGTCCTTTACCTACCGGACCGCCAGCGGCCGGCCCGTCACCGACCCGGCCACGCTGGATCGGATTCGCTCGCTGGCCATTCCGCCGGCCTACGAGCACGTCTGGATCTGTGCCCATCCGCGCGGGCACCTGCAGGCCACCGGCCGCGATGCGCGCGGTCGCAAGCAGTATCGCTATCACCCGCTGTGGCGGCGAGACCAAGGACGAGCTCAAGCATGCGCGCATGCATGAGTTCGGGCGCCTGCTGCCGCGCCTGCGGCGCATCCTGAAAACCGACCTGCGCAAGCCCGGGTTGCCGCAGGAAAAAGTACTGGCCCTGGTCATCAGCCTGATGGATGCCACCTGCATCCGCATCGGCAACGCCGAGTACGCGCGCAGCAATGGCAGTTTCGGGCTGTCGACGCTGCTGGACCGGCATGCGCGGTTCGGGCGCAAGGGCGGGGTCTTGAGGTTCCCGGGCAAGGGCGGTGCGCTGCACGACGTGCCCATCGAGGACGGCCGGGTCGCCGCCCTGGTGCGCAAGTGCCAGCACCTTCCCGGGCAGCGGCTGTTCCAGTACCTGGACGACGAGGGCCGGCGCCATGCCATCGACTCAGGCCAGGTCAATGCCTACCTGCACCGGCACCTGGGCGGGGACTTCTCGGCCAAGGACTTTCGGACCTGGCACGCCACGTTGCGGGCGTTTGAGCTGCTGCTGCAGGTGCCGCGGCCAGATCCGTGCACCGACAGCGCCTGTCGCAAGGCCATTGCCGAGGTCGTGGGCCAGGTCGCCGCGCAGCTGCGCAATACGCCTGCCGTCTGTCGCAAGTCATACATCAACCCGGTGGTGCTGACTGCCTGGCAGGAGGGCAGGGGACCGTTCCGGGCGACAAGTAGCAGTCGAGGAAGCGGTGCCGGCGCGCTGCTGTCGCTGCTGAGCAAGTCCTCGGGTGCGATGGATCGCGTTCCAGTCACGCGACCCACGAAACCGCGCCTCCAAAGGGCTGGCATACGCCGACCGTCCGAGAGTCCGGCCTTGGGTCATCGCGATAGATCTTCCCCAGCTCAGGCGGTTCCGCCTGGTTAATGCGTTGGCGCAGGGGCTGGCCGATGCCGCCGCTCGCAAAGCCCGTGGGCCAGCCAGCAGCCGCCGGGGGCTAGCCCTAAACCACTCCGCCAGTGGCGGAGTTCCCGAGGCGGACCAGGCGCCAAAGGCATCGCGACCCCCTAAGATCGGCCTTCCGACAGATTCTTGACATGCGCGTCTGAATGGTCTGTAAGTTCTGTCATGACAGAAACAACAGACAACGCAGTCAAGCTGCCGGAGGCGGTACGCCAGTTCGTACTGCTGTGGGGCAACCTCGGGGAACGCTGGGGCGTGAACCGCTCGGTCAGCCAGATCCACGCCCTGCTGTACGCCTCGGAGCGGGCCCTGACGGCCGAGGAGATCGCCGATGCCTTGAGCATTGCGCGCTCCAATGTCTCCACCTCGCTGCGCGAACTGCAGACCTGGGAAATCGTGCGCCCGGTCACCGTGATGGGCGACCGTCGCACCTTCTACGAGGCTGAAGTCGACCTGTGGACGCTGGTCACGCGCATCGCGGCTGGTCGCAAGGCGCGCGAACTGGATCCGGCGGCGGCCGCGCTACGGCAGTGCCTTGAAGCGGCGGAAGGGGACCGGTCGGTCAGCCCCGTGGCGACCCGGCGACTGCGGGAGATGCTGGAGTTCGTCGAGCAGACCAGTCGCTGGTACGAGCAGATGCTGAAGCTGCCGCGCTCGCAGCTGGCCACCCTGATGAAGCTCGGTGGCGGCGTGGCGCGGCTGCTGGACCTTCGACCCGGCGCCGGCAAGCGCCATTGAAGGGCAAAGAGATTTATAGGCGAAGCAAGGAGAAGTGTCATGAACGCGGGACTTTCACTAATGGTTGCGGTTGTCATCAGCCTCATCCTGAGCACCATCCTGGTGTACGTGCTGTCCGCACCGCTGCGGCGAGTGCTGGCGGCACTGTGCTCGTCGGGGGAGGCCAGTGGATTCTGGGTGTCCTTCACGTCGGTGATGCTGTTTATCGCGCCGCTGCTGTTTGTGGTGTTCACCGTGCGGCCGGGCAGTGGCCTGGACGTGGTCAGCGTGACGCGCACGACGCTGGTGGCGGCGTTGCTGGGCGCGTTCCTGTCACTGCTGGTGGTGGGGTTCAAGATTGCCGATGCCTCGCCGCGGCGCACCAACCCGGCGTTGGCCAAGCAATAGCTGAACGCCATGAACGCTGGTGCACTGTTCCCGAACCTGCTGGGTGCCGCATTCGACCGAATGGACGCGCCGCTGCAGACAGTGCACCGGGGCGTCACGATCGGGGTGGTACGCAGGACGAATATCTCGGCATGTACAAACTGTATAGATATACAGTACGCTAGGCGGGTAGTGACCGCAGCGCTGTTCGTCATCCTTGAGGGCCCACGCGCCCACAAGTTTTGCTGCGGTCGTGGGATTGGCCGGTGCACCGGTTATGGCTCTTCTCATATTTCACTCTTACCTCAGGTCAAAGTAAGAATGGACCGTCTCGCGTCCCTATACCTTAGCCGTTCCCATAGTTGGTGGCGCGTTCGCCATTCAATACTTTGGTCCTCAAGACTGGAGCGCGTACAGGTTCGGAGTCTTAACGATAGCCGGTATCATCAAATGCAGGGTTCTTAGCTGGCTCGTGATTCAAGCGTCTATTAGATCGCACGA
>CAVSAR010000004.1:0-398897 GCA_963726085.1 uncultured Pseudomonadota bacterium | reverse complement strand
CATGGCGCTTGAGGCTATCGAGGGCGCAAGGAAAAGCAGAGAGAGTGTCGAGGGACCTCAAAGTGCCACCTAACAAGTAATTATGTTTGTCGTGATATTGGAATATTTGGACAAACACGTCAGATATGGAGGTGGCGGAGGGACCAAGCTGCTGTTAATCCTACGGGCGACTCGCGATATACGGCGTGTCGCAATAATGGATTTATCGGACATGGAATCCCCCAAGCCTCCCACTCTTATCGGTGTCGTTCGGGAAAACATTCGTCTGCGCCACTATAGCCTACGCACGGAAACAGCGTATGTGGCCTGGATAATAAGGTATGTTCGGTTCTGCGGCCGACGCCACCCGCGGGATCTCGGCGCCCAGGAAATCACTTCGTTCCTGACGCACTTGGCGGTAGATCTCAAGGTCTCCGCATCCACTCAGAATCAGGCACTCGCAGCGCTCATATTTCTCTATCGAGAGGTACTGCATCTCGAGCTGCCCTTCCTCGACAAGGTAGTGCGGGCGGACAAATCCAAGCGGCTACCGGTTGTCCTTACGCATGCGGAAGTACGCAGGGTCTTTGCAGAACTGCGTGGGCGATCCAGACTTGTCGTCGGCCTGCTCTACGGCAGTGGCCTGCGGCTCTTTGAAGCGCTCGAGTTGCGGGTCAAGGATCTTAATCTTGAGCGACACGAACTGACGGTGCGCAGCGGCAAGGGTGGGAAGGACCGGATAACGGTGATTCCCGAAAACCTGGTCGAGCCGCTGCGAACGCACCTTGCCGCGCTTGAGGCGTGGTTTTTGCGCGAGCGCCACGCGGGCGCGCCCGGGGTGTCCATGCCCAATGCGCTCAAGCGAAAGAACGCCGGCGCGGCGAATTCATTGGCGTGGCAGTGGGTATTCCCGTCACGCACCTGCTGTCGGGACCCCTACGACGGTTCGACCGTCCGCTACCATGTGCACCCGCGAACGGTGCAGCGGACCGTGGCCCTGGCGATGAAGCGGGCGGGCATCAACAAAACGGCGGGCTGCCATACCTTCCGCCACTGCTTCGCCACGCACCTGTTGCAGGCGGGCTACGACATCCGCTCGGTTCAGGAACTGCTGGGGCACTCGGACGTGGCGACCACCATGATCTACACACACGTGCTGAATCGGGGTGGTCGGGCGGTGCGCAGCCCGTTGGACCTGCCCGAATAGTCCTTTTCCCGGCTGGCGCTATGGGTTATCACTCGCGATAATCCGCCCATCCCAACGCAGGGCCAGTCACAGGCGACGAGTATGACCGACACGCTGACTCCAGCGGAGAGCGCCCTGCGCGATTCCGCCCTCGACTACCACCGCCTGCCGGCTCCGGGAAAGATCTCGGTCTCGCCGACCAAGCCGCTGACCAACCAGCGCGACCTGTCGCTGGCCTACTCCCCGGGCGTGGCCTATCCCTGCCTGGAAATCGAGGCCGATCCGCGGACCGCGGCGCTGTACACCTCGCGCGGCAACCTCGTCGGCGTCGTCACCAACGGCACCGCGGTGCTGGGCCTGGGAGACATCGGTCCACTGGCGGCCAAGCCGGTCATGGAGGGCAAGGGCTGCCTGTTCAGGAAGTTCGCCGGCATCGATGTGTTCGACATCGAACTGGCCGAGCGCGACCCCGACAAGCTGGTCGACATCATTGCGGCCATGGAGCCGACGCTGGGCGGCATCAACCTGGAGGACATCAAGGCGCCGGAATGCTTCGACATCGAGCGCATGCTCACCGAGCGCGTCAACATTCCGGTGTTCCATGACGACCAGCACGGTACGGCGATCATCGCGGCCGCCGCCATCATCAATGGCCTGGAGCTGGTGGGCAAGAACATCGGCGAGGTCAAGGTGGTGGTGTCGGGCGCGGGCGCCGCCGCCATCGCCTGCCTCGACCTGATGGTGGGCCTGGGTCTCACGCGCGACAATATCCTCGCCTGCGACTCCAAGGGCGTGCTCTTACAGCGGCCGCGAGGATTCCTTCAATCCCGAGAAAGCGCGCTACGCGCAGCGCACCGCGCGCGCACGCTGGCCGATGTCATGCCGGCGCGGACGTGTTCCTGGGCTGCTCCACCGGTGGCGTGCTGACGCCGGACATGGTGCAAGCAGATGGCGCCGCATCCCATCATCCTGGCCCTGGCCAACCCGGAGCCGGAGATCCGTCCGGAGTTGGCGCTGGCGGCACGGCCCGACTGCATCATCGCCACCGGTCGTTCGGACTATCCCAACCAGGTCAACAACGTCCTGTGCTTCCCCTACATCTTTCGTGGCGCGCTGGACTGCGGGGCGACCCAGATCACGGCCGAAATGAAGCTGGCCTGCGTAAAGGAACTGTCCGAACTGGCCAAGGACGAGATCAGCGAAGAAGTGGCCAGCGCCTATGCCGGTCAGGAACTGCGCTTCGGCGACGAGTACATCATCCCGAAGCCCTTTGATTCGCGGCTGATCCTGCGCATTGCACCGGCCGTGGCCGCCGCCGCCGCCGCCTCGGGTGTCGCGACCCGTCCGATCGCCGACATGGACGCCTACCGCGCGCAGCTGACGCACATGTTCGCCGCCGCCGGCATGCTGATCCGCCCGGTGTTCACCGCCGCCAACGCGTCCACGCGCAAGCGCGTGGTCTTGGCCGAAGGCGAGGATCCGCGCGTGCTGCGCGCGGCGCAGATTCGCGCTGGATGATGGCCTGGCCACGCCCATTCTGATCGGCCGACCGGCGGTGGTCGAGCAGCGCATCGCCAAGGCCGGCCTGCGCCTGCGCCCGGGCAAGAACATCGACCTGAGTCAATCCGGACGATGATCCGCGATTCAAGCAGTACTGGCAGACCTATCACCGCATCATGGGACGCCGCGGCATCAGTCCGGAGGCGGCCAAGACCGCCGTGCGTCGCTCCACCACCACCATTGCGGCGCTGATGGTGAAGCTGGGGGACGCGGACGCCATGCTGTGCGGCCTGCACGGCCGCTTCGACGCGCACCTGGACAAGATCGCGGATGTGATCGGCCTGCGCGCCGATGAGTCGGCGCTGGCGACGCTCAACGCACTGACCACTGGACAAGCGCACGCTGTTCATCGCCGACACCTATGTCAACGAATGCCCTTCCTCCGAACTGCTGGCGCAGATCGCGCTGCAGTCTGCCATCGAGGTGCAGCTGTTCGGCCTGATCCCCAAGGTGGCCTTCCTGTCGCACTCCAACTACGGCTCATCGCGGCGCGAGTCGGCCACGCGCGCGCGAGGCCTACGAGACATTCCGGCGCTGGCGCCGAACATCGAATGCGATGGCGAGATGCACGCCGATGCGGCACTGCTGGAGGTGCATCCGCAAGGACAATCTCATGGACAGCCCGCTGAAGGGCGAGGCCAACATCCTGATCTGCCCCAACCTCGATGCGGCCAACATCCTGTTCAACGTGCTCAAGGTGGTCAGTGCGAGGGCTCGACGATCGGCCCGATACTCATGGGTGCTGCGGCGCCAGCGCATGTGCTGACGCCCTCGTCCACGGTGCGGCGCGTGCTCAACATGATGGCGCTGGTGGCGGCCCAGGCCGGACAGCACGTCATCCAGCATCCGGCGGTGGCGCGACGCTGAAGGCTACTCGCCTTCCCAGTAGTCCAAGCCCGTGCCCTCGCGATCGACGTGGCGCAGCACGCGCACCGATCCGTCGGGCAGCTTCCGGCGCAGGATGGTGCCGAACTTGCCGGAGTCCGGATACTCCACGATCTCCGGCGTGAGCAGCGTGCTCACCGCCAGATAGCGCAACTCCTCGCTGCCAGTGTTGATGATCTGGTGCGCGGTCTCCGGGCCGCCCGGCGGACTGGCGATGAAGTCCCCGGCGCGCAGGGTGATGCGTTCATCCGCGATGCGCAGCTCGCCACTGCCACTGAGGATGAAGAACATCTCCTCGTTGGCATGGTGGTTGTGCAGCGGAAACGCACGCTTGCCCGGCGGTACGGCCGTGATGTTGTAGCCCAGCAGCTGCGCGCCGATCTTGGCGCCCACCTGCGCCATGCGCGAGGCAAAGCGCGTGGCCGCCTCGCCCTTGGGCTGGAACATCGGCGGCCAGTCTTCGAACTGGACTTCGCCGATGTTAAGGACACACTTCGACATATCAGCCTCCGGGGCCGCCCGGACCTGGGCGCCGCGCTAGTCGTGCGCGTGTCTGCACGGAGCTGCGGTGCCGGGCAGACACCGTGACACGCTCGCTACAGAAGCCCGTCTCCGGGACCGACGGCAGAAGCGGTCGTCATACAGTGGCAGCATGACGTTGACGCGGACTTGAGCTCCCCTAGGCGGTTGGCGATGTCATCGGTCGATCAATGCCGGCAAAGCCTGCTGGAATTGCGTGAACCGCTCGCGTATCGCATCGCAATAGCCGCGATCCTGCTGGTCAACGGGCTGCTCCCGGTCGTGGTCGCCGTTCTGGAATGCGCCTACCATGGCGCCGGAACGTCTCACCGATCCAGTACAGCTGGTCGCTGGCGTTGGCATCCGGCATTGTTCCCAGTCCTGACGCAGATGTCCGGCGACAATGGCGCCGCATCACCGGGATTGTCCCCGGCTTGCAGGCCAGCCCTGAAACACATAGCCGCACGGTCGCTGAGGTCACCAAACCGCATCAGGCGGCCGAATACCGCGTCATTGCCGGCCGTGGGCAGTGGCGTGGCGGACAACACCGTCGGACCATAGGTGTCCGGAGCGATTTCCATGTTGTACGGCAGCAGCGACATGCGCGACAGGCCCGTGCCGAACCGCACGGCCCGTAGTTGACCAGCGTGTCGACGTACTTGGTGCCCACGCTGAGGTACGTCTCGGACACGAACGTCCCGACGTCCCAGGCCAGCAGGTTTGGCGCCGGGTTGGGCAGCGTCGGATCCAGCCCCGGTGGGGGCGGCGAGCACCGAGGCTTGAGGTCAGCCCTTCCAGGCCGGACGTAGTATTCGCCTCGAATACGCCCTTGAAGTGCAGGCCGGGTGCGTGACGACGAACATCGCCTGGAACACGTAGCCGTTCCGCGGCTGTGCGCGGTACTGCGGCGAGATCAGCAGCTTGGGCAGCCCGTTCTGGGCCGGATCCTCGCTATTGAGGTTGAACGAGCGTGTCGCGTCCTGGGCATCAGCGGCCTGACGTTGAGGTACAGCGCGGCCGGCGGCAGCGTGGTGCCCAATGCGCCACCGGTACCGATCGAGACCGGGTTTCCGGACGGATCGATCAGCACCTGGTCAGTCGCATTGGCCTTGAAATGCACAGCTGCAGCTTGGACGCGTCCAGCTGCGAGGCATAACGGCAGTCAGGAATGTTCTTGACCTGGAACACCGTAACGCCTGAAGTCCCGGCGCCCAGCTGCACCGAGGACAGCTGCACGGCCGGGTCCCCGGTGCTGGACTTGATGACCGCGCAGCTCACCGTGCACGTCGCCCGCAGATCGATGCTGATGCCCGGTGCCAGCGTCAGACCCAGCGCCGGATACGCGGTGTGACTGGGATTGGTGTCGACCGTTAAGCAGCTGGTCGCGTTGCAGCGGATTGACCAGCCCCTGGCCATTGGATGTGAGTTGTGCCTTCAGTGACACAACCTGGCAGTAGGAAAAGTCCGAAGCGTAGATCTCGCCGGAGGTCTGGCTCACGCGCAGGCCATACGTCTGCGTTGCGGAAGAACGCTTGGCAGCATTGGGCGTGGCAACGCCGCGGGCCGCAGGGATGTTATAGACCTCGAAGGCCAACCCCGCCATTTCAGTGTTCTTGGCCATTACCCGGCCGTTCGAGGTGGTCGCGAGAATGAAGTTGAGCTTGCCGCCGCTGTCCAGCGGCATCTGCAGCAGCGTAATGTCCTGCAGCAGTTCATTGCCTTTGAGTCCCCAGTCCTTGGCGCTGACCACCGTAATCGGCGCAGTGGCCTGGGGATCCGGATAGAACACCGCGGCCTTGCGCTCCTCGACACCCAGCACACCGGCCTGGGGCTGGCTGTTGGGCAGCGGGCGAAAATCGTCGGCAGCCGGACCGCTGATCGAGGCCAGATCCACTATGGCGGGCGACTGAAATAGAACTGTGTTGCGGTCGCACCCCGTCGGTGATGCCCGCTTGCATCGGGGCAGGCCGCTGTCTGCGAACCACCTTGAAGACGCTATTGGAATTGTGCCTGGTCTGCGCGCGACCCAGATATCGTCGGGTATCCAGGACGGGCGTGCTGGCCAGTTGCTGGGCACGCTTCTGACGCCAAGCCAGATGGCTCCTTTGTCATCGACCGTCATGGTCGTGCACGAGTCCTTTTTGGGGTCGAGACCCAGCGCGGCTCCACAGGAGAACAGGCTGGTGTTGTCGGCCGTCATCGGATTGGGCCACTGGCGCACGGTCTGGCCGTCGAGACAGTAGATGCCACTGGCCACGGTCAACGTGCAGGTTGATATGGCGGTGCCGCTCAGCAGCAAGGGCGTGAAATCGGGTGGACGACTGGCGTTACCAACCGCCAGGTTGATCGCAGCACCCGGGGTGTATGCGAAGACGCGATCAAGGGTCTGCGTGGTGCCGTCGGCTGCGGCAGGTAGGGACACTGAAATGCCTGTCGCAGCAAGCAAGGCGAGAATTCCCTGTCGCAGACCCGAATCTTCTTGGAAATCATGGGGGCCGAGACCTCATCCTTTTTCTGTGTTCTTGAGCAACTAGTCTTGTGATCAGTTGATCGGACCACAAATCGTGATGCCTGTCACGATCCTGCATTACATATGGGCAATCTAATGTAGCCCCGCCAATGGGTTGCCTGCCTATTGGTGCAGGTACTTTTGCGCCATCTCCGGCTTACCCCAGGCCGTGTACAGCTGGGCCAGCCGCTGCCGCCCCCTTGCCGCGGCATTGGGGATGGGGGCTCCAGACAGGGGGTCCAGGCTGGAAAGCAGCTCCTTTTCCGCCAAGGCGAACTTGCCCAAGCCCGCCAGGGCTGCACCATGAACGTTCAAAGCCATGGCGCGCTGCCATTGCGACGCTGCAAATCGGGGCGCCAGGATCCGGTCCGCCTCTTCCGTGTCCGCCATCGCGGCGGCGTACTTGCGCTGCGTCAGCAACAGGTAGGCGCGCACGGTCAGCGTGGTGGCAACGCTCGGGTGGTCCGGGCCCAGCAGCTTGCGACGCATGGCCAGGCTCTGCTCGATCAACTGCCCGGCGTCTTCGTTGATGCCCGAATCGATCAGCAGGTACGCCAGGTTCGCGGCACTGGAGGCCACGTCCGGATGTTCATTGCCCAGCAGATCTCGGCGCATGTCCAGCGATGCACGCAGCAGGTCGACGGCCTCACGATGTCGCCCCTCCGCGTAGGTCACGAACGCGATGTTGCTCATCGTATTGGCCACTTCCGGGTGCCGCTCGCCCAGCAGCTTGCGGTTCATCGCCAGTGCCTCGCGGTAGGCCGCCTCGGCGCCGCGCAGGTTGCCGTGCACCTCGCGCGCGTAGGCCAGGTTGTTGAGTGCACCGGCCAGGTCCGGATGCGCATCCCCCAGCAGCTTGCGCTGCATGCGTCAGCACCTCTTCGAACAGGGGCTCGGCCTCATCGGACGCCCCAGCTCCATCAGCGCGAGGGCAAGATTGTTGACGGCCTCTGACAACTCGGGGTGCCCGTTGGGGTGCAGTGCGCGCTGGATATCTGCGGCGCGGCGCAGGTATTCCTCGGCCTGCTTGAAGTCACCCATCCCGCCATAGTTTCGGCCCAGGTCCGCGATGCTCTTGGCGACTGGTTGACTGCGATCACCAAAATGCTTGGTACGGATCCGCAGCGCATCCTCGATCAGCGGCGGGCCTTCCTTGAATCGCCCCTGGTACGCCATCACGTCGGCCAGCGAACTCAAGGTCGAGGCGACGTCCGCGCTGTCCGGGCCGAGCAATTGCTTGCGGATTGCCAGCGCCTGCCGCATGTCCCGCTCGGCCTGCGTGTACTCTGGCTGACGGATCAACGCGTCGCCCAGATTATTGAGGCTCTGCGCGACATCCAGGTGCTGCGGACCCAGCAGCGTGCGGCGCTTCTCCAGCGCCTGCTGCATCAACTGCACCGCCGGCGCCGTACAGCCCCAGGCTGGTGTACACGGTCCCCATCGTGTCCATCAGCGTGGCCTGGATGGCCGGCTGCTCAGTCAGTTCGGTCTTGATGCGCGCGGCGCCCTTGTCCAGGATCTCGCGCGCGGTGATGGTGTTGCCCAGCGCCTCGCTGGGATCGGACACCTTGAACAGGTCCACCATAAAGCGCGTGGTCTGGCGCGCGGTCTCGGCCTCCGCCTGCGCGCGCACGCGTTGCCGCTCTGCCTCATTGCGTGCCAGCCATGCGGTGGTGGCCAGCGTCGAGGTGACGACCATGCCGATGGTGGTCGCGGTCAGCAACAACGTCAGTCGCTGGCGCCGTCGATGCGCTTCACGCTGCTTGAGATCGTCGAGCCCGACCCCCAGCATGCCGGCCAGCAACTTCAGGCGCGCGTCGTTCTTGCCGTCCTTGTTGGGACGCACGTCCGCGGCAATCGGTTCGCTGCGCGTGCTGGTGAGATTGCCGTCGGCGCCCATCACGTACAGCAACGCCTGCGGGAAGCACTCCATGGCCTCCAGTCCCGGCACCTGGGATGAGCCGGGTTCGCCATCCACCAGCAGGCAGAAGATGCGGCTCTCGCGGCCCAATCGCTTGAAGGCCAGGATCTCCTCGTTGACCCAGCGCGACTTGGCCGCAGCCATGGAACAGATGACGATCTGGAACTGCGACTGCTGCAGCGCGCGCGTCAGCGTCTCGCCCAAGTTGGTGGCCGTGGCCAGCTCGTCGCGATCCCGGAAGATCGGCGCGAACCGCGGCGGCACCACCCCGTGCGGGGAGTCCTTGCCCACCAGGCGCTTCGGACACGCGATAGGTCTCCAGACTCTTGTGCAGCCACGAGGCCCACTGTTCGTCGCGGTGGCTGTAGCTGATGAACGCGCGGTACTTGTATTCGGTGATCATCGGCGCATCGTGGTCAGTGCGATTCGCTGAAGCTGGCCAGCGAATGCCACTCGATGACCTCCTGCAACAGTGCACGCTCGGTGCGCAGCACCACGCGCTCCAGGCTGTTCCAGGTGCTGCAGTAGGAGATCTGCGCGCCGCAGGCCCCAAGCGTGGCCTGCATGTCGCGGTAGCGCGCCACCCGCCGCTGCAGGTCGTTGATTGAGATGATCGAGATGGTGGCCGCGGCTGCCACCGGCAGGCAGATGGGCAGGAAATCGAACACCGTATGCTGCAGCCAGGCGGGCACGTGCACGTGGTTGCTCAGCGTCAGCGCGTAGATGGTGACGCACACCATGGCCATGACCGTGGCCAGCCAGAACACCTGGCGCAGCCGGTGCAGCAGCGGCAGCGCGCGTTGCTCCTGGCGCCGGTAATACTTGAGCTGATCCTCGATGCGCTGCTCGCGATAGACGCGCTGGAACTCCGAATCGGCACCGGCTGCACGGCGGCCGCGCGGCCGTGCAGGATGCGCAGCGAGCGGGCCAGGTGATGCACCACTGGCAGGTCCAGGTCCTGCAGCAGGTTGGTGGCGCGCGGCAGTCCCCAGGTGGCCAGCGCGGAACGGCAGAACTCCGAGGCCAGCCGGCACTTGACCCAGCTGCGCTCCGAATGCACGCGCCGGCGCAGCACCAGGGCCACCGCGACGCCGGATCCCAGGCACAACAGCTTGGTCCAGGCCAGCGAGGCCAGGTGCAGTCCATAGGCGAGGCTCGCCGCGGCTATCATCGTGGCCAGCACGTGCACCAGCACGGTCGACACCGTCATGCGGCGCACGCCCGGCGCGCTGCGCGTGGCCGCGTAGTCGCACTTCTGCTGGAACGCGAACACCTCGTCCGGCGCCTTGAAGGGATTCTCGCCCCAGGTACGCGCGTCCGGCAGCCGGTTGAGGCTCATCAACTCCGGCTCGCGCACGTTGAGTGCGTTCCAGTTCTCGACCCGCCGCTGCCCGGTAGTTGGCATCGATGATGAGGATGGGCTTGCTGACCGAGCGGGCGTACTCGATCACCTCGGCGGTGCCGCCGCGGCCGCGCGCCGCCTCGCCATCCCAGACGGCCAGCAGCAGGTCCGACCCGTTGACGGTCTCCATGCCGCAGTCCAGGTAGGCGTCGTCGCGCAGGCCCTCGTCGTCATTGCTGATCTGCAGGTGCTCGGCCTTGAGCAGCAGCCCCTGGACTTCCTTCCACTTCTCCGGCGTGAAGTCGCGCGCGAATTCCGTATGCGGCAGGGGCAGGATGGCGTGCCATGACATGTGACGTTGCAGGGCCTGGCGGACAAACAGCTGGTCGCCGCCCTCAGCCACGGACGACAGCACCACCCACTCGCCCAGGGTCTCGCGCTTGAGGAACTCCAGGGCCTCGCCGATGGCGTCGCCAATGACCTGCGGCTGCGAGATCACCCGATGGCCGGTGAAGCCGACGATGTGAAACAGGGGTAGCTGGCTCGCGGACGCGGGAGTCGGCATCGCGACTATGCCGCCGGTCTTACATTGGCGTTGAGGCGGAACAGGTTGGTCGGGTCATACTTGTTCTTGAGCTTTACCAGCCGCGGCAGGTTGCCCAGGTAGTTCTCGTCCAGCTGCTTCTGCGTCTCGTCCGAGGCGTCATTGGTGTAGAAGCCATCCGTATGCGGGCGAATCGCATCCCAGTACGCCAGCAGCCACTTCACGTGCGGCGCCGGATCGACGTTGGCCGGCCAGTCCACCGTCAGCAACGAGGTGGCGTGGATGCCGCGATGCGGAAACGCCGTGGCATCCGGCGCGATGCGCGAGATCGCTCCACCGCAGTGCTGGAAGCCCACGTGGGTCTGGCGCTGCGGGTGCTCTTCCAAGGCCGGTGACCATGACGTCGACCAGTTGCGGCGAGATCTTGTGCACGAAGCCGGTTTTCGAATACGAACCGATGGCGCGCTTCTCGTCGAGGTCGCCAGATCTCTGCAGCGTGCAGTAGTCCTGCGCCTTGACGGTATCGACCATGGGCGTGCCGGCTTTGCGCAGCTGGCGCAGGATCTTTTCCGCGTCGGCCGGCGCCCCGCTGTGGCAGATGATGAACCCCACGCCGCTCTGGCCGCTGAAGTTTCCGTTGCTGCTGATGGCGCCGCTCAAGTACATGTCGTCCGGCACCGTGCCTTCGTAGTCCGCGTAGAAGCACAGCACGCTGCGCGCCTGGCTCAATGGAAAGAGCAGGTTGCCGCCGATCACCTGGCGCTGCATGGGATGCAGGTCGAAATCAAACGCGGTGACCACGCCGAAGTTGCCGCCGCCGCCGCGCACTCCCCAGAACAGCTCGGGATTCTCCTCGGCACTGGCGTGCAGGATGTCGCCGTTGGCCGCGACCACTTCGACGCCGCGCACGTTGTCCAGCGCCAGGCCGAAGCGCCGCGCCAGGCGACCGAAGCCGCCGCCCAGCGTGAGCCCGCCCACGCCGGTGTGCGAGACCGTGCCCGCGGTGGTCACCAGTCCATGCGCCATGGCCTCGTAGTCCAGGTCACCCAGCAGGCTGCCGCCGGCCACATGCGCGATTCTCTTTTCCGGATCAACGCTCACGCCGCGCAGCAGCGACAGGTCGATGAGCATGCCGCGCTCGCAGGTGGACTTGCCCGAAGGACTGTGTCCCCCGCCCTTGACCGCCACCAGCAGGTTCGACGCGCGCGCGAACTGCACGGCGCTGCGCACGTCGGCGGCGCCGCGCGGCTGGATGATCAGCGCCGGGTGCTTGTCCATCTGCGCATTCCAGACGCGGCGCGCCGGATCGTAAGCGGGATGTCCAGGCAGGATCAGGTTGCCGCGCAGGCTGTCGCCCAGGTCCTGCACTGCGGAGCGCGGCAACGTGACCTGCTTGCCATCGCCGGTCAGTGCCTCCAGGTCGCGGTCCACCGGGGTTGGGCCCAGGATCACCGACCAGGCATGGCTGGCGGGCAATGTCGCCGCCGTAGTCAGAAGTGAGGTTTGCAGAAAACGGCGGCGGTTGAGCATGGCCGTACTGTGGCCGCGCCCGAGGCGATTAGTCAATTGGCGCACGCGCACCCGGTGGCCGCGCGCCGGTGCGGCAATCAGCCGCGGATCTTGCGCAGCCTTTCGAGGATCTTCAGCTGTTCGGACGCGCGCACCAGTTCGGCAAACGCCTCGGCCTGGTCCAGCCGGTCGGCCTTGCCGGCCAGCGCCTCTTCGGCGCGCTGCTTGGCGGCAATCGCCGCCGCCTCGTCGATGTCATCGGCGCGGATGGCGGTATCGGCAAGGATGGTCACCTTGTGCGGCTGGATCTCCAGCGCCCCGCCGCCGACGAAGATGGACTGCTCTTCCTCGCCGTTCTTGACGCGCACCTCACCGGCCTTGATCAACGTCAGCAGCGGCGCATGGCGCGGGGTGATGCCCAGCTCGCCTTCCCTGGCCGGCACGAACACCATCTCCGCGTCGCCAGCGAAAATCTCGCCTTCGGCGCTGACGATGTCGACGTGAATGTCTTGTTGGCCATGGTTAGCGGTTCCTGAAGCCGGGCTTAGTTCGAGCGTCTTGGCCTTCTCGACCGCTTCTTCAATGCCGCCGACCATGTAGAACGCCTGCTCGGGCAGGTGGTCATAGTCGCCGTTGATGATGCCCTTGAAGCCGCGGATGGTGTCGGCCAGCGGGACGATCTTGCCGTCCTGGCCGGTGAACACCTTGGCGACGTTGAGCGGCTGCGACAGGAAGCGCTGGATCTTGCGCGCGCGGAACACGGTCGGCCTTGTCGTCCGCCGACAGCTCGTCCATGCCCAGGATGGCGATGATGTCCTGCAGCTCCTTGTAACGCTGCAGTACCGCCTGCACGCCACGGGCAACGTTGTAGTGCTCTTCACCGATGACCAGCGGGTCCAGCTGGCGGCTGGTGGAGTCCAGCGGATCCACCGCGGGGAAGATGCCCAGCGACGCGATCTGCCGCGACAACACGACCGTGGCGTCAAGGTGCGCGAACGTGGTGGCCGGCGACGGATCGGTCAGGTCGTCCGCCGGGACGTACACGGCCTGGATGGAGGTGATCGATCCGGTCTTGGTGGACGTGATGCGCTCCTGCAGCACGCCCATTTCCTCGGCCAGCGTGGGCTGGTAACCCACGGCCGAGGGCATGCGCCCCAGCAGCGCCGACACTTCGGTGCCGGCCAGCGTGTAGCGATAGATGTTGTCGACGAAGAACAGCACGTCGCGGCCCTTGCCATTGGGCTGGATCTCGTCGCGGAAGTATTCGGCCATGGTCAGGCCGGTCAGTGCCACACGCAGGCGGTTGCCCGGCGGCTCGTTCATCTGGCCGTACACCATCGCGACCTTGGAGTTGTCCAGCTGCTCCAGGTCGATGACGCCGGACTCGGCCATCTCGTGATAGAAGTCGTTGCCTTCGCGGGTGCGCTCGCCGACGCCGGCGAACACCGAAAGGCCCGAGTACTGCTTGGCGATGTTGTTGATGAACTCCAGCATGGTCACGGTCTTGCCCACGCCGGCACCACCGAACAGGCCGATCTTGCCGCCCTTGGCAAACGGCACCAGCAGGTCGACCACCTTGATGCCCGTGACCAGCAGGTCCTGGCCGCCGGCCTGCTCATCGAAGGCCGGCGCGGGACGGTGAATGGGCAGCGTGCTTTCGGCGGCCACCGGGCCGCGGTTGTCCTGCGGCACACCCAGCACGTCCATGATGCGGCCCAGTGTGGCCTTGCCCACCGGCACGTTGATGGGCTTGCCCGTGGCATTGACTGCCAGGCCGCGCTTCAAACCTTCAGAAGCGCCCATCGCGATGGTGCGCACCACGCCGTCGCCCAGCTGCTGCTGCACTTCCAGCGTCAGGTCGACGTCGGCGAGCTTCAGCGCCTCGTACACGGCCGGAATGGCCTCGCGCGGGAACTCCACGTCGATGACGGGCCCGATGATCTGGATGATTTTGCCTGTAGCCATTTTCTGTATCCTCAAGAATTCTTGGCAGCGCTAGACCGCTGCAGCGCCGCCGACGATTTCCGCGAGCTCTTTGGTGATCGCGGCCTGGCGGGCCTTGTTGTAGACGAGTTGCAGTTCGCTGATCAGCTTGCCGGCGTTATCGGTGGCGGCCTTCATCGCGACCATGCGCGCGGCCATTTCCGATGCGACGTTCTCGACCGCGCCGCGGTACACCTGCGATTCGATATAGCGCATCAGCAATCCGTCGAGTATCGCCGACGCATCCGGCTCGTACAGATAGTCCCAGTGCGTCTGCAGCTGGGCCTTGTCCGAAGGATCCACCGGCAGCAGCTGGTCGATGCGCGGCTTCTGCGTCATGGTGTTGACGAATTCGGCGTGCACCAGGTACAGCCGGTCGATCTTGCCGTCGCGATACGCATCGAGCATGACCTTGACCGAACCGATCAGGTCGTTGACATGCGGCTTGTCGCCCATGCCCGAGACGCTGGCAAGGATGGGCAGCGACAGGCGCTTGAAGAACGCCGTGCCCTTGCTGCCGATCAGGCACAGCGAGACGCCGGCGCCCTTCTCCTGCCATTCACGGATCGACAGCAGTGTCTGCTTGAACAGGTTGGCGTTGAGGCCGCCGGCCAGGCCGCGATCGGTGGAGATCACGATAAGCCCGACGTTCTTGACCGGGCGGCTGGCCAGGAACGGATGCCGGTAATCCGGGTTGGCATGCTGCAGGTTGCCGATGACGCTGCGGATCTTGTCGGCGTACGGGCGCGCCAGCTTCATGCGGTCCTGGGCGCGACGCATCTTGCTGGTCGCGACCATCTGCATGGCCTTGGTGATCTTCTGAGTGCTTTTGACACTCACGATCTTGCTGCGGATTTCCTTGGTGCCGGGCATTTGCTGAACTCAGTCCTTAATACGAGCCCGTGGCGATGAAGTTCTCGACGATCTTCTTGAGCGTGGCCTCGTGCTTCTTGAGCACCGGCTCGCCATTGATCGCGTCCAGGTCCGGCTTGTGGCTGGCCTTGGCGATACCCCTGCATGGCATTTTCGAAATCCACGATCTTGGTCAGCGGCACCTTGTCCATGTAGCCGTTGTTGACCGCATAGATGGACAGGGCCATCTCCGCCACCGACATGGGCGCGAACTGCTTCTGCTTCATCACCTCGGTGGTGCGCTGGCCGCGCTCCAGCTGCTTGCGGGTGGCTTCGTCCAGGTCCGAGGCGAACTGCGAGAACGCCGCCAGCTCGCGGTACTGCGCCAGTGCCAGGCGGATGCCGCCACCCAGGCGCTTGATGATGTCGGTCTGTGCCGAGCCACCGACGCGCGACACCGAGATGCCGGCGTTCATGGCCGGGCGGATGCCGGCGTTGAACAGGTCCGACTCGACGAAGATCTGTCCGTCGGTGATCGAGATCACGTTGGTGGGCACGAACGCGGTGACGTCGCCGGCCTGGGTCTCGATGATGGGCAGGCCGGTCAGCGAACCGGTCTTGCCCTTGACGCGACCCTTGGTGACCATCTCCACGTACTGCTCGTTGACGCGCGCGCTGCGCTCCAGCAGGCGGCTGTGCAGGTAGAACACGTCGCCAGGATAGGCCTCGCGGCCCGGCGGGCGGCGCAGCAGCAGCGAGATCTGGCGATAGGCAACGGCCTGCTTGGAAAGGTCGTCATAGACGATCAGCGCATCCTCGCCGTTGTCCATGAAGTATTCGCCCATGGTCACGCCCGAATAGGCGCTGATGTACTGCAGCGCGGCCGGAGTGGAGGCCGGAGCTGCCACGATGATGGTGTGCGACATGGCGTTGTGCTCTTCGAGCTTGCGCACCACGTTGGCTATGGTCGAGGCTTTCTGGCCGATGGCCACGTACACGCACTTAATGCCGGAGGACTTCTGGTTGATGATGGTGTCGATGGCCATGGCGGTCTTGCCGGTCTGGCGATCGCCGATGATCAGTTCGCGCTGGCCGCGGCCGATGGGCACCATCGAGTCCACGGCCTTGTAGCCGGTCTGCACCGGCTGGTTGACGCTCTTGCGATAGATGACGCCCGGGGCCACGCGCTCGATGGGGGCAGTCAGCTTGGCATTGAGCGGACCCTTGCCGTCGATGGGGTTGCCCAGCGCATCGACCACGCGGCCCAGCAGCTCCGGTCCCACCGGCACCTCCAGGATGCGCCCCGTGGTCTTGACCGTGTCGCCTTCGCGGATGCCCTTGTACTCGCCCAGGATCACCGCACCGACCGAATCCTGCTCCAGGTTCAGTGCCAGGCCCATGATACGGCCCGGGAACTCGAGCATTTCGCCGTAGCGTGCGTCGGCCAGGCCGTGGATGCGCACGATGCCGTCGGTGACCGACATGACCGTGCCCACGTTGCTGGCCTCGGTGCCGCCGGCGAAGTTCTTGATCCGCTGACCGATGAGGTCGCTGATTTCCGATGCCTTGATCGACATGACTTGATGTCCTTTACAAAAATTCTTAAGCAGTCAGCTCGAACGCCATGCGCTCGAGTCGCGATTTGAGGGAGCCGTCGATCACCATGTCGCCGGCGCGCACCACGGCGCCGCCAATCAGCGCAGGATCCACGTCGGCGTGCACGCGCACCTTGCGGTTGAAGCGCTTGGCCAGCGCGGCGGCGATCTGCTCGCGCTGCGCATCGGGCATGGCGGCCGCCGAAGTCACCGTGACGTCGACGGTTCCTTCGGCATCGTCCTTGAGCGCCTGGAACCGGGCCGCGATCTCGGGGAGGAATCCGAGACGACGGCTGTCGGCCAGCAAACGCAGGAAATTGCCGCCCGCCTCGCCGGTGCCGGCGGTGCCAGCCACGTCGGTGACCAGCTGCGCCAGCTGCGGCGGCGGTCACCTTGGGGCTGCCGATCAGCGCGGAGATGCGCTCGTCGGAAACCACGGCGGCACCCCGCTGCAGCAGCGTCGACCAGGCGTCCAGCGCATTGGCGCTCCTGGCTTCGGCGAAGGCCGCCTTGGCGTAGGGACGCGCGATGGTGCTGCGATCTGCCATTTAGATCTCTTTGGCCAATGCGCCCAGCAGGTCCGCGTGTGCGCTGGCGTCGATCTCGCGACCCAGCAACTTGGAGGCGGAGTTGACGGCCAGCTGCGCCACTTCCTTGCGCAGGTCTTCCCGTGCGCGGGTGGTGGCCAGCTCGATCTGGCTGCGTGCGGCGGCGACCAGTCGCTCGCCCTCTTCCAGCGCCTTGACCCGCGCAGCCTCGACCATGTCGTTGGAGCGGCGCTGTGCCTGGTCGATGATCTCGTTGGCACGGACTCGCGCCTCGGTGATCACGCCCTCGGCGCGCTGTTCAGCATTGGCGAAGTCCTGCTGCCCCTTCTCAGCGGCGGCGAGGCCGAGCGCGATCTTCTTCGAGCGCGCTTCCATCAGGCCCGAGGATCGGCGGCCAGATGAACTTCATGGTGAACCAGATCAGCAGTGCGAACACCACCATCTGGATGACCAATGTGAGATTGATATTCACAGCAAGCTCCCGGGAGACCGTTACTGCGCGACGCCGGCCGAGGAACGGATTCGCGAAGGTGAAGAACAGCGCGAAGCCGATGCCGATCATCGCCACCGCGTCGACGAACGCCGCGACCACGAAGAAGCGACCCAGCAACATCGGGCCCAGTTCCGGCTGGCGGGCCGAACCTTCCAGCAGCTTGCCGCCCAGCAGGCCGAAGCCGATGGCGGTACCCAGTGCGCCCAGACCGAAGATGATGCCGACGGCCAGTGCCGTCATGCCTTGTACGTTTGCATATTCCATAATTTCCTCCAGAAAAAACGTCGAATCGAAACCGTAATCCAAAAATCAGTGCGCTGGACTTCTCGCTGGCCAGGCTCAGGTAGATGACCGTCAGGATCATGAAGATGAACGCCTGCAGGATGCCGATCAGGAAGTGAAACACCGACCACACGATCCCCAGCACCAACTGCGCCACCACCCCATCCAGCCGCCGACCGTGGTCAGCCCATGGAAGCCCGGCCGACAGGGTGAACAGCGCGATCAGCATGAAGATCATCTCGCCGGCAAACATGTTGCCGTAGAGACGCAGCGACAGTGACACGGGCTTGGCGATGAACGGCACGAACTCGAGGATGAAGTTGATGGGCATCAATGCCACCTGCACCGCCGTGTTCTTCGACTGGAACGGATGCAGCGTGAGCTCGCCCAGGAAGCCACCCAGGCCCTTGAAGCGGATGCTGTAGTAGATGATGAGTGCGAACACTGTCAGCGACAGGCCGAAGGTGATGTTGAGGTCCGTTGTCGGGCACCACCTTCATGTGCGCCAGGCCGGCGCTCGCCGGCGAGGGTCGGGAACAGGTCTACCGGCATGACGTCCATGCAGTTGAACAGGAACACCCAGCCGAAGATGGTCAGGGCCAGCGGGGCGATCAGCCGGCTGGTGCCGTGGTAGCTGTCGCGCACCGTGTTGTCGACAAATTCGACCACCAGCTCGATGAAGGCCTGGAAGCCGCGCGGCGCACCGGCGGTGGCCTTGCGCGTTGCGAAGTAGAAACTGGCGCCGAACGCCAGGGCCAGCAACACCGACCACGCCACGCTGTCCCAGTTGATCACCGAAAAATCGACGATCGAGGTCTGTTCCTTGTTGGAAAGGAAGGTGATGTGGTGGCGAATGTACTCGCCGGTGCTCGGGGCTTCGTGTTCAGCCATGATCTTCAAGTAGCGACCCTTGTCCTCAGAAACCTGCCATCAACTCTGGCTACCGGCCGGATTGCATCCAGCCTGCGCATCGCCCGCGGCAGCACCAGCCAGTGCACCAGGAACGTAGCTACAAACGCGCCAAACAACGCGCCGGGCACCAGCCTGCCCCTGAGGGTGGCCAGCACCACCACGAACAGGACAATCGTCACGCCGAACTTCGCGGCTTCGCCCACGTAGAACGCGCGCACCATCTGCGCCAGCGAGCCACCCTTGCGGAAGGCCACCAGGCCAGCACCAGGTTGGCCGCCACGCCGATGCCGCCACCGATGGCGGCCGACAGGGCAGCAGTGCGATTCCAGAAGACCAGTGAGACCAGCGCCACGGCCACCGTGAGAATGAGCTGCGCGAGTACCAGCCCGTAGGCGACCCGCCTCAAGTCCGGCAGCTCATTTCGCCACCTGCGCTCCCTGAAACTCACTTTGGACCGATCAAAAAGCGCGCGAAGTATACGGGCTGGGCAGGGGCCGTTCAAGGTCAATGCATAGGCAGCGATCTCTACTGGATGCGGGCCAGGATACCGTCCAGTTCATCGAGGCTGTTGTAGCTGACCACCAGCTTGCCCTTGCCTCCAGATCCCTGTTGAATCAAGACCTTGGCTCCCAGCCGCTCCGCCAGTTCCTGCTGCAGCGCACGGACATTGGGATCCACTTGCTGCTCCGCAGCATCGCGGCGTTCCGCGGCCGGGGTCAGCATCCTGCGCACCAGGGCTTCGGTCTCGCGCACCGACAATCCATTGCGGGCCACCAGATTGCCCACCTCGGCCTGCTGGCGCTTGTGCGCCAGCCCCAGCAACGCCCGGGCGTGACCCATCTCGATCAGGCGCTTTTCGACCAGCTCCGCCACTTCCGGGGCCAGCTCCAGCAGGCGCAGCAGGTTGCTGACCGCGGCGCGCGAACGACCCACGGCATCGGCGGCCTGCTGGTGGGTCACGCCGAACTCGGCGATCAGGCGCTCCAGCGCGCGCGCCTCTTCAAGCGGATTGAGGTTCTCGCGCTGGATGTTCTCGATCAGCGCCATGGCGATGGCGGCGTCGTCGGGCACGCGGCGCACCACCGCAGGAATTGTAGTCGAGGCCGGCGATCCTGCGCGGCGCGCCAGCGACGCTCGCCGGCGATGATCTCGTAGCGCTGGGGCTGTCCCGCAGCCGGCGCCCGCCAGCGGCCGCACCACGATGGGCTGGATCACGCCCTGGTTGCGGATGGAGATCGCCAGTTCTTCGAGCGCCTCCTGGCGCATGTCGATGCGCGGCTGGTAGTGGCCGCGCTCCAGCAGATCCAGCGCGATATTGCGCCAGCTCCTCGCCGACCGGCCGGCGCGGGATGGTCGGCGCCCGGTGCCACCGGGGCAATGGCCGCGCGCGGCCGGGCCTGGCCCAGCAGGTCCGCCAGTCCCCGTCCCAGTGCCGGCTTCTTGTCACTCATGACGCTGCGCTCCCCGCGGCCGGCTGCTTCTTCGCGGCGAATCATCTCGCCGGCCAGGGCCAGATACGCCAGCGCGCCGCGAGAATCCTTGTCATGCAGCAGCACCGGCTTGCCAAAGGACGGGGCTTCGGCCAGCCGCACGTTGCGCGGAATCACCGTGCGAAACACCGTATCCCCGAAATGCTGCATCAACTGGCCGCTGACTTCGTTGGACAGGTTGTTCCGGGGATCGAACATGGTGCGCAGGATCCCCTCGATATGCAGCCCCGGGTTGGCGGCCTCGCCGATCTGGTCGATGGTCGCGCTCAGGGCCGACAGCCCCTCCAGTGCGTAGTACTCGCACTGCATGGGTACCAGCACGCTATCGGCGGCCACCAGTGCGTTGACCGTCAGCATGTTGAGCGAGGGCGGGCAGTCGATGATGACCAGGTCAAAGCGGTCGCGCACCGGCGCCAGCGCATCGCGCAGCCGCGTCTCGCGACCGTCACCGGACATCAGCAACCGCACCTCCGCGGAGGTCAGGTCCTGGTTGGTGGGCAACAGCCAGAACTGGCTGTCGACCACCGGCACGATGGCCTGTTCGGCGGTGCAATCACCCAGCAGCACCTCGCAGCTTCCCAGCTGCACGCTGGCCTTTTCCACGCCGCAGCCCATGGTGGCGTTGCCCTGCGGGTCCAGGTCGATCAGCAGCACGCGCCGCTGCGTGGCCGCCAGCGACGCAGCCAGGTTCACGGCGGTGGTGGTCTTGCCCACGCCGCCCTTCTGGTTGGCCACTGCGATTACGCGCTTCATTGCGCCGGCAGTGTAGGCAACCACCACGCCAGTTGCCATTTACAGATGGGAATGGGTGTCCGGAAGGTGTTGGCGCAGCACCAGCAGGTGCCGCTCGGCATCGAGTCCGGGCACGAACACCGACGCGCCACCTCCAGCTGCCAGCCGGCCGGAAACGGGCCGGCCTCATCGGAACCGGCCGCCGGCGGCCAGCGCCCCTTCATGGCCACCACCTTGGTGTGCGCGCCGCACAGCGTGGCGATTGAGGGCAGCAATCGCGGCATGGGGGCGTAGGCCCGCGCCACCACGGTGTCGAAGGGGCCATCGCGCAGTTGCTCGACGCGGGCATGGCGGGTCTGCACATTGGCCAGTCCCAGCTCGCGTGCCGCGTGGTCGACGAAGCGCAGCTTCTTGTCCACCGCATCGATCAGGGTGAAGGAGCGCTGCGGGTTGGTGATGGCCAGCGGCAGGCCGGGAAACCCCGCGCCCGTGCCCACGTCCGCGATGCGCGCGCCCACCAGCTCCGGATGCACGCTCAAGGAATCCAGCAGGTGATGCGTGAGGATCAGGTCAGGATCGGTGATCGAGGTGAGGTTGTAGGCCTTGTTCCAGCGCAGCAGCTCGGACACCAGGCGTTCCAGCTGCTCGACCTGGCCGTGATCAAGCAACACCCCCAGCCTGCCGGCACCGTTGACCAGCGGCCCGGCGCTGGCGGTCACGGCGCCGCGTTGCGCACGAACTGGGCGACGAACTGCTGCACGGGCATCGCGTCGAGCTCCGGTGGCGCCTGTCCCCAGCGAAGCAGCAGCGGTCGAGCGCCGTATCTGCTGCGGCGTGAAGATGGCTCCACCGCATCGTAGCAGGCGCAGCAGTGCCGTGCCGATTCACTGCCGCGCCGGCGTCGACCACGTCCGTGCAGTACGGGTACAGGCTGCGACCCGCGGCGGCTCCTTGCCGGCCAGCACGGCATAGCGCGCATCCATGTCGGCCTGCGCGAACGCGGGGCACAACCCGGGCGGCACGGTGCCGCGCAGGGCCAGCAGCTTGTCCATGGCCTCGGCGGCCCGCTGCGCCGACAGTTCATAGGAACTGCCGGGGATGCGTGCCGCCACCCGATTGCATGTAACCCGGCTGCAGCGTGGCCAGCACGCTCACCGCGGCCGGCTCATACAGCGACTCGAGCAATGTCGACAGCAGCACCAGCAGGCGCCGGCGCGCGATGGCCGGATCGGCATTCACGGATTCACTGATCATCGCCATCCATTCTCACCAGCGTGCGACCCAGATGACTGCCTTCCTTGTAGCCGGAGAAAGCATCCGGCAATTGCTCCAGTGCCACGACCCGCGTCGCGATGTCGTCAAGATGACGCGGCAGCAGGTCGCTGGCAATGCGCTTCCATATGGCCAGTCGCTTGTCGCGGCGGGTGGCCGCGGAATTGACGCCCAGCAGGTTGACCCCGCGCAGCAGGAAGGGCATCAGGCTGACGTACAGATCCGCGCCTGCCGGCCAGGCCCACCGCGGCAACGCTGCCGCCGGCACGGGTGCTGCGGATCAGCCGCCCAGCAGTTCGCCGCCGACATTGTCGATGGCCCCGGCCCAGCGTTCGGCTTCCAGGGGCTTGGGTCCGATGCCCTGTGCGTCGCCCACCAGCACCTGGCTGGCGCCGAGGCTGCGCAGGAAATCCACCGCAGCGGACTTGCGCGTCAGCGCAAACACCTCGTAACCACGCTGCGAGAGCATGTCGATGGCAATGCAGCCCACGCCGCCGGTGGCACCGGTAACCGCCACCGGGCCATCGCCGACCTTGAGGCCATTGTGTTCCAGCTGCGTGATGGCCAGCGCGGCCGCGAAGCCGGCCGTGCCGATGGTCATCGCATCACGCAGCGACAGCGGCGCGGGCAACTTGACCACTGCCTGCGCGGGCACGCGAGCGCGCGCAGCGTAGCCACCGTCGCGCGTCTCGGACAGTCCGCAGCCGGTGACCAGCACCGCATCGCCAGGCTTGAGGCCGGCATCACTTGACGACTCGACCACGCCTGACAGGTCCACGCCGCCCACCAGGGGAAAGCGACGCACGATGCGGCCGCCGGTCGCAGCCAGCGCATCCTTGTAGTTGATGCCCGACCACTGGACGCGGATCACCACTTCGCCGGGCGACAGGTCCTCCAGCGTCAGGCGCTCGAGGCGCGCACCGCTCTCATGGATGCGAAACGCAGGAAAGGTAGACTGTGTGGTCATGAAACAGGTTCATTTCAACACGCTGCTCGCCGCGCTGGCCACCCTCATTTATATGGCCGCGGCTGATGCGGCCACGCCCGGGCGCGTGGATCGCGGCAACCTGGTGTTCGACGGGATACCCGATGCGGCCACCGACGAGGCCGGCAACCTTGCGCGCTACCTGGAATCGCGCAGCGCCAGCATCGCCGACTGGCTGGCCGATGGCAGCCTGATCATCACCACGCGCTTCGGCAACACGCCGCAGCTGCACCGGCTGCGCGCGCCCCTGGGCTACCGCGAGCAGCTGACCTTCCATGCCGAGCCGGTGTCCGGGGCGGTGGCCAATCCCTACGATGCCGACAGCCTGCTGTTCCTGATGGACAAGGGTGGCAACGAGAACGACCAGATCTACCTGCGCAGCCTCAAGGACGGCACGGAGCGGCTGCTGACCGACGGCAAGTCGCTCAATGGCACGCCGGTGTGGGCGCATGACGGCAAGCGCATCGCGTTCTACGGCAACGGGCGCGATGGCGCCAGCTACGACATCTACCTGGTCGACACCTCGGCCACCGCCGCACCGCGACTGGTGGTCGCCGGCAACCACGATGCACTGCAAGTGCAGGACTGGTCGCTGGACGACAACAAGCTGCTGCTGCTGCGCCAGGTCTCGGCCACCGAGAGCTACCTGGAGCTGGCCGATGCGGTCACCGGCACCCGCACCCCGGTGGAACCGGCCGCAGGACAGAAGGGGCCCATGGCCATACGCCAGGCGCGGTTCGCGCGCGACGGCCGCGGCATCTTCGTGCTCAGCGACCATGGCGGGGAATTCGTCGAGCTGCGCTACGTGGACATGTTCAGCGGCGAGCAGAAACTGCTGGCGCCGCAGGCCCACGGCGACGTGGAGCGCTTCGACACCAGCAGTGACGGGCACTTCATCGCCTACACCATCAACGAGCGCGGCATCGACCGGCTGGTGCTGCACGACCTTATGCAGCAGGCCGACATCCTGTTGCCGGGGCTGCCGCCCGGCGCGCTGATCGGGTCGCTGCGGTTCAGCCGCGATGGCAAGCGCTTAGGTGTAGCGCTGGAAACCGCGCAGTCGCCGGAGGATGTCTATGTGCTGTCGCTGGACTCCCCGGCCCCCACGCTGGCGCGCTGGACGCAAAGCGAACTGGGGCCCATCGACCCGGCCAAGCTGGTGGCCGCGCAGCGCATCGAGTTTCCCACGTGGGACCAGCAGGACGGCAAGCCGCGCCAGCTGGACGCGTTTGTCTACCGGCCGCGCACCCCGGGCCCGCATCCGGTGCTCATCGACATCCACGGCGGACCGGAATCCCAGTACCGTCCCGGCTTCAGCGCGTTCACGCAGTACCTGGTCAATGAACTGGGCTACGTGGTGATCGCCCCCAACGTGCGCGGCTCGGCCGGCTACGGCCGCAGCTTCCTGCAGCTGGATGACGGGGTGCTGCGCGAGGATGCCGTGCGCGATATTGGTTCACTGCTGGTGTGGATCGGCCTGCAGCACGAGTTGGATCGCGGCCACGTGGTGGTAATGGGCGGTTCCTATGGCGGCTACATGGCGCTGTCGTCGCTGGTGCACTACAGCGACCGCCTGGCCGGCGGCGTGGATGTCGTGGGCATCAGCGGCTTCGTGACTTTCCTGACCAACACCTCCGCGTACCGGCGCGACCGGCGGCGCGCGGAATATGGCGATGAGCGCGATCCCAAGATGCGCCGGTTCCTGCAGGACATCTCGCCGCTGACCAACGTGAAGTCCATCCGCAAGCCGGTGCTGATCGTGCAGGGACTCAACGATCCGCGCGTGCCAGCCACCGAATCCGAACAGCTGCTACAGCAGCTGCGCCTCAATGGCACCGACGCCTGGTACCTGGCGGCCAGGGACGAGGGTCACGGCTTTCGCAAGAAAGCCAATCGCGATGTGTATCTGGCAACCGTGGCGCAGTTCCTGCGCCAGCTCAAGTAGCGCGAGGGACTTAAGGTCAGTTGACCTTGGCGCGCAGGATGTTCTCGCGCCGCGGCACCGTCTGCAGCGCCGGGGTCTGCGCAGCGTAGTACTCGGCCACCTGCTTGATTTCCTCGGGCTTCAGCTGGCTGGCGAACGGCCCCATGATGGGGTTCTTGCGCCCACCGGTGCGATACGCCAGCAGCGAGTGCTCGAGGTAATCGGCGTGCTGGCCGCTCAAGGTCGGATAGAGGCCCATGATGCCCACGCCGTTGTGACCATGGCAGGCGGCGCAGGTGGCTACCGCGGGCGGCATGCCGGCGGAGTCAGGCGCTGCCCCGGAGGTGGCCGTCTTGATCGATTCGCCGCCCAGGTAGGCGGCCACGTCCTGCATGTCCTGGTCCGACAGCGTCGACGCGTGCGCATGCATGGTGGCGTGGCCGCGCTCGCCACTGCGATACGCCTTGAGGGCCGTGACCAGGTATTCGGCGTGCTGGCCGCGCAGCTCGGGCACCGAATAGGTCGGGTACACGCTCTTGTAGTTGGGGATGCCGTGGCAGCCAAGGCAGGTATAGGCCAGGACCTTGCCGCGGGCAGCATCGCCTTCGGCCTGGGCAGGCGCGGCCAGGGCCGCAGTGGCCAGTGCAACCGACGTCACCAACACGAAAAACCTGGAACGCGACATCAAACGACCTCATAAAAAGCGGCGCAAGCGGCGGAGAATATTACGGACCGGCTGGCGAGAAAGCCACCTTGCGGGCATGCTGCACCCGGAAAATCATGGGGTTGATGCCGGTCCTCACAAATGATGGCTCTGATTCAGCGGGTCACGCATGCCCGGGTGGACATTGGCGGGCAAACCGCCGGCGCCATCGACAAGGGCATCCTGGCGCTGATCGGCGTGGAGCAGGATGACACGCAAGCCTCGGGGCAGCGGCTGCTGGAGCGCATCCTGACCTATCGCGTATTTGCCGATGCCGCCGGGCGCATGAACCTGGACCTGGGCCAGGTCGGCGGCGGATTGCTGCTGGTGCCGCAGTTCACGCTGGTGGCGGACACCGCGCACGGCACGCGCCCGGGCTTCAGCCACGCGGCGGCGCCCGACGCGGCCCGCAGCCTGTTCGAGGCGCTGTGCGCCGCCGCGCGGGCCCGGCACCCGGCCGTGGCGGCCGGGGTTTTCGGGGCCGACATGCAGGTAAGCCTCACCAACGACGGGCCGGTGACCTTCAGTCTTCGTGTGCCACCCCCCACAAAACAGAACTTTCCGGGTCCCCCGGACTCCCTTGTCTTATGATGGGAATCCCCTCGCACGCAGGTTACGGAGCACTTCGATGGGTTCACTTAGCATCTGGCATTGGCTGATCGTCCTGGGTGTGGTCATCCTGGTCTTTGGTACCAAGAAGCTCGGCTCCGTCGGCAGTGACGTCGGCTCGGCCATCAAGAACTTCAAGAAGGCCATGAACGAGGGTGAAGCCGAGGGCGACAAGGCCGCCAAGCAAATCAAGCAGTCCATGGGCGCGGACGCGGAGTTTTCCGAGACCAAGTCCGACAAGACCCCTTCTTCGTCCTCGGACAAGTCGGCCTGACCCGCTCGGCTTTCGACCACCGCACTCCTTAAAGCACCCGCAGCCATGTTTGGGGTCGACTTTGGAGAGGTGCTGGTCATCTTTGTTGTCGCGCTGGTGGTGCTGGGTCCCAAGCGCCTGCCCGCGCTGGTATTCAAGGTAGGCAAATGGGTGGGCAAGGCGCGCACCATGGCGCGCCAGTTTCGCGAGCAGATCGAGAACGAGATCAATCTCGAAGAGCTCAATCGCATGACCGATGTGCAGGCCAAGGCCAAGACGCCGCCGCCGCCACCCGGGTTCAATGGCGACCCGATGCCTGCGACGCCGGTGGACAGCGCACCGGTGCCCGATCCCAATGACGACGCGTTTTCACACGCACACGCTGCCGGCGGGCCGCCCATGGCCGATGTGTTTCCCCTGGATCCGGATGCGCCCGTGCCGGATCCCGCCGCACCCGCGCAGGGAGCGCTGGACCTCGACCTGACGCCGCCGGGACACAGCGCAGCGGCTGATCCGCCCAAGTGAGCGACACGGCGGAAAAGCTGGCCGAGGGCACGCTGATCTCGCACCTGCTGGAGCTGCGCGCCCGACTGGTGCGCGCCGTAACTGTGGTGTTTATCCTGGTGCTGCCAGCGACCTATTTTCGCAACGAAATCTTCCACACCCTGGCGCGCCCGCTGCTCAAGCAGCTGCCCAAGGGGGCGTCGCTGATCACCACTGGGGTCATGACCCCGTTTACCACGCCATTCAAGCTGTCCATCTACATGGCGCTGTTCGCGGCCATGCCCTATGTGCTGTACCAGCTGTGGGCCTTTGTCGCGCCAGGCCTGTACCGCAAGGAAAAGAAGTTCGCCGTGCCGCTGCTGGTGTCCTCGATCGTGCTGTTTTACGCCGGCATTTTCTTTGCCTACCAGTTCGTGTTCCCGGTGCTGTTCAAGTTCTTCGCCGGCGCCACGCCCACCGGCGTGCAGATGATGCCGGACATCACCAGCTACATGGACTGGGCCATGACCATGTTCCTGGCCTTCGGCGTGGCCTTCGAGGTGCCGGTGGCCGTGGTGCTGCTGGTGCTGACGGGCCTCATCACGGTGGAAAAGCTGGCCAACGCGCGCGGCTACGTGGTCATCGGCATCTTCGTCATCGCCGCCATCCTGACGCCACCGGATCCGATTTCGCAGTCAATGATGGCCGTACCCATGTGGCTGCTGTATGAGCTGGGACTGATCATGGCCCGCGTCATGGTCGGCAAGCCTGCGGCCGAAGAGAAATCAGCGACCACGGAACCGGGCGCGTGATCGCGCCGACCCCGCCAGCGCAGCGCGGGTTGTTCGGGCATCCGGCGGGTTTTTCCACCCTCTTCTTCACCGAGCTGTGGGAGCGCTTCAGCTACTACGGCATGCGTGCGCTGCTGCTGCTGTTCCTGGTCGACCAGGTGGCGCATGGCGGACTGGGGATTGATGACCGCACCGCCACGGCGATCTACGGTCTCTACACTGCCGCGATCTACATTTCGGCGATGCCCGGCGGCTGGGTCGCCGACCGGCTGCTGGGCGCGCAGGGCGCCGTGTTCTGGGGCGGCGTGCTGATCACGCTGGGACATGTGATTCTCGCGACCGCCGGCAGCAGCAGCACTTTCCTGGTTGGATTGGGCGTCATCGTGCTGGGCACCGGGCTGCTCAAGGGCAATGCCAGCGCCCTGGTGGGCCAGCTGTATCCCCTGGGCGCACAGCGCGATGCGGCGTTCACCCTGTACTACATGGCGATCAATATCGGGGCCATGCTGGGGCCATTGGTGACCGCGTGGCTGGCGCAGCGCTACGGCTGGCACATCGGATTCATTGCCGCCGCGGTGGGCATGGCCTGTGGCCTGGCCTATTACTGGCGTACGCGTGGGCGACTGGGGGAAACCGGTCGCGCACCCGGCGGAGATTCGGAAGGGGCCCGCAGGCGCGACTGGCTGTTGCTGTGGACCGTGCTGGCGCTGGTGGGGCTGTTGGCGCTGTTGTTGTGGACCGGGACACTGCATGCATCGCCGGTCGCCCTGCAGGGCGGCGCCATGTACGTGATGGTGGGCATGGTGGCGGCGTATTTCGCGTACCTGCTGCTGTTCGCGGGCCTGAGCAACGTGGAGCGACGTCGCATCGTCGTGCTGCTGGTGCTGGTGCTGGCCAGTGCTGCGTTCTGGGCCGGGTATGAACAGGCCGGCTCGTCGCTCAACCTGTTCGCCGAACGCCACACCCAGCGGATCATCGGCGCGTATGAGTTCCCCGCGGGTTGGTTCCAGGCGGTACCGGCGGTATTCGTGATCCTGCTGGCGCCCCTGATGGCCTGGCTGTGGACCGCAATGGCAGCGCGCGGTCACGAACTGTCGGTCATCACCAAGTTCGCGCTGGCGCTGGTGGGCATGGCACTGGGTTTTCTGGTCATGGCCGGCGCGGCCAGGATGGTGGGGGCCAACGGTTCTGCCGGCCCCCTGTGGCTGGTATTGACCTACCTGCTGCACACCATTGGTGAACTGGCATTGAGCCCGGTGGGCATGAGCGCCACGACGCGGCTGGCGCCGCGGCGCTTTTCCGGCCAGGCCATGGGCCTGTGGTTCACCAGTCTGGCCCTGGGCAACCTGCTGGCCAGTCGCCTGGCCGGTTCGCTGGAGGGCGCGGATGCATCGGGGATGACCCATTACTTCGCAAACATGTTCTGGTTTGGCGTCGGCGCCGCTTTGCTGTTGCTGCTGACGCTGCCGCTGCTGAGGCGCTGGGCCGACCCCGGGCAATGAGCGACCCGCGCCAGCGCAAGCTGCTGGTGCTGAGCCTGGCCACGGTGTACCTGGTCTGGGGCACTAGCTACCTGGCTACCCGCGTGGGCGTGCTGCACCTGCCGCCGCTGCTGTTCGCTGGCGTGCGCTTCTTCATCAGTGGCGTGCTGCTGATGGCCGTGGCCATCTGGCGCGGCTTCTCGCTGCGCCAGATGCACGGCCAGTGGGGTCACATGCTGATGATGTCCCTGCTGGGGGTCTCGGTGTGCAACGGGCTGCAGGTCTGGGCCATGCAGTGGGTGCCCTCGCACACCGGAGCGCTGCTCAATGCCTCGTCGGCGATGTGGATCGTGATCTTTGGCCTGTTCGGCGCGCGCTCGCACCGGCCCGAAGTGCGGGCCGTGGCCGGTCTTTGCATCGGGTTCATCGGCACGATCTTGCTGGTGTGGCCGGCCCGCGGATTTGCCGGGACCCCCGCCGACACCGTGCCGCTGGTGCCACAGCTGGTCATCTTGCTGGCCTGCATCGTGTGGTCACTGGGCACCATCTACATGCGCAACCACTCCGTGAAGCTGGACATCTTCGCCATGCTGGGAACCCAGATGCTGATGGGCGGGGTGATGCTGTCGCTGGTGGGCCTGGCGCGGGGTGAACTGAGCCTGTGGACCTGGTCGCGGCCGGGACTTTTGTCCCTGGTCTACCTGGTGGTTTTCAGCTCCTGTCTTGCCTACGTGGCCTATGCCTGGCTGGCCCGGCATGCCACCCCGGCGCAGGTGGGAACCTACAGCTACGTCAACCCGGCGCTGGCCGCGGTGGTGGGCTACGTGGGCCTGGACGAGCGCCTCAGCCTGCTGCAGCTGGTGGGCGCCCTGATCATCCTGGCTGGCGTATTGATGATCAATTGGCCCACCAGAGAATCAATAACCGTGTCCTGAGCCAGCTATTTAGTCAGCATTGATCCAATAAGGCCGGTGATACTGACAATTATCGCCCCGAGCAGGGCCGCGCCAAAGCCGGAGATGGTGAAGCCGGGCAGCATCCAGGCCACCAGCGCCAGCATGGCGGCGTTGATCACCAGCAGGAAGATGCCCAGCGTCAGGATGGTGATGGGCAGGGTCAGTATCACCAGGACGGGCTTCACGAATGCATTGCAGATACCCAGCAGCAGCGCCGCCAGGATCAGCGTCATCGGGTCCACGATATGCAGCCCCGATACCAGCAGCGTGGCGATCCACAACCCCACCGCGGCGATGACCGCGCGCAAGAGAAATTTCGTCATGACGTCCCGTCCATGGAGGCGACCCGCCCCTGTTGTTCAACCAGTACCCGCAGGCGCTGCACCGCGCGCTCCATGATGCCCTTGGTCTGGGCTGAAATGTGCAGCCCACTCATCGTGCTCGGGCACGCCAGAACACAGCAGTCGCACCACCGTAGCATCGTCTTCCCGGCCGATCAGGAAGTCATCCACCACCGCGGCATCCATGGCCGGCAACGAAGGCGGCGGCTGGTAAATCAGCCGCAGGCGCCGCGGCGGTTCAAAGATGTCGATGGTCGCCTCGCGGGTCAGGCCCGGGGCCAGGGTGATGGTGAAATGCCCGCCCTGGCGCGCCTGGACGCGCACGTCCAGTCCCAGCCAGCGGCTCAGCAACACCGGTTCAGTCAACGCGGCCCAGACCCGCGAGGGTGGGGCGGCGATATCCGCCCGCAAGGCATAGCCGCGTGTCCGTGTAGCCATGGGGTATTCTGCCATTTCCTGAAGGGAGCCATGCCTATGCCCACCGCACCTGACACCTGGGTCGAAATCGTCATTGCACTGTCCCTGGTGCAATTCATCTTCTTTGGTTCAGCCGTGGGCTGGGCCCGCGGCAAGTACAAGATATCGGCCCCGGCGACCACCGGCAACGAGATCTTCGAGCGCTATTTTCGCGTGCAGATGAATTCGCTGGAGCAGCTGGTGGTATTCCTGCCGGCCATCTGGCTGTTTGCCCAGGTCAGCGCCCTCTGGGCCGCGGCCTTGGGTGCGGTGTACTTGGTCGGCCGGATGATCTACTTCTTCAGCTACACGCGCGACCCGAAGTCGCGCAGCCTGGGGTTTGCGCTGACCCAGCTGCCCGTGATGGTCATGATTCTGGGCGTGCTGGTGGCGGCGGTGCGTCACCTGCTGTCCTGAACAGCATCACCACCATCGGCAGCATGGACACCAGGATGATCCCGATGGTGACCAGCCCGAAGTTGTCCCGGATCACCGGCAGGTTGCCAAAGAAATAGCCTGCCCAGGTGATCAGGTTGACCCACAGCACCGCACCCAGCACGTTGTAGCCCTGGAACTTCAGGTAGCCCATGTGCCCGATGCCGGCCACGAACGGCGCGAAGGTGCGGATGATGGGCGCGAAGCGCGACAGCACGATGGTCCCGGCCCCGTGGCGCTGGAAATAGCGTTCGGTCTGGCGCAGGTACTGCACCTTGATGAACCGGTAGCGCCCGCTGAAGGCCTTGGTGCCGATGAACCTGCCGATGGAATAGTTGAGGGTGTTGCCCAGGATGGCCGCTGCGCTGAGCAACGCCGCCACCGCGGGGGCCTTCAGCGTGCCGCTGGTGTCCACCGCGGCCAGTGCGCCCAGCGCAAACAGCAGTGAGTCCCCCGGCAGGAACGGCGTCACCACGAAGCCGGTCTCGGCGAAGATCACCACGAAGACAATGGCGTAGATCCACAGGTCGTAGCGCATCAGCAGCTCGACCAGGTGGCGGTCCAGGTGCAGGACGAAGTCGGCGATCAGGTGCACGGGCGCTCCGGGGCGGCAAAGCGCAAGTCTACGTGTTGCCGGACCGCCGCTGCTGGTTGCCCCTGCGATCGATGAAGGATTCCTCGAGCATCCGCTCCAGGCGTCGCTGCGTGTTCTCCTCGGCTCCCGGCTCCTGGCCGGGCACGGGGCCTTGTACCTCCTGCGTCACTTCCCCTTCCATCACCTCATAGGTGCTCGGATCGTGCGCGGCAGTGCTGGCCGATTGCCCCGCATCACCCTGGCTGGCGCGCGAATCGCGACTGGGCACGGTGATCTCGGCCACATCGGTGCTGTCCAGCGAATCAAAATGCTCGGCGTCCTGCAGCAGCCCGTCGAGCTCGCGACCATAGGACACGCGCGTGGCATACACCGGCAGCTCCGCCACCGTGATGGCCATGGACACCGGCCGCGCGATGGCAAAACCCTGGCCGTAGTCCACGCCCAGGGTGGCCACGCGCAACCGGATCTCGTCGGACTCGACGTATTCGGCCACCGTGACCAGCTTCATCGAGCGCGCCAGCTGTGCGATGGCCTGGACCATCGACTCCGCGCGCGGATCCTTGAGGATGTCGCGCACGAAACTGCCGTCGATCTTGAGCATGTCCACCGGCAACGCGCGCAGGTACGCCAGTGATGACAGTCCGGTGCCGAAGTCGTCCAGCGCGATCGTGCAACCCATCGCCCGCAGGCGGCGCATCAGCACCTCTGCCGTGGCCAGGTTGGCGATCGCCGCGCTCTCTGTCAGCTCGAAACAAAATACCTTGGGGTTAATTCCGCTGCTGGCCAGCAGCTCGCACACGAAATCCCCGAAGCTGGCTTCCCCCAGGGACTGGCCGGAAATATTGATGGTGAACACCACCGGCTGGTCGGCCAGTGTCGCCGCATGCGGCTTGAGTTGCCGCACCGCCTCGTTGAGCACCCAGCGATCCACGGTGGGCATCAGCTGGTAGCGCACGGCAGAGGACATGAAGCGGTCCGGACCGACAGTCTCGCCCTTGTCATCGATCATGCGCAGCAACAGCTCGAAATGCGGCACGGCGTGGCGCGAGCCGGGCAGCGGCACGATCAGCTGCGAATCCAGGCGCATGCGATTTTCGCTGATGGCCGCGCGCAGGCTCGGGGCCATGTTCAGGTCTTCATGACGCTGCATGATGGACACGTCGCTGGCCTGGTAGAGCTCGACGCGGTTGCGACCGCGATCCTTGGCCGCCTTGCAGGCGGTCTCGGCCACGGCAAACACGTGCGCGAATTCCACGCGCGGATCGACGATGGCCGACACCCCGATGCTCACCGAGGCGGAGAAGCTGCTGTCGTCGCCCGCGCCCAGGTGCGCCGCCTTTACGGCCGCCACGCCCTGGCGCAGCGCCTCGGCGAAGGCCACGGCCTCCTCCGGACCGGTGGGCAGCAGGATGGCAAAGCGGTCGCCGGAAATCCGCGCCGCCAGCGCGCCGGGCACCAGTCGCGAGCGGATCAGTTCGCCCAGCTTGGCAATCAGCTTGTCGCCGACGTACATGCCGAAGTTGTCATTGATGACGTGCAGGCGGTCGCTGTCGATGTACAGCCCGCTCCAGGTCATGCGCCGTTCGCTGGCGCGTTCGCCCAGCAACGCGCGGGCGCGCTGCTCGAAGGCACTGCGCGTCAGCAGCCCCGACAGCGAGTCGTAGCTGGATTCGATCAGGGTGGCGGCGCGGCGCGCCAGCAGGTCGGCCATCTGCGCGTCGCGCTCGCGAAATTCCGGCGCATCCAGCGCGCGAAACAGCGCCAGCACGCCACCGGCGCGCCCGGCCGGGTTGCGCACCGGGCTCGACAGCACGCGGTAGGCCAGGGTCACGCCCGGCAGTGAATCGGCGGCATTGAGCACCACCGGTTCGCTGCGCACCTGTGCCAGTGACAACAGGTGCCGATGCACCTTGGCCAGCACCGAGGTATCCACGTTGTGGCCCTCGGCCTTGGCGATGACCACCAGGCTGCGCTCCGGCACCACCAGCGCCGAGAATTCGCAGCGCAGGTGCGCGGTGGCGGTCTGCAGCAGGTTCTTGATCTCGTCGCCGGATGCTTCGCGCCGCTCGGCCTCGCCGCCGGCCAGCAGCAGCGCATCCAGGTCGCGATCGCGTTCGGACATGGTGTGGTTCATGCGCAGCAGCTGCACGCGCGAGTCCAGCTCACGACGCAGCACTTCGATGGCTGGCTTGACCAGCGAGTGCACGAAGGCAAATGTGCGCTGCTCGAAATCACCGCTGCGCCAGCTGATGGCCAGGATGCAGATCAGCTCCAGGTTGTCATCGCGCAGCCAGAACAGGTACACCGGACCATCCCCTGGCAACAGCACGCGCTCGCCCGGGTCCTGGCTCTGCGCGGCGGACGCGGCCACCGACAGGGTGACCAGCTGCGGCAGTTCCGGGTTCACGGACGGATCGCTGGTCCAGCACACCTCGCCGTTGGCGTCGAACACGCTGACGCCGGCGGCGCGCGGTAGCAGCGCACCGATCAGCTGCGCGTAAGGCTCCAGGTTCGACCAATTGATGTTGTTCGGCACTAGCGTCATTCGAGGCGGAATCCGTCACCAGCGAAGCGGGAATCGTTGCAGGCGATTCAGGATGACTTAATGCCCGCTGCCGGAAGATGACGGAGTTGGCAATTCCCGCGCTATTTACCGGGCATTTCTCGCGGATTCGTGCCGCCGCGCCGGCGCCAAATCAGCCCCGAACCAGGGGCCCTAGCCCTCGGGCGGGACCGCGCTGCGGAACCACGGCCTGGGATCCACCGGCTTGCCGGCGCGGCGGATCTCGAAGTACAGGCCGCTGCTGCTGCGGCCTCCCGAATCCCCTGCCGCGGCGATGGTCTCCCCTGCCCTGACGGTGGCACCGGCCTGCTTGAACAGTTGCTCGTTGTGGCCGTACAGGCTCATGTAGCCATTGCCATGGTCCACGATGATCAGCAGTCCGCGCCCGGGCAGCCAGTCGGCGTAGATCACCCGGCCCTCGTTGACCGCAATGACGGGAGTGCCGCGATCTGCTGCGATCACGATGCCATTTGAGCGCATTCCGCCGGCAATGGTGTCTCCAAAGGCCGTTTCCACATGTCCTGACACCGGCCAGGACAATTTGCCGCGCAGCCGGGCAAAGGCGTCATTCGAATCGTAGGGCGCCGCCTCGATGGCCCGGCTGAGGTCGCGCAGCAGCTTCTCGAGCTGGTTTTGCTGCTGCTGCAGCCGCTTGAGCGTGGCATTGCGGTCGCTGGACTGCTTTTCGAGGCTGGCCAGCACGTGTCCGCGCTGCCGGCGCGCCGCGTCCAGCTGCGCGATCCGGTCGCGATTCTGCTCCTCAAGGCGCGCCAATTCCGCGTCTTCTGCTTCAATCTTGGTTTTAAGTTCGTCGATCTTGGCGATATTTTCATTAATCTCGCTGATCTGGCTTGCCCGCAGCCGGCCAAAATACCCGTAATAAGTTAAATTGCGGCCGAACTGGGCCGGATCCTTTTGATTCAGCAGCAGTTTCAGCGGTTCGTTGCGGCCCATGAAATAGGCCGCGCGCAGTTGGTCGGTCAGGTTCTGCACGGTGCGGCTGCGCTGCTGTTCGCGCTCGATGCGGTCCTTCTCCAGCTGCGCGCGCGCGGCGCTGCGCTCGGTGCGTTGCTGCTGCACCTTGGCAAGGTCCCCGCGGGCCTGGGCTACCGACAATTCCGCTGCGTTGAGGTCGCGGTTGAGCCGGTCCTTCTCCACCGCATCATGCTGCACCTGCTGGCGCACCCGCTCGATCCGGTCCTGGACGGCCTTGAGATTGGCCTCGGCCTTGTTGCGATCCTGGGCCGCTGCCGGTGCCTTCATGGCCGGCAGGGTCACGGCCGCCACTAGCAGCAGCCCGGCAGCGCACCACGGAAGGCTCTTTTTCACTGCCCGGAAGTCTAGGGAACCCGCGCACCACTGGCTACGGTCATCCTATAATGCGCGCCCGATTTCACCGGCCCGATCCATGGCACGCCTGCTCGAGTACGTCAGCCACCACCCGTTCCTGGTCAGCCTCGCCGTGGCGATGGCGCTGGCAATACTGGTGTTCGAGATGCGCGACCGGGGCCAGAACTTCTCCGCACTGCAGCCGCAGGAAGCCATCCGCCTGATGAACCAAGGCGCGCAGGTCATCGACCTGCGTGACGGCGCCGCGTTTGCCGCCGGGCATGTCAGCGGCGCGCGCCACCTGGCGCCGGAGCAGCGCGCCGGTGCCGCCGAGTCGCTCAAGAAGTTCAAGGACCGCATGCTGGTGCTGTACTGCGAAGAGGGCGCACAGGCGGCCAGCCTGACGCGCCAGCTGCATGCCAACGGCTTCACCAAGGTGTTCACCCTGCGCGGTGGACTGGCCGCGTGGCGCGCCGAAGGCCTGCCCCTGCAGCGCGGCTGATCGGTTACCCATGAACGATCATTCCCCACCATCGACGTGTATACCGGGTCCAACTGTGCGCCGTGCACGCGCGCCAAGCGCCTGCTGGACTCCAAGGGCGTGACCTATCGCGAGATCAACGTCGAGGAGTCCGCGCAGGTGCGCACCGAAATGCAGCGGCGCAGCAACGGTCGACGCTCGGTACCACAGATTTTTGTCGGCGATCACCACGTGGGTGGCTTCGACGACCTGGTCGCCCTGGACAGGAAGGGCGAACTTGATCCACTGCTCGCTGCCATCAGCGGGCGCATAACCACAGAGGTTGATAGCCATGGCCGATGAAACACCCGCCGCCACCAACGGCGCCGCCAACCAGACAGCGCCAAACCTGTCGCTGCAAGGCGTTTACCTGAAGGACTGCTCCTACGAAGCACCGCTGGGACCGCGTTCCGAGGGGGCCTGGGCGCCGCAGATCAACCTTGATCTGGCCACTGCCAGCAACCTGATCTCCGACGCGCTGCACGAAGTGGTGCTGACCGTCACGGTGTCGGCCAAGCAGAACGACAAGACGCTGTTCCTGGTGGAAGTAAAGCAGGCCGGCGCGTTCATCATGCAGAACCTGTCCGAGGACGACGCCAAGCGTGCCATCGCCAGCATCTGCCCGGGCGTGCTGTTCCCGTACGCGCGCTCGATGGTCTCGCAGCTGGTCTCGCAGGGCGGCTTCCCGCAACTGCTGTTGCCGCCGGTCAATTTCGACGCGCTGTACCTCAACGCCCAGGCGCAGTCGGTCAGCGCGACGCCCGCAACCACCAACTAGGGTGCGGTAGCCGCGTCATGAATGCGGCGCAGACACCTATCGCGGTGCTCGGCAGCGGTTCCTGGGGAACGGCGCTGGCGATCCAGTTCGCCCGCGCCGGCAAGCCCACCCGCATCTGGGGACGCGACGCGTCGCAGCTGGCGCAGATGCGCAGCTCACGCTGCAACCTGCGCTACCTGCCGGAGGCGGCATTTCCCGAATTGCTCGATGTCAGCACCTCGCTGGACAACGCACTGGCGGGCGTCAGTGACGTGCTGGTGGCCGTGCCCAGCAGTGGCTTTCGCGCCTTCCTGACCAACCTGGCCCCGCACCTGGGGCGCGACATGCGCGTGGCCTGGGCCACCAAGGGCTTTGAGCGCGATACCGGCCTGCTGCCGCACCAGGTGGCGCACGCCGTGCTGGGCAACGGGCATGCGGTTGCAGTGCTGTCGGGACCCACTTTTGCCAGGGAAGTGGGCGCCGGACTGCCCACGGCCATGGTGGTGGCATCGGAACATGCGGACTTCGCCATGCAGATTGCCGGTGACCTGGCCTCTCCGGCGTTTCGCACCTATGTGTCCACCGACATCATGGGCGTGGAGATCGGCGGCGCGATGAAGAATGTGATCGCCATTGCCGCCGGGCTGTCCGATGGCCTGGGCTTTGGCGCCAACATGCGCGTGGCACTGATCACGCGCGGCCTCAACGAGATGGTGCGACTGGGCGTGGCGCAGGGCGCGCGCGAGAAGACCTTCATGGGACTGGCCGGCCTGGGCGACCTGGTACTGACCTGCACCGACGACCAGTCGCGCAACCGCCGCTATGGCCTGGCCCTGGCGCGCGGGCTGACACCTGACCAGGCCATGCACAGCATCGGCCAGGTGGTCGAGGGTCACCACGCAGCGCTGGTGCTGCGCGCAGTGGCGGGGCGCCTCAATCTGGACCTGCCCATCTGCGCCGGCATCTGCCAGGTGCTGTTCGATGGGGCGGATGCCGGCGGTGTGGTGCGCGAACTGATGCGCCGGCCGCCGGAAGCGGAGTTTCGCTAGGGCTGCGCCGGGGACCTCGCGAAGCGGTTTTGCCGCCAGGCCTCGTAGACCACGATGGCCACCGCATTGGACAGGTTGAGACTGCGATTGCCCGGCTGCATTGGGATGCGCACGCGCTCGCAGTATTGCGGTGCGCCCGGCGCCAGCTCGCGCGGCACACTGCGCGTCTCCGGGCCAAACAGGAAGCTGTCCCCCGGCAGGTAGGCCGGTTCGGTGTAGCCGCGCCCGCCATCGGTCTCCACCACGAACAGTCGCGTGGCGCCAAGGGTCGCAAAGCAGGCGGTCAGATCCGGATGCAGCTGGATACTGGCCAGGTCGTGGTAATCGAGGCCGGCGCGGCGCAGCTGCGGTTGGGTCAGGTCAAACCCCAGCTTGCCGATCAGGTGCAGCCGCGCACCGGCGTTGGCCGACAGGCGGATCACGTTGCCCGTGTTGGGCGGAATTTCAGGCTCCAGCAGCAGGATGTTGAACATTGGGCGATAATTTGAACATGAACGCCGCCCTTGATCCGCCCCCGTTGGGCAGCCCCCGCGTGCCGGCCGCCTGGCAGCCCCCGGCGGCCTCGCTGGCGCTGGAATTCTGCGGCATGAAGTTCGCTTCGCCCATCGTGCTGCTGTCGGGCTGCGTGGGGTTCGGCGAGGAATACACCCGCGTGGCCGGATTCTCGAACCGCGATGTCGGGGCCATCTGCCTCAAGGGCACGACCTTGGCGCCGCGGCTGGGCAACCAGCCGCATCGCGTCTACGAAACCCCCATGGGCATGCTCAACGCCATCGGCCTGCAGAACCCCGGCGTCGACCACGTGGTGCAAAAGATATTGCCGACGCTGGATTTCACCGAGACGCGCTTCATCTGCAACGTCTCCGGTTCCACCGTCGAGGAGTACGCCGAGGTCAGCGCGCGCTTTGATGATTCCCCCATCGATGCCCTGGAGATCAACATCTCCTGCCCCAACGTCAAGGAAGGCGGCGTGCAGTTTGGAAATTCGCCGGACATGTCCGCGCGCGTGGTGGCCGCCTGCCGCAAGGTGACGCGCAAGCCGCTGATCACCAAGCTGTCGCCCAACCAGACCGACATCCAGGAAAACGCCCGCCGCTGCATCGAGGCCGGCACCGATGGGTTCGCGGTGATCAACACCGTCACCGGCATGGCCATCGACATCGCCACGCGCCAGCCCATCATCGGCAATCGCCAGGGCGGCCTGTCCGGACCTGCCATCAAGCCCATCGCCTTGCTCAAGGTGGCCCAGGTGGCGCAGGTGGCCCGCCCGCACCGCATCCCCATCATCGGGCAGGGCGGCATCGTCAACGCCAATGACGCCATCGAATTCCTGATCGCCGGGGCCAGCGCGGTGGGCGTGGGCACGGCCCTGTTCTACGACCCGCTGGTGTGCCCGAAGATCAACAGCGGCATCGCCGCGTACCTTGCTGCGCAGGGGCTGGCCAACGTGGCCGCGTTGACCGGCACCTGATTCTTCATTTGATATCGAACGAGAGACTGCTTTGGAAACCATCAACTTCACCCGCGGCGTGCCCGCAAACGAATCCTTTCCCAGCGCCGACCTGGCCGACAGTGCCGCAGCGGTACTGAAGCTCAGCGCCGACGCGGTACTGCAATACGGACCGGCCGCCGGACTGGCGCAGCTGCGCGAGTGGCTGGCCCAATGGCAGGGCGTGAAACCCGAACAGGTGCTGACGGGCAACGGCTCGCTGGAACTGGTGGAGTTCCTGTGCACGGCGTTCATCAAGCCCGGCGATGTGGTGTTCACCGAATCGCCCAGCTACGACCGCGCCCTGACGCTGTTTCGCCGTCACGGCGCCACCATCATTGGCGTGCCGCTGCAGGCCGACGGTCCGGACATCGACGCGCTGGCGAAGCTGCTGACCCAGCACAAACCAAAGCTGTTCTACGTGATCCCCGATTTCCAGAATCCTTCCGGCGCCACGTGCTCGGCGGCCAAGCGCCGGCAGCTGGTGGCGCTGGCCGAGAAGCACGACCTGCTGCTGCTGGAGGACGCCCCGTACCGGATGCTGCGCTATCGCGGCACGCAGGAGCCGACGCTGTACTCGCTGGCCCCGCAGCGCACGTTGCACATGAGCTCGTTCACCAAGCTGATCGCCCCGGGCGTGCGCGTGGGGTTCATGCTGGGGGACCCGGCCACGCTGGCAAAGATCGGCAAGGTCGCCGAGGACACTTACATCTCGCCGGGCTACTTCGCGCACGGCGTCACCTATGAATGGTGTCGCCGCGGACTGCTGACGCCGCAGATCGAGAAGCTCAAGAAGTTGTATGCACCTCGCCTGGACGCGTGCCTGGCGGCGCTGGACAAGTACATTCCCGATGCCGTGGCAACGCGGCCCGACGGCGGATTCTTCCTGTCGCTGACCCTGCCGGCCGGCACGCTGACCACCGACCTGCGCGCGGCCGCGGCCAGGCGCAACCTCAACCTTGCCGACGGCCTGGCGTTCTTTCCCCAGGGAGGCGGCGAGCGGTTCCTGCGCCTGCCGTTCTGCGCGCTGACGCCGGCGCAGATCGACGAGGGCGTGCGGCGCCTGGGCGAGACGGTGCAAGAGGTGCGCCGCTAGGGCTGCTGGATCTGGCTGCCAAACAGGTGCGGCGTGCCTTACGCGATCGACCCGCCAAGCGGTGGGTTATGCGTAACCGGTCTAGTCGCTGAACTGCCGCTCGACCGGGTAGGCCATGCGGATCCCGGCGGCCGTGAACCGCTCGAAGATGCCGCGGTTGACCGCATCAACGCTGCGCTGCCATACGATGCGATCACTGTAGGCAACGAAGTAGACGGCGTCGAATTCCAGCGCATACGTGCCCAGCTGCATCAGCAGGCAACTGACGAACCGCGCATCCGCTCGTGCCTGTACCGCCTCTTCCACCAGCTTCGACACCTGCCCGACCTGCTCCGGAGTCGCCTCGTACCGGATGGTGAGCCGCGAGACCACGCGCCGCTCCGTCATGCGACCCAGGTTGTGGATGCGGCTCTTGGACAGGTCGCCGTTGGGCATGATGATCTGTTCGCCGTTGACGCTGCGCAGCCGCGTGCTGCGCACGCCCACGTACTCGACGCGGGCCTCGACATCGCCGATGCGCAGCAGGTCGTCGACCATGAACGGCTTGTCCAGCGCAATGGACAACGAACTGAGCAGGTCCCCCAGCATGGTCTGCACGGCCAGCGCCACGGCGATGCCGCCGATGCCCAGTCCGGCAAGCAATCCGGTGACGTTGACGCCGAGGTTGGCAAGGGCCACCAGCACCACAATCGACCAGATGACCACCTGGCCCAGGAATATCATCACGTTGACCGCTGGACTGGGGTCCAGGTAACCATCCCCGTCGACGTCTGCCGGACGCCTGCGCTCGATGAAGAACCGCAGGGCTGCCGCGGCCCAGATGGCGGCCTGGATCCAGATCCCCACGATGATGATGAAATTAAATACCGCGCTGACCTTGGCCGGGAACTGCAGGAACTCCTGACCCACGTACAGGGATGCGATCAGGCGTGCGATGGGGCGGGTGTGCTCGATCAGAACGGTCAGCAGCTGGGCGACCGGATTGTCCTTGGCAAGGAAGATGGGCCGGTTGCGTTTGAGCCAGGCATGTACCAGCGGCAGCAGCAACAGCACCAGGAAGATGGCCACGGCGGCCAGCAGCCAGCTCTGCACGCTGTTGCCGAGGAACGTCTGCTTGAGGAAAGTGGGAATGTCCATGCTCGTCACTTCAGGCCCAGCTCGAATCGTACCTTGCCATCCTGCGTGCTGACCTTGCCCTCGCGCGTCAGGAACACACGCGTGGGCTCCAGCCCGGTGTCCGTGAGCAGGACGTGCTGGATGGCCACCGCACGTGCCTGGCCCAGCGCGGCCAGCTCGTCGTCCCTCACGACGACGGCGTCGTGCGCGGCCTGCTGCAGGTATTGAATGATAGCGGCATCACGCAGCGCCCGCGCATCCGCGCGCGAGGTGCCCTGCGGTGGCGCCGGCGGCTGCGGCTCCTGCGCTGCCACGCCCTGCCGCTTGAGCAGTGCGGTCAGCACCTCGATCTGCTGCTGCGGCTGCAGCGTTTCCAGCGTGGGCACCGGCGCATCCGCTGCGCCCTTGCCCTTGCCCACCGTGGCACGCGTGGCCGCAGCCAGCTGCTCGGCGTAGCGCTGTTGCAGCAGCACCGGCCGGTCCAGCTCGGCGGTGCCGATGGGCACGTCCAGCGATACATTGGGTCGCTGCGCCAGGCCCTTGCTCAGCGCCTGCAGGCGCTCGATACCGGCGGCATCGATCTGCGGGACCCCGGGTGCAAAGTCCACGTACTGCGCATCCTCGGCGCCCTTGAACATCGCGCCGAACAGCTTGAACGGAGCGGCCACGGCCTTGACGATGAGGTTCTTGAATATCTGCCAGACGATGGGACCGATGCGCAGCTTCGGGTCATCCAGCGAACCGGTCACCGGTATGTCGAGCTTGATCAGGCCGTCCTTGTCCTTGAGCAGCGAGGTGGCGAACTTCACGGGCAGCGTCGCCTCGCCCTTGGTGGGCGTGGCTTCGCCCCACTCCAGCTGGTCGATCTCGATGTGGTGCTGTGCGTCGAGCTTGCGGTCCTGGATCAGGTAGTGCAGTTCCGTGGACAGCTTGCCCTTGGCGATGGCGTAGCCGGCAAAGCGCCCGGAATACGGGTTGAACAGCGGCAGCGAGATATTCTCGAACTTCAGGCCGATATCGGTGAAGCGGTCGAAGGCGAACGGCTGCAAGGTCCCGGCGATGGTGACCGGCTCGAACTCCCCAACGTTGCCCTTGAGGTCCACGGTGGCGCGCGAGGCAAACGCCGATGACAGGCCGGTGACCTTGCCACTGAGGTTCTGGATGTTGGCCGTGAAGTTGGGATCCACGCTCAGGTCCGAGAAATTCATGCGCCCGCGCTGCACCAGCAATTCGCGGATGCGCACCGGCATCGTGTCCGCAGGCGCCGATACCGGCGCCGGGGCCGCTGGCCCGCTCTTCTTGCGCGCCTGCACGGCGGCCTTCTTGGCTGCTGCGGCCTGTTGCTCGCGCTGGCGCTTCTGCGCCTTGGTTTCGGTCGCCAGTGCGGCGGCGGTGGCGCGTTTCTGCTGCGCCTCGGCGGCGGCGGCCTTGGGATCGAGCACCGCCGAGATATTGATGATTTCCTCGCGGCTGATGATCACGCGCGCATAGGGTTCGGCCACCAGGATCCGGTCGATGGCCACCTTGTCAGGAGACATTTCATAGTGAAGCTTCTGCACCTGCAGGCGGCTGAAGCCGATGAAATCCTCGTGCAGCGTGTTGTCGGTGGACTTGAATCCGTCAATGGTGACGTCGCCGGCAAAGCTGATGTGCGGCGCTTGCCCGGGGGGCGCCACGTGCAGCTTGCCGCTGGCACCCAGCTCGCCGTCGGTGATGGTCAGGTCCGCGTACGGCAGGATGTAGGGCTGCAGGATGCGCATGCGCGCCTTGCGCAGCGCCACGTCAATATCTGCCACCAGTGGATCCAGCGCCAGGGTGCCAGAGAGCTGCACCGGCGCCTGGTCGTTGACCACGCAGTCCAGCGTGAACCGCACCGGCCGCGCGAAGTCGCGCGTGACGTCCTGCACGTGCACGTTGAGCGGCGAGAATTTCCACGGTGTGCCCGGCGCGATCATCCGGTCCTGCAAGTCCACCGCCGCTGCATTGACGTCGATTGCGGCTACGCGCACTTTCCAGTCGTTGGCCGGCGGCTTCTTGTTCGTGGCGGCTGCGGCAGGGACTGCGGGAGCTGCCGGAGCTGGCGCGGCCGGCGCAAACATCTGCGCGAGGTTCAAGGTGCCGTCGGGATTGAGCCAGCCGCTTGCCACCAGTCCGGTGAGCGCAACCGATGCCACCGTGACGCTTTGCAACGGCAATACCACTTCGACGCCTTCGACCTTGAGGTCCGGAACCTCAATCCAGTCGCTGTCGAGGCCGCGCGCGCGCAGGCCAACGTCCTTGAATGCCACGGTGGGGACGCGCAGCCGCAGGTCCAGGATGTCGGTCAGCGTCACATGGTAGGAGCCACCCAGCTGCATGGTTCCCTTGCTCATGACAAACGGCAACGCATCGCCCAGCAGGTCGCCCACCCGCGGCACGCTCAATTTGCGGATCGAGAAGTCACCATCCGAACTGACCGCCGGCGCCAGCGCGAAGCGGCCCTTCCAGTCAAATTCAGCGCCGCCGTAGCCGGTGGCCACAAGGTGAAAACCGCCACCTTCAGGGGTAGTGCGAAAATCCTGCAGCGTGAACTCCACCGGTGCGAACTGCATCTGCAGCGGCTCGCGCCGATGGGCCTCCCCAACGTAGTCGATCTTTCCCTGGATGACGGCCAGCGCCTTGATCCACACCGCCGGAATTTTCGCCGGTTGCTTGGATGCCTTCGGGTCGGCGGGCACTGCAAGGTCGGCCAGGTTCATCGACCCGTCGGGACGCAACACCGGGCGGATGTAGGGAGCCTCGATCCGCACTTCGCGGAACACATAGGCGCGGTGCCACAGCGACGAGACTTCGAAATCGATGAACAACCGCCGCAATCCCAACATCGGTTGGCCATCACGATCCGGCAACGCGATGTCGCGCGCCTCGAACGTCAGCGTGAACGGGTTGATCCGGATGTCACCGAGCTTGAGCTCGCGCTTGTAGGTCGCGCGCACAAACTGCGTTGCCTGCTGGCGCACCATGCCCGGTGCGACCTTGAAGCCCAGCAGCGCATAGGCACCGACCAGCAGCGCGCCGATAAGCGCGATCCACACCCACTTTGACTTCAGCAAAGCGCCCATTCCCATCCCTGAGGCGGGCGCTACCGGGTCAGCGTCTGCGCCCGCCGCCACCGCCACCACGAGGTGCTGCAGACGGCAACGGCGTGGGGCGGGGGGCCGACCCGACGCCGCCACCGCCATTGCCAGGCCGATTGCCGTTGCCCGGGTTATAGCCGCCAGGCGGCACCACCACGGTGGGCGGATAGCCACCGCCGTAGTACCAGGGATTGCCGTAATAGCCGCCACCGTAGTAGCTCGAGCCGTAGCCCACACCCACACTGACGCTGCCGTGCACGTCCGGCGGATTGTCCGAGCAGGCACCCAGGCCCATGCCGACCACGCCCGCTACTGCCAGCACCCGCAACGCGCGGCTCATGGGTTTGCTCCCGCAGGTGCGCTGGGTGTCCAGTGCAATATGCCCAGCACGCCACCCAGGGGATCGGCAAACACGGCCAGCTGGCCGCCGAGGATGGCCGGATCAGGTTCCTTCAGCACCTTGCCGCCGGCAGCGCGTACCAGTTTCAGCGTCGCCGGCACGTCATCGACCTGCACGTACGGCAACCAGCCCGGTTCCTTTCCTTCCGGCGGCAGGCGCACGATGCCAGCGCGCGCATAGCCCTTGGCCGCCAGCAGGATGCGCTCATCGCCGGTCCTGTCGTCCGGGACGATGTCGTAACCGAACTGTTGATACGCACGCGCCGCCGCCGCCGGGTCGCGCGCATAAAGGTCAACCCAGAAGAATTCCCCGGTCTCCACCGGCGCGTCGGCCGGGTCGCCGCTGGAGGACTGCAGCAGCCCCACGATCGCGCCCTGGGAATCGCGCATCAGCGCATGGGTGCCGCGACCCGGGACCGCGGTCGCCGGCAACAGCAGCTGGCCGCCGCCGGCCGTGAACTTTGCGATCACGCCGTCCATGTTGTTGCCCACGGAAGCAAACGACAGCCAGCGCGCGCCCCTGATCGCACCAGCCGGCACCTTGCTGTGGAAGATGCCGCCGATGGCGCGCCCGTCGTCGCGGATCACGGCGTATTTCTCCGCCGAATCGCGAACCTGCTCGAACTTCCAGTCGAATACCTTGCCGTAGAACTTCTGCGAGGCGGCAGCGTCGCTACTGGCCAGGTCAAACCAGACGAACTTGCCGGGTATGGCAACGTGGGTCGCCGGATCGGCAATGGCCGGCATCACTGGGGCAGCCTGCGCGGGCGTGCCTGCCAACATTACGCCGGCAATGGCCAGCAGCGCCGCCGTAGCGGCGCCATTTAATCGGGTCAGGGTCATTTTCCTTCCGTATCAGCGATTGCTGTCCAGGTACTGTCGGGGTCGAACGTTGTTATGCCGCTGGCGGCCTTCTCAGTGTCATCCCCCAGATCCTTCTGGAACACCACGCCATCCGGATTGACGATGAATGTCATCACGCCACTGGAACCATAGTCTGCCGGCCATGCGATCAGGCCAAATCCATTGCTCAGCACACCATTGATGAAATAGTCGCGCGCCCCGCCGTTGGCGTTGGCGCCCTGGCGATAGAGCATGCGGTAGTGGTAGCCGTGATAGGTCGGGCCAGTGGTGGCGCTGCGATACCCTTCCGCGGCAGCGGCCGCCACAAATGCGCCGGCCGGGCTGGGCTCTTCACCCGCGGCGGTTTGCCAGTACAGACCGTTCTGCAGGCCCGGGTCGCTGACCAGCTTCAGTGCGTAGATGCCCGGCGGATCCCCATCATGGCCCTTGGCCGCGTATTCGTTCTGCGCATCGACGTACCCTTGCATCACCCCGATGGCACCCAGCTCATTGGCCCCCACGCGCCGATACACCAGCTCGTCGGCCCCGGCATTGCCGTCGAGTAGCCATTTGCCGTCGCGTTTGACGGCGGGGATGGGGAACACCGAGTCGTTGGCCCCCACTATCAGAGTGCGCGTGTTGGCGTCGGGCGACTGCAGCGAGTGCTTGTCCCGGTATGCGGTCACGAACGTGGCACGGTCGAGCTTGTCCTGCACCGGATCACCGGAATTGAGCAGCTCCTCGACGCCCGGACCCAGCAGCCTGGCACCGGAACCGGGCTCGGCCTTGTCCACGGCCACCACCAGCGCTTCGAAGGCTGCCTCCGGCGAGTCAAATGTCTGCTGCCCTTGTTCCTTGTGTGCACAGGCAACCAGCGCCAACGCTGCTGCAACCAGCAGTATCCCGAATGTCTTGTTGTGGGCTTGCATGTTGGCGACCTCCTATCGCTTCTGCGGCTTGGAGCGGGCCTTGGCGGCGCCGCCTGAAGGCATGCTTTTCTTGCCGCGCGCGCTGGCCGCGTTATCGGACCTGCCTCCGCCCCCACTGGACATCGCCGAGCGGTTGGGCTCCGGTGCCGCCCTTGCCTGTTGCTGCGGCCGTGCCTGCGGCGCCTGCTGCGGTCGTTGCATTTGCGAGGGCCCCGCATCCGAGGCCGTGCGGCCGCGGTCGGCATTGGGATGGTTGGCCGGCGTTGGCCGCGACGCCTGGGCCGGGGCCGGCCTCGAGGCCTGGGAGGATGCCGGCCGCGTGCTGGCAGTGGGCCTTGCCGCAGCCGAGGAGGGTTGCACGCGATCGGGTTTGGCGCCTGCGTAACTGCCCTGCACCTTGGGCGCTGCCTTCACCGCGCCGGTGGAGGCACGCGCCGCAGTGTTGCCGGCTGCAGGCTTTGCACCGGGCTTGGCGCCGGCATAGCTGCCTTGCACCTTGCCGGGGTTGTTGACCCGCTGCTGTTCGCGCGCAGCGCCCTTGGACGCCTGGTGTTCCATGCTCTGGCGCACCTTGGGATCATTGCCGGTGTAGCCGCCCTTGCCATTGAGTGCTTCGGAAGTGGATGGCGCGCGGCGCGCCGGACCCTGCGCGGCCTTGGCATTGAGCTGATTGAGCTCGGGCCGGTTGGGACGCGCCTTGGAAATCGGGCTCTGCGGTGAGTTGCGGTTGTTGCGCACCTGGTCCGGCGACTTGTAGCGGTCGTAGTAGTTGTTGTTCTGGTTGATGATCACGTTGTTACCGCCGCGCGCGTAATTGTTGGGGCGGTTGTACGAGTTGCCCGGGTAGTAGCCACCACCGTAGGCCGGGCGATACGGATACGGCGGGTAGTAGGGCATGGGACCGTGCCACATACCTCCGGAGTAGCCGTGGCCGTAGTAATCGTCGTCGTCGTCGAACACCTCGCTGACCAGCAGCCCGGCGCCAAACGCCAGCAACCCGGTGGTCACCAGCGAGCTGGTGCTGTGACCCTCGCTTTCGGTGGTCGTGGTGGTGGTGGTGGTGCTGGCTGCGGCGGCCGGCGCCGTGGTTGCAGTGCCGTTGGCACCCACCACCACGGTGGATCCCGGCGATGCATTGACCACGGTACCGCCCGGTGGCGCATAGACAGCTACCGGATCGTACTGCGGCACGCTCACGACCTGCGGGTTGGGCGGATTAAGCGCAATCACGTCGCCGGTCGGCGCCTTTTCGGTTGACACCTTCATCTGTGGGGATGACTTCAGGGTGCCCACGTCCTTGGCCTGCGCACGTAGGCGCTGCACGGCATCCATCACGCCTTGCTGATCGTTGACGTAGGCCTGGCCCAACTCCTCGGTCCACGGCATGTTGAGGCACAGCTTGTCGACCACGTCGGGGAACTGCATCACTGAGCGCATGGTCAGCGTGAACCCGGCGGCCTCGGCTGCCTTGTCCTGTGGCTTGCCCTTGAGATCCGGATTGGCCACCAGCCAGTTGCCGGCATCGAGGACTTCCTGCGGATTGGTGGCGGCCACCAGTACCTGCGCCAGCACTGGATCCGGATACAGCGCGATGGGCGCCAGCAGGTCTTCCAGGGCTTCCGGGGTCCACGTGGTGGCATCGACAGCCAGTGGCTGCGTTGCTTGCCCGGCAGCCGCCGGCGCAGCTGCAGTGGGCGCGGTGGGGGACGGCGGCACGGCCGGCGTCTTGCCGCCACACGCCGCCATCAACAGGAACACAGATCCCAGCAACGCCGCTGCCGGCGCCATCCTTGCTTGGAGGTTCATCGTCGCGCCCCTTGTAGTGGCGAGCCCGCCACCTGGTAATTCCCTTACCGCTCATCTTAGGTCAGCCGAGGCCCGGTTGACCACACGGGCCACTGCCGCGCATGCGGCGAGCCTACTCGGGAATGTCGTCCATCCCCAGGTCCTTGAGTTTGCGCGTCAGCGTGTTGCGTCCCCAGCCCAGCAGCCGGGCGGCGGCTTGGCGGTGTCCCTGCGTGTGCTTGAGGGCCACGCGTATCAGGGCACTCTCGAAGCGCGGCAGCGCTTCATCCAGCAGCGGCCGGCCGTCACTGGCTGCGGCCCGGTCGGCCCAGGCCGAAAGGCTGTCAATCCAGTCGTCGGCAGGTTTGGTCGAGCCGCCGGTGGCGGTGATCTCATTGGGCAGGTCATCCACGTGGACTTCGCTGCCCGGGGCCAGCACCGTCAACCGACGGCATAGATTGACCAGTTCACGCACGTTGCCGGGCCAGCTGTAGCGACCCAGTGCCTCGGCAGCATCTTCGGCCAGTGTCTTGGCTTCAACGCCCAGTTCCTTGGCGGCGATCTGCATGTAGTGATTGAGCAGGGCCGGCACGTCCTCACCACGCAGGCGCAGCGGCGGCAGTTCAATGCGAATGACATTGAGGCGATGGAACAGGTCCTCGCGAAACAGGCCCGTGCCGACGCGGTCCTCAAGGTTCTGGTGCGTGGCGGCGATCACGCGCACGTCCACCTTGATGGGGGTCTGCCCGCCAACGCGATAGAACTCGCCCTCGGCCAGCACGCGCAGCAAGCGCGTCTGCAGCGGCAGGCTCATGTCGCCGATCTCGTCCAGGAACAGCGTGCCGCCGTCGGCCTGCTCGAAGCGCCCGCGGCGCAGCGCATCGGCGCCGGTAAACGAGCCCTTCTCGTGGCCGAACAGTTCCGACTCCAGCAACTCGCCGGGAATCGCCGAGGTGTTGAGCGCGATAAACGCCTTGTTGGCACGCGGACTGTGTTCATGCAGGGCGCGCGCCACCAGTTCCTTGCCGGTGCCGGATTCGCCGGTCACCAGTACGTTGACGCTGGAGCGCGACAGGCGGCCGATGGCGCGAAACACCTGCTGCATGGCCGGCGCGCGCCCCAGCAGCTCGGACATCTGCGCCGGTGGCGGCGCGGCGATGCCAGAACGGTCATTGGCCTGCGCGGCGCGGCGCACCAGATCCACCGCCTGGTCGATGTCAAACGGCTTGGGCAGGTATTCGAACGCGCCGCCCTCGTAGGCCGACACTGCGCTGCCCAGGTCCGAATGCGCCGTCATCACGATCACCGGCAGGTCCGCGTGTTGTTCGTGCACCCGGCGCAGCAGTTCCAGCCCGGACTTGCCCGACATGCGGATGTCGGTCACCAGCACGTCGGGCAACTCGGTTCCCAGGGCGGCCAACGCGGTTTCGGCCGCCTCGAACAGGCGCGGCGCCATGCCGGCATTCTTCAGTGCACGCTCCAGCACCCAACGTATCGAAGCATCGTCATCGACCAACCAGACGCGTAGCGCCGTATTCATTCAGTAGGACCCTCGAGCGGCAACAGCAGTGAAAAAACGGTTTTGCCAGGCTGGCTGGCGAATTCGATGATGCCGCCGTGGCGCGTCACCAGGTCCTGCGCCACCGCAAGCCCCAGTCCCGTGCCATTGGCGCGACCGGTCACCAGCGGCAGGAACAGCGTCTTGGCCAGTCCCGGCGGCACCCCGGGCCCGTTGTCCTCCACATCGATTTCCACGACCAGCCGGTAGCGCTTGTCGCCGATGCTGATGTGGCTGCGCACGCGCGTGCGCAGGATGATGCGGCCGGTGGTGCCAATGGCCTGCAGGGCGTTGCGCGCCACGTTGAGCAGTGCCTGGATAATCTGGTTGCGATCAAACAGCCCTTCCGGCAGGCTCGGGTCGTAGTCGCGCTCGACGTGCACGTCCGGCGGCGCCTCGGCGCTGATCAGCCGCATCACGTGCTCGCACATCTCGTGCACGTTGATCATCGTCTTGCTCGACGGGCTGTTGGAGCCGGCCATCGAGTCGACCAGCGCCGTCAGGCGGTCCGCTTCGGTGATGATGATGGTGGTGTATTCGCGCAGCGCCGGATCGGCCAGCTCCTTGTCGAGCAATTGCGCGGCGCCACGCAGCCCGCCCAGCGGATTCTTCACCTCGTGCGCCAGCTGGCGGATCATCAGGCGGCTGCCGTCCATGCCCGAGAGGATGTCGCTGTCGCGGGAGATGCGCTGGCGCTGGGTTGCATCGGCCAGTTCGACCAGCAGGTGCGTGCCGGTGACCTGGCCTTCCAGCGGCGTCACGATCAGGTCGATCACATGCGGCTCGCGATGCGCGGGCGAGCCCATGGCCTTGAGGGAAATCTCATGCTGGGTGCAGGTTTCGAGGCGATCCAGCGAGCGCCGCAGCACCCCCACCAGTTGCCGCGGATCGAAGAACAGGTCCGCGAAGGGCCGGCCGCGCGCCTGCTTGAGGCTCACGGCCATGAAGTCCTGCGCGCTGACGTTGGCGTAGATGGGGCACAGCTGCCCATCCAGGACCACGATGCCGGTCGACAGGGTGTCGAGCAGCTCGGTGGGCTCGAAATGCGACAGCGGCGAAGAGTACTCACGCAGCGCGCTCACGGGCCGGGGCCTGCGGCCGGCGCGGACCCGACTAGTGGTGCATCACCTGCGGCTTTACGGTGGGCAGGCGCACGTGGAAGTTGAGCGTCGGCCCCGAGCAGGCCGTGCCGCCGCTGGCATCGAGCACCCGTGCGCTGACCGAGTGGGCGCCGCGCTCCAGATCCTTGACGGGATGGCTGACCGCAGTAGGCGGCCAGTCCGGCACGGCATTGCCGTCGAGCAGCACTTCGATGTGATGTCCGGTCTGCAGGGCTGGCTCCACCAGCAGGCCCACCGTCACGGAAGTGGTGGCGTTGAAGGTCTCTTCGCTGTCCGGCGCCGTGATCACGCAGCGCGTGTAGGGCACGTTGGCCGGCGGACTTGAGTCCGCACTGGCTGCTGCGGTCGCGCGTGGCGCAGCCTGGGCTGTGGCCTGCTTGGGCGCCGGGGCGCTGGGCTTGGCCACGACCACTTGCATGCGTTCGGCGCCCGGGGCTGGCTGGTCCGAATAGTGCACGACGCCGTTGGCGTCCTTCCATTTCCAGGTCTCGGCTGCCGTGGCCGCAATTCCATGGCCGAGCGTGGCGCAACCGAGCAGGAGGAAAAAGGCGACTTTGCGCATAGGGCTTCAGCATAGACCCATTTCCCTTGCATTCAAAAACCCGCCGGCGGCGAGACATAACATCCCGTCGCCGGCGTTGGCCAGAGGCCCTACATGCTGTAGTACATGTCCATCTCGCACGGATGGGTACTCATGCGGTAGCGGGTGACTTCCTGCATCTTCAGCGCCATGTAGGAATCGATGACGTCGTCGGTGAACACACCGCCGGCCTTGAGGAACCCACGATCCTTGTCCAGGTGTTCCAGCGCCATGTCGAGCGAATGACACACTTGCGGAATGTGCTTCTCTTCCTCCGGCTCCAGGTCGTACAGATCCTTGTCCGCCGGCTCGCCCGGGTGGATCTTGTTCTGGATGCCGTCAAGGCCGGCCATCATCATGGCGGCAAAGGCCAGGTATGGGTTGGCGGTTGAGTCGGGGAAGCGCACTTCGATGCGGCGCGCCTTGGGATTGGGCACCCACGGAATGCGGATCGACGCCGAACGGTTGCGGGCCGAATAGGCCAGCATCACCGGCGCCTCGAACCCCGGGACCAGCCGCTTGTAGCTGTTGGTGCCCGGATTGGTGAACGCATTGATGGCCTTGGCATGCTTGATGATGCCGCCAATGTAGAACAGCGCCATTTCCGACAGTCCGCCGTACTTGTCGCCCGCGAACAGCGCCTTGCCGTCCTTTTGCAGCGACTGGTGCACGTGCATGCCCGAGCCGTTGTCGCCCACCAGGGGCTTGGGCATGAAGGTGGCGGTCTTGCCATAGCTGTGCGCCACGTTCTGGACCACGTACTTGAGGATCAGCACCTGGTCGGCCTTCTTGACCAGGCCGCCGGCGCCCACGCCGATCTCGGACTGTCCGCCCGTGGCCACTTCATGGTGGTGCACCTCGACTTCCAGCCCCATCTCTTCCAGCGCATTACACATGGCGCTGCGGATGTCCTGGAAGGCGTCCACCGGTGGTACCGGGAAATAGCCGCCCTTGATGCCGGGGCGATGGCCCAGGTTGGGACGGTCGGAGAAATCAACGCCAGAGTTCCACGCGCCGGCACCGGAGTCGATGGTGTAGCCAGTGCTGTTCATGCCACTGTGCCACTTGACGCTGTCGAAAATGAAAAACTCGTTTTCCGGTCCGAACAGCGCCCCGTCGGCGATGCCGGTGGACTTGAGGTAGGCCTCGGCACGCAGGCCGAGCGAACGCGGATCGCGCTCATAGCCCTGCATGGTTGCCGGCTCGATGATGTTGCAACGCAGGTTCAGCGTCGTGTCTTCGAAGAACGGGTCGAGGATGGCGGTGGCCGGATCGGGCATCAGGATCATGTCCGACTCGTTGATGCCCTTCCACCCGGCGATCGAGGAGCCGTCGAACATCTTGCCTTCTATGAACAGGCTTTCCTTGACCTGGTGGGAAGGCACCGTGACGTGTTGTTCCTTGCCGCGCGTATCACAGAAACGGAAATCGACGTACTTGACCTCCTTTTCTTTGATCATCTTCAGGACGTCGCTGGCTGTCGTCATGGCTCCTCCGGGGAATGTTTGGTCTGAGGCAATAGGCCCCAGTTTGATGCAGGCCCCGTGCCAACGGCAGGAACCTTTATAATCAACAAGTTAGATTAAAATGGATGATGGCCCGTTCGTGTCTCGCACCATTGTAGTGCGTTCCCGACACGCGTGCATCAGGCCGGGGCAGCGCACGCACCCGAAGCGGGCGCGGCCGCCCAGGGCACCACCCCGCAGGTTTTTGCGCCGCTGCCGATATACTCGCGCCAATAATTATGGCGACCCCGAAAATCGGCCTGCCGCCGCCCACCTTCCAAGACCTGATCCTGGCGCTCCAGCAGTACTGGGCCCGGCACGGATGCGTGCTACTGCAGCCACACGACATGGAAGTCGGCGCCGGCACCTTCCACTCGGCCACATTTCTGCGCGCCATCGGTCCGGAGCCCTGGAGCGCGGCGTACGTGCAGCCTTCGCGACGGCCCACCGACGGGCGCTATGGCGAAAACCCGTTTCGCCTGCAGCACTATTACCAGTTCCAGGTGGTGATCAAGCCCTCGCCGCACGACATTGTCGAACTCTATATAGATAGCCTGCGGCACATCGGCTTTGACCCGCAGGTGCACGACCTGCGCTTCGTCGAGGACAACTGGGAATCCCCGACGCTGGGGGCCTGGGGGCTGGGCTGGGAAGTCTGGCTCAATGGCATGGAAGTCACGCAGTTCACCTACTTCCAGCAGGTCGGTGGCCTGGATTGCCGGCCCGTGACCGGGGAGATCACGTACGGGCTGGAGCGCCTGGCCATGTACCTGCAGGGCGTGGAATCGGTATTTGACCTGGTGTGGGCCGATGGGCCCCTGGGGCGCGTGACCTATCGCGACGTGTTCCACCAGAACGAGGTCGAGCAGTCGGCCTACAACTTCGAACACGCCGACGTGGCCACGCTGCTGCGCCATTTCGACGACTACGAGCGCGCCTGCAATGCACTGCTGGCCGCGAAACTTGCCTTGCCTGCATACGAGCAGGTGCTCAAGGCCTCGCACACCTTCAACCTGCTGGACGCGCGCCGCGCCATCTCCGTCACCGAACGCCAGCGCTACATCCTGCGCGTGCGCACCCTGTCGCGCGCCGTGGCCCAGCTGTACTACGCCAGTCGCGAGGCACTGGGGTTCCCCATGCTCTCGCGCCACAAGTCCCCATGAGCCAGCGCGCGGATTTTCTTCTTGAACTGGGCACCGAGGAGTTGCCGCCCAAGGCGCTGCCAACGCTGGAGGCGGCATTGCGCGACGGGTTGCTGTCGCGCGTCGATGCGGCCGGGCTTGAGCACGGGGCAGTGCAGTCCTTCTCCACGCCGCGCCGGCTTGCGGTTCGTATCCAGGACCTGGCGCTGCAGGCCAGGGATCAGCGACTGCAACGTCGCGGACCACCGGTGAGCGCCGCAGTTGACGCATCAGGCCAACCCACGCGCGCCGGGCAGGCATTCGCGCACAGCTGCGGTGTCGTATTCGCCGAGCTGGGTCGCGAAAAGGATCCCAAGGGCAACGACTGCCTCAGCTTTGCGGGGGTCAAACCCGGCGCTGCGGCGCGCGAGCTGCTGCCGTCAATGGTGGCCGAGGCGCTGGACGCACTGCCCATCCCCAAGCGCATGCGCTGGGGCGCCGGCGAGGCGCAGTTCGTGCGCCCCGTGCACTGGCTGGTAATGCTGCACGGGGCGCAGGTCATGCCCGCAACCGTGCTGGCGGCCACCAGTGGCAACGAGTCGCGCGGACACCGCGTGCACTCTTCCGGGACACTGCGCATCAGTTCCCCGGCCAGCTACGAATCGACGCTGGAGGACAGCGGCAAGGTGATTGTCGATTTCGCCACGCGCCGCTCGCGCATCCGCACGGGCGTGTCCGCAATCGCGGCGGGCCTGGGCGGAACGGCACTGATCAGCGACGCGCTGCTGGATGAAGTCACCGCGCTGGTGGAATGGCCGGTGCCCCTTGCGGGTCGCTTCGAGGACCGGTTCCTGGCCCTGCCGCGCGAACTGCTGATCTCGGTGCTGCAGGATCACCAGCGCTACTTTCCCGTGGCCGGCGCCGATGGCCGCCTGCTGCCGTGGTTCATCACCGTCAGTAACATCGAGAGCAGCGACCCGGCCGTGGTGCGTGCCGGCAATGAACGGGTGGTGCGCCCGCGCCTGGCCGACGCGGCCTTCTTCTGGGAGCAGGACCGCAAGTCACCGCTGGCGACACGGTTGCCACAACTGGATGCGGTGACCTTCCAGCTGCAGCTGGGATCCATCGGCGACAAGGTGCGGCGCGTGCAACACCTGGCACGCGAAATCGCCACGCGCATCGACGGCAACGAAACGCTGGCGGCGCGCGCGGCGCAGCTGGCCAAGTGCGACCTGGTCACCCTCCTGGTCGGGGAATTCCCCGAGCTGCAGGGCGTGATGGGTCGCTACCTGGCGCAGGCCGACGGCGAGCCGGACGAAGTGTGCGTGGCCATCGACGAGCACTACCTGCCACGCGGCGCGGGCGACACCGTGCCGGCCACGCCCAGCGGACTGGCGGTGGCCATTGCCGACAAGCTCGACACCTTGACCGGTGTCTTTGCCATCGGCCAGAAGCCCAGTGGCACCAAGGATCCGTTTGCGCTACGCCGCGCGGCCATCGGCATCGGCCGCATGATCTACGAGCGACGGCTGCCGCTGGACCTGATCGACCTGATCGATGAGGCGCTGCGCACGCATACGGTGTTCGAAGTGCCCGTGGCAGCCGGCGGCAAGCCCTTGCCAGCGCGCGAGGTGGTGGCCGCACAGGTCTACGACTACATGATGGAGCGGCAGCGCAACGCCTGGCTGGAGCCCCCGGACGGCGGGCCGCCCATCCCGGGCATCACGCCCGAGGCCTGCGATGCGGTGCTGGCCACGCGGCCGAGATCCCCGCTGGATTTCGACGCGCGCGTGCGCGCACTACTGACATTCCTGGCCCTGCCCGAGGCGGCCAGCCTGATCGCTGCCAACAAGCGCATCGCCAACCTGCTCAAGAAATCCGCCAGCGCGGAGACCGCCTCGGCCCAGGTCAATCCCATGCTCATCAAGAGCGACGTCGAACGGGACCTGTATCAGTCGGTGCTGTCTGCCGAGCACTCGGTGCCGGGCCACATTGCCGTGGGCGCCTATGCGCAGGCGCTGTCGGAACTGGCGTGGTTGCGCCAGCCGGTGGACGCGTTCTTCGACCAGGTGATGGTGATGGACCCGGATCCGGCGCTGCGCGCCAACCGCCTGGCGCTGCTGACGCAGCTGCGCGGGCTGTTCAGCGGCATCGCCGATCTGTCACGACTGCCAGGAGGGACTGGACTGATGATCCTGTACGGCACGACGGTCTCGCCCTTCGTCCGCAAGGTGCTGATGTATGCCAACGAGAAAGGCATCCAGCTCGAGAGCCAGCCGAGTACGACCGCATACCGATGATGCGCAGTTCAAGGCGGCCAGCCCATTCGGCAAGGTTCCCGCATTGCGCGATGGTGACTTCACGCTGGCGGATTCCACGGCCATCGTCGCCTACCTGGAAGCGAAATTCCCGACTCCACCACTGATCCCCACCGAGCCGTGCGCCCGGGCCAAGGCGGTCTGGTTCGAGGAAATGGCGGACACGGAGATCTTCCCCGCGGCCACCAAGATCTTCTTCAATCGCGTGGTGATGCCACGGGTCGTGAAGCAGCCGGGGGACCAGGCGCGTGCCGACGAGGCCCAGGAGAAGGAGATTCCGCCGCTGTTCGCGTACCTGGAGTCGGTCATCCCCGCCAATGGTTTCCTGGTGGGCGACTCGCTGACCACTGCCGACATCGCGGTGGTCAACCAGCTGGTCAATCTCGCGCATGGCCGGTGTCACATCGACGCCGCGCGGTATCCGAATCTGGCCGCCTACTACGCGCGACTTGCAGCGCGTCCGTCCCTCAGGGGACTGATCGCCGCCGACAAAGCACTGCTGGGGATATAGACCAACAACAGGGGAGAAAGTCATGCACACATTGGCACCACCCAGGTTCTGGCATGTTCTGGTCGTCGCATTGGCCGGGTTCGTCATCGGCAGCCTCTGGTACGGGCCGCTGTTCAACAAGGCCTGGAAGAAGGCCAGCGGCGTGACGCCGGGCGGCATGAGCACCGCGCAGTCGGTGCGCTTGTTCGTTTGCGCCTACCTGGTCAATGTGATCATCGCGTTTGGCCTGGCCTTCCTGATCGGTCACCAGCACAGCGCGCTCTATGGTGCGCACACCGGTTTCTTCGTCAGCCTGATGTTCATGGCCACGGCCATCGGCATCACCTACCTGTTCGAGAAACGCCCGCTGACGCTGTTCCTGATCAATGCCGGGTACCAGGTGGTCATCACCACCGTGATGGGCGCGATCCTGGGCCTCTGGGGCTAGGTACTGCCCCAGACCTCCTGGCCACGTCCATCACCAGCTGCATCTTGGCGGCCTGCTGCGCGAAGCTGACATCGTTGCCGTGCACGGTGCTGGAGAATCCGCATTGCGGCGACAGCGCCAGCTGCTCGATGGGACAGTACTGTGCGGCCTCGTCGATGCGACGCTTGATCGCATCCTTCGATTCCAGCTCGCCCAGCTTGGTGGTGACCAGGCCCAGCACGATGATCTTGCCCTTGGGCACATGGCGCAGGGGCTTGAAGTCCCCGGACCGCGCGTCGTCGTACTCGCGGAATACGCATCCACGTCCAGCGCGTTGAACAGCACTTCCGACACCGGCTCGTAGCCGCCTTCCGCGGCCCAGGAACTGCGGAAGTTTCCCCGGCAAAGATGAATGCCGGTGAGCATGTCCTTGGGCCGGCCAGCCAGCGCGGCGTTGATCAATCGTGCGTAGGCACGCGGCAGGTCGTCCGGATCATGGCCGCGGGCCTGCGCGCGCGCTGCTGCGGGTCGCACAGGTAGGCAAGGTTGGTGTCGTCCAGTTACAGGTAGCGCAGGCCGGCCGCGGCCAGGTCCGCGATCTCCTGCTGGAACGCAGTGGCCACGTCGGCGTAGAACCCTTCGATGTCCGGATACGCTTCCTTGTTGATGCCCTCGCGCCTGGCGCGAAAGTGCAGCATGGTCGGCGACGGGATGGTGACCTTGGGCACCACATGGGTCACGACTTGAGGTAATCGAAGTCCGCGCGCTGGATGGCCTTGTTGTGCCGGACCTTGCCGGAGATCTCCAGCACCGGCGGGGAGTAGTCGATGTCACCCTCGGCACGGTGGAACTTGATCGACAGACCGCCTTTTTCGGTGACGCCCTGCAGCTGCACCAGGAAGTCCACGTGAAAGAAGGTGCGGCGAAACTCCCCGTCACCCACGACCTGCAGCCCCAGGTCCTCCTGGAACTTTACGACCTCGGCAATGGCCTTATCCTCGACGGCGCGCAATCCTGCGCGCATCCAGCGTGCGGCCTTGAGCTGCGCGCGGGCATCCAGCAGGTATTTGGGGCGCAGGAAACTGGTGGATTTCGTCATGCGAAATGTATCATCCTTGGCAAACAAATTATCTCGGGGGAAGAGTCATGGATAAGTCCGTTGATCGTCGCCAGTTCATGGGCGGGGCCATTGGCGCCGCTGCGGGCGTAGGCGCGGCATTGGCGGCCAGCACCGCAACAGCGCAGGCACCGCCGCCAGCTACCGGCCCGGGCGCCGCGCAGCGCAGCGATATCGAACAGCGCTACGCTGGATCAGGGCCGCACTTGCCGCAGCTGTTCCGCGCCGAGCTGGACGTCACCGACTGCGAGGTCGAGGGCAAGATACCCACTGACCTCAACGGTGCGTTCTACCGGGTGGGCCCGGATGCTCAATACCCGATGCACGCCGGCAACATTCCCTTCGATGGCGAAGGCCACGTCAGCATGTTCCGCATCGAGAACGGCCACGTGAACTTCCGCAGCCGCTTCGTGCGCAACGAGCGCTACCTGGCGCAGGAGCAGGCCGGCAAGATCCTGTTTCCCATGTATCGCAACCCGTACATGGATGACCCCAGCGTCAAGGGCAAGAGTCGCGGCACGCACAACACGCATATCATCCATCACAACGGCATGCTGCTGGCCCTGAAGGAAGACAGCCCGCCGGCGGCCCTGGACCTCAACACGCTGGCCACCATTGATCCGGTTTACACATTCAATGGCCAGCTGCCGCGCACGCAGCCGTTTACCGCGCACCCCAAGACCGACTCGGAGACCGGCAACATGCTGGCCTTCGGGTATGAGGCCAAGGGCGTGGGCTCGGACCAAGTCAACGTGTTCGAGATCACCCCCGCCGGCAAGAAAATCTGGGATGCCACCGTCACCGTGCCCTATGTGGGCATGCTGCATGACTACGCCATGACCCAGCACTACGTGGTGCTGTACGTGATACCGCTGGCCTATGACCCGGCGCAGATGGCGCGCGGCGGCATCCACTGGTCCTGGTATCCGGGACAGCCGACCTACTTCGGCTACTTCCGTCGCGGTGGCGACGGCAAGGACATCCGCTGGATCAAGGGACCGGAACGCAGCGCGACGCACGTCATGGGTTGCTTTGACGACGGCAAGCGGCTCAACGTCGATGTCGAGATGTCCATGTCCAACCCGTTCCCGTTCATGCCCATGCGCGATGGCTCGCGCTGGGACCCGGTGCGCGGCGCCAGCCACATCACGCGGCTGTCGGTGGACCTGTCGAAGAAGACACCCAAGGATTACGGCATCGAGACGCTATATACCGAGTTCACCGGCGCGCTGCCGCGCCAGGATGACCGTTACAACACCGTGCCCTACAAGATCGGCTTCCTGCCCACCCAGGATCCGCACGCGGCGGCTGGCGAGCGACCGCGCTCCAGCTACGCGCGCATGGACCACTCCACGCGCCAGGTGCAGTTCTACAAGGCACCCGTGGGCGGTTCGCTGGCCGAGTGCTGCTTTGCGCCCAAGAGCAAGACCGCACCGGAAGGCAGTGGCTACCTGATGGGGGTCTGCTCCTATGCTGCTGAGGCCGGGCGCGCGGACCTGGTGATCCTCGACGCCGAGCACCTGGACCAGGGCCCGATCGCAACCGTGAAGCTACCGACGCGAATTGTCGGCCAAATACACGGCTGGTGGGTGCCGGGGGATGCAATACCCAAGAAGGCCTGAGCCAGGCCGGATTGCACCTGCTCAGATCTTGAGTCGCCGCAGTTCCAGTACCCGCAGCGACGCCGTCTGCGTCTGGGTCTCGCCGGTTCCCAGTCCGGTGCGCTGCAACAGCGGGTTCAGTTCCGCGGCTGGCAGCGGCCGACTGATCAGGTAGCCCTGCGCATAGTCGCAGCCCAGGTCCGCCAGCCGACTCAGCTGCGCATCGTCTTCGACTCCCTCGGCAACGATGCGCAGTCCCATGCCGTGCCCAAGATCGATGACCGCCCTAATGATGGCCGCGTCCTCGGTGTTGGTGGCGAGACCCCGAACAAATGACTGATCGATCTTCAGTTCATCCACCGCCAGCTGTCGCAACTGCGACAGCGAGGAATAGCCAGTACCGAAGTCGTCCACCGAGAAGCGCACGCCGGCAACGCGTAGCAGTTCCATGTTGCGGCTCGCGGTGGCCCCGTCGTGGATGAATGCGCTCTCGGTGATCTCCAGCATCAGCGAGTCCGCGGGCACCTGTACCTTGCGCAGTGATTCAAGAATGTGTTCCAGCAGGTCCGGGTCCACCAGGTCAGTGGCCGAAAGGTTGACCGCTACCTCCATTCGCAGGCCGGCCGCATGCCAAGTTGCAAGCTGGCGCAGCGCGTTACCCAGTACCCAGCGGGTCAGGGCAGTCGACGCACCAGTGCGCTCGGCAATGGCCACGAACTCCGACGGGGGAATGTTTCCAAACTCCGGATGCTGCCACCGGACCAGGGCTTCGACACTGCCGCAGCGCCGATCCGCCAGGCGCAGTTTGGGCTGGTAGACCAGGTGCAGCGCATTGCTTGCCAGGGCCTCGGGCAGATCCACGCCGATCTTGAGCCGACGACGCTGGGCCTCGTCGTCGGCGCGTTCGAAAAAGCCGATGGGTTGGTGCGATTCGATGGCCGTCTCGATGGCCGCTTCCGCGCAGCGCAGTGCTTCCACCGCGTTGGCGCTGTCGGCGGGCGCACGTGCAACGCCAACCACGACGGCGGCCTGCAACGAAACGCCTGCGATCTGCAACGGCAGCAGAGCGCTGGCGCGTACGGCCCGCGCCAACGCGGGCAAGGCGTTGGCCGTGGTGCCATCGACCAGCACCAAGAATCGGGCCGTGTCGATGCGCGCCACCAGCCCGCTGTCCCCCTGCCAGCGCGCAAGTTGCGCCGACAGGTGCTTGATCATCCCGTCGGCAATGCCGGACCCCAGGCCGGCGGACAGTTCCTGCAGGTTGGTGACGCCGAGCATGATGATGGCCGCCTCGTGGGCGCCAGCGGCGGTTTGCAGGCGCGCCGCCAGCCACTCTTCGGCATGGCGCCTGTTGGGCAATCCGGTCGCATCGTCATGGCGGGCCAGATGCAGCAGTCGCGCCTCACGCTGTGCGATACCCGCCTGCATGCCGTTGAATGCATCGGCCAGGTTGGCCAGTTCCTGGCCCCCGGCGGCTTCTACGTGAGTCGAGTAGTCGCCGGCCGCCACACGCAATGCGCCCTCGGCCATGCGCTGCACCGGTCGCGCCGCGCTGCGCCCCAGGTAGATCCCAGCGATGACCGCGGCGGCCAGCGTCACACCAAAGATCAGGCTCAGGTTCAGGGCCAGCTGGCGGTAGGGCGCCCGCACTTCGTTCATGGGTTTGTACAGGGCGATGTCGACTGTGGGTTGCGCCGTCGACAGATGCGTTCGTATGGCCAGATAGTCGCCAGCATCCAGGGTCACCACTTTGGGCGTGGCACCCACTGCCGCCAGCGAGCCGCTGGTGGTCTCGGTCAGGAAGGCGACATCAACGCCGACCAAGTCGCGCATCTCCTTGGCCAGCGCGGCATTGACGGTAAAGCCCAGCGCCACGCGGGCGATCTCGTCCGGTGCGCGCACCGGCGCCATGAATACCTGGTAGATGTCCGCGCCGGACACCACGAAGCGCGGTGCGGTGGACAGGTGCTCACCCTGTTGCACCAGTGCGCGGGCCAGTTCCGCATCAATCGGTCGCGTGCCCTCGCCCGTGGCAATGACGGTACCGTCAAGGTTAAAGGCCGCCGTCAGGTCCGCACCGACGCGTGCCGCATGGTTGCCCAGCGCTGAGGCCAGCGTCGCCGTGTCCAGGGAGGCCACGGCTTCCTTCAGGCCGTAGTCGGCTGCCAGCACGGCCACGGCGTTGGCCAGCTGGCGTTCGCGGTAGTCGATCAGCTTGCGTGCAATCTGTGCGCCGGCCTCCAGCTGGGCGTCAGCGCGCTGCCGCTCCGTGGCCGAGGTCCGGGCCAGCGCCGTGAGGAAGGTCACGGTCTGGGCTCCCAGAACCAGCCCGATCAGCAGGATGAGAAGTCGATTGCGAAAAGTAAGCATGGGAATGTGTTCAATGGCTTGCGGCAATCCTAGGGCGGCCAGACAGAGGAAGCGATCAGCTGAGAATGGAAGTGGGACCTGCATTCCATATCAGGGTGGCCTGCACTCTGGCAGTGCTGGCATTGGTGCCCCTGCAGTCGGTGGCAGCCCGCCTGGAGCTGCGCCTGCTTGCCGTGAACGGCACTGGCATCGCCGGCACGGTGGTGGTGTTGCGCAGCACGAATCCCAGTCGCCCGCCCGCCGCGCCCTCCAAGGGGGTCATGGACCAGGTCAATCGCGAGTTCGTCCCGCACGTGCTGATCGTGCCGCTGGGCTCGCGCGTGACGTTTCCCAACAGCGACTCGGTGCGCCACCAGGTCTACTCGTTTTCCCCCGCCAAGAAGTTCCAGTTCCCGCTGTATAGCGGCAGTCCCAATCCACCCGTGGATTTCGACCATGTCGGGGTCGTGACCCTGGGCTGCAACATCCATGACCAGATGCGCGCCTATGTGTTCGTGGTGGACGGACAGTACTACGGACGCTCGGACGCCAATGGCGTGTGGAGCGCTGCCGACGTGGAGCCGGGTGAATATGCAGTGCAGGTGTGGCATCCGCTGGCGCGCGAGATGCGGCCCATCATCGAGCAGCAGATACGCGTCGCTGACGCACCGGCCGGGACCGCACTTACGCTGCGCGTTGCCGCACCGCTGCGCCTGCGCGCCGAATCCACGGTGCCGGCCAACTGGGACGCGTACTGATGCGCAACCCGCGCACTCTGCTGCGCTGTTGCGCACTGCTGCTGTCGGCAGCGGCGAGCCCTGCCCATGCGGAATTCGAAGCCAGCCTGGACCTGCGGCTGGTCGATTCCAACGGGCGCAACAGTTTCGTCGACGGCGGCTGGGGAAAGCTGCGCTTCGATGCCGGGGACGACGGACTTAACCTGGGTCGCGCGCGCCTTGCCTGGCGCGGCTCGCCGGGCGGCGACTGGCACGCCACTATCGACGCCTCGGTGTGGAGCCTCGATGAGTACAACGCACTGGGCTTGACCGAGGCGTTCATGGAATGGCGACCGGTACCGCAATCGGCCTGGCGCTCCAACCTCAAGATCGGTGCGTTCTATGCGCCGATCTCGCTGGAGAATCGCGCCCCGGGCTGGACCAATCCCTACACCATCACCAACTCCGCGCTCAACACCTGGGTGGGAGAGGAACTGCGCACCATAGGCGTGGGCTATTCGCTGGAACACCTGGGCGCGGCCAGTGGCAGCGCCTTCGACTTTGGAGTCAATGCCGCGCTATTCGGCTGGAATGATCCGGCCGGCGTGATTGTGGCGTTGCGCGGCTTTGCCCTGCACGACCGGCAGACGCCGCTGTTCGGTAGCGTGGGCACCTACGCGTACGGCGGCAACGACCAGCGCAAGGAGTTCCTCGAAATCGATCATCGCCCGGGATATCACGTCGGCGCATACGTGCGACACGACAGTGGGCTGGAGATCAGCGGCCTGCACTACGACAATCGCGGTGATCCGGCGGCGTACATGCCGTCAATTAATGACTATGCGTGGGACACCCGTTTCGACACGCTGGGCATGCGCTACGACGCAGCCAGCGGCACGACGCTGATTGCCCAGTGGATGTCCGGCAAGACCTCGGCGGGTCCCGGCTACGCCAACGACTTCGAGTTTCAGACCAGTTTCGTGCTGCTGGCGCAGACGGTCGGGCCGCATCGATTCGCGGCGCGCTACGACGATTTCAGCACCATCCAGCTGGCCTCCGCCTTTCCCGGAAGCCTAAGCAGGGATGTCGGCAACGCACTGACCGTGGACTGGACCTGGCAGGTGCATAAGCACGTCGAGCTGGCACTGGAGTGGCTGGACGTGCACAGCAACCATTCCAAGCGCGTGGTGCTGGGGGAAGACCCCGTGGCTGACGAGCGCTGCCTGCAGATGGCGCTGCGGCTGTCCCTCTAGCTGATGCTTTCGCGCCGGATGTCCACGCGCCGGATGATCAACCATAGCGTGGCAAGCGTCGCCAGCGACAACGGCACCAGAGGCACGTAGAACATGTGCTGTGTCTGCAGGTGCTGGCCAAGGAAGTAGCCGCCCACCAGCGGGCCGCTCAGGGAACCGATGCGACCCACGCCCAAGGCTGCGCCCGCGCCCGTGGGTCGACAGGACACCGGATAGATCAGGCCCGACGCGGCATTGAGCGCCCCCTGGCACCCGATGATGCCAAAACCCGCGACGCAGACCGCCAACGTCAGCAGCAGTGCCGAGGCAAAGCCGGTGGTCGCAATCGTGAATACCCCTGCCAGTCCCAGCAGCAGCAGCGCCAGCACCCAGTACAGTCCCAATCGGCCCAGCACGAACACCGTGACGATCGCGGCAATGGTGCCACCCCAATGCAGTGCGCCGTTGGTGAAGGCCGTCTGTACCTCGGACAGTCCGGCCTGGTTGAGCATCACTGACATCCAGCTGTTGATGAAGTGCATGGACAACAACGTGCCGGCGAACATCAGCCACAACAGCGGTGTGGTCACGCGCAGGCTGCCGGTGAACAGTTCGCGAAATCCGCCGCGTGGCCGCTGGTCTGCCGGCTGCTGGCGCAGCGCAAACACCGTCGCCGGCGTGATGGTCAGCGAGGGATCCAGCTCCTGGACGCGTCGTGCCAACTGGGCGCGGTCCTTGCCGTGATAGGTCAGGAACAGCAGCGATTCCGGCAGCGCCACCGCGATCACCAGCGCAACCACCACCGGCACAATCCCACCGGCCACGAACAGCGCGTGCCAGCCGAAAATCGGCACCAGCCACGCGGCTACCACCGCGGGCATGCCACTGCCCAGCGACATGCCGATCATGGGGATGCTGGTCAGCGTCGGGCGCCGGCTCAGCGGCGAGGTCTCGGCCGTCAGGGCGATGACATTGGGCAGCACCCCACCCAGGCCCATCCCGGTGATGAAGCGCAGGATGCCCAACTGCAACCGGTTCTCCGCTAGCAGGCAGGCCAGCGACATCAGTGCATATAAGAGAGTGCCCACGACGATGACGCGCTTGCGCCCGAAGCGATCGCCCATGTTGCCCAGGAACATGGCCCCCAGCATCATGCCCAGCAGGTTGGCGGAAATGACGTAGCTGAGGTCCTGCGGCGCGATGCCCCATTCCTTGGCCAGGCGTGGCGCGGCGAACGCCAGCAGCTGCAGGTCGAACCCATCGCACAGCAGCGCAAACAGCAGCAGGATCAGCAGGAACCAGGTACGCCCGGTCATCTGCTGCCCGTCGATCAGGTCATCGACCTGGACCGTGTTCGAAGCCGCCACTCGCCCCCCAGACCCTGTCTACAGCTTGTAGTCCTGTTGAGTCGCAGCGTACTCGATAAAATAATCCAGCGCCTTGGGATTCGCCATCGCGTCGCGGTTGGCCGCCTTGGCAATCGGGGATCCGGAAAGGATGCGGCGCACCGGCACCTCCATGCGCTTGCCACTGATGGTGTAGGGAATCAGCGGCACCTCGAAGATGCGGTCCGGCACATGGCGCGGCGTGTATTCGCGCCGCAGGTGGTCGTTGATCTCCTTGCGCAGCGCCTCATCCAGCACCCGGCCCTCGGCAAGCTTCACGAACAGCGGCATGAAGAACTTGCCGCCAGGCAGGTCAAGGTTGACGATCAGTGCGTCCTCGACGCCCGCGACGGCGCATACCGAGCGATAGATCTCGGCGGTGCCGATGCGGATGCCGTGGCGATTGAGCGTCGCGTCGCTGCGTCCCAGCACGAAGCAGCCACCGCGCTCGTTGATGCGATAGAAGTCGCCCTGCCGCCACATGCCGGGAAAGTCGGAGAAATAGGTTTCGATGAATCGCTGGTCGCCTGGATCGTTCCAGAATCCCACCGGCATCGACGGCATCGGCTCGGTCACGACCATCTCGCCGACCTCGTTGATGACGCGCTGGCCTTTTTCATTGAGCACATGCACGGCCACGCCCAGGCAACGCGCCTGGATCTCGCCCGCATACTGCGGCAGTCGCACGACGCCGCCGACGAAACCGGAGCAGATATCCGTGCCGCCGCAACCGGGTGCAACCCAGGCATCGCGCTTCACGTTCTCGTGGAACCACGCCTGGCATTCCGGGGTGACCGGGGAACCGGCCAGCATCACCGAGTCGAGGCCCGAGAGGTCGAACTTGTTCTTCGGCACGATGCCGTTCTTCTCGAGGATGGCCTGGTAGGTCGGACTGGCGCCAAACATGTTGGCCTTTGAATCCTGCACCATCTTCCACAGCAGATCGCCATCCGGCCAGGCCGGATTGCCATCGTAGAGCACCGGCACCACGTTCGACAGCAGCGCGCTGACCAGAAAATTCCACATCATCCAGCCGGTGGTGGTGAAGAAGAAGATGCGCTCGCCGGCGTGCAGGTCGAAGTTAAAAGACATGTGCTTGAGCTGCTCGATCATGATGCCGCCCTGGCTGTGCACGATCGGCTTGGGCAGTCCGGTGGTGCCGGACGAGAAAAGTATCCACAGCGGATGCATGAACGGCACTTCTTCGTACTTGAACTGCTCGCGCGGCACCGGCGGGTGGTCGAGCAGGTCCTTCCAGAAGATAGTGTTGGGTGTCAGCGCCCGCGGGTTGGCCGGATCCAGGTACGGCAGCTGGATGACGTGCTTCACCGAGGTCAGCCGGGCGAGGATTTTCTCCACTTCCACGCGCCGGTCGAAGGGCTTGCCACCGTACTGGTACCCATCGACGTGGATCAGCACCGTGGGTTCCAGCTGTGAGAAGCGGTCCAGCACGCCCGGCGTGCCGAAGTCCGGACCACAGGACGACCAGATCGCGCCGATGCTGGTGGTCGCCAGCATGGCGATCAGTGCTTCGGGCACATTGGTCATGTAGGCCGCGACGCGATCGCCACGCTTGACACCCAGCTTGCGCAGCTGCGTGGCCACGATGCGCACCTTGCCGCCGAGCTCCTCCCACGAAACCGACTGCAGGCCCTGGCGCTCGTTGAGATGCAGCACCGCCACGGCATCGGGTCGCTCATGGCGCAGCATGTGGCGCGCATAGTTGATCTGGGCGCCGGGGAACCACTCGGCGCCCGGCATGGTGCGCTTGCCCAGCACGGCGGTTGGCTGGCGGGTGGCCTCGATGCCAAAGAAATCCCAGCAGGCCTGCCAGAAACCGTCCAGATCGTCGGTGGACCAGCGCCACAGCGACTCGAAGTCAGGGAATGTGAGGCCGCGCTGCTCCTCGAGCCAGCGCAGGAACGCGGTCAGGCGCGCGCGCTCGATGCGCTCCGGCGTCGGGGCCCACAGCTGCTGCCCAGTTTCCACCATTCCTGCGACTCCAGCTAAAAAAGTGCGCTATTGAAGCATGATTTGCGCCATTTTTGCCCACGCTCCAGAATCGTCCTACACATGGCATCACCCCATAAAATGGAGGCGCTGGTCCTGGTCCCCGGCCTTGTGTGCGACGCGTCGGTCTGGCAGCAGCAGGTTCATGACCTCGGCAGTTATCGCGCGGTGCAGGTCGCCGATCACGCCTTGTGCAATGACCTGGGCGTGATGGCCGATAACCTGTTGGCACGCGCACCGCCGAAATTCGCGCTGGCGGGTCATTCCATGGGCGGCCGGGTTGCCCTTGAGGTCTACGCGCGCGCCCCCCGGCGCGTGACCCACCTGGCGCTGCTGGATACCGGAAGTGATAGCCTGCCCGCCGGAGAACCGGGAGCGCGCGAAAGGGCCGGCCGTTATCGGTTGCTCGAAATCGCGCGCCGCGACGGGATGCTGGCCATGGCCAAGGAATGGGCGCAAAAAATGGTGCATCCGCGACGCCTGGCCGAGCCCGCACTCATGGACCACATTTACCAGATGATCGCGCGCGCGCCGCTGGCGCAGTTCGAGGCCCAGGTTGCCGCACTGCTGGCTCGGCCGGATCGCACCCGGCTGTTTGCCCGGATCCACGTGCCCACGCTGGTGCTCTGTGGCCACGAAGACAGCTGGAGTCCGCTGTCCCAGCACGTGGAGATGGCCAGGCGCATTCCCGGCAGCGTGCTGGTGGATGTGCCGGATTGCGGTCACATGTGTACGCTGGAACAACCCGCCGCGATCACTCGCGCATTGCTTGATTGGCTTGGCCTGGAGTAAATCATGACTACCGACGAACTGGCCTGCATCGAGGCCTGCCGTAACCTGATCATCGACTTCGGTGCCTATATCGACAGCGGCCAATCGGCGCGTCTTGGCGAACTGATGATCGAGGATACGACCTTTGCGCGGCCGACTAATCCCGGGGCAGTCATCAGCGGCGCCGCGGCAATCCTCGCGGCGTTTGCGGCGCGCCCGCGCACCCTGGTGTCACAACACCTTAACCTCAATATCCGCATCCGCCAGACTGGACCGGACAGCGCCGAGGGATTTTCCATCGTCGTGCTGTACCTGGCGGAGGCCACTGACGAACTAGTGCCCGGCAAGGGGCGCCCGGCCACCGGTCCCATCATCGGCACGTGGACCGACACCTTCGTGCGTACCGCGGCGGGCTGGCGCTTCAAGGACCGGCGCGGCAACGCCACCATGCATACCTGAAGGCTCGTGCTTACGTCTTCAGCGACCGTTTGCATTCTGGGCTTTGGCCAATCCGGCGGCACGGTGGCTGCTGCACTGGCGCAGCGTGGCTACACCGTGCGCGCCTGGGACCGGCTGCTTGAAGATCCCGCTGGCCGTGATGCAATGCGCACGCGGATGCAGCAGGCACTGGTGGAGCCCGCGACATCGCTGGTCAACGCGGTGCGCGGCGCCAAACTGGTGGTCTGCTGCGTGAGTGCGCAGCCAGGGGCTGCACTCAGGCGCGAAGTGGCCGCCATGCAGGTGGCCGGCCAGGTGCTGCTGGATCTGGCCAACAGCGCGCCGGAGGCGCAGCTGGCAGCGCTGGGTTTCGCTTATGATCCGGCGATGCGACAGACTGCCCACCGCGGTGAGTTGCCGTGAATCACATAGAACCACATTCATGCAGTTCCTGCGCTCGCTGATCTTCACCACTTTTTTCCTGCTGTTCACGTTCCTGTACGCGATACCGTTCACCATCGCCTGCGTGTTCCTGCCCATTGGCGGCCGGTTTGCGCTGGCGCGCTGGTGGGGAAGCGTGCTGCTGGGGGCACTGAAGATCACCTGTGGCCTGGGCTACGTAGTCGAAGGTCGCGAGCATCTGCCGCCGGGACAGCACATCGCCCTGATGAAGCACTCGTCGGCCTGGGAGACTTTCGCGCAGGCCGTGATCCTGCCACCGCAGGCCTGGGTGCTGAAGCGCGAACTGACTTGGATCCCGTTTGTGGGCTGGGGACTGCGCATGCTGCACTGTATCTCCATTGATCGCGGCGCCGGTGGCGCCGCCGTGCGGCAAATGATCGACCAGGGACGCCAGCGCCTGGCCGAAGGACTGTGGATAGTGGTGTTCCCGGAAGGCACGCGCATGCCGCCGGGGGAAACCCGGCGCTATGGCGTGGGCGGCGCGGCCGTCGCGTCGGCCACTGGCGCGCTGGTGGTGCCGGTGGCGCACAACGCGGGATATTTCTGGCCGCGCCGCGGCATCCTCAAGAAGCCCGGCACCATCCGTGTGGTGATCGGGCCGCCCATCCAGAGCCTGGGCCGCGATCCGCGCGAGATCAACGAAGAAGCACAGCGCTTCATTGAGGCCCACTCGCAACTCTTCGGCTGAAGCTCGCCCCGCAAGGGCCAATTTGCAAGCGCTTGCAACTCGCGTAAGGTGCATGCAAAGCGCGGCGGAAAACCGGCGCCACCTGGAGAGACACGATGACCAACGGCATCGTACTGGCTACTGGCGACCTCGCACCCGACCGCGACGATCCCGACAGCTGTTTTGCGGCCACTGCTGCGATTCTCAACGCGGCGGAACTGGTGTTCGGCCAGCTGGAAACCAGTCTCGCCACGCGTGGCACACGATTGCCCCAGGCACGACATGCGGTACTGGCGCAGCCGGCATGCGCGGCTGCATTCGCACGCGCGGGCTTCGATGTGCTGAGCTTTGCCGGCAATCACTGTCTGGACTGGGGCAATGATGCGTTCCTCGAGACGCTGTCTCACCTCGAAGCCGCGGGCATTGCGGTGGTCGGGGCCGGTGCGGACATCGCCGCAGCGAGGCGCCCGGTGATCCGCAAGCTCGCCGACGGCACGCGCGTGGCCTTCCTGGCGTATTCGTCCATATTGCCGCAGGCCTACTGGGCAGAAGACAACCGTCCCGGTTGCGCGCCGATGCGCGCGCACACGCTGTACGAGCAGATAGAGCACGACCAGCCGGGCACGCCAGCACGCATCCACACTTGGGCACATGCGGGAGATCTTGCCGCGATGCAGGCAGATATCCGCAGTGCGCGTGCGATGGCCGACATCGTGCTGGTGTCGCAGCACTGGGGCATCCACTTCGTGCGCGCCTCCATTGCCGACTATCAGCGGGAAGTCGCGCAGGCGGCGGTGGCCGCCGGCGCGGACGCTGTGCTCGGGCATCATGCGCACATCCTGAAGGGCATCGAGAGCATCGAGGGCCGGCCGGTGTTTTATAGCCTGTGCAATTTCGCGACTGACCTGCGCATGACGCCGGAGCACGCGGCGCGTGCCAGCTTTCGCGAGATCCAGAAACTGGGCGAGAATTGGGCTCCTGACTTCGACAGCCTCTACAATTTTCCGCCGGCTTCGCGATTATCGATGATCGCGCGACTGCATATCGCTGACGGCCGCATCCGCGAGGCAGGATTCCTGCCCATCCACATCGGTCGCGATGCGGTGCCGCGCCCCGTGGCGCCGGGCGATCCGCGTTTCTGCGAGGTACTGGAATATCTCCAGGCTGTGACGCGCGAGGCGGCGCTCAATGGCCGCTTCACTGCCCGTGCGGATCACATCATCGTGGATCCAGCATGAAGCGCGCTGGGTTCCTGCCACTGGACTGGATCGTGGTGCTCTATTTCCTGAGCTACCTGCCCAACATCCTGCTAACAAAGCTAGCAACCAGTCGGGTGCATCCACAGCTTGGTCGCCCACTCACCGGGCTTGAGACGTTGCCATCGACACTCATCGTTAACATGCTCCTCACGCTGCTGTTCATCTGGATCTCTGGCTGGCATCGTGACGCACATGGGCTGCAGGTAGGCGGCATACGCCTGCCCGTGCCAACGCGCTACACGGCGCTGTCTGGCGTTGGCACGTCACTGGTTTTGTTCACCGTGCCGCTGTCCTTCACGTTCACCGATGTCAGCATTCCGTTCATCCAGCTACTGATGCGCGGCGACATTCTCCTGATCGCGCCGCTGGTGGACCTGATTTTCCGGCGCCGCGTGCGCTGGTGGAGTTGGACAGCGCTGGTGATCGTTGCCGTGGCGCTGACATTTGTCGTGCGCCAGCGCGGCGGCTTCCACCTTCCGCCGCTGGCGATCGCCACCGTGGTGCTGTACACCGCCGGCTATTTCCTGCGCCTCGCGGTGATGACTCATGTCGCTAAAAGTGGCAATGAAGCGGGCGTACGCGGCTATTTCGTCGAGGAAAAGATCATTGCGCTGCCGATGTCCATCGTGGTGCTTGCGCTGGTCTCACTGGCTGGTCTAGGCAACCAGGCCGGCGAATTGCACTGGGGTTTCACCGCTGTATGGCGCGACCCGGTGATCTGGCCGCTACTGGGCGTCGCGGTCACCCTGACGATCGTCTCCGTTTTCGCCGCCATCATCCTGCTGGACAAGAGCGAAAATACGTACTGTGTCCCGCTGGAGCGCTCCTCCAGCCTGCTCGCGGGACTAGTCGCGGCATACCTGCTGCATTGGGGCTGGGGACTACCGCAACCCACAAGCGCCGAACTTATCGGCGCCCTGTTGCTGGCGAGCGCGATCCTGTTGCTGACGCTGGCGCCACGACATGAGCGCCGCCGAGCGGCACGGCTGGTTTCCGCCGCCCAAAATTAGGCGCTTTCGCGCGCGATCAGGCGAAAGCCTGCGTCAATGACGCGCTGGGTGATCTGCTCGCCGGCAGCGCGACGCCGCAACACCGACACGGCCTCGCGGCCGATGCGCGCCCCATCGACGTCGACCGTCGTAATCGAAGGCCGCATGTCGCCAGCTATGGCCAGATTGCCGAACCCGACTACCGCAATCTCGTCTGGCACACGTACTCCCGCGGCCTGCGCTTCGATGATGACACCCTGGGCCAGCACATCCGAACCGCAGACGAGCACGTCGGGCTTGTGCTTGAGCTGCGCGACATGACGCCAGACCAGCCGCGCATGTCCGAAACGCGTCGGCATCGGTACGTCGAGGACATCGGGCGCACGGCGGCCGGAGCTGCGCCACTCGTCGATGAATCCATCGCGGCGCTGCTTTGCACGGGCACCATTGGCTACGGTCACCAGTGGTTGCGTGTAGCCGCGCCCGAGCAGGAAGCGCGCAATGTCCCGGCCCACGGCCAGATGCGAAAATCCGACCGCGATATCGATCGGGTCCTCCGGAATACCCCAGGTTTCGATCACCGTGATGTCGCGTTGGCGCAGTCGTTCACGCGTTTCCGCGTCAGTGACGATGCCGGTGAGGATGATGCCGTCGGCGCGACGTGCCAGTGCCGCGTCGATCAGCGGTCGCATCCGGCTGTTGTCCGCCCCGGTCAGCCCCAACATCACGATGTTGCCATCCAGCGCCAGTTCCGTGCTCATGGCTTCGATGGTGTCATTGAATATTGACTGGGCGACTTCGGGAACCAAGACTGCAACCAGGCGGCTGCGGTTTGAAGCCAGGCCGCCGGCGATCAGGTTCGGCAGATAGCCGGTCGCATCGATGGCCTCGCGGATGCGTTCCGCGGTAGCCGGGGCGACGATGCTGGGGTTGTTGTAGAAGCGCGAGACGGTGGCGGTCGAGACCCCCGCGCGACTGGCCACGTCGTCGAGTTTAGGGATCGGAGGTTTCGCGTGGGTCATTGCCCCTAGTCCAGCACCCCCGGGCAAGGAACGAAAGGGCTGCAAGCGCTTGCATACTTTTGCCGGCTCGCCAATACTCCCGGCTATGACCCAGGACTTTGATCCGCTGGCACCTGAGGACTTCGACAGCCCGCACGTTGAGTACGCCCATCTACGGCGCGAATGTCCGGTCGCCCATAGCAACGCCTGGGGTGGATTCTGGGCGCTGATGAAGTACGAGGATGTTGTGCGCGCGGCCACCGACAGCGACCTGTACATCACATCGAAGCAGAACGTCGTCCCCAAGGTTGCATTCACCGGACGCCGTCCGCCGCTGCACTTGGATCCGCCCGAGCACACCCCTTACCGGCGTGCCCTCTCGCCGCTGTTATCGCCGCAGAAGGTTGCGCGGTTCGAACCGGTGATCCGCGGTATCTGCGTTGAGCTGCTGTCGTCGATGGCGGCCAGGGGCGGGGGGGACATCTGCGAGGAATTCTCGGCACGCATGCCCATCCGCGTGTTCAATGCCTGGATGAACCTGCCGCCGCAGCAGGCCGACATGCTGGCCGAGGTGGGCCGCCGCTACAACATCGCGGTGCAGTCCAATGACGAGGCGGCGACCAAGGACACCAGCCTGCGCCTGTACGAGATGGCGCGAGCGATCCTGGCCGAACGCAAGGCGCGACCGCTATCGCCCACTGAGGATGCGACCAGCGCATTGCTGGCCGCGCGCGTAGACGGCGAACCGCTTCCCGACGACATGATTGTGGGCACCATCCGTCAGGTGCTTGTGGTCGGAATTATTGCTCCCACAGTTATGATTGGATCAATTGCGGTTCATTTGGCCCGCGATCAGGCGCTCCAGAACCACCTGCGGAACAATCTTCAATTTTCAGAGGAAGCAACTGACGAATTCCTTCGGCTCTACACCCCCTACCGCGGCTTCGCGCGGACGGCCAAAACCGACGTCATCCTGCATGGCCGCACCATTCCGGCGGGCGAACCTATCGCGCTGGTATACGCCTCGGCCAATCGCGACGAGGAGGTGTTCGCGGATGCGGCGACCTTCCGCCTGGGTCGGCCCAATATGAAGGACTCGGTGGCCTTCGGACGCGGTCCGCACATGTGCCTGGGCGCGGGGCTGGCCCGCCTTGAAATGCGCGTAGCGCTGGAAGAGCTGCTGCGGCAAACCCCGCGCGGCTTCGTGCTCGACGGACCGATCATGCCCACGCGCTTTCCTGAAATAGGCGCGCTGCGTGTGCCGTTGCGCTTCGACTGATGCACTAGCGAAAAAGAACCACGAGGGGGGAATCAAGGATGCGAAGGTTCAGCTTCCATTACGCATCGCCAATTCTCCTGGCTTGCCTGCCGCTGGTCGCTGCCGCCGCGCCACCGGATTTTTCGGGTACCTGGACGCCCGTCGCAGAACTTTCGACGCCCTGGCCAACACCACTCCCGCTGACACCGGCCGCCGCTGCCCGCATGGCTGCATTCGACCCGGATCGCCAGGAGCCAGTTGGTTTCTGCATGCCACTGGGCACACCGCGCAACACCATGGCCATCGCCAGTCCACTTCAAGTCCTGCAGCAGGCCGACCGCGTTTATTTCGTTTTTCAGCCCAACCTGCTGAATGCCGAAACACGCCGGGTGTATCTCGATGGCCGACCATTGCCATCTGCCCAAGACCGGATTCCCACCTGGCTGGGCAGTTCGCGTGGCCACTGGGCCGGGGACGCTCTGGTGGTGGAAACCACGGACATGGAGCCGCAGGCGATCCTCAACGCAGAAGGTTTGTCGCACAGCGAACACCTCGTCGTGCGTGAGACCTGGCGTCGGGCTCACGACCCCGCGCGCGGACGATTGCTCATCGATGATCTCGTACTCGACGACGACGCGACATTCACGACGCCGGTGAAAATGCGGCGCGTGTTCGCCTGGACACCGGACGCGCAATTCGCTGACGGAAGCTGTTCAGAACGTCTGTGGATCGATGCACTGTGGCGGCATCGACTTGCGGAACATGCCGCCGCGGCCCGGTCTCGCGCAAACCTGCCCGAGTCCCCGGCGCAGCCTCCCTCCACTGTGGAACCTTCACGATGAAAGCGGCATCAATGGATGCCACATTACGATTCCCCATGGTCGCCGTGCTGGTGTTGCTGGGAGCCGCGCCTGCTTCGGCCGCCGACCATCCGGCGGTGGCGCGCGAAATGGCGGGGGTCTGGCTACCGGATGGCCGCAACAGCGGCCGGCTTCCCCAGCAATGGCCAATGAAAGCCGAAGCCCAGCGCGCGGCCGATAACTACCAGCAGCAGTACGGACCGATCGATCCGAGGATCGACGATGCCAATACCTCCTGCCTGCCCGAGCCGCACCCCTACTCGATGCGCCTGATCGCGCAATACCCCATGGAGATACTGTTTACGTCGGGACAAGTCACCTTTTTCTTCGAGGTCTACGGCGGCATTCGCCGCGTGTATCTCGATGAGCGGCGACGCGGCGACGATGTGCTGCCAAGCGTGATGGGACATTCCATCGGCCACTGGGAAGGCGACACGCTGGTCATCGAGACAACCCGTATCCGCAAGGAAGGGGTTGGTCGCTTCAGCGGCAACCCGCCAAGCAGCGCAGCGCGACGCATCGTGGAGCGGATTTCACTTGGCAAGGACGGTGAAGGTCGCAGGCAGCTGCGCAATGACATGACCATCGAGGATCCGGTGGTGCTCACCTCGCCTGTGACTATCCGGATGCTCTACAAATGGTCGCCCGATATCGAGGTCGGCGAATACCTCTGCCAGCAGGATATCTGGGACCAGAACCTGCAGGGCTCTCCGAGCAGCGTGCCATGGCGCCAGTAGCACCGATCACATCAATCAGGAATCTTCTGGCCGCGCACCCAGACCTTGCCGCTGGCGAACGTGATACCGGCCAGGTACATGAAATGCGGATTCTGGCGATCCGGATAGCCGCTAATGCTGACCTTGTCGCCGGACTTTACGTCGTCGGGCTTCCAGTCATAGCGCACCAGCAACACGCGTCCAGGCGCAAAGACCTTGTACTGCTCGGTCTTGCCGGTAGCGGCATTGACCACGTCGACATCGAGCCAGGAATGCGGGTTCGTGAATCCGAAATAGGCGACGGTGCCGGTGATCGCCTGCTCCTTGCTGTGATCGAAGTTCGCCGTCGAGTGATGCGCGACCGCGGCGGCGGCGAATACCAACAGCAGGGGATACAACAGTTTTCGCAGACCCATTTTCGTGCGCCTCCGAATGCAAGCGATTGCATTCATGACCAATTCTGGTCCGGATACCGCCAGCGCCGCAAGTACTTGTCCACCAATTACGCTGATGACAAGTAAAGGGGAGAAGAAGAAATGAGACGCCAAATGCCGGAACTACCGCCAAGCCACACATCGAGTCGTACTTCTCGTGGGATGTTTCCTATGCATACAACCCAGGCGACGTCTTCGGACTGAAGGGAAGCCAGATTGCCATCGGTGCCAACAACATCATGGACAAGTCACCGCCGTATGTGCCGGATGGCAACCACACGCTGCCGAGCATGTATGACTACAGCGGCCGGCAAATCTGGCTGCGCCTGAAGGTGGTGTTCTAGCTCGGGTCAGGCCTGGCGCCGGTCAGATGCGGCGCCAGGAGCGCGGCGAATTCGCGCCGGTAGACGGTAGTGGATCGCCGCCACCAGCGCCGCGGCGGCGATGAGCACAGCTGCGACCAGCACGGTCGGGCCAGCAAACCCACCGCTGTGTTCGCGCGCGATGCCGATCAGCGGCGGCATCACCAGGCCGCCGGCCGAACCGGCGATGTTGATGGCGACTACCGCGACACCGAATGCCGCGGGCGACAGCAGCTGCGTGGGCAGGGCCCAGAAGGCTCCCTGTGCGCCGCCGAGTCCCAGACCCGCAACAAACAGCGCGACCATACACACTGCGCCGGGACCGGTCTGCCAGGCCAGAAGCAATGCGGCGGCGGCCAGCAGCGATGGCAGCGCGATATGCCAGAAGCGCTCGCCGCTGCGGTCCGAATGCGCTGCGTTGGCGTACATGCCTATCGCGACGCCCAACCATGGCAGCGCGCCGACGATTCCCACCTGTACTGAGTCGTGAGACTGCGTCAGTGACTGGATCACCTGCGGCAGCCAGAAAATCACGCCGTAGGATCCGGACAGCAGGCAGAACCACATCAGGCCCGGAAAGACTCACCAGTGGCTGTCGCAGTACCGACCAGTCGTTGCGCTGCGCGGTGCCGCCGTGGCGCGCAGCATTTCTTGCAAGCCAGTCACGTTCGTCAGCCGTGAGCCACCTGGCTTCGGCCGGAGAGGCCGGAAACCAGAACATCGCCGCAAACCCGGCCAGCAGTGTCGGTACCGCCTCGGCCAGGAACATAAATCGCCAGCTGGCGATGGGCAATCCGCTGCCCCAGGCCAAGCAGCCAGCCGGAAAGGGGCGCACCGATGATGACGGACACCGGTATGGCCAGCATCGGCAAGGTGAACGTCCTGGCGCGCTGGTGTTCGGTGGCGAACTGGCTGAGGTAGAACACAATGCCGGGTGCGAGCCCGCCCTCGGCGACCCCGACCAGCACGCGAAGGATGTAGAACGTTGCGTGCCCCTGAATCAGGGCCAGCGCGCCGGCTGACAGCCCCCACAGCAGCGCGCAGCAGGCGATCCACCCGCGCATGCCAATCCGTTGCAGCAGGTACAAGCTGGGATACTGGCCGGCAAGGAAACCCGCAAACAGGATGCCGGCACCCAAGCCGTATTGCGCGGGGGTTAAACCCAGGTCCGCGTTCATCGCCGCGGCCGCAAAGCTGACATTCGAACGGTCCAGTGAACTCAGCAGCATGAACAGGATGCACGGCAGCGCCAGCCGCCAACGCACCTTGTCTGCGATCTGCGCTTGCACCGTCTGGCTCCCTGCGATCCCGGAGAATATCGACGCCGTGGCCAACGTACCCCAGAATGGGGCCACGCAAGCGCTTGCAGAATATAGCAGGATCAGCCATGACGGCAATCGACGGCGGCGGACTGTCACTACAGCTGGCGAAACACGCGACGGGAATCCAGTTCGAGTCGCTGTCCGCCGCGACGGTGCACGCCACGAAGCGCGCGCTGCTGGACGCGGTCGGAGTCATCAGCGCCGCAAGCGGCCTCGCCCCGAGGCCAGGCCTTTCATCGAGTTGGCTGCCGCTTCAGGCGGTCCGGCCACATCGCGGATTCTGGGAACCGCGATCCTCTGTTCTCCTGCCGCCGCCGCATTTGCCAACGGTGCGTTATCGCATGCGCTCGACTACGAGGACGCGTTCGACCGCGCGCCCGTGCATCCGAATGCTTCACTGATTCCGGCCGTACTCGCCCTATCGCCGTCCCGTGCGCCGGTGTCGGGACGCGAACTGATCACTGCCATCGCGGTGGGGTGTGACCTGACATGTCGCATGGGCCTTTCACTGCGACAGCCGCTTGAGCAGGGCGGCTGGTATCCGCCGCCAATCCTCGGCGCGGTTGGCGCGGTGGCCGGTGCAGCAAGACTGCTGGGGTTGGCGCCGCTTCAGTTGTTGGATGCATGGTCGCTGCTGCTACTGCAGAACAGTTGTAGCGGCGAAATCGTCCACAGCCCTGAATCGACCATCCGGGCTGTGCGCGAGGCGTTTCCGGCACAGGCGGCCGTTCAATGCGGCTTGCTCTCAGAGGCTGGAATTCAGGGCTTTTCCGCGCCACTGGAAGGCATGTCAGGGTTCTTCCGTCTGTTCGCAGGCGGGAACTATTCCGTGGACGACCTGCTGCACAAGCTGGGCGAGGAGTGGCATATCGATGCGCTGAGCTTCAAGCCTTGGCCCAGTTGCCGCGGCACGCACGCTGCAATCGAATCAGCGCTGCTGCTCCGGTCGCGGCCTTCATTCGAGCTGGCGCAAGTAGAACGCGTATACATCGAGGGCGGCGGCGTGCAGGCAATGCTGGCCGAACCAGTGTCAGGCAAGTCGGCACCCGCAACATCAATCGAAGGGAAATTCAGCTTGCCATTCACCGTCGCGCTTGCCCTCAGGAGAGGCGCGGTGACCCTCGATAGCTTTGACGCCGACTCTCTGCGGGACCCAGAACTGCGCACGGTTGCAAGTCGCTGCCTCTGGCGACTACGGACCGACTGGGGACGTGAACGCGCCACATCCGGTGCGCTCGAAATCGACTTGCGTGGCGGTAAGCGACTGCGCCACGAGGTGCTGGATGCGCTGGGCTGCCCGGGCCGGCCACTGGATGATGCGCGCCTGCTGGCGAAATTCGAAGATTGCATGTCGCGCGCCGCCCGGCCTCTTTCGGCGCAGCTGGCTCGCGCGCTGGCGGCACGGATCCTGGCCCTGGAGGACGAACCGGACGCCGGAGCGATATTAACCTAGGACCGCCCCGGGACCCCTTGACGCGCGCCCTTTCCTGTGTGAAAACGCTTACATTGAGATCCGAAGGGTCCGAAAAGGGGGAATTCATGCGCACTTCCAGGAATGTTCCATCCAGGCTGCTGGTGGCCAGCGCCGTCGCGCTGGCCCTTTCCGCGCCCGCCGCCAAGGCCGCCAGCGACGACGACGTACTCAGCGAAGTGGTGGTCACGGCTGAACGGCGCGCTCAGAACCTCCAGGACGTGCCCATTTCGGCCTCGGTATTCAGCGGCGAGCAACTGGATAAACTGGGTGTCACAGACCTCAACGACATCCAGTTGGTCGCGCCATCGATAGCGATCAACGTGGTCAACCGCTCCACCTTCGTAAACATCCGCGGCGTCGGCATCGCGCAGTCGGCGCCTACGTCGAGCCCTGGCGTGGCCTACTACCTCGATGGCCAGCTGATTCCGCATGAGCAGTTTATCGGCCAGTCGTTCTACGACATCAATTCCATCGAGGTGCTGCGCGGCCCGCAGGGCACACTGACTGGCCAGAACTCAACCGGCGGCGCGATCTACGTACGTACGCCAAAGCCCGAATTCGGCAAATACTCGGGCAGCGTCGAGCAAACTTTTGGCAACTACGACTGGATGAGGACCATCGGCGCAGCGAACCTGGGCTTCAGCGATAACTTCGCCGTGCGCGTCGCGGCGGTGCACGATAAGCGCGACAGCTTCACCACGAATATCGGGCCCAGCGGGAGCCAGCCTGGCGATGTCGCAAACGACTCGCAGCGCGTGAACATGGCCTTCCGCACCACCGGCGGTCGATTCAACGCGAACCTGATGTACGAACACTTCGACTGGAAGACCGATAACAACGCGGTCAAGAACCGCAGTGATCTGGTCACCAGTGATCCATTCACTATCGAGGAGGATGGGCGTTCGTTCATGACGCAGGAAGGGCAACGCGCCAGCGCCGAGCTGCGCTACGGACTCACCGATGGTATGGACCTGCGATTCCAGGCCAGCTGGCAAGACGGCCAGACGCGCGACCAGAGCGACGGTGATCGCACCGCCACCGCGAAGCCCCAGCCTCCGGCTGCCAACGTGGGCCGGGTCTCCTTTGCCAGCACCCGCTTCGTTACCTGGATCTACGAGCTGAACCTGCTGTCCACCGGCGAGGGCCCGATCCAGTGGGTAGTGGGCGCATTTTATCTTGACGAGAATGTCCCGGTTACGCTGTTGCGGGACAACCGGCACACGACCGATTTTGTCGCCTCCAATTCGACGATCATGACCGAAGCCGACAATGCGTCGAAGTCGGTATTCGGCCAGATTAACGCGTTCGTCACGGACCGGCTGGAACTAATCGGCGGCCTGCGTTACTCAGATGACACACAGCTCTATAACCGCATCGCGCTGCCGGGACCCCCGCTGCCGCCGGGCACCGACCACATCGGGCCGCCAGCGTCTTCCAACGAATACACTGGCAAGGCCGGCGTGAACTTCCACGTGTCCGGCGACACTCTGGTCTACGGCACGATTTCGAAGGGCTACAAGGCCGGCGGCGTAAACCTGACGCTGAACACTCCGAACTTCAAACCGGAGACGAACCTGGTCTATGAGACCGGCGTGAAGACGACGGTGCTCGACGGGCGACTGCGCGTCAACGGCGATGTTTTCTATTCCGACTACAAGGACATCCAGCTGTCGAGCCTCTACAACGGCCTGCCGCTCACGCAGAACGCAGCTTCCGGTAAGGCCTGGGGAGCGGAGCTGGAAGTCACCGGACGCTTCGGCGGCTTTGGCGTGAACGCCGGGCTCGGCTGGCTCAATGCTGAATTTGCCGAAGACGCGTTGATCGTCAACACCTCAACGAACCTGCCACAGGTCGTGCCGAAGGGTTCGGACCTGGTGTTTTCACCGCAGTTCACGATGAGCGCTGGTGTGGACTACAGAATTGCGCTCGGTAGCGGCACGTTGACCCCCAGGCTACAGTGGTCCTACATCGACCAGCAGCTGGCCACGCCTTTCCCGAGCACCGCAACGATTGTGCCGTCGCGCAACGTATGGGATGCGCGGCTGACCTGGGATCAGGGCAAACACTGGCTGGTCGAAGCCTTCGTCACAAACTTTTCGGACAATACCTACATCGCGTCGCAGATCCAGAACTCCTCGAGTGCTACTGGTGGCATCATTTATGGCGCACCGCTGCAGTACGGCGCGCGCGTGAAGTTCAATTTCGGCAACTGACGAGGTCTTCGTGACCGGACCCCGGGCCTTCATCGCGATTCCGGCCTTGGTTTTTGTGTTGGTCGCTCTGGCGCTCCCCCACGCCCGCGGCGACGACGCACCGGATCGCTGGTGGGGGCCCGGGCAAGGGCGTACATGGCCGGCAACGCTAGAATACAGCGATGCGGCGGGAACGATTCGAGTACTGCTCGCCGGCCAACCACTCGATACCAAGGGCCATCCGTTCTTCGAGCCACTCGGCAGCAATGCTCGTGCCTGCGTCACCTGTCATCAGCCGGCAGATGCCATGAGCCTCTCGGCGGAGTCCGCGCGTTCACGCTGGGCTGCCAACCAGGGGCGCGATCCGCTATTCGCGGCAATCGATGGCTCGAACTGCCCGAATCTACCTCAGGGTGAACGCGCCTCGCACTCCCTACTGCTCGACTTCGGCCTCATCAGGGTGCAGCGCGCGTGGCCACCAATCGATGGGGCTGGCCGGCGCATCACGCCGGATTTCTCGATCGAGGTCCTGCGCGACCCCACTGGTTGCAATGGCTCACGCGACTATGGCCTGAAGGCGGCGGCGCCTTCGATCTCGGTATATCGTCGCGTGCGACCGGCAGCGAACCTGAAGTACCTGATCGCAGTGGGGTTCGAATACGACCCGAAGCAGAGCCTGCCGCTGCCGCGCGACCCTGAGACCGGCGTCCTGCTGTCGGGCAACCTGATGGCCGATAATCGGGCCATCACGCTGAATGCCCAGGCGCGCGACGCCGCACTGACACACCTGCAGTTTGTCGGCCGCCTTGCACCGCAGCAGCTCCAGCAGATCGTCGATTTCGAATTACGTGTTTTCACTGCCCAGCAGCGCAATAGCATCGGCGGCAGTCTCGATGGCGGGGGTGCCGAAGGCGGGCCGAAGCTGCTGGCCGACTCGACGCCAGGCATGCTGGGGTCGGACAATGGCCGGCCCGTATGGAGCGAGTTTGCGGCCTGGGAGAAGCCCGGTGCCGACGACGCATCGTTGACGCCCCAACAACGGGAATATCGTGCGTCAGTCGCGCGCGGGGCGCGCGTGTTCCGGGACAAGACATTTCTCATCAGCGACAGCGCGGGCATTAACTCTCCAATGGGCTTCGGCAATCCAGTGCGCAACAGCTGTGTCTTCTGTCACAACATGTCCCAGATGGGTAACGACGTTGCACCGGGACAGGTGGATCTGGGTACCACGAACGAACCGTTTGCAGACGCCGCGCCGCACCTGCCATTGTTCCGCGTGACCTGTCTCAAAGAGCCGCACCCGCACTACGGCCATACGATCCTTACCCATGATCCGGGATTCGCGCTGACGACGGGTCGTTGCGCGGATGTGGGCAAGATCACATTGCAATCGATGCGTGGCCTTGCGGCGCGCGCCCCCTATTTCAGCAACGGTTCGGCAAAGGATCTTCGTGCCGTTATCGAATATTACGAGCGCCGATACAACATCGGTTACACCGAACAGGAAAAGCAGGATCTCGTGAACCTGATGGGCGCGCTGTGAAGGCGAGTACTGGGGTGCTGGTGATTGGCCTACTCGGCATTCCGGCGTTGTTGGCCGCCGACGAGCTGCGCTTCATCAGTTGCCCGATCTACAGGGATGCTGACGCTGGCCGCAAGTCCGGTTGCTGGCTCACGGATCATGCGCCATCGGGGATCCGCTACGACATCAGCAAGGCGCCGACCAAGCCGGACTGGAACTACGCCGTGCTGGTCGAGGGCAGCGTGTCGGCAGTCCAGGACAACGCCTGCGGCGGTGTCGTACTGGACCCGGTGCGGGTGTCCGTGTTGCCAGATGCCTGCACACGCCACATGCTTCCCGCCGAAGGGTTCCCCGGTCGCCGCTTCGTATTGCCGAAGCGCAATGTGCGTCCGCTTTCAGAAGCTCGCCCGCTCCCGCCGAAGCCCTGGTCGGATCGCGTGTTCAGCCTAGTCTTCGATTACAACCGCACCTTTGCCACCTACCAGCTGGATGATTACCTTCTCGATCAGGCGATCACATGGATCCGCGCCGTGAAGCCGCGGCAGATCATCATCACAGGTTATGCAGCCACCACGCCCGCCCAGGTTTCAGGCCACACATTGGCTGAACGACCAGAGATGGCTGGCGCACGCGCGCAATTCGCGGCCGAATCGCTACGTCGGCTTGGTGTCGATCCTGCAATCCTGGTGGTACGGACACAGCTGGCCGCAAAGCCGGCACCAGTGGAAGGTACTGACGGCCTGGTTGAGCCATCACGACGCCGCGTGGACATAGACGTGCGACTCTAGTCAAAAGTTAGTGCAGCGTTGCGCTCGCGCGATTCGCGCAGGAACAGCGCGCCGATTACGAACGTGATGGCGGCGATCACCACCGGATACCACAGGCCGCTGTAGATATTGCCGGTCTGCGCCACGATGGCAAATGCTGTGGTCGGCAGCAAGCCGCCAAACCACCCATTGCCCACGTGATACGGAAATGACATCGATGTGTAGCGGATGCGCGTCGGGAACATCTCCACCAGCGCCGCGGCGATAGGCCCGTAGACCATGGTCACGTACAGCACCAGCAGCGTCAGGATGGCCACCACCAGCGGCTTGTTGATGGTGGCCGGATCGGCCGCGGTGGGATATCCGGCAGCGGTCAACGCAGCGCCCAGTTCCTTGCGGAAGGGTGCGTCGCCTTGCGCTGCTGTGGGAACGTGAAATTCAGCGCTGCCCACACGCACGATGGCCGCGCCCGTGCCCCGCACGCTATCGTAGTTGGCCGACGCGCTGGCCAAAGCCTGTTTTGCTACATCACAGCTGCTCGTAAACTTCCTCGTGCCGGTCGGATTGAATTGGAAAGAACACTCCTTTGGGTCAGCCACGAGCTGGACCGGCGCTGCGACCAGCGCGTGAGCCAGCGCCGGATTGCCCGCACTGGTCAGCGCCTTGAACAGCGGAAAATACGTCAGCGCCGCAAGCAGGCAGCCAGCCAGGATGATGGGCTTGCGACCGATGCGATCCGACAGCCAGCCGAACAGCAGGAAGAAGGGCGTGCCGATCAACAGTGCCAGTGCCACCAGCAGGTTGGCCGTTGCGCCATCCACCTTGAGTGTCTGCGTCAGGAATAGCAGGGCGTAGAACTGGCCCGCGTACCAGACCACGGCCTGCCCTGCGGTCAGCCCCAGCAGCGCCAGTATCACGAGCTTGAGGTTCTGCCACTGGCCAAAGGCCTCCTTCAGCGGCGCCTTGGAGGTCTGCCCTTCGTCCTTCATCTTCTGGAAGATGGGGGACTCGGCCATGGACATGCGGATCCAGACACTCAGCGCCAGCAGCAGCAAGCGACACCAGGAACGGAATGCGCCAGCCCCAAGCCGCGAATGCGCCTTCGCCAAGTGCGGTGCGCGTTCCCAGGATCACCATCAGCGACAGGAACAGCCCCAGCGTCGCCGTGGTCTGGATCCACGAAGTGAACTCACCGCGTCGATTGTCGGGTGCGTGTTCGGCTACATAAGTAGCTGCACCACCGTATTCCCCGCCTAATGCCAAGCCCTGCAGCAGGCGCAGCACGATCAGCCCGGCTGGCGCCGCCACACCCAGCGTGGCGTAACTCGGCAGCACGCCGACGAGAAAAGTGGATACACCCATGATCACCATCGTGATCAGGAAGGTGTGCTTGCGCCCGATGCGATCACCCAGTCGGCCGAATACCAGTGCGCCAAAGGGTCGCACTATGAAGCCTGCAGCGAATACCAGAAGCGCGAAAACGAGTGCCGAGGTCGGATCGAGATTAGAGAAGAAGTGCTTCGCAATGATCGTAGCCAGCGAAGCGTAAAGGTAGAAGTCGTACCACTCGAATATCGTTCCCAGCGACGAGGCCAGGATGACCTTGCGTTCCTGTTTGGTCACAAGCAGCCCCTACAGCAGCGCTGCGGCCACGGCGGCGTCGAGGTCCTCGGGTTTGTCGGTGGGTGCGTAACGGCGCAGGACCGTGCCATCGCGATCCACCAGGAACTTGGTGAAGTTCCACTTGATGGCCTCGGTGCCCAGCACGCCGGGCTTCTCGCCTTTGAGCCAGGCGTACAGCGGATGCGCACCGGCGCCATTGACGTCGATCTTGGAGAACAGCGGGAACGTGACGTCGTAGCTGGTGCTGCAGAACGACTGGATCTCCGCCTCCGTGCCTGGTTCCTGCGCGCCGAACTGGTTGCAGGGAAACCCCAGCACGGCGAAGCCGCGGTCGTGGTACTTGCGGTACAGCGCCTCGAGCCCGGTGTATTGCGGCGTCATGCCGCACTGGCTGGCGACATTGACCACCAGCAGCACCTGGCCGCGAAAATCCGCCAGTGACTCTTGCGCGCCGCCGAGGCGGCGCGCCGAAAACGAATAGATGTCCATTTATTTAGCCCCTTGCGCGCAGTGCGCGCGATCATGAATCGCCGGGTGCGTTGCAAGGAACGGCGGCAATGGCGCGTCCTTGTGGCTGGCATTGTCGACCATGCGGCACAGTATGTCATCGAAGCGTTGTTGCGGAACGTGGTTGTCGCGCAGCCATTGCCGCGAAAACGCATCCGCCTCGCTCTCCAATTGCCGCGAATTGCGCGTGTACAGCAACACCGGGGCCGCCCCTGCCAGCGCGGTGATCGAACTCATGTCTCCGAGCACCACCACGGCAATGGCCGAGACGCCCACGCCCTCGATCATCTGGCGCAGCGCATGCCGGCCGCGCACGTGGCCGATCTCGTGGGCCAGCACCGCCATCAGTTCCTCGTCGTTGGCCGCCAGCCTCGCCAGCTGGTCGGTCATCACGACGATGCCCGCCGGCAGCGCAATGGCGTTGGGCCCCAGCGCGGGGGAATCACGCAGCTCCAGGCGATAGTCGTGCCCGTCGTGCAGCGTCGCGGTCATGCGCGAGAACAGGTTCTGCAGGTTGGCCTGGCGCTGCGCGTCGAGCTTGCTGGGTTTGAAGACACCGTGATCCAGGATCTGCAGGCCGTGCTGGCCAATGATCCGGTCGGTGGAGGACGGCAGGACAGTGGCCACCCAGCCGGCGGCCACCGGCAATCCGAAGCGCAGGAACAGGAAACAGACCGCGACCACCATGCCCAAGGCCGCGACGGCAATGCCCCAATTGCGCTCCAGCCGGTGCACCCACGTCTGGCGCGGCCCGGCGGCGCCCAGCAGCAGGTCAACCGCATCGTTGTCACCGGTCTCGAATTCCGATGCATCCGGAAAACGGATGCGCCGCGGAACGCTGCCTATTCGGTCCGATATCTGCAGCTGCTCCAGGCTGAACACCTGCTGCCGGCCGTTCGCCTGCAGGTAAATCGATCCGTCTGCGCCGGCTTGCAGCTGGGCCGCGCCGGCCGCCGAGCTGCGTGAATCGAAGTACCAGCCCTGGATCATCAGAACCCGAAGTCGATATCGAATACGTCGTGCAATCCCTCACCCACCGCGCTGGCCTGGATGTTCGGGTCGGCCACAAACTGGTCTAGGCTGCCACTGGCGATCACCCCGATATTCGACATCTGGTACCGCAGCATACGGACCTTGGCCCACGGATAGAACAGGCCCAGCGTGCAGAACATGGCCAGTAGGTTGGTCAGGTAAATCCAGAACAGTGGCCAGGTGCGCAGCCGCGCATACAGGCGATGCGGTCCCAGCGTCAGCCCGCCGATGGACACATCCATCAACCTGGCCTGCAGCCAGGACACGGCCAGCAATATCAGGGGGCCGGCAATCAGGTAGGCCACACCGACGGTTTTTAGCATTATCGCCACTGTCGCCACCGACGGCGGCTGTGCGCGGTTCGGCGTCAGGTGCTGCAACTCCGGATGCCGCGCAAACAACGCGCCGAGGCAGATCGCCGCCACGACGCCCGCGGCGACCATGATGGCCAGCGCCACCAGGCAGAAGCGGTAGAACTGCCCCTTGGTGGCGTGGAACTGGAACCGCTCGGTGCCATACGCCCCATTGGCAAGCAGGTAGCGGGTCTGCTTCCACAACGCCACGGGCCAGAGAATCCACAGCGTCAGCATGGCCAGCAGCATCCAGCCGATGAACGCACCCAGTGCGCCCATGTAGTCGCCGTGGAAGTTGAAGCGCAATCCGCGCCAGGAGCTCATGCGCAGCTGGAACAGGCGCGCCTTCATGATGACCCAGGGGACGCCGAACACAAACAGCGGCAACAGGCACAGTGATATTAACGGTGAGAGCCTGCCCCCCAGGGCGAATACCGCATACGCGCTAACGGCCAGCAATCGCCCCTTGAGAATGGCAATGGGCCGGCCGTGGTATTCGAAGCTGGTGCCGTCCAGCGATGTGCTGCCGTAGAAGTAGCGCAGCCGCCGCACCTTGGCCCAGGCCGAATAGATGCCCAGCGTGATGATGGTCAGCAGCAGGTTGACGATCCAGATCCGGAAGTACTCCGCGCCAGTGGCGCGAAATTGCAGTGGCAATTCCCGCGTTTCCGCGGCGACCTGTTGTTCCATTTCCCCTCCCCCGAACTTGTTGTTGTTAGAACTCGAAGGCCAACCCCAATACCATGCGATAGTCGTCCGACGGCGGCTCGGTGCCGGCACCGGTCAGCGGGAAATCCACCGTGCGATCCCAAATCATTGACACGTTAACGTCAAGCCGCTTGGTAATGTCCACGGACAGCTTGGTGGAAAAGTGGTGCGTGGTATTGCCGGCGCTCTTGCCGGCGAACTGCCCCTTGTATTCGGTGGTCCACTCGATGTCCTTGGTGATGTCCCATTCAAGGCGTGAGCTGATACCAAGGGCCGTTCCCTCTCGATGGTCCGGCTCGTCGACCTGCACGGACGTGTATCGCAGCCACTGATATGCCGGACCACCGGTGACGGTCCATTTGACCTTTGCATTCTGCGCCAGATCATAGGCAACCCCGACCCCCAGCGTCGTCCGGTCGCCGATGTTCTGGATGGGATCGGAGAAGTACTCGGCGCCCGGCAACACGACGTAGAACCGGTCAGTGATGAACTTGTCGAACCGCGTGGTGAAGCGCCAGTTATTATCGTTGATTACATCCCTGGCCTTGCTGTAGTTGGCGGTGTAATCCAGTGACAGGCGGGTACGTGCCGTGCGGCGCTGCAGGTGCATGTCGCTGTTGAAGTCTGTTTCCTCGACGGTGCCGCCGCGTAGCGTGAGGCCTACGTTGATATCGCCCGACCAGTAGGAGCGCTCACTCTTTCCTGTCCGCGTCAGACTGGCCACCTGGGCGCGCGGCCAGGTGCGGCCGGACGAGTCCAGGGTTCGCACCTCGGTGGGCGTGGTCAGGACGCGGCCAGTGAAGATCTGCCCGTCTACCAGACGGATTGCCACAACACCGGCCGTGCGCACCTGACGGATCTTTTCCCATTCGAAAGTCAGCCTATCCAGTTCAGAGCTGTCGAAATCCAGCGTGCGCTCCTGCATGCCCTTGAACACGCCTTTGAGCCATTCCCCGGATTTGAGCTGGATCCAGTCAAATCCGTCTTCCGGAGGCAGCCAGCTGAGGTCCGGCAGGTCGTTGCCGGTCATCGGGGGGGGTGAAGCAGCAGGCGCGGCTTCGGCAGCCAGCGCCACGGAGCAGTCCGCAACCATCGCGCACGCTAGCGCAGCAAAAATCAGAGCAGGCTTCATGCCAGACATGGGGCCGGTAGCTTACCCCATGGCGTGCTGGCGGCTACCGGGTGTACAGCGCCACCAGCTGCAACAGGGCAGTGGTGCTGCCAAGACTCCCGGTAATGATGATTTTCAACCTGGCCCGGACCTCGTCGTACACGGTATCGAGGCGCAGGGGCGTATCGGTATTGCGGTCCCGCCCCTTGATGGCCCCACCCACGCCATTTACGACTCGCATCACCGCTTCCGGCGAGATGGCGTCGATCTGCACCACTGTGGAAGCCTCGACGTGGCGTTGCCGCGAAACCGGGGGCGCGGGCGTGGGCGTGGGCTGACCCGTCAGCTGAGTCAGATCCGCCGCAGCGATCCGGTACTGCTTGCCGATGCGCACGGCCTTGAGCCGCCCTTCCCTGACGTAGCGGCGCACCGTACGAACATGCATGCCCAGCTGGCCGGCGACCTGGTCCACCGAAAGCAAGGTGTTGGGAGGGGTGTCTGTCATAAATGCTTCTATTAGTCCTTAAATGTATCTACCTGGTGGATGATAGTACGTATAGGTAACAATAGAGTCAATCAACGGCGTCTGATAGGGCACTATCGGGTATATGTGCTCGCTTATGTCCGAAAGAGACTCTAAAGGGACATGTGGCCGTAGCGAGCGCTGGTGCCGGGTGCTCTGAGTTTCTGGCGCGGCTGCAGCGGGGCTGGATCGTGCGCAGCGCCGCGCCCGGTGGCACAGCGCCTAGAGCTGGACAGTGATCGCTATCGTCGTGGCCCGCGTCTCGGCAATGGCCGTCGGCCCGTTGGACTGGCTGGTCGCACTGACCGGTCACGCGGCCAGCGCGCTGGAGCCGCAACTGCCGGTGTCGATCACGCCCCTCAATGCCACCTTGTTGGCAGTACTGCTTGGCTTGCGCCTGCATCGGCGCATCCGCTCTGCTGGCGCCGTTCTAATGGCGCGATGTTTCAGCGTCGGACCCGAGCGCAGGGGGTAGGGACTTGCGCAGGTAAACCGGGGTAACGGTCTGCTCAAGTTCGGCGGCCAGGGATTCACTGTGCCGCTCGTTCATGCTGCGCTTCTTGCACACCCTCTGGGACGTGCCACCAAAATAGACTGCCGATGGTAGCTGGGTGTAATAGCAGCGCTCGTTGATCCACGTGATTACCTCTCCGCCCTCGAAGTGCTCGGTGTCGCCTGCCTTGTGGGGTAGGTTTGATGTGTCGGGCAACACCAGCACCTGCGGTTTCGAATCCAGCGGATTTGGCTTCTCTTGGTTGTCATCCTTGAACGCGTGAGCGGACCGAACGCCTTCTGCATACCAGTCGGGCGGTACGGTAATAGCCGTGCTGGGCCGCGGCGCCGGCGAATCAATGGCAGCCGCCGGCCGGCGCTCGATCCCTGGCGCGCGTGATTTGGGCTCCAGCCGTGGCTTGACGGTGGTCTGCGGCGGCAGGGGCACGGTGATCCAGATCATCGCCGTGGCCACCGCAGCGGCTGGGACATGCACGCGACTGACAAGCCACAGCGACAGGAACAGCAGGTTGACTGCGCCGGCCAATGCCAGGGCAGTTATGCGCACCCAGTGGCTTCTTGTGAATGCACGCATGCGGCATCAGTAGGAACCCGCGCCGCAACTCAAGTTCCACCATTCAGCGCCGCGTCAGTCTTTTTGCTTGCCCGTCTCCACATGTAGCTTGTGCAGCAGCCGATGCACCACCGGTGCGAGCATCACTCCGGCCACTGCGATCACCGCCAACCCGCAATACAGGGCATAGAGCCCGGCGAACAGTTTGCCCCCGGTGGTCACCGGTGTATGGACTGGCCCCATTCCTCCAAGCAGCATCGATGCGTCGAGGAACGAATCCAGCCAGTTCATGTGTTCAAGCGCGTGATAGCCGGTCATTCCGGCCACCAGAGAAATGGCGATCAGCAACAGCCCGATGCAAGTGCTGTACAACAGGCGCAGCAGGAACAGGCGTGGCTTGAGCACCGGCTGGCTGCGATGCTCGAACTCAAAGAACCATCCGCTCACGTCTGTGTTTGCTCCAGGGGTTTCAGGTCCGGTTCCACCCAGCCACGGCGCGCCGCCACCGAGAATAGCCGTTCACGCGAGTAATACGTCAGGGGCCACGCACTGCTGCCCAGCTCGGAGTCCAGTAATGCCTGCAGGGACGCCGCGAATGACTGATCCTGGTGCGTGCGGATGTGCCGGCCGATGGCCCACAGATACAGGCGTGTGATGGTCTCGTGATAGCCGCCCGCGTCCGTGTTGGCAGTGCCCACGGACTCGTTGTGCCGCCGGATGTTGCGGCGGACCACATCCAGCGCTGCGGCTGGCTCCTCTTGCCGCAGATACCAGTAACCGGCGATCAGGTGCGCCTGATGCGTCCATTGCTGCTTCGAGAGGCGGCAAGCCTCGAATTCGGCAATGAACGCGGCGACCTCTCCGCCAGTCACGCAATCAGGCGCGTTTGAGCACTTTCACGATGACCAGGAGGATGACCGCGCCGATGACGCCGGTGACGATGACTCCTACCAGACCCGAACCCAGCGCCGGCGTGAGTCTTGGCAGCAGCCAGCCACCCAGCACAGAGCCGATGATGCCGATAACGATGTCACCGCCCAGCCCAAAGCCGCGTCCCTTGACGAGCAGGCCAGCCAGCCAGCCGATGATGGCGCCAATGACGATGGTTTCCAGAATTGCAACGAGCATGGTCCCCTCCCTAGGTTTGATTGTGCGCCGAGTATCTGCCCGGTACGTGCCCCACGCAAGCGGCCAGCGCGAAGCCATTATGATTACCGCATGAGTCCGCGCCGCAAGTCAGGCCCGCCAGCTGCTTCGTATTCTTCCATCCACGGGACACTTCGCGAGCTTGCCGATCCGGATGTCGCGCGTTCGTCGCAGCGTTTCTTCAAGACCGGCCCTGGCCAGTATGGGGCCGGCGACCGGTTCCTCGGGGTACGCGTGCCGCAGCTGCGTCATCTGGTACGCGGATTGCAGGACACGCCACTGCCAACCGTGACCGCGCTGCTTGAATCCGCATGGCACGAGGAACGGCTGTTTGCGCTGATGTTGCTGGTCCGGCAGTACACACTTGGCGACCAGCCAGCTCGCACGCGCATCGCTAAGCTGTACCTTGCCAGGCGACGACACATCAACAACTGGGACCTGGTCGACAGCTCCGCGCACCTGATACTGGGACCGCATCTGCAGGATATCGATCGCAGCCTGCTGGACCGGCTCGCGCGGTCGCGCAGCCTGTGGGAGCGGCGCATCGCCATGCTCACCACGTTGTGCTATATCCGGCAGCGCGACCATGACGACGCGCTGCGCATCGCACGACTGCTGATCGCGGATCGCGAGGACCTGATCCACAAGGCCGTGGGCTGGATGTTGCGCGAGATCGGCAATCGCGATCCTCAGGTGGAGCGCGGATTTCTGGACGCTCATGCGGCCCACATGCCGCGTACCGCGCTGCGTTATGCGATCGAGAAGTTTCCGGCGCGCGAGCGGACGCGCTACATGAAGAAGGGATCAAAATGAGTCGTGCGCCAATAGCTGTCGGATTGCTCCTGTGCCTGGCCGGCGGTGCGGCGGTGGCCGCTGATCCCGCGTTCACCGACCTGGGCGAACTGGTGCGCCCGGCCGACTATCGCGAATGGGTTTTCCTGGCCAGCGGACTGGGCATGACCTATGGCCCCAATCGGCCCCAGGCCGGCCAGCCCGCAGCGTTCGACAACGTGTTCGTGAATCCGGAAAGCTACCGGGCGTTCATGAAGACCGGCCGCTGGCCGGACGGCACGGTCTTCATGCTGGAAATCCGCAGCGCGGAGGACAACGTCTCAATCAATGCCGGTGGCAGGACCCAGGGGGCGCTGCGCGCCATCGAGGCGTCGGTCAAGGACACCAAGCGATATCCGGAGGGTGGCTGGTCCTATTTTACTTTCGATGGGCCACAGGGACTGCGCAGTAGCGCCGCGCCCCTGCCACGCAGCGCCGATTGCTACGCGTGTCACAGCAAGCATGCGGCCGTGGAATGGACGTTCACGCAGTTCTATCCGGCAGCATTTGAGGTCGCGCAGCGGCTGGGAACTGTGCGGCCCGACTACGATCCGGCGCGCAAGGCGCAGTAGTCAGATCGACAGGTAGTTCTGCCGCACATAGGCCTCGACGAACCCGGCCTTGAGGATGTTGCGGTACGAATTGTCCGGCTTGTCTGGCACTCGTTCATCGGTTTCCGTCACGGCAACTTGGGCCCCTTGCGTTGCGGCCTCCTGCAGTCGACGCGCCAGCAATGCGTTCTGCGCCCCGTGACGGTGGCAAGGCCAGCGTGGTACCAAATCCCAGCCGCGCGTGTCGGCCCTTGACCAATACCGCGCCAGCGGCAACCGGGACAGCAGCATCGAAGGCCATCACGCAGGTCCAGCCGGCCCTGCCGGGCAGCTGCGCTACCCAGGGCGCCACTTGCCCCTGCAGTCCGAACCCTTCGACTACCACCCGCCCAAATGCAGCCGCCGATTCCTCTGCGACAACCCGCAACTCCAGGTCGCAGGTGGGCACGCGCATCTCCAAGGCAAGCGGCCGCAGGAACTTCATCCAGGCGTAGCTGCTCCTCAAGCCGCGCGCTTCCAGCCAGGCCCCGAGCGCCGCGGGTTGCGCCAGGGGCGCGACCGGCACGGCATAGGACTGTTGTAATTCATTCATGTGCGAGAGTGCGGCGTCCAGCTGCGTCACATCGGCAGGGCCTCCGACCCAAGACCCAGCACGCGCCGAAAGATGATCCCCGGTTCGATGCGGGTGCAACCCAGGCAGCTGACGTCGCCCATCTGGCGTACGCGGACGTGATGCGCTGCGCGCATGGGCTGCGGCGCGGCACGGAAAAAATCGATGAACGCGGCGGCTTCTACTTGTTCAAGCGCGGCGAAGTCGCCGGAATCCACCCGGTCTCCTACCAGACCTTGCTGCGCGGCACGCCGCGTTTTTTCCACAGCATGTACGGGACCAGGGAAATGCCCAGGAACACCAGCGGCAGCACCAGCAACCCGATGCCGTCTGCGGAGAACAGGCGGGACAGGAACGCACCGATGCAGCTGATCCAGAAGCCGGCGAACGCCCATTCCTTCACCAGGCCGTAGCGCGACTGCAGGATCGCGATGGCGCCGGCGACCTTGAAGCCGCCGAGGATGCTCATGAGATATGCCGGATACCCCAGGTGCTGCATCACTGCCAATCCGGTCTTTTCGTGGGCGAGCCCCGCCGCGCCATCCCCGAGCAGGAACGCCGCGAACAGCCCGGTGGCAATCCAATAGAAGACGTTCATTTTGCCGGTGGTCATGAAGGTTCCTCTTGCCGGGCCTACTGTGTGGTGTGCGGCTGCTGCTCGTAGTGCTGGCGCAGCAGGTCCTTGCCATAGTCGTTGCCGTTGGGCGTGCGCACCACCGTGTGCACATGCGCGGTGTTGGGCAGCGCTGGATCCATCAGGTGGCGCAGTCCCACGGGTCGCTGGTGATCAAACTCGATGAGGATCACCGGGCTGTGGATACGGTAGTAGAAGACGCTGCCCGGCGTGGTCGTACCGATCCAGGCCACCCAGGTGCGATCCAGGTGCGCACGCACCTCGTCCATCTTCACCCGCGCATGCCCAGCATCCATGTTGTCCACGTAAAGGGATATCAGGCCCAGCAGCTGCTGGCGCTGCTGCGCCGTCAGGTCCGTGGCGCGAATCCCCGCATAGTCGAGGACGACGTTGTCCTTCCATGCCTCGGTCAGATTCTCATCGCCGGTCTTGCTGAATTTCAGGATCGCCTTCTGGCGCTGCGCCGTGTCCAGGTTGTTGATCAGCAGCAGGCCGCGGTCCTGCTCTTCCTGCAGCACGGCCGTGCCCTTGTACTTGCCGGACGTTGCAACTGCCGGCTCCGAGCCTGCGAAGAATGGCGTCATCACCACCTGGTCGCCGAGCACGAAATAGTTGATGACGGCATGATGCCCGTCCAGCTGCCAGCCCCAGGGCTGGGTGGCCGAGGGCTTTCCCATGACGGTGATGTGGTAGCGCCACTCGCCGTATTCATCGAAGTTGTTGCCGGTCAGTTCGCCGAGGGTTTCATTCAATCGCATGATGTCGCGCGTCTGCTTTACGCCCTTGGCGCTCAGGGACGCGCGCATCAGTGCAAAACCCAGCTCGCGTTGCGCCGCGGTCATTTCCAGGAAGCTGACGCCCTGGCGCACGTAGAAGCTCTGGTTCATCCACTTGCGCCACTCCACATCATCCACGGCAAATTGCGTCCGGTTGCGCTGTTCGGGGGTAAGGCCGGCCAGGAACTGCTCAGCCGCGCGGCGCACCTCGGCGGTGGATACGCCGGTGGACTGAATGTGGAACAACCCCGACTCGATCTTGCCGTTGCTGGTGATGCCCTTGAACGGCTCGGCCAATCCGGCGCTTTCCGCCGCGGCGGACAGTCGCGCCAGTTCTTCGGGTGGCCGCTTCGGCGGCGGCGCCTGGGCTACCGCCACCAGGGGCAGCAGGACGCAGGCCAGCAAGGCGCCAATGCGCGGGTGCGTTGCCACGCGCCGTCTCAATAGCTGCCCGGTGTGAACGGCCCCAGCACCTTCATCGCGAATACGCACAGTGCGTTCTCCTCGAAGCTGCGCCGGATCTCCGTCGTGACCGCCGGCATGACATCCTCGAAGGTGCCGAACACCTGCGTGCTCATGTCATTGGTGATGATCTGCAGCCGTGGGTGCAGGTGCAGCCGGTCAATGAATGCCTGGATGGGCGGGATGAAGTCCGCATTGATAGGGTAGAGGCTGATCTCGATGCCGATGTTCATGGGACGCGATTGTAGTCCGCCGGGTGGTTCACCCCGTCATTTACCGGCACATTCTTTATGTTCGTGGGTTCCACCCCCTCCAGGCAGCCGACGTTGAAGCCGTACTGGTCGGGCCTGGAGCGCCGGCGGTGGTGGGTATAGATGCCGCAGCGCGAACAGAAGTAGTGCTCGGCCGTCATCGAGTTGAAGCGGTAGGTGGACAGCAGGTCCGAACCCTGCACAACGTGCAGTCCCTCGAGGGCAACGGCGCCCATGATGGCGCCCTTGCGCCGGCACATAGAGCAGGTGCAGCGGCGCGCATCGACAACGCCATCGGGCAGATCCAGCTCCAGGACCACGCCACCGCAGTGGCAGCTGGCCCTGTGCCTGGCCTGAATGACCGCGCCACCGATGACCCGCAGCGGAGCAAGCCCCATCGGCGTCAGGGTGCTTCGGCGATCTTCTTCATGCTGGCCAGCGCCGCTTCGAACCGCTTGCGACGGCCTGCGACATCCGCGTCCTTGGCGGCCTTGTCGGCCTTGTTGGAGACGTCATAGACCAGCGTATAGACGATCTTCGACGTGCTCGCGGTGACCGGTCGGGCTTCCATGAACCCGTGGTACAGATCATAGAACTGGCCTTCCTTGGCCGGCTGCGTATAGCCATAGGAAAGCTCAGTCTGCCCAACCAGTATCTCGCTGACGCGCCCGCCAGCGAGCACGCGCACCGTGCCAACTCCGCCGTCACCGGAAGTGATCTTGCAGTCCACGCTCATCCACACGCTGATGTCGCAGTACTTGCCGATCTTGGCCCACACGTCCTTGGCCGGCTTGGCAACATCGATCTCCATGTGGATGACGGCGTACTCGGGTTCCGCTGCAAGCGCTGTGGCCATGGGCAACGATGTCATGATAGCTGCAGCGGCAGGGATGAGGCCCCGGCGCAAATTTGTTGTCCAATCCTTCAACGTCATGATTGCCCCGTCTGTTAGGTGTGAACTTTAAAGCGCAAATCTACACCAAGTGTCGAGATGCCACGCGTTTGCCATTGTCATCCGTGCCAGGATAGCGACCGGCCGCCGTGCGATTGCTGCTGGCGGCAGACTGGTCGGCCAGCCAAGATGTGATGCGTGGCCAGACATCTTGCGAATTTTCGACCATCCGCGCAGCCAGACCTGCGCTGGTTGCCTGGTTGGGTACACCTTCTCGCTGGCAGTCAACTGCGGCGGCACGGTCGAACTCAAGGATGAATTGGAATGGGCCAAGGGCGTTCTCAACCTGGAACCGGGCGGGTGAGCAGTGCGCTTCCTGAGTACCCTGGTCCTTGCCACCCTCGCTGCGACCGCAGTTGCCTGGCTGGTTGCCTGGGGGCTGGGTCGCGTGATGAGCGGTGCCCGGCGCGGTGTGCCGGGGGCCAGCGGTTTCGGCTGGGTGCTGCTGTTCCTGAGTTCCGGTCGCATGCCGCCACCGCCGCCGGCCTCGCAGATTGAGCAGGAGATGAGCACGCGCAAGGACCGGTTAGCATCACAACAGGACGAGGATCCCTGACATGTCCAGATTTGTACTGGTTCACGGCGCATGGCACGGCAGCTGGTGCTGGCAGCGCGTGCGCACGGGGCTGCAGCGACTGGGTCACGAGGTGTTCACCCCGACGCTGACCGGCGTCGGCGAGCGATCGCACCTGCTGGATCCCAAAGTCAATCTCGAGACGCACATCCAGGATGTGTTGAACCTGATCCGTTGGGAGGAGTTGGATGATGTCGTGCTGTGCGGGCATTCGTATGCGGGCTGCGTGGTCAGCGCGGTGGTCGACCGCATCCCGCAGCGCATCGCGCATCTTGTGTACCTGGACGCATTCGTTCCGGAAACCGGCAAGAGCCTGCACGATTGCCTGCCCGAGGAGCAGCGCGCCTTGCAGCTGGACCTGTGCCGCCAGGTGGGAGACGGCTGGAAAGTGCCGCCCATTCCTGCTGCAGTATTCAACGTAAATGCGGCTGATCGCGCCTGGGTTGACCGGCAATGCACCATGCAGTCACTGGCGACCTTCCAGCAGCCGGTGCTGCGCACGGGCGAGCCGCTTGCAGCGGGGCAAGTCACCTATGTCCTGGCCACCGGATGGGAAGGTTCGCCCTTTGGGCAATTTCATGCGCTTGCTCAGCAAGCAGGCTGGGGCTCGATCACGCTGGACGGTGGCCACGACCTGATGCTGGACAAGCCAGCAGAGGTGCAGCAGATCCTCCTGGCGGCCGCTGGCCGCTGAACCGGGCTAGTCGCAGGAGTCAACCGCCGGCACTGAACGGCGCGATCGGTTGGGATCGTGCATGTCGTCCAGCAAGTGGCCATTGGCGGGCGGCAGTTCGCCCAGGGCGCAACCGAAGAAACCCAGCCCCAGTACGCAGCGCTTGCCCAGGACTACGTACGGCAGGTGCAGTCCGCCATCCGAACCTGCCATGCCGACGCGCGGGGGTTTCCACTCCATGCTGGACTTCGGGGACACACACGGCTTGCGCTGTGCCTGCGGGGGCGGGCTGAACGCGCCGGTGTTGCTGCCTGCCGACTGCACGCCGCGTGCCGCTGCAGCCACCGCGACCTGTGCTTCGCGCTGCCAATCGACCCGTGGCGTTGCCTGCGGTGCCGGCACAATCGGTGGGGGTATCACCGGGGCTTGCGCCACTGGCGCGGCGCGGCGGCGCAACGCGGGCAGTGGGCTTGCGGGCGCGGGCGCGATGTCACGCGCCCTGCTCACTGGTGGCGGCGACAGCCAGACAAAGGACATGGCCGGCGCCGCATCGGGGCGTGCCTGCGGGGATTTGCGGGCTTCGATGCGCAGGAACATCACCAGCAGCAGCCCGTGCCCGGCAAGGATGGCCAGCCAGATAATCGTGTCGCGGCGGGCTCGCTTCTTGAGGCTGGCCATGCAGGTAGCGCATTTGACTGAACCACTGTGTGACCGGGGATCCTGGCGCGGGGTTCCCCGGCCACGCCACTCGCCGAAGCTATCGATGGCGCGCGAACAGGCCGACACCCGGAATCTGTCGTAGGCTATGCGCTGTAGCAGTGGGCAAAAAGAGTGGGGGAGAGTTCCTTGAAAACACGTACCAACCTGATCTGCATCGGGATCGCCGTGGCGGGTTTTGGCGCAGCCTGGGCCCAGGTGCCCCCGGTCGCGGCACCGGACCAGCTGGCATTGCTACAGAGCAAGGACCCGAAGCTGGCCGCCAACAAGAAACTGGTGTTCGACATGTACCGCGCCATCGTCAATGCGGGGCGCGCCGATCTGGCGCCGCAGTACTTCACCGAAGGCTATATACAGCACAACCCCAACGTAACCAGCGGCCGCGCCGCGCTGCAGGCCTACATCAGCAAGACACGGCCGGTTCGCCCCATTCCACCGGAGATCGGGTTTCCGACGATCGCGATCATGGCCGAAGGTGACCTGGTGTCCGTTGCCACGGTGACCTACGCGGACGATCCGGAGAATCCGGGCAAGCGCTACGCAACCTCGCACTTCGACATGTACCGGATCGAGAACGGCAAGGTCGCCGAACACTGGGACAACGTGGCCAAGGATCCGAAATCCCAGAAGTTCGATCCCAATACGCAGAGCACGCGCTGAGGGATTGCGGCCGCTACTTCACCTCGTACACCAGGTTTACAGTGGACAAGGTGTCGGTTTTTTTGAAGCCGGCCGGTGGATCTGTGTTGTAGCGGACGTTGTATGCAACGGCCAGCGCCATCCGGTCGGTCATCTTCACCAATAGCCCGATCTCATTCTTGACGAAGGTGTTGTCGGACGCCGCCTCGAAGGCGAGGTGATCATAGAGCGACGTCGTACCGGTGAGTACATGGTCCCAGTCAACGCCGCCGTCCAGCACCATGGTGTTGCTGGTACCGCCCGGTACTGGCGCCAGCGTCACCGGATCGAGCGAGCCGCGCGTCTCGAAGACCTTGTAACCAACGCCGATCTTCGCCGAGAATTTCGTCTTGTCGCTGTCGATGAACTTGCGACCGAAGCCCGTCGAGACTGTTCCCTGGTACACAAAGCCGCTGAAGCGATCGTCTTCATAGCGAAAGCCCCCGTACCAGAAATTCTTCACGCTGAACGTGTAGCGCGACTCTCCATCGACTTCCCAGCGCTGCGTAGTCGTTTCGCTATTGCTGGCCGCATAGACGCCGGTGAATGCCAGCATGTGTTCCCAGTCGTCGGCCTTCTTCTTCACCGCGAGCTTTGCATTGGCACTGAGCGAATCGCTGTTGCCAGTGGCATTGGCGATTCCTGCCTCGCCTTTGCCGGTCCACTGCGCCAGTGCCGGGGTCGCCGGCAATGCCAGCAATAGAGCAATCAGTGCACCGCAAATCCATTTTCCTTCTAACATCATCCATCCCTCTCATTAGAAGTCATCTGACTGCGGCGAGTCCCGTCCGATCGACACGCTCAAGGTGTGGACGTAGCGGAACTTGCCATTGACGTACTTGAACATGTGCGAGTCGGGCATGCCGGTGGAGCTGTTGCCAAAGCGGCAGAAGATGTTGACCACGCCCTTCTCTTCATCGACCACATAGTCGCGGTTAACGATGTAGAGCACGCCATTGGGGATGCCGACCTTGCAGGTCGAATTCTTCTCGTGCTTTCGATTGGTGTAGGCGCCGCCTTCCAGCCGCTCGCAGGGCGAGCCCCAGGGGGCTTCCAGGTGCTTGTCCTGGAACATGTCCAGGTAGGTATTGCCGCCGTTGATCATGGCTTGCGCCGGGGTGCGCTTGCCGTTGGGCAATACCGACCAGTCCTCGGTCTTCGATACCTTGAGGTAGTTGTTGGCATTGAACAGCCAGTCGCCCTTGTCGGTGACCAGGCTGTCGATGCGCGTGATTTTGCCGTCGTCCACGTACAGCCGCGTGCCGATGACATAGGGGTGGCCGCCTTCCGTCACGATGATCTCGGTGAAGGTCTTGCAGCGCGTGCTGTCGAGGATGCTGTTGGTATAGGCGATGGGCAGGGCCGTGTTCCACAGGCCCATTGCCGGGGCGACCTCGCTCATGTTCTCGAGGTACTTGGCCTTCTCGGCGAAGGCCAGCTTGGTCGCGTCCCCGGCCTTCTGTGCCGCGACGTAACTATCCACGGCGCTTTGCAATGTGGCACGCGTGCATACCGGGATCTTGTCGGGTGGGGGCGGCACGAAGGTGGCGCCGGGGCCCGGTGCTGCCGCCAGTACCGAAAGGGACAGGCCGCAACCGGCGGCAATGACGAGCAACTTGCGGATCATGACGGCTCCTGGATTACCAACCTGATTCCATCTGGTAGGGCACGGTGGTCAGCACCGCCTCGATCTGGCGGATATTGCCGTCGACCACCTTGAACACCTCGGCGATGTAGAAGGTGATGGGCTGCCGGAACGTGGGTGCGACATCCACCAGCGGACCGCCTGGCCGGTTGTGGAACTTCGGGATGCTGCCGTTGTGGTCAAAGTATCCCCAGCCCATGGCCAGGCCGGTCACCGGGTCCACCACTGCAAAGCGGCGCTCGCGGATAGCCGTGACGATCACCGAAAAGCCGGTATCGAACTGCGCCTTGCATCCCAGGTGTTGCATCGAGTCAGGCGGTGCGTCGGGGTTGTTGGCCATGATGCCGCCATTCTCGCGGCGCTGGCAGTCCGGCGAGAACGGCACGTTGCGGCCGCTGTCCTCGGTGTCCAGTCCCGTGAAGTAGGCGTTGCCCGCCGCGGCCAGGGTCGGGCGCGGCAGGCGCTTGCCGGCCGGGATCGGCTGCATCATCAACGGATTCGGATCCGTGGGGACCTTGGGCGCCGCACCGCCGGCCGGCGCAGGTCCTGCTGAAATGCTGCGATTGACCAGCACCTCGATCTGGGAGATCTGCTTGCCCGCCTCGACCTTGAGGCGCACCGCATACCAGTTGATGTTGCCGTTCTCGCTGATGCGTCCCAGCAGGCCAACCTGGCCGGTCTCTTCGTCGATCACATCGACGCGATAGGTGGGCATGGCCGAGGCGGTCTGCCATAGCCCGTCGCCCAGGGTCAGGCGTACGCCGTTCTCGGTGTACTTGACGTTGCGCGTCGTGGGCAGGCTGGCCGCATCGTGCCTGACCAGCGCATTGAGGTAATTGGTCATGAAGCCCGCCAGGCACTGGCGGTCGCAGGCTATTTCCGCAGCCTGGGCGCCGAAGTTAACCGACAGCAGCACGGCCGCGACCGCACAGGTAAACCGCATTCTCATTGGAGACCCCCGGATCGTTTGTGCCCCGATTGTAGGGGCTGGCTTTGCGGGTGTCGCGCCCGCCTAGTTCTCGATTGGCATGCCGAAAGCGTCCTGCAGGAAATGCAGCGTTACCGGCTGGTCCGAGATCGGCGCCTTGATCTGTGGTGAGGCATACAGGCCGCTGCGCGGCGACCATTTGGCTTCACTGCGATCAAAGGCGCGCAGCCAGCGCACGGGCAACTGGTAGTCGCGGCGGTCCGAATCCGGCCGGGCGCCCGTCAGCACGACTCCCACGCCGACATAGCCGCGTCCGGGCAGGTAGGCGGCAATGGTATCGCCGGGCATGAATTCGCAGATCGCATCCAGGGTCCTGAGGCAGCCAGCCGTTGAGATGAATCCGAATCGCCGGATGTTCTCCCAGCTCTGGCTGCCCCGTTCCTGGACGTTCAAAAAGAAAATGCTGCGTCCCATGTCCGCTGCCGTCCTTGCGCCTCAGCTTACCTGGTGAGTATCAGCGGCGTGTTCAAGGGCCCCTGCGTCCACTGACCGGTGATGGTCTTGCCGGACAGCGTGCCGTTGTATTCACCCTTGACCGCATCCACCTTCACCATCAGTTTGCCGTCGGCAAAGCTTGCATCTGTAATGGGAATGTTCATTGCCTTCTGGTCAGGGCTGTCAATGAACCCGACGTATTGCCCGTTGTCACTGGTCCCGAAGCGCATCACCATGGTCAGCGACACCTTCTGGCCCTGTGGCGTAGTGAGCTCGATCTTGCCCTTCCAGGCGCCATTCAAAGCCGCAAACGATTCCGTGCTGAGCTTGAGTTGGTGCACTTGTGCGACGTACTCACCCTTCTTGAGGGAAACAGGCATCCCCTCGGGTGGAGCTCCCGGGCCCGGCTGTTTCCATGCGCCTGTCATCACGCCGTTGGCAAGCGTCGCGGAGTACTCGCCTCTTACCTGGGGTATCTTGAAACTCAGCTTGTTGTCCACGAACTGGAGGTCAGCCGTGGGAAACTCGTTGCCAACCTGCTCCGGAACTGCAAGTGTTCCCCCGAATTCGCCCTTGTCATTGGTCTTGAAGCGCAGCACGAAAGTCAGCTCGCCACCCGGGAACTTCAGAGGTCCAACCCAGGTTCCGGTCAGCGCGTTGATGGCGGCCTTGGTCAGCACCGGCTTCTGGTAGGGGCTCAGCACCAGCGGCAGGGCACCGCCCGGCTGGGTCCACTGGCCGTTGATCTTCCCGTCCTTCAACGCGCCCGCATAGGAACCACTCAGCGCTGCCACCTGCAGCTTGACGTTGGTTCCATCCCAGGTAACGCCGCTAGCAGGCGTGTTCTTGATCCCACCATTGTCCGGCGAGTTGAGCACTGCCGTGTAGGCACCCTTGGCGTCCTTGGTGAAGGTGAACTCGATGGTGAGGGAATTCTTGGGGTCAAGCGCTAACTTCCCCTGCCATACCCCCGCCAGATCCGGTGCTGCCGCTGCGGCCGGCGCCGCGGCCATGGCGCTGGCGCTGACGAAAAGCAGCGAGGCCAGCGCGGTTGTCCTGATCCATTTGTACATGATGTCTCCCCTACCTTAGTTAGACGTGTCGCAAAGCATTGACGGGATCGGCGCTGGCAGTCCGGTAGGACTGCGCAGCGACGGTAATGAAAGCCACAACTGCAGCGACGATCGCAGCCACAAGGAAGATCAGCGGATTGATGCCAGCCTTGTAGGCAAACGTCGACAGCCACTCATCGATGGCAAAGAAGGAAATCACTGCCGCCAGTACCGATGCCACCAGCACCAGGATCATGATCGGGCGCGCCAGCAGGCTGATGATCTGCCAGGTGGTAGCACCCAGCACCTTGCGCGTGCCGATCTCTCGGGTACGCATCTCGGTGGTGAACGATGCCAGCCCGAACAGGCCCAGGCAGGCAATGAAGATGCAGATGGCCGCGAAGATCGCAATCAGTTTGAGTAGCTGGTTCTCTGACTTGTAGAGTTTATCTAGTGATTCATCGAGGAACGTGTATTCGAACGGGTGCTTGGCGTCGGCGTCGGCCATCACGCGCTCGATCTTGCCCAGCGTCCCGCTGATGTCATCGGACGAGATCTTTATCACCAGGTAGTTCTGTATGAAGGGTTTGTTGATATCCGGCAGGCCGCTGAGGTCCATGTTCAGCGGATACACGGCCAGCGGCTCGATCTTCGTGTGCAAAGACTTGAAGTTGAAGTCCTGTACCACGCCGATCACGCGGCCGCTTTCACCCCGCACGGTCACGCGCTTGCCCAGGGGGTTGGTCCAGCCCATCTTGCGCACCAGGGCTTCATTGACCAGCACGTTGGTGCCGACATCTGTCAGCAGGCGCTTGGACAAATCGCGCCCCTGCAGCACCTTGATGCCCATGACCTCGACGAAGCCCTCCCCAATCGGGATGTTGTTGAGCTGGGTCGGCTCCATCTTGCCGTCCTCCAGTTCCACCTGGGCCAGGTTTACCGGCGTTCCGGGTTCTGCCGGCGACGCTGCAGCGATGGCGACTCCCAGGATGTGGCTGTCCTTGAGCAGCTCGGTACTTGATAGTGTCGTGCTTGTCGATGGTAGTGGCGCCACGCATGGTGACGACGAGCCGATGCTCCTTTTCGAAGCCCAGGGATTTGTTGGCCACGTAGCGCATCTGCGCGCCCATCAGCAGCGTGCTTGCGATCACCGCGGCGGAGATCGTGAACTGCAACAGCACCAGGGCTTCGCGCAGGCGCAGGCTGGCCTTGCCGGCGGTCTGCTTGCCGGTCAGGGCCGTCAGCGGTGCCCAGGAAGACAAGTAGAAGGCAGGATAGGCGCCGGCCAGCAGGCCCATGGCCAGCGCTGCAGCCACCAGCCAGGCCGCCAGCGACGGCTCCTTGAGCAGATCGAACTGCACCTGCCGTCCCATCAGTGAATTGATGGGCGTCAGCGTCAGCACCACCTCGACGATCACCACGCCCAGCACCAGGGCAATCAGCGAGAACAGCACCGCCTCGCCCAGGAACTGCATGGCCAGCGAAGCGCGGCTGGCGCCGAGGATCTTGCGGATGCCCACCGAGCGGGCGCGGCGCGTGGCGCGTGCCGTGGCCAGGTTCATGTAGTTGATGCAGGCCACCAGCAGGATGAACAGCGCCACCGCGGCGCAGCCATACAGATAGATGCGATTGCCGGTGGGCAGGTCGTCCTGCACCTCCGTCTGCAGGTGCACGTCCGCCAGCGGCTGCAACCAGCTGTGCCATTCGGCTTTGAATTGCTTGCCGATCTCCTCCATGTTGCGCTTCCAGAAATCGTCGTTGATGCGCGCCCAGTCGGAGGGCTTGAACCCCGGCGCCATCAGACAGGTAGGTATAAATGCCAATGCCGAAGAGCTGCTGGCGACGCTGCGACGGATTGTCCGAGTCACGCAGGAACGGCAGGTTGTCGGACCAGAGGATGTCGTACTTGAGATGGGTGTTCTGCGGCTGGTCGGCGAACACCAGGGTGATCTTCTGCGCGACGCCGCCATCCGTGGTGATCGTCTCGCCCATGGGATTGGCGTTGCCGAAGTACTTGTGGGCAAACGTCTCGCTGACCGCGATGGTGCCCTGCTCCTTCAGCGCCGTCTTCGGGTCGCCGTAGATGACCTTGTACCGGGAACAGCGTCGAAGACATTGGGACTGACGAAGTAGCTGTTCTCCCAGTAGAACACGTCGTCTGCCGTGGCGCATGGCGACGCCGCCGCGGTTGGAGTTGCTCTGGAACCGGACGTAGGCCTGGACGTCGGCCGGATACTCCGCCTTGAGCATCGGTCCCAGGGGGCGCGAGGTCACCGCGAACTTGTCGTTGGCGCCGCCGGTGGTGAATTCGTTGACGACGCGGTAGATGTTCTTGTACTTGGGGTAATGCTGGTCGTAGGTCAGTTCGCTGCGCAGGAACAGGCCCAGGATCAGGCAGCAGGCCACGCCCAGCGAGAGCCCGGCGATGTTGATCGCCGCGTACAGCTTCTCCCGGCGCAGCATGCGCAGCAGTACCAGAAGGAAGTTGTTCATGACCGCGCGCCCGTGGTCTTGTCGGATACGACCTTGCCGTCCAGCAGGTTCACGATGCGGCTGCTGAAGGCCGCATTGCCCGGCGAGTGCGTGACCATCAGGATGGTCGTGCCTTCCTCGTTGAGCTTCAGCAGCATCTTCATCACCTCGTCGCCGTGCTCGGAATCCAGGTTACCCGTGGGTTCGTCGGCCAGGATCAGGTTGGGCTTGTTGACCAGCGCGCGCGCCACCGCGACGCGCTGCTGCTGGCCGCCCGAGAGCTGCGCCGGGAAGTGGTCGCGGCGGTGCGCGATATCCATCTTCTCCAGCACCGCCTCGACGCGGGACCGGCGCTCCTGCGAGGCGTGTTGCCATAGATCAGCGGCAGTTCCACGTTCTCATAGACCGTGAGCTCGTCGATCAGGTTGAAGCTCTGGAACACGAAGCCGATGTGCGCCTTGCGGATCACGGCGCGCCTGCTCTCCGGATAGCCGGAGACGTCCTCGCCCAGGAAGCTGTAGTTGCCGGCAGTGGGGCTGTCGATCAGCCCCAGGATGTGCAGCAGCGTCGACTTGCCGCAGCCGGACGGGCCCATGATCGACACGAACTCACCTTCATTCAGGGTGAAGTTGATGCCATCGACGGCGGTCGTCTCAACCACGTCGGTGCGGTAGATCTTCTTCAGGTTCTGGGTTTCGATGATCATGTCTTTTCCTGGGTGGTTTTGATTGCGTCGCTGAATTTCAGCTCGTCGGCATTGTTGTAGCTGTCATAGCCGGAGGTGATGATGCGATCGCCCGCGGTCAATCCTTCGAGCACTTCCACCTGGCGCGGGTTCTGCCGCCCCAGTCGCACTTCGGTGCGGCGCGCGGACTGGCCATCCTTGGCGACCAGGTAGACCCAGCGTCCGCCGGTCTGCTGGTAGTAGCCGCCCTTGGCGACCATCAGCGTCTGCGTTGGCGCGCCGAAGCTCAGCTCGACGGTCACCGTCTGCCCGCGCTTGAGCGTATCCGGCACGCTATCGGTGAAGACGACGTCGGCCTCGAACAGGCTGTTCTTCACTTCCGGGTAGACCTTCTGCACCTTGACGTCCCAGGTCTTGCCGTCGAGCGACACGTGCCCGGGCGTGTCGACGACCACGCGGCTGATGTAGAGCTGGTCGATGCGCGCACGGATCTTGAACTTGTCGAGCAGGTCGATCTGCCCGATGCGCTGGCCCGGTTGATGTTCTGGCCCACCTGCGCATCGATGGTCGACAGGTAGCCGGAGATCGGCGCGCGCACGTCCAGGCTCTGCACGATGCGGTTGAGCAGATCCATGTTCTCGTTGAGCCGCACAATGGACTTCTTGGCCTGCGTCAAGCTGGTTGGCGCTGAGGATGTCTTCCTGGCGGATGCGCTCGGCCAGCAGTGCGCGCCGCTGCTTGAGGTAATTGATCTGGTCGCGCGCAGTCTCGTATTGTTCCCGCGAGATCGGGCTGTCCGGAGACTTCATCAGCGCGTCATAGCGATTGAACTTGGCCTGCGCGTCGATGATCTCGTGATCCAGGTCCAGCAACGCTTCCTGCTGCAGCAGGCTGGAACGCGCGCTGTTGAATTCGGTGTTGCGATTGGTGTCGAGGGTCTCGAGCAATCGCGTCTCGGTTTCGATGGAGGTACGCTGCGCCTCGGCATTGGAGAAGCGCAGGATCAGGTCGCCCTTTTCCACATGTGCGCCACCTTCGGCGAAAATCTTTTCGACTCGGCCGCCTTCCTCGATGTCGAGGTAGACAGAAGTGGCCGGTTCGACGGAGCCGTCGAAGGGGTAGTACTCGCGAAACGTGCCCTGGGCGACGACGCCAGTGGTGATGCGCGTCGAGTCGATGCGCAGGCGCGAATTGCCGGTGCGGCTGAGCAACTGCCAGACCACCACTACGGCCACCGCGGCCATGACCGCGTAAACCCCCAATTGCATGGGCGAGCGGGCTTTCTTTTCTATGGGTCTATCCACGGCCGGTGCACTCCAAATGCCGTGCCAATCGAGATTGGAAGCTAAAACATCAACATTTACAAATAGTTACCGATAACTATCCGGATCTGGGTAGGGGATGCGCCGCCTCCGACTGTTCCGATTTGGAACGCCACATGTTTCAATACGATACGCATTGGGAGGGCCGGCATGGACAAGGGCAAGATCCTGATCGTCGATGACGACGCGGAAGTGCTGCTGGCGGCCGAGCTGGTACTCAAGCGACGCTTCCCCACGGTGGTCACGGCCTGTACGCCGGCTTCCATCGAGCTGCTGCTGGCCCAGCACACCTTCGATGTGATCCTGCTGGACATGAACTTCACCGCCGGCGCGACTTCCGGCGAGGAAGGCATCCACTGGCTCAAGGTGGCGCACCGGCTGGCACCCGACGCCAAAGTGGTGCTCATGACTGCCTATGGCGGGGTCAACGAGGCGGTACTTGCCATGCGCGAGGGCGCCGCCGACTTCGTCGTCAAGCCCTGGGACAACGCCAAGCTGATCGCAACGGTGTCGGCGGTGGCGCAGCTCAGTCACGCCGATCGCGAAGTAAAGCAGCTGCGCGGCCGGCAGCGCGCGTTGAGCGACCTGGACACGCGCAGCGCCGATCGTATCGTGGGCGAAACCGGCGGCATGCGCCAGGTGGTGGCCGACATCGAGAAGGTGGCGCGCACCGACGCCAATGTGCTGATCACTGGCGAGAACGGCACGGGCAAGGAACTGGTGGCGCGGGCCATCCACCGCCACTCGTTGCGCCATGATCAGCCATTCGTCGCGGTTGACCTGGGCGCCATCACTGAGACCCTGTTTGAATCCGAGTTGTTTGGTCACCGCAAGGGCGCGTTCACCGATGCACGCGAGGATCGCGCGGGACGCTTCGAGGCCGCGGCCGGCGGCACGCTGTTCCTGGATGAGATCGGCAACCTCAGCCTCGCCATGCAGGTCAAGTTGCTGGGTGCGCTCGAGACCATGACCGTGATGCGCGTAGGCTCGGACCGGCCGGTGCGGGTGGACGCGCGAGTCATCTGCGCCACCAACCTGTCACCTATGCAGCTGCGTGATCCGGACCGGTTTCGACAGGACCTTCTCTACCGCATCAACACCATCGAGATCCGTATCCCGCCGCTGCGCGAACGCGGCGGGGATATCGCGCTGCTGATCACGCACTATGCACAACACTTCGCGCAGAAGTACGGTCGTGCGCCGCTGGTCATCCCGGCTCCGGCGCTGGCACGCCTGCAGGAGTACCGCTGGCCTGGCAATGTGCGCGAACTCAAGCACGCGGTTGAGCGGGCGGTGATCATGAGTGAAAACGGCAGCTTTCCGCTTGACGACGTGGTCTTTGCGGCGGCATCCGTGGCCGCACGCAATGATGACGCGATACTGAATCTGGACGAACTGGAGAAGCTCGCCATCCAGCAGGCCATAGACCGTTACCAGGGCAACCTCACGCGCGCCGCGCAGGCGCTGGGGCTGGGACGGACCACCCTTTACCGCAAGATGGCGCGGCATGGCCTACAGTAATTTTCGTCTCAACGTGGCAGCACGCGTAGCGCTGCTGGTCGCGTGCATCTGGATTGCAACCTGGGGCCGGCTCGACGCGCATTGGCAGGTGACTCCCTTGGTCGCCGGCTTGCTGGTAGCGCTGCTGGTGACGGAGCTGATCTGGTATATCGAACGCACCCAGCGCGAGCTGGCCAGCTTCCTCAGCTCCATCGCCCACCAGGACTACTCGGTTCCCGTCTCGGAGCTGCACAAGGGCCGGGTATTCGACGAGCTTGAAGACGCGTACCGGGTGCTCAGCGCGCAGTTCACGCGCCTGAACCTGCAAAAGGCGGCCAATCACGAGTACCTGGAGGCCGTCGTGGAGCACGTGGGCGTGGCCCTGATCAGCCTCGACGACACCGGACAGGTTGCCATGATGAACGAGCGCGCACGGCTCCTGTTCGGTCAACCGCATCCGATAAGCATCAAGTCGTTCTCCCGGTTCGACCGCCGCCTGCCGGACCTGCTGGAGCGCCTCGGCGACAGTGATCGCGACCTGTTGCGGGTGCAGCGTGGCGACGACACGCTGCAGCTGGTGCTGTACTGCACCTGCTTCACCCTTCTGGAGCGTCGTTACAAGCTGGTGTCGTTCCAGAACATCCGCGATGAACTGGAACGGCGGGAGATCGAGTCCTGGCAGAAGCTGATCCGCGTACTGACGCACGAAATCATGAACTCCATCACCCCGATCGTCGCGCTGAGCAAGCTGATCCAGGAAACCCTGGGCGAGGTGCACGGCGCCGACGCACCGATCTTGACGGCGGGCGAACGCAGCGACCTGCAGCGCAGCGCCCATGCGGTGCACTCGCGCAGCAGCGGACTGCTGGAGTTTGTGCGCGCCTATCGCAGCTTTGCCTCGGCACCGGTGCCGACGATTGCCGAGGTGGCCGTTTGCCCGCTGCTGGAGGGGGTGGGGACTTTGATGGCCGAGGCGCTGGCCACGCGGCAGGTGACCATGGAAATCCAGTGCGCGGACGGGCTCGCTGTCCATGCCGACGTCCGGCAGATCGAGCAGGTGCTGATCAACCTGACCCGCAATGCCATCGATGCCCTGGCCGAGACGGCGCAGCCACACATCCTGTTGCGCGCCGCGAGCAATGAACAGGACCGGGTGTTGATTCAGGTCACAGACAACGGACCGGGCATTGATCCGGCGCACCTGGACAACATCTTCGTGCCGTTCTTTACCACCAAGCGCGGCGGGTCGGGCATTGGCCTGAGCATTTCCCGACAGCTGGTCCAGGCCAACCACGGCTTCATATCCGTCAAGCCCGGCGAACCTTCAGGCAGCGTGTTCACGCTGTCGCTGCCCGCCGCGGGCAGCTAGCGGTCAGACAATGTTGACGCCCAGTTCCCCAGGGCGTCGCGAGAGGCCGTGCCAGGAGTTGGTGATGAACTGCGTCGCATCACCCCACCGGGCCTCCAAGTCGCGCGCCGGTGCCGCACCCAGCATGTCCTGCACGCTCATTCCCTGCGCCAGGAGTTTCGACAGGCGCAGCTTCATGGTAGAGAGCATGGTGTTCTCTTCCTGCACCTGTTCACGCGACAGCACACCGCCCTTGCCGGCGATGTACCTGGTCGCCGGGTCCGACATGTCGAGCAGCCCCTGCGTGCCGCTGACCATGCCGCCGAGCCAGCCGTTGGTCGAGTAATCGAGGATCGGCCACGCGCCCGCGGCCAGCACATCGGACCCGACCAGCACGTTGGCCTTCCTGAAATAGACGTAGATATCGCCATCGGTATGGGCCTGCGGCAGGTAGCCGTAGTCGATCTTCTCGCCGCCGAACTGCAGGCTGGCGGTGGTGTAGATGGTCTGGTTGGGACGCGCCTTGGGCGGCAATGGCGCCCAGGTGCGGTGTTCCCACTTCGAGTCGATCACCGTGCCCAGCCACAGCCGCGTGTTCTCGTGCGCAATGATGCGCGTGCCGGCCGGGCCAAGCTCGCCGTTGGAACCGGTCTGGTCATGGTGCCAGTGGGTGTTGAACAGCGTGTGGATGCTGCGCGCGCCAGTCAGCGTGCGCACTGCCTTGAGCACCCGCCCGGACGCTTCCGTCGAGCCGCCATCCACCAGCAGCACGCCCTCGGGCGAGTTGAAGACGGTGACGTTGCCACCGCCGCCAGTAATAAGCGTGAGCTGGTCAGTCAGTGGTGTGAGCACCAGCGGCGGCGCCGCGGGTGCTGCCGGGACGCGCGCGGCCAGCCCGGCGGCGGCGGCGGACATGGCCTGCAGGAACGCGCGCCGCTTCATGGCGTACCGCTGGTGGCGGGACTTGCCGCACCGCTGGCGTTGGCCATGAGCCTGCGCAGCAACGCCTCGGTCTGCGGATGCGCCGCACCGGATCCGCCACGACCGGAAGTGGTGACTGAAGCCCGGGTCAGGTCGATGGCCATGCGGCCGCGCGCATCCTTGGCCTGCAGGTCGATGCCCTTGCTGGCCAGGGCCTCGACCAGTCCGTTCCAGCCCAGCCCTGCTGCGCCATACAGCGCAGTCTGGCCCTGGCGATCGCGCGCGTTGACGTTGGCGCCCGCAGCCAGCAGCAACTGGGTCGCGGCAATCGCCTGCTCTTCGGTCTTGTAGCGCCCGCGGGTATCGAGGCTAGCCGACCCATTGCCTGCCGCCGCCATCAGCGGCGTGATGCCGTTGACGGTGGGCAGCTCCACGTTGGCGCCGTGCGCCAGCAATAGCTGCATTGCCGGCAGGTCGCCGGCCTTCGCGGCCCGCACCAGCGGCGTACTGCCCACCGCCAGCAGCGCGTCGGCGCCGCGGTCATCGCGCAGCGAGCGGTAAGGCGGAAACAGCTTCAGTTGCAGGTTCGGATTGGCCCCGGCCTCCAGCAGCATCCGGATCAGCTCGGTGCCGCTGGTATTGTCCAGCGTGGGTCGGTCTGCGCGGCCGCTGATGGGCAGGGTATTCATGTCCACGGCCGCATACAGCGGCGATCTTCCCCAGATATCCCACCGATCGACGTCGGCGCCATGGCGCACCAGCAGCGCGGCCGTGTCGAAGCTGAAGTTCAGCGCCGCCAGCAGCAGCGGGGTCACGCCATCCGGGTCGGTGAGGTTGACGTCCGCGCCGCCCTTGATCAGCAGTTCGGCGCACTGCGCGCAGCCGCGCCGCGCCGCGTACAGCAGCGGCGTGAAGCCGCCCGTGGGCCGCGCCTGCATGCGTGGCTCGGCGGTTACCTGGCGCTCCCACTCATTTACCTTCGAGCGCGCGTTTACCTCGGCGCCATGCTCGATGAGCAGCTTGACCATCGACGCCTGGCCCTCGGCTGCCGCCCACATCAGCGGCGTCTGGCCGCGCCATTCCTCGTGCGCATTGACCCGGGCGCCGCGCTTGAGCAGCAGCTTGGCGGCCTCCACATTGCTGGAGCGCGCGATCACCATCAGCGCTGTCTGGCCGTCGGGATTGGTGGCATCGACCTGCGCGCCGGCATCCAGCAGCTGGCGCAGCACCTGCGGGTTGCCAACCACCGCAGCTTCCGAAAGCGGCGTGGCGTGATAGTCATTGGCCGCCTTGACGTCGGCACCGGCTTTGAGCAGGCGGCCGACCAGATCGACGTCATTGTTGTACACCGCCCAGTGCAGCGCCGTGGTGCCGTCGGCGGAGCGCTGGTTCACGTCCGGGCGCGCCTTTGCGTCCAGCAGTGCCGCCAGCGCGGCCGTGTCACGCTGCCGCGCGGCCGTCACCAGTGGCGCGGGCTTCTCGACCAGCTCGACGGTAGCGGCCTGCGCACTGGCGTTTGCCAGGGCGGCGCCCAGCAACAGCGGCAACAAATAGCGGCGCAGCACTGCCCTAGATCTCCGCGATCGCGCCGGTGCTGTCGCCGACCTGGTCGATGGACACCCCGGCGCGTTGCAGGATGGTCAGCAGCACGTTGGCCAGCGGCGTGCGCTCCTTGAAATTGATGTGCTGCCCGCCGCGGATGCTGCCGTAGCCGCGGCCGACAATGGACGTTGGCAACGGGTACTGGTTGTGCGCGTTGCTGTTGCTCATGTTGCTGCCGAACAGCAGGATGGAATGGTCCAGCATGCTGCCGTCGCCGTCGGGCATCTTCGCCAGCGTGTCGACGAAGCGGGCGAATACCTGCGTGTGATAGCGCTGGATCTTCGACAACCGTTCCTTCTTGGCCGGGTCGTTGGCGTGGTGCGAGAGCGCATGGAATGCGTCCGGGACCCCGATGTGGTTGTAGGTCTGTTCGCTGACTTCCGCGGCGATCATGAAGCTCTGCACGCGCGTGAGGTTGCCCTGGTAGGCCAGCGCGATCAGGTCGAACATCAGCTTGAGTTGTTCATCGAAATTCTCCGAGGTCGCGCCGGGCACCTCGGGCAAATGGACCTTCGCCAGGTCGCCCTTGTCGTTGTTCTGGATGCGGCGCTCGATTTCCCGCACGCTGGTCAGGTAGTCGTCCAGGGTGCGGCGGTCGGCCGGACCCAGCGTGCGGCTCAGTGAACTGAATTCCCCGGAGATCATGTCCAGCAGGCTGGCCGTCTGCCGGTTGAGGAAGCGGCGCTCTTCGGCGCTGTCGCCCTGGCCGAACAGGCGCAGGAACAGCTGGCGTGGATTGCTCTCCACGGGCAGCGGCGTCGAAGGTGTGCTGAATGAAAGAGTCCCCGAGTAGCTGCAGCCGTAGCCCCGCTCGCAGGCACTGCCGGCCCCGTGGCCCTGGGCGGTCGCAGTTTCCAGGGAGGGCCAGGGGGTGTTCTGGCCGATGTGTTTTGCCGCAATCTGGTCCACCGTGGGGGCCATGTCCGGGGCCAGTCCCTCCCGGGGGTGGACGCAGGACAGCCACGTCGCCGGCACCAGTGCGTGCACGGCCCGGCTTTCGCCGGGTTTGTTGCCGATGTTGCTGACGATGGTCAGCTGGTCGCGAAACGGCGCCAACGGCTCAAGGATGGGCTGCAGCTCGAAGTCCGTGCCGTCCTGCACCGGGGTCCATTTCTCCATCACCGCGCCGTGCGGAAAATAGAAGAACCCCAGTCGAGGATTTGGCGCGGCGGCGGTCTTGGCCAGCGCCGTGGCGGCCGGGATCATCGCGTCGAGCAATGGCAGCGCCGCTGCAACTCCGGCGCCACGCAGCAGCGTGCGGCGTGAAAGATGTTTTCGGGTAATGAACATGGCTAACCCCCAACGCTTTCGGTCGTCGGCTCCGGTGGCAGCAGCCGCTTGCGGAACGCGTCACTCATCACGATGCCCTGCACGATGGCCTCGAACTGGTAGTCCTGGGCGGCTGCCTGCCGCACCACCCCGCGCACCGTCGGCATGTCCTGGTAGCGCACCGGACGTCCCAATGCATAGACCATCAGTTTCTCGGTAAGTGCCTGCACGAACTGGTCCGGCTTTGCCAGCAACGCCTGGTTGAGGTCGGACGGACCCTTGACCGCGATGCCGCTGGCCAGGCGCCCGCTGGCGTCAATTGCCGTGCCGGTGTCGCGGTCGCGGTTGCGCCAGCCGCCCAGCACGTCGTAGTTCTCCAGCGCAAATCCCAGCGGGTCGATGATTCCATGGCAGGCGTTGCACGAGCGCTGGGCGCGGTGCGCTTCCAGCCTGGCGCGCACGGTCAGGGGCTGCTTGCCCGGCTCGTTTTCCTTGAACTGCTCCACCCCGGGCGGCGGCGAAGTCGGCGGGGTGCCGGAGAGGGTTTCCATCACCCAGGCGCCGCGCAATACCGGGGAGGTGCGATTGCCGTAGGAAGTGCCCATCAGCACCGCCCCCTTGCCCAGCAGCCCGAAGCGATTGGGATCAGCCAGTTGCACCCGGCGGAACTGGTCACCGCGGATGTTGGTGATGCCGTACTGGATGGCAAGGCGCTCATTGAGGAACGTGACATCCGATCGCAGCAGGTCCAGCACGCTGCGGTCGGAGCGCAGCACGCTGTCGAGGAACAGGCGGATTTCCTCGCGATACGCGTAGCGCAGGTTTGTGTCGAAGTCCGGATACAGCACCGGGTCTGGCTGGATGGCGTCCATGCGGCCGATGTTCAGCCACTGGAACGCGAAATTGGTCACCAGTGCATCCGAGCGCGGATCCGCCAGCATGCGGCGCACTTGCCCCTCGAGCACTCCCGGGTCGTGCAGGTGGCCGCTGGCCGCAAGGTCGATCAGCTTCTGGTCCGGTCCCTGGCTCCATATAAAGAACGAAAGTCGTGACGCCAGCTCGATATCGGAGAGGTCCTCGATGGTGGCGCGCAGCGGCTGGCCCTGGGGTCCGGCACGCAGCAGGAACCGGGTGCTGGACAGGATGGCCGTCAGGCCGCTTTCGATGCCCGCCTCAAAGTCCCCGGTTTCACGCCCCATCCGGTAGAACGACAGGGGCGCGGCGATGTCCGCTTGCGTGACCGGCCGGCGAAAGGCTCCGGCAGCAAGATTGGTCAGGATGCGCTGCGCACAGGGCAGCTCCTCGGCGGCACTGGCCGGCCGGCAGATGAAGATCCGCTGCCGGCTCGCGGTTTCACTGATGCCAGTCACGTTGAACGGCCCGGAGATGTCGAAGCCAGGAATTGTCGGCACGCGCTCCATTTCCGGCAGCATCGCGATGGGTTGCAGGGGGGAATCCGATTCGGCAAACGAGCGCTGTATGAAGGCCACGCCTACCCGGTGCGGGCCGGCCGTGACGCGCACCCGGATGCCGTTGAACCGCGACTGCATCTCATCGGCAGCGGCCGACTGGCGCTGGTCCACCGCCTTGAGGTCTTCCGGGCCGCCGAACTCCTGCTGGAACACGCGCACGTCATCGATGGTGAGGATCACGCTGTGCCGGTCGTCGACCTTGGTGACGTAACCGGCACCCATGAAGAGGAAATCGCGAATATTGAATACGTATTCGCCGTCCGCTGGAAAGTCGTGCACCACCGACGTGCCGCCGCGCGTGCCCAGCGGCAGGCCATCGATGTGCTGGTCCTGGTCGACGGCCGTATTGATCCGGTACTCACGGCTGCTGGGCTTGGCCGTGGCGCGACCGATTGCCTGGCGACTGACCGCACGGGCAGTTGCAATGTACTGGTCCAGGAACGCCGGCGACACGCGCAGCGTCGCGGCGACATTGTCGAACCCGTCGCTGGACACGTCCTTAGGCAACAGGCTGTTGACGTCGACATCGATGTCCAGCAGGCGCCGGATCTCGCGCGCGTACTCGGTGCGATTGAGGCGATGCAAGCCGACGTAGCCCGGGTCCGGATTTGCCGCCCCTTCTGAATCCAGCCGGGCTTCGAGCCAGGAAACAAACGAGGTGATGGTCTGCGCGTCCGGCTGGGTCTCGCCCGGCGGCGGCATCAATCGCCCGCGCAGTTTGCGTACGGCTTTCTCCCAGACTTCGGTGTCCGCGTGGACATCGCCGATAGACATCGTGTCAAAGGCAACCCCGCCAGCCCAGTCGGTGCTGTTGTGGCACTTGCTGCAGACCTGCTCCAGCAGCTGCGCCGGCGCGGCGCCAGCCGCAGGCGCCGCCTCAAGGATCCCGCCACCCAGAAGCAGCAGGGGTAACGCAGTCAGGATTTTCCAGGATGGGGTCACTATTTCGTGCCTTGGGCGATGCCGATTCGAACCCGGGATCATTCCACATATTGGCCGAAATGCCGCATTCCCCGCCACATTATAAGGAGTTGGCTTATCGCGGGAGCCGCCATTGCGGGTCGCGAGAGGGGCTTGAGGGCCGGCCCAGGGCCGCCGGGTTGACCCAGGGTCGTGGGACTTATGTCCTACAGCCGCGCATCCCGCATTCAACGAAATATATGCGGGCAGACCGCAACTTAATTGGCCCGAAGTTGTGGAAAACATGTTTGCTGAGCGACCATGTTCTCCCATCCCGTAATCTGTTCAAGGTCGTACAAAAGCAAGATGAAGCAAGTGCAGGCGACAGCCATCGTGGCGCGCAATTCCCTGGACTTTGTCGCCCAGGTATTCGCCTCAGGCAATACACGGCGCACCGTGGTCAGCATCCAGGACGCACGTCAGGCCCACGACCTCAACGGGATTGCGGTCGACCGGTGCATTGAAGTCGAGGATCAGTACGGCTGGTTTTCACAGCAACACCCGCTGATTCCCGTCGACCTTCCCGCGCAGGTCAGCTTTACCTCCGGAACCGAGGGCAATCCCAAGGCGATTGTCCTGAGCTACGCCAATCTTGCCGATACGGCCCAGCGGATCATTACGGCCATGGCCATGACCAGCGAGATCCGGGAATACGTAGGCGTCCCGGTAACCTACAGTTTCGGGGTGGGGAGGCTGCGCGCCATCAGTGCCGTGGGCGGCCAGGCATATCTGCCGCCACGCGGTTTCGATCCCCTGGAATTGGTCCGCATGCTCGAGTCCGGGGAGGTCAACTCCCTGTCCGCCGTGCCGACGCTGCTGCGCATCATCCTGGATTCACCGGAGGTCATCGGCAATGCAGGCAAGAAGCTGCGCTGGATGGAAATCGGTTCGCAGTACATGTCCGCCAGTGAGAAGCGGCGCGTGCGCGAACTGTTCCCCAATGCGCGGATCTTCCAGCACTACGGCCTGACCGAAGCCTCGCGCAGCACCTTCCTGGACGTATCCAACGCCACGGACGAAGAACTGGAATCCGTGGGCCGGCCGGAGGGCTCGGTGGAGATCGGCTTTGACGGCCAGGGGCGCATTCGCATCAGGGGGCCGCATGTGGCGCGCTGGCGCGTGGATGCGGCCGGACAGCATGAATTGTGTGATCCGGATGGCTGGTTGCAGACCAACGACCTGGGGCGGATGCGCGACGGCTACCTCTACTTTGAGGGCCGGGCCGATGACTTGATCAACTGTGGTGGAATCAAGATCGTGCCGGATGTGCTCGAGGAGAAGATCCGGTCACGGCTGGGCGCGGCCAGCCGCATCGCGGTTGCCAGGGTCAAGGACGTGGCTCGCGGCGAGGCGGTGCTGGCGGTCACCGAAGGGACCGCCGCCGACATGCAGCGATTGCGGGCGGCCGCGTCATCCGCGCTGATCGAACTTGGCGTCGCACCCGCCGGCTCACTGCAGGTGCACCAAGTTGCGGCGATTCCCGTCACTGCCACCGGCAAGCCGCGGCGACGCGAGCTGGCCGCGCAATTCGAGGGGCAAGGTGCGGCCACCGCCGTGCAGCCCCGCGGCGAAGCCCAGGATGTTCGCGCCGTGTTCCAGCGCGTGTTTCCTGGCACCACCGTGAAATCCGTCGACAGCTTTGAAACCCTCGGCGGCGATTCGCTGCGCTACATCCAGTTTTCGATGCAGTTCGAGCGGCGCTTTGGGCCGCTGCCCGACAAGTGGGAGAGCTACAGCGTTGCCCGACTGCAGGCGCGGGCGGACAGCGGCATCAAGCACTCTTCCTGGCGCGGCCTTGAACCGGCGACGCTGCTGCGGGCGGTGGCCATGATGTTCATCGCGGCGCGCCATACCGATGCTTTCCAGTACAGCGATTTCTATGGCGCAGGCATCCTGCTGTTCGCCCTCGGCGGATACGCGCTGGCGCGCTTCCAGCTGTCGGAGATCATTCGGCAGAACAGCGTGCGCAGCGTCCTCGGCACCGCGTTGCTGGTGGCCATCCCGACCATCCTTATCGCCGGTCCAACGCAGCTCTTGACCCACACGTTCATCCAGGTACCGCAATTCCTGATGATTTCCAATTTCTTCAATCCAACCGATCCGTCGCGTATCAAGGGCGTGCCGTTTTATTTCGCGGAAATCTACTTCCAGCTGTTCCTGCTGGCAGCACTGCTGTTTTCCTTCGCCCGCGTACGGGCACTGTTCCGCGACCATCCGGTACCCGCGGCGCTGGGCCTGTTCCTGGTGGCAGCTGCCCTCAAGGGCATCGTGGACGGCGTATGGGACACGCACTACCTATTCCAGCGTGTCCCGCAGAACTACGCCTGGAGCTTCTGCCTTGGCATCCTGGTCGGCGTTGCAAGAACGCTGCCCCAGCGCCTGCTGGCACTATCCCTGGCCCTGGTCTGCAGCTACATCCTGTGGGGCCTGGCCTCGACCAGCACCTGTCTGTACGCAGGCGGCCTCGCCCTAGTGCTGTTTGTTCCCGCGATCCGGGTACCGGCGCTGGTCAAGACGGTGATCGCAGAGATCGCCGCCGGCTCGATGTTCATTTACCTGGTGCATTTCCAGGTACGTGACATCGTCAACCGGCTGTCCGGTGGCAAGAGTCCGTGGTTGGCGCTGGTTGTCGCAGTCGTCGTGGGAATCGCCTGTGCCTATCTATACGGTCATGCACAGCGCTGGCTGGGCCAGACGCGGATCGGGCGCAAGCTCTTCGGATCGTTGACGGCCCAGGCGTAGGGCAATCCGCGCCTTGCTCAGTCCGGCGGCGTAGCCACCGCCACGTGCACCTTGACCTCAAGTTCGTGCATCGCGCCACCCAGGATGACGCCGCGCAGCGGCGACACGTCGGAGAAATCACGCCCCCAGGCCAGCGCGATGTGGTCCGTGCCCACGAAGCCCCCGTTGGTGGGATCAAATTCCACCCAGCCGAATGGCGGGCACCATACGGCCACCCAGGCATGGGTCGCGCCGCCGCCAACCAGCTCCGGCTCGGCATCGCCGGGCACGATGGTGCGCAGGTAGCCGCTGACGTATCGCGCCGGCAGCCCGCGGGAGCGCAGGCAGGCAATCATCAGGTGCGCAAAGTCCTGGCAAACCCCGCGCTTGCGCTCCAGCACTTCGCTAACCGAGGTGCTGATGGTGGTCTCCCCCGGCGCGTAGGTCAGGTCAGCAAACAGCCGGTCGCACAGCGCGCTGGCGCAGGCGAGGATGGGCCGGTCCGCAGCAAAACAGTCCTCGCCATACACCCTGAACAGGTGCTTGAGATTCACGTGTGGCGACTCGTGACGGAACCGGCACGCGTCGAGCACATCGCGACCGGGCTCGCTGCCCTTGTAGACACAGGCATTGCGCACCTGCTCCCAGGAGAACGTGGCGTCCATGGGCACGATCGCCCGCGGATACACGTCGATCAGCATCCGCGAGCGCACCGTCAGCTCACGGTGCGGTTGCGCCAGCTCGATGCGGGTCATGCGGTTGCCGAAGGCATCGAACTGGTCGACACGGCGGTGCTGCGCGGGCTGGATCTGGATCGAGGATTGCAGGCAATGCTGCCACGCCGAGGGGCGGGTCATCAGGTGCAGCAGGTGATGTGAATGCAGCACGTCGCTGGCATAGCGATAAGTGGTCTGGTGGTCGATGCTGTAGCGCATGGTTCAGCCGTACAGTGACCGTGAGTCCTCGTCGACGTGCACGAAGAACCGCAGTGACAGCCGGTGCGACAGGTTGGCGATGCTGCGGGCCAGTTGCCCCAGGCCGGCACGCAGTTCCACCAGGTCCATGGAAGCCGCCGGCAGCGGTGCCAGCTGCCACTCGGGCTCCATGCGCTCCGGCAGCAGCGGCGCCAGGTGCTCGCGGATTTGCCGCACCTGGAAGGCCAGCGACCCGGGGTGCAGTTTGTCGCCCAGCAGCAGTGCCAGCACTGGCGCCAGGTGCGGCGGCAGCGCGTATCCCTGGCGGTAGACATTGAGGCTGTCGCCCACCTCGAGCAGCCATTCCAGCGACTCGCTGCGCATGGCCATCTGGCTGGATAGCGACGCGTCGAGTATCGCCGTGAGGAACTGCGCGCGCTCTATGGCCCGCCCCAGCTGCAGGCCGTGCCAGCCTTCGTCGCGCATCATGTCGGCATCGCAGAAGCCGCACTGTGCGGCCAACTGCAGCAGCAGGCGCTCGCAGTGCTCGCGCGGGCTGCTGCTGGAGATGGACGCTTCCTGCAGCTGCCGCTGCAGGATCACGACCCCACGCCAGTAGCGCACCGACAGGCGGTTGCGCACCTGGGACGCGCTCCATGCGAACCGTTGAATATCGGCGGCCACGCCTTCGGCGTGCTCCTGGTCGCGCAGCGTGTGCTCCGGACTTTCACCAGGGGCCAATACATGCAGCGTTTCGCACAGTTGCCGGGCATGATGTCCCAGTGCGCTGTCGCGCGACGCGGCCAGCGCCCCGCGCAGCAAGCGCAGCTTGCTCTCGCAGCGCACGCTGTAGCGACCCAGCCAAAACAGGTTCTCCACCAGGCGCGAGGGAATGTCGTTGCGCCGCTGCTCCGGCGACCATGCCGCGGGACCTGCAGCGACCGGTTCCGGGTCGTCGCGCAGCACCCATATGTCCTTGGCCCCGCCGCCACGCTGCGAGGAGACGACGTCGGCGGCATCCGGCTGGGCGATGCGCGCCAGCCCGCCCGGCATCACGTGCACGCCATTGCGGGTCTTGCACGCGTACACGCGAATGGTCAGCGCGCGCGCATCCAGTTCCGTGGAGCTGGCACCGCGCCACACTGGCGCCTGGGACAGGCTCACATGTTCCTGGGCCACATAGGCATAGGGACGATTGCGCAGGCGCGTGATCAACTCATCGCGCGCGGCGCCCTGCGTATCACGGCCGAATATGGGCTCAAAGCGCTGGTTGGGATAGGTGGGCTTGATGACCACGTGATCGAGGTTGGCCAGCACGTAGTCCAGCGCCGGCCGCTCGCCACACCACCAGGTGGCAACCTCGGGCAACAGCAATCGCTCATTGAGCAGACGCTCCGCGACCGCTGGCAGGAATCCAAACCAGGCCGCGGACTCAAGCACGCCCGACCCCAGGGCATTGGCCATCGTGACGTTGCCGGCACGGATGGCGCCAATCAATCCGGCCACGCCCAGCGCCGAATCCCCGCGCAGCTCCAGCGGATCACAGTAGTCATCATCCAGGCGCCGGAATATCGTTTGCACGCGCTTCAGGCCAGCCAGGGTCTTGAGGTACAGCACGTCGGAGCGCACGGTCAGGTCGCTGCCTTCCACCAGCGGAATGCCCAGTTGTCGCGCCAGATAGGCATGCTCAAAGTAGGTTTCATTGAACGGGCCGGGCGTCAGAATCACCGCCAGTGGCGCCGCTCCGTCAGCCGACTGCAGCAGCCCGGCACGCAGCGCGTCGAAGAACGCGGTCACGCGGCGCACGCCGACCTGTGGCATCACCCCAGCATGCACCTGCGCCAGGATCTCGCGATTCTCCAGCGCATAGCCCGCGCCGGAAGGGGCCTGCGTACGATCGGCCAGCAGCCACCAGCGTCCATCCGGCGCGCGTGCCAGGTCCGCCGCATACAGGTGCAACCAGATGCCGTCGACGGGCTTCACATCGCGGCAGGGCCACAGGAAATTCGGATGCCCATAGGGCAGTTCAGGGGGGACGAGGCCCTCGGTCACCAGCCGCTGCGCGCCGTAGAGATCGGCCAGCACGCCATTGAGCAACTGGCAGCGCTGGGCAACGCCAGCCTCGATGGCCCGCCATTCATCGACGGGCAGCACGAATGGCAACGGGTCCAGGGCCCACGGACGATCCGCACCCTGGGGATCAGAATAGACGTTGTATGTGACGCCGTTCTCGACGACCAGGCGGCGCGTCAGTTCGTGCGCGCGCCGGACCGCATCGGCCGACCCCTGGCCGCGCTGCCAGTCGGCCAGCCACTGCCAGTGCTGGCGCACGCCAGCCGGCGTTGCCAGCTCGTCATATCGTGTCGCGATCGCGGCGTTCTCTGCTGGACCTGGACTGGCAGTCACACGCGTCGCAGGTCCAGGGTGAGGGGATATTCAGCGTTGCGCACGGGCTCATGTGCGTGCAGTTGGCCGGGCGTGTGACCCAGGCGCGCAAAGCGCGCCAGGCGCCGGCTCTCCGACTCGAAGGCGTTGACCGGGAAAGTGTCGTAGCTGCGGCCGCCCGGGTGGGTCACGTGGTATTGGCAACCGCCCAGGGATAGATTCATCCACGTGTCCAGCAGGTCGAAAACCAGTGGCGAGTGTACGCCGATGGTCGGGTGCAGGGACGAGGCGGGCTGCCACGCGCGGTAGCGAACACCGGCGATGAATTCTCCGACCACGCCCGTGGGTTGCAGTGGCAGGGTGTTGCCATTGCAGGTGACCACGTAGCGGTCGGGCGCGAGCCCGGTGACCTTGATCTGCAGTCGCTCGAGCGAGGCAGTCGACATTGCGCACCATGCTGCCGGCGCTGCCTTCCTCGCCCATCACGTGCCAGGGTTCCAGCGCCTGGCGCAGTTCCAGCTGCACGCCGCGGGTCGCGAAATCCCCGAATTTCGGAAAGCGGAATTCCAGATGCGGCCGGAACCAGTCCTTGTCCAGCGCGAAGCCGGAGCGCTTCATTTCGGCTGATCACGTCCGCGAAATCCTGCTCGATGAAATGCGGCAGCATGTAGCGATCGTGCAGCTCCGTGCCCCAGCGTGCCAGCCGCAGCGGCTGGTACGGGTTCGCGCCAGAAGCGCGCCACCAGCGCGCGCAGCAACAGTTGCTGGGTAAGGCTCATGCGTTCGTGCGGCGGCATCTCGAAGGCGCGCAGCTCCAGCAATCCGTAGCCGCCCGGTGGGACCATCCGGCGAATACATCTTGTCGATGGAAAACTCGGTGCGATGCGTATTGCCACTGGAGTCGATCAGCAGGTTGCGGAACAGGCGGTCGACCAGCCATGGCGGGCACTGCTCCCCCGGGGGTGGCACCTGCTGGAAGGCGATCTCCAGCTCGTACAGCGAGTCATTGCGCGCCTCGTCGACGCGCGGCGACTGCGAGGTCGGGCCGATGAACAGGCCGGAAAACAGATAGGACAGCGACGGGTGGTTATGCCAGTAGCCCAGCAGGCTGCGCAGCAGGTCTGGCCGGCGCAGGAACGGCGAATCCGCCGGCGTTTCGCCGCCCAGCACGATGTGGTTGCCGCCGCCGGTGCCGGTGTGCCGGCCGTCGAGCATGAACTTCTCGGTGGTCAGCCGGGTCTGCCGAGCCTGGTCATACAGGTGCGTGGTGCGGCCGACCAGTTCGTCCCAACTGGACGACGGATGGATATTGACTTCGATGACGCCCGGGTCCGGCGTGATGCGGAACGAGTTGAGCCGGTTATCCCGCGGTGGCTCATAGCCCTCGAGGACTACCGGTTGCCCCAGCGACTCGGCAGCGGCCTCCACTGCCGCCACGAGTTCCAGGTAGTCCTCCAGCGAATCGGCCGGAGGCATGAACACCTGCAGCCGGCCGTCGCGGGTCTCCACGCACATGGCCGTGCGCACGACATCTGCCGCGGACTTGCCCGGCAGCGGCGCCTTGGCGACCTGGGCCGCGCCGGTTGCTTCGCCGCGCACGGCGTCGCGCTGCCGGTGCCGCAGGTCCGCATATCGCGGCAGTGCGCGCGCGGGTTCCATCGGATCAGGTGCATGCGTGTAGGGATAGTCTTCCTTGGACACCCACGGCAGGGATTGCAGCGGCAGGCGCAAGCCCAGCGGCGAATCCCCGGGCACCAGGTAACAGCGCTGTGCGCGCAGGAACCACGGGCTGGTCAGCCAGCGCGATCCGGACGGCTCGCGGCGCACCGGCAGCACGTGTCCGACAATCTCATCCAGGCCCCGCCCGAAAAGACGCCCCAATCGTTCCCGCTCGATCTTGTCGTCGACTCGCGAATCCTTGTGCTCGACATTGATTGGCAGCTGCTGTTCGCGCCGCTGGTAGTAGTGCTCATCCTCGTAGGCCGGAAACACGTCGTCGCACGCCAGCCCGAGTCGCTCGGCCACTGCGCCGAGGAATGCCCCGGCATCGGCGGCGCTGACCGCGCGCTGGGTGCGTTCATCGTCGAGCAGCTTCGGATCGCGCCACATGGGCTCGCCATCGCGCCGCCAGAAGCAGGTCAATGACCAGCGCGGCAGGGGCTCGCCTGGGTACCACTTGCCCTGGCCGAAGTGCGCCAGGCCCTGCGGTGCATAGTGCTGCTTGAGGCGCTCATACAGGTCGATGGACAGTCGCCGCTTATCGGGACCCATCGCCGTCGTATTCCACTCGGCACCATCCGGATCATCGATTGACACGAACGTCGGCTCGCCGCCCATGGTCAGCCGCACATCATCCGCAGTCAGCCGTGCATCGATGGCGTGGCCCAGGTTCTCGATGTCGCGCCACTGCTCCTCGGTGTATGGCTTGGTCACCCGCGGTGATTCGAAGATTCGCTCGATCTTCATCTCGTGGTGAAACTCGACCTCGCTTTTTCCAACCATGCCTTCGATGGGTGCAGCCGAGCCCGGCTCCGGAGTGCAGGCCAGGGGGATATGTCCTTCGCCGGCCAGCAGGCCGGACGTCGGATCCAGTCCAATCCAGCCACCACCGGGCAGGTAAACCTCGCACCAAGCGTGCAGGTCGGTGAAGTCCGCCTTCGGTCCGGAGGGGCCATCGAGGGATTTCATGTCCGGCGTAAGCTGGATCAGGTAGCCGGAGACAAAGCGCGCGGCCAGTCCCAGGTGGCGCAGCAACTGCACCAACAACCATGCCGAGTCGCGACAGGATCCCGAGCCGTTGTGCAGCGTGACTTCGGGAGTCTGCACGCCCGGCTCCATGCGGATCAGGTAAGCAACATCCTTGGCGAGCCTCATGTTGAGCTCGACCAGGAAATCGATGGTGCGGCGCGGCTCGCGCGGGATCGACGCCAGGTAGGCCGCGAAGCGCGGCTGTAGTTCCAGCTTGATCAGGTAGGGGGCCAGCTCGCGCAGCATGAGCGCGTCATACGCAAAGGGAAACTGCTCGGCCTGGGGTTCGAGGAAGAAATCAAACGGATTGAACACCGACATCTCGGCGACCAGCCCGACTTCAAAGCGCAGTTCACGAGTCGGCTCGGGAAACACCACGCGGGCAAGGTAATTGGCCTCGGGATCCTGCTGCCAGTTGATGAAGTGCTTGGCCGGACTGATCTTGAGCGAGTAGGACAGGATGCGTGTCCGACAATGCGGCGCCGGCCGCAACCTGACGATTTGCGGCCCCACTTCAACGAGCTTGTCGTAGCGATAGTGGGTAACGTGGTTTAGCGCGACGTGAATGGACATTCACCGGATTATAGACGCTGCATGCCGTGCGCCGGGCGCACCAAATGGTTGCATAAGACAACGATGCGGCACCAATCAGAGGCAGATCAGTTTGCGCTGGCGCTGCCCGACACCGGCAGCACTATCCCGGTGATGTATCCCGAGCACACGGCAGCGGCGAGCAACGCATTGGCTGGAGCACTTGCCTCAGGGGGGCGACCCGCCTCATGTCTGCCTGGCGACCGAGACTGGCGATTTACCGTAGCCCCTTGCCAGCAGGATGCAGCGGGCCCGAAGGTGCCGGGCAGCCATTGAGCGAGTGCCCGATTGCCCTGTCGGCATCGCCCTACGTCATTGCACGGAACCTTCCGGGCGATACGCTGCACATAAAGGAACACAGTAGGGTTGCGGCACACCAGGGAGGACCAGTCATGCCCCACGCCATCTGGAAAGGCGCCATCAGCTTTGGCCTGGTACACATCCCGATCGGGCTGTACCCGGGGTCTTCCGAAAGCGGCATTGATTTCGACTGGGTGGACAAGCGCTCGATGGACCCGGTCGGATACAAGCGCGTCAACAAGCGTACCGGCCGGGAAGTCACCAAGGAAAACATCGTCCGCGGCGTGAAAGTCGACACCGACCGCTACGTCATCCTGGGCGACGACGAAATCAAGGCCGCGTACCCCAAGACCACGCAGACCATAGAAATAGAGTCGTTCGTGCACGTCGCCGAAATACCGGTGATCCAGTTTGACCGGCCGTACTACCTGGAGCCCCAGGCCAAGGGCGACAAGGTCTATGCCTTGCTGCGCGAGGCCATGCTGGCGTCCGATGTGGCGGGTATCGCCCGCGTGGTGCTGCACACCAAGGAGCATCTGGCCGCCCTGATTGCCACCGACCGCGGGCTGTTGTTAAACACGCTGCGCTGGATACACGACATCAGGCCGTGGACGGACCTGAAGCTTCCGACCGCCGGTACCAAGGCCCTCAAGGACAGCGAGCTCAAGATGGCGCGCCAACTGATCGCTGACATGACTGAAGAATGGAAGCCCGACGCGTACGCAGACAAGTTCACGCATGCCATCGAGGCGTTGGTGACGAAGCGGCAAAAGGCGGGTGCGGCCAAGGTGGTCGAACCCCTGGAGGAGCCGGAGGCGCGCAGCAACGTCGTGGACCTGACTGCCCTGCTGGCCCAGAGCCTGGGCAAGAAGCCCGGGGCTGCGGGCGCGCGCAATGGCAAAGTCACGTCGATCAACAAGGCGCGCAAGCGCGCGTGATTGGCGATGGCCGCGCGCAGCACTGCTATCGATACCGGCACTTCGGCACGGTTGGCGCCCTACTGGGCCAAGCGGGATTTCACCAAGACCGCCGAGCCACGCGGTACCCAGCGGGCACGCGGCAAGGAGCTGTCGTTCGTTATCCAAAAGCATGCAGCGCGGCGTCTGCACTATGACTTCCGGCTGGAACTCGATGGCGTGCTGGTATCCTGGGCGGTCCCCAAGGGACCCAGCTACGACCCGGCCGACAAGCGACTGGCCGTGCATGTCGAGGACCACCCACTGTCGTATGGGTCCTTCGAAGGCACGATTGCGCCCAAGCAGTACGGTGCCGGCACAGTCATCGTCTGGGACCAGGGCAGTTGGGACCCCCTTGGCGACCCGCACCTGGGACTGCGTAAGGGCAAGCTGGCCTTTAACCTGCACGGCCAGAAGCTCAAGGGCCAGTGGGAACTGGTCAGGATGCGCGGGAATGCAGAGGCCAAGGAACCCTGGCTGCTATTCAAGAAGCGCGACGAATTCGCGCGGCCGCGCAGCCAGTACGACGTGGTCAGCGCACTGCCCGACAGTGTCATCGCCAGGCCCCTGAAGGCCAAGTCCGCGCCCCCGCAGCCCAAGCCGACCAAACCCACAAAGGGCAAGTCGCCCGCAGGTTCGCTGGCCACCGCGCCGGGCGCAGTGCGCGCCGACCTGCCAGCGGCGTTGTCTCCGCAGCTGGCCACACTGGTCGACACGCCGCCCTCCGGGGAGGGCTGGATCTATGAAATCAAGTTCGACGGCTACCGGATTATGGCCCGTATCGACAAGGGCAAGGTCCGCCTGCTGACCCGCGGCGGACACGACTGGTCCGAGAAGATGCCCCACCTGGTCAGCGAACTGCAACAACTGCCAATCCGCTCCGCGTGGCTGGATGGGGAGATTGTGGTGCTGGGCAAGGACGGCGTCCCGGACTTCAATGCATTGCAAAAGGCATTCGACAGTGGCGCGCAAAGCCCACTCAAGTATTTCCTGTTCGACCTGCCCTTCCTCGATGGCTACGACCTGCGCGACGTGCAGCTGGCCACGCGGCGCCAGCTGTTGCAGGCCCTGCTGGCCAGTAAGCACACGCCGCACGTGCGCTACAGCGCGGACTTTCCCGCCGACGCGGCGTCGGTGTTGCACACCGCGTGCGCCATGCATCTGGAGGGGGTCATCGCCAAACGCGCTGATGCTCCCTACACGTCCACGCGCAGCCGCAACTGGCTCAAGCTCAAATGCAAGCTGCGCCAGGAGTTCGTGGTCTGCGGCTACGTGCAGCGCAGCGACGATGCGGCGCAAATCGGCAGCCTGCTGCTGGGAGTTCACGCCGACGGACAACTGCGGTCCGTCGGCAGGGTTGGTACCGGCTGGGATGCCGACGATGCGCGCATGCTCAGGAACAAGCTGGGCAAACTGGCAGTAACTGCGGCGCCGTTCACGACCGCTGCAAAAGCCGCGCGCCGGTCACGCAGTTCCACGGGCCGTCCCATTTGGGTCAAGCCAGCACTGGTCGCGGAGGTGGAATTTTCCGAGTGGACGCCGGATGGCCAGATTCGCCATGCCTCGTTCCTGGGTCTGCGCAGTGACAAACCGGCCGCCTCCGTCGTGCGCGAAACCGCGATAAACCTGGGCCAGCCAGTGCCTACCAAAGCCAAGCGGGCCAGGACCGGTGCCGTGAAGATCACGCACGGCGACCGGATCATTGATCCCAGCACAAAGCTGACCAAGCAGGACCTGGTGCACTACTACGAATCCGTCAGTGAGTGGATGCTCCCGCATCTGCAGGGGCGGCCGTGTTCGCTGCTGCGCGGGCCCAGTGGTGTGGCAGGACAGCTGTTCTTCCAGAAGCACGCCGGCATAGGCATTGCCGGGGTCCGGCAGCTTGATGCATCGCTGTGGCCCGGCCACCAAGGGCTGCTTGAGATTGACTCGGCCGCGGCGCTGGCAAGTGCCGCGCAGATGAACGTCATTGAGTTCCATACCTGGAACTCCACCACCAGGAAGATCAACTCACCGGACCGCATGGTCTTTGATCTGGATCCCGGTGCTGGAACCTCGTGGGGCCAGATGCAGGAGGGCGCCACGCTGCTACATTCGCTGCTCGAGCAACTTGGACTGTCCGCGTGGCTCAAGACGTCCGGCGGCAAGGGGCTGCACGTGGTCGTGCCCGTGGCGCCGCGCTGGGACTATGGGACCGTCAAGGACTTTTCGCGCGCCATCGTCCAGCACCTGGCCAAGACCATACCCTCCCGGTTCGTGCTCAAGAGCGGGCCGGCCAACCGGGTCGGCAAGATCTTCGTCGATTACCTGCGCAACGGGTTTGGCGCAACCACGGCCGCCGCTTTTTCAGCCCGCGCAAGGCCTGGCCTGGGCGTGTCCATGCCGGTGGCCTGGCAAGAGCTTGCCAGCATCAAGAGTGGTGCACAGTGGACGGTGCGCAATGCCCGGGAACACCTGTCACAGGTCAAGCGCGATCCCTGGGCCCAATACTGGCAGCAGTCCCAATCCCTCACGGACGCGATGAAGATCCTGTCGTTCAAGCCCAGGGGCAAGTAACCCAGGTGAATCGATGGCCGGCGCTTCGTGCTTGTCGGGACTACAGCTGCACTTCGCCTGAGTGACCCAGCTTCGGTTGCTTGCCGTACAGGGCACTGGCCAGCATGGCCACGGTGGACACCACCGTACCCGGTGACTCCCAGTACCTGGCCTGTTCGGGCGTCATGACGATCAGGCGGATGTTGGGATCCTGCGGGCTCTTCCAGTAGGCCAGGGCCCAGGCCGACCACAGACGCGTGACCCGGTCGCGGTCGTTGCTGACGCGCGCCTTGCCCCTGAGGGACACATAGTCGTTGCCCGCCTTGTCCGTGAAGGTCAGCAGCACGCCCTCCGCCGCGCTGATCTCGGCAAGCACGCGCTGCGAATCGGTCATGAAGACGATTTCCCCTGCTGCGGGGTCCGGGTAGGCCTGCATGGGACGCGCATCGAAGCTGTTCCCGCTGCCGGTGACCAGCATCGCGGTGCCGATCTTGTGGATTAGCGCCCAGATATGATCGGCAGTTGCACTCGGGGCGCGCTTGGTAGCTTCGCGCATGCACGGATTTTGCACGTTGAAGCACGGTGCATGCGGTAGGTGGGTGCCGCCACCGGGTGTAGGCGCGAAGCGGATTGGTGACGCACCAATTGGTTGCACAAAACCACCGTACAGCACCATTGCGAGGCAGCGTCTGCTCCGGTTTGGACCCGGCGTTTGCACTCTGGTAACTTGGGTTCGGAATCTTCCTACAAATGAAATCCACCTGGTCTACGTACCCCACCGCCGGACTGCACGATGAACTTGTCGGGCCGGGCGGCGGCGCGCGCGCGGCGGCGCGCACCCTGCTGGCTTACCTGACCGAACTGGGCGGCGCGGAGATTGCCGTGCGCCAGCAGGCTGCCGAGACTGGCCATTCGCGCCATGGGAATCACCTTCACCGTCTATCACGAACAGGACGGCTCCATCGACCGCGCGTGGCCGCTGGACATCATCCCGCGCACGATTTCGCACAAGGAATGGAAGCGCATCGAGAAGGGGCTGATCGCAGCGCGCGGCGGCGCTGAACCTGTTCATCGATGACATCTACCACGAGCAGCAATTCATCCGCGATGGGCGGATGCCCGGCGAGATCATCCAACCTCGAAGAACTTCCGTCCCTCCTGCCAGGGCGTCAATCCGCCGCTGGGCATCTGGGCGCACATCTGCGGTTCGGACCTGATCCGCGACAAGGACGGCACCGTGTACGTGCTGGAGGACAACCTGCGCGTGCCCTCCGGCGTGTCGTACATGCTCGAGAACCGCCAGGTCATCAAGCGGGTGTTTCCGGAGCTGTTCGAGAATTCAGCCATCCTGCCCGTGGACGATTACCCCTCGCAGCTGTTCGACACGCTGGCCGCGCTGTCGCCGCGCAAGGGCGAGGTTCCCGAGGTGGTGGTGCTGACGCCGGGCATCTACAACTCGGCCTATTTCGAGCATTCATACCTGGCGCGGCAGATGGGCTGCGAGCTGGTCGAGGGCCGGGACCTGGCCGTCGACAGCAACGACTGCGTCTTCATGCAGACGATGCGATGGTTGGTCGCGCGTCGACGTCATCTACCGGCGCATCGACGACGACTTCCTTGATCCCGAGGCGTTCCGCGAGGATACCTCGCTGGGCGTGCCGGGGTTGATGCGCGCCTGGAAGCAAGGGCAATGTGGCGCTGGCCAATGCGCCGGGCGCCGGCGTGGCCGACGACAAGCTGGTCTACACCTACGTTCCGGACATGATCAAGTACTACCTTGACGAAGACGCCATCCTGCCAAACGTGCCTTCCTATCGCTGCGCTGAACCGGACCAGTTGTCGCACGTGCTGGCGCACCTTCAAGACGCTGGTGGTAAAGCCCGTGGATGGCTCCGGCGGCTATGGCATGCTGATGGGCCCGTCGTCAACGCAAGGCCGAACGGGCACAGTTCGCAGGGCGCTGAAAGCCAACCCACGCAACTTTGTCGCACAGCCGGTGATCACCCTGTCCACGGTGCCAACGCTGGTGGGCGATGCCATCGAGCCGCGCCATGTGGACCTGCGCCCCTTCATCCTCAGCGGCCCGCAGACCAGCGTGACCACCGGCGGCCTGACGCGCGTCGCGCTGCGCAAGGGATCGCTGGTGGTCAACTCCTCCCAGGGTGGCGGCAGCAAGGACACCTGGATCGTGGACGCGGAGGCTTAAGGACACATGCTCGCCCGGGTCGCCGAAAACGTCTACTGGCTGTCGCGCTACTGGAGCGGGCCGAGAACACCGCGCGCATCATCAACGTGAACGCGCATCTGCTGCTCGACTTGCCCAAGGGGATTGCCCCCGGCTGGTTGCCGTTGGTGGACATCAGCGGCAGCCGCGCGGAATTCGACGCCCGCAGTCCGAAGGTCGAGGAGCGCGACGTCGTGCAGTTCCTCGTGGCCGACCCGGAGAATCCCGGCTCGCTGTTCTCGTCCCTGCGCCTGGCGCGCGAGAACGCGCGCACGCTGCGCGAGATCCTGCCCACCGAAGCCTGGGAGATGCTCAACGAGTTCCATTCCGAATTCGTGCGCGAGCTGCCCACGGGCCTCACCAAGCGGATGCGTTTCCGGTTCCTCAATGAAGTGGTCGGGACGTTGCAGAAGATCTCCGGGGTGCTTGACGGAACCATGAGCCGCAACGCGTCGCACACCTTCCTCAAGCTGGGGCGCAACCTGGAACGCACTGATATGACCAGCCGCATAGTGGACGTGCGTTCCGCGCAGCTGCTGCCGGCTGAAACCCCGGAACTGCGGCCGTTCGAAACCGTGCAGTGGATGAGCGTGCTCAAGTCGCTGTCCGCCTACCAGATGTACCGCGGCGCGGTGCGATCGCGGGTACGCCGCGCAGACGTAATGGAGTTCCTGCTGCGCAACCGGCAGTTCCCGCGCGCCTGCATGTTCTGCCTCGACCAGGTGGAACTGGAACTGAAATCCTTGCAGCGCGGCGAACCGGTGGTCGACCGTCTGGATGCGGTGCGCCGGTTCTTGGCGCGCGCGCCCCTGGAGGCGCTGGACCAGAACGGGCTGCATGAATTCATCGATCGCCTGCAGCTGCACATCAGCGACGTGCACGATGTCATCGCACGCACCTTCTTCCCCACGCCCCATGTATCAGGGGTTCAGCGCCTATCCCAGCAGGGCCAGACACAAAGCCAGTCGCGACTGGCGTTCTAGCCTGTTGCGCGCCGGTTGCCAGGCTGCGGGGGCCCATTGCGCGGCGTGAATCCTCCGCTAAAGTAGCCACCCTGGCCTACAGGCACTACGAATAAGGGGACTTCAATGAGCCGCAGCAATCGCGAGCAACAGCCTTCGTCGGCTGATCGGCGTACTTTCCTCACCGGCGCTGCCGTCCTGGGTGCTGCGGCCTTGGGCTCGGCCGCCGCCCGCGCCGAGGTGCGCTTTCCGACCGAGCCCGGCAAGTTTGGCTCCGGTGGCAGCGCCAGCCTGCCGGCCAATGGCTTTGCGGTCTCGGTCAATCGCTCCGAGGACACGCTGTATGACTGCGAGGTGCAGGGCAAGCTGCCTGCGGACCTCGACGGCGCCTTTTATCGCGTCGGTCCCGACGCCCAGTACCCCAAGCCCGAAAGCCTCAACTACGACATCGGGTTTGACGGCGAGGGACATGCCAGCATGTTCCGCATCCAGAACGGGCACGTGGATTACCTCAGTCGCTGGGTCAAGAACGACCGCTGGAAGGCACAGCACAAGGCGCGCAAGTCCCTGTACGGCGTGTACCGCAATCCCTACACCGACGATCCCAGCGTCAAGGGCCTGTCGCGCGGCACGCAGAACACGCAGGTCTGGTATCACAACGGCCGCGTGCTGGCGATGAAAGAGGACACCATGCCCGCCGCGCTGGATCCGCACACGCTGGAGACCCTGGACGCCAACTACCGCTTCGACGGCAAGGTCGAGGGACAGACCTTCACCGCGCATCCCAAGAATGATTCGCATACCGGCGACCTGCTGGCCTTCGGCTACGAGGCCAAGGGCCTGGGTAGCACCGACGTCAACATCTTCCAGATCTCGCCGCAGGGCAAGACGCTGTGGCAGACCTGGGTGAAGGCCCCGTACTGCAGCGAGATCCACGACTACGCCATCACCGAGAAGCACATCGTGTTCCTGGTGTATCCCCTGGCCTACCTGGGCGAGGAGCGCATGAAGGCCGGCGGCGTGCACTGGGGCTGGGATTCCACCAAGGACACCTGGCTGGGTGTGCTGCGCCGTGGCGGCGATGGCAAGGATGTCCAGTGGCTCAAGGGACCGACCACCATGTGCACGCACGTGATGGGCTGCTGGACCGATGGCGACATGGTGTACGTGGACATGGACGGTGGCGATGCCAACCAGTTCCCGATGTTCCCCAACCTGCATGAGCCGTTTGATCCGGTCAAGGCCGCGGGCAAGGTGCGCCGTTTCTCGGTCGACACCTCCAAGCGCACGGCACGACCCTTCGACATGAAGGTCATGTATCCGCAGTACGGTGGCGCACTGGCGCGGCAGGACGATCGTTACCACACCGTGCCCTATCGCTATGGGTTCCTGATCGGCGGCGGTCCGGGGGGTGGCGGGTGGCTGAAGTTCGATCACCAGACCGGCAAGGTCGACGTGTTCAATCCCGGGCCCGATGCCGCGCTGTCGGAAATGTGCTTCGTGCCGCGACGCAAGGGCGCGCCCGAGGCCGACGGCTATCTGGTGGGCATCTGCTCGCACCCCAAGGAAAACGGACGCTCCGACCTGGTGGTGGTCGACACCCAGCACATGGGCGAAGGGGCCATCGCCACGGTGAAGCTGCCCTATCGGGCCGCCCCGCAGGTGCACGGCTTCTGGGTGCCGGGGGATCAGCTGCCAGCGGCGAGCTGAGCGCGGGTATCGAGCTCGTGGCCCTTGCGTCCACCTCGGACCAGGGCCTCCTCACCCAGCGTGCCCTTGATTAGCATGCTGGCCGTATCGACGCATCGGCCCACCAGCGCCGCGGCGCCCTCGTGCAGGCTGGCCGACTCGCGCACGTAGCGCTCGTTGTTCTCCATGTCCTCGGCACTCCAGCCACGCGAGTGCGCGATGTACGGAAACTGCGGGAACATGCAGCCGACCTCGGCGAAGAACCCCAGCATCTGGCCGGCCACCGCCTGAACATTGTCCTGGCCTCCGGTAATGATGAACCCGGCGACCTTGTTGCGCAGCAGTAGTCGATTGGCAATGGTGTCCTGGTTCTGGATGCAGTTCATGCGCTCGATCATCTTGTAGTAGAGGCTGCTGGCTGCGCCCCACCTGATCGGTGTCGATACGATGATCACGTCGGCCCAATGCACGATGCCTTCATAGATCTGCTCCATCTGGTCAGTGGCGTCCATCTGTGTGATCGAGCAGGGCCAGGTGCAGGCGTGGGCCGACTTGGAATAGAAACCCTCGCACTCGCGAAAGCGCAGGTTGCGCACGGCGATCAGGCGGGTCTCGCAGTTGAGCTTTTCCGCCGCGTTGTGCAGGCTGGCGTTGAGCAGATCCTCGGAGGTGCTGTAGCGTGGCTGGTGGGCCGTCATCGCGGTCGTCGACAAACCCAGCACCCGCACAGGTCCGTCTGCACGCTGTGGCGGGCGCGCCAGCGGATGCGGGTCGTGTGGCTTGAAAGTGCGCTTGGTGGTGGCTACCCGCTGCACCAGTACCCGGCCATTCTCGACCCGCACCTTGTGCGAGGGCACGCCGTCGGCTTCGTAGCCGGGCTCGCCAGCGCCGGTGCGGCAATGATATTTCCAGTAGTGCCAGGGGCAAACCAAGTAGTCGCCGTCGAGCTTGCCCTCACCCAGCGGGCCGCCGGCGTGATTGCATACGCCGGATATGGCGCTGAATTGTCCATCCTTGTGGATCAGTGCTATCCGGGTGCTGCCCGACAACACCTGCTGCACGCTCTTGAGGCGCAGCTCTTGCTCTGCACCGACGTCATTCCAGGATTCGGCTTCCATGCGCCCCCGTGACGCCGCGGCTAGATATCGAGGTTGGACACGGCCAGCGCGTTTTTCTCGATGAACTCGCGCCGCGGCTCGACCTGGTCACCCATCAGCGTGTTGAAGATGTCATCGGCGGCGATCGCATCTTCGATGCGCACCTGCAGCAACCGGCGCGAGGCCGGGTTGATGGTGGTCTCCCACAGCTGCTCCGGGTTCATCTCGCCCAGCCCCTTGTAGCGCTGCATGGTCTGGCCCTTGCGCGCCTGGTCGAACAGCCAGTTGATGGCTTCCTTGAACGAGCCGATGTCACGGCGCTGGCTGCCACTGGTGACGTAGGCGCCCTCGCCGATCATGCCCGACAGCGTCTGGCCCAGTTCGGCGATACGCCGGTATTCGGCCGAGCCAAAGAATTCCCGCGGCAGCGATTTCTCGAACACGCTGCCGTGCTCACTGCGGCGCACCAGCAGCCGCGCGCGACGGGTCACCGCACCATCGGCTGCGGCCTCGCCGGCCACCTGCACCACTTCAATCCCGTATTTGCGGCCCGCATCGCCAGGCGCGTTGAGCGCCTGTGCAAGTGCCTGCGCCCAGTTGCCCAGTCGCTCGGGTTGTTCGAAGGCATCCGCCGGCAGCACCGGCACGTAGATCAATTGCTCGAGCAGCCGCGCGTCATAGCGACGGCTCCAGCGCTTGATGATGGCCTGCACTTCCATGTACTGGCGCGCCAGCATTTCCAGCCCCGCGCCCTGCAATGGCGGGGCACCTTCGTTGACGAACAGCGCCGCCTCGTCGATGGCGCTGTTGAGCAGCAGCTGGTTGAGCTCGTTGTCGTCCTTGACGTAGATTTCCTGCTTGCCGCGCTTCACCTTGTAAAGCGGTGGCTGTGCGATGTAAATGTGCCCGCGCTCGATCAGCAGCGGGATCTGCCGGAAGAAGAAGGTCAGCAGCAGCGTGCGGATGTGGCTGCCGTCGATGTCCGCATCGGTCATGAGGATGATGCGGTGGTAGCGCAGCTTGTCGATGTTGAACTCGTCACGCCCGATGCCGCAGCCCAGCGCGGTGATCAGCGTGCCGACTTCCGCCGAGGAGATCATCTTCTCGAAGCGCGCCCGCTCGACGTTGAGGATCTTGCCCTTGAGCGGCAGGATGGCCTGCGTGCGCCGGTCCCTGCCCTGCTTGGCCGAGCCGCCGGCGGAATCTCCCTCGACGATGAAAATTTCCGATAGCGCCGGGTCCTTCTCCTGGCAGTCCGCCAGCTTTCCCGGCAGTCCGGCGATGTCCAGCGCGCCCTTGCGCCGGGTCAGCTCGCGCGCCTTGCGCGCCGCCTCGCGCGCCCGCGCGGCATCGAGGATCTTGCCCACGATACCCTTGGCTTCCTGGGGATGCTCCAGCAGGAATTCCGATAGTTTCTCGGCGACCTTGGTTTCGACTACGCCCTTTACTTCCGAGGACACCAGCTTGTCCTTGGTCTGCGAGGAAAACTTCGGATCCGGCAGCTTCACGGAAAGGATGGCGGTAAGCCCTTCGCGCGCGTCATCGCCGGTGGTCTGCAGCTTTTCCTTTTTCGCTTCCTTCTCGATGTAGTCGTTGAGCGTTCGCGTCAGCGCGGCACGAAAACCCGACAGGTGCGTGCCCCCGTCCTTCTGCGGAATATTGTTGGTGTAGCAGAACATGTTCTCCTGGTAGGAGTCGTTCCACTGCATGGCCACTTCCACGGTGGTGGCCCCTTCCTGTGCGGTAAACCAGAACACCGAATCGTGGATGGGCGTGCGTGCGCGGTTGAGATGTTTCACGAACGCGCGCAGGCCGCCATCGTGCTGGAACACATCGCGCTGGTCCTCGCGCTCGTCGTCGAGCTCGATGCGCACACCGGAATTGAGGAAGGACAGTTCGCGCAGGCGCTTGGCCAGCGTCTCGTAGCTGAAGGCAATGTTGGTAAAAATGGTGCCCGAAGGCCGGAAGCGAATGGTGGTGCCGCGCTCCGTGGTCACGCCGGTGGCCGCCAGCGGTGCCACCGGGTCGCCCAGGCGGTATTGCTGGGTGTAGGTCTTGCCGTCGCGGTGCACCGTCAGGTCCAGCACATCGGATAGCGCATTGACCACCGAGACGCCAACGCCATGCAGGCCGCCGGAGACCTTGTACGAGCTGTCATCGAACTTACCGCCGGCATGCAGCACGGTCATGATGACCTCGGCTGCTGAAACCCCTTCCTCGGTGTGGATGTCGACCGGAATGCCGCGACCGTTGTCCCGGACAGTCACTGATTCGTCGGCGTGGATGACCACCTGGACCCGGGTGCAATGGCCGGCCAGCGCCTCATCTATGGCGTTGTCGACCACCTCGAAAACCATGTGATGGAGGCCCGTCCCGTCATCGGTGTCGCCGATGTACATGCCGGGTCTCTTGCGCACTGCATCAAGACCACGTAAGACTTTGATTTTACTGGAATCGTAGACTTGATCGTCGGCCATCCGGGAACCTCAAAATGACTCCTTATTAGTATACCCCCTGAACGGCCCCTTGTTCCACGTGAAACACGCGCTCTGGCTGCCCGAAAATCCGCTGTTCCGAACTCAGGGAAGTGATCAACAACTGGCAGTTCAATTCAGTCACCAGCTCCACCAGCGCACCCAAGCGCTGTTGGTCCAGCTCTGCCGCTGGATCATCCAGCAGCAGCGTCGGTGGCGTGACCTGCTGGTCGCGAAGTCGTTGCAGCAAGGCCAGCACCATGGCGGCTGCCACCAGTTTCTGTTGTCCGCGTGAAAGACTTTCCCGCGCTGCCCTCCCTCCCAAACGCAATTGCACGTCGGCGCGTTGCGGACCGGCCTGGGTGGCGCCGCGCTCCCGGTCGCGCGCCCATCCTTCGGCCAGCACGTCCTTGAGTTCCCGGTCGGCGGACCAGCCGCGGTAGTAGCTCAAGTCCAGCTCCAGGCCCGATAGCCGTTGGATGGCTGCCTGCCAGTAGGGTCGCAGCCCCTCGAACCACTGGCCGCGCAACTCGGCTACCCGCTGGCCATGGTTGACCAGGTCGGCCTCCCAGGGACGCGGATCGAGGTCCTGGCGCAGCGCTGCGTTTCGCTGCCGCAATGCCCTGCTGAACCGGGTCCAGTGCTCCAGGAAGGCCGGTTCCACGTGGAACACCCCCCAGTCCAGCCAACGGCGCCGTTCCGCCGGGGCGCCCTCGACTAACCGGTGCACCTCGGGGTCGATGACCTCCACGAAAAAGGCACCTGGCAATTGGGCCAAGCTCTGGACGTCCTGACCATCCAGGCGCGCGGTATAGGCCTCGTCGCGCCGGTACTCGAAGCCGATGCGGTGGGCCGGGTTTTCGGTCTGGGCAAAAATCGTCAGGTGATCGCTGTGACGGGTAATCAGGCTGTCGGTGTGCCGGGTCCGGAATGACCTGCCGCGGCCCACCAGGAATGCCGCCTCCAGCAGGGAGGTCTTGCCCGAGCCGTTGGCGCCGTAGATCAGGTTGAGGCGAGGTCCCAGCTGCAGCTCTACCTCCTTGAGGCAGCGCAGCTGGCTGATCTTGAGCTGTGCCAGGCTCACGGCCGGCTGGGGCAGCCTGCCCTCACAGGCGCATGGGCATGACGACGTATCGGGCGTTGGTGGTACCAGGCGAGCGGATCAGGCAGCTGCTATTGGCGTCGGTCAGCCCGATCTCAACCGTCTCGGTATCGATGGCCGCCAGCGCATCCAGCAGGTAAGTCACGTTGAAGCCAATTTCCAGCTCCGCGCCCTTGTAGTCGATCTCCACTTCATCCTGGGCCTCTTCCTGCTCGGGATTATGGGCCTGCAGTTTCAAGGCGTTAGGTGCCAAGCTGACCCTGACGCCGCGGTATTTCTCGTTCGACAGGATGGCCGTGCGCTGCAACGCCTGACGCAGCTGGTCGCGGTCCGCCACGATGGTCTTGCCGGGACTGGCCGGTATCACCCGACCATATTCCGGGAACTTGCCGTCAATTAGCTTCGAAGTGAATCGAATATCGCCGATCTCGAGGCGAATATGATTAGAACCGATGGTGATTTCCACTTCACCCTCTGAGCCAAGAATCCGCTGTAACTCCAGGACGCCCTTGCGTGGGACGATCACCTGCTGCGCCTGGATGGATTTGCCGGCATTGGCCAGCTCCGTCTCTGCAATTGCAAGACGATGGCCGTCAGTCGCCACCGTTCGAACAATTTTCCCATCCGTTTCAAGCAAAGTTCCATTGAGGTAATAGCGCACGTCCTGCTGCGCCATGGAAAAATGCGTCTTGGCCAGCAGTCGACTCAGTTCTGCCTGGGACAGCTTCAGTGTCTGCTGTGCGCTGACCGATTCCACCACGGGAAACTCCGCCCCCGGCAGGCTCGTCAGCACGAAACGGCTGCGCCCGGCACTGAGCTTGACCTTGTCGCCATCGGTGGTGACCGTCACCGACGCCTTTTCCGGCATGGCCCGCGCGATCTCCAGCAGCTTGCGTCCCGGCACGGTGATCTCGCCGGGCTGCTGCACGTTCACTTCCCCCGACGCCACCAGTTCCACTTCCAGGTCCGTGCCGGTGATGGCCAGTCGCGCGCCTTTGGCTGCCAGCAGCACGTTGGCCAGTATCGGCATCGTCTGCTTGCGCTCGACCACGCCGATGACAGCTTGCAGGGGACCGAGTATCTGTTCACGGGTGGCGGTGAATTTCATGGCATTGGCCTTGGTGTTCGCACGGTCTGGATTCGGGAAGAAAGGTTATTTAAAACTATAGCTGCTGTTATAGAGCCTGTGGGTGGTGAGGATAAATCACTCCCGGGCATAAAGGTCATGGAGTTGCACGCGTCGGGCACCTGCGCAACTCGTGGCATCTCCCGCCTGCATCCTGTGCGTACCATGTGCACGGATTCATCCACATTTTCCCCCACAGCTATCCCACAGGGTTGCCCACAGTGTTGTGCGGACAACATCAGCCGGTCATCGTGCGCAGCAGGTTGGAGTAGTCCTCGCGCATCCGTACATCGCTTTCGCGCAGCTCGCGCACGCGCTTGCACGCATGCAGCACGGTGGTGTGATCGCGACCACCAAAAGCCGCGCCGATCTCCGGCAGGCTGTGTGATGTCAGCTCTTTGGCCAGCGCCATCGCCACCTGTCGTGGCCGCGCGATCGAACGGCTGCGCCGCTCCGATACCAGATCCGAAACGCGCAGTTTGTAGTAGTCCGCGACGGTCTTCTGGATGTTCTCGATAGTCACCAGGCGCGCCTGCAGATTGAGCAGGTCCTTGAGCGCTTCCTTCGCGAAATCCAGCGTGATCGGTTCACCGGTGAAGTGCGCATTGGCGATGATCCGCCGCAGTGCGCCTTCCAGTTCACGCACGTTGGTGCGGATGCGCTTGGCGACGAAGAACGCCACTTCCTCCGGCAAGGACACGCCCACGGCCTGCGCCTTGCTGATCAGGATGGCCACGCAGGTTTCCAGTTCCGGTGGTTCGATAGCCACGGTCAAGCCCCAGCCGAAGCGCGACTTGAGTCGCTCCTCGAGGCCGGCGATTTCACGCGGATAGCGATCGCACGTCAGCACGATCTGGTTCTGGCTCTCGAACAGCGCGTTGAACGTGTGGAAGAACTCTTCCTGCGAACGGTCCTTGTTGGTGAAGAACTGGATGTCGTCGATCAGCAGCGCCGACAGTGACCGGTACGAGTTCTTGAACTCGTTCATGGTGTTGTGCTGCAACGCCTTGACCATGTCGCCGACAAAGCGCTCCGAGTGCACGTAGGCTACGCGCGCGTCCGGGTCGCGCGCCTTGATCACATGGCCGATGGCCTGCATCAGGTGCGTCTTGCCCAGCCCGGTGCCGCCGTAGATGAACAGCGGGTTGTAGGCCTTGCCCGGGTTCTCGGCCACCTGGATGGCGGCGGCCTTGGCGAAATGGTTGCTCTTGCCTTCGACGAACAGTTCGAAGGTGGCGTCCGGGTTGAGGCGACTGGCCAGCACCACCGGGGCATTGGCGCGACGTGCGGGGCTGCGCGGCGCCTCGGCGGCGGGCGCGGCGGCGACGGCGGGCCGGGATCCGACCTCGATGGCGATCTTGATGTCCGGCCCGACGCGCTCGCGCAGCAGGGTCCGGATCCTGTCCAGGGCATTGGCCTGTACCCAGTCCACGGCAAAGCGGTTGGGGGCCATCAGGCGCAGCGAGCCGGCGTCCTCGATGGCCTGCAGTGGCCGCAGCCACATGGCCACGTGCTGCTCGGGAAACTCGTGCTCAAGCAGGGCCAGGATCTCGGCCCATAGCGCGGATTGTTCTTGTTGGTCAGGCATGGGGGCAGGCGAGTCTACTCTCCCGTTCCGGGGTTGCCATAGCCGGCGACCGGCCCCCGGCAGTTGACTTGCGCGCGCCCGCTGCGTACCCTGCGCGGCCCGCATTTCCATCGCAAAACCAGATCGCCATGGCCACAAAACGCACTTACCAGCCCAGCAAGATCAAGCGCGTTCGCACGCACGGTTTCCGTGCTCGCATGGCCACGGCCGATGGTCGCAGGGTGCTCGCCCGGCGCCGCGCCAAGGGCCGCAAGCGCCTGATCCCTTAAGCGGGCCTGCCGCGCCCCATGACCGGCGCGCTCCCTGCCTCGCCACTGGGTTTTGCCCCCCGCCAGCGCCTGCTCAAGGCAGCGGACTTTGATCACGTGTATGCGCTGCGGGTGCGCGTTTCCGACAACTGTTTTTCCATCAACGGCGCACCCAACCAGCTGGGCTTTGCGCGCCTGGGACTGTCCATTGGTGCCAAGGCCGTGGGCAACTCCGTGGCGCGCAATCGCGTCAAGCGCCAGGTGCGCGAGTCGTTCCGCCAGGTTGCCGCCGGCATGCCCGCCATTGACCTGGTGGTTGGCGCCCGCCCGGGTACCAGAACCGCGCATAATGCGCGCCTTCGCGAGAGCCTGAATGTGCTTTGGACAGAGATCGAAAAGCGATGCGTCGTTTCCTGATTGGTTTAATACGTGGCTATCAAGTGGTTATTAGTCCACATTTGGGCCAATGCTGTCGATTTCACCCCTCATGCTCTTGCTATGCCGCCGAGGCTATCCACCGCCACGGACCCTTCAGGGGCCTGTGGCTTTCTGCCTGGCGACTGCTGCGTTGCAACCCCTACAACCAAGGCGGGATTGATCCCGTACCATGAAAAATATCCGTATCTTCTTGTGGGTCGGCCTGGCGTTGGCCCTGTTCCTGAACTTCCAGACCTGGCAGTTTGACTACGCGGCCAAAGACGCCGCAGCGGCGGCTGCCACATTGAAGGCGGCCGACGCTGCACAGGCGGCCGATCCCCTGACAGCTGCGGTGCCACAGGCGCTGCCGTCGGCCCCCACTGCGGGTGCACCGGCCACCACCAGCGTACCGGCGGTAGCCGCCGGCGGTTCCGCCCCCGCGGCCAGTGCCGCTGCCGCCCCCACGGTCAACGTGCGCACCGATGTGCTCGACGTGGACGTCAGTCTGCGCGGTGGCGAGTTGCAGCGTGCAGACCTGCTGGCCTATCCGGTGGAAAAAGGCCAAGCCGAACGGGTGCGCCTGTTGCGCAACAATGGTCCCGGCGACCAGTACCTGGTGCAATCGGGGCTGGCCAGCGTGGGCGCCGCCGGCACGCGCGAATATCCCACCCATCTGGCCCAGTTCCAGAGTGACTTCACCGCCTTCGTACTGCAGCCGGGCGAAAACGAACTGCGGGTACCGCTGAAGTGGACCTCTGCGGACGGGGTCATGGTAACCAAGACCCTGGTGTTCCACCGGGGTGGCTACCGGGTCGATGTGGAGTACGCCATCACCAATGGCAGTGCTGCCGACTGGTCGGTGGCCCCCTACGAGCAAATCCTGCACGACCGTCCGCCGGTCAAGCGCTCGTACTTCAACGTCAGCAGCTATGCCTTCGTCGGGCCCGCGCTGTATGACGGCGCCAAGTACCAGAAGCTCAAGGTCACGGACCCGGACAATGCCAACCTGACCCGCGAGCTCACCGGCGGCTGGATTGCAGCCCTGCAACACCACTTCGTGACCGCCATCGCACCGGCCCTGGGCGAGGCGCATCACTACAGCCTGCGCGTGCGTGGCAACGAATACCTGGCAACCGTGGTCGGTCCCGCCCACACCATTGCCGCGGGCCAGTCCGCGCAGCTCAAGGAAACCGTGTTTGTGGGCCCCAAGCTGCAGCAGCAGCTGGAAGCCGTGCACCCGGAACTGTCCCGCGCGGCGGACTATGGACAGCTGACCTTTCTGGCCAAGCCGCTGTTCTGGCTGCTCGAGCAGGCGCACCGGATCCTGGGCAACTGGGGCTGGTCGATTGTCGCGGTGACTTTCCTGCTGAAGCTGGCGTTCTATCCATTGTCCGAGGCCAGCGGCAAGTCCATGGCCAAGATGAAGGCCATCGCCCCGCGCATCAAGCAGATCCAGGAAACCTACAAGGACGATCGCGAGAAGCTCGGTCGCGCCACCATGGAGCTGTACAAGAAGGAAAAGGTCAATCCGGCGTCCAGCTGCCTGCCCATGCTGATCCAGCTGCCGGTGTTCCTGGCGTTCTACTGGGTGCTGCTGGAAAGCGTGGAAATGCGCCAGGCGCCATTCATCGGCTGGATCCAGGACCTGTCCTCGCGCGACCCGTTCTTCATCCTGCCGATCATCATGGCCGGCGCGATGTTCCTGCAATACAAGCTGCAGCCCACGCCGGCCGACCCGGTGCAGGCCAAGATGTTCATGATCCTGCCCATCGTGATGTCCGCAACCTTCACCATGTTCCCGGCGGGCCTCGTGCTGTACTGGGTGACCAACACCTGCCTGACCATCGCGCAGCAGTGGAACATCAACCGGCGCATAGAAGCGGGCGCAAGGTCTCGCGACTAGAGGCCCAGGCGCCAGGTCGCCACACCATGGCCAGCGCCGGGTCCGACACCATCGCCGCGGCAGCCACGCCCCCGGGCCGCGGCGGCGTCGCGATTGTCAGGGTCTCCGGCCCAAGCGTTGCCGACATCGCGCGGCAGTTGCTGGGTCGCCTGCCGGCCCCGCGCCACGCCACCTTCGCCAGCTGGGATGATGCGACGGGGGACCGTCTGGACACGGGCCTGGCGCTGTATTTTCCCGCGCCACAGTCCTTCACCGGCGAGGACGTGCTGGAGCTGCATGGTCACGGTGGTACGGTCATCGTCGAGGCGCTGCTCGAGCGCCTGGTGCAGCTGGGCGCGCGCCGCGCGCAGCCGGGGGAATTCAGCCAGCGCGCGTATCTCAACGACAAGCTCGACCTGGCCCAGGCCGAGGCCATTGCGGACCTGATCGATGCCGGCTCGCGCGCCGCCGCGCGCGCGGCACTGCGTTCGCTGCAAGGGGAATTCTCGGCCCGGGTATCCGCATTGCGGTCCGCCTTGATCGACCTGCGCGTGCAGGTCGAGGCCGGCATCGATTTCCCCGATGAGCACCTGGACTCCGAGCATGGCCGACTGGTCAGGCTGGCCCAGGCGCTGCGCGGGGAGGTGGCGCAGTTGCTGGCGTCGGCTGCACAGGGCAGGGTGCTCACCGAGGGGTTGACCGTCGTCATCGCCGGTCGACCCAACGCCGGCAAGAGCACCCTGCTCAACCGCCTGGCCGGTTTCGATGCGGCCATCGTCACGCCCATCGCCGGCACCACGCGCGACCTGCTGCGCGAACAGGTCACGATCCGCGGCATTCCTATCGAACTGATCGATACGGCCGGCCTGCGCACCGCAACCGGCGATGCCATAGAACAGGAGGGCATGCGCCGCGCCCGCGACGCCATCACCCACGCCGATCACGTGCTGTTCATCGTGGATGCGGTTGCGGATCCCCAAGCATCAAGCCTGGTCGCTGAAGGCGCCTCACTGCCGGCCAATGTGCCGGTGACCGTCGTGATGAACAAGGTGGATCTGGGCCAGGCAGCACCCGGTGCGCCGGCGCACCTGGCGGTTTCCGCAGCTACCGGCGCCGGGCTTGACCAGCTGCGCGCGCACTTGGCCGCACTGGCAGGGCCGGCAGAAGCCGCCGGCGGTGCCTTCTCCGCGCGGGCCCGGCACGTTGCAGCGCTGCGGCGCGCCAGTGCGCATCTGGATCAGGCGCACGCGCTGCTGCTTGCCGCCGATCCGGTATTGGCTGCGGAGGAACTGCGTGCCGCGCAGCAGGCCCTGGGCGAAGTGGTGGGCCAGCTGACCAGCGATGAACTGCTGGGGGAAATCTTCAGCCGTTTCTGCATCGGCAAATAGGTCACGTTGAAGTCATCGCGCGCTTAGGATTCAATGGGCCGTTGCGGCAAGCCTGCGGAGAACAAGAACAATGTCCACCGATCCTGTTGCCCTTGAATCCCTTGCACCCATGCACCGCGTGAACGTCGCGGTGCGCAGTCGCTTCTACCTGGGCATGACACTGCTGATGGCCGCCATCGTTGTGGTCGGCTTCATGCCGACACTGTACGGTCGCGCACTGTTCCCCATGCCGAAGATGCCCGCTTACCTGTACCTGCATGGAATGGTGCTGTCGTCCTGGTTCGCGCTGCTGGTGACCCAGGCCACGCTGGCCGGCAACGGCCGGCTGCGACTGCATCGCAAGCTCGGCTGGGCCGCACTGGCATTCATCGTGCTCATTCCCGTCATGGGCATGGGCGTGCAACTGGCGATGCCCGGCCGGATCCGCGCTTCGGGAGCCGATCTAAAGCCCTTCATCGAGCTGATCCAGACGATCTTCTGGCTCAACACTTTCGCGGCGCTGCAGTTCATTGGCTTCATAGGCGCCGCGGTGCTGCTGCGCAAGCGCGGCGAAACGCACAAGCGGCTGATGTTGTTCGGCAGCATTGCCATCATCCTGCCCGCGGCGGCCCGCTTTGCGCGCTGGCCGGTGTTCGGCAACACCGCCATCGATCTGAGTCAGCCGTCGACCACCGGCAGCGACGTGGTCTTTGCGCTGGGCTGCATGGCGCTGCTGGTGGGGGCCATCATCGTCCACGACCTGGTCAGGACGCGGCGCCTGCACCGGGTGACCATTATCGGCACGGCGGTGTTGTTTGGCATGGCGCTGTCGGTGCCGCTCATCGGCAACAGCGCGGCAGGCAAGTCCATCGTCTGGGCACTGTCGCAGTAGCGAGGCCCGGGGCGGCGCCTGCAATACAGGCGCCCCTGCACCTTTGGGGGATGCCCACCTTAGGGCGCACGAAAGCGGCCCTGCCGACCGCGTCTGGACTGTGGCGGCGGCGTCACATTTTCGTGCGCAGCCGAGGCACCACGGCGCCGGGTGATGACTTCATAACCGCTTTATAACCACCCCGGCGCCCGGGGGGTCGATGCCAATTGCTAACATGGTCGGATCATGTCCATCACGCTCGACCAGGTAACAAAGCGATATCACGGGCAACCGGTAGTCAACGACGTTTCCCTGGATGTGCCGGAGGGCGAGTTCTTCGTGCTGCTGGGCCCCAGCGGCAGTGGCAAGAGCACGTTGCTGCGGGCCATCGCTGGCCTGACCGGGATCGATCACGGCCAAATAGCGCTGCACGGCCAGGACGTCACGCAGCTGGGTGCACGCAACCGCGGCGTTGGCTTCGTGTTCCAGAATTACGCCCTGTTTCGCCACATGACCGTGGGCGAGAACATCGAGTTCGCCCTGCGGGTGCGGCGCATGAAGACCGCGCAGCGTCGCGCCCGTCGCGCCGAGCTGCTGCGCCTGGTGGCCCTGGATGGCCTGGACAATCGCCTGCCGTCACAGCTGTCGGGTGGCCAGCAGCAGCGCGTCGCCGTGGCGCGCGCGCTGGCGCACAAGCCACAGGTGCTGCTGCTGGATGAACCGTTCGGCGCGCTGGATGCCAAGATCCGCGACGAACTGCGCAGCACCATCCGCGCCGTGCAGCGCGAACTAGGCGTCACCACCGTGCTGGTCACACATGACCAGGAAGAGGCCTTTGCGCTGGCGGACCGCATTGGTGTCATGAACCTGGGGCGGCTGCTTGAAGTCGGGCGCCCGCAGGAACTGTATGCGCGCCCGGCAACCCGGTTTGTCGCGACATTCCTGGGCGCGGCCAACCTGCTGCTGGCACAGCAGGGGCCCGATGCAATCCGGTTTGGATCGACGCCCGTGGATGCCGCGGCGCGCAATCCCGTGGCTCCAGGCCGCGAGCACGAAGTGGTCACGGTGATGCGTCCGGAAGAGGTCGAGATCGCGGCCTCGCGTGAACTGCTGGGCTCCAACTACATCGCCCGCGCTACCGTGGAAGAGTTGCTGTTCACGGGCGCCATGGAGCGCCTGCGCCTGCGGCTGTTCGATGATCCGGATGCCGCGCGCCTGGTCGGCAGCGCCGAAGCGGCCCAGCGCATCGAGGCCACCCGCTCGCAGCCCGAGCAGCGCGCGTTCCCGCTGCAGGTCGGCGACACCGTTGCGCTGGGTGCGCGCCGGCTGCACGTGCTGCCCACACCGCTTTCCAGTTTCGTCGCCTGCGCCGCGACCCAAGCGCAGGCCGACGCGATTGCTGCCAACCCGCTGCTGGATGCGCTGGCCACCAGGATGAAGACCCGTGTTGCCGTGCACCTGCTGGATGAACAGGGCAGCAGGGCGCCGGCCGCGGGTGTCGCCGCCATCTCCAGCGGGCCCACCGCCAGTGCGCTGGCCGCCAATCTGCTGGGACGTGGGGCCAACGAGGTGCTGGTGCTGCCACCCAACGCCGTGCTGCCACGCCACATCTGCATTCACTGGATGGGTGATGGCGTGCGCCACGCGACCCTGGCAGTGGCCGCCAGCCTGTTGCGCCACCTCCCGGCCGAAGCCATCTGTTATGCCGTGGCGCCGGAAGCTCGCCGCGACGGCCAGCGACCGGCCGCGCTGCGGGCGCTGCTGGACGCGCGATCGGAAGCCAAGGCCGCCCATGGCCTGGAAGTGCGCACCGAGCTGCTGACCGGCACCGGGCCGGGCGCACTGCTGGCGCAACTTGCCACCCTCGAAGCGCCGATGCTGGTGCTTGGCGTCACCCGGGTCGATGACATCTCCGGGGCATTCGCCACGCTGGTCAACGGCGACGCGGCCGTGCCCGTGCTGGTGGTCTACCGCGGTGGCGAGACATGAGCAACGGCCGGCGCGAGCCCAGCGTGATACCGGGCTTCGGCATTACGCTGGGATTCACCACCTTCTTTCTCTGCGCCATCGTGCTGTTGCCGCTGACCGCGCTGGTAATGCGCGGCGCCAGCATGGACTGGACGCGTTTCGTCCACGTCATCACCGAGCCGCGCGCGCTGGCGTCGTATCGCCTGAGCTTCGGTGCCTCCCTGGTCGCCGCCTCCATCAACCTGGTGTTCGGTTTCATCATCGCCTGGACCCTGGTGCGCTACCGGTTTCCGGGGCGGCGCTTCGTCGACGCGATCATCGACATGCCCTTCGCCTTGCCCACGGCGGTGTCCGGCATCGCCCTGGCTGCGGTGTTCGCCAGCAACGGCCTGATCGGCCAGTTCCTGGAACCGCTAGGGATCAAGGTCGCCTACACGTCGCTGGGCGTCACGGTTGCGCTGACGCTGATCGGCCTGCCGTTCGTGGTGCGCACCGTGCAACCGGCATTGCAGGAGTTGCCGCGCGACGTCGAGGAGGCCGCGGAAATCCTCGGCGCCAGCCCGAGCTACGCTTTCGTCCGGGTCATCCTGCCAGCCGTGCTTCCGGCACTGCTGACCGGGTTCACGCTGGCGTTCGCCCGCGCAGTGGGTGAATACGGCTCGGTGATCTTCATCGCCGGCAATATCCCGCTGCACACCGAGATCACCCCGCAGCTGATCATCATCCGCCTGGAGGAGTACGACTACGCGGCCGCCGCCGCGCTGGGCTGCGTCATGCTGGTGATCTCCTTCGCCATGCTGTTCGCGATCAATCTGCTGCAGGTTTGGGGGCGGCGCCGCCTGGTTGCCGGACGCGGCTGATGACGCGCATTCTCCTGATCGGCACCACGCTGGTTTTCCTGAGCGCGCTGCTGTTCGCCCCGCTGGCCATGGTATTTGCGTCGGCCCTTGACCATGGCTGGAGCGCCTACCTGGCGACCTTTGCCAACTCCGAAACCGGGGCGGCCATCCGCCTGACGTTGCTGACCGCGCTTATCGTGGTGCCATTGAACACGGTGTTCGGAATTTGCGCCGCCTGGTGCATCGGCAAGTTCGAGTTCCCCGCCAAGAGCTTCCTGATCACGCTCATCGACCTGCCAATGGCTGTGTCCCCGGTGGTGTCCGGCCTGGTCTACGTGCTGCTGTTCGGGCTGCAGGGTTGGTTCGGCGCCTGGCTGCAGGCGCACGACATCAGCATTATCTTCGCGTTGCCCGGCATCGTGCTGGCGACGATGTTCGTTACCTTCCCGTATGTCGCCCGCGAGCTGATTCCGCTGATGCAGCAGATGGGCAACGACGAGGAGGAGGCGGCCATCACCATGGGCGCCGGCGGCTGGTTCACGTTCTTCTTCGTGACCCTGCCGCGCATCCGCTGGGGCCTGGTGTACGGCGTAATATTGTGCAATGCCCGCGCCATGGGTGAATTCGGCGCGGTCTCCGTGGTTTCCGGCCATATCCGGGGGCTGACCAACACGATGCCACTGCACATTGAAGGCCTGTACCAGGACTACAACTTCGTGGGTGCCTTCGCCGTGGCTTCACTGCTGTCGCTGCTGGCCGTGGCGACGCTGGTGATCAAGACCCTGGTTGAATGGCGCGGCGGGTACCGGCACCGATGAAGCGCAACAGCCTGGGATGGTGGCTGGCCGCGATCAACGTGCTGATCGTGGTGCTGGTCGCCGCGGGTATGTCGTGGTTCGCCATCGACCTGCTTGGGCGCCTGGCCGACTCCCAGGAACGGGCCCGCGTGCAGCTGGCCGGCGCCGATGCCCGCGCCGAACTCACGCGCGCCAGTGAAGATGCCCTGACCTATGCGCGCGTGCTGACGGAACGCCCGACGCTGCGTCGCCTGCTGACCGAACAGGATTTGGGCAACCTGCAGCCGTTCCTGCAGCGGTTTTGCAGCACGACGGGCATGGACGCCTGTGCCGTGTTCACGGGCGACCAGCTGCTGGGCGCGGTGGGGGCGGATGTGCCGTGGAACGAGCTGACGGCCGCGATCGGCGAGCAGGGCGAGCGCTTTCTGGTCGCGCCACGCACTACACCGCAGGCGTTTCTCGGCGCCACCAGCAACATCCCGGAGTCCCCCGGCTCACGGGTCATCGTTGCGCACCGCCTGGATGACAAATACGCGCTGCGCCTGGGACAGCAGACTGGCTCGGTGATCCGCTTCCGCAACTATCGGGGGTTCAATACCGCGCCCGAGGATGCATTCACGCCGCTGCACACCGCGGCGCTTGCCGATGGACGATTTGCCGTGGCCCGCCTCAGCCAGCTGGGCAGCTATGCCTCCAGTTACCCGGTGTTCTCGTCCACCGGCGAAGGCGTGGTGCTGATCGAGTCACGAATCTCCTCGGAAAAGACCGACCGGGAAGTGCACGCGCTCAAGATGCGCCTGCTGGCCATAGCCACCGTCCTTGGAGCGCTGGCCTTGCTAGGTGGAGTGCTGCTGGGTCGCCGGGTAACGCGTCCCGCTGAAGCGCTGACCGATGCGGCGCTGCGGCTGGGCCAGGGCGATTTCGCCACGTCCATTCCCACCGGCGGCCCGGCGGAGATCGGGCAGCTGGCGCGCACCATGGACGACATGCGCCGCAACCTCATCGAGCTCACCGGCACGCTGCGCACGCGCGACGCGGAGTCGCAGGCCGTGCTGGGCGGCATCGTCGAGGGTGTCTACGCCGTGGATCGCGAGCGCCGGATCCGCTATCTCAATCCGCAGGCTGCCAAACTGCTGGGCATCACCGCGGACCAGGCCATCGGCCGATTCTGTGGCGACGTGCTGCGTCCGCATTGCGTGAATGACGAGCTACCCTGCGACACCAGCTGCCCCATCCTGGCCGCACGGCAGCGTGGCCAGGCCGAGGCGGTTGAGAACCTGCGCACGCCGGCGGGCGATCGGCGCATGGTGCTGATCAGCGCGCGGCCCGTCGATGAGCTGCAGGTGCAGGTGCTGCGTGACGAAACCGAGCTTGAAGGCGTGCGGCGCGCGCGCGACACCGTGCTGGCGAACATCTCGCACGAGTTCCGCACGCCGCTGGCGGCGCAGCTGGCGTCCATCGAGCTGCTGCGCGAAGGGCTCGCCACCAGGACCGCAGCGCAGAACGAAGAGCTGGTGATCGCACTGGAGCGCAGCACGCTGCGCCTGACCCGGCTGATCGACAATCTGCTCGAGAGCGTACGCATCGAATCGGGGCAGCTTGATGTCCGGCAACAGAGCCTGGAACTGACCGAAGTAATCGATGACGCCACCGGGCTGGTCGATGCGCTGCTGCGCCAGCGCTCACAGCACATCGAGCGCGACCTGCAGGGGGACCTCTCGCTGCACGGCGACGCGCTGCGCCTCACGCAGGTGTTCGTCAACCTGCTGGCCAATGCCAGCAAGTTCGCTCCCGAGGCTTCCGCCATCCGGGTAAATGCCCGCCGCGAGGGCCAGCACATCATCGCCGCGGTCGAGGACGCGGGCCCCGGCCTGCCAGAGGGTGCACAGCAGTCAGTGTTTGAACGCTTCGAACGCGGTGGCGTGGAGCCGGCGCCAGGCGGCATGGGCCTGGGACTGGCCATCTCCCGCTCCATAGTCCAGCGCCATGGCGGCAGCATCAGTGTTTCACGCACCCCCGATGGCTACACGCGATTTGAACTGAAACTGCCCACGGAACAAACCGCGTGAAGATCCTGGTCGCCGATGATGACGCCGACCTGCTCGACCTGGTGGCGTATGCCCTGGGACAGGCAGGCTACCTCGTGGTGAAGGCCAGCGATGGGGTGGCCGCCATCCAGCGGTTCGAAGTGGAGGTCCCCGACATCGCGATCCTCGACATCAACATGCCGGGCGCCTCGGGATTTGACGTGTGCTCGGCCATCCGCAGCCGCAGCACCATCCCGATCATGATGTTGACCGCGCGCGGTGAAGAGCAGGATCTGGTGCGCGCGCTGGACCTGGGGGCCGATGACTACCTGACCAAGCCCTTCAGTCCACGCACCCTGCTGGCGCGCGTCAAGGCGTTGTTGCGCCGCGCCCGGCTGGAACGTTCAGAAGAACCCCTGGCCGTCGGACGCGTAAGGCTCGATGCGGAGAACAGCACGGTGCAAGTGGACAGCCATGATCCGGTTGCGCTGACCAAGCTGGAGTTTCGGCTCATGCAGTCGCTGCTGGCGCAGGCCGGCCGTGCGGTGAACTCGGATCGACTGCTGATCCTGGTGTGGGGCCATCGCGGCGCCGGCGATCGCCAGTTGTTGAAGCAGCTGGTGCATCGTCTGCGCCAGAAGATCGAAGCCAATCCGGGCGTGCCCCAGCTGCTGCAGACTGCCGCCGTGTCCGGCTATAAACTGGTCGTCGAATAGCAGCACATTACGTGCCTACCTGACAGGATGCTGACACGGGTGCATACGGCACAAGATTTCAGAAACTTGTAGTTTCCGGCGTTGCCGATTGATCTAATAGGCAAATGCCGTCTAACGAGGGAATGTCGCCTAACAAGGGAAGGTTGCCTGATCCCTTCGTCGCCCCGGAGTCGGTTTGCCTGCTGCGGCTCTCCGCCATCGGCGATGTGTGCCATGTTGTGCCCCTGTTGCGCAGCCTGCAGGCAGCCTGGCCTGGCACACGCTTTACCTGGGTGATCGGTCGGACTGAAGCCAGTTTGATGCGGCTGATCCCCGATGTTGAATTCATTGAATACGACAAGGGCAGTGACCTCGCCAGCCTGATCGCCCTGCGCCGCCAGCTGCGCCGGCGCCGCTTCGACGTACTCCTGGACCTGCAGTACTCGCTGCGCGCCAGCGCCGTGAGCCTGTGCATTCCGGCGCGGCGCCGCATCGGCTTTGACCGCGCCCGCGCCCGTGAACTGCAGTGGCTGGTGACCAACGAGAAGATCGCCGCCCGTGGCAACGAACACGTGCTCGACAGCTTCCTCGGATTCGCTGACGCGCTGGGCGTGCACACGCGGGTACAGGACTGGACATTGCCGTTGCCGTCAGCCGCGATCGTGCGCGCGCGCAAGCTGATTCCCGACGGGCAAAGCACCCTGGTGATCAGTCCCTGCGCCAGTCACCGACAGCGCAACTGGTCCGCACAACGCTACGCGCAAGTGGCGGACTTCGCGCAATTGCATTACGGAATGCAGGTGCTGCTGTGTGGCGGTCGGTCTGCAGAGGAACGCAGGATCGGGGATGCGATCACGGCGCACGCACGCAGCAGCGCACCGGTAGATCTCATTGGCAACAGCACGTTACCGGAATTGATGGCAGTGCTCTCCCGGGCCACGGTGCTTTTGTCACCGGATTCGGGCCCGGTTCACATGGCGACACTGGCAGGGACGCCGGTGATTGGCCTTTATGCGTCCACCCGCGTGCAGCGCACCGGGCCGTATCTGTCGCGCCAGTGGTGCGTCGATGCCTACGCCAAGGCTGCCGCGAAATACCTGGACAAGGGGCCTTCGGAAATCCCCTGGACGCGCAAGATCGAATTCGATGGCGTTACGGACCTTATCACCGTCAACCAGGTTGTCGCGCAGCTGGACCGGCTCCTTACCGCCCAAGGACTGGTGTCCGCCGCATGATGCAAGTCCACGCACCAGTCTAGGCGGGCGCACTGCTCGACAAGACCGGCGTGCTGCGTCTGGGAAACGGCGCATCACGGACCCGGCCAGACTGGCCCACCCCCGCAAACAGACGCAGGCCCCCGATCAGGCGTGGCGTAGCTGCACTGCCTGCGCAGCACGCAGCGACGCGTTCGAAACTTCTCATCGAGATCCTGTGAAACACCGAGGCGCACAGGCGTGACGAGCATTGGCACCAGGACTTGGGTGCGCGATCAATCCTGCTCGCGCGCCAGGTCCGCCTGACCAACTACCGCCGCATCCAGGCCAAGCGCGCCTTCCCTCTGCGCCTGCGATCGCAGCTCATTGAAGAGGCGTACTGCCAGCCATAAATGGCGGACACAAAGTCAGTGGCTGCGCGGTTATAGACCGGTTACGAAACCACGCTTACGGCAACGCGGCGGTGACGATTCGTAACTCGAAATTGGTTCTAATTTGATGCGCTCTGCACCATTGTTTGCGCGCGAGCGTCATGTGAACCTGTATGCATGAAGCTTCAGCAACTGCGTTTTCTCGCGACCGTCGCACAGAGTGATCTGAATATCACGACCGCCGCCTCCAAGCTCTACACAACCCAGCCGGCAGTCAGCAAGCAATTGCGCCAGCTCGAGGACGAGCTCGGGTTCAAGATCTTCGTCCGCCACGGCCGCGCCCTGTCGAAGGTGACTGGACCGGGCGAGCGCGTGATCGACTGCTCGCTGCGCGTGCTACGCGAGATCCAGAACATCAAGGGCATCTCGACCGACTTCAAGGATGACAGCACCGGCACGCTGTCCATCGGCACCACGCACACGCAGGCGCGGTACGTGCTGCCGCCAGTCATCAAGGAGTTTCGCGAGCGCTATCCCAAGGTCCAGTTCAACCTGTTGCAGGGCACCTCCGAGCAGATTGCAGAGATGGCGCAGAATGGCCGCATCGACATTGCCATTGCGACCGGCTCCGGCACGCCATTCGAGAAATTCGTGCTGCTGCCCTGCTACCAGTGGTATCGCCAGGTGATCGTGCCCGCGGGGCATCCGCTTGCGGATGAAAAGAAGTTGACCATCGAGACGCTGGGTGCGCACCCGATCGTCAGTTACGTATTCAGCTTCACCGGTCCATCCTCGCTGTCCGATGCATTTGCGGCAAAGAACCTGCGACCCAACATCGCACTGGCGGCGCGCGACGCGGACGTCATCAAGACCTATGTGCGGCTGGGAATAGGCGCGGGAATCATCGCAAACATGGCGATTGACCCGGTGGACGACGCGGATCTGGTCAAGATCGATGCCACGCACCTGTTTCCGCGGCACACGACCTGGGTGGGATTCGACCGGTCCGCGCTGCTGCGCAAGTACATGTACGACTTCCTGTCGCTGCTGGCACCGCACCTCGACCGGCGCATGGTGGACCGGGCCCGTGCGACGGCCAACCAGACTGAAACTGACGCGCTGTTCGAGTCGGTGGATTTGCCGCTGCGTTGACGGTCGGGATCAGCGCAACGCGACTTCGAACCGCTGGTTGAACAGCGAGCAGGTGCCATCGGCTTCGTGGCACGCCTGTCCACTGATTGATCCTGCGACTTGGGTAGTGCCGGGGGCGACCCTGAGGCGCTGGCGAAACAGGGCATGTCCTTCAAAATACGTGTAGGGGCTGCCCAGATCCGGGTCCTTGCGCCGCTTGGGGTTCACTGACTCCAGGGGCTGGAGCGGTTCCAGGCCCTGGCCCTCTGCCACGCGCAGGCGGGTAGGACGCGGCCCGAGGTCACTCTTGAAGTTCGAGCCATACACGACATAGCCGGCCGCAATGTCTGCAGCCAGCACCAGTGTGATCTCAGCCGGCCGGGTGCTATCGGGTGTTTCGACGCGCCAGTTCCACTGCAGGGCGTCGGTCGCCCCACCTGGTCCGACATCGGCCATGACTGTTGCACCCAGTGTGGTCAGTAGCAGGGCGATGGCGGGACGCAGGCGGGAGACTTTCATGGCAGTGGTGCTCAGGGGGTCCGTGCGGCCAGCTGGGCGGCAGGGGCTGCAGCCACCCTGGTGTCCGCGACAGCCTTCTCAGCCAGCAATTGCTCAATGCGCTCGGTGAACTCCCGCTTCAGCTGCTCATTGAACTCCCCGCTGGCGGGTGAGGCGAAGCCGGAGTGCACGGCCTTGCACCGTGCCGTCGCGTCCGACGAAGACCGTGGCGGGCCAGGTGTTCAGATTGACCAGCTGCGGCACCTTCTCCCACATCTCCGCCGGCGCGCCGGCGATCAGGTAGGTGTACTTCACGCCGTACTGCTTCACGAAGGCATGCTCGCGCTCCAGGCTGTCCTGCTGTTCCGGCTCCTCGAAGTCCAGCGCAACGATGGCCAGGCCCTGGTCGCGGTACTTCTTGTCCAGCTGACCAGGTACTGGGCCTCGTCATGGCAGTTGGGGCACCAGGTGCCGGTCACGATGGCCAGCACGACCTTGCCCTTGAAGCGCGGATCCTCGTTGGACACCAGCTTGCCGTGCACGTCGGGGAAGTTGAAGGCGAACTTCTCATTCGGATCGCGGGCCGTGGTGTGGGCTCAGGTAGTCGTCCGGCTCGGGCAGACCCTTGGCCCGTGCCACCTCGGGGCGATAGGCGACCAGCTTGCGACGCATAACGGCCGTCCGGTCCGGCATCATCGCCGTATGCCTTGGTTTCTGGCTTTCACAGCCGCCGGCTGCGGACGATCGGCCTGCTGCTGAATCTCCAGCGTACCGTCCGCTTGGTCGGTGTGACGGTGATGACGCCCGGGCGGGAGCCATCGAAGTGGCTCAGCACCCACTTGCCGTCCTTGTAGGTGCCGCTGTAGGCGCCGGTGTCGCCATCGACGCGCAGGATGGATGCGGCGACCTCGGCGCCATTCTGCTGCACGATGAGGCGGAACGCCTTCTCACCCTTGGAGGACGGCGCCTCCAGCGGGATCTCCCACGTGCCGGCGATCGAGGCGTGACGTTGGCCGGCGCAGGCCCTTCCACATGGCGCGTTGCCAGGAAGCCGTATTCAGCCGCGATCTCGCGATTCTGCGCCGTTGACGTTGCCTACCAGCTGTCCGTCCTTGAGGGTCGCGCTGATGGTCGTGAGATAGTGCTCGATGTTCAGCACCAGCTTGCCGTCCTTGAAGATGGCGCTGGTGGTTCCCTCATAGGGGCGGAAGCCGTCGTAGAGGGTGCCCTTGAGCGTCGGACCGGATCCGGAAATATCGAGGCGGAAGGGGATGACATTGCCGTTGCGCACCAGCTGGGCGTCCCAGCGTCCTTGAATCGTCGCGGCGCAGCCAACGCCGCAGCGCCCCAGGATACAAACACGGCAAGGCTGGCGATTCTAAAGAGCGATTTCATGTGCTGCATTCCTCTGCTAGTGATGACGGGGTAACTTAGGTTGTCGCGCGTAGGTCTGCCATTCCTCCGGCAGGCCCGGCTTGGTCTCCAGCAGGATCTCGAAGATCGCCTGCCGGTCCTGTGCCGACAGCGCCGGCGAAGTCGGCGCTTTGGTCCTGGCCGCTCAGAATCTGCAGCAGGCGGTGATAGACGTAGGCCTTGGCCGGTTCGGGCAGGGCGTCGAAGGCGGCCGAATAGATCAGGTAGCTGCACGGATAGCGGAAGATGCGCGTACGCAGGTCGAAGTCGCGCAGCGAGCGGCCTTTGGAATCGCGCGGCCCGCGGGCCGCGAACTCGCGCGCGAACTGCGAGGCGGCCACGATCTGCTTTGCGGTCGAGATTCGCGGAAGTGCGTCTCGTTGGCGAACAACAGGTAGCGCAGCAGCTGCTCGGCGGGACGCTCGAACTGCTGCCGCGTGTTCTCCGGCAGGGGCGCGCTGGCGGATATGGCGTCGACCGCGGCAGCGCCTGCAGGATCGCCGTCCACCCTGCTTCGCCAGGGCATACAGGGCCAGTCGCGTCTGGTAGTTGGTCAGGGTGATCAGATTGTGCATCTGCGTCTGATGGCCCAGCACCAGCAGCGCCACCTGGTCGCTGCCGGGCGCGAGGTAGGCGGCCGGATCGAAGGTCTGTCCCAGCGGCGCCAGCTTGCGGGTAGCTGGGTTTGCGGCCGGCCTGAACGTCCGCGGCCAGCGGCATTGGCCATGGAGGCCGCTGGCAAGGCTGCCGGTCACGTACCAGCCACCCCAGCGCTCCGCCAGCGGACTGTCCTGGTCGGTGATGAACGACGGCGTCGCTGGCAACCAGAGTGCCGGTGCTGGTGGGACAGACCGAACGCAACAGCACGCCGGGAACGCCGCGCGTTCCGGCCGCGATGTGGCACTGGGTGCAGTCCAGCTCGGCGCGCTGGAAGACCGGCTTGTCCGGCCTTCTGCTCGTCGAGCAGGTAGAAAATCGCGCCCTGGCGCGCGTCGAAGGAGACGATTTCGATCGCCTTGCCGTCATGCACCGTGCCCACATAGACGTCGTCGTTGTAGTAGAGGGCGCGCGGATGCGCCGGGCGAGATCTTCGGATACTGGAAGCTGGTCTTGGAGAACACCAGGGTCTGCGATTGACCGGTACCTTCAGCAGATTGAGTACCGACTTCAGATAGCCGTGATCCGGGTCGTACCCAAGGCTAGCCGTGCCCTGCTCGATCTGCTGCTCCAGCCTCGCCACCGGATCGCTCAGATCGTCGGAGCGGTAATTGATCGGCGCGTCGCTGTAGGGGATGTAGCCCTGATTGCGCACCGCGATCTGCGCGTGCGCGGGCAGGCTGGTGCCCCCAGGCTGGCCGCCAGCGACAGCAGCGACTAGGGTACGCCGGCTCATGGTCGCCACTTGGCCTCGAAGCGGGCGGACTGCTCTGCCCCTGATGGCAGCTGCCGCAGGTGACCGGCACGGCATAGCGTCGGTCGCCCAGCTGCGCCAGGTACTTGCTGTTGATGTCGTTGAGCATGGCAATCATGATCCGCGCGGTCTCCTTGACCGGGTTCTCGTCAGCGGCGTAGTCGGGCTTCTGGGTCTGCGGGTTTTCCGACATGGCAGTGGCTGCACGAGACGCCGAGATCCGCCTCGAACCGTTTCATCAACTTGCCGATGCCGGCCACGGGCATGTCCTTGGGCAGCACTTTCAGGTTCACCGGTCCGGGATGCGGGCTCTGCGATTGCTCCTGCGCATGCGCGGATAGGGCACCCAGCAGCACCCAGCCCAATGTCAGTACAGTCACGCGGTACGCGGTCATGAATCCCAGCCCAATGCTTGAACGCATCGACTGTACGCAGCGCATGACAGGCGGGAGAAATGACCAGTAGCTATGAAGTCATGCCACCGATCTGTTCTGTAACCGGAATCAAACCGGTCTAGAAATACGCTTCGGGCCCTGGCGGCGTCTCGGGCAGCGGATCCTCGTAGCCGAAGCCGCGGTTGCCGTCCGGACCCACCGGACCTGCGCCCGGTCCGATCTGCTCAGCCGCGATGTTCGATTCGTTGCAGGCGTATTCCTCAAGACCCGCGCCCTCGGGCGCGCGCGTCCAGGTGCGCGTGAACCGGAACGGCCGGCTGTAGTAATAAGGATCGTCGACGGTCATCTCGAGCCGCAGATGGTGATAGTCCGGACGCGTCCAGATCTCGGTCACGTGCGTATCAGCGCTGGTGGGATTGCCGTTCTCGTCCAGCCAGATGCGATCGTTGGCGCTATCGCGCAGCCGGATCGTTTCGATGACCAGTGCATCGGCCTCCCAGTGCGCTGCAGTCGATCCGAAGTAGCCGGGCGCTGCTGCGGCATCGGGACGGGAGCCGGACTTGATGGTGATGCGGCGACTGGTGTTGTAGAGATAGGCGAAGGCGATGCGTTGCGGCGCGTGCAGAATCTCGAAGGGCAGACCGCTGGCGTTATGGCGCGGAATGCCACCGAGGACGCACTGCGCCTCGGGATCCACGGTATGGTTCTGCGTGTATAGCTGTGCGCGCCTGCCGCGCTCGTTAAGCGGCAACCGGAATCCCGGCTCATCCTTGCCCAGATTGCCGCCTGGCTTGCCGGGCTCCTTGACGGGACGCCACAGGCCCGTGAAATCGGGCTTGCCGTCGACGTCACGCGGTGTCGCGACCACCGGTCCGACGTATTGCTCGCCGTGCATCAGCGCGGCAATGCGGTCTTCGCCCCGCTCGTCCCTTCTCGGGGTCGCCGCGTGACCCAGCAGCGTCAATGCGACACCGCAGCTCAAGAGCACATAGGGAGCGGTTTTCATTGCACTGGCACATCCGAGGGTTTGGGTTTGTTCTTGCGATACAGCCAGTAGCCGGTGCCGCGTGATCCCTCGACTGCGCCCAGCGGGAATTCAGGCTGCGGGTCATTGCTGGCGCCAGATGCAGATCCGAAGCCGCGATTGCCGTCCGCACCAATGTGGCCCGGCCCAGGCTCCAGGTGGGCAAGCACCCAGGGGGTGTTCCACTCACAGGAAAACTCCGGCAGCGACTGACCAGACGGGGCCAGCGTCCAGCTGCGCGTGTAGGTTACGGTCTGCGTGTAGTAGGTTGGGTCGTCATAGGTCACGGCCACGCGCAGGTGTTGCAGGTCCGGTCGCGTCCACCGTTCCACGACGTGCGCCGACGCACTCTGCGGGTCCGCGTTGTCGTCGAGCCAGAACTGGCCGTCGGCGCTGTCCTTGAAACCACGTGATTCGATGACCAGCGTGTCGCCCTCCCAGCGGCCGCTGGAGTTGCCCAGGTAGTGCGGATCGGCATCCGATTCCACCTTGCGCCCGTCAAGCCACGTCAAGCGATGCCAGCCCAGGTAATAAAACATGCCGATGCGCTGCGGCGTGTGCACGATCTCAAAGGGCAGCACGCCGGTAAGCAGTCGCGGAATCCCGCTGATTAGGCAGCGCGCCTCCGGGTCGATGGTCTGCGTCCGGTTGTAAGCCAGGCGGGCGCGGCCGGCTGCTGAATAGGGCAACGCGAATCCCGGCTCATCCTTGCCCAGATTGCCATCCGGCCGACCCGGCTCGCGCTGCAGCTTCCAGTATCCGGTGAAGGATGGGTGCCCATCGGGCAGACGCGCAGGCCCCACAACCGTGCGCGGTGCGCAAGCCGGAACCGCCGCCATGCCACACAACAGCAACATCGCCACTTTCATTGTCGGGGAGTCTATGGGCGGGCGAAGCGCGTGCTGGCGAATTCCAGCGATATGAGTATGACCATTGAGAATTAGCCGCTGCGCAGCGCGCCACCTAGCATCCACAACCCATGAACAGGAATCGTCGCGATCTCATCCGCGCAATCGGCGTGCTGGCCGTGTCGGCGGTGCTGCCGGCCGAGGCACACCATTCCTTCTCCGCGATGTATGACGCGAAGAAGCCCATACGCCTGTCCGGCAAGCTGCGCACCATCCACTGGACCAATCCACACGCGTGGCTCGAACTTGAGGTCGCCGGCAAGGATGGCGAGCCGGCCCTGTGGCGCTGCGAAGGCGCGGCGCCGGGAATACTGTCAAGCCGGGGCCTGGCCAAGACCGACGTCAAGCCAGGCGACACGCTGGTCATAGATGGCTATCTCGCGCGCAGTGGCGCGCGCGTCATCGATGCGCGCCGCATCAAGCTTCCAGATGGGCGACTGATTGACGGTGGCTCGTCAGGCGACGGGGGACCAACCTCGGCCGCGGCAAAAACCGCGAAGTCTTAGAACTCCTGGACGTGTAGAGGTTTCCGTTGGGCATTTCCGCTGCCCCCGCGCCGCCAGCTAGATTCCCTGAAGACCTCATTCTTTCAATTTAGGGAACAAGATGAACAAATTCACACGCTCAGGGTCGCGCAGGCTGACCCTGGTCTCCTCGAGTATTGCGCTGGCGATGTCGGGTGTCGCCTTTGCCGCACCGGGCGATGTAGCGCCGACCGCTGCGGCCGCAGAAGATTCGCTGGAGCAGGTCATCGTGACCGGTACGCGGCGCGCCGAACGCACGGCAGTGGAATCCAATGTGCCGGTCGATGTCGTGACGCAGGGTGACCTGCAGTCCACCTTTACCTCGGATCTCAACAACAAGCTGCAGGCGCTGGTCCCTTCCTACAACGTCAGGCGGCTGCCACTCAATGACGGCGCCATATTCGTGCGTCCGGCGACGCTGCGCGCCCTGTCACCGGATCACACGCTGGTGCTGATCAACGGCAAGCGCTTCCATCGCTCCGCCTTCATCGACGTCACCGCGCGCGGTGCGCAGGGCGAGGACGTGTCGCTTATCCCCCAGTCGGCGGTCAAGCGCGTCGAAGTGCTGCGCGATGGTGCATCCGCGCAGTACGGCTCCGACGCGATCGCCGGCGTGGTCAACTTCATACTCGAAGACAAGCCGGGCACCAACGGCTACCTGCAGTTCGGTGAATACTCGGCTGGCGATGGGCAGAATGTTCAGGCCTCGATCGAGAGCGGGCTGCCGCTGGGTGATCGCGGCAGCGTGAACCTGACCGTCGAATACGCCAACAGCGATGCGACCTCGCGCTCCGTGCAGCGACCCCAGGCCGATGCCCTGATCGCGCTGGGGGAACCCTATGCAAGCACCATCAGGCAACCCTACGTGCAGAATTTCGGCCAGCCAGAGCTCGAAAGCGTCAAGGTCTTCGTCAACAGCGGATTCGAGCTGGGCGAGAGCACCAAGGCCTATGCCTTTGGCAACTACGCCGATGTCAGCGGCGTCAGTGACTTCAACTGGCGTGCGCCGGCGGCTGCCGCCGGCGCAGCACAAAGCAGTGCCTACAACCGGTCGGTGTTCCAGAACGGCCCCAATGCCATCTATCCCACCTGGGACCTGCGATCGATCTATCCGGGCGGCTTCACGCCCCAATTCGGCTCCGAGGGCCACGACTACAGTGCCGTGGTCGGGATCAAGGGCGATTGGACCGAAAAACTCACGTGGGATCTCAGCGCGTCGCTGGGCAGCAACCGCATCGACTACAACCTGTCGCAGACGATCAATGCCTCCCTCGGACCGCTCTCGCCCACCTCGTTCGATGCCGGATCTCGACAGCAGACCGAATCCAACGTTAATCTGGATTTTGTATATGCGTGGCAGACGGCCCTGGCTACCCCGGTCAACGTGGGCTATGGCCTCGAGTACCGTCGCGAGCAGTATGAGATTGATGCGGGCGATGCGGCCTCCTGGGAAGTAGGCCCGCTGCGCGACCTGGCCCCGGGCGCCAACGGCTTTCCGGGTGCCGCGCCGGTATCGGCGGGCAAGTGGTGGACGGAAAACACGGCCGCCTACGTGGATGTGGACCTGGACCTGACGCCAGCGCTGGAACGTCGATGTGGCCGGTCGCGTCGAGAACTACTCGACATTCGGCGTCACCACCAATGGCAAGCTCAGCTCCCGGTTCAAGCTGACCGAGGCGCTGAGCGTGCGCGGGGCGGCCAGTACCGGATTCCGTGCGCCCACGCCGGGACAGGAGAACCTGACAAACGTGAGCCAGAATCCCGACGCGCGGACCAACGTGGTGCTGACCAACGGCATCTTCCCGTCGACGTCGCCGGGCGCCGAGTATTTCGGCGGTCGCGAGCTAAAGCCGGAGGAATCCACCAACTTCAGCGCCGGCCTGGTCTATGCGCCATCGCAGCGGCTGTCAGCGACGCTGGATGCGTACCAGATCGACATAACCGATCGCATCGGCATCTCGCAGACCTTCACGGTCACCCCGGCGGACCGCGTTGCCCTGATTGCCGCGGGGGTGCCCGGTGCCAGCGAGCTCAATACGGTGCGCTACTTCGCCAACGGCTTTGACACGCGCACCCGTGGCGTGGATCTGGTGGGTACCTTCCGCCAGCCCGCGGGTCCGGGCCGACTCGGGCTTACGGCGGCGTTGAACTACAACGACACGAAAATCACGCGTGCGGATCCGACGGTGATCTCGCCGGTGGTGACGCTGCAGGTGGAACGCGCCCTGCCGCGAGTCACCGGGATCCTGTCGGCCGACTACGAGTGGAACAAGCTCAAGCTGTTCGCGCGCGCCCGGCACTACGGCGAGTGGATCTGGGCGGCAGATGCCAGCAATGCCAGTCTCAACCAGCCGGTGGGCGCGCAGACGTTTGTCGACCTGTTCGGCACCTTTGCACTGAACAGCGCGGTCGACATCACCGTGGGTGCCGAGAACCTGCTGGACAACTATACCCCGCTCACGCAGTTCAACCAGGCGCTGGGTCGCAAGTACCCGGGTCAGGTTCCCTATGAGAACGATGGGCGGCAGGCCTATGTACGGGTCGGCATCCGTTTCTAGCGCGCAGCCTGCAGATCCCGGCGACAGCCTGTCGGGATTCTCGATTGCCACGACCCACACGCAGGCACGCTATGTCCTGCCTGCGATCCTGTGCCGCTTGCGCGAGCTGCATCCGCACCTGCCGATCCACCTGCGCCACGGAGACTCAGGGCAGATCCCGGAGCTCATCAAACGGGGCGAAGCACACATGGCCATTGCCAGCGGCTCGGATCCCGCGTTCACCGGCCTACTGCGCGTGCCGTGCTTTCGCTGGCGGCGCGTGATCGTGACACCCGAGGACCATCCGCTCGCCTACGTCAACCAACCCACGCTGGCACAACTGGCCGCCTATCCGCTCATCACCTATACGCCCAGCATGCCGCAGAACCTCATCGCTGATCGCAGCCTTCCAGCGCGCAGGACTGGAACCTGAGCTTGCCGTGACGGCCTGGGATTCCGGCGTCCTCAAGGCCTATATCCGCAAGGGTCTGGGCGTCGGCGTACTGGCTGATCTGGCCATAGACGGCGAAGAGGATGCCGACTTGCGGGTGCGCAATGCCACGCATCTGTTTGAGCCCCTGACTACGTGGGTCGGACTGTCGCGACACGCGGTTCACCCGGACGCAATGTTCGATCTCATTTCGCTACTGGCACCGCAGCTTGGTGCACACGGTGCGCGGCAATTGCGGCAATGCAGCTCGCAAGCTGACATCGACCGCCTGGTGCTGCCGCACCCAATTCCATTTCGGCGCTGAAAAGAAAACGGCCCACCAGGTGGTGGACCGTCGAGTGAGCTGAACGTGCCGAGGGGGGTCTGCACTTCAGCGTGAAACTGGTGGCCACTCAGAGCTCGAAAACTGCGCCAGACGCCAGGGGGGGCTTGTTGCGGGGTCTTCGGAATGTGCCCTGAGGGCCGGAGTACAGGTTAGCTACCCAACGTGACAATCTGAAGTGACGTTTCGGATCGTGGCCATAGCCAATTGCTATCAGTGCGCGGTCAGCTGGTCGAATACACCACCATCGGCGAACTGCTCCTTCTGCACCTTTTCCCAGCCGCCGAAATCCTTGACGGTCAGCATCGTGATTGCCGGGGAACTGGCTGGCGTACTTGGCTGCCACCTGCGGATCGCGCGGACGGTAGTAATGCCTTGCAATGATTTCCTGGCCCTCTGGTGAGTAGAGGTACTTGAGGTATTGCTGCGCCACGTCACGCGTGCCTTTCTTCAGGACCACCTGATCGACGACCGCCACGGAAGGTTCGGCGAGGATGCTGACCGACGGCACGACGATCTCGAACTTGTCCGGTCCCAGCTCCTTGGTGGCGAGGAAGGCCTCGTTCTCCCAGGAGATCAACACATCACCGATGTCCCGCTGGGCAAATGTCGTCAGTGCCTGGCGCGCTCCGGTGTCGAGCACCGGCGCGTTGTGATACAGCTTGCGCAGGAACTCCTTGGCTGTCTGGTCACTGCCACCGGGCTGCTTGCGTGCCCACGCCCATCCCGCCAGGTAGTTCCAGCGTGCGCCACCGGAGGTCTTGGGGTTGGGCGTGACTACAGCCACGCCGTCGCGCACCAGATCGCCCCAGTCATGGATGTTTTTCGGGTTGCCATGGCGCACCAGGAACACGATGGTCGAGGTATAGGGCGCGCTGTTGTCGGGCAGCCGCGACTCCCAGTCGGGCGACAGCAGTTTTCCCCTGGTGACCAGCTGATCCACGTCTCCTGCCAGTCCCAGCGTGACCACGTCTGCTGCCAGGCCATCGATCACGGAACGTGCCTGCTTGCCGGAGCCGCCATGGGACTGGTCGATACGCACGTTCTGCCCGGTGGTCGCCTTCCAGTGAGCCGCAAACGCAGCGTTGTAGTCGGCGTACAGTTCACGAGTCGGGTCATAGGACACGTTGAGCAGCGTGACTTCCTGTGCCTTCTTGGCGCAGCCGGCGGCGGCAAGTGCCGTCAACAGCAGCAGTGCGAGTCTCTTCATCTCTATCTCCCGAAAGAAGCCGTCAGCGCAAAGGAAAGAAAAAGCGTGTTTCCATAGGGCGTGGCGTTGGGGGCGTCGCGCAGCAGCCCGCGCTTGATCAGCCAGTCACCATTGAAGTCTGCCCGCAGGGATTTTGGGATCAACCAGTAACGAACGCGTGCGTCGGCCTGGTAGCCGCCAAACCGCCCGGATGCGCCCGTGGGGTCGCGCACGCCAGAAGTCGAGAACTGGTCAGTGGCCGAAGCGGCCCAGATGGCCCGGAATACCCCGAAGCCATCCAGCCGCTGTGTCGGGGCAGTCTCCAGGCGCAGCCCCAGGGACTGTAGGTTGGTGCGTCCAAGCAGCGCATAAATGCTCGATGGCGCCAGATCCGCGCGGCGACTGCCGAACAGCGTATCGAACCGGCCGTACGAGGCGCTGCTGTCGTCACCGGTGGCGTAGTCGTACTCAAGTGACAGCCGTGGCTTGCCCATGGCATCGAATGTCCTGCCGGCATCGCGTGTACGAACCAGGTGCTTACATCCTGCAGTGCTGCATTGGTCGCCAGGCTGGCGCGAATCCTGCCGGTCTGCACTATCGCCTCGGTCTCGTAATCGAATTGGCCGGGCGCCGGTTCGGTGATGAGCCTGCCACTGAACGAAGTCAGATTGCGATTGCGCGTGGGGCGGCCGGGTTCATCGGCTTCCTTGAAGCCCACGTAGCCTGCTTCCGCAGTCAGCCGTCCCGGCAGGTCAGGCTGGGCCACCAGCAGGCCCCACAGCTGCAGGTCGAAACTCTCGTGATCGAAATGCACCTTGTTGTTTTGCAATGATTCCGGGTCGTCCGGCCGGCGTTCCTGCGGCAAGGTGTAGTAGGCGGTGATGGCAGTCTTGTTACGCAGCGTGAAGTCGGTGCGGATGCCGGTATAACCGTTGGTGGTGTTGCGATAGTCATCGGCGGCAACCAGCCGCCGCGAGCCCACGTTCATGGTGAACCGACCCGCCTGCACGGACGTGGACGTGCCCTGGCCGAAAGCATCCGCGAAGCTGCGCACGGCATAGGCCTGCACGATTTCGAAGGCATTGACCTCGCCGGTGGACAGCAGGTCCCCGGGATCGGCGCCATAGGCGCGACTGTCATACATTTCAGCGCCCAGCCGCCAGTTGCCCTGTTGCCATTCCGCCAGCAGTGTCGAGCGCATGCTAAAGAGGCTCTGGTTCTCGTTGTACCCGGGCCGGAATTGTTCGTCGAGAACCTCCTCTCTGAGGCGAACACTGCCCGCGATCCGAAACGCAGAGGAGTCGGCTCCCTCGCCATCCCTGGCAAGGGAGCCGACCAACACCGCTGTCATGAATATTCTGGCCCAAACGCCGGGGGTTAATCTGCGCATGGGCCAATGATGACACGGGTCAGAACTGTGCTTTGAACGTCAGTCCATAAGTGCGGGGGTCTGCCGGGTTGCCCGAGATCAGGCCGGTGCTGCCCGGTGTCACGGCCAGCAAATCGTAGTATTCGCGATCAAAGGCATTGCGCGCCCACACGAACACGTCCCAGCGCCCATCAACGCGGAATCCGGCCCGCAGGTTGGCAACCGCGTATGCCGGGATCTGCGTGTAGATCGATTGCGAGGGATTCGAGGAGAACTGGGATCGATAGTTGCCATCAGCTCCCAGGTAGGCAGCGCCACTCTGGCCCAGCAACGAGACCGGCAGGTTGTACTCGGCGCCGTAAGAGAAGGCCCACTTTGAGATACCTGGCAGCCCCTGGCCCGAGATGTCGCAGAAGGCCGGGCTGAACCCGCCCGGGGTGCCCGGCGCGCTAGGCGGATGCGCCGCTGACGCGGTGGTGCCGCCCGAAAGTTCTGGCGGGCAAGGTGCGTCGGGGAAGCTCACGTATTGATGGTCGGTGAAGGCCGCGTTTACATAGGCATTGAACCGTTCGCTGGGGTGGATCTGGAAATCCGTTTCCACGCCACGCACGCGCACCTTGTCAGCGTTGGCCAGATAACCGCGGATCACCCCCAGCTGGCCGTTGGTCACCGTTGCCTGGTAGTCGTCAATCTCCGTCCAGTAGCCGGCGATGTTCAGGGTCGCGCGGTGGTCCAGGAACTGCGTCTTGAGGCCGACTTCATAGTTGTTGACCGTCTCCGGCTTGACCGTGGCGGCGGCCATGATGGGATTGTTGTTGGCATCCAGCGGCAGGCCCGACAGATTGATGCCGCCGGACTTGAAGCTGCGGGCGTACGTGGCATAGGCCAGCACGTCCTGCGTGATCGCGTACGCGACATTGAGGTCACCGGAAAGGTTCCAGTCGTTGAAACTGGCATCGTAGGCCTGTGGTGCCAGTACGCCACGCTGGTCGCTGGTCAGCGGCGTGTTGGTCGCATTGGTCACGGTGGCGATGTACGAGCCCTTCTTGTCGTCATAGTTGAGGCGCAGGCCCGGCTCGATGCGCCACTTGTCCGAGACCTTCCAGCTCAGCTGCCCGAACAGCGCCAGGCTGGTGTTCTGAAAGTCGATGTCATTGGTGGAGGTCAGGCCATTGAGAGCGGCAGGATTGTTGGAGTTGGGGTTGGAGGGGGCCAGCAGCCACTTGCTGGCCGCCGGACCCTGCACCTGCAGGCCATCGGTATGCAGCTTCTGGTAGAACCCGAACGCGCCGGCCACATAGTCGATCCGGTCGCCCACGAACGAGTAGCGGAATTCCTGGGTGTACTGGTCCTGTATGGAGGGATTTTCCGACTTGGTCGTGACCGGCAGTCCCGTGAAGTCCCGATCATTGGACGGAACCCAGTCCCAGTGGCGCCAGGCGGTGACCGAAGAGAAGTCCCCCGCGCCGAGTTTCCAGTTGGCGCGAACCGACGCGCCGCCCAGGTTCTGCTTGGCGTTGAGCGCGGCGTCCAGGTCGGTCAAGCGATCAAAGGCGTTGGTGCTGGGCACCACGTAGTTCTGCGCGGCTGACAAGGCGGCGTACTGGCGATTGAGGGGCCGCTGGGTGGCGCCGACGCTTACGTAAACCTGCGCGCAGCACTCGGGATCCTGGTGGTTGTAGTCACCGGCGAAGGTGACATCCAGGTTATCGCTGGCCTTCCACAGCAGCTGGCCACGGATGCCTAAGTTGTCCAGTTCGTTGACCTTGTTCTGCGATGTGGTGTCATAGATCGTGCCGTGGCGGCTGGTGGCAGAAATGGCCAGGCCTCCGGCCAGCGTGTCGGCGATCAGCGGACCGGAAAACGCCGCCTTGGCCTGGACCAGGCCCAGGTTGCCGATGGTCAGTTCGGCGCGGGCTTCGGGGGTAAAGCTGGGCGCGCGCGTGGTGATGTTGACGGCACCTGCCGTGGTGTTCTTTCCGTACAGCGTGCCCTGCGGGCCGCGCAGCACTTCCAGGCGTTCCACGTCGAGGAAATCAAAGGTCGCCGCGGCGATACGGCTGTAGTAGACCTCGTCCACGTAGATGCCCACGCCCTGCTCGATGCCGTCATTGGTCAAGCCGAATGGCGCACCCAGGCCGCGGATATTGATGGCGGTATTGCGCGGGTTGCTGGAATAGAACTGCAATGAAGGTTGCAGCTGGGCCAGCTTGCCGACATTGAAGCTGCCGGTGGCCTCAAGGGCTGCGGCGTCCAGCACCGAGATCGCAATCGGCACGTCCTGCACGGCCTCGGACCTGCGGCGGGCCGTCACGGTAACTTCCGTGAGTTCGGTCGTGCCCGACTCGGCGGTCGCACGGGGCTCGCCGGCGGCGGGACCCTCCTGTGCAGTGGCGGTCAGGGCAAAGGGCAGCAGGGCTGCGACAGCGGCGGCCACGCTGCGGCTTCGAATCTTCACAAGACATCTCCCGGTTGGACAGTTCGTAGGCTTCCCAGCCTATGAACCGGTGGTCACCGGGTCAGTCTTGCAGCGGTTAGTATTTGGTTATAAGTGACCGATGAGCTTATGCGTTTCTGATCCATCCATAGCGCAGGTGGTCTGGCGCGACGCCGGACTGCACGTACAGTTGGCGCATGCGCTGCAGGTTGTCGGCAATCGGCTTGTCCACTTCCATCAGGTGCCGGAATTCCGGCGTCATCTTCGATACGTAATCCCTGGGCACCGGCTTGAACTGCGTGGCCAGATTGCTGGCCGGCTTGATGCCATAGAGCCGGGCGGAGTTGAGGCCCAGGATCTTGCGCTTGATCTGCGGCGTGAGTTCCGGGTAGCCGTAGCGCTTGCGCAGGTCCTCCGGGATCTGGAAGCGCCACAGCGCCTCGATCTGCCACTGTGGGGAACCCCACCACACCGAATCCGAACCGAACACGACGCGGTCCGGTCCCATGAACTTGAGCAGCTGCCCCAGCAGGTGCGCCGCCAGCGTGGGGAAGGTCACGATGGAGGCAGCCCAGGTCGTGCCGATCTCGGCATAGGTGTTGGGCAGGTCACGACACAGCACCGCATATTCAGTCGTCCAGCTGATGTCCGGCACGCCCTCGCGCAACTTGCCCGAGCGCACTTGGGCCAGTGAGTCATACATGAAGAACGCGGGCTGGATGCAGGCGTGATAGGTGATGAAATTGAGCTTGGGCCAATCCCGCGCGGCCTTGGGCAGGTCCGCCGGGTGGCCGATCTCCGGTCGCGGGGCCTGCCCGTCGACCAATCCCTTGTGCACGCAGATGTTGTTCTGCCCGGGCTTGGTCGACTTGTTCTTCTCGTACAACGACTGGATCAGCTCGAAGGTGGGATAGGCAACGGCCTCATCGTCATGACGCCACTGGCGCATCAGGCTCAATGGATCGTTGTCCACTTTTGCGGACGTCCCGATGTTGTAGCCTTTCCAGGAATCAGGCTGCAGTTGCTCGGCCTGCTGGCGGATATAGTCCAGATTCCCCTTGCCCACGTACAGCAGGGCGTGCGCCAGCATGCGCTGCGAGCCGGAGATCCGGTTGACGAAGTCGCGCGCCGCGGCGGTCTGTGCCGCGGTGAGGATTTCGCCGGCCTGGGCCTCCTTGATGTTGCGTGGCGTCTTGGCCCCCGGCGGATCGACCACGCCGGCAGGCACGTTGCTGAGCAGGCCCACCGTGACCTGGCTGTCCAGGAACACGTCCTTGATGAACTGCGTGATCAGGAAGTTCTCGGGTGAATTGGGCAACCCCACCAGCGCTCGGTTCCACACCCCCCAGGTGTCGCCGTGCTCGTCCTTCACGCCGCGCGGATTGAGCGGATTGGACTTGAAGCTGGTGGCACGTGGGGCCTTGGGCCAGCGCACGCAGCGGCGCGGCAGCGTCGTAGCGGCTGCCGCGCACCATGTGCAGCTGGTCGTCGAAGACAAACAGGTCCCCGGGCGGACCGGACTGCGCGTAGGCGTCGGGGATCAGCAGGCCGCGTGCGTCAACATCGAAGAAGTGGCCGAATACCTCGTTCATCGCCAGGAACGAGGCGGTCATCCCGCCGGCGCCACCCAGGAAACTGCGCCGCGAGACCCCCAGCTTGCGACTGGCCACGTCCGCCAACTCGTTGACGCGCGCTTCGACGCGCTTCTGGCTGCCGCTTTGCGGCAACGGCATGTATTCGCCGTTGGATACGATCTGGGTGGGAATGGGCGCGCGCGGGGCGGGGTCAGGTTGATCGGCGCGTGCACAGCGCGCCAGCTCATCGTCGCTGAGCAGCGAATCGTCGGCTATTCGCTGGCCGGTCGTCTCGTCCCACTTCGACATGGTGTTCCCCCGTGGCCTTGTGCCCGCAGGCTAGCACCCGCCGGGCAGGGGCTCCAGCCGGCACCCGGGTCGGCCTGTCGCTGGCGATACTCTATAAAGGAAGAAAAGACTTATATTACTCCATACATGGAGTAGACTTTACCGGTGACCACGCCCAGTTCCCGAGGCAGCGCCAGCTCCCCTACGGCAGAGCGGCCTTTGCCCGCCGGCGACTACGCCGGTCCGGCACTGCGGGCCTTCTTCCAGATCGCCGAGCGCTGGGGCCTCAACACGGCTCAGCAGCGGGTGCTGCTGGGCAATCCCCCGGCATCGACCTATTTCAAGTGGAAAAAGGTGCGCGACGGCGCCCTGCCACGCGATGTGCTGGAACGCATCAGCTACCTGCTGGGCATCTACAAGGCACTGCAGATCCTGCTTCCGGATCCCCGGCGGGCCGATCACTGGGTCAGCGAACCCAACATGGCGCCGCTGTTCGGCGGACACAGTGCGCTGCAGCGCATGTTGGGCGGCAACGTCAGCGACCTCTTCGAGGTGCGCCAGTACCTGGATGCGCAGCGCGGCTGATCCTTCCAGCATCCCCCAGCGCCGGATCCGCTGGCAGCCGGCGTGGCGCATCGTGCCCAGCCGCTATCCGGTGGTCGGACCCTGGGACCGGATCGCAGGTCCCGCCGACTTCGAGGCCCTGGCCGCCGTCGAAGCCCTTACCAATCCGCGGCTGCGCCAGCAGTCAGGCCCATGGGCGCACATCGCGCGTGAGCGCTGGCTCACCGGCCCTGGCTCCACGCCGGTGATGGCGGCCTTTACCCATCTGAGCCCGGAAGGTTCGCGCTTTTCCGATGGCAGTTTCGGCGTGTTCTATGCAAGCCGCGCACTGGAGACGGCGATCCGGGAAACGGTCTTCCACCGCGAGCGCTTCCTGGCACGCACGCATGAACCGGCCATGCAGCTGCAGATGCGCAGCTACCAGTGTCGCATCGCCTGCACGCTGCACGACCTGCGCGGCGGATATCCGGACCTGCACCAGCCGGACGACTATTGCGCCAGCCAGCCTCTGGGCCTGCGCTTGCGTGGGGCCAACGCCAACGGCGTGGTGTACGACAGCGTTCGCCATCCCGGCGGACAGTGCGCAGCGGTGTTCTGGCCCGACAGGGTCGGCCCCTGCAAGGTGGCAAAGCACTATGCTTATCACTGGGACGGTGCGGCGATCCGCGATGTGCTGGAACTCAAATCGCTGTCCCTGGAGCGCCCATTGCCATGACCGTGGATACCACCTACGTCCTCAAGCCCGACGCCCGGGTTACCTGCCCGAAGTGCGAGCACGAGTTTTCCCTGGAGCAGGGATTTGCTCGCCAGGCGCTGGAGGGCATCGAGACCGCCAGCGGCCAGGCCATCGAGGCCCTGCGCGAGGAAGAGCGTCTGGCCACGGAAAAGCGTGCGCAGCAGCGCGAGAAAATGCTGGCCGAGCAGCAGCAACGTGCCGTGGCCGAGGCGCGGGTCCAGGCCACGGAGGCCGGGCGACTGCAGCTGGAAGCCGCGCAAAAGCAGTTCAGCACCGCGCAGGCCCAGGTCACGCAGCTGCGTAGCGAACAGCTGCAGCTGCTCGAAGAGCGCCAGAAGCTCAAGGATGAAAAAGAGGCGTTCGCGCTCGAAGTCCAGCGCGGGGTCGATGCCAAGCTGGCGCAGCGCGAGGCGATGGTTCGTGCCCAGGAGCAGGAGCGCACGGCGCTCGAAAAGGCGGAACTACAAAAGACCATTGATGACATGAAGGCGCAGGTCGTGGACATGCAGCGCAAGGCCGAGCAGGGCTCGCAGCAAATGCAGGGCGAAGTGCTGGAGCTGGCGCTGGAGGAAGGCCTGCGCCGCACCTGCCCGCTGGACCGTATCGAGGAAGTACGCAAGGGCGTGCGCGGCGGCGATGTGATTCACCACGTGCAGTCGCGTACTGGGGCCCAGGCCGGCGTACTGCTTTGGGAAACCAAGCGCGCCTCCACGTGGAGCCCCCAGTGGCTGGCCAAGTTGAAGGAAGACATGCGCGGTTGTTCGGCGGACGTGGGTGTGCTGGTCACGATGCCCACGGCCACCCCCAAGGAATGGCTGCCGGGCACGCAGTTCGGGCTGGTCGATGGCGTCTGGGTCGCCACCTGGCAGGTCGCGTTGCAGCTGGCCGAGGCCCTGCGCGCCGGGCTGCTCGATGTGCACAAGCAGCGCGTCGCCTCGGCCGGCAAGGACGAGAAGATGGAAGCGGTGTACGACTACGTGACCTCGCCGCAGTTTGCGCAGAAGCTCAAGGGCGTGCTTGAAGCCCTGCAGCGCATGCGCGAGGAACTGGAGTCCGAAAAGAACCAGACGCTGCAGCGCTGGGCCCGCCGCGAGAAGCAGCTGGAGGCAGGCAGAACGGCGCTGCTGGGCGTCGGCGGCGACATCCAGGGGCTAGCGCAGCAGGACCTGCCGCAGCTGCAGCTCGATCCGGGCACTTCCGGCGATTAAGGATCGAGCGTCTTGAACGTTCGGGCCGGTCTAGGTGGCGGCCGACAAGGCCAGCAGCACCGAAACCGCAGTTGCAAGCAGTGACGCCAGACTGGTCACGATGGCGCGCGTGTATTCCCTGAGCATGTTGGGTCTCCTGTCAGTAACCCAACCCAGATATTGCAATCGCAATGCCAAGTCCCCGGCACCAGACTGGAACAGCGGGAGGCGGCGCATTCGCGCCGCAGCCGCCCCTGCACAAAAGTGGTACGCACCCGCGGCGGCCCGGCGCCCGCCATTGAACAATATTTGCACCCGCTCGGGGCGTAGCGACCCTGGGGCCACTTGGCGACTCGATAGACGGAATCTATCCTTTCAATCGTATCCATTGATTTCAATTCCAATGCGGCGGTGCGTACCCTTGGCTGCAATACCTACACCCGAGGAACCCCGCCCATGTCACTCATCAATACCCGGATCAAGCCGTTCAAGGCCACCGCCTTTCACAAGGACGATTTCGTCACCGTCACGGACGCCGATCTCAAGGGCAAGTGGTCGGTGTTTGTCTTCTATCCGGCCGATTTCACCTTCGTTTGCCCCACCGAGCTGGAAGACCTCGCCGATACCTATGCGGAATTCACCAAGCTGGGCGTGGAAATCTACGGCGTGTCCACCGACACCCACTTCGCACACAAGGCATGGCACGACACATCGGCAGCTATAAAAAAGATCCAGTACCCGCTGGTGGGCGACCCGACCGCGACCCTGGCGCGCAACTTCGAGGTGCTGATCGAGGAGGAAGGCCTCGCCCTGCGCGGCACGTTCGTCATCAATCCCGAAGGGTTGATCAAGGTGCTGGAGGTCCATGACAACGGCATCGGCCGCGACGCCCGGGAACTGCTGCGCAAGGTGCAGGCCGCCCAGTACGTTGCCTCGCATCCGGGTGAGGTCTGCCCGGCCAGGTGGAAGCCGGGCGCCAAGAGCCTGACGCCCTCGGTCGAGCTGGTCGGGAAAATCTGATCGCTGGGTCCGACGTCGCCCGGGGGCTGCTATTCTGCGCCCCCGCGCATGACGAGAAGAACGCCTAAATCCCCCGTCCTGGCTCTGGCCCCGGCCTTGATGGTCCTGCTGGGCGTTGCCTGCACCAAGCAGGCAACGCCGCCGCAGCCCCTGCCCACGGTGGTGGTGGCCGTGCCGTTGGCGCAGCGGGTCTCCGACTGGGATGACTACTCCGGTCGTTTCGAGGCCGTGGACAGTGTCGACGTGCGGCCGCGCGTGGGCGGCGCCATCCAGTCGATCCACTTCACCGATGGCCAGAAGGTTGTAAAAGGCCAGCTGCTGTTCAGCATTGATCCGCGGCCCTATGCGGCCGCATTGGCCGGCGCCCGGGCCGAAGTGGCCGGCGCGCGCGCCGCCCTTGCCAATGCCGACGCGGACCTTGCGCGCACCCAGTCGCTGGTAGCCCAGCAACTGGTGAGCAAGGCCCAGGTCGACCTCAACGTCGCCGCGCAATTGCGCGCTGCCGCCAGCCTGGCCGCGGCCGAGGCCGCCCTGGCCACGCAGGAACTGAACCTGTCGTTCACGCGCGTCACCGCGCCGATTTCCGGGCGTGCCTCATATCGGCGGCTGACGGCCGGCAACCTCGTCGCCGCCGACACCACGTTGCTGACGACCATCGTCAGTGAGAACCCCATCCGCTTCCTGTTCGACGCGCCGGAATCCGCACTGCTCAAGTACCGGCGCGAGGCCGGCGGCACGCGCAACAGCCAGGTGGAGATTCGCCTGCAGGACGAGACCGAATATCGCTGGAAGGGTCGGGTAGATTTCATCGACAACGCCATGGACCGCAGCTCCGGCACCATCCGCGGCCGCGCAGTGGTCGACAACCCGCAGGGCTTCATCTCCCCGGGCATGTTCGGGCAGATGCGCCTGTTCGACTCGGCACCCTTTGACGCGCTGCTGGTGCCCGATGAAGCCATCGTGACCGACCAGACGCGCCACGTGGTCTACGTGGTCGATGGCGCCGGTGTCGTGGCGCAGAAAGTCGTCGAGCCCGGCCGGCTGGTGCGGCGGACTGCGCGTGGTGCGCGCGGGCCTGGTGCCCGCGGACCGCGTGATCATCAGTGGCGTGCAGCGCGCCCGGCCCGGGCGCAAGGTCACGGTCAAGGAAGGGGTGGTCAGCGAATTCCCGACGGGCGTGTCACGCGGCGAGAACAGCGCGCCTGTCAATGCCGGTGAAGGCCGCGCCGGCCACCGCCCAGCCCGCGCACTGACCCATGCGCCTGTCGCATTTCTTCATCGAGCGACCGATCTTCGCGGCGGCCGTGTCGGTGGTCATCACGCTGATCGGAGCTGATCGCGTACCTGACGCTGCCCCTGGACCAGTACCCGCAGATTGCCCCGCCCACGGTCACGGTCAGCGCCATGTTACCCGGGAGCCACCGCCGAAGAACTGGCCGACAGCGTGGCCGCGCCGATGGAACAGCAGATCAACGGCATCCAGAACATGATGTACATGTCCTCGTCCTCCAGCGCCGAGGGCCGGGTCTCGATCACGGTGACCTTCAAGGCCGGCACGGACATCGACATCGCACAGGTCGACGTGCAGAACCGCATCCAGACCGTGCTGCCGCAGCTGCCGCAGGAGGTGCGCGACCTGGGCATCACGGTGCGCAAGGCCTCGACCGAGACGCTGCTGATCGTGCACATGTTCACCTCCGATGGCAGCGTGGATCGCAAGTACATCGCCAACTACGCCAGCCTGCAGGTGCGCGAACGCCTGCTGCGCACCCCCGGGGTCGGCGACGTGACCACCAACGCCGCCCGGGACTACGCGATGCGGGTCTGGATCGATCCGGAGCGCGCGGCCAGCCGCGACCTGACGGTGACGGAGATCGTCACCGCGCTGCGCAACAACAACCTGCAGGTGGCCGGCGGCGCGATCGGTGCGCCGCCCTTCAACGACAACCCGGCCGCGTACCAGCTCAATGTGCGCGCCCAGGGGCGGCTGGATTCACCCGAGGAATTCCTGCAGGCCATCATCAAGCGCGATGCCGCCGGCCGCGTTACCCGCATCGGCGATGTGGCCCGGGTGGAACTGGGTGCGCAGAACTACGCCATCAATGCCTACAAGAGCATGGAACCGGCCGTATCGCTGAGCGTCAACCAGGCACCCAATACCAATGCGCTGGAAACGGAAGACAACATCCGGCGCACGATGGAGGAACTGAAGAAGGAATTCCCGCCCGGGGTGGCCTACGAAATCATCTTCGATCCGGTGTCGTTCACGCGCGCGGCCGTCGAGGCGGTGCGGCACACGTTGCTGGAAGCCATCATCCTGGCCGTCATTGTCGTGATCCTGTTCCTGCAACGCTGGCGCACGGCGCTGATCCCGCTGCTGGCCATCCCCGTGTCCCTGATCGGCACGCTGGCGGTGATGGCGGCGTTTGGTTTCTCGCTCAACAACCTGTCGATGTTTGCGCTGGTGCTGTCGATCGGGATCGTCGTGGACGATGCCATCGTGGTGGTGGAAAACGTCGAGCGGCATATCCGAGCCGGGATGGCGCCGCGCGAGGCCGCGCACCTGACCATGGACGAGGTCGGTGGCGCGCTCATCGGCATCGCGCTGGTGCTGATTGCGGTGTTCGTGCCCACCGCCTTCATGGGCGGCATCGCCGGCCAGTTCTACAAGCAGTTCGCGCTGACCATTGCGTCGGCCACGGTCATCTCGCTGGTGGTCTCCCTGACGCTGTCCCCGGCGCTGGCGGCGACCATCCTCAAGCCGCACGACGCCGACGCGGGCAAGACCCGGCTGGGCCGGCGCCTGCATGACATCGGCGAAACCCTCAACGGCTGGATGGAATCCCTGGCCGATGGCTATGGACGGGCCACCGCCGTGCTGTTGCGCCGCGGCGTGCTGCTGCTGGTCCTGTATGCAGGCCTGGTGGCACTGACCATCTGGCGCGTTGCCGACACGCCGCGCGGATTCATCCCGGCGCAGGACCAGGCCAATGTCCCGATCTCGATCACCATGCCGCCAGGGGCGAGCCTCGCGCGCACCGATGCCATCGTGCAGCAGGTGGTGCCCATCGTGCTGGGCACGCCCGGGGTTTCTTCCGCTTCCGTGTATTCCGGCATGGATGGCATCACGTTCAGCAATTCAACCAGCTCCGGGCAGATGTGGGCCATCTTCAAGCCATTCGAGGAGCGCCTGCCGCTGGGGCTGACTTCGCAGGTGATCGCCGCGGACATTCGCAAGCGCCTTGCGGGTGTCACTGCCGCTGACATCCGCGTCACGACCCCGGCGTCGGTGCGCGGGCTGGGCTCCACTGGCGGATTCCGGATGATGGTGGAGGATCGTGGCGGGCTGGGCTACGAGGCCCTTGAAGATGTAGTGCAGCAGCTCAGCGAGGCCGCGGTGGCCGATCCGGCCATTGGCAGCGCGTTCAGCAATTTCAATACGCGCAATCCCTCGCTGGATGCGGTGATCGACCGCGACAAGGCGGAAATGCTGGGCGTGCCGGCGCGCGATGTCTACGCGACGCTGCAGACCTACCTTGCCGGCACCTACGTCAACAACATCACCCTGCTGGGCCACACCTTCCAGGTCATTGCGCAGGGCGATACCAGCTATCGGCAGGACCAGAACTGGATTGGCGAAGCTCAAGACCCGCTCGACGTCCGGCGCGATGGTGCCCCTGGATGCAGTGGCCACCATGCGCCCGACCACCGCGCCGTATCGGGTGATGCGCTACAACCTGCACCCGGCTGCCGACATCCAGGGCGACGCCGCGCCGGGGCACTCGTCCGGCCAGGCCATTGCCGCCATGGAACGGCTGGCCAACGAAATCCTGCCGGCCGGCATGGGCTTCGAGTGGACCGACATGGCCTACCAGCAACAGGTCTCGGGCAATGCCGGCGCGCTGGCCTTTGCCCTGGGCGTGGCCTTCGTCTTCATCTTCCTGGCCGCGCTGTACGAGAGCCTGACGTTGCCGTTGGCGGTGATCCTGATCGTGCCCATGTGCCTGCTGGCGGCGATCCTGGGCGTCAACCTCATGAAGCTGGACAACAACATCCTGACGCAGATCGGCATGGTGGTGCTGATCGGCCTGGCTGCCAAGAACGCCATCCTGATCGTCGAGTTTGCGCGCCAGGGCGAGGAGCGCGGACTTAACCCCGTGGATGCCGCCATTGCCGCGGCCCACACGCGCCTGCGACCTATCCTGATGACTTCCGCGGCCTTCATCTTTGGCGTCATCCCGCTGGCCTTCGGCAGCGGCCCGGGCGCCGAGCTGCGCCACGCCTTGGGCGTGGCAGTGTTCTTCGGCATGATCGGCGTCACGCTGTTCGGGCTGCTGTTCACGCCGGCGTTCTACGTGGCCAGCCGCAAGCTGGCAGGACTGTTCCTGCGTGCACCGCACGTGCCACGCGTACGCATCGCCGAATAGCGGGCTACTTGGAAAAGTCGAACTGCACGTCCGTCGGGACCGTGAAGTCGTAGCCCTTGGTAAACCCGATCCAGCGGGCCGTGAAGATCACGGCAATCCACAGCCCTATGGACAATGCGCCGGCCAGGCGCGCGCCGGCTGGCGCACGGGCATTGTGGTCCCAATTGGCCACGCTGCGCGCGGTAATGAGCTGGAAGATGGCCATGTTGATGCCGGCGGCCAGGATGGCCAGCAACTTGAGGCGAAACGCGGTGTTGCCCACGTAGGTGATGGAGTTGGGCGCAAACATCAGCGCCCCGGTGATGACGGACACAACGAATGCGCACCATGTGACGGGGATCAGTTCGTGATGAATCCGCAGGAATGAGCGCTGGGTGTTGGGGTAGCCCAGCAGCCGCAGGTCGACGATCAGGACGGTGCCGAAGACCAGCCCCGCGCACAGCACGTGGATGGACTCGACAATCGGCATGGCCTTGAGCGTGCCCCGCATCCAGTCGGCCACCGGCGAGGCATGCACGGCCTGGGCGAAACTGTTCAGGTCCATGGGCCCCAGACCTCGACGTCATAGGCGATGGCCCGACCCAGGAACACGATGGCCAGCAGAATCACGATGATCGCCACGGACATGGCCCGCGGGCCGGCTGCAAACCGCGTTGCGGTATTGCCCGCCACGCTGCGGCGCAGCGCGTGCACGATGGCCACGGCGACCAGGATCAAGCCCATCTTGAGCCAGAATGAAGTGGCGGTGGCCTCGCGCACCGGCTCACCGGCCATCATCACCAGGCCGGTGGCCAGCATCACCACAAGGCCGGTCCACATCCAGGGCGCGAACCGTGCCCACACCGTGTCAAAGCTCTCATCCATGCGTACGCGGCCCAGTACACGCAGGCAGATCACCAGCAGTGACACGAACACCACTCCGATCATCACGATGTGAATCGCCTGCACCAGCGGCATCACCCACAGCGTGGACTGGATCGAGATGCTGAAGTGCGTGGACTGCAGCCGGTGGGCGAAATCAACGATGGCCGACACGGGTCAATCTATTCCGCTCAGCCCTTGGGGACAGCCAGGACCATGTCCTTCGTGGGCGCATGGGCAATGCTGCCGGCAACCGAGTCGCAGTGTTTGCCAGCCGCGGGCGGCGTCTTGGCCGGGCACTGGATAAGCGCACCGTCGCGCGAACCGGCCAGCTCGCCGCTGCGCAGCGGATGCATGCCGACGCTGAAGATGGTCCCCGGGGGAAAGCTGCCCACCGAGATTCCCTCTTCGGCCGCGGCTGCGGAACCCATCATTTCGACCGCCCAGATGATGGGCTTGCCATCGGCGCCGCGCTCCACGTTCGTGCGCTCGGCGTTCATCGGGGCAAAGAAGATCTGCAGGTGATTGGCGTCCGGATTCACCCGCGTGACCACGCCCGTGTACACCTTGGTGATCTCGTTGTTGTAGAGGGCGAAAGAGTGATGCGCGCTGACCGGTGTCACGGCCAGTATGCCCAGTGCCGACAGGCCCGCAATAGCGATCGCACCGATGAACCTGCGATTCGAGTTCAAGCTACTTCTCCTTTCCAAAACTGAAGATGTCCTCGTCCTTCGGCCGTTCCATTCCCGCCTCCGAGTACTTCTCCCACATCTGCGCCCAGGGGCGGCCGTACATGTCGGGAACCTCGAACTGGATGGTCTGGCCCGGCGTCACTGGCGTGGCCTTACCCTTCACGGGATAGATTGTAGGCACGCACTCGATAAAGACGTAAGGGTCACCTTCATTAAGTCCGCTGAGTTTGACATAGCTGCGGACTATGCGGACCGGCTCCACGAGGGCTTCCGGGTCGTAGAAGATGGCCTCGTGGTTGAGCCCCAGGAATTTGCCCTTGGCGTCGCGGTTGGGGGTGTAAATCTCGATGGTCTGCAGCTTGTTCGAGAACTCGTAGGCCGCATGGACCTTCCAGCCCTGGATGTTGGAGGTCCACGTGATCAGGCTGTCGTGGTCCCAGAACCCGATGGTCTCGCCGTACCAGCGCGGCACTTCCTTGCCGATGTGCGGCACGGAACCGGTCATGTTGAACTGCCGACCGACCAGGATATTGGTGACGAAATTGCGCGCCACGCCGGCCATGATCTGCACGTCGTCCGGCGTCACCATGATGTAGTGTTCCCACACCGCGAATTCGTGCCAGCGGCGCATGAAGCCTTCCGGCCAGCAATACTGTGACTGCCACTGCGGCATATTGTCGTTGCCCTGGTGGTAGGTCTCCTGAACCATCCGCTTCTGGTACTCGGGGGTCAGCAGCGACAGGATCGTGGAGGTCTGGTTGTACCGCATGCGGTACCAGTAGGCATTGCCGGGCGTGAATCCCGGATGCGCGTAGCGGCCGGTCCACTCACCCGGCACGGTGGCATAGGTGTGGATGGTGGGACCGCCACGCTTCTTGGTCTCCGCCAGCAGCGCCTCGTAGTGTTCCTGTGCAGTCTTGAACGGATAGGGACTGACAATGGCCGCGCGCGGATAGTCGCGATCGCACATGCCCCATGGCGCAGAGGCGGGGCCCTTCTTCGCGTCGATCAGGCTTACCCCGCCAGCCCCCCACAGCTCCTCGATCGCCGCCGGGCTGTTGCAGCGGAAGTAGCGCGGGTCGGACCACAGTGCGCGGTCCTTGTAGAAATCCTTGGTGGTGAACATGTCCACGGGCAGTGGCGTGATGCCCGGCGGCGCGGCGCCGTCGCGGGCCGCGCCCACGAACACGCGCGGCCGCGTGGCCGGCGTGCTGCCGGGTATGCCAGGCACATTGGAAAAACCCGGAGCCCCCGGCGCCGGCCGCATGGTGGCCCCGGTGACCTCGAACTTGTTGGCGTCCGCCTTCATGGGCCAGCCGCGACCAACGCTCTTGAACCCCGGGTCAGGTATTGCCTGAGCCAGGGCAGAGGTTGAAAGCAGCGCAGCCAGTGCCGCGGCCACCAAGGTCTTCATTTTGTCGCCCCAACGACGATCTTGCCTCCCAGTATGACCATCCGGGGCTTGAGCCAGTTCCAGTAGCCGTCCATCGGGTTGCCCTGCAGCAGGATCACGTCGGCCAGCTTGCCGGCCTCCAGGGTGCCGATCTGGTCGGCCATCCCCAGGTAGTCCGCGGTATAGGGCCCCATGACCCGGATCGCGTCCACATGCGAAAAGACGACGTTCCAGGAGCGCAGTTCATGCGCCAGGCCCGCCTGCGGGTCGAAATTCGTGTCCATGCCGTTGCCGATGGTCACCCCGGCATCGAACAGGGTGCGCGAATTGACCATGGAGTAGCCGGCCTCCTTGCCGCCCCCGACGCCGTCCAGGATCTGGTCCGGCCAGGGCTTGCCGTCACGGAAGCGTGGCTTGTTGTCGTCCGCGAACACGCCAAAGATCGGGGAACCGAAGGCCATGGCCATCAGCACCTTGGTCTTGGCAGTGGCCACGGCCTGGGCTTCCTCCTTGCTGATCCAGTTCTTGTTGGGGATGTGCACCAGCAACTGCACGCCATTGGCCACGGCGGCATCCATGGCCGAGGTGCTGGTGGCATGCACCTGCACGCCCACGCCCAGCTTCTTGCCCTCGTCGAGCATGGCCCGCAGCACCTTCAGCTCCTGGGGATTGGGACCGGGAATGGGCGACAGGATCAGCTCACCGGTGAACTTGACGCCCATCTGGGCCAGCTTGCGGATCTCGGCGCGACCGGCCTCTTCGGTCATTGACCCCGGCAGCACCACGTTGCCGGCGGGGATGATGCGCGGCCCGTTGACCTGTCCCTTCTCGATGCTGTCCCGCAGTGCGACCAGCTGCTCGGGCACATTGCCGCCCGACAACACCGTCGTGAAGCCCGCTTCCAGCAGGTGCTGCATCTCGACGCTGGTATCCCGGCCGATGTGCCGGTGACCGTCGATGAACCCGGCCATCGCCGTCATGCCCTTGGCATCAATGACCTTGCCCGCCTTGGCGGTCGGCGCGCCGGCCGCAACCGAGACGATCTTGCCGCCGCGCACGACGATGGAGCCCTTTTCGATCACCGTGCCATCGCGCACGATGATGCGTGCGTTGGTGATAGTCAGTTCCTGTGCGGTGGCCGGCACCGCCACGGCGACCAGCAGCGCGAACATTGCGAAAGCCAGTTGGGACTTGTTCAAGATGGTTACTCCGTACATTGATAGCTGGCAGCGGACTTCTCGTCACCGCTGGTGTATTGCGCGTGCCTGGGGAACGGGCACAGGGGTCGCGTCTGTCCGGGCATGGAAGTGCCGGAGGCCACGATGCGCTCCGGGGCCTGGCCTTTCTCCACCCAGTTCACGATGGCGTCGACCATGTCGAACTTGTCGAGGGTGGCATCGCCGCCCGCGCAGTGCCCCATGCCGGGCACCAGGAACAACCGGCTCCAGTTGCTGACGGGTGCCGGATTGTCCTTCGTGAGTCGCTCGTAGTACTGCTGCGTATCGAGCGAGGAAAACCAAGGGTCGCTGACGCCGTGATAGAAAATCAGCTTGCCACCGTGACCGGAGAAGCCGCTGAGGTTGGTCCAGGCATTGGTGTCGCCCGCCATCGCGCGCGCGTCATTGGCCGCAGCCGCCTCCACGTCCACATTCATCGAGGTGCCGGAGGCCGGCGCGCCTTCTGGAATGATCAGGTTCACGAGCACGCCGGGCAATCCGCGACCGCTGAAGGTGATGCCGGTGTCGTAGGGGTGTGCCGGATACACCTGGCGCCCGTCGGAGCTCCTGGGCCCGGCGAGCCCCTGCTTTACGGCCGACACCTGTTGTGCACTGAGACAGGCATCGGTCTTCTCCGACTTGCACGCCAGCACCTGAGGATCGAATTTGCAGTGCTGGGTGTCGAAGATCAAGCCGTCACGCGCGCCATCCAGTGCATCACAGGACTGCAGCAGGGCATCGGCAATGAGCTTGCGGTCCGTGGCGCTCAGGGCCTTGGAAGTTTGCGGCTTGCCACTTTCGTCCTTTGGGGCAGCACCGTTTAATGACGTTGCGATCCAACGCAGCGCCAGGTTTGAATAGTTGGTGCGCATGGCCGGCGAGCCGGCGACGATGCCGTCGAAATAACCAGGGAAGCGCTGCGACATCATCATCGCCTCGCGCCCACCCGTGGAGCAGCCCACGAAATAAGAATGAGCAGCAGCCTTGCCGTAATAAGCGGCGACGATCTGCTTGGCCACCACCGTTACCTTTGCATTGGCCTGATAGAGGAAGTTGAGGGTCGCCTCCTGGTCGTTGAGGAAACTGGCATCGAACCCGGTGCCAGCGTGACCCGAATCCGTGCTCGTCACCGCAAATCCCCGCGTCAACGCCGGCGCGTCACCTGCGGCGCCCGCGCCGAGCGGCGGCAACAGCACGCCATTGAGGCCACCACCACCCTGGAACAGGAAGCGGCCGTTCCACGCATCGGGAAGCGCCACGGCGAAGCGGATGGCATAGGCCTTGCCATCGACCCCGGTGCGCTTATCCATGACCCCCTCAATGCGGCAGTGCGCTGGCAAGGCCACGGGTGTCGCAGCGGCCGGCAGTTGCTCGGCTTTCAAAATTTCAAATGCCGCCCCGGGCACGTGCAGTTTGGTGAGCGACGTGCAATTGATCGGGGCTGGTGCCGACGCGGCCGCGTGTGCCGCTACCAACGTGCTGCCGATGGCCGCGCCGGCGACCGCGAGTATCACCCGCTGGATGACCATGTTGTTATCCCCCCGATTCCCGTAAGCTTTGGAGCATAACGAGAACGCTGGCGTTGAGCCATCGGGGAAAAGCACATGAATCCGAACGTCCGGCTGCGGCTGTCCGTGATGATGTTCCTGCAGTTCGCGCTGTGGGGTTCGTGGTATGTCACCCTGAGCACCTACCTGCTTAAGATCGGATTCGATGGCCTGCAGGTAGGGGCCGCCTACAGCACGCTCAACTGGGGCGCGATCTTCGCCCCGATCGTGGCCGGTGCCCTGGCTGACCGCTTTTTCCAGGCCCAGAAGGTCATGGGCGTGCTGCACCTGCTGGGTGCGGCCATCCTGTGGTGGTTGTCGAGCGTTACGGACCCGACCACCTTCTTCTGGACGCTGCTGGTGTACGCCATCTGTTTCATGCCGACGCTGGGCCTGGCCAATGCGATCTCGTTTCACCAGATGAGTGACCCGGGCAAGCAGTTCGGCCTGGTGCGCGCCTGCGGCACCTTCGGCTGGATCGTGGTCGGATTTGTCGTGGGCCTAATCGCGCCCAACATGCTGGGTCATTCCATTGAGCCGACCAATATTCCGCTCAAGATCGGCGCAGTCATTTCCGTGGCGCTTGGCCTGTATGCGTTTGCGCTGCCGGCCACGCCACCGGGCAACCCGGATCGCAAGCCCAACCTGGCGCAGGCACTGGGCCTTGAGACCCTGACGCTGATGAAGGATCGCTCCTTCGCCGTGTTCGTGATCGGATCGTTGCTCATCTGCATCCCGCTGTCGTTCTACTACAGCTTCGCCAACGCGTTCCTCAACGAGTCAGGCATGCAGAACGCGGCGACCAAGATGACGCTGGGCCAGATGTCCGAGGTGCTGTTCCTGGTGCTGATCCCGTTCTTCTTCGTGCGCCTTGGCGTCAAGAAGATGCTGTTGATCGGCATGGCGGCGTGGGTGCTGCGCTACGCGCTGTTCGCGCTTGGCAATAACAGCACGCTGGTCGCGTTGCTTTATGCCGGCATCATCCTGCACGGCGTGTGTTTCGACTTCTTCTTCGTCACCGGCCAGATCTATGTAGACAAGGCGGTGCCGCGTGGCCAGCGCGCCGCGGCGCAAGGGTTCATCCACGTGGTCACCTATGGCGTGGGCCAGTTGATCGGCTCGTGGGCAGCCGGTGCCGTGGTCGATCACTATTCGGTTGCCAGCGATGCCGGCACCCGGCACCTATGGCAGACCATCTGGATGGTGCCCGCCATCATGGCGTTCGTAGTGGCGTTGCTGTTCCTGTTCTTTTTTCGGCCGGATGCGCGCGCGATGGGCGCCGTCAACGCGAATTGATCAGTCCGACGCTAGCGCGATTTTCTATAGGCCTCGATCTGCGGCATCAGCACCAGCATCCGATCCAGGCTTGACGCTGGCCAGTGCTGTTGCCGGTCGTAGTACTCGGCGACTGCGGGCGTGCCCTCGGGAATCACGACCCACGGCTGCTTTGATTCGGTGAAGATGTGGATGTCCGGTGGCAGCGCGTCCGGATTGTCCAGCGTGCCCACCCGCACGAAGGTAATGATCGGCCCGGCCCCCGCATAGTGACTCCACAGTGCCACCCGGCACGTGGGGCAGCGCGCAATCAGTTGTCCGCGGCCGCTTTGCGATGGGGTGTTGACCAGTTCCGGCGGGCCCGCCAGGGCAGAGACACGCGCAGTCTCGATCATGGCGTTGAGGGCAAAGGACGCGCCGGATTCCCGCTGGCACCAGCGGCAATGACAGCAATGAACAAACAGCGGCGCCGCGTCCATGCGGTAGCGCACCTGCCGGCAATCACAGCCGCCATCGATGGGATAGCTCACCTGGGCGCGGTTCATTTTTTCCGCTTCGCCTTTCCCGTCATGCGAGTGACCCTGACGATGCTGCCCTTGCCATCGTAGGTCACCCATTCACCGACCTGCACGCCATTGTCGAATGTGCCGGAGCGCATCACAGTGCCGTCCTTGCGGAACCATTTCCAGGGTCCGTCCATGACCTCGCCCTTCATGTACCCCCTGGACCAGACGGATCCGTCCTTGTGGCGCCCGGTATGTGGCATGCGTTTCGCCCGGGCCTTGGCCATCAGCCTTTGCCCTGCCGCGTATTGCTCCACACCACCTGTGCAACCCCGACGATGGCCAGCAACGCCCCATACAGCGTCCACTGGGGATGTCCGACCATGAAGCCGACGCGGAACGCGAGGTCCAGGCCTTGCAGCATCCAGACGATGCCCATCATGACCATGGCAAGTCCGATCAGGCTGCTGACGAAGCGCATGATTGAATTGAACGTGCGTGACATGAGATTCCCCCGGTTGGTTAAGCGATTGGTATGCCCTGCTTTCAAAGGCCCGCAACTCTTGGCGCCGCCGCCCGCATGACTGCGCAACGTAGCGCACAGGTTCAATAAGGTGCGCCGTCCTTGTGGGTGAGTATCCAGCCGCCGCCTGCGGCCTGCGTGAACTTCAGATCGTCGTTGGGATAGACGGCATAGTCGCCAGCCGTGCGATCCCCGACTTCCAGGTACAGCACCTTGGTTGCCGACCTGTTGGCCAGCTGATGTCCCAGCCCGTTGCCGGCCTTGAAGCCGCAACAATCCCCAGGGCCCAGCAGGTACTCCTTGTCACCCAGCACCAGGGTGGGCATTCCGGCAACGATGTAGATGAACTCGTCCTGCTGCGTGTGGTGATGCACCAGCGCGGAAACCGACCCAGGTGCCAGCTCCGTCAGGTTGACGCCGAAATTGGTCAGGCCGAACTGGTCGCCCACGCGGCGCTTGATGCGACCCTCGACCTGCGTGGCAAAGGGTGGCGGATACATGGTCTTGCGGTCCGATACGGGGACCGAGGTCGCGGGCAGCGGTTCAGTGGTCATCCTGCTTCTCCTTTGCATCCCAGCGCCACCTCAGGGGGCGTTCGCCCTTCAACGCGACAATCGCGATCAGCAGGGCGGAAAGGCCCACGAGACAAAACAGGGTGTCGGCAAAATCACGGCGTGCCACGAAGTAACGAACGCCGGCAATTTGCGCGCCCACGAAGACTACCAGCACCACCCAGCCCTGCCAGCGCACCGGTAAACCCCAGCCGTATCCATAGCGCTTGACCGGGAACCAGAAGTCGGGCGGTGGCTGTGGCATCTGTGGTTTTACATCCCCAGTATTTTGCGGTTGGCCGCCGCATCGGCTCCAGTGGCGGCGAAATCATCAAACGCCTTGTCGGTGGTGCGGATCATGTGCCGCCGGATGAACGGCGCGCCTTCGCGCGCGCCATCGTCCGGGTGCTTGAGGCAGCATTCCCACTCCAGCACCGCCCAGCCGTCGTAGCGATATTGCGCAAACTTACTGAAGATGGCGGTGAAGTCGATCTGGCCGTCGCCGGGCGAGCGAAACCGCCCCGGCCGATCGACCCAGTCCTGATAGCCACCATAGACGCCCGAGCGGCCATTGGGCCGGAACTCGGCGTCCTTGACGTGGAAGGCCTTGATGCGGTCGTGATACAGGTCGATGAACGCAAGGTAGTCGAGCTGCTGCAGTACGAAGTGGCTGGGGTCATACAGAATATTGGCGGCAGCGTGGCCGTCAACGGCCTCGAGGAACCGTTCGAAGGTCACGCCATCGTGCAGGTCCTCTCCAGGGTGGATCTCGTAGCACAACGCGACGCCCGCTTCGCCGAAGGCATCCAGCACCGGACGCCAGCGCAGCGCCAGCTCGGTAAACCCCAAGTCCACCAGCCCCGCGGGGCGTTGCGGCCAGGGGTACATCATGGGCCACAGCAGCGCGCCGGAGAACGTGGCGTGCGCCTTGAGGCCCAACCGGCTGCTGGCCTGCGCGGCGAACCGCAACTGCTGTGCAGACCACGCCGGCCAGTCGGCCGGGTTGTCGCGCACGGCGGGATCCGCGAACGCCCTGAACTGTTGCACATACGCCGGATGCACGGCCAGCAGCTGTCCCTGCAGGTGGGTGGACAGCTCGCTGATCTCGATGCCGTGCCGCGCCAGCTTGCCCTTGATCTCGTCGCAGTAGGTCTGGCTGCCGGCCGCGAGCTTCAGATCAAACAACCCGGCGTCGGAGGTTGGAACCTGCACGCCGACGTAGCCCAGCGACGCGGCCCACTGCCCCATGCCCTCGAGGGAATCAAATGGCGGTCGTGAGGAAGCAAACTGCGCCAGGAATATGCCGGGGCCCTTCATGCATCAACCTTTGGCAGCTCCTGCCATTTGGTGCCCGCGGCGGAGCTGGCCACTGCGCCCTCGATGAAGGCCATGCCGCGCAGCGCCGCCTTGATGCCGGGCACCGCGACCGTGCCGCCGCGCAGCTGCTGCGCGAACTCGCGGTACAGGTTGCCGAATGCCTCGAGGAACCCCTCCGGATGTCCTGACGGAATGCGTGCGGCCGCAGCCGCAGCGCTGCCCGTCCCGGCCACGCCGGTGCGCAGCAGCTGTGCGGGCGCGTCGATGGGCCGTAACCACAACGAGTTGGATTCCATCTGCTGCCAGTCGAGGCTCGCCTTCTCGCCATATACGCGCAGCCGGATGTTGTTCTCGTCGCCAACGCACACCTGGCTGGCCACCAGCACGCCGCTGGCGCCATTGTCGAACCGCAGCAGCACGGCGCCGTCGTCGTCGAGCTTTCGTCCGGATACCACGCGGTTCAATGATGCGCACAACTCGCGCACCTCAAGGCCGGTGACAAACTCGGCCAGGTTGAATGCGTGCACACCGATATCGGCCATGCAGCTGCTGATTCCGGCGAGTGCGGGATCAAGCCGCCACCGCGCCTGCTTGTTGCCGTGCTGTTCGATGGGCGTGGCCAGCCAGCCCTGGGTATATTCGACCAGGACCTTGCGCACCTTGCCCACGGCACCAGCGGCCACGCGCGCCCGGGCTTCACGCACCATGGGGTAGGCGGCGTAGGGATGCGTCAGTCCATAATGCAATCCGAGGCGCTCAGCTTCGCGGCCAGTACCCGGCACTCTGCCAGCGTCGTCGTCGCTGGCTTGTCGGAGAGCACGTGGAACCCATGGTCCAGTGCCGCGCAGTGCTATGGCCAGGTGGGTGCGATTGGGCGTGACGATGACCGCGCACTGCATGCGCCGGTCGGCAGGCAGCGCCGCTTCACGCTCGAACATGGTCCTGGAAGTCTGCATACGATCGCTGCGGCGCTACTCCCAGTTCGGTGCCGGACTCGCAGCGATCGCGCCGCGGTGCTGCCGAACGCGCCGCAGACCAGTTCATACTGGTCATCAAGTCGTGCGGCCATCCGGTGCACGGCACCGATGAACGCGCCCTGCCCGCCACCGACCATGCCGTAGCGGATGCGCGACTGCATCAGTAGAGAACGAACGAATAGAGGGTGTCGCCCACGCCCACGGTGAGGTACTGGCGTCCGTCCACTTCCCAGGTCTGCGGTGCATTGGAAATATTGCCGATGCGCGTGTGCCACAGCAGCTGGCCCGAGGCGCCGTCCATCGCCACCAGGTTGCCAGATCCGTCGCCGGTGAACAGCAGGCCGCTGCGCCGTGGCCAGGAATCCGGACCCAATGCCGGCGCCCGTGGGCCATTCGTGCCGCCAGCGCGGCTTGCCGGTCCGGTAGTCGATGCCCTGGGTCGCATTGCTCTCGAATCCGGTGACGAAGAATCGCTTGCCGCCCAGGCCCATCGAACCGCGCGGATCAGGATCGGTGAGGTAGACGATGTTGAAGCTGTTGCTCTCGTGCACGTAGAACAGACCCAGGTCCGGGTTGAACGCTGGTGGTGGCCAGTTGGTGACGCCAGCCTCGATGGGCGATACCAGCGAGCCAGGAATAGTGGCCTCCTTGGCAGGGTTGGGTTCAGGCGCCCCGCTCTTGCGCAGTCCCTTGTCCCAGTTGGCGGTCTTGCCGAACTTCGACGTGACGATGTGCTCGCCGGTCACGCGATCCAAGGTGAAGAAGAAGCCATTGCGCGCGGCGGTGGACACCAGCTTGCGCGGCTTGCCGTCGATCACGCCATCGAACAGCACCGGCGTTTGCGCCGAATCCCAGTCATGCGTGTCATGCGGAGAAGTCTGGTAATGCCAGACCATGCGCCCGGTGGCCACGTCGATCGCCACCAGGGAACAGGTATAGAGGTTGTCGCCCTTGCGTGCGACGCCGGTGTACGCCGGCGTCGGGTTGCCGGTGCCGGTTATATAGAGTCCGGTCTGCGGATCGTAGGAGCCCGGCAACCAGACCTGTCCGCCGCCGTGGCGCGCCGCATCCAGGCTGGGCCAGGTCTCAAGGCCCGGATCGCCAGGATTCATCGGCACCATGTACGTCTTCCATTGCAGCTTGCCGGTGCGCGGATCGAATGATTGCAGGAAGCCCGGGCGAATCCAGGTCGTTGCCCGTGCCGGCCAGCACGTGATCGCCAATCACCATCGGTGCCATGGTGGAAAAATACTGCTGTTCGAAACTGGAGATCTCGACATGCCAGTTTTCCTTGCCGGTGCGGGCATCAAGCGATACCAGGTAATTGTCCGGCGTCTCGAACAGCAACGCGTCGTTCCAAATGGCGGCGCCGCGACTGGCGATGTGTGTGCCCCCGCGAGTCTTCCAGAAGTAGTGCCACAGCTCGCGCCCATCGCGCGCGTCCATGGCCCAGGCATGGTCGGGCGTGGTCACGTAGAGCACGCCGCCGACTTCAAGGATCGATCCCTTGACTGCTGCCGGAGGAATCGGGAAATCGCCCTTGCCCTCGCCGCCCACCGCCGTGGCGCCGGCCCCCGAGCCATTGAGCCGCGCGGTCCAGGCCAGCGTCAGGTGCGTCACCGTGTCGCGATTGACCTGCATCAGTCGACTGAAGCGCTGGCCGGTGTAATCGCCCGAGTAGCTGGGCCAGTCGCCGGACAGCGGCTGCAGCAGTGTCGAGGGGGGCACCAGCGGGGCCTGCTGTGCCGGCAGCAATGCCGGAGCCAGCAGTGCTGCCAGCAGCACCCAGAGTCCAGGCGTTGTTGCATGCATGTGCTTCACTTCAGTGTCGCCAGGTAGGCGGTGACGTTGTGCATGTCGTCGTCTGAGAGCCTGGTGAACAGCTTGCGATGTCCGGCCATCGGGTCGTTCACATCGATCGCGGTGATGCGTGGCATGGCACTGCGCCGCGTGTAACTGCGGTATTGCCCGTCCGGGGTCCTCAGGCTGACGATGAAATCATCCATGCGCTGCAACGTACCGCTGCTGGCACTGCCATCGGCGAATTTCACGGTCACCTGCGCCGGACGGCGCGGCGGTTCGCCGCCGGGTGGCCCCGCGTAACGGCCGGATACCCAGCTGTCCTGCAATTGCCCGATGCCGGGCACCCGGCCGGCAATGCCGGCCAGGTCGCCGGTGACCGAGTGGCAGCTTGCGCATTGCGCGGTGAAATAGTGCTGCCCGCTCGTTGCGTTGCCCACCAGAATGTTGAGCTCGACCTGCGAGCCAGGTGGCGGTGCGCCCTGCGGCTGGGCGGAGGCGGCCACGCTGTGGACGTACTCGGCAATCGCGTCAATGTCGGCGCGTGGCAATGGCAGCGCGGGCATGGGCTTGCCGCCCGGCGGATTGCGGCCGTTCATCACCACCGGCACGATGGCCTCGCCGGCCTGGTCGCTCAACACCAGCTGCGAGCGCAGCAGGTTCGGGCCGCCCAGGTCGCCGCCGCGAAGGTCCACGCCGTGGCAGCTACGACACTGGATGGCATACAGAGAGGCGCCGCGCGCGATGACCGCCGGATCGCCCGGGGGTCGTTGCTGCGCAGGAAAAGTTGCCGCCGGTGAGGCGGCCGGCGCCGTGCCCGCATCCGCCAGAATCACGCCTGCCAAAAGGCACACCGCAATACCGCGCAAGGTCACTCCCCCCTTCAAGTCGTGCGCCAGTTTACCCGCACGGCCGGTTCTGCAAAGATGCCGGCCACCCATGAAATTCCTGCACACCATGCTGCGAGTCGGCGACATGCCGCGGTCGGTTGATTTCTACACGCGCGTGATCGGCATGAATGTGCTGCGCACCGTGGACATGCCCGAGCAGAAATACTCGCTGACGTTCCTGGGATTCGGCACCGGCAATGCAGAAGGCGGTGGCGAGCTGGAGCTGACCTACAACTATGGGGTGTCCAGTTACCAGGCCGGCACCGCCTTCGGGCACCTGGCCATCGGCGTCCCGGATGTGGCCGCCACCTGCGAGGCGATCCGGGCGGCAGGCGGCAAAGTCGTCCGGCCCGCCGGTCCGGTCAAGGGCGGCACTACCGTCATCGCGTTCGTCGAAGATCCGGATGGATACAAGATTGAGTTGATTCAGCGCTGAAGGGCGCAATTTAAAAGAAGATAGGCTCTTTTAGAGCCGTGATCGGGTCTTGTGCGGGTCGTTTGCGGCTTTCGGGGCTACACTTTGGCGCTTCTTGAAGGCATGTTCTTGGGGGGTCGTGATGAGTCGTGCGCGCATTCTGGGCTTGAGTCTGCTGCCGGTGGCATTGCTGGGATGCCAGAAGGCGCCACCCCCGCCGCCCCCCACGCCAGCCGTGCTGGAATCCCCGGCCAAGGTCGATGCGCAGCGCCTGGCCGATGCCTCGCGCGGCTCGACGCAGTGGATCACCTACGGAGGCAATTACGAGGAGACGCGCTTCAGCCCGCTGAAGCAGATCGACACCGGCAACGTCGGAACCCTGGGCCTGCAATGGTTTGCCGACTACGACACCAACCTGCAACAGACCGGTACGCCGCTTTAGATAGACGGCGTGATTTATGTGTCGACGGCCTGGAGCAAGGTCTACGCGTTCGATGCCAAGACCGGCAAGCCAGGTTGTGGGAATACGATCCCAAGATGCCCGGCGAATGGGCGGTCAAGGTGTGCTGCGGCATCGTCAATCGCGGCATCGCTGCCTGGAACGGCAAGATCTACCTGGGCACGCTCGATGGGCGCCTGGTGGCCATCGATGCCAAGACCGGCAAGGAAGTCTGGTCACGCAGAGCGTCATCGACAAGAGCCAAGCACTACTCCATCACCGTCGCGCCGCGCGTGGCCAAGGGCAAGGTGCTGATCGGCACCGTCCGGTGGCGAGTTCGGCGTGCGCGGGTACCTTGCCGCCTACGACGCCGAGACGGGCAAGGAAGTCTGGCGCTTCTACACCGTGCCTGGCGACCCGCAAAACCGCAGGAGAACGCGGCCCTGGAGAAGGCCGCCAAGACCTGGGGCAGGGCGACTGGTGGAAGATCGGCGGCGGCGGCACCGTGTGGGACGCCATTGTCTATGACCCGGTCAACGACAACCTCATCTTCGGCGCGGGCAACGGCTCGCCGTGGAACGAGCACTCGCGCGATCCCACCGGTGGCGACAACCTGTATCTGGCATCGATCATTGCGGTGAAGGCGGACACGGGCGAGTACGTCTGGCACTACCAGACGACGCCATCCGACACCTGGGACTACGACGCCGTCAGCCCGATGATGATCGTGAACCTCAAGTTCGGCGCTGCGGATCGGCGCGTGATCGTGCAGCCCAACAAGAACGGCATGCTGTATGTGCTGGACGCGGCCAGCGGCAAGCTCGTCAGTGCGAGATGCATTCACGACGGTCAACTGGAACACCGGCGTCGACATGAAGACCGGCCGACCCAAGCGTGGTCAAGGCAGCGCGCTATGCCGGCGGCAGCTGGAATCTTGCCCCGGGTGTGCAGGGTGGCCACGGCTGGCATTCGAATGCGTTCAGCCCCGATACCGGCTTGGTGTACATCCCGACCCAGCGCGCGTATTTCCCGCTGGTGGATGCCCCGTACGTGGTGTCGTCGGTGGGTTACAACCTGGGCATCGACTTCACGGCCCCGGCCACGTATTACCTAAAGCATCCGAAGGAGCCCAGCACCTTCGTCGGGTTCCTGCAGGCCTGGGACCCGGTGGCGCGCAAGATGGTCTGGGAGGCCCCAACCAATGCGCCACCTGCCGGCAGCCCCGAGGGGGCTCCCGGCAACGGTCCCACCGGGGGCGCGCTGGCCACGGCCGGCGGGCTGGTATTCGCGGGCACCGGCGCAAAGGGCGATTTCAACGCCTATGACGCCAGGACGGGCAAGGTGCTGTGGACCTTCAACGCCCAGACCGGCGTGTTGCCGGGGGCCATCACCTATGAACTGGACGGCAAGCAGTACATCGCCGCCAGCGTGGGCGGCAACCAGACCGGTCCCAATGCCGACTATTTCGCGCCCAACCACTCGCGCATGCTGGTGTTCTCGCTGGCCGCAACTGCCACGCTGCCACCGGTCAAGCCCTACACCCTGCCCCCGCTGAACCCTCCGGCGCAGACTGCCAGCGCACAGGTGATCGACCACGGCGGCCAGATGTACGGCAAGTACTGCTCGACCTGCCATGGCCAGAACGGCCAGGCACGCGCGGGGCTGTTTCCCAACCTGATGCGCACCCCCTTGCTGTATACGCAGGAGGGTTTTGACCAGGTGGTGCTGGGGGGCGCCCGCACGCAAAAGGGCATGGTCAGCTTCGCCGGCGTGTTGCAACCGACAGACGCGGCAGCGATCCGCGCCTACGTCATCGACCTGGCGACCAAGGCCAAGGCGGCGGCGCCGGTGGCAGCCCCGGCGGTGGAGCAGCCGCACACCAATTAGGCGCAATCTTTATTACATAACATCATCCCTCCTGAGTTACTCAAGGGAATGGTTATGTCATTTTGTGAGGCTCTGTCTTTAACAAGGAAGTGTTGAGGCGCAGTATCCGGCCTCAATGACAGAAGATCTCCCAGGGTTGGCGCGGGCATTGGGGCGACTGGACGGGGCGCTTGCCGCCTTCGGTGCTGCCGATGAATTGACCCCCATGCTGCGTCGGGCGGAGGTCGTGGCCTCGAGCCGGTTGGACGGCAACCAGGCCTCGTTGATCGACCTGCTCAATGCCGAGACCGGACTTGCCATGACCGGTCCGGCGCGCGACGTTGCCGATCTGCTGGCGCTGTGCACGGTTGCCAATCGCCAGGTGCAAGTCCTGTCTCCGACCGCCTGGCTGCTCGACACCCACGCCCAACTGGCCAAAGGATTGGGGCAGGCCGGCACCGGTTGGCGCACGGATTCCATGTGGATAGGTACCTCGGGCTCTACCCGGTCCGAGGCACGACACATACCGCCGCCACCCGAAAGGGTGCCCGCACTAATGCAAGAATGGGAACAATCGCTGCTGGATCCCGCTGCAATAGACCCGATAGTGAAACTATCAGCCAGCCTCGCGGCCTTGGAGTCCATCCACCCATTTACCGAAGCCAACGCGCGGGTGGGCAGGCTGTGGCTGCAACAAGGCCTGGTGCAGTTCGGACTGGTCCGCAGTTCAAACCTGCTGTGGTCCAGTCAGTTGCTGCGCCGGCGACATGAAGTGCGACAGGCCATCCAGGCGCAGCGTTCCGACCCGCGCGACAATGCGTGGGGCCGACTGTTTGTTGCCCTGCTGCGGCAGGCCGCCGATGAAACCTGCGAGGTGGTGTGCAGGGTTGCTGCACTGCGCTCGCTGCACCGGCGAATGATCGTGGCGGATTTCGGTCGCGCGGTACCCCAGGCTCTGCGTCTGGTGGATGCCTTGTGCGCTTCGCCCATGGTCGACATCAGGGGTGTCATGGACTGGGTTGGCGTGACGTTCCCTGCGGCCAACGATCTGGTGCGACGCTTGCAGCACGCCGGCCTGCTGGTCGAAGTCACCGGCAATGCCCGCAACCGGCGCTTCCGCTACGCACCTTTTGTGCGCATTTTTCTCGACGACGAATAGCGCCATCCCAAGGCCAGGTCTTGTTTGTCGCGGACAGTGTTTGCCCGCGGCAAATGCCTGTCGCGACACACTTTTTTCCGCGCTGGAAGCACGCGAAAGCCGTGATAGACTCCCGCGCCCCAAAGGGACAAGAACCCCCCTGCAGTCACGAGGTTTGAAGAGTCATGAGCAATCTGGAAAGCGTGCTGAAGGCCGCCGGCAACACCGTCGAGCACCTGCGCAACTCGAAGATCGGCGCTTACATCTATCCGGTCGTCGCCCCGGAGTTCTCGAACTGGCGCGATGAGCAGGGCGCGTGGCGCAACGCCGCCGTGCTGTTCGACCAGACGCATCACATGGTCGACCTCTTCATTGAAGGTCCCGATGCGCTGAAGCTCATTTCCGACCTTGCGATCAACAGCATGAAGGGCTTCGCGCCCAACAAGGCCAAGCAGTTTGTTGGCTGCTCGTACAGCGGCCACGTCATCGGCGACGCCATCCTGTTCTACCTTGCCGAAAACAGCTTCGTGCTGGTGGGTCGCGCGCCGTCCTGCAACTGGGTGCAGTTCCACGCCAAGACCGGTGGCTACAAGGTCACCACCCGCTATGACGACCGTTCGCCGTCGCGCCCCAATGGCCACGCCGTCTCGCGCCAGTTCTACCGCTTCCAGATCCAGGGCCCCAAGGCCAAGTACGTGATCGACAAGCTCAACGGCGCCCCGCTGCCGGAGCTCAAGTTCTTCAACATGGCCGAGATGAACATCAAGGGCCGCAAGGTGCGCACGCTGCGCCATGGCATGGCCGGCGAGCCGGGCGTGGAGATCTGGGGCCCCTACGCCGAGCGCGAGGAGATTGCCGCGGAGATCCTGGCCGTGGGCAAGGAATTCGGCATCGTTCCGGTGGGTTCGCGTGCCTATGCGACCAACACGCTGGAGTCGGGCTGGGTACCCTCGCCGCTGCCGGCCGTGTACACCGACGAGCGGATGAAGAAATACCGCGAGTGGCTGCCGGCCAACTCGTACGAAGCTGCGGGCGCCATCGGCGGCTCCTTCGTCTCGAAAAACATCGAGGATTACTACCTCACCCCTTACGAGATCGGCTACGGCCCGTTCGTGAAGTTCGACCATGACTTCATCGGCCGCGAGGCCCTCGAGAAGATGAACGGTGGCCAGGGCGGCCGTCGCAAGGTCACGCTGGCCTGGAATGGCGAGGACGTCGCCCGCATCCAGAACTCGATGCTGCACAAGGGCGAGCACTTCAAGTACATCGAGATGCCGCTGTCGAACTACGCCAACAGCAACTACGACCAGCTGACCGCCGGTGGCAAGACGGTGGGCGTGTCGCTGTTCTCCGGATACAGCTACAACGAGCGCTCGTTCCTGTCGCTGGCCACCGTGGACGAAGACGTGGCGATCGGCAACGAGGTGGTACTGCACTGGGGCGAGCCCAACGGCGGCACCGAGCAAGACCACGGTCGAGCGGCACAAGCAGACCGAGATCCGCGCAGTTGTCAGCGCGGTGCCGTATGCGGTTGCTGCGCGCACGGCGTATGCAGAAGGCTGGCGCACCGGCAAGAAGTAGGTCGCCCGGCGCGACCGTACTTTCTGCGTCTAGACCAGGGAAGGGCAGGTGGCGACACCTGCCCTTTGCTTTTCCGGCGGCACATCAATGACCCAGCCCAGCACACCTTCGCCATTCGAAATCATCGGCGGCCAGGCCACGGTCGATCGCCTCGTGGAGCGTTTTTACCAGCGCATGGACACGCTGCCGGAGGCCCGGGGTATCCGGGCGCTGCATGCCCCGGACCTGGGGCCGATGATCATCGTGCTCAAGAAATACCTGGGGGAATGGCTGGGCGGGCCCAAGTCCTACACCGCCGAGCGCGGACACCCCATGCTGCGGGCCCGCCACCTGCCGTTCGCCATCGGCATCGCCGAGCGGGACGCCTGGTTGCTGTGCATGAACGGCGCGCTGGAGGAAACCGTCACCGACGCGACTGCCAGGGCCGGAATCCTTGAATCCATGACGCGCCTGGCCGACTGGATGCGCAATAAGCCCGGGGAAGCGCCCCGGCAGGCCTGATTCGCGCTGATTTCCCTGCCAAAACGGGGGTAACCAATTATGCTGTCGCCGGCAAGGTTATGGGTTTTTGGGGGGCAGATGCGAAAGTTGCTGATCGGTCACTTGCTGATCGCAAGTGGGCTGTTTTCTGTTGCGGCAGTTGCGCAGGAAGGTTTTCCATTGGACGGAACCTGGCGTGGCGAACATGCAGCGGCCAAGGGCGCACCCTCGACCGTGGTCCTGATCATGCAATGGGACGGCAAGCAGGTTGCGGGCACCATCAACCCCGGGCCCGGCGGCGTAGATTTCACTGGCGCACAACTGGATCCCGATGGCTGGAAGGTGCATCTGGCTGCCAAGGACGCCAAGGGCAAGCTCATCGCCCTGGAGGGCGTTGTGTCGGAGCTGGGCAAGTACAGTCGTGTGATCACCGGCAAGTGGACGGAGGGCGGGCGCACCTATGACATCCGGTTTGTCCGTGAATAGCCGAGCCCGTCGCAGGGTGATGACCGGCGCGATGCTGCTGGCCACCGGACTGCTGGCGGCCTGTGGCGGCACAACCGGATCCACACCCAAGCCGGCGCCGCGTTACGCGGACGGCTCGGTTCGTCTGGATCGCCAGCCCGGTGAGAAAGGTTACTGGGACATGCCCTCGGCCACCAGCCTCGCCGAGGAAGGGGTCAGCGTCGCCATGGATGCACGCGGCAAGCTGGCCAACCTGGCCGACGCCGAGAAAGTCGCGCCGCTGCAGCCCTGGTCGCTGGCGCTGTTCAAGTATCGCCAGCAGAACGATCTCGCCGATGATCCGATGAAGGTGTGCATCGGGCCGGGCAGTCCACGCCAGATGATGACGCCAGGGGGCGTGCGCATCCTGCAGGACCACAACTACAACCGCGTGTACCTGATCTTCGGGGGCGGCAACCGCAACTGGCGCGTGATCTACATGGATGGGCGCACGCCGCCCTCGCCGGAAGAAGTCACGGGCACGTTCCTGGGCAATTCAGTGGGCAAGTGGGAAGGCGACACCCTGACCGCCCAGTCCATCGGGTTCAACACCCGTTTCTGGTTCAGCAACAGCGGTCTGCCGCACACCGAGGCGTTGAAGCTCACCGAGCGCTTCACCCGCGTGTCGCACGACCTGCTCGAGTACGAAGTGACGGTCGATGATCCGCGCACCTACACACGCACCTGGAAGGCCAAGTGGACGCTCAAGTGGGTGCCTGGCGATATCGAGGAACAATTCTGTGAAGACCGACCTGAATAGGAGCATGACGATGCCGGTATCGAAGTCAAAGCGCCTCGCGCGCGTGGCCGTACTCGCGCTGGCAATCGCCGCCGCCAGCGCTGTCGCCGAGGCACATCATTCCTTTGCCGCGGAGTACGACTCGTCCAAACCGGTCACCGTGACCGGCGTGGTGACCAGCCTCGAGTGGACCAATCCGCATGTGTACGTCAACGTGGACGCCACCGATCCGAAGACGAAGAAAATGACCAAATGGGGCTTTGAAATGGGCCCGCCGCACATGCTGCAAAAGGCCGGCTGGAAGCGCAACAGCCTCAAGATCGGCGAAGTCGTCGTGGTCGACGGCTGGCTGGCCCGCGATGGCACCAACCATGGCAATGCGCGGCGCGTGACGCGCAAGGCCACCGGCGAGGTGCTGGGCGCGGCCTCCTCCAATGCGCAGACCCTGGCCGGAAACCAGGGCACCCAGCCGCCGGCAGCCGGGGCCGCCGCGGCGCCCGCTGCACGGTGAGCCAAGGTCGCACCATGAGAAAACCCGCGCTCGCAGTGCTTGGGCTGACACTGGTCATCGGCGTGGCCGTGCGCGGCCAGCAACCGCCGGCGCCAGCGGCACCCAAGCCGGCCCCGCGGTGGGCTGACGGCCGCGTCAGTTTCACCGGCGGACCGCAGGACGTGGGCAACTGGGAAGGACCGGCCAATGCCTCCATCTTCTTCGAGGTATTGGATGGCAAGGTGGTCAAGCCCAAGGCCAGCCTGCCGACCAACCCGGAGTTCAAGGACGTGCCGTTCCAGCCATGGGCGCGTGACCTGTACCTGAAGCGCCAGGCCGCGCTGCAGGCGCAGGATCCGCACACGCGTTGCAAGCCCTCTGGCGGCCCGCGCATGTTCCATACCCCGTACGGCATTGAGATCCTGGATCTTCCCGAGACCAAGGAAGTCATCGTCCTTGCCGTCGGCGCGCCGCACAGCTGGCGCATCATCTACACCGATGGTCGTGCGCATCCCAAGGACGCCAAGCTCAGCTGGTACGGGCATTCAACCGGCAAGTGGGAAGGCGACACGCTGGTCGTGGACTCGGTGGGCTACAACGATCGCGCCTGGCTGACGCGGGAAGGGGTTCCGAAGTCGACCAAGCTGCACCTGACTGAGCGGCTTTCGCGCCCCAATCACGATCAGCTCAAGTATGAGGCCGTGGTCGACGATCCGGGTGCCTACACGGCGCCGTGGGGCGGCGGCTGGTACCTGCGCTGGTCCGAAGGCAACGAGCCCTTCGATTACCTGTGCCAGGAAAACAACCGCGATCCGCCTCGCATGACCGCAGGCGGCGTTGCGGACAGTAACCGCTCTCGCCAGGAGTGATACCGAAGGAATGTTATGCGGTTAATGACTCAGTTAAAGCCCGCGTCCCGTGGCATCATCATGCTCGCGGGCGTCATCATTTTCACACAAGCCGCCGTTGCCCAGGACGGGAGTGTGGACAGTGAAGCGCTGATCGACAAGTACTGCGCCGTCTGTCACAACTCCACCGACTTTGCCGGCGGGGTCGATTTGGAATTCGCCACTGCCACCAGCATCGCCGAAAGGCCGCGATATCGGTGAGAAAATGATCAAACGCCTGCGCGCCGGCATGATGCCGCCGGTGGGTAAGGAGCGCCCCGACTACGATACGGTGCAGAAGCTGGCGCAGAGTCTGGAAGAGAGCATCGACAAGAGTGCCGCCACCAAGGGTCCCCATCCGCTGGCGCCGGGCCTGCATCGCCTCAACCGCACCGAATACACCAACGCGATCCGCGATCTGTTGGCGCTCGACATCGACGCCGCCAAGTTCCTGCCGTCCGACGACTCCAGTCACGGCTTCGACAACATGGCCGGCACGCTGACCACGTCGCCGGCGTTGATGGAGGCGTATCTGTCGGCGGCTGGCAACATCAGCCGTCTGGCCATCGGCACCGAAACGGCGCCGACGCTGGCTGTGTTCGACGCGCCGCACGACACCAGCCAGAACGAATACGTCGAAGGCCTGCCGTTCGGCACCCGCGGCGGCATGCTGATCGAACACGAATTCCCCGCCGACGGCGAGTACACGCTTACCGTGAAGGGCATGACCGGTTACTTCACCGCGGTACTCGGCAACGTCAAAGGCGAAAAGCTGGAAGTCACCGTCGATGGCAAACGCGTGTACCTGTACGACTGGGACAAGGAAATCGCCACCAAACGCAGTGATGGCGGCAAGACGCCGGCCCTGGCCGTCAAGGCCGGCTTTCACCGCATCGGCGTGGCGTTCCTCGCCACCAGCGATCTGCCCGACACCGGAATCGACAAATCGTTCCAGCGCACGATGAACTCGCCCGGCTCGATTTCCGGTTACACGTTCTACCCGCACGTGGGCCAGGTGTTCATCGAAGGTCCGTTCAAGGGCACGGTGGCCACCGATACGCAAAGCCGACGCAGCGATTTTCGAGTGCTACCCGAAGAAGGTCAGCGAGGAAGCCAACTGCGCACGCAAGATCATCACTACGTTGACCACGAAGGCCTTCCGCCGTCCGGCCAGCGACGCCGACATCAAGGTAATGACCGCCTTCTACCGCAGCGGACGTGAACAGGGCGGCAAATTCGACAGCGGCATCGAAGCGGTGATCCAGCGCATCCTGACCGATCCGGATTTCATTTACCGCGCCGAGATCGAGCCGGCCAAAGTAGCGGCAGGCACTCCCTACCAGATCAGCGATCTCGAACTGGCGTCGCGTCTGTCGTTCTTCCTGTGGAGCAGCATTCCTGACAAGGAGCTGATCAATCTCGCCTCCGCCAACAAGCTGCACGAGCCGAAAGTGCTGAAACAGCAGGTCGATCGCATGATCGCCGATCCGCGTTCGCAGGCGCTGGTGCAGAATTTCACCGGCCAGTGGCTGAATATCCGCGGCATCGCCGCCAGCGAGCCGGCGGTGAACCTGTTCCCCGATTTCGACAGCACGCTGCGCGATGCGTTCAAGCGCGAAGTCGAACTGTTCTTCGCCAGCATCATCCAGGAAGATCGCAGCGTGGACCGATCTGCTGACGGCGGATTACACCTTCGTCAACGAGCGTCTCGCCAAACACTACGGCATCCCCGACATCTACGGCCCGCAGTTCCGTCGAGTCCAACTGGGGCCCGATCAGGACATGCGCAGAGGCCTCCTGGGCAAGGGCGCACTGATGACCATTACGTCTGAGGCGGCGCGTACCTCGCCGGTGAAACGTGGCAAATGGTTCCTGCAGACCTTCCTCGGCGTAAGTCCGCCGGATCCGCCGCCTGGCGTGGTGATCAAATTGGACCAGAAAGCCGGTGAAACCCCGAAGACCATGCGTGCGCGCCTGCAAATCCACAGCATCAACCCGACCTGCGCCACCTGTCACAAGATGTTCGAGCCGCTGGGTCTGGCGATGGAGAACTTCGACCCCGTGGGCGAGTGGCGCACGACTGAAGTGGGCACCCCGATCGACTCGGTCGGCATCGTCACCGACGGCACCCGCGTCGAGGGTATCAAGGGACTGCGCGACCTCGCGGTACGCAAGCGCGAGATGTTCGTGGAAGTGGTGACCGAAAACCTGCTGACCTATGCCATCGGTCGTGGCCTCGATTACAAGCGACATGCCGCTGGTCCGTTCGCTGGTGCACAACGCGGCGAAGGACAACTACAAGTTTTCGTCGCTGATCATGGGTGTGGTCCAGAGTCCGGCCTTCACCATGAACATGAAATCAGCCCCAGTTTCGCTGTCAGCCGCAAATTCGATGAAGGGGGAGTAAACCCGTGTTCATTACCAAAAAGCACATCAGCCGTCGCGCCGTGTTGCGCGGCGCTCGGCACCGCGCTTGCCCTTCCTTTGCTGGATGCAATGATCCCCGCCATGACGGCACAGGCAAAGACTGCGGCAAATACGCCGCCGCGTTTCTTCGGCGGCTTCGTGCCGCACGGCGCGGCACCGGGCTACTGGATTCCCGAGAAAGTCGGTGCATTGCCTGACGAACTGCCGTTCATCTGGAAACCGATGGAGCCGTTCCGCAAACACCTGAATATTCTGACCGGCCTGCATTCGCGCTCGTCCGAGCCGCCTCCGGGTGAAACCGGTGCCGACCACTGGGTCGCTGCCGCGTTCCTGTGTGCGCAGAAGCCGCGCAAGACCTCTGGTGCCGACGTTTACGCCGGCCAGACCATCGACCAGGTCATCGCCGCCAAGTACGGGCAGGAAACGCTGCTGCCGTCGGTGGAAATTTCGGTGGAAGACCCGGGTTCGGGTTCGAGCAACTGCGGCGAAGGTTACAGTTGCGTCTATACCAACACGATCGCGTGGGCATCGCCGACCACGCCGTTGCCGATGGAACTGAACCCGCAGGTCGTATTCGAGCGCATGTTCGGCAGCGGCAGCACCGCCGAGCAACGCGTGCAGCGCCGCGAGCGCAACCAGAGCATCCTCGATTCGGTCAACGACAAGATCAAAGGTATGCGCACTGAGATCAGTGTGCCGGACCGTGCACGTCTGGATGCCTTCACCGACAACGTGCGCGAAATCGAGCGTCGTCTGCAGATCGCCGCCAACGCGACGACTGCCGCACCGGAAAATTTCGCAGTGCCCCCGGGCATTCCGCAGTCGTTCGATCAGCACATCAAGATCATGTTCGACCTGCTGGTGCTCGGCTTCCAGGCCGACATCACCCGCGTCAGCACCATGCTGTTTGCGCGCGATCTCACCGGCCGTGTCTATCCGGAAAGCGAGTCGCCGACGCTGGGATTCCATGGCGGCTCGCACCACGGTGAAGATCCGAATCTGATCAAGCAACTGTCGAAGATCAACCAGTATCACGTGAAGATGCTGGCCTACTTCGTCGACAAACTGGCCAACACCAACGATGGCGACGGCTCGCTGCTCGATCATTCGCTGCTGCTGTACGGCAGCAACATGGGCAACCCGAACCAGCACGTGCACTACGACGTGCCGCACATCCTGATCGGCGGCAACTACGGCAAACTGCAAGGCGGTCGCCATCTGGCGTTCCCGACCAAGCAGGTACCGACCGGCAACCTGCTGCTGAGCATTCTCGACCAGTTCGACATCCACCGTGACAGTTTTGGTGATAGCACCGGACATCTGCCCGGCCTGGTGTGACGGGCTCGGTGAGAAACAGCATGCGTAGCTTTGCATTGAAAGCTCTCTTCGCCGTGTTGCTATCGGCGATGGCTGGCGCTGCGTTCGCGCAAGCTGACATTGCCGATGCCGCAAGCAAGGGCAACAAAGCGGAAATCGAGCGTCTGCTGAAACGCGGTGCCGACGTGAATGCACAACAGGCCGATGGCGCCACCGCGCTGCAATGGGCCGCCTATCGCGGCGACGCGAAACTGGCCGAACTGCTGCTGAAGGCCGGCGCCAAACCGGGCTTGGCCAATCACGATGGCGCCACGCCGCTGTGGCTGGCAGCGGCGCGCGGTGATGCCGCCGTGATTCAAGCATTGCTCAAGGGCGGTGCCGATGCCAACGAACAGCTGCCGCTCGGCCGCCGCCCGCTGATGCTGGCCGCACGCTCGGGTAATGTCGATGCCGTGCATGCATTGCTTGAACACGGCGCCGATGTGAATGCCAGTGAAACCGAACGTGGTACCACCGCGTTGATGCAGGCTGCCGACCAGGGCCATGCCGACGTGCTGAAGGAATTGATCCAGCACGGCGCCAACGTGGCGGCCGTGTCCAAACCGGTGCTGCGCGATGGGCGCTCGGCGGCATTGGGCAACTCCGAAGATCCCCGCCGCGCCGTACGTCAGCAGGCCATCGCGGTGCTCTGCGAGGCGAAGACACCCGATCTGCAACAGGTGAGAATCCAGCGCGAAATGTTGTTTGGCGCCAGCGCGAAAAATACTTCCCGACGCCGATCTGTGCAAAGGGCATAGAGACGCAGGGGTCTGGGCTTCGTCACCGTCGCCGGCGCCGGCGGCAACCACGGGGCTGGTGTGGGTGGAGAAGTGCTGGCTGAACAGGACGCGGACGGCAACCTGGTTCTGGATGCGAATGGCAATCCGATTCCTGTAATCACCGGTCGTGGCCGCCGTGCCCCCGCCGCGTGAACCCGATGGTGGTGCGTTGACCGCGCTGGTCTATGCCGCGCGTACCGGCAACATCGATGCCGCGCGCGTGCTGCTGGAAGGTGGCGCCGATGTGAACCAGACGACTCGCTACGGCTGGAGTCCGCTGCTGGCTGCCACGCAGAACCAGAACTATCAAATGGCGAAGTTCCTCATCGAGCATGGCGCCAATGTGAATCTGGCCAACAAGGGCGGTTGGACGCCGCTGTATCTGGCCATCGACAACCGCAACATCGAAGGTGGCGACTACCCGGTGCGCACTGCCGACATGGACAGCCTCGCGTACATCACGTATCTGCTCGACAAGGGTGCCAACGTCAATTGCGCGCATCACCGAGAGCACGGAAACGCGCACGGTATTCACCAATCAATGGTTGAACGAAGACGGCGCGACCGCGTTCCTGCGTGCCGCGCAGTCAGGCGATCTTGAGCTGCTGAAGCTGCTGAAAGCGCGGGGTGCCGATCCGAAGATCAACACCAAGCTGGGCGTGACGCCGCTGGCGGTGGCTGCCGGCATCGGCTGGGTGGAAGGCGTTACCAGCGAGCGCTCCCCCGCGGAGACGGTGCAGACCGTGAAGTATCTGCTGTCGCTCGGCATCGATCCCAACTTCCAGGCCGACACCGGCCGCGTTGCACTGCATGGTGCCGCGCACAAGGGGGCGACCGAAGTGGTGAAGGTGCTGGTGGCAGCGGGCGCCAGGATGGATGTGCGCGATTTCGGCAACACCGACAACCGCGGCAGCCCCGAACTGTCGACCCGCACCTGGTTGCCGATCGATTATGCCGACGGTCTCGTGCGCGTTGGCGTGCAGTCGGCGATTCCGCATCCGGAAACCGCCAAGGTGCTGCGTGAGCTGATGCTGAAGGCCGGCATCAAGGCGCCGCCCGAAGGCCGTACGCTCGAATCGCTGTGCATCGTAGATGTGTGCAGGCCCGGGTATGATCCGGTCAGCATCAACAACTGAACCGCCATGAATCGCTTTACTGAGTGTCTATTTAATCCCGCGATGAAGCTGGCGGATCACCGCGAGGGAGATGGCACACTGCCGGATCACTCGCTGATCCTGTACGGCTCGAACAGGGGCAATTCAAACCAGCACCTGCAGTACGACGTTGCGCATGTGCTGGTCGGCGGTGCTTCAGGCAGGTTGCGGGGTGACCGGCACCTGGCTTACGCCAGCAAGACGGTGCCGGGCAACATGCTGCTGAGCATCCGCCACATGTTCGATGCGGGCGTTCATGGCGTTGGCGGCAGCACTGGCCGCCTGGCGGGAATCTGACGGAGCATGTAATGGGCAAAGCGGCGCTGAGTAAAGCGGTAGTGGCTGGGTTGCTGGTGGCGGCACTGGGGCTCGCGGCGTGTCAAAAGGCGCCGCCACCGACGCCCGAGAAACCCAACCCCTGGGCCAAGCTCAACGCGCTGCCGGACTGGGGCGGCGTCTGGGAGATCGACTGGCGCAATACGCGCAAGTCGGCGCCGCGGCCACAGATGAAGCTCACGCCGGAGTACCAGGCGCGCCTGGACACGTACCGCAAGAAGCAGAAGGGCGGCGAAAACCTGCAGGGCGACGTGGCCAACTGCGTGCCGCCGGGCCTGCCTGGCATCATGAGCCAGCCCTACCCGATCGAGTTTCTCTACCAGCCCGACAAGGTTGTGCTGCTGACGGAAGCCTACATGCAGTTCCGGCACATCTGGACGGACGGGCGCAAGCACCCTGACGACCCGGATCCGACCTTCATGGGCCACTCCATCGGCCATTGGGAAGGTGACACGCTGGTCATCGACTCGGTGGGATTCATTGCGTCGAGCATGCTGGCCCCGGGTGTTCCGCACAGCGACCAGTTGCGCATCACCGAGAAGATCCACCGCGTGGACAAGGACTGGCTGGAGATCGAGACCACGCTCAACGATCCGGTGGTTTTCGCCGAACCCTATACCAGCACGACCTCGTACCGGCACCTGGACGACGAGATCCGCGAGTACATCTGTCTTGAGAACAACCACGATGCCGCCGACGCGAAGGGTCGGCCGAGCATGAAACTGGAGAAGTGATGAGCGTATTTACCCGTGCAGCGACCCTGGCGCTGCTGGCGACGGCGTTGCCGGCGGTGGCGCACCATTCCACGGCGATGTTTGACTTCACCAAGACCGTGCAGTTGGAAGGCACCATCAAGGACTTCCAGTGGACCAACCCGCACACCTGGACCGTGGTGAACGTCACCGGCAAGCCCGGCGTGGCCGGTGAATACGGACTGGAAGGGATGAGCCCCAACTACCTGGCGCGCAACGGCTGGACCAAGCACACGCTCAAGTCCGGCGACAAGGTCAAGCTGGCCATCCATCCGCTCAAGGACGGCCGCAAGGGTGGCTTCATGGTCAGCGTGACGCTGCCCGACGGCTCCACCCAGTACAACCTGCCGCGGCGCCCCGAATAGCCGACCCGCGCCGGTTATCGCTGTCGGCGGTGCTTACAAAGCGGTGGTTTTACATCACCGGCAGCGACCCTAAATTATTGAAATAGCTTGAAATAACAGGCATTTCCCGCGTGGCACGCCGATTGCTTCGTCCTAAGGGTAGTCGGTGTCCTCAAGTAGGGTGCAAAGCAGGTGAAGACTTCACTCAGGTTCCTGGTCGCGGCAGTTGCCATGGGCTTTCTGGCCAATGCCAACGCGTCGGTGATCATCGAGTCGACCACGCAGATCTCCAAGCACAAGGTGTTGGTGCGGTACGAGCGGGCACCCAGTGGCGTCCTGCATACCCTGAAGATCAAGCAGAAGCACCTGGCACGGTGGTGCCGCAGGCATGGGGGCTGCACCCTGGCTGAAGTCGGGAACAACGACGTAGTCCTGGCGACGGTGCTGGACAGCGGTGGCCAGCAGACCACTGATTCGGTTTCCGTACCCGTCCCGGAGCCGGCAACGCTGGTGCTGCTGGGTGCCGGCCTGCTGGGCATGGGCCTTGGCGCCCGCCGCAGACGAGTTGCCACCTAGGACTGCCACCCAGAAGGGCTGCCGTTGACTGACCCTGGACCCGGTCGCCTTTGGCGACCGGGTCTTTTTCTGTCCGCCTGTCGACGAAACTTACAAATCAGCTTGCCCGGCCTCAGGCCTTTGTGTGTAACTTATTGAATTACCGCCTTAAGTTAAGAGTGGTACGCATATTGCTTGCATAATGCCTGGGCTCGAACGTATTTACATTATCCAGGCAAAAGCAGCATGAACACCCTGATGAAACTTGCGATCGGTGCAATGGCCACGTGCGTTGTCGCGACAGCGTCCGCCTCAGTCATCATCGAGTCGGACTCCTACGTCAGCAAGAAGAAGATCCTGGTCGTCTACCATCAGGCTGACAGCGGCATCCTGCACTCCATCAAGATGAAGCAAAAGAAGTTTGCCAAGTGGTGCCGCAAGAATGGTGGCTGCTCCAACGAAGTTATCGTGATGCAGGCACCCCTCAATGTTCACGTCGCGTCGACGACCGATGCGGTCGCAGTACCGGAGCCGGCCACGCTGGCATTGCTGGGTGCCGGACTCCTGGGCATGGGCCTGGCGACCCGCCGCAAGATGCTCAGCTGACCTAAGAGGGTAACGATTGCAAAAAGGCCCGGTTGCGAGAGCGACCGGGCCTTTTCATTTGCCTCAACGCAAGCGGGCCATCAGTGGTGCATGGTGGCCAGCGTGGCAGCATCCAGGTGCGAGATGGAGCGCGTGTCCTGGAAGGCGCGGATGCCCTCGATGCCCTGCTCGCGCCCGATGCCTGAGGACTTCATGCCGCCGAAGGGCGCGCGCAGGTCCAGGCGCGTCGCGCCATGGTCGTTGACCCAGACATAACCGCAGACCATCTGGCCGCCCACGCGATTGGCTGTCTTGGGGTCCGCCGTCCACACCGAACCGGCGAGGCCGGCCCAGCTGTCGTTGGCCGCCTTGATGGCCTCTTCTTCCGTATCGAAGGGGATGACCGGAATCACCGGGCCGAACTGCTCCTCGGTCACGATACGCAGCTTCGGATCCGGATTGACGACGATGGCCGGGCGCACGAAGTTGCCGCCCTTCATGTCGCCACCGGGCAGTTCGCCGAACTCCAGCACCTTGGCACCAGAACCCTTGGCCTCGCTGATCAGCTCGTCGACGAACTTCTTCTGCGCCGGTGAATGCAGCGGACCCATGGTGGTGTCCTTGTCCAGGCCATAGCCCAGCTTGGTCTTCTGCAGGCGCGCCGACAGGGCGTTGACCACCTCATCCACGCGTGAGCGGTGCACGAACAGCCGCTTGGCGTTCATGCAGATCTGGCCGGTGGTGTCGTAGATGGCCGCGAACAGGCGATCCATGTGCGTGTCGTCGAGAATCGCGTCCTTCAGGATGATGGCCGCATCGTTGCCGCCCAGCTCCAGCGTGACGCGCGTCAGGCTGGCGGAAGCCAGCTCCATGATCTTCTTGCCGCCGCCGACCGAACCGGTGAAGCACACCTTGGCGACGTCGGAATTTTGTACCAGCGCCTTCATGTTGGCGTCCGGGCCGGTGATGACATTCAGTACACCGGGGGGCAGCTTCTCGGCGATGCGCTGCACGACGCGAGCGGTGGCCAGCGGCGCCGTCAGCGCAGGCTTCACGATCACGGTGTTGCCGGCCAGCAGCGCGTGCGGCAGCGCGGCGCCCAGGATGGCGATGGGCCAGTTGAAGGGCACGATGATGGTGACCACGCCCAGCGGCTGGTAGCTCACGGTGGTTTCGGTGGGGATGTGCGCCTGCCACCGGCTTGAGCACCTTGGTGTGGCTCACCTCGTCGGCATGCATCAGCGCCAGCTTCCAGCGGATCTGCAGCACCAGCGCGTCTACCCACCCCTCGAGGCGAACCTTGCCGTTCTCCTGCGACAGCAGGGCGCCGTCCTCGGAGGCGAAGGGATTGGGCGAATCCGGAACGCCCTCGATGGCCGCCAGCATCTTCTCGGCGCGCTGCTGCGCAGTCAGCGCAGACCAGGCCGGGTAGGCGGCCTTGGCGGCAGCGACCGCGTCGGCGACGTCCTTGGTGGAGGCCGAGGCGGCATAACCGACCACGACGCCCGGCTTGGCCGGATCGGCGATCGCCATCTTGTCGGCGGTCTGGCGTTCCTTGCCGCCGATATACAGCGCGCTGGTGACTGGATTGGACATCTGGGTGGCTGGAGTGGCCATTGCTGTTACCCCTATCTGTGTTGTCTGGCAGTGCCCGGGAGGGCGATAGATTACCCCGATCCGGCCGCCCCGCGAACGCCCTGAACCCTGCCCGCGGCAGATTCAGCCCCCGACAGAAGCTGACGGGATCCCAAATTGACAGACGGGATCCCGTCTACGAAGATGCCCGCCCCCATGAGCACCCAGCTTAATCAGGCCATCGTGCGGATCCGCGAAATGATCCTGCGAAATGAGTTGCCCCCGGGCAGCCGGGTCGCCGAGGCGCCGCTGGCTGAACTGCTGGGCATGTCGCGCACGCCGGTGCGCCAGGCGCTGCCGCTGCTGGCCCAGGAAGGGCTGCTGACCGAACACGAGACGCGCGGCTATGCCGTGCGCGCGTTCACCGCCGCGGACATCAGCGACGCCATCGACCTGCGCTCCGTGCTCGAGGGACTTGCCGCGCGTCGGGTCGCGGAGCTTGGCGCCCCCAAGGCGCTGCTGCGTGAACTGCGCGATTGCCTCGACGACGGCGACGCCATCCTCGACAAGCGCCACATCACCGAGAGCGACGAAGCGGCCTACGTGGAGATGAACACGCGCTTCCACAACGCACTGATCCGGCAGGTCAGCAGCGTGCTGCTGGCCGATTCCCTGGAACGCATCAGCCGCGTGCCCTTCGGTGGCGCGCAGGCCCTGGCATTCAACAAGGACAACCTTGGCCAGATGTACGACATGTTGTCCTACGCGCATCGCCAGCACCACGCGGTGGTGGATGCGATCGAGCGCGGGCAGGGCGCGCGCGCCGAGGCGCTGATGCGCGAGCATGCCAATGCCGTGCGCGAGAGTATCGACTTGGCTGGCGTCCCTGTGGCGACTGCCGATTCCACAGGACGGTTTGCGCTCACGCGCTAGACCGGGCCACCAACACTTGTCCAACCTGGAGTAGCCATGAGTTTCAAGAACCTTGAAGAACGTATGCAGGCCGCCGGCGGCGCAGTGAAGATGCTGCGCGATTCGCAGAGTGGTCCGAATCCCTATCCGGTGAAGTTGCCCGAGTACACCAACTGGCGTGATGAGCAGTGGGCCTGGCAGAACACCGCTGTGGTGTTCAACCAGTCCTACCACATGACCGACCTGTACGTGACCGGCCCGGATGCGTTCGCGCTGCTCGAGAGCCTGGGCATCAACAGCTTCAAGGGCTTCGTGCCCGGCAAGGCCAAGCAGTATGTTCCGGTGAGCTGGGATGGCTTCGTCATTGGCGACGTGGTGCTGTGCTACCTGGCCCCCGAGAGCTTCAACCTGATCGGCCGTCCGCCGGTGCACAACTGGGTGCAGTACCACGGCGAGACTGGCACCAAGCCCGATGGCAGCAAGTGGAACGTCAAGTTCGAGCGTGACGAGCGTTCCGCCTCACGCCCCAACCCGACGGCGCGCAAGACCTATCGCTACCAGGTGCAGGGTCCCAACGCGATGAAGGTGATGACCAAGGTACTGGGCAAGGCCCCGCCGGACCTGAAGTTCTTCAACATGGAAGACATCACCATCGCCGGCAAGAAGGTCACCGCGCTGCGCCACGGCATGGCCGGCCAGCCTGGCTACGAGCTGTTCGGACCGTCGGCCGATGGCCAGGTGGTGCTCGATGCGATCGTCGAGGCGGGCAAGGAGTTCGGCCTGCGCCTGGTCGGTTCGCGAGCCTACTCGTCCAACACCCTGGAATCAGGCTGGATCCCCTCGCCGATGGCCCCCATCTATTCGGGCGACGCGCGCATGAAGAAGTACCGCGAGTGGCTGCCTGCAGTGGGCTTCGAAGGCAACGCCTCCCTGGGCGGCAGCTATATCTCGGCCAAGATCGACGACCACTACACCACCCCCTATGACCTGGGCTACGGCGCGTTCGTGAAGTTCGACCATGACTTCATCGGCCGCGAGGCGCTGGAGAAGATCGCTGCCAAGCCACACCGCATCAAGGTCACGCTGGAACTCAATGACGAGGACGTGCTCAAGGCCATCGCCTCGCAGTACGGCAAGGAGAACGAGCGCGCCAAGTACTTTGACTTCCCGTCGGCCGTGTACTCGATGTATCCGCAGGACAAGGTGCTGTCGAAGGATGGCAAGCAGGTGGGCGTGTCGACCTGGGTGGGCTACAGCTCCAACGAGCGCAAGGAACTGACTCTGGCCTACCTGGAGCCGGAGTTTGCCAAGCCGGGCACGGAAGTGACCTTCGTCTGGGGCGAGCCGGATGGCGGCTCGAAGAAGCCCACCGTCGAGAGCCACAAGCAGGTGCAGATCCGCGCCATCGTCTGCCCGGTGCCCTATGTGGCGTCGGTGCGCACGGGGTATGCGGAAGGCGGCTGGCGGGCGACCGGCAAGCTGTAAGCCAGCAGGTTACTGATCGATCGCACAGCAAGGGCGTCGTGTTCAACACGGCGCCCTTTTCTTTTGCGCGCTAGTTCGGGGTCGCGCCCCGAGGCAGGTGCCTCTGCAGCAGTTCCAAGGCCATGCGCGCTGCCGGGCCGGCACCTTCGCCCTTGACCAGTACCACGGACAGAGAAAGCTGGCGTGTCGCGCCAGCACGCAGCGGCAGGGGTTTCAGTTCGCCGCTCGCGACTAGTGACTCGAGGCGGTTGGCCGGCAGCCACGCGTACGCGAAGCCAGCCCGTATCGCCTCCAGAGATGCTTCAACGCTTGAAACAGTCCAGCGATGTTGTGCACCGAGCCAGCCTTCGTCGCGTGGATGTTCGCGTCCGGAATCGCGAATCACCACCTGCGTGAATGGGACGAGGTCCTCAAAGGCAAGAGCCCCGCCCTGGTTATGCAGCGGATGGCCGGACGCGGCGACGGCGATCATGGGGACATCCATCAGCCAGTCCCCCAGCACGCCAGTCGGCACGCGCGAGGTGACGACCAGGTCGGCCGTGCGATTATTGATGGCCTCCTCGGAACCCGAGAGGACCGCATCGGCCAGTGAGATGGTCGTGTTGGGGCAGCTGTGTCGCAGCTCGCCCAGCACCGACATGAGCCGATCCTGTGGAAAGGCCGCATCCACCACCAGCCGCAGCTGGCTTTCCCATCCCTGCTGCAATGAGCTGGCCAGGGACTCAAGGCGGGCGAACTGGTCCATGACCAGGCGGCTGCGCCGCAGCAGCTCGCGCCCGGCGGGCGTCAGTTCTGCCTTGCGGCCCTGGATCTCAAGCAGGCGTACGCCGAGGGATTCCTGCAGGCGGGACAGGGCGTAGCTGACCGCGGATTGACTGCGATGCAGGGCCGCGGCTGCCTGGGCGAACCCACCGCGGTCCACCACGGCGGCCAGCACACTCCATTGCTCGGGGGTGGTTTTCGGGTTCATGAGCATTAATCTAAAAAACTGATATGAAAGAGCAGAAATTTGCGCTTTTTTATCTGAATTGTCGAGATCAAGATGGGCACATGCTCATTAAGGAGGACCCCATGGCCACCATTCGCCCCAGCCAGGAGCGCGGCTTTGCCGACCACGGCTGGCTCAAGAGCTTTCACAGCTTTTCGTTCGCGGATTACTTCGATCCCAAGAACATCGAGTTCGGCGTATTGCGGGTCATCAATGAGGATCGCGTGGCGCCAGGCCGTGGCTTTGGTACGCACCCACACCGCGACATGGAAATCATCAGCTATGTGCTTGAGGGGGAACTCGAGCATCGCGACTCAATGGGCAACGGCACGATAATCAGGCCCGGCGACGTGCAGCGCATGACCGCCGGCACCGGCGTGCAGCACAGCGAACGCAATCCCTCGGCCGAGCACGGCGTGCACTTCCTGCAGATATGGATCCGCCCCAATCGGATGGGTCTGCAGCCCGGATACGAGCAGAAGACGTTCTCCGATCAGGACAAGCGTGGCCGCCTGCGGCTGGTCGTCTCGGGTGACGGCGCCGAGGGCTCGGTGAGCATTCACCAGGATGTGCGCGTGTATGCCGGCTTGTTCAGCGGAGCTGAGTACGCGGATCTGGAGATTGAGCCTGGTCGCCGGCTCTACGTGCATCTGGTGCGTGGTGCACTGACGGTCAACGGCATCCGCCTTGCGGGCGGGGATGCCGTGACGGATACGGAAATCATGGACATCGAGTTGCGCGACGGAGTAAATGCCGAGGTGCTGGTCTTTGACTTGCCGGGCGACCATCTGGTCCGGCGCAACTAGGCGGCAGGGGAGGCGCGATCGCCAAAGCGCGATCGCGCTGCGGGACTAGCCCTTCTTTCCCCACAGTCGCCTGGATGCGATGGCGGCGCCATCGACCAGTGACTTGAGTTTCATCCACACGATGTCCGGGTCCACCGGGCCGAAGCCGGCGAAGGTGCCGAAACCGCAATCCGTGCCGGCGATGACCCGCTCGCGACCGACAATGTTGGCGAACCGCTCCAGACGTTCGGCAACCAGTTCCGGGTGCTCGACATAGTTGGTAGTGGTGCTGAGTACGCCTGGGACCAGGATCTTGTCTTCCGGTAGCGTGGCCTTGGCATCGCGAAACACCTGCCACTCATGCGCATGCCGCGGATTGGCCGCCTCGAAAAGGATCGCCTGTGGCTTGGCCTTGAGCACCACCGGCAGCAGCTGCTCCAGGGGCACGTCATGCGTGTGCGGCCCCTCGTAATTGCCCCAGCACACATGCATGCGGATGCGATCCGCCGGTACGTTGCGCAGGGCATGGTTGAGCACCTCGACATGCCGCGCGGCCAGGCCGATGAAGTCATCCGTGGTGCGGGAGCGATACATGGTGTGCCGGCCCATGGCCATGTCCGGCGCATCGATCTGGATCAGCAGGCCCGCCTGCGTGAGGCCTTCGTATTCCGCGCGCATGCCTTCGGCGACGGCCTCCAGATAGGCATCCTGCGTCGGATAGAAATCATTGGGCTGGAACAGCGCGATCGTGCCGGGCGAGGCGGTGTTGATGAACCCCTCGCGTGGCTTCGCAGCCGCAATAGCGGCCTGCATGTTGGCGATGTCCGTGCGCATGGGTCCCAGGTCCTTGACCCGGATGTCCGCAACGCAGCGCGGGCGACGGTACTTGGCGGTTGAACCCAGCTTTGCCAGCTTCTCCAGCAGGCGCGGATGCTCGACCAGGTCCTGGCCCGGCTCGCGCGGCGAGTCGCCATCAAAGCCGGCCAGCCGATCCTTGATGTAGGTGGCGTAGCTGATCTTGCCCATTTCGCCATCGCTGACGATGTCCACGCCCACGTCCACCTGCTTGCGCACGATGTCGGCAACCGCATCGGCGATCACGCGATCGGCGTCTGCGGGAACGGCGCCGTTGCCCTCGCGGGCAAACAGAACGTCGGTGACAGCCTGCGAGCGCGGCAGGCTGCCGACATGCGTGGTGAGTATCCGGTCGGAGCTGCGAAGCATGGTGTCCTTGGGGCTAGCGGAACATGTTGTTGGAGCGATGATCGCCGCCGAGCCAGCGCTTGAGCTCGGTGTGCGAGTCGCCGGCACGGATCGCGTTGATCTTGTCCGCATCCGGATGATCCAGCGTGAACTCGCAGATCATGCCGTTGGGATCCTCGGCATACACGGACCGGCAGTAGCCGTGCTCCAGCACGTACATCTTCGGTTCGGTAAAGCCAGCCGCCTTGAGGCGCTGCTCGATGCCAGCCTGGGTCTCGGCATCGACGTTGAGCGCGATGTGATGGAACGGCGACGCCGGCATCTTGGGCGCGAACAGGGCCGCGTCCTCGGCATTCTCGAACTGGAAGAACGCCAGTGCGCCGCCGTCGCCGAGGCCAAAGAAGCAATGGCAATAGGTGCGTTCCTTGCCGAACAGCAGGTCCGACTCGCACCACGTCGCCACCAGCGGCAGGCCGATGATGTCCTCGTAGAAATGCCGCGTGGCCTCGAGGTCGCGTGACGTGTAGGCCGTGTGATGCAGTCGGGACGGAAGTTTCGCTACGGTAGCCATGATCAATCCTCTTCAGAAACGGTAGTTGAACTCGACGCCATAGCGGCGTGGCAATGCCTTGAACAGGAAGCCGCCCGGCGAGAATTCCGTATTGTACTTCTCGTCGGTCAGATTCTTGCCCCAGGCGGTGACATTCCAGGTGCTGTTGCCCAGCCCGATCCGGGCGTCCAGCAGCGAGACCGGGTCGCGCGAGGTCACATTGTAGGGCTCCCACCAGGTACGGCCCAGGCGCTGGAAGTCCGCCCGCAGGGTCAGGCCCAGGGCCCCATCCAGCGGCTGCACATATTGCGCGCTGAGGTTGATCGTGTCTTCGGTAACCAGGGGGGCCTCGTTGCCGACCACGCTCATGTCTTCCATCTTCGTGATCTTGCTGTTGGTAAAGCCATAGGCCGCCGTCAGTTCCAGGCGCGGCAGCGGCCGCAGGGTCATTTCCACTTCGGCCCCTTCGAGTTTCGAGTCCAGGTTGCCCAGGTTCTGCGTCGAGTTGGCGGCCAGGAACACGAAGAAGTAGCCATTCTCGGACTTGGTGCTGAACAGGCTCAGGCCGCCGCTTAAGATCCCGTTCTCGGTCTGGCCCTTCATACCCACTTCCCAGGTATCCGCGACTTCTGCCTGGAACAGGTCGTTCACGCCGGCGATGCCGCTGGCATCGGCGACCGCGCCCACGCCCGTCTGGTTGAAGCCGCCGCTGCGAAAGCCCCGGCTCCAGCCGCCAAAGAACGTCAGGTCGTCAGTGGGCTTGAAGCGCAACGTGCCCTTGGGCTGCCACTCGCTGAAGGTGTGCTTGCGCACCTCACCGGTGGTGGCAGATGGATCCGGCAGGAACGCGGGCGGCGTTTCCGTCGTGTTCTTGCGTGCGTCCTCGTCGTAACGCAGTGCGGCATCAAACTCGAGCTTGTTGGTGATCTCGATAGTCAGGTCGCCGAACACCGCCCAGGCATTGTTGTTTTGTGAGTCGGCAAGGAAGGTAAAGCTCGGATTCGGGCCGGTGAGCCGCGGCTCGTGATACACCGGAAACACGCCAGCGCCGGTATCGACGTTATTGCCGGTCGAAATGAAGCGGTCCGTGTGCACGTAGTAGGCCCCTGCAATCCACGAGACGCGGCCGCCGCCGGGGGAGGTCAGGCGCAGCTCCTGGCTGTAGGTCTGCAGATCCAGGAATTGGCTCTGATTCAGATCGGTTCCGAACAGTGCCTTGAAGATCGAGTTCGCGGCCGGCCGAAAGTCAAAGGCGTCGCCGGTAAGTACTTCCTTGGTGGAGTTGTACGCAGAAACCGACGTCAACATCCCGACGCCGGTGTTGAAGTCCAGCTTCAGCGCGCCGGTGTACATGTCGCGGGTGTTTATGCCCGGGTTGTCGAGCGTGATGGGCGTGGTGACATTGTTCGCGTTGGGCGCTGTCGTGAACGTGCTGAACGGGTTCGACTCGACATCTCGCGGTATCACGAAGTACAACGCTTTCGTGTCGAGCTGGCTGCCATAAAAGCGCACATCGGCGGTGAAATCCTCGCTGGGTTTCCAGATCAGGCGCGCGCGGCCGGAGATGTCACGTGCCGGATCGGCCTTGGTACCGAGATATTCGTTCTCGAGGAATCCATCGGTGTCCAGGTAGCTCAAGGATGCACGGAACTTCAATGTTTCCGAGTCGCCGATCGGTCCACTGATGGCACCCTGGGCGCGAATCGAATTGCCGTTGCCATAGCCAAGCCGCACCTCTCCTTCCAGCTTGTCGGAGGGGGCCCTGGTCGTCACGACAATGGCCCCGCCGATGGCATTGCGGCCATAGAGCGCGCCCTGCGGGCCCTTGAGCACCTCGATCTGCGAGATGTCGAACATCTCCTTGTTGAACTCGGTGGGATTGGTCTCCTGCACGCCGTCGACCAGCACCGCGACCGAGGGCTCGCTGTTGCGCGCCTGGGAAATGCCGCGGATCACCACAAACGCATTGCCCGCGTTCTGCGTCTCGACCAGGGTCATGTTGGGAACCCGCGCAATGAAGTCCGCCGGCCGCGTGATGCCGGCGGCCTCGATGGTTTGTTCGGTGAATACATTCACCGTCATCGGGACATCGCGATAGGACTCGTCGCGCCGGCGCGCCGTAACCACGACTTCCTCCAGGCCGGTCGCCTCCACGTGGGTGGTCGCATCTACACTGGTTTGTGCGCCAGCGGCAGGCAGGGCGCCCAGGGCGCCTGCCGTGAATACCAACAATCCCGCGCATCCATTTCGCTGACTCATGGAATTCCCCCCCCCGTTTATTTAAAGAGTGCGGCTAGCTGAGCTCCTCGCGAACGATTCGTGCCCCTTCAACCATGGCGCGCAACTTGCCATCGGCAACTTCACGGGGCAGGTATTTCATTCCGCAGTCCGGCGCGACGATGATGTCCTGTGCCGGCATGAACGGCAGCGCGCGGCGGATGCGCTCGGCCACCAGTTCGGGTGTCTCCACCGTCATGTCCGACAGGTCGATGACCCCGAGCATGATCTGTTTGCCCGGCAGGCCCTTGAGCACGCTGCAATCCAGCTTCGACTGCGCCGTCTCGATCGAGATCTGCTTGCAGCTGCAGTTGGACAGCTCGGTGAGGAACGAATAACCCTCGGGGCCGGGGCGCGAGTGAATGATCGCGGCATAGCCAAAGCAGATATGCACGGCGGTGCGCCCGGTGATGCCCTCCAGGGCGGTATTGAGCGCCGCGAGGCCAAATGCGCGTGCTTCCTCCGGACGAGCCTGCATGTAGGGTTCGTCGATCTGCACCACGTCGGCGCCCGCGGCGAACAGGTCGCGGATCTCCTCGTTCACGGCGCGCGCGTAGTCCAGCGACGCCTTCTCGCGGCTGCCGCCGTAGTAGTCGATCTGTGCCTGCTGCGCCATCGTGAACGGGCCGGGCACGGTGATCTTGACGCGCCGCTGCGTGTTGGCGGTCAGGAACTTGACGTCATCGACCATCACCGAATGCTTGCGGCGGATCTTGCCGGTGACGCGCGGCACCGGGTTCTCATGCCCGCTGCGATCCAGCGCGATGCCCGGGTTGTCGAGGTCGACCCCTTCCAGCGCAGTGGCGAAACGGTTCGAGTAGCTTTCGCGGCGGATCTCCCCATCGGTGATGATGTCGAGGCCCGCGGCTTCCTGCGCGCGGATCGCCAGTATCGTGGCGTCGTTGAGTGCTTCCTCAAGATAGGCTTCGGGCACGCGCCACAATTCGCGCGCGCGCACGCGCGGCGGGAAGCGCCCGGCCAGTTTCTTGCGGTCGATCAGCCATTCCGGCTGTGGGTAACTGCCTACCAGTGTGGTTGGGAAAAGCATCGGGCGTCCTCTGAATTACAGCTTCTGTTCGGGCCAAGCAGTCGAGCCGGCCAATTGGGCGCGGATGGCCGCACCATGTTCATCGAGCAGGGGCGCGCGGCGCACTTCGCTGGCGTGCTGTCCATCGACCTGGACGGCGGGGCGCACCATCTGCTTGGCGGAGTGCGGATTCTGGATGGGCACCATGAGGCCCAGGTGCTGCACCTGCGGATCCTTCACCACCGCGTCCACCTTGTTGATGGGTGCGAACGGGACATCGGCCTTGCCCAGGCGCTCGACCCAGAATTCCACCGTATGCTGCGAGAATCGCTGGTCCAGCTCGCGCCCCAGCGCATCGTAGTTTTCGATGCGCAGCAGCCGGGTGGCAAAGCGTGGGTCGCTGGCCAGCTCGGGCGCCTGCAGTGCTGCGACCAGGCCGGTCCAGAACTTCTCCAGCGACGACAGGTGAATCGCAATCAAGCCCCCGTCACCGGTGCGCAGGATGTGCGCCTGCGCCAGCCGCGGACGATCCGCCGAGGCCGGTACGGTGCCCAGGGCGAAATAGGCAGTGAACGGCTCGATGGCAAAATGCGCCATGGCTTCGAGCATCGACACCTCGATGACCCGTCCGCGACCGGTGCGGGTGCGGTCAAACAGCGCGCCGAGGATGCCATAGGAGGCGTAGATGCCGGTGATGGCGTCGGCAAGGGCCGGACCCAGGAACCGCGGACGCTCAGGATCCACCACCACGCTGAGGAACCCGCTTAAGGCCTGTGCGACGGAATCGTAACTGGGCCGGTCCACATACGGGCCACTGCTGCCGAACCCGCTGATCGAGCAGTAGATCAGGCGCGGATTGAGCTCCTGCAGGCGCTTGGCCCCGGCGCCCAGCCGGTCCGCGGTGCCCGGCCGGAAATTCTGGATGAACACATCGGCTTCGCGGATCAGCGTGTCAAACAGCGCCCGTTCGCCTTCCTGCTTCAAGTCCAGCGCCAGGCTGCGCTTGTTGCGGTTGTAGGCCTGGAAATGCGGCGAATAGTTGTCGCCCTGGTAGGCGCGGTACGGATCCCCATCCGGGCTTTCCAGCTTGATGACATCGGCGCCCAGGTCCGCCAGCATCATGCCGGTGCACGGTCCGGTGATGAACGTGCCCTGCTCGACGATGCGCACGCCCTTGAGAAGCTCCAGACCCTTCATTCCCCACCCGCTACGAACCCTTCCGGAAGTTCGCCATCGTAGTCGATGGCCTTGGCCGCCGCATGCGACAGCACGAAGCCGATGGGTTTGCTCTGTTCCTCCAGCAGATGCGCCACCAGGCTGGCGGTGCGCGCGAGAATGGGCACGCCCTTGAGCGCGCCCACGGGAAACCCGGCGTCCAGCAGCACCGCGGGAATGGCAGCCGACACATTCATGACCAGCGCCTTGCCCGTCAGTTCCGGCAGTAGCGCTTCGACCTGCCGCGCCGCCTGGCGGTGCACATCCGTCAGTCCCGCCTCCTGGGCCACCGCAAACAGGCGCGTGGCGCGCGGGTCCTCGCCCTTGTGCAACGGGTGTCCGTAGCCGGGAATGGGGCGCCGCGCCGCGCGCAGGTCCGTGATGACGGCCTTGGCGGCCAGCTCCAGATTCGAAATTCGGCTGCGCTCCACCACATCGGCAAGCATCCGGCCGGCTGACTCCGCCGCGCCAAGGATCACCGAGCCGCATCCCAGGATGCCCGCCGCCACCGCGCCCTGCAGCGCCTCCGGCGCGGCGGCGTAGGTCATGCGGGCCGCCTGCACGCTGGGCACCAGTCCATGTTCGGCAATGGCCACCAGGGTGGCATCGAGCACGCGCTTTTGCGCGTCGCCGGGCAACTGGCCGCACAGCAGGAACCACAGGTACTCGGTGAAGCTCACCTTTCCTGATGAGGTCCCGGCACAGGTCCTTGCCACGCACCACAATGACGTCGGCACTGGAGGTGGAAAGGGCAGAGCTCTTGAATTCCTGACGACCGATTTTCATTTTCGTTATGCGAAAGACTTTTCGTAGATCGAATATCCTGAGACCCTATAGCACTGCCTGTCAACGCACAGGTCAGTGGGGGGCGATAATTTATGGATATAGAGGCAAGTGCGCCAGCCATGCGACGCGAAGTCATGGGCGGGCTCGCCAAGGGGCTCGAGGTGCTGCGCGCGTTCTCGCGTGACAAGCCACACATGACGTTGAGCGAGGTGGCCGCGCGCGCCGGCCTGCCGCCGGCAACGGCGCGACGCTGTCTCAACACGTTCGAGGAACTGGGCTATGTCACCCGCAGTGGCCGCCAGTTCCTGCTGCGGCCCAAGGTGCTCGAGATCGGTGCTGCCTACCTGGAATCCATGGACATCGAGACGCTCACGCACACGCACCTGGAGGAGATGGCGCGCGAGACCGGCGATTCCGCGGCATTGTCGGTGCTCGATGGCGCCGAGATCATTTATGTGGCGCGCGCATCGGTGCGCACCTTGATGCGCCTGGAAGCGCATGTGGGCAGCCGGTTTCCCGCGTATGCCACCTCGATGGGTCGCGTCCTGCTGGGCGGACTTGGCGCCGAGCGGCTGCAGCGGTATCTGTCCACCGCGATCATCAAGCCACTGACCGACCGGACCATCACCGACCCGGCGCGCCTGGCGCGCCTGATCAGCGACGTGCGCCGCACGGGGTACTCCGTGGTCGAGGACGAACTGGCCTACGGCGTGATCGCGGTGGCGGTGCCAGTGCTTGATTCCGCCGGTCGCGTGGTCGCGGCGCTCAACAGCTCAAGTCATTCCAGGCGCACCGATCCGGCGACGCTGCTGAACGAGCGCGTTGCCGATGCTGCAGCGGATCAGCGGCGCGATCTCCACTGAACTGGCACGCGTGCCCAGCCTGTCGCTGAGCGCGCAGCTCTGAAGCACGGACCATGAGCCCCGGTGGCGGTGATCGCTTCCTGCACCACGACGGCGCGCGGTTGCGCTGGCGCATGGACAGCAGGAGCGGTCCCGCACTGGTGCTCATTCATGGCTGGGCACTGTCGCTGGAATACTGGGAGCCCGTGCTGTCGGGACTTGCGCCCGCCCGGCGGCTGCTGCGCTATGACCGACGCGGCTTTGGCCTCACCTTCGGTCCCTATGATCCGGGCAAGGCGTGCGCGGATCTGTTGTCGCTGCTCGATGCGGCCAATATCGACCGCGCCGTGCTGGTGGGCATGTCGCAGGGCGCACGCGTGGCCATCCACACCGCGATCCGCGCCCCGCAACGCGTGGCCGGCCTGGTGCTCGACGGCGCGCCATGGCTGGAGGATGAGACCGAGTTGCCCATCACGCGCTACCGCAAGCTGCTGGCCACCGCCGGGTTCGGCGCATTGCGCCGGGCGATTCTCGAACACCCGTTGATGCAACCGGTGCACCCCGACGCAGCGCAGCGCGAGCTGCTGGCCACTTGTGTCGGCCACTATGAAGGCGCCGATCTGCAAGGGGATTGGCAGCCAGTACCGGACCCGGATCTGCGGGCGATCCGGCAGCCGACGCTCATCATCAACGGTTCGCAGGACAGCGAAGCGCGACGCACTGCCGGGCGCAAGCTGGGCGAGGCGATTCCGCATGCAGACCGCCTTGAGCTGCCCGGTGCCGGCCATCTTGCGGCGCTCGACAATCCGGACGAGTGGGTTGGCGCAGTGCTCAGGTTTACGGCGCCGGAATAAAAAAAGGCGCCGGCTGGCGACAGCCGGCGCCCAGGTTCAATCAACGTTCAGATCAGAACTTGTGTTCGACCGTCATCAGCCAGGTGCGCGGCGTACCGGGGACACCGGTGACCTCGCCAAGAGAGGTGGTGATGTCGCTCTTCGACATGAAGTAGTACTTGTCAAAGAGGTTCTGGACTTCGAACGATACCTTCCATTTGTTCTGAGTGGACCAGCTGATCGTGCCATTCCACAGGTCGCGACCATCAATCCTGCCCCAGGAGGTGTTTTCCGCGTTCGTGTACAGCGAGCCCTGATACGAACCATCCACGCGGAAGCCGAGGATGCCGGCATCGAACTGGTGGTCGTACTGACCGCCCACTGAATAAGTCCACTCAGGCGTATACGGCGTGATGCCGCCGACCGGGATGTCGGTATTGTTAAGAATCCCGTTGGTGGACGGGGACGTGTACTTGAAGTGCAGGTAGCTGACGCTGGCGTCGAACGAGAGCCCCTTGACCGGATAGATCGAGGTCTCCAGCTCGGCGCCTGATACGTCGGCTGCGCCGATATTGTCGGGCCGCAGGCACGGCGCCGGCAGCGACGACTCCGGGCACACGGTCTTGGACAGCTGGATGTCCTTGTACTTGTTGTAGAAAATGGCACCGTTCAGGCGCATGTGCTTGTCAAACAGGTCGGACTTGAGCCCAGCCTCATACGTCTCCATGGTTTCCGGGTTGAACGGCAGTCTCTGGTCGGCCACGAACGGACGCGGGTTGACGCCGCCGCCCTTGAACCCGGTCGAGGCGGAGATGTACCCCATGAAGTCATCCGTAAACTTGTAGTCGGCGACGGCGCGCCAGTCCGTGTGATTGCCCTTGAAGGTGCCAGTGACATTGTAAATGCCCGCGAGTATGCAGTTCGGTTCCGAAAAGACCCCATTGGCCACGAAGCAGTTAAAGCCGTTGGGCAAGGTGCCGTCAGGATTGGACCGGAAGTACGTGTAGTCCTTCTTGTCCTCGGTGTAGCGCAGGCCACCGGTGAAGCTCAGCTTCTCCGTCGGGTGGATAGTCGCCGTGCCAAACACCGCCTTGGTATTGCTGGGCGTTGTGTCCGGGCCATGCAGGAAGTCGATCACCGGACTGACGTAGTTCAGGTCCACGCGGGCGGTATAGGTGCCCTGCTGATCTAGATAGAACGCGCCGGCGGTGCCTTCGAGAAAACCTCCGCTGGTCTTGAAGTTGACCCGCAGTTCCGAAGTGAACGCATGGTGGTTCAGTTCGTTGTCCAGCTGCGACTCCGGAATTGGAGTGGCATCCTGGTCCTGGCCGAACTTCGAATTGTATTCGCGATACGACCCGATATAGACCAACTGCCAGTTGTCGTTGATGTGGTAGCCCAGGTTGGCCATCACGCCCGAGCCGGTAAATTCGGTGGTCGGTATGGAGAAGTAGGGCTTGAACGGCGCCTGGGTGGTCGGTGCCGCGTTGTCCATGAAGTTCGAATAGCTGACGAATTTCGGATCCCAGCCCTTGAGGTTGCCGCCGGTATCGCAACCGTATTGTCCATAAGGAACGAACTGGCACGAGATGTTGACCGGCTGCCCGTTCTTGCCTTTGAGCCAGGGATTCAAGCCCGTGCCCGTGAACGAGCTCGAGGCACCCACCGACGCCGGATCGAAGGCCGTACCTGGGGGGGCGATCTTGCCCGCAGCGATCAGGATGGTCGGGATTGGATCGTCCTTCTCCTGGGTGTAGTCGGCCGAAACGTTGGCTTCGAACTGGTCGGTGGGCGTCCAGCGCAGGGCTACACGACCGGCAACGATGTTCTGGCCGCCCATCGTCACGTAATCGGCATTGCCGTTACCGCGCGAGTTGTTGGCGGGCACGTTCGAGCCGGGATGGGTCTGGCCATAGTCGAGCATGCCTACATAGCCGTCCTTGCCGCGGCTCATGCCCGAAACGCGCATTGACAGAGTGTCGCTGACCTTCAGGTCGGCCATGCCGCGCACGTCCACTTCGTTGTACGAACCATACGACACGCGCAAGTCACCCGAGTCGTCGCCCTGGGGCTTGGCGCTGAACAGCTTGATCGCGCCGCCGATCGAGTTCTTGCCTGCCAGGGTGCCCTGGGGGCCGCGCAGGATCTCGACGCGGTCGAGGTCCATCAGCTCAATCAGCGAGCTCGACAGCGTGGGGATGTAGACGTCGTCGACATAGATGCCAACGCCCGGATCCAGTGCATAGTTGAAGTCCGTCTGGCCGACGCCGCGGATAAAGGCGATCAGGCCTGTGCCACCGTTCTGCGGCTGCGGACGCAGCGACACGTTGGGGGCCTGGGCGGCGACTTGCGCGATGTTGGTCTGGCCACGCGCCTCGAGCATTTCTCCCGTAACCGCGGTGATCGCGATGGGCGTGTCCTGCAGGTTTTGGCTGCGGAACTGCGCAGTGACGACGATTTCCTCCAGCTGGCTGCTCTCTGCAGTCACTACAGTTGACGCTGCAGGTGCAGCGGCGTTTGCAGCCGAAGTCGCGGCCATGATGGCCATTACGCTTGCGGCAACGCTAAGCGCAGGAACTCTATTCATGCTCTTCACTGATAAACCCTCCACGTGGACATATTGTGGCTTCCAAGCGCATGGGGCAGTGTTGCCCCCCCTTTGGGTCAGGAGCCTAGCGCAATTCTGCGAGATAATGTTGCGTCTTGGCCTCAGCTACCGACAACAACACACATTCACTCGACGGATAGCCTTGCAGTGATCGCTCCAATCTGTGTTGCCCACTTGCAACACGCTGACATAGCTGCCGGTGCAGCGAATATGAAACAAGATGACTCGCAAGCCATGCCGGCAGCGTTGCGCGCAGCTGCTGCTGCAACTATTTGGCGCAGGCCATCGACGAGGTGCGCGTCGATCGAATACTCCTGGATCAACGCTCTGCACGGCTGGCCGCGGGCGGTCACCCGGCGCAATCGCATCTACCTGCGCTGGGACACGGCGCAGTTCTACGCCGACACCGACCTGGTTCTGCACGAGTATTTCCATGTGCTCAAGCAATGGAAGACCGGCCGGATGACGCTGCTGCGTTACCTGCGCATGTGCCTGCGCTACGGGTACTGGAGCAACCCCTACGAAGTGCACGCGCGGCGCTTCGCCGCGCTGCACCGCCATCGTTGTCCCGACCTGGGCCTCGCCGGTCAGCGCCGCAGGCGGCCGGTGCTATACCAGAAGTGACTCGCGACGATAGACGCGTGCCGCCACCAACAGCAGCAGCAGGCCCAGCAGCAGGGTGCTGGCTATCGATACCAGCAGGTACAGGGGGTTGACCGGCTCTGCACGCAGCACCGCAGTGATGAGAAAGTGCTGGGAAAGACTGGGCACGGCCATCAGGGGCAGGCTGGGCGCCAGGTTCATGATGCTGGCGAACACCAGCGGCAACGTGGGAACCAGTTGCAGTATCCCGAGCCACGCCTGGGCCTCGCGGGTGCTGCGCGCCTGCGCCGCGACCAGCGTCATCAGCGCCGCCAGCAGCGGAATCAGCGGCGCGGTCACCGAAATCAGGCCCAGCGCCGTGTGGGGGTCCAGATTCGCGCTCATGCCGAACTGCTCAAGATCAAGGCGGCCCAGGGCCAGGAACAGTACCGACGTGGTGATCGACAGCGACAGGAACATGTACGCGCAGGTCGCCAGCAGCTTGCCGCACAGCAGGGCTTCACGCGGCACCGGCGTGGCCAGCAGGGGCTCCAGCGTGCCGCGGTCCCGCTCGCCCACGGTGGTATCCATGGCCAGATACATGCCGCCGGTCAGCATCGACAGCACCAGGAAGAAACTGAGCATGCCCAGCACCAGCAATGCGCGCGACGCCGGGGTGGATACATCGATGTTCTGCAGCACCACCGGTGCCAGCAGCCGCGCATCAATGCCCCGCAAGGCCAGGCGCTGCGTCGCAATGGTCTGGGCGTACTGCGCCATCAGTGTGCGGATGCGCGCCACCTGGCGCGTGTCGCTGTTGCGCGAGTTGTCCGTGTACAGCTTCAGCGGCGCCGGCGCGCCGGAAGCCAGCCGCGCGCCGTAATCGGCTGGCACTTCCAGCACCGCCTTGGCCGCGCGATCCGCGACCAGGCGCCTGGCCACGGCGGCATCGCCCTTTACCTGCAGCACGGTCACCTGGTGGGATTCCAGAAACCGCACCAGGTTGGGCGCACCCGGGGCATTGAGCATGCGCAGCTCGACGTTGGTCTCGATGGCTCGGGTGCGGTCGAGCGCAAACTGCAGCATGATGCTGAAGAAGATCGGGCCGAACAGCGGCCCGACCAGCAGCGCGGTCATCACCGTGCGGCGGTCGCGCAGATTCTCGAGGAATTCCTTCACGAACACGGTCAGCGTGGCGCGCATCACGGGCCGTCACCGCCGGCGCCCGTGAGCGCCACGAAGGCGTCCTCGAAGGACTCGGCACCGGTGGCCGCGCGCAGCTGCTCGGGGCTGCCCTGCGCGACCACGGTGCCCCGGGCAATCACCACCGCGTCATCGCACAGCAGCGCCACTTCCTGCATGACGTGGCTGGAGAACAGGATGCATTGGCCCTGGTCGCGCAGGCGCTGCAGCAGGGCGCGCAGCTTGCGCACCGCCGGCACGTCCAGTCCGTTGGTGGGCTCGTCGAGGATCAGGTTGCGCGGCGCGTGCACCAGCGCCCGCGCCAGCGCCGTCTTGAGGCGCTGGCCCTGGGAAAAACCCTTGGCCCGCCGGGTGGCGATGTCTTCCAGTTCCAGCAGCGTCAGCAGCTCATCGGCACGCCGTCGCGCCGCGATGCTGCTCAAGCCGGCCAGCCGGCCAAAGTACTCGATGTTTTCGCGCGCCGTCAGCGACGGATACAGCCCGGCATTGTGCGGCAACACGCCCAATCGCCGCCGTACGTCCACGTTGTCCTGTTCCACCAGCTCGCCATCGACAAATGCCGAACCGCTGTCGGGCTTGAGGGTGGAATACAGGATGCGCAGGGTCGTGCTCTTGCCGGCGCCATTGGGGCCCAGCAGCCCGGTGATGCGCCCGTCCCCGGCGCGAAAGCTCACGCCATTGAGCGCGCGCACCGCGCCAAAGCGCTTCACCAGTTGCCGGGCCTCGATCACGGGCCAGGGCCGTTGAGGGACAGGAAGAAGGGCGGCGCCTGCAGGTGCTCCACGCAGTGCGTGTCCAAATGCAGCGGCCCGCCGGCCTGCTGCAGGAAATCGGCCATCACCCGGTCAACGCAGGGCTGCACCAGCTGGCCATGCCCCTGGTCCTTGAGCTTCAGGTGCAGCGAATTCTGGAAACCCTTGGCCGCCTCGTCGCCAAACGACACGGGCGTGACCGGGTCGGAGGTGCCCGACAGCAGCAGGGCCGGGACCTTGCTGACCAGCGGCGCGTGCAAATCCGCGTCGATGGGGCCGCGCGGCCAGGCAGCGCACAGCGCGCGCAGTGCATCCAGCTGCGAGACGCCCAGGAAGGTCGCGGCCATGCGCTCACGGTCCTGCGCGTCTTCCTTGAAGAACGGCACGTCCTCCGTGCAGACGACGCTGTTGTGCATGCCGTAGGCCAGCACGGCGTCGTAATCCTCCGCGGTCATCAGGAACTGGGACGCCAGCGGCGTGAACTGCTGGTTGCGATTGGCCATGTGCAGTGCCAGTGGCAGCAGCGCGGCCTGATCCGCGGTGTATCCGGCAAGGCGCAGCGCCCCGGCCAGCACACTGGTTGAGAACTGCAGCTGGATGGGTTGCCCGCTGCGCGGATCGGCCAACGTGATGGGGACCGGACCGCTGGCCAGCTTTTCGCGTAGCTGCTGGTAGTCCTGCTGCGGGTCGCCAAACGCCTGCATGCAGGCCGCATCGGCCCGGCACCTGGTGAATATCCCCTGCAATGCATTCTCGGCGTCCAGCGGCGTGGTCGGTCCCAGCACCTGGGTGGGTGGCACGATGCCGTCGAGGATCAGGGCGCGCGTGCGTTGCGGATAGCGCCGGGCGTAGTGCTGCGCGACCCGCGTGCCGTAGGAACTTCCGTAAAGGCTGATCTGCGCATAGCCCAGGGCCGCACGCACCGCGTCCAGGTCACGCACGGCGACGCTGGTCGTGTACTGCGACAGGTCGTGGTCCTTGGCCAGCCGGTCGCGGCACTCGGCCATGATCCGCGCGGTCTCCTGGTCGCTGACGTCCCACATCTGCTGCTCGTCGAAGGGGCAGTTGAGCGGATGGGACTTGCCAGTGCCGCGCTGGTCGACCAGCACGATGTCGCGGTTGCGGTTGACCAGGGCGAACGCGGGCGCGACGCCGGTGTAGAACGTCGTCGCCCCCAGGCCTGGGCCGCCGGCCAGCAGGAACAGGGGGTCGGCTGCCCGCTTGCGGCTGAGCGCGGGGATCCGGGCAACAAACAGCTGTAACCGGGCCCCGCCGGGCTTGTCCCGGTTCTCCGGCACGCTGACCCGCCCACAATCGGCCGCATAAGACGCCAGGCCCAGCGGGTGGTCGAGCCGACAGGGGGTCAGGGTCACGGATGCGCCAAGGGGAGGCCCGGGCGCACCTGGCATCGTGCCGGCAGTCTGGTTGGCAGCAACCGCGGAGCCGGGAATGGCAAGCATTGCTGAAGCTGCAAGCGCAATGAGGGCTGCGGCAGTGACTGAGCGTGGCACGGGGTACCCACCATACCATTGCGGGCCGCTGGCGAGGGTCTGGGGATTACAATGCCCGGATGGCCGAACCCAATTGCTTTGACGTCATCGTTGTCGGTGGCGGGCACGCCGGTGTGGAAGCGGCACTGGCCGCAGCACGTCGTGGCGCCCGCACGCTGCTGCTGACGCAGTCCATCGAGACAGTTGGCACGATGAGCTGCAATCCGGCCATCGGTGGCATTGGCAAGGGCCACCTGGTGCGCGAGATCGATGCGCTGGGCGGCGTGATGGCGCGGGCCGCCGACGCTGCCGGCATCCATTTCCGCACGCTCAATGCCAGCAAGGGTCCGGCGGTAAGGGCTACCCGAGCGCAGGCGGACCGGCAGCTGTATCGCCGTGCCATCCGTCGCGCCGTCGAGTGCCAGCCCAACCTGGCCGTGTTCCAGCAGGAGGTGGCCGACGTGGAGCTGCGCGGGGAGCGGGTGAGCGCCGTGGTCACGGCCACCGGCATTCGCTTCACGGCCCGGGCCGTGGTCCTGACTGCCGGCACCTTCCTGGGCGGGCGCATCCATGTGGGCCTGGAAAATTTCTCCGGCGGTCGCGCCGGGGATCCGCCATCGCTGCGACTGGCTGCACGCCTGCGCGAGCTGGCGCCCCGCGTGGGTCGGCTCAAGACCGGGACGCCTCCGCGCATCGACGGGCGCACCATTGATTACGCGCGGGTGGCGGAGCAGCCCGGCGACGAGCCGCGTCCGGTGTTCTCGTTCCTGGGGCGCCGCGCCGATCACCCGGCACAGCGCAGCTGCCACATCACGGCAACCAATGAGCGCACGCACGAAATCATTCGCGCCGCCACCGACCGCTCGCCCATGTTCACCGGGATGATCGAAGGCATTGGGCCGCGCTACTGCCCGTCAGTCGAAGACAAGGTGGTGCGATTCGCCGGGCGCACCTCGCACCAGATCTTCCTGGAGCCCGAGGGCCTTGATACCCACGAGGTCTACCCCAACGGAATTTCCACCAGCCTGCCATTTGATGTGCAGCAGGCATTCGTAAGCACGATACCGGGACTGGAGGCCGCGCACCTGACGCGCCCTGGCTACGCCATCGAATACGATTACTTCGATCCGCGCGACCTGAAGCCGACGCTGGAAACCAAGGCGCTGGCAGGATTGTTCTTCGCCGGCCAGATCAATGGCACCACCGGATACGAAGAGGCCGCCGCCCAGGGCCTGGTGGCCGGCGCCAATGCCGCTGCCCTGGCCTGCGACTTGGCGCCGCTGCTGGCCGAGCGCGGCAATTCCTACATGGGTGTGCTGATTGATGACCTGACCACGCAGGGCACGCGCGAACCGTACCGCATGTTCACCAGCCGCGCGGAGTACCGCCTGCTGCTGCGCGAGGACAACGCCGACGTGCGGCTGACGCCCACCGGTCGCCAGCTGGGACTGGTCGACGATGAGCGCTGGGCGTTCTTCAGCGACAAGCAGGCGGCCGTGGCGCGCGAGGCGCAGCGGCTGCGCCAGACATTCGTGCGCCAGGAAGGCGTGTCGGCATTTGACCTGCTGCGCCGGCCGGAAGTGGACTATCCGGCACTGGCGGCGCTGATCGGCGGATTCGATGTAACCGGCCTGGACGACCGCATCGGCGAGCAGTTGGTGCTGGATCTTACCGTTCGCGCCCGCTACGAAGGCTACATCGAGCGCCAGCGCCTGGAGATCGAGCAGCAGCGCGTCCACGAAGCCGCGGTGCTGCCGCCGGGCCTGGACTACGGCCGGATCAGCGGATTGTCCAATGAAGCGCGACAGCGACTGGATGAGGTGCGTCCGGTGACCCTGGGGCAGGCGGCGCGCGTGCCGGGGGTGACGCAGGCGGCGATCTCGCTGCTGCTGATCCACCTCAAGCGCTCACGCGCAGCCTGATCAGGGGAAACGGGCAGCGGTCGGGTATGCTCAGGTACAAAACAACACACGGGGAGTAGGGCTATGGGACTGTTCAGTGCCGGGTATCTGCCGATCATCATCCTGGTCGCGATACTGATCGTCGCCGCGAAGGCCTGGCTCACCGTGCCGCAGGGACACGAATACACGCTGGAGCGCTTCGGTCGCTACAAGAAGACCATGTCGCCCGGGTTCCACTTCATCACGCCATTCTTCGAGCAGATCGGTCGGCGCATCAACATGATGGAGCAGGTGCTGGACGTGCCCCGCCAGGAAGTCATCACCAAGGACAATGCCATGGTCGGCGTCGACGCCGTGGTGTTCTACCAGGTGCTGGATGCGGCCAAGGCCGCCTATGAGGTCGACAACCTGCGCCTAGCAGTCATCAACCTCACCATGACCAACATTCGCACCGTGGTCGGGGCGATGGATCTGGACGAGACGCTCTCCAAGCGCGACGAGATCAACCATCGCCTGTTGCGCGTGGTGGACGAGGCGACCTCGCCCTGGGGCATCAAGGTCACGCGCATCGAGATCAAGGACATCCAGCCGCCGCAGGACCTGATCGAATCCATGGCACGGCAGATGAAGGCCGAGCGCGACAAGCGCGCCAACATCCTGGATGCCGAGGGCTTCCGCCAGGCGGCCATCCTGAAGGCCGAAGGCGAGAAGCAGTCCGTGGTACTGCAGGCCGAGGGTCGCAAGGAAGCGGCGTTCCGCGACGCCGAGGCCCGCGAGCGTTCGGCCGCCGCTGAAGCCAAGGCCACCGAAATGGTGTCGAAGGCGATTTCCGAGGGCAATACCAACGCGCTGAACTATTTCGTGGCGCAGAAATACATCGAGTCGCTCAAGGCGTTTGCCGAATCGCCGAACCAGAAAGTGTTCTTCATGCCGGTGGAGGCCACGGCCGTGCTCTCGTCGCTGGGCGGCATCGCCGAACTGGCGCGGGACGCGATCAAGAACCAGGCCTTGCCGCGTGGCGCTGCACCCGGCAGCGGAGCCCCCAGATGATCGAATTCGCACAGTCCCTGCAGTGGTGGCACTGGTGGATCGCCGCCGCGGTGCTGGCGGCCATCGAGACCTTCATGCCCGGTGCAGTGGCGATCTGGTTTGCAGTGGCCGCGTTTGTCACCGGCGCGGTGATGCTGGTGGTGCCGGTGCCGTGGGAGCTGCAGCTGGTAATGTTCGGCGCCCTGGGCGTGCTGGCGATCTTCCTGTGGCGCCACTTCCGGCCGGAGGACAATGAAACCTCCGACCAGCCGGGGCTCAGCAAGCGCGGCGTCAAATACATCGGGCAGGAATTCCAGCTGTTCGAGGCGGTGAAGGACGGAACCGGGAAGATCCGCGTAGGGGATTCAGTGTGGCTGGTGCACGGCGCGGATGCGCCGGTGGGCGCCAGCGTCAGGGTTACCGGCGTGGACGGCGCGATACTGAAAGTAGAGAGGGCCTGAACATGGTTACGCTGGCGCAGCTGCTGGACGGCAAGGGACGCGATATCCACTCGATTGCGCCCGATGCACCGGTGATCGAGGCGGTGCGCGCCATGGCGGAAAAGCACGTTGGCGCGCTGCTGGTGATGGATGGCGCGCGATTGATCGGCGTCATTTCCGAGCGCGACTACGCGCGCAAGTGCGTACTGATGGGTCGATCGTCTGCGGACACGCCGGTGCGCGACATCATGAGCGCGCCGGTGATCAGCATCACGCCGCAGGAAACCGTGGAAGACGCCATGCGCGTGATGACCGACCGGCGCATCCGGCACCTGCCCGTGATCGATGGCAACCGGGTCCACGGCGTGGTGTCCATTGGCGACCTGGTGAAGAGCGTGATCGAGGACCAGCGCCACCTGATCGAGGACCTGCAGACCTACATTCGCGGCTGAAGCTACTTGCGCCAGAAGGTGCGCGAGAACAGCACCAGGAACGTGAACAGCTCGATGCGCCCCAGGAACATCGCCAGCGTGCAGATCCAAATCTGCGCGTCGCTGAGGGCCGAATAATTGTTGGCGGGGCCTATTACCCCAAGCCCCGGGCCGGTGTTATTGATCGATGAAACCACGGCCGTGAACGCGCTGACGAAATCCATCCCGGTCAGGAGCAGCGCGAATGTCATCACGACGATGGACATGAAATAGACAAAGATGAAGGCCAGCACCGAGAACGCGATCCGGCTGGGAACCACCTGGCCACCGATGCGCAGCGGCGCCACCGCCTGTGGATGCACCAGCACGAATATCTCGCGGAAGAACTGCTTGATCAGGATCAGCGCGCGGAACATCTTGATGCCGCCGCCGGTGGATCCGGTGCAGGGAATTACGCAGGTGAGCAGCAGCATCCACATCGGCGCGAAGATCGGCCAGGTGGAATAGTCCGCCGTGACGAAACCGGTGGTCGTGGCCATGGAGATCGTCATGAAGGCCACGTGCCGCAGCGCGTCGAGGTAATTGTCGTAGAGCCCGGCGTTGCCCACCACGGCGGTGAGCACCACGATGCTGACCGCCAGCCAGATGATCACCCAGCGCGCCTCCGGGTCCCTGCGGTAGGCGCCGGGATCGCCGCGCCGAAAGGCGACGAAATGCGTGGAAAAATTGAGCGCCGCGATGATCATGAAAATCATCAGCACGATCTCGATGGCCTGGGAATGGAAGTACGCGATGCTGGCGTCGTGGGTGGAGAAGCCGCCCAGCGACATGGCCGAAAACGCGTGGCAGATCGCGTCGAAGGGCGACATCCCGGCCAGGACCAGCGCGCCGATGCAGGCTGCGGAAATGCCGGTGTACACCAGCCACAGTGCCTTGGCAGTCTCGGTGATGCGTGGTGTCAGCCTGGCGTCCTTCACCGTGCCGGGGGTTTCCGCGCGGTACATCTGCATGCCGCCAACGCCCAGCAGCGGCAGGACTGCCACTGCCAGCACGATGATTCCCATGCCGCCCAGCCATTGCAGCGCATGGCGCCACAGGTTGACCGCATGCGGCAGGTTCTCTACCCCGTGGATCACGGTGGCTCCGGTCGTTGACAGCCCAGACATGGCTTCGAAGTAGGCATCGGTGAAGCTCAGGTGCGGCTCGCCCAGCATCAGGGGCAACGCGGCGGCGGCCGTGACAAGCAGCCAGCTCAGACTCACCAGCAGGTAGCCATCTCGCGGCTTGAGTTCGACGCGCTTGCGGCGCGTCACCAGCAGCAGTGCCAGGCCGGACCCCAGGGTCAGGCCGGCGCACTGCAGGTAGTTCCACAGCTCCGAAGTCTCGCCGTAGATCACCGCGGTGATGACCGGCAGCACGTAGAACGCGGCAAACAGCGCCAGCAGCGAGCCCAGCACATTGACCACCGCGGAAATCGAACGCATCTGCCGGCGACTCAGGCGGAATGGAACAGGCGCTGTACGGCATCGACCTGGCGACGGTCGGCCAGGAACATGATCACATGATCCTCAGGTTCGATCTTCGTGTCGCTGTGCGCGATCTTCACCTGCTCGGCGCGCACGATGGCCACAATCGACGCGCCGGCCGGCAGGTTCAGTTCCCCGACGCGCCGACCGACGACCCGCGAGCGCTCCTGCGGGCCGTGCACCACCGTCTCCAGGGCCTCGGCCGAACCGCTGCGCAGCGAGTGCACGCGCACCACGTCGCCCTTGCGCACATGTTCCAGCAGGGTGCCGATGAACACGGTCTGCGGCGAAATCGTCACGTCGATGCTGCGGTTTTCCATGAGCTCGCCGTAGGTGGGGCGATTGATCAGCGCCATGACCTTGCGGGCGCCGAGGCGCTTGGCCAGCATCGTCGACAGCACGTTGGCTTCCTCGGAATTGGTGACCGCCGCGAACACATCGGTGCTGTCGATGTTCTCCTCGATCAGCAGCTCCTCGTCCTGCGCGTCGCCATGCAGCACGATGGTGGCCTCGAGCCGCTCCGCGATACGCCGCGCGCGCTGGGCGTCGCGTTCGATGAGTTTCACCTGGTACTGCTTCTCAAGCGCCTGCGCCAGTCGAAATCCGACGTTACCGCCACCGGCAATCAGCACCTTGCGCACGCGATCCTCGGCACGGGTGATCTCGCCCATCATGCGCTTGATGTTGTCGCGCGCCGCCACGAAGAAGATCTCGTCACCTTCCTCGATGGCGGTCTCGCCGTCCGGGGGGACAAACCGCCCCTTGCGATAGATGGCGGCGATGCGCGCATCGGCATTGGGCATGTGGTCGCGCAGCGTGCGCAGCTGCTGGCCGACCAGCAGTCCGCCCTTGCGCGCCAGCATGCCCACCAGTCGCACCCGGCCATCGGCGAAGTCCACGATCTGCACGGCTCCCGGGTGCTGGATCAGGTGCACTATATATTCGGTGACCAGCTGTTCCGGGCTGATCCATACATCCACGGCCAGGGCTCCCGCGGCGAACAGCCGGTCCTGCGAGGTGTATTCCTGGGCGCGGATGCGCGCGATCTTGGTCGGTGTCCGGTACAGCGCACTGGCGATCTCGCAGGCGACGATGTTCACTTCATCGGAGCTGGTCAGCGCCACCAGGATGTCGGTATCGGCGATGCCCGCGGCCTCGAGCACCGCCGGATAGCACGCGTTGCCGGCGACGGTGCGCACGTCGATGCGGCCCTGCAGGTCGCGCAGGATGTCCTCGTCGATGTCCACCACCGTGACTTCGTTGTCGGGCTCGCGCGCCAGGTGCCACGCAGCCGTGCGTCCGACCTGGCCGGCCCCGAGGATGAGAACTTTCACCGCACGACCTCCAGGTTGGCGAACGAAAGCATGAGCCACTTGGAGCCCTGATGCTCGAAGTTTACCTGCACGCGTGCCTGGCTACCCTGGCCTTCGAGGTTCAGGATCACGCCGTCACCGAACTTGCCGTGGCGCACGCGCGCGCCCAGGCGCATGCCGGGCGCCGCCGGTTCGGCCACCGGTTCGCGAAACCTGGCAACACCCACCGCCGCGCGCGCCGCGCCGTCCCAGGCCGCGGGACACATTGATCCGCGGGCGTATTTCCTCGACCAGGTCCTCGGGCAGCTCGGCAATGAACCGCGATGGCGTGCCGAAACTGTCCATGCCATGCAGGCGCCGCTGTTCGGCATAGGTGACGTACAGCTGCTTCATGGCCCGGGTAATTCCCACGTAGCAGAGCCGGCGTTCCTCCTCGAGCCCGTCCAGGTCGTCGATCGACCGCTGGTGCGGAAACAAGCCGTCTTCCATCCCGCTGAGGAACACCACCGGGAACTCCAGGCCCTTGGCGGTGTGCAGCGTCATCATCTGCACGCAGTCCTCCCACTCGTCGGCCTGTCCCTCACCTGACTCCAGGGCAGCGTGCGCCAGGAACGCGGCCAACGGCGGCAGCTTCTCGTCGGTCGCGCCGGGGCTGATCGCGTCGGCATTGAATACGCTGGCGGCGCTGACCAGTTCCTCGAGGTTCTCGATCCGGGCCTCGCCGCGGTCCTGCTTGTCCTTGCGGAAATGCTCGATCAGTCCGGCGTTCTGGATCACATGGTCGATCTGCTCGTGCAGCGGCAGGTCCCTGCTGTCCTGGTCAAGGCGCTCGATCAGCGTAAGGAATCCCGTTACCGCCGGTGCGGCTGGCGCCATGGCCGCGGCGCGCCACATCGAGATGCCGCCGGCACGGGCCGCCGCGCGCAACCCCTCCAGTGATTTGGCACCGATGCCGCGCGTCGGCAGGTTGACCACGCGCTCGAAGGCAGGATCGTCATCGCGATTGGCGATCAGGCGCAGGTAGGACAGCGCGTCCTTGATCTCGGCACGCTCGTAAAAGCGCAAGCCGCCATAGACGCGATAGGGGATGCGCGCGGTGAGGAATGCTTCCTCGAAGGCACGTGACTGCGCGTTGGAGCGATACAGCACCGCCACGTCGCGCCGTGCGCCGCCGTGCCGCGACCATTCGGCAACGCGCTGCACGACGAAATCCGCCTCGTCGCGTTCGTTGAATGCCGCGTACAGCCGGATCGAATCGCCCTTGCCGCCGCTGGTCCACAGGTTCTTGCCCATGCGACCGGTGTTGTTCGAAATCAGCGCGTTGGCGGCGCCCAATATATTGCCCGTCGAGCGGTAGTTCTGCTCCAGCCGGAACAGTTGCGCCCCTGGGTAGTCGCGCGTGAACTGCCTGAGGTTCTCCACGCGCGCGCCGCGCCAGCGGTAGATGGACTGGTCGTCATCGCCGACCACGAACGGACTGCCCTCGGGGCCGGCGATCAGGCGCGTCCAGGCGTACTGGATGGCATTGGTGTCCTGGAATTCGTCCACCAGGACATGCGTGAACCGCGCGCGGTAGTGCACCATTAGCGCGGAGTTGTCGCGCAGCAGCTCGTAGGCGCGCAGCAGCAGTTCGGCGAAATCCACCACGCCGCTGCGGCGGCAGGCCGCCTCGTAATCCGCGTATAGCTTCGCGAGCATCTGCTGCATGGGATCGTTGCCGGGCTTGACTTGCCCCGGGCGGGTCCCGTCGTCCTTGAGCTTGTTGATGTAGTACTGCACGTCGCGCGGCACATAGCGCGTTTCATCCAGTTCCTGTCCGCGAATGGTCTTCTTGATCAGCCGCTGCTGGTCTTCGCTGTCCAGGATCTGGAATCCCGGGGGCAGGCCGGCCAGCGCGTGGTGCAACCGCAGCAGGCGGTGGGCGATGCCGTGAAACGTGCCCACCCACATGGCCCCACCGGGAACCCCCAGCAGGGCCTCGATGCGATGGCGCATCTCCGCGGCGGCCTTGTTGGTGAAGGTTACGGCCAGGATGTTGTGCGGCGACGCGCCCAGCGCATTGATTGCCCAGGCGACGCGATGCACCAGCACGCGCGTCTTGCCGCTGCCGGCACCGGCCAGGACCAGCGTTGCCCCCTGCGAGGCGGTGACCGCCGCGCGCTGCTCTTCGTTGAGGGGGTTGAGGATGGGCGAGAGATCCATTTGTCGCGCCCATTCTATCAGTCGCTGCGCGTCAGGGACCCCTCGGCATAGCGCAGCAGTTCAGTGGCCAGCACCAATATCACCGGGCCGATGATGAAGCCAATGGGGCCAAATGCCCCGACGCCGCCGATAACTCCCACGAATACCAGCAGCGTGGGCACTGGTGTATAGCGCGAAATGACCAGCGGACGGATGAAGTTGTCGGAGACCGACACCGCGCCAGACCAGGCCAGCAGGAAAATTCCCAGTCCCACATTGCCGGATGCGAACAGGAACAGCACGCCGGGAACCCAGACCACGGCGGCCCCACCGAAAGGCAGCAGCGCCAGCACCGTCGCCAACACACCGAACACCACCGGGCCGGATAGGCCGGTGAGCGCGAATCCGATGCCTACCATGAATCCCTGGAAGATCGCGGTCAGGCCGCAGCCATACACCACTGCGCGCAGCACCTTGCCCAGGCGCGTGAACAGTGCCTCGCGGCGCGAGGCGGTGAGCGGCAGCAATGCGGCCATGCGGTCAAACCACAGCGAGCCGTCGCGCAAGGTGAAAAACAGGATGAACAGCATGAGAAAGAAGCGCAGCAACAGGCCTGCCGTGCCAAGAAAGAACGCGCCGCTGGATCGGGCCAGTGACGTCGCCCAGGCTTGCAGGTTGGCAGTCAGATCGGCGGCAAGGTCCGCAGTTGCAATGTCGAAGCGCGTGCCAAACCAGCCCGCGATTGCCGCGATGCTTGGGTGGGTCGCCGGGTCCAGCCATAGGGACAGGTCGAGCAGTTGCGGATTCGCCCGCAGTGCGTCGCCCAGCGCGCTGACCTGCTGTGCGAACGCGATGCCGATCACTACCAGCGGGGCGAAAATCGCGATGGGCGTCAGCGCCGTGATGACAGCGGCGGCCGCCGTGCGGCTGCCGCGCAGGCGCCTGGTCAGGGACAGCTGCAGCGGATAAAGCAGGAAGGCCAAGATCGCCGCCCAGGCCAGGGGCTCGCGCAGCGGCCGCAGTACCAGCCATATCGCCCACAGTACCAGCGCCACTGTGCCCACGGCGAACCAGCGACGCAGTAGCTGGCTGTGCTTTTCGTCGCTCATGGCGTTACCACTTGTTGCGCAGTTCCCGCAGCCGCACGAATACCTCGCGTGGCGTGGGGGCCTCCGGCAGGTCGGCAAAGCGCTGGCGTAATCCTGCAATGATCTGCGGGCTGTGCAGCCGCAGGAAGGCGTTGAACTGCTTCTCTTCGCCCAGTGTCGTGACCGGCATGGCCAGCGGCTCGCGTCCGGCCAGGCCGCTGCGTAGGCCCGCGGCAATGGCGTTGCCGGGCTCGCGGTCGAGCGTGAAGCCCAGGTTATTGAGCAGGTAATCGTGACCCGGATGCACTGCCGTGTTGTCGGGCAGTTGCGCGAGGCGCGAGGCGAAGGTCTCGTAGAGCTTGCCGGCGTCGCCACCCTGGTGGCAGTTGCCGGCACCCGCGTTGAACAGGGTGTCGCCGGAAAACAGCGCCGGTTCGTCCGCATGTGCGAACAGGCATATATGCGACATGGTGTGTCCGGGGGTATCGAGGCATTGCAGCTCGACCGAGCGCCCGACGCGGATGACGTCACCGTCCTCGAGGCCGACATCAATGCCGCCGATCAATGGCGCCGCGGCCGCGTGCGCGAAGATCTGCGCCCCGGTGGCCGCGCGCAGGGCCTCGTTGCCCGCGGTGTGATCGGCATGATGGTGCGTGTTGAGGATCTGCGTGATTTCCCAACCGTGCGCCCGTGCCGAATCCAGCATCAGCTTCGAGTCCAGCGGATCGATGGCAAGCGCCTCGCCCGTCTGCTCGCACACCACCAGGTAGTGGTAGTTGCGCAGCTGACTGTTGGGCCAGAGGCGCTCGACTATCATTTTGCGCCAGTGGCGGGCTTGGTGGTCGGCTTGGCTGCCGGCGTGGTCGCCGGCGTGGCGGCCGGCTTGGCCGCTGGCGTGGGCATCTTCAGCCGCTGACGCTCCTGCGAGACCAGGAACATCACCACCTCGTAGACATTGTCCCAGGTACCCACCGCCTGCAGGTTGATCAGGTAGTGGCCGTTGACCACCAGCGACGGGGTGCTGGGGATCTTCCACGTCTTGACCAGTTCATCGGCGCGCTTGATCTTGGTTTCGACGCCAAACGACTTGGCCATCTCGAGGAATTGCGCTTCCGTCACCTTGGTATGGCGCGCGTAGAACCGCGCCGCATCCTCGATGCTCGGCAGCGGCTGCTTTACGCGCCCGGTAACCGGGTCGGCCAGGGCGATTTCGCCGCTCTTCCAGATGGCCGTGAACATCATGTCGTGCGTGCTCTCGGCAATGCCCAGTGCCTTGGCCGTGATGTATGCGCGCTGGAACATCGGCCAGTCCTCGGTGGGAATGAACGACGCATGCACGTAGTTCATGACCACATCGGAGGGCAGCATGCTCTTGAGCTTGTTCATGCCGGCCAGCGCGCCATTGCACGCCGGGCACCCGTAGGAAAACACCTCGGTGACCTCGATCTTGCCCGGCGGCGCTTCATAGCTGGCCCCTGGGGTGAGCGTGATGTAGTGCGTGCCTTCGACCCAGCGCAGCTGCGCCAGGGCAGCTTGCGAGACGAACAGGGCGGCGAGCAGTGAGATCAGCGACAGGGATCGTTTTGTCATGGGACTCCTACAGCAGTCGAATGGGAATGTAATGATCCAACAGCAGTGCGATGAACAGCCACATCAGGTATTGCACCGAGAAGTGGAACACCTTCATCGGCAGTTCTTTGCGGGTGGTGCGCTTCAGGGCGATTGCATACCAGAGGAACGCGGCATTCAAGGCCAGCGCGGCGGCCAGGTAGATCAACCCGGCCATGCCGGTTAGCCATGGCAGCAGCGTGACCAGGGTCAGGATGACGGTGTACAGCAGCACATGCAGGCGCGTCAGCTCCACGCCATGCGTCACCGGCAGCATGGGAATGCCCACCTTGGCATAGTCGTCGCGCCGGGCAATGGCCAGCGCCCAGAAATGCGGCGGCGTCCAGGCGAAGATGATCAGAAACAGCAGCAGCGCGTGCTCGTGGACCGTGTTGGTGACGGCGGCCCACCCCAGCACTGGCGGCGCCGCGCCGGCCGCACCCCCGATGACGATGTTCTGCGGCGTGGCGCGCTTGAGCCACAGCGTATAGACCACCGCGTAGCCGATCAGCGAGGCGAAGGTCAGCAGCGCCGTCAGGTGGTTGACCAGCAGCCACAGGATCAGCATCGAGGCGACGCCGAGGACGGCGGCAAACACCAACGCCTGGCGTTCCGACAGGCCCCCGGTGGGCAAGGGGCGGGTGCGGGTGCGTGCCATGCGCGCGTCGATGCGCTGGTCGAGTACCTGGTTGAGCGTGGCCGCGCAGGCGGCCGCCAGCGCTATGCCCAGATTGCCCCACAGCAGGGCGGACAGGGGCGGTATGCCGGGTGTCGCCAGCAGCGTGCCAACCACGGCTGTAAGCACGATGAGCGCCACGACCCGCGGTTTGGTCAGGGCCAGGTAGAGACGCCATGGCATGACGGCGCAGCTTACCAGACCGGGGGGTGATAACCGATAAGGAGTGTTGGTGCGGCGCTGCAGGGCACAACGTATATTCGGTGCCAGGCGACGGCACAGTCGCAGGAGGGGCGAACGATGCAGCACGCAACAGCCTGGTGCGGAATTCGCGCCGCAATCACCACTCTTGCGATCCCCGCGGCCATGGCGCTGGCCGCGACCGCGCAGGCACAGGCCACCGATCCCGCCGTTGCTGTCGAGCCACTGCGCCGGGCGTATTTTGGCGACCTGCACCTGCACACCGCCAATTCCTTCGACGCGGCCTGGGCCGGCGTGCGCACCACGCCGCACGATGCCTATCGCTACGCGCAGGGATATCCGGTCACCTACATGGGCCAGGTAGTGCGGCGCAAGGCGCCGCTGGATTTCCTGGCGGTGACCGATCATGCCGAGTTCACCGGCGTGACCATGCAGATCCTCAACCACGATCCCCAGTTCGAAGGCACCGGCTGGTACCAGTCGCTGACCGAGGGCAATCGCCCGGGATTCGGTCGCATCCTGGGGGCAGCCTTTCGTGGCGCCGAAGCACTGCCGGAACTCAACACCGAGGCCGTCAAGCGCGGCAACTGGCAGGCGGTGGTCGATGTCGCCAACGAGTTCAACCAGCCCGGCAAGTTCACCGCGCTCGTCGCCTTCGAATGGTCGGATACGCCAGGCGGCTCGCACAACCATCGCGTGGTAGTGTTTCGCGGGCCCAAATTCCCGCAGCTGCCCTTCAGCGCACTGGACTCGCGCCAGCCGGAGGACCTGTGGAAATATGCCGACGCAAATCGCGCGCGCGGCATTGACTCAGTGCTGATCCCGCACAACCCGAACCTCAGCAACGGCATGCAGTTCTCGTACGACGGACCGGACGGCAAGCCCATGAGCCGCGCGTACGCCCAGATCAAGGCGCGCAACGAGCTGCTGGTGGAGATCACGCAAATCAAGGGCACCAGCGAGACGCACCCGGAGCTCTCGCCCAATGACGAATTCGCGAATTTCGAGATCCTGGAGCACAACGTTGCGGGCAAGCGCGGCGAGCTCAACGGCAGCTACGTGCGCCAGTCACTGGCGCGCGGGCTGGATATCGCCGCGCGCACGGGCGTCAATCCCTATCGTTTCGGGTTCGTTGGCGGCAGTGACTTCCATTCGGCCACATCGGCCACCGAAGAGGACAACTACACCGGCGCGCTGGGGGACTCGGACTTCCCGTTCGGCGACAACGTCAAACATGTGCTGCAGGACATCAACCCGGTGATCCGCCAGCCGATCACCGTTCTTTCTGCCAGTGGCATCACCGGGGTCTGGGCCGAACAGAACACGCGCGAGGCGCTATTCGCGGCGCTGCAGCGCCGCGAGGTGTTCGCCACCTCCGGGACGCGCATGCAGGTGCGGGTATTTGCCGGCTGGAACTATCCTCAGGACCTGCTGCGCCGCGCCGACTGGCTGGGGCAGGCCTACGCTGGCGGCGTGCCCATGGGCGGGGACCTGGCGCGTGCGCCGGCGAGCGCCCGCGCGCCGCGCTTGATCGTGCAGGCGCTCAAGGATCCCAATGGCGCAAATCTGGACCGCATCCAGATCGTCAAGGTGTGGCGCAAGGATGGAGTCGATAACGAACGGGTGTTCGATGTCGCGTGGTCGGGTCAGCGCAAGCCGGACGCGAGGACTGGCAAGGTCCCTGCAGTGGGCAATTCAGTGGATCTGGGCAAGGCCACGTATACGAACACTATCGGCGCGCCCCAGCTGTCGGCGCAATGGGCGGATCCCCAGTTCGATGCCACGCTGTCCGCGGCGTACTACGCGCGCGTGCTGGAGATCCCGACGCCGCGCTGGTCCACGTACCTGGCGGTGCGCAACAACCTGCCGTTGACCCAGGCGCAGCCACCGACATTGCAGGAGCGTGCCTGGACTTCGCCCATCTTCTACACGCCCTGATGCCGGCGCCCTGAGGGGCGCAGCCGCATCTCTCCCCCGCCCGGTCATGCCCAGGCCATGGCCCGCACCGGCGGCGGCGCGCTTGATTGTCAACCTGCATGGCGTAGCCAGGTTGACAAGGGTGCGCAGCGACTCGAACATGACACCGACCGCGCTGCGCAGGCTTGGCCTGGGGTCGCGCAACCTGGCCCGTTCCTGGAGATAACAATGAGTGCCGTCCCCGCCGACATCAGCCCTGCCGGCAACCTCCCCGCGGGCAGCCTGCGCCACGATTGGCGATTAGCCGAAGTCGAGGCCCTGTTTGACCTGCCGTTCATGGACCTGATGTTCCGGGCCCAGCAGGTGCACCGCGCATTCCATGCCGCCAATCGGGTGCAGATGAGCACCTTGCTGTCCATCAAGACCGGCGGCTGCCCCGAGGACTGCGGCTATTGCCCGCAGAGCATTCACTTTGACACCGGGGTGGCCCGGGAGGAGATGCTGCCGCTGGAGTCGGTGCTCGACGCGGCGCGCAAGGCGCAGGCCGCCGGCGCTACACGCTTTTGCATGGGCGCAGCGTTCCGCTCGCCGAAGCAAAAGGACATCGAGCGCATCGCCGTCATGATTCGCGAAGTCGGGGCGCTGGGGCTGGAGACCTGCGCCACCCTGGGGATGCTCACGCCAGGCCAGGCCCATGAGCTCAAGGACGCAGGCCTCGATTACTACAATCACAACGTCGACAGCTCAGAGGACTACTACCGCAAGATCATCTCCACGCGCACCTACCAGCATCGCCTCGACACGCTGGAGGCCGTGCGCAACGCAAACCTCAAGGTGTGCAGCGGCGGCATTGTCGGCATGGGCGAGACGCGCACCGATCGCGCCGGAATGCTCGTGACCCTGGCAAATCTCCCGGCGCATCCGCAAAGCGTGCCCATCAACCAGCTGGTGCAGGTCAAGGGCACGCCGCTTGCCGAGGCGGCACCTGGCGAGTCCAGCGACGTGGACGGATTTGAATTCGTGCGCACTATTGCGGTCGCGCGCATCCTGATGCCCGAGGCCCAGGTTCGCCTGTCCGCAGGCCGGGAAGGGATGTCGGACGAACTGCAGGCGCTGGCCTTCATGGCCGGCGCAAACTCGATCTTCTACGGCGAGAAGCTGCTCACCACCGGCAACCCCGACGTGGAACGCGACCGCTCCCTGCTGGCACGCCTCAAGGTCAACGCCGAGACCCAGCAGCAGACGGATGCGCGCGCCTGCTGCTGAACTGGCGCAACTGCAGCGCCTGCAGCAGCGACGCCAGCGGCGCATTGTAGACAGCCCTGCAGACTCGGCCGCCCGCGTCAGCGTCGATGGTCGCCAACTGGTCAATTTCTGCAGCAATGACTACCTGGGCCTGGCCCACGACGCGCGCCTGGGCACGGCAATGGCCGAGGCGGCGCGGCACTGGGGCGCCGGCGCCGGGGCCGCGCACCTGCTGACCGGACACACGCGCGAGCATCACGAACTGGAGCTGGAGCTGGCGGCATTTACCGGCCGTGAGTCGGCACTGCTGTTTTCAACCGGCTACATGGCCAATGTGGGCGTAATCCAGGCCCTGTGCTCGCGATCGGATGTCGTGGTGCAGGACCGCCTTAACCATGCCTCGTTGCTCGATGGCGCGCGCCTGTCCGGGGCGCGCCTGCAGCGCTACGCGCACGCCGATGTCGACCGGGCGCAGGCGCTGCTGCAGGCCGCCGGTGAACACGCGAGGTTGCTTGCCACCGACGGCGTGTTCAGCATGGATGGCGACATTGCCCCCGTGGCGCAACTGGCGCAGCTGGCGTCCCGGCAGCAGGCCTGGCTGCTGGTCGACGACGCGCATGGCCTGGGAGTGATCGGTGCGCGTGGCCGCGGCACGCTGGAGCTGGCGGGGCTGGATGCGCAGCAGGTGCCATTGCTGGTGGGCACGCTGGGCAAGGCACTGGGTTGCTTTGGCGCCTTTGTTGCCGGACCGGCGGATCTGATCGAACTGGTGATGCAGCGCGCGCGCAGCTACATCTTCACTACCGCGCTGCCCGCGCCGGTGGCCGCCGCGACGCGTGCGGCGCTGCGCATTGTCGATCGCGACAGCGGGCCGCGCGAGCGCGTGCAGGCAATGACCCAGCGCTTTCGCAGCGGCGCCGCGCAGCTGGGCCTGCCACTGGGCCCATCTACAACGCCCATCCAGCCGTTGCTGCTGGGGGATGTCGCACGTTGCCTGGCCGCCAGCCAGGCCCTGATGCAGCGTGGCTACTGGGTGGCGGCCATCCGCAGCCCCACGGTGCCCGCAGGTACCGAGCGCCTGCGCATCAACCTGAGCGCGGCCCACGAAGAGCGCGATGTGGATGGCCTGCTCGACGCGCTGCATGCAGTGCTGGCAACTGGCGCGGCGTGATCACCCAGCTGCATTGTGAACGCCAGGACGTGGCCGCAGACGCGGTGCCGCTGGTGTGCATCCATGGCTGGGGCATGAACCTGCGCGCGTTTGACCCCGTGCGCGCAGCGCTGCGCGAGTGCGGCACCTGGGCGCTGGACCTGCCCGGCCATGGCCGCAGCCCCTGGCAGGACGAGCGGGCGGACCTGGAGTCGCAACTGCAGGATCTGCAGGCCGCCTTGCCGGCATGCTGCATGCTCGCGGGCTGGTCGCTGGGAGGGCAGCTGGCGCTGGAATTGGCGCGGCGCGCGCCCCGCCAGGTACGCGCGCTGGTGTTGATAGCCAGCACGCCGCGTTTTGCGCAGGCAGCCGATTGGCCACCAGGGATGCCTGCGCCATCGGTACAGGCGTTTGAGCTCTCCCTGGCAAAGGACTGGCGCCAGACGCTGAGTGAATTCGTGCAGCTGCAGGTGCGCGGTGGGCGCAATGCCAACACTACGCAGCTGCAGCTGGAAGCTGCGCTGCACGGCCATGGCTTGCCCCGCGCGGCCGCGCTGCACGCCGGGCTTGCCATCCTCAAGGGCCTTGATCAGCGATCAATGCTGGGGCAGGTCCTGCAGCCGACACTGGTGCTGTCAGGCGAGAACGATCGGGTCACGCCGCCGGCGGCAGGACGCTGGATGGCGGACGCGCTGCCCAATGCGCGCCACCTGCTTATTGCGCGCGCTGGGCACGCACCGCTGCTGTCGCATGTGGACGAGGTGGCCGCGGCGCTGGGCCAGTTCCTGCGCCAGCTGCAGGCCGTGCCGGCATGAACCAGGGCGAGCCACCGGACCCGTTCACGCTCGAGCCGCAGGCGGTGGCGCGCGCCTTTGGCGCGGCCAGCCACAGCTACGACGCGGCGGCCAGGCTGCAACGGGACGTGCGATCCGAGTTGTTGTCGCGCGCGTATGCCATGCAACTGGCGCCGCGCGTGGTGCTGGACCTGGGCGCGGGCACCGGCGACGCCGCCGTGCAGCTCAAACGCCGTTTCCGCAGCGCCGAGGTGATCGCCGCCGACATTTCCCGGCCGATGCTGGAGGCAAGTCGCCGCCGCAGCCACTGGTGGCGGCCGTTACGCTGCGTCGAGGCCGACGCCCGGGCACTTCCGTTCGAAGCCGCCAGCATCGACCTGCTGTTCACCAACCTCATGTTGCAGTGGGTGGATCCGCCGGATGCAGCACTGGCGCAGATGCGGCGCGTGTTGCGGCCGGGCGGTCTGCTGCTGGCCAGCAGCTTTGGGCCGGAGACGCTGCAGGAACTGCGCGCCGCCTGGTCCGCAGCCGATGAGGGCGTCCACGTCAACCGCTTTATAGATGTACACGACCTGGGCGCGGCGTTGCAGCGGGCAGGGTTCATCGAACCGGTGCTCGACGTGGATCGGCACGTGAATCACTACGCGGACGTGGGCGCGCTGATGGGCGAGCTCAAGTCCATTGGCGCGCACAACATCAACGCCGGGCGCAGTCGCGCGTTGACTGGCAAGGCACGCTTCGCGCGCATGCGCGCCGCGTACGAACGCCTGCGTACGACGCATGGGCTGCCGGCCACCTGGCAGATGGTGTACGCGGTGGCGTGGGCAGGACCGCAAGGGTCCGGCGAGACCATCCAGGGTGAAACCCGCATCGGGATGGATGCCATGCGCGCCAGCCTGAGTCGCCGCCGATGAACACGCTGGATCCGCTACTTCGCCAGAGCCTGTTCGTCGCCGGTACCGATACCGGCGTGGGCAAGACCTGGGTGGCCACGCGGCTGTTGCAGGCACTGGCGGCATCCGGGTTGCGCGCGGCGGGAATGAAGCCGGTTGCCGCCGGCGCAGTGGCCACCCCGGTCGGCCTGCGCAACGACGATGCGCTGGCCCTGGCGATGGCCGGCAACGTCGAACTTCCCTATGAGGCACTCAACCCGTATTGCCTGGCGCAGGCGACTTCGCCGCATATCGCCGCAAAAAATGCGGCGATCTCCATAGATATAAGCTTTATAATCCGCCAATATGCACTTATTTCCGCCAAAAGCGATATTGTCGTCGTGGAAGGCGCCGGCGGCTGGCTGGCGCCGATTGGCGATCCGGTCATCGGCGGCAGCAGCGGACCGACCATGGCCGATGTGGCCGCCGCCCTGCAGCTGCCGGTGCTGCTGGTGGTGGGGATGCGACTGGGTTGCATCAGTCATGCACTGCTGACAGCCGACGCGATCCGCGCGCGCGGACTGCGGCTGGCCGGCTGGTGTGCCAATCCGATCGCTGCGGAATTCCTGCCCGGATCAGCAGCTTATGCCGGCTATCTTGAAGCACTGCAACAGCGCCTGCCGGCGCCGCGACTGCAGGTGCATTGACCCCTGTTGTACACTTCGCGGGTTTTTGTGACGGGACTAATGCAAGGTCAATCGATGCTTCGAAAATCTGGCTTCTCGGGCGCCCTGTTGGCCGCCCTGACTGTATTCGCCGCCCCGGCACATGCCGCATGGGCGCTCAACATGACCAAGGGCGTCACCACGCTCTCGGGCGAAATCTACTCACTTCACATGACCATCATGTGGTGGTGCGTTGCGATCGGCATCTTCGTCTTCGGCTGGATGATCGTGTCGATGGTCAAGTTCCGTAAGTCCCAGGGCGCGGTGCCGGATACCAAGATGGTCCACAGCACCACGGCCGAGATCATCTGGACGATTGTCCCGGTGGCGATCCTGATCGTGATGGCCGTGCCGGCCGCGCGCACGCTGATCAGGCTGGAAGACTCCTCCAATACCGCGCTCACGATCAAGGTGACCGCGTACCAGTGGAAGTGGCAGTATGAGTACCTCGACTCCGGGGTGAGCATCTTCTCCACCCTGTCGCGCGACAGTGACGCCGCACGCCAGCTGGATTCGGGCATCGACCCGGCAACCGTTCCCAACTATCTGCTCAGCGTGGACCACCCGCTGGTGGTTCCGGTGGGCAAGAAGGTGCGCCTGCTGCTGACCTCGCAGGACGTGATCCACGCGTGGTGGGTGCCGGCGCTGGCCGTGAAGAAGGATGCGATTCCGGGGTTCGTCAACGAGCTGTGGTTCCAGATCCAGCCTGACAAGGTGGGACTGTATCGGGGCCAGTGCGCCGAGCTGTGCGGCCGCGACCATGGGTTCATGCCCATCGTGGTGGACGCGCGCTCGCCAGAGGATTTCGCGGCCTGGCTCGCGCAGCAAAAGACACCGACCCCAAATTGAAGATCCGAGAGTAGACACATGGCCCAATCCGCACACGCACCCGCTGCACACGATCACGACCATCACGGACCGGCGAAGGGGTTCATCCGCCGCTGGGTGATGACCACCAACCACAAGGACATCGGCACGATGTACCTGGTGTTTGCCGGCATCATGTTCTTTATCGGTGGTGCGATGGCCATGGTCATCCGCGCCGAGCTGTTCAAGCCGGGCCTGCAGTTCCTGGACCCGCAGCTGTTCAATTCGATGACCACTATGCATGCGCTGTTCATGATCTTCGGTGGTGTGATGCCCGCCTGGGTCGGCCTGGCCAACTGGATGATCCCCATGCAGGTGGGCGCGCCGGACATGGCGCTGCCGCGCATGAACAACTTCAGCTTCTGGATCCTGCCGTTTGCGTTCCTGCTGCTGATCTCCACCCTGTTCGTGCCGGGCGGCTCCCCGGCCGGTGGCTGGACGCTGTATCCGCCGTTGACGGTGCAAGGCGGCGACAGCCTGCCGATGGCGATCTTCGCCGTGCACATGATGGGTATTTCCTCGATCCTCGGTGCGATCAACGTGATCGTGACCCTGATGAACATGCGCGCGCCTGGCGTGACGCTGCTGCGCATGCCGCTGTTCTGCTGGACCTGGCTGATCACCGCCTACCTGCTGATCCTGGTGATGCCGGTGCTGGCCGGGGCCGTGACCATGCTGCTGACCGATCATTTCTTCGGCACTACGTTCTTCAGCGCCACCGGCGGTGGCGATCCGGTGCTGTTCCAGCACGTGTTCTGGTTCTTCGGCCACCCCGAGGTGTACATCCTGATCCTGCCTGCGTTTGGCATCGTCTCGGAGATCATCCCGACGTTCTCGCGCAAGCCGCTGTTCGGCTATGAGTCCATGGTGTACGCAACCGCGTCCATCGGCTTCCTGTCGTTCATCGTCTGGGCCCACCACATGTTCACGGTGGGCATGCCGCTGGCCGGCCAGATGTTCTTCATGTTGACTACGATGCTGATCGCCGTGCCCACGGGCGTGAAGGTGTTCAACTGGTCGGCCACGTTGTGGAAGGGCTCCATCTCCTTCGAGCCGCCAATGCTGTTCGCGATCTCGTTCCTGTTCCTGTTTACGATTGGCGGGTTCTCGGGGCTGATGCTGGCCATGGTGCCGGCGGACTTCCAGTACCACGACACGTACTTCGTGGTGGCGCACTTCCATTACGTGCTGGTGCCGGGCGCCATTTTCTCGATCATGGCGGGCATCTACTACTGGCTGCCCAAGTGGTCCGGCCACATGTACAACATGACGCTGGCCAAGTGGCATTTCTGGCTGTCAGCCATCTTCGTGAACGTGCTGTTCTTCCCGCAGCATTTCCTCGGGCTGGCGGGCATGCCGCGGCGCATCCCCGACTATTCCACGCAGTTTTCCGACTGGAACGCCGTCTCCTCCATCGGTGCGTTCGGCTTCGGCCTGTCACAGTTGCTGTTCCCCATCGCCGTGTGGAAATGCGTGCATGGCGGCGTCAAGGCCACCAACCGGGTCTGGGAAGGCGCGCATGGCCTGGAGTGGGAGCTGCCGTCACCGGCGCCGTACCATAGCTGGGAAACCCCGCCGTCGATGGCGGTGATCAATCGCGGCGCGGAGCACTGAGGTGCTGCAGGATGAGGCGGTTCGTCGGCGCCGGGCGCGCAACAATGCATTGCGCCTCGCGGCGTTCGCGATCGCCGTCTATGCCATCTTCATCGTGGCCTACGTGCACCGGGGCGCATGAGCGCCGCCCGCCAAAAACCTGCCTCCCATCGATACCTGGCGTTGACGCTGGGCGTGATTGCGCTGGGCGCGTTCGGCTTCGGCTACGTGCTGGTGCCGCTGTACGACGTGTTCTGTTCGGTCACCGGCTATGGGGATCGCCGCGTCAGATATCGCACGCCAGCGCACCCGCCCACGGTCGCCGACAAGTCGCGCCTCGTGACGGTCGAGTTCGTCTCCGGGCTGCCCACTGTCGGCAGCTTGGATTTCCAGCCAACCGAGCTCCTGCATGCAGGTGCATCCAGGTCGGCTGTACGAGGCGACGTATGTTGCGCGCAACCTGACCGGGCACGCGACCTGGGTCCAGGCGGCTCCGGAAATCGCCCCGTCCAAGGCCATGGCCTATTTCCGCAAGACCGAATGCTTCTGCTTTTCGCCGCAGCATTTCAACGTCGGCCAGGAGCGGCGCCTGTCGGTGCGTTTTTTCGTCGATCCGGCGCTGCCCAAGTACGTCGACCGCATCACGCTGGCCTATACCTTTTACGACACGCTGGCGCCGGTGGCCAGCCGTTAATATCCACCACGAAGTGAAGCACATGAGCACGAAAACCGAAGCGCACGACTCCAGCCGTTACTACGTTCCGCACAGCAGCCACTGGCCGATCGTGGGCTCCGTTGGCCTGTTCTGCCTGATGGTGGGTGCAGTCAGCGTGCTCAACGACTGGGCCGGCCGCTGGGCCTTCATTCCCGGCGCGGCGATCATCGCCACCCTGTTCATCGGCTGGTTCGGCACGGTCATCGGTGAGAACCAGCGCGGCATGTTCAACCTGGACGTCGACCGCTCGTTCCGCATGGGAATGATCTGGTTCATCATGTCCGAGGTGCTGTTCTTCGCCGCGTTCTTCGGCGTGTTGTTCTATGCGCGCCAGCTGTCGGTGCCCTGGCTGGGCGGCGAGGGCGTCAAGGTCTTCAACAAGCTGCTGCTGTGGAAGAGCTTTGACCCGACCTGGCCCACCAATGGCCCGGGTGTGGTTGGCGGTCGCGCCGACGGCACGTTCAGCACCATCCCGGCTTTCGGCCTGCCCGCCGTAAACACCGCCATCCTGCTGTCCTCGGGCGTGACCATCACCATTGCCCACCACGCGCTGCGCGCCGGCAATCGGGCCATCCTCAAGATCTTCCTGGCCGCGACGTTCCTGCTGGGATTTACCTTCGTCTACCTGCAGGCCACGGAATACCACCACGCCTACACCGAACTGGGACTGCGGCTGTCCACGGGCATCTACGGCTCGACGTTCTTCATGCTGACCGGGTTCCACGGGCTGCATGTGACCATCGGGGCCATCATGCTGACGGTCATCTGGCTACGCACCCTGAAGGGGCATTTCACGCCGCAGCGCCACTTCGCCTTCGAGGCGGTGGCGTGGTACTGGCATTTCGTGGACGTGGTCTGGCTGATCCTGTTCGTCTTCGTCTACTGGATCTGACCTTCGAGCGCGGCTATTGCAGGCCGTGGGGGCGGATGTAACCCATCCGCCACCCGATCAGCAGCACCAGGAACAGTGCTACTGACAGCCCGATGCGCCAGGTCAGGGCGCGCAGCATCTTCTGCGAATTGCCCTTGCCGCGGGACAGCTGGAACAGGGCCGAGCCGAGGCTGAAGATGATGGCCGCCAGCACGGCGATGATGAGCAATCTTGCGAGATCCATATCCGGATTATAGGCGTCGGGCACCGCCCGACAGGTAGCAAATTGGCCCTGCGCTTCGCTCCCCGCTGGTACTTCCTCCTCCTCACGGCAGCAGCAGTGCCGGGGTTCATCGCGCTGGGCATCTGGCAGTGGCATCGGGGCGAACATCGCGCCGAGGTGTGGCGGCAATTCGCCCGCGGCGACGTGCCGGCCATCGAGGCCAATGCCGCCAGCCTGGCGCAACTGCCCGCGTACACACGCGTGCGCGTCACCGGCCAGTTCGATGCCGCGCACCAGATATTGCTCGACAACATTTCCCATGACGGGCAGCCCGGCTACGAGGTGTTGGCGGTACTGCGTCTGGCTGATGGCAGCGGCCTGCTGGTCAATCGCGGCTGGCTGCCGTTCTCCGGCTACCGCGACCGGTTGCCGGATATTGCGTTTGAGTCCGCCGCAGTCGCGCGCGTGACGGGCCGGTTATCCACCTTGCCTGTGCCGGGCATGGCCGCCGGGCGGCAGGCGCCGGCACGCGCCGGTCCCTGGCCGCGAGTGACCAGTTTCCCGGAGCACGCGGACATTGAAGCGGCACTGGGCGCCAAGCTGTTGCCCCCGGTGCTGCTCTTGGACGCCGATTCCGGGCCCGGTTATCTTCGTGCCTGGCAGCCGCCGGGAATTTCCCCGGACCGCAATTTCAGTTATGCGTTCCAGTGGTGGTTGTTCGCGGCGCTGGCGCTGGGCCTGTTTGTTGGATTGAACCTCAAGAGAGTGACATGAGTGATGCCCTGCGGCCCCAGCGCCGCACCCTGCTGTTGCTGCTGGCGCTGTTCTTCGCGCCCCTGGCGGTCGCGTTCGCCCTTTACTATGGCTTGGGCTGGCGACCTGCCTCGCAGAGCATCCACGGTGAGCTGATTTCCCCGGCGCGCCCCATGCCAGCAGGGGCACAGAAACTGCGTGGCGACTGGGCGCTGGTCTACGTGGGCGACGGCGCCTGTGACGGCGACTGCCGCACCGCGCTGGTGTTCGCGCGCCAGACCCGCCTGTCCCTGGACAAGGACATGACGCGCCTGAGCCGCGTGATGCTGGCGACGGATCACTGCTGCGACGTGGCTTACCTCAAGCGCGAGCACGATGGCATCAAGGTGTTCGACGTCAGCGCTGCGGACGACAAGGCCGAGCTGCTGGCGGTCCTGCCCAAGGTGCAGCTGCAACACACGCTGTTCGTGGTCGACCCCCTGGGCAACCTGGTGATGCGCTATGACGTTCGCCAGAATCCGCGCGGGTCTGCTGTCTGACCTGCGCAAGCTGCTCAAGCTGTCGCAGATAGGCTAGTCGGGGCTAAGGGCCATGACGCGCATCGACTGGTTACGGCGACTGGCACTGGCGGGAACGCTGCTGGCGTTCTGCGTGGTGGTGTTCGGCGCTTACGTGCGCCTCTCGAATGCCGGATTGGGCTGTCCGGACTGGCCCGGCTGCTACGGACATGTCACCCCGGCCGGCGCGGCGGCTGCCGATGCCGGCACCGCACAGGCTCCGCTGCAGGTGGGCAAGGCCTGGCGCGAGATGATCCATCGCTACGGCGCAACCACGCTGGGCCTCATTATCCTGACCATCGCGACCCTGGCGCTGCGCTGGCGCCGGCACGCGCAGGTGCCGGTGGCATTGCCGCTGGCGCTGGTGGGACTGGTGATATTCCAGGGGCTGCTGGGGATGTGGACCGTGACATTGCTACTGAAGCCCCTGGTGGTCACGGCGCACCTGGCCTTTGGTCTGACCACCCTGTCACTGCTGTGGTGGCTGTGGCTGTCGTTGCGGCGCCCCGCCGGACAGTGGCCGGGCATGGGCACTCCGGTGCGCAGTGATGCGGCCGCTGCGTTGCTGCTGCCGGCACCCCAGGGTCTGCGCCGCCTGTGCACCATTGCGTTGTTGGCGCTGATCGTGCAGATCCTGCTCGGGGGCTGGACCAGCACCAACTACGCCGCCGTGGCGTGCCCGGATTTTCCCCAATGCCAGGCCTCGTGGTGGCCGGCGGCTGATTTTCGTGATGCCTTCGTGGTGTGGCGCGGACTGGGCATCAACTACGAGGGCGGGGTGCTCGACAGTGCGTCGCGCGTGGCCATTCACTTCACGCATCGCCTTGGCGCCCTGGCGGCCACGCTGTGCCTGCTGCTGGCGGCCATCCTGACCCTGCGCCTGCGCCGGCAATCCGCCAGCCGGCGCGCAGCCTGGGCAGTCGTGGCGGCGCTGTCGCTGCAGTTGTGCATCGGCATTTCGATGGTGCTGCGCGGCTTTCCACTGCTGCTGGCCACGGCGCACAACGCCGGGGCCGCGCTGCTGTTGCTGGCGACGCTGGCGCTGTATCGCTCGCTGCGGCTGGGCTGAGCAGTGACGCAGCCGCCTGCCACGCAATACCTGGACCTGGCGGCGCAGTGGGACGCGGCTGGCAACCATGACGAGGCAATCAACGAACTGGCGCGCGGCACAGGCGCCGGCGACCTGCAGTGCATGGCGCGGCTGGGGTTGCGCCTGCTGACCGGGGACCGCGCGCCACATCTTGCAAGCGAAGGCTGGCGATTGCTTGCCGATGCCAGTGAACGCGGCAGCGCATTTGCCGCCGCGCGCGGCGCGGCCATCCTGGCCCTGGGCGCGCATGTCCCACAAAACTGGAGCCTGGCACTGCAGTGGCTGGCCAAGGCGGCCCAGCAGGATCATTTGCCGGCACAGCGCCAGCTGCTGGCGCTGTGCGCGGATCGTGAGCTGGCGGCGGCGTCAGGCAGCCGCCCCGATAAGGCGCCGTGGCTGCATCTTGCGGCCGGTGTGGACGTTGGCAAGTGGCGCTGCAGTCCGCCGGCGAACGTACTGAGCGACGATCCCAGGGTCAGTACCTTCCCGGGGTTTGCGACCCCCGAGGTGTGTCAGGTGCTGATCAGCCTGGCAGCCGGCCGGCTGGAGCCCGCGCGTGTCTATGATCCGGTAGCCAGGCAGGACATTGTCTACGCGCATCGCAATAACACCGTCGCCAACTTCGGCGTCGATGCGGTCGAGGTAATCCACGTGCTGGTCCAGGAACGCATGGCCGCTGCCTGCGGCATGCCGCTGCGACACTTCGAGGCGCCAACCGAATTGCACTACTTCCCCGGGGAGCAGATCTCGAATCACTACGACTTCGTAGATCCCAAGTCCACGGACGACTACGCCGGCGAAATCGCCCGCAATGGCCAGCGCCTGATCACGTTCATCCTGTACCTAAACGACGACTACGATGGTGGCGAGACCGCCTTTCCCACGCTGGGGTTCAGCCACAAGGGAGTGACCGGCGAGGGGATCTATTTCGTCAACGCACTGCCGGACATGCAGCCGGACCTGCGCATGCTGCATGCCGGTCGCCCGACCACGCGCGGCGAAAAATGGATCGTCACGCAGTTCATCCGCAACCGCCCAACGCGCTGAAGGAGCGCGGGCCTGTGTTGCCGATGATCCTCTCGCGGTGGGTACTTCCACCTCGGCATACCGGTGCATAGCTGCATTGGCAACAAAAACCCTTCTTGCGCTGGCCGCACCCCTTGCATCCTGACGGCCCAAGTCATGGCGGCCTTTTCGGCTGCCTGTCTCAGGGGCAGCCTCGGGACCTTGCCCGCCACCGCTGGAACGGTACTCGGTGTTCGGCAATGCGCACTTCGACGTGAACGACAAGGTTACCGCGTTCCTGCAGGCCAACCTGTCCAGCATGACAGTGGATACTCTGCTCAACTACGCCCCGGCGACCTCGCAGTGGAATGCCACTATCCCGCTGGACGGCCGTGCGATCCCCGCGGAACTGGCAACGCTGCTGGCCTCCCGCCCCAACCCGACCGCGCCGTACACAGTTTCCAGAACGCTGGATTTCGCAGGCCCGCGCAGCACGCAGAACTCCACCGACGTGTACCAGGTGCTGGGCGGGGTAAAGGGCAAGCTGCTTGAAACCAACTGGAGCTACGAGGCCTATTTCTCGCATGGCAGGACTTCGCTGGTGACCGAGATGAGTGGCTTTCCGGGGTTGCAGAACTACCGGTCCGTCGTGACGGCGCCGATTTTTGGCAAGAACCTGAACCTGACCTCCGGCCCACCGCTGTTCTTCGGGCTCAAGTGCACCACAGGTCTGCCGATCATGACGTACTTCGACCCGTCCCAGGACTGCAAGAACTCCATCGCCGGCAACATGAAGCAACTGACGGAGATAACGCAGGATATCGCCGAGGCCAACTTCACCGGCGACGTGTTCGAGCTGCCGGCCGGCAAAGTCGGCGCGGCAGTGGGCGCGACGTGGCGACAGGACATCTACCGCTGGCGGCCCGACGACCAGCTGACCCGGCCGTCCACCAACTACCCCATCGGCCTGTTCCCGACCACCGCCACCGGGGGCAGCACCAACGTGAAGGAGATTTACGGCGAGCTGCTGGTGCCGGTGTTTCACGACCTGCCGGCGCTCAAGCAGTTTAACCTCGAACTCGGCGCACGCTATTCCGACTACAACACGGCCGGCGGGATCTGGACCTACAAGGGCCTGATCGACTGGACGATTGTCGACCACGTGCGCCTGCGTGGCGGTTACCAGCTGGCCAACCGCGCGCCCAACGTGGCGGAGCTGTTTACCGGTGCTACCACCAGTGTCGTGCCCTTCGCGGGCGCCGACCCGTGCATGGCCAACACTCTCAACGCCTGGGGCAACACCCCGCTCAATACGGTGAACCGGACGCAGGTCATCAAGATTTGCAGCGATCTGATCAACCGTTCGCGGGGCGACATCAATCAATCACCGTGGCACACGGGGCCGAACTTCCCGAACAACATTGTCGGGCCGTTCCCGTTCAATTTCCCTCTGGAGCTTGCCAACATCACCGGCAATACCAATCTGAAGAACGAGGAGGCCCAGACCTGGACCGCGGGATTGGTGCTGACGTCGCCGTTCGAAGGCGTCATGTCCAATGCCTCGCTGTCCATCGACTGGTATCAGGTGCACATCAAGAATGCCATCGCCCCGACTGACCCCTATAGCGTCTATTCCAAGTGCCTGAACCATGACGGTAGCAACCCGACCTATGACGTCAACAACAGTTACTGCAAGCTCATCAGCCGCGACCAGGACGGCTATCGCGCGACCGTGGATACTCCGTACTTCAACTTGGGTGGCATCCAGACGTCCGGAATAGATGTCCAGTTCAACTGGAACATTCCGCTGGGCGACGGCCACCTGAACCTAAACTCGGTGCTCAACTTCCTCGACTACTACCGGGACCAGGTAAGTCCCGCAGACCCGTTCATCGAAAGCAAGGGTACGTTCCGCAGCGGCGGGCAGTACGATTACAAGACCTTCACGACGGCAACGTACTCTAGGGGCGAATGGAGCGCGGGCCTGCGACACCGCTTCCTGCCGAGCATCAACGACCTGTCTGCCGCCACCAACCCCAACACGAAGGTGCAGGGCGCCAGCAGCTACAACATGATCGATGTCTTCGGCAGCTACCGTATCAACAAGGTGATCTCGCTGCGTGGCGGCGTCGACAACCTGTTCGACTTCGATCCCAATGTCGTGGGCAAGACACCGGGGACCACCGATGCCGTCGGTGTCACCAACCCGCAGTACTACGATGTGCTGGGGCGTCGGTACTTCTTGGGGGTGCAGGCGGACTTCTGAGCCCATACGGTCGGCGGGCGCGGCCATCGGCGCGCTCGCCTGCTGGGCAATTGCCCGACGCACCAGGGTCGGGCGTCCTTGCGCAAGTAAAGTAACGGGGCGGTGGCACTCCACCGCCCCTGCCAGGCGCCGGCCCCGCGCCGGGATCCCTGGAACAATGCGCATGCAGTAACGACGACCCCGGCCGTCACTGCTGCAGGCTCAAATACACGCCGGCGAATACCACCAGCCCGAACTTGTTGTTGTTGAGGAAAGCCTGGAAGCAGGCGTCGCGGTCGCGACTGCGGATCAGCCACTGCTGCCACGCGAACAATCCGGCCCCTGCCAGCAATGCCAAGTAGAAAGGCCAGTGCAGGTTGCCCATGCGGCCGGCGAAAAGCAGGCCGATGACCACCATGGCCTGCATTGCGCCCACCAGCACCTGGTCCATGTCGCCGAAGGCCACCGCCGTGGACTGCACGCCCAGCTTGAGGTCATCGTCGCGATCGACCATGGCATAGAGCGTGTCGTAGACGCCGGCCCACAGCAGCGTGACGATGAACAGCAGCCAGCCGATTTTCGGCACGCTGCCCACGGTCGCGACGAAGGCCATTGGCACGGCCCAGCCAAAGGCCGCGCCAAGATAGAACTGCGGCAGCGGGAACACCCGCTTCATGAAGGGGTAGGAAACCGTCAGCGCCGCGCCAATGAACGAGAAATTGACCGTGTGCCGGTCCAGTCGCGTGACCAGCCAGAACGCCAGCAGCACCAGCACCGCAAACAGCCCCAGTGCCTCGTAGGGGGATACGCGACGGGCAGCCAGCGGCCGTTGCCAGGTGCGCTTGACCTTGGGGTCGATGTCGCGATCGGCGAAGTCATTTATCACGCACCCGGCCGAGCGCATTACCACGGTGCCGGCAATGAATACCAGGACCAGTTTCAGCGGCGGCAGGCCGCCGCTGGCTATCCACAGTGCCCACAAGGTCGGCCACAGCAGCAGGAAGATGCCGATGGGGCGGTCCAGGCGCATGAGCTGCGCGTAGTTCCAGGCACGACGCAGCCACGGGGCGCCGGGCACCGCATACAGGCGCTCGCTAACCGATCCGGCCATATTCCTCGGCGCCTCCGATCCAGCGCACGCGCAACGGCGCAATGCAGGCCGCATTCTCACGCAGCAGCAGCTGTGCAGTCGAGCGTACCTGTGGCAATAAATCGGCATCGCGGATCAGGTCGGCAATGCGCAGTTCCGCCAGGCCGGTCTGCCGCGTGCCCAGCAGCTCCCCGGGTCCACGCAACTCCAGGTCGCGGCTGGCGATCTCGAAGCCGTCGTTGCTGTCGCGCACCACCGCCAGCCGCGCCCGGGCCAGTTCCGACAGCGGTGACTGGTACAGCAGCACGCAGCTGCTCTCTGCCGAGCCACGGCCGACGCGGCCGCGCAACTGGTGCAGCTGCGCCAGGCCCATGCGTTCCGCATTCTCGATCACCATCAGGCTGGCGTTGGGCACGTCAACGCCCACTTCGATGACCGTGGTGGCCACCAGCAATTGCGTGCGCCCGGCCTTGAAGTCATGCATGGCCTTTTCCTTGGCGCGCGGCGGCATGCGACCGTGCACCAGGCCGATACGCACGTCCGGCAGTGCCGCCACCAGCGACGCGGCGGTTTCCTCGGCGGCCTGCGCGCGCAGTTCGTCGGATTCATCAATCAGTGGGCAGACCCAGTAGGCCTGCCTGCCCGCGCGGCACGCGCTGTGGATGCGCTCGACCACTTCGGCACGCCGCTCCGCCGCGAGCACGACGGTGCGGATGGGGACGCGGCCCGGCGGCAATTCGTCGATCACCGATACGTCGAGGTCAGCGTACGCGGTCATCGCCAGGGTCCGTGGAATCGGCGTCGCCGTCATGATCAGCTGGTGCGGCACCTGCTGGCCATGCCGGCCCTTTTCCTTGAGCTGCATGCGCTGCTGCACGCCGAAGCGGTGTTGTTCGTCGACGATCACCACCGCCAGGCGCCGGAACGTGACGCCCTCCTGGAACAGCGCGTGGGTACCCACGGCGATCTGCACTTCGCCACTGGCCACCGCGGCGATGCCGCTGCGCCGGGTCCGCGCCGGCTGCGATCCCGACAGCAGCGCCACGGTGATGCCCAGCGGCCGGAACCAGCCGTCCAGCGTGCGCCAGTGTTGTTCGGCCAGCAGCTCGGTCGGCGCCATCAGCGCGGCCTGGCCGCCACTGCCGACGGCGCGCGCGGCGGCGGCAGCGGCAAGCACGGTCTTGCCGCATCCCACATCGCCCTGGATCAGACGCATCATCGGCAGCTCACGCTGCAGGTCGCCGGCCACCTCGCCCAGCACCCGCTGCTGTGCGGCGGTGAGCGCAAAGGGCAGGCTGGCGACGAAGCGGTCACTGAGTTTTTCCGGGTCGTGCAGCGCCGGGGCCGGCTCGCGCTGGATGCGCTGCTTGAGCTGCTGCATTGAAAGCTGGTGCGCCAGCAGCTCCTCGAATGCCAGGCGGCGCTGCGCCGGATTGCGCCCTGCGGCCAGCACGGCCAGGGACGTGCCCACGGGCGGGTGATGCATGAACTCCAGCGCTTCGCTCAGCGGCGGCAGGTGCAGGCGCGACACCACGTCCCGGGGCAGCAGGTCCTCGGCGGGATTAGCGGCCAATCGCAGCAACGCGCGATTCACGCTGGCGCGCAGCCGACCCTGCGTGACCCCTTCGGTCAACGGATAGATGGGCGTGAGACGGTCTTCCAGCGGCTCGGCCTCGTTGCCGAGGCGCCGGTATTCCGGGTGCACCATCTCCAGCCCCTGCGGCCCGCGGCGGACCTCGCCGGTGCAGCGCAGGCGCGTGCCGCGCGCGAGGTTTGCCACCTGCGCGCGCGAGAAATAGAAGAAGCGCAGGTTGAGGAATCCGGAACCGTCAGAGATCCGCACCAGCAGGGTGCGGCGACGCCGGAAGACGATGTCCGCCAGTTGCACTTCACCTTCGACCACGGCGCGGGCGCCGGGCAGCAGTGCGCCCAGGGGCGTGATGCGCGTGCGGTCTTCGTAGCGGACCGGCAGCAGGAACAGCGGGTCCACCGCCGCGGGCGCGGTGTCGCTCACGTTCCGATCAGGGGATCCAGACAATGCACTCCACTTCCACGCGCGCGCCCTTGGGCAGCGCCGCGACCCCGACCGCGGCACGCGCCGGCCAGGGCTGCGGGAAATACGTGGCCATGATCTCGTTGACGCGCGCGAAGTGCGTCAGGTCCGTGAGGGACACGTTGACCTTTACCGCGCTGGCCAGGGTGCCGCCGCCAGCCAGGGCAATGGCCTTGATGTTCTCGAACACGCGCGTGATCTCCGCGTCGATGTCCCCGGTCACCAGTTGCCCGGTGGCCGGGTCGAGCGGGATCTGGCCCGATATATAGAGGAAGTCCCCGGCACGTATGGCCTGTGAATAGGTGCCGATGGCGGACGGGGCGTTGGGGGTCGAGACGATGCTGCGGCTCATTCTTCGGTGGATCCGTGGTGATTCTTGCGGGAGGCCTGGTAGCGAGACACGCGCACGACATCGGGCATGCGCCGGATGGTGCGCACCAGCCGCGCCAGGTGCAAGCGGTCCTTGACCTCGACCTCCAGGCGCATCAGCGAGACGTCCCCATCGCGCTGTTCGACACTGGCCTGGCCGATATTGGTGCCGGTGTCGGCAATGGCGGCGGAAATCGCCGCCAGCATGCCCACCCGGTTGACCGATTCCACGCGGATCTCGGAGCTGAAGTAGCGAGTCAGGTTGGCCTGCCAGGCCACCGGCTGCCATTTTTCCGGGTGCTTGTGGTAGTCCTCCACGTTGGCGCAGGTGTCCCGATGGATGATGATGCCGCGTCCCACGGACAGGAAGGCGATGATCGGATCGTCCGGAATGGGGCGACAGCAGCGCGCGTAGGAAACCAGCAACCCCTCGGCACCGGCAATGGCCAGTGGCGTCAGCGCGCCGGCCGCGTCGTGGCCGCCAGGCAGCAGGCGTCGCGCCACCAGCGGCGCCAGGCGCTCGCCCAGGCCGATCTGCGACAACAGCTCATCACGGTCCTTGCAGCCCAGTTCGCGCAGCGCCTGCTCGAGTATCGCCGGGTCGAGCCGATCCACGTTGAGCTGGAATTCCTCGAGCGCGGCGTTGAGCAGCTGGCGGCCCAGTTCCACTGCCTCGCTGCGCTTCAGCGACTTGAGGTAATGCCGGATGGCGCTGCGCGCCTTGGCGGTGGCCACGAAGTTGACCCAGGAGGGGTTCGGCGACGCACCCTTGGCGGTGATGATCTGCACGGTCTGGCCATTGCGCAGCACCGAGCGCAGCGGCGCCAGGCGCCGGTCGATCTTGGCCGCGACACAGCGGTTGCCGATGTCGGTGTGCACGGCGTACGCGAAGTCCACCACCGTCGCGCCACGCGGCAGGCGCAGGATTGCCCCCTTGGGCGTGAACACATAGACCTTGTCCGGGAACAGGTCGACCTTGACGCTCTCGATGAATTCCTCGGCGTTGCCGCTGGCCTGCATCTCCATCAGGTGCGAGATCCAGGCGCGCGCCCGCTGCTGCTGCGTGGAGTCGCCGGCATCCCCAGCCTTGTATTTCCAGTGCGCCGCAATGCCGGACTCGGCGATGTGGTGCATGTCGCTGGTGCGGATCTGCACTTCGATGGGCACGCCATTTGGCCCGAACAGCGTGGTGTGCAACGACTGGTAACCATTGACGCGCGGGATCGCGATGTAGTCCTTGAAGCGGCCCGGCATCGGACGGTAGGTCGCATGCACCACGCCCAGCGCGCGGTAGCAGGTGTCGGAGGTGTCCACGAGGATGCGCAGGCCATACACGTCGACCACCTGCGACAGCAATGACTTCTTGCGCCGCATCTTGCGATAGACGCTGTACAGATGCTTCTCGCGCGATTCGACCACGGCCTGGATGCCGGCCTTCTTCAGCGCTTCTTCCAGGGATTTGCCGATCTTGCCGAGGAATTCCTTCTGGTTGCCGCGGGCGCGCTTCAGTGCCCGCTCGATGATCGCGGTAGCGCTGGGGATACAGGGCGCGAAACCCCAGGTCTTCCAGTTCCAGCTTGATCTTGTACAGGCCAAGGCGTTCGGCCACGGGCGCGTAGATCTCGAGTGTCTCGCGGGCGATCAGGCGCCGCTTTTGCACGGACATGCTGTCGATGGTGCGCATGTTGTGCGTGCGATCGGCCAGCTTGACCATGATCACGCGCAGGTCGCGTACCATCGCCAGCAGCATCTTGCGGAAGCTCTCGGCCTGTGCCTCTTCGCGACTCTTGAACTGGATCTGGTCCAGCTTGGTCACGCCATCAACGATTCCCGCCACATCGGTGCCGAAGCGCTGGGCGATCTCCTCCTTGGCGATGGGCGTGTCTTCGATGACATCGTGCAGGATGGCGCTGACGATGGTGTCGGCGTCCAGGTGCAGGTCGGCGAGGATCTCGGCCGTGGCCACCGGATGCGCGATGTAGGGCTCGCCGGACAGGCGCTTCTGCCCCAGGTGCGCCTGGGCGCCAAACTCCGCGGCCTCGCGGATGCGCGCGACCTGTTCAGGCGGAAGGTAGAGCTCGACCTTGCCGAGCAATTCCCGGAGGCCGGGAGTGCGCCTTGCGCTGGTTCCTGGGATCAGGCCAAGCAGCGAGGACGCATAGTCCATGCGGGAGGGGTGTTAGTCCCCCAGGCCAAACTGGGGCGCGCGGAAGTTCTCGAGCTGCGCGTCGATGTCGTTGACGATGGGTTCCGGCGTGGGCTCCGGCTCCAGCAGCATCTCCGGGGTGATGTTGCCTTCGGCGATCTCGCGCAGGGCGATGACCGTCACCTTGTCATTGTCCAGTGGCACGGTGGGCTCGGCGCCATTGGCCAGTCGGCGGGCGCGGGCGGCTGCCAGCAACACCAGCTGGAACAGGTTGTCGACATTGGGGAGACAGTCTTCGACGGTGATGCGGGCCATGGTTCGCCTGTGCTAATTCAATGCGTTACGGGACCAAGGAGTGTAGCAGATTCGCCAGCACTGCAGACAGCTGCGGCCGCCGGGGCGTCAGGTCTTCCCCGGTGCCACTGACGATCTCGACCAGCTGGTCCACGGCCCGGGGAAATTCGTCGTTGACCACCACGTAGTCGTACTCGCCGTAATGGCCCATGTCAGTGACCGCATCGGCCAGCCGCCGCTCGATGACGGTGGGGCTGTCGGTGCCGCGGCCGGTCAGCCGCTCGCGCAGGGCCTCGAGGGAGGGGGGCAGGATGAAAATGGACCGGCAGTCGGGCAGCGCGCGGCGCACCTGGCGCGCCCCCTGCCAGTCTATCTCCAGCAGTACCGGACCCCCGGCCAGCTTGTCCCGCAGCTGCCCCAGGCCGGTCCCGTACTGGTTGTCGAATACCCGGGCATGTTCGAGAAAGGAGTCCGTGGCCACCAGGCGGTCGAACTGCTCGTTGCTGACGAAGTAGTACTCGCGCCCGTCCTGCTCATTGGGTCGCGGCGGCCGCGTGGTGTGCGAGGTGGACACCTGCAACTGCGGCAGCCGCTCGCGCAGCGCCCTGACGAGGCTGGTCTTGCCTGCGCCGGACGGCGCCGAGACGACAAACAGCGTCGCGGCCACGGCCCCGCCCCGGTTAACGAACCAGCGGAACTTTCGACGCGATGGCCAGCTGTGACAGCAGCCCCAGCCGGCGGTCGATGTGGATGGCACGGGCAGCGGTGCCCGCCGGCAGCACGGTCTGGAACTTGGCCAGCCACTTAACGCGCAGATCGTGGATCTTCTGGTCGCGCTCCAGCAGTGCATTGATATAGGCAAGCGCGTCGGCGTCCGTCAGGGTGGCGTAGCTGTCCACGTATTTCTGTGTGGCCTTGAGCTGGGCATCGATGACCGCGTTCTGTTCGGTCTGGAACTGCTCGAACAACGGCCAGAACTTTGATGCCTGCTCCGCGGTGAGCGTCAGGCCCTTGGCCACGATGTCGGCCCGCTTGGCCTGCAGGTCGTTGCGGACCTCGGTCAGCAGCCGCTCGGTCTCCTGTTGCGGGGTGGCAGCGGGCTTGGCGGGGGGCGCATCGGCAGCGCTGGCAAGGCCGATAGTGGCGGCCGCGACAAGGGCGAGCGCGAATGACTTGGTCATGAAATCTCCCTGGATGGTCCTGTTGTTGTGAGCGAGTTCCTTCGTCGGGAGGAAATATACCGCGAATCGGCACGCTGATCGCTAGTTGAGCCTGGCTTCCATGGGCATCAACGCGGCCTTGATCGCCGCACCCCAGATCGCATTGCCCAGGTCATTCAAGTGCAGGTTGTCGGCAATGAAGATGTCGGTCATGACGCTGCCATCCCGGTTGAGGAACATCGTGGCCACATCGACGTAGTAGACCAGCGGATCCCCGGCCGCGATGGCCCGGAATCCGGAATTTACTTCCTGCGCGACCGGCCAGCGGGCGCGCCGCAACACACTGGGCTTGATCGACAGAACGTAGATCCTGGTGTGTGGGAGCTTCTCGTGGACCCTAGCAATGATCCGCCGCAGGTCCTCGAGAATCAGCTCGTTGGGTACGGGCGGATTGACGCCGGTATCGTTGTCACCTTCATAGATCAGGATGGCGCGCGGCGCGTACACCAGCGCCACGCGATCCAGGTAATACAGCAGGTCGTGCATCGTGCTGCCGCCGAATCCTCTGGGGATTACCGTCAGCGGGGCAAGCGCCGCCTTGGCCTGGCCATTCCAGCGAGCAATGCTGGAACTGCCAGTCAGCACGATGGCGCCTTGCGGTGGCCGTTGCAGCTGGTCCTGCTTTTCGAACTCCAGGATGGCCGATTCGAATCGCTGCGGATCGGCGAACTGATAGGCGGAGGACGACACAACCGCGCCCTGGGCGCAGCAAGCGTCGCAAAATCCCAGGCCCAGTAGCAGGCTCAGCGCCAGCGGGATGGCTTTGAATGGACTCTTCACGCCTATTCGATGTTCTGCACCTGTTCGCGAATCTGCTCGATCAGCACTTTCAAGTCCACCGCCAGTCGCGTTGTTGCCAGATCCTGGGATTTGGATGACAGCGTATTGGCCTCGCGGTTGAATTCCTGCATCAGGAAATCCAGGCGACGCCCGGCGGCCTCGGGACTGGAAATGATCTTGCGCGTCTCTTCCAGGTGCCCGTCGAGGCGATCCAGCTCCTCCGCCACGTCCATGCGCTGCAACAGCAGCGCGATCTCCTGTTCAATCCGCTCGCTGTCCACATTGGCGGTGAGCTCGGCCACGCGCTCGGTCAGGCGGCTGCGGATGCCGGCCTGCACTTCGGGCAGCCGCGCCCGGACCTGGGCAACAATCGCGGCCAGCTGGTCGCAGCGTTCACGGACCAGCTCCTTGAGGCGGGCCCCTTCGCTGGCGCGCATCTTCTTGAGGTCCGCCAGTGCCGCGGCAAACAGGGTGCGGCCGGCGGTCAACTGCGCTTCCGGATCCGCCGCCGATTCGCGCAGCACTCCCGGGAAGCGCAGCAGGTCGACCAGGTTCACCTGCAATGCCGCGGCCGACGAGCGGGTCGCGGCGACCAGCTGGTCGAGCAACGGCATCAGGCGCGCCAGCAGCTCCGCGTCCACCTGCAGGGCCTGACCCGGCCCCGCCGCACTGCGACTGGTGAAGGTGCAGTCGACCTTGCCGCGGCGCAGCTCCGTCTGCAGCTGCGCGCGCAGCTCCGCTTCCAGCGGGCGCAACTCCTCCGGCAGCCGCACCGTGGCCTCGAGATAGCGATGATTCACGCTGCGTAGCTCGCAAACCAGCGCGCCGGCGGTGTTCGTGGTCTCGGCGCGGGCGAACCCGGTCATGCTGACAATCATCGTTGGCCTATCTGCGCGGCAGCGCACAATGCAATAATGGCGCAACAGTCTAGCCGAACAGCGGGGGTCGGTTTTGCAAGTCGAACATGCCGAGATCAGCCTGGTCGGCGCCCGCGAAGAGAACCAGGATCGTGTTGCCGTCGTATCTCAACCCGCCGCTGCATTGATCGGCGCGTTCGATGGCATGGGTGGCCATGCCGATGGCGCGCGCGCGGCGGAGATCGCCCGCAAGACGCTGGTCACGCGCTTTGCCGCGTTGCCGCAGCCGTTGCTGGATCCGCTGGCATTCCTGCACCTGGCGCTGGGCCAGGCACACGCGGAGATCGTGGAGATCGGCATGCTGTTGCCGCTCGAGCAACGTCCGCGCGCCACCGGAGCGGTGTGCTTGCTGCAGGATGACACGGCGTGGATCGCCCACGTTGGCGATAGCCGTATCTATCACCTGCGTGCGGGCAAGGTGGTCAGCCGCACCCGCGATCACAGCCACGTGGAGCTGCTGCTGCAGGAAGGCCTGATCAACGCCAACCAGGCGATCAATCACCCGATGCGCAATTTCGTCGAGAGCTGCCTGGGCGGCGATCAGCTGCTGCCCGAGATGCATATCGGGCGCAGCGTGCGCGTGCAAGCCGGGGACATTCTGCTGGTGTGCACGGACGGTTTCTGGTCATACCTGTCCGACGATGACATCGCCGCATCGTTGTACACCACCACGCCCCTGCAGGCTGCATTGCAGGCGATCAGCGAATTCGCGGTCCGGCGCGGCGGCGTGGCCGCCGACAATACTTCCGTCGCCGTGCTGAGGGTGCTGTGAGCGCCGTGGTTGCCGCCTCGCGACGCGATGGTCGGGCACCGGACGCATTGCGCCCCGTGAAGTTCACGCGCGGGTTTACGCGTTACGCGGAAGGTTCGGTGCTGGTGGAATTTGGCGAAACGCGGGTGCTGTGCACGGCCAGCATCGAGGAGGGCGTGCCGGGCTTCCTGCGTGGCAAGGGGCAGGGTTGGGTCACGGCCGAGTACGGCATGCTGCCGCGGGCAACGCACACGCGCGGCGCGCGCGAGGCCGCGCGTGGCAAGCAGTCCGGACGCACGCAGGAGATCCAGCGCCTCATCGGCCGCTCGCTGCGCGCGGCGCTGAACCTGTCTGCCCTGGGTGAGCGTACGGTGACCCTCGATTGCGACGTCCTGCAGGCCGACGGCGGCACGCGCACCGCGTCGGTGACCGGTGCCTATGTGGCACTGGCCGACGCCTGCCGCAAGCTGGTGGTGGAAAAGGGCATCGTCAATCCGCTGCACGGCCAGGTGGCGGCGGTGTCGGTCGGCATTGTTGGCGGCCGGCCGCTGCTTGATCTGGACTACAGCGAGGATTCCACCGCCGAGACCGACATGAACGTGGTGATGAACAGCGGCGGCGGCTTCATCGAGGTGCAGGGCACGGCCGAGGGGCACGCCATGCGGCGCGATGAACTGGATGCACTGCTGGCGCTGGCGACCCGGGGAACGCAGCAGCTGTTCGAGCTGCAGCTCGCCGCGCTGGGCGCATGAGCCCCGGCCCACGCCCGGTCGCGCGCCGCGTGGTCCTGGCCACGGGCAATGCCGGGAAGCAGCGCGAGCTGGCCACGCTGCTGACACCGCTGGGCCTGGATCTGATCCTGCAGTCCAAGCTTTGCATTGCGCCCGTGGCGGAGACCGGTGCCACGTTCGAAGCCAATGCGCTGCTCAAGGCCCGCAATGCCGCAGTGGCCTCCGGGCTGGCCGCGCTGGCGGATGACTCAGGCCTGGAAGTCGATTCGCTGGGCGGCAGGCCGGGGGTGCACTCGGCGCGTTTCGCCGGCGAACATGCCACGGATGATCAGAACAACGCCCTGCTGCTGGGCGAGTTGGCGGGCAAGACCGGCCCGCTGCGCGCGGCGCGCTACCGCTGCGTAATCGTGTTCCTGCGCGAGCCCGACGACCCGGCACCCTTGATCGCCAAGGGGACCTGGGAAGGGCGAATCGCCGCCGCCGCACGCGGCGAGGGGGGCTTTGGCTACGATCCGCTGTTCATTGCGCGGGGCTTCACCGCAACCGTGGCGCAGATGAGCCAGGCCGACAAGAACGCCGTCAGCCATCGCGGCCAGGCACTGCGCCAGCTGATTGCACAGCTCACCCTGCGGGCCGCGCAGTAATGCAGTCTCTGGCCGCACCGCCGCTGTCCATATACGTGCATTTCCCCTGGTGCGTGAGCAAGTGCCCGTATTGCGATTTCAACTCGCACGCATTGCGTGAAGTCCTGCCCGAACAGCGCTACGTCGACACCCTGGTTGCCGACCTCAACCTGCAGGCGCAACGCATAGCAGGTCAGGCGCCGCCGCGCGAGATCGCCAGCGTCTTCATGGGTGGCGGTACCCCCAGCCTGTTCTCCCCCGGCGCCCTGGCGCGCGTGATCGGGGCGTTGCGCGGCGTGCTGTCGATGGCGGCGGATGTGGAGATCACGCTGGAAGCCAACCCCGCCACCGTGGAGCGCGGGCGCTTCGCTGAATATCGCGACGCCGGCATCAACCGCGTGTCGCTGGGGGCGCAGAGTTTCGACCCCCAGGCACTCAAGGCGCTGGGCCGCATCCATAAGGTCGAGGATGTGCATCGTGCCGCCGAGGAACTGCATGCCTGTGGCCTCGAGAATTTCAACCTGGACCTCATGTACGCGTTGCCCGCACAGCAGCTGGCCGGCGCACTGTCCGACCTGACGTCGGCGCTGGCCCTAGAGCCGGCGCACCTGTCGCATTACCAGCTGACGCTGGAACCGGGCACCGTGTTTGCGCACCATCCGCCGCCGTTGCCGGACGAGGACCTGGCCTTCCAGATGCAGACCGAGTGTCACGGCGTGCTGGCCAGCCGCGGATTCGCGCAATACGAGACGTCGGCGTTCGCGCGCCCGGGCCACCAGTGCGCGCACAACCTCAACTACTGGAACTTCGGGGACTACCTGGGCCTTGGCGCCGGCGCGCACGGCAAGCTGACCGGGGTGCCGGCCGGCGTGGTCCAGCGCAGTACCCACCTGCGCGAACCGCGACGCTACCTGGCCAGCGCTCAGGGCCCTGAGTGGCGGACCGTGCCGAAAATCGATCTGCCGTTCGAGTTCATGATGAATGCGTTGCGCCTCACGGACGGCTTTTCCCGCCAGCAGTTCGGCGCGCGCACCGGACTTCCTATAGAAGTGATGCAGCCGGCGCTGGCCGACCTGGTCGGCGAGGGCCTCCTGGAGGCCACAGGCAGCGGCTGGCGTGCCAGTCCCCGGGGTCAGCTGTTCCTCAACGACGTAATTGCCCGGTTTCTTCCCCGCCAGAATTCACAAGCCGGGACGGGTAGTTAGGGGATTCTCCACAGCACCGCGGCCGCTGCTCAAATTGAAAGACATACGTGTGAATTGCGTCACATTACACAATGTGTGGTTCGTAACTCTTTGATTTTACAGCCTGAAATGTACTGGTCATATTTTAGCCATACCCGCAGATTTGCATTTTTTCCCTAATCGCGGACCGCACCACAGGCCGCCATGCACAGAGTTATCCACAGTTTTTGTGGATAAGGACCGATGCCCGACCCGGGGTTGTCCCAGAGGCCACTCCCCGCTAGACTGCGCGCCCCCTTTGGAGCCCGCCATGAAAGCCCAGACCCATCCGGAATACGCTGCGATCAACGTGGTTTGCAGCTGCGGCAATACGTTCCAGACCGGTTCGACCCTGGGACACGACCTGCAGCTGGACGTTTGCGCCAAGTGCCACCCGTTCTACACGGGCAAGCAGAAGATGGTCGACACGGCCGGCCGCGTGGACAAGTTCCGCAAGAAGTACGCTACCAAGACCGCAGCCCCCGCAGCCCCCGCTGCGAGCTAGTCCTTTCGCGGCCTTAATGCCGTAGTACTTCACGCCGGTGGTGGCGGCATGGACAATGCCGCCATGGTACCCAAGCACCTGGTCGCAACTGCCGCCGCATCCATTGCCGCTGTGCTGCTGCTCGGATCCTGCGCCAGCAATCCGGCCACCGGCGGCACCAATGTCGTCATGTCATCTGAGGCCAGCGAGATCGAGTCCTCGCGCCGCCAGTACGATGAAATCACCAAGGCCTACGGCGTCTATGAAGACCAGGCCATCCAGGACTACGTCAATTCCGTGGGGCAGCGGGTGGCCCGCGCCAGTGACATGCCCGACCTGCAATGGCATTTCACCGTGCTGGACGACAGCTCGGTCAATGCCTTCACCACCGGTGGCGGCTATGTCTACGTGCACCGCGGCCTGCTGGCCTACCTTAACTCCGAGGCCGAACTGGCCGCGGTGCTGGGCCACGAAGAAACCCACGTCACGGCACGGCACGTTGCCCGTGCCCAGACCCGAAATACCATGGCCAGCCTGGGAGCGATCGGCGCGGCCATCCTGACCGGATCCAGCGCGGTGGCCGACATGGCCAACATCGGCGCCGCGGCCTATGTCCAGGGCTATGGCCGCGACGCGGAAATGGAAGCCGACCGCATCGGCATGAAGTACCTGGTCAAGGCTGGTTACGACCCCGGGGCCATGGGCCGGGTGTTCCAGACTTTCCAGGCGCAGGAGACCTTCGAGGTGGCCAGCGCGCGTGCCGAGGGGCGTGAACCCAACATCTACCACGGGGTGTTTTCCGACCATCCCGCGCCGGATGAGCGCACCCTGCAGGCCGCGAAAGTCGCCGCGCAACTGCCCGATGCCCCGCCCGGCGGTTATGTCGTGAACCGTAACGTGTACATGCAGGCCATCGACGGCATGGCGTTTGGAACCAGCAAGGCCCAGGGGGTCGTGCGCGACAACCGCTTCTATCACTACGGATTGGGCATCACCCTGGCATTCCCGCGCGGCTGGAATATCCAGAACCAGCGCGACAGCCTGCTGGCGTATACGCCGCACAAGGAAAGCGTCATGCAGATCTCGGTGGCGGCGCGGCCGGATCGCAAGTCGCCGCAGGAGTTCCTTATTGACCGGCTCAAGGGCAAGTCTCTGGCCGGTGGCGAGCCACTGACGATCAATGGCATGCAGGGGTATTCAGTGCTGACACGTGATGGTTCGCCGCTGGACAACGGCGTCGGCCCGGTGCGCTGGATCGCGCTGTACCGTGGCAACAGCGTCTTCCTATTCGGCGGCGCCAGTCGCTCGGCGCGCGACGGCCGGCCGGAGGCGGACGGCCTGTTCCAGTCGGTGGCCTCGACCATGCGCGACCTCAAGGCCGCGGAGTTCCCGCTGGCCGAGCCCTATCGCATCAAGGTTGTGCGCGCCACGGAGCAGACCCGACTGGCGGACTATGCGGCGGCGATCCCGGCCGAGAAATACAACGAGGAACAGCTGGAGCTGATCAACGGGGTTTACCCGCATAAAAAGCTGCCAGTTGGCGAGTACATCAAGGTCGTTCAGTAGTGTAGGCTGCAAGACATGCCAGACAAGAAGTTCGAGCTCACTAACCTGAGCTCAGGCGTCAAGAGCGTATTGCCTGTCCGCACCGGGACCATTGGTCCTGATGTGATCGATATCGCGGGCATCGCCAAAGACCATGATGTGTTTACTTTCGATCCGGGCTACGGGGTGACCGCCGGCACCGAAAGCAAGATCACCTACATCGATGGCGACGCCGGCGTGCTGATGCATCGCGGTTACCCCATCGAACAGCTGGCCGAGAAGAGCAGCTTCATGGAAGTGTGCTACCTGCTGCTGTACAGCGAATTGCCGCAGAAGCAGGAGATGACGACCTTCATCGAGAACATCCGCCGGCACACGATGATCAATGAGTCGTTGCTGCGCTTCTACAATGGTTTCCATCACAACGCGCACCCGATGGCCATGGTGTCCGCGGTCATTGCCTCGATGTCCGCCTTCTACCACGACTCGATGGACATCTATAACCCGCGGCACCGCGAGATCTTTGCCCATCGCATCATCGCCAAGCTGCCGACCATCGCCGCGGCCGCGCACAAGCACTCGCTCGGCCAGCCGTTTGTCTACCCGCGCAATGACCTGAGCTACTGCGCGAACATGCTGCACATGTTCTTCGCCGTGCCCTGCGAGCCTTACCACGTCGATCCGATTGCCGCCGAGGCGCTCGACCTGCTGTTCATCCTGCATGCCGACCATGAGCAGAATGCCAGCACCTCCACCGTACGCCTGGCCGGCAGCACCGGCGCCAATCCCTATGCCGCGATCTCTGCCGGCGTGGCCGCGCTGTGGGGTCCGGCGCATGGCGGCGCCAACGAAGCGGTGCTGTCCATGCTCGAGCAGATCGGCACGGTCGAGAACATCCCCAAGTACATCGCCATGGCCAAGGACAAGTCCAGCCATTTCCGGCTGATGGGCTTCGGGCATCGCGTGTACAAGAACTTCGATCCGCGCGCCAAGATCATCCGTGCCAAGTGCCACGAAGTGCTGGCGCGGCTCGGGCACAAGGACAACCCGCTGTTCGAGCTGGCGCTGAAGCTTGAGGAGATCGCGCTCAAGGATGAATATTTCATCGAGCGCAAGCTCTATCCGAATGTCGATTTCTACAGCGGGGTGATCTACAGCGCGCTGGGCATCCCGCGCTCGATGTTCACCGTGATGTTCGCCATCGCCCGCACGGTTGGCTGGGTGGCCAACTGGCAGGAGATGATCTCCGACCCGGGCATGCGCATTGGCCGGCCGCGGCAGCTCTATACCGGAGCGACGCGGCGCGACTACGTTGAAGTCGGTAAGCGCTAGGCGGCCGTGCTGCGAATTCCGCGCCCTTAGGGCGAAAGCAATCCTGTTCTCTCAGGTGAGAGAATCATCTGACCAGGAATAGCACCGTTGTCGAGGCAGGCGCCGACGCGGGCTTCCCGGTATTCGACTGGCTGCGGCTGGCATTGGCCTCGGTGGTTGTGGTCGAACACACGGGCCTTGATATGTGGCCCAGGGCCGGCAACCTCGCGGTAAACGTGTTCTTCGCCCTCAGCGGCTGGCTGATAGGCGGCATGCTGCTGCGGATGGCACCCCGCGACCTGCCGCGATTCTATTTCAATCGCTGTCTGCGCATCTGGCTGCCCTATTTGGCAACGGTATTTCTCCTGTACGCAATCGCGGCCGTGTTTGGTCGGCTCGGCAATATCTGGCACCAGGTCCTGTTCTACGACCTGACCTTTACCCATTACTGGTTTATTCCCGCCTTGCCGGAAGTGTGGAATCAGATGCCACTCACCGGCACCGGCGGGCACCTGTGGAGCATTTCGGTCGAAGAGCAGTTCTATGTGCTCGCCCCGATGGTTCTGCTGCTTCTCCCGTTTGGCAAGAGCGCGATTTCGTGGCTGCTGCTGTCCGTCGCGTTGATCGCCGCGGACTATTACTACGGCTCGATCAGCTGTGGGGTCCTGGCCGCGATCCTAAGAGGGCGCTTTGGCAACTGGCAAAGCGGCACGATAACTAGGGCATTGTTGGCGGTCGGCGCTCTCTTGCTCCTATGGGTCGCGTTTGAACACGACTCGATGTACCAGTGGGTTGCCCCATTTGCCTCGATCGGGATCGTGCTGGCCACTAGCATCGAGGGCGCGCGATCGGCGTTGGGGAAATTTGCCGGCGGCGTCTCCTATCCGCTGTACCTCAACCACTGGCTCGGGATTTTCGGTGCAAACGGCATTGGCAAGCACTTCGTGCTGCCCTACTGGGCACACGTATCTTTGGCATACGTGCTGGCGATCCTGGTCAGCGCCATTGCGTACATCGCGATTGACGTGCGTGTCCTGAGGTTCCGCAAGACACACTACACTCCTGCCGTGGGCAGGTTTCTAATGCTAACGGCGTACTGCCTGCTAGCAATTGGCGTCCTCGGTGGAATGTTCTACTTTGATCGAATCAGCGGCGTGCACTAGTGCGCCGATCATGGTTACGTCATGCCACCGCGAGCACCATTGCGGTGCGTCGCAGGGCGACACGTGCAAGCCGGCAAGTGGCGTGAACATGCGGCTGTCGTTACTTATTGCATCCGCGATGTAAGGGAACTCGACAAAGAAAAGCCCTCGATCAGCGCGCGTACGCACGTCGCCAGTGCGAAATCGGTGTGATCATTTAATGAGCACCCATCTACAGCGGGTCGCGGAGCTTGTTCTGTCTGGCACGAATCTTGAAGTGTACTTAACGCGGTCAATTCGGATCGCCGCTAATCGGTACGTGTCAAGTGACGGTTTGTACTTTGAAGTCCGGACGCCTGGACAACATGCACTCCCTGAAGGGACTGGCCTGCCTCCTGGTCGTCGCCTGGCACGTGGTCTCCATCGATTCGCCAGCTCACCTGAGCCCGGCCTATCGCTGGATCTGGCAGCTGTGCGAGGTGCTGTCACTGCTGCGGATGCCGCTGTTTGCATTTCTCTCCGGCTTTGTATTTGCACTTCGCCCGCCGGCGGCCGGTACCTACTGGCCGTTCATGCAAAAGAAGCTGGTGCGGTTGTACGTTCCTGCGATTGTGCTCGGGATGATCTGGATTCTCGTATCGATACTCGTTCCTGGTCGGCAAGTCCACGAATTTACCGACTTCCCAAAATCGACCTTCTACCCTGTGATGCAGTATTGGTTCATCCAGGCGCTCATGATCATCTTCGTCGTGGTCGGGTTGGCGGAGGTGCTTGGATTCCTTTCGACCCTGCGCCGGTTCGCGCTGGTGCTTCTAGTCGCGATTGCAGTGCATCTGCTCTGCAATTCCCATTTCAAGCTGTTGTCCCTTGGCCCCGCCGGCTACCTGCTGCCGTTCTTCGTGATGGGCATAGGCGTGCAGCGATACTCCGCGCTAATTCCATGGAACCGTTGGTGTGCCTTGGCCGTGGCGGCCATTTTTGGGGTGACGTTCGTGGTGCACGTGGCGGGGGTATTCGGGCTGGGCGGAGTGCGGCTTGAGCGCAACACGCTCATGGCCCTGTTGCTCAGCGCCAGCAGCGTGCTGATCGCCTGCCGCGTGGTTCCCCCCGTGCGGTCGCTGGAATATATAGGCCGACATTCCTTTACGATATTCCTGTTCCACATGTTCTTTACGTCCGCCATGCGCAGAATTGGCGGCGCAGCGGGCATGGAACAGGACTACGCGCTGTTTGCCGCGGGCCTGTCGGTGGGCGTATCGGGACCGTTGATGGTCGAACTTATCATCAGTCGCCTGCCGAGCACGTTGCAGTACTGCCTAATCGGCACAGCAACGACGAATCTGCAGGGCCGGGCCCAATGGGCCGGGGCCGCAGTCCGTCAATGAATGACTTTAGTCGCCACCGCCGATTGGTCGCTCTCAAGGGCGTCGGTGTTGTAGGCCGTGATCGCAAAGTAATGCGTGCCGGCACCCAGGTTGTCGACCACGTATAGGGAAATCCCAGGGTTGGGGACCTGGATCACGTCGGTCAGCGAGGCCGCGCTGGTGCCGTGATAGATGCGGTAGCCCGCCAGATTACTGATCGCGCTACCGTCGGTGTTTTCAACCGGTACCGACCAGGACAGGGTCGCGCTGCCCGTGCCGCCCGAATTGCCTGCTCCACCCGCGTTACCTGCAGTCGCGCCGCTGCCGCCACCCGAGATTGGAGTCGTCGTGCTGCCGCCACTGGCTGGAGCCGAGTCACCCCCGCCACAGCTGGCCAGCAATGCGGCTGCTGCGACCAGCGCCCAGCTGTAGTTAAGGTGTTTTGCCACGAAATGAGTCGATCCTTGACAGGGATCGATAAGTTACTCGCTCAAACCGCGGCTGTCACGCCTCAGGCACGTCAGGGGATGGACTTGCTGCCTACGGCTGAGCGGTCGCTTTCGGCACCCGCGGCATTGTAGGCAGTCACCGCAAAGTAGTAGGTGCCGCTTTGCAGGTTATCCACGACATAGGTCGTGATGCCCGAATTCGATATCTGGATCGTCGTACCCAGGGACCCGGGATCGGAGCCGTAATAGATCTTGTAGCCCGAAAGGTCGGTGATCGAACTGCCATCAGTGTTTTGCACCGGGGCGCTCCAGGACAGCGTTGCGGCACCCACAGTGGGGCGATTGACGACGATGGAGAATGCCGGGAGGGACACGGTTGCGCGGCCATCACTGACACTGATCACGATGTTGCCGTACGTGCCCGCCTGAGCCGTCGTTGGCGTGCCCCATATAGCGCCGGTTGGGGCATCAAAGGCAGCCCACGCAGGCTTGCCTGAGATCGTAAAGGTCAGCGGGTCGCCGTCGGCATCCTTCGCGGTGGGCTGGAATCCGTAGTTCATACCAGCCGTGAGACTGGCCGGTGGCGACCCGCTTATGGTCGGAGCGGCATTGGGTCTTGGTGAGACCACGATCGAAAACGCCGGCAATGACGCGCTCAGCGAGCCGTCAGAGACGCTGATGACGATGTTGCTATAGGTTGCGTCCTGGTCGCGCCCCGGAGTACCCGACAACGTCCCGTCCGCCGAACTGAAGGCGGCCCACGAAGGCTTGTTGGCAATCGAGAACGTCAGGGCTTGGCCCTCCGGATCGGATGCGTTGGGCCGGAACGAATAACCGCTCAGCGCCTGCACGGTCGCGCCGGGCGTACCGCTGATCTTCGGCGCCGTATTGCTGGCTGTCTGTGCTGGTGGCGGCACTGCCGGGGCGGTCACCGCGATGCGAAACGCGGGCAGCGAGCTGACGATCTTGCCGTCGCTCACGGCCACGATGATATCCGCGGTCTGGCCGGCATCTGCAGTGGTCGGTGTTCCAGAAACCAGTCCAGTTCGCGAATCAATGCTGGCCCAGGCGGGCATCCCGGTGGCGCTAAATACCAGCGGATCGCCATCGCCGTCCGACGCGCTCGGCTGGAACTCATAGCGCGTACCGGCCATCGCTTGAGTGGCGGCGGCGCCGGAAATGACCGGGACGGAATTGGGCGTGGGGGCGACTGGCACCACGTCGGCCGGTGCGCCGGTTGTGACCGGAGTGGGCTGGGCAGCTTCTGGCGGAGTTACCGCCGCTGCGCCGTTGCTGGGTGAACTGCCACCGACATCCAGGCAGGCGCTGAGCGCCACGCCTGACAACACAATAAGTAATCCGGACCGAAATCGTACTTGCATCATTCCAACGGCTCCTGATGGCGCCGGGGATTTCACAGTGGTGAGTCTGTGGCGGCAATGTGTCGTAAGGACACGACAAGGCCCGTGCAAACGCTGCAATTCGTGCCGTCAGGGGATTCAGCGCACACTTTGATAGCATTCTTGTGAACGGCCTCTCACCCGCGCTGCAATCCAGCGCTGGCCTTTGCAGCGATGCTGTGCATTCGGGTGCAATTACCCGGGGAGCAGGGCGTTCGTCGCATGCGAAAACTGTGCAGCAGGTATCATTCGGGGTTTCCCTGACTAGCTGTTCGAGTCTGAAAAAATGCTCACACCCGTGATCCTTTCTGGTGGCTCCGGCACACGGCTCTGGCCACTGTCCCGCGAGGCCTATCCAAAGCAGTTGCTACCGCTGCTGGGCGAGGAAACCCTGCTGCAGGCAACGGCCCAACGCGTGGCCGGCCTCGATGCCACGGCCCCGATAGTTGTATGCAACGAAGCGCATCGCTTTCTGGTGGCAGAACAGTTGCGCCGGATCAGCCTGCCCCCGCAGGCCATCCTGCTCGAGCCCATGGGACGCAACACCGCACCGGCCATAGCCCTGGCCGCGCTGACCGCAATGATGAATGCAAAGGCAGAAGATCCGCTGCTGCTGGTGCTGCCAGCCGATCACGTGATTCTTGACGTGCCGGCATTCCAGGCGGCGGTGCGCATCGCGATGCGTGCCGCTCAAGACGGGCGCTTGGTGACATTCGGCATCGTGCCGTCGGCCCCGGAGACTGGCTATGGGTATATCCGGCGCGGTGCGGCGCCCAGTGGGGCCGAAGGGGTCCACGCCATCGCGGCCTTCGTGGAGAAGCCCGACCTGGCGCGCGCCGAGGCGTTCCTGGCAAACCCGGACTACCTCTGGAACAGCGGCATGTTCCTGTTTCGCGCCTCGCGCTACATGGCCGAACTGCAGCGCCACGCTCCGGACATTGCCGACTGTTGCCGGCAAGCCGTTGCTGCGGCGCGCCACGACCTTGATTTCACGCGGGTCGACGAGCAGTTGTTCAGCGCTTGTCGCAGCGATTCCATCGACTATGCGGTGATGGAAAAGACCGATGCCGCCGTGGTCGTTTCCCTGCAGGCGGGCTGGAGCGATGTGGGCTCCTGGTCGTCGCTGCATGCCGCGATGGCGCGGGGGGCTGCGGACAACATCACGCACGGTGACGTGGTGCTGGAGAACTGTGTCGGCAGCTACGTGCACGCGGAAAGCCGCCTGGTTGCGGCGCTGGGCCTGAAGAACCATGTCGTGGTCGAAACCAAGGATGCCGTGCTGGTGGCCCCGATGGACCAGGTGCAGGACGTCAAGGCGCTGGTCGCACGCCTCAAGGGCGAAGGCCGCACCGAGCACCTGTTGCACCGCGAGGTATTCCGGCCCTGGGGCAGCTACGACAGCATCGACAGCGGCGCGCGTTTCCAGGTCAAGCGACTCAAGATCAATCCCGGTGCATGCCTGTCACTGCAGCTGCACCATCATCGCGCCGAGCACTGGATTGTCGTGGCCGGGACTGCGCGTATCACGCGTGGCGAGGACGTATTTGAGCTGGTGGAGAACCAGTCCACGTACATACCCATCGGCACCAAGCATCGCATCGAGAATCCGGGCAAGGTCACTTTGCACATGATCGAGGTGCAATCCGGCAGTTACCTCGGAGAGGATGATATTGTTCGTTTCGAGGACGTTTACGGACGACAAGGGAACAAATGAATCGCAAGGGAATCATCCTCGCTGGTGGCTCCGGCACTCGCCTGCATCCTCTGACCACGCGCGTCAGCAAGCAGCTGCTGCCGGTATACGACAAACCGATGATCTACTACCCGTTGTCGGTGTTGATGCTTTCCGGCATCCGCGACATCCTGATCATCACCACCCCGCACGACCTGGACCTGTTCCAGGCAGTGCTTGGTGATGGCGCGTCCTGGGGCTTGTCGATTACGTACGCGCAGCAGCCGCGCCCCGAGGGGCTAGCGCAGGCCTTCCTCATTGGTGAGCGGCACGTGGGTGGCGCGCCCTCGGCGCTGGTGCTGGGCGACAACATCTTCTACGGCCGAGGCTTCGGCCAGATTCTCGAGCGGGCCAACTCCCGGCAAAGCGGCGCCACGGTATTCGGCTATTTCGTGCGAGATCCCGAGCGCTATGGTGTCGTGAGTTTCGGCGCCGACGGCAAGCCCGTCGCGATCGTCGAGAAGCCGACGCACCCGCAATCCAATTTTGCCGTCACGGGCCTGTATTTCTACGACCGGGATGTCGTGGATATCGCCAAGTCCATCAAGCCCTCCGCGCGCGGCGAGCTGGAAATCACGGATGTAAACCGGGTGTATCTGGAGCGTGGCGACCTGGAAGTCGAGAAGCTCGGGCGCGGATTCGCTTGGCTGGACACCGGCACCCACCAGTCGTTGATGGACGCCGGCACCTACGTGCGCGTGGTCGAGGACCGGCAAGGCACCAAGATCTGCTGTCCGGAGGAAATAGCCTGGCGCATGGGGTTCATTACGGCACAGCAGCTGGAGGTCCTGGCGCGGCCACTGGTAAAGAGTGGTTACGGGGAGTACCTGATGGACCTTTTGAAGCACGAAGCGCCGTGAATTTCATCCCCACTTCCCTGCCCGGAGTGCTGATTGTCGAGCCAAAGGTGTTTGGCGACGCGCGCGGCTTCTTTCTGGAAAGCTGGAACGAGCAGACCTTCGCCAAAGCCGGCATCGCGGCCAAGTTCGTGCAGGACAACCACAGCGTTTCTGCGCAGGGCACGCTGCGCGGCCTGCACTATCAGGTGCAGCACACGCAAGGCAAGCTGGTGCGCGTCACGGCGGGCGAGGTATTTGACGTCGTCGTGGACCTGCGGCGTTCATCCCCCACATTCGGCAAGTGGTTTGGCGTAACGCTGTCGGCTGACAACAAGCGGATGCTCTGGGTCCCAGAGGGGTTCGCTCATGGGTTCTACGTCGTGAGCCCGCGTGCCGAGTTCCTGTACAAGTGCACCGATGTCTATAATCCGGCATCCGAGCGCACGCTTGCCTGGGATGACCCAGCCACCGGCGTTGCCTGGCCGCTGGTGCCGGGAGTGGAGACGCTGCTTTCCGCCAAGGACAAGCAGGGTAAATCTCTGGCCGACGCCGAGACCTTCAGTTGAACTGGCGATGAAAACTGTCGTGACAGGTGCGGGCGGTCAGCTTGGCAAGGAACTCGGACGCACCGTACCGCCGGGTATTGAGCTGACTCTCCTGGGCAGTCGGGACTGCGATATCGGCGACGCGGCGGCAGTGGCGGCCATGGTGGCGCGCGAGCGACCGCACGTGATCATCAATGCCGCGGCCTACACCGCCGTGGACAAGGCCGAGACCGAGGCAGCTCTTGCCACACGCGTGAATGCGCGCGGCCCCAGCCACCTGGCCGGCGCCGGTACCGAGTTCCGGCTGATCCATGTTTCCACAGATTTCGTGTTCGATGGCACGCGCGCACGCGCGTACCGGCCGGAAGATGCGCCCAATCCGCTGTCCGTGTACGGACGCACCAAGCTGGAAGGCGAAGCGCCAGTGCGGGCGCGCGGAGCACGAGGACTTGTGCTGCGTACCTCGTGGGTTTATTCCGTCGATGGCAGCAATTTCGTCAAGACAATGCTGCGACTGATGACCACGCGCCCTGAGCTGCGCGTCGTGGCCGACCAGATAGCCGCGCCCACCTGGGCCCGGGGACTCGCCGAAGCATTGTGGCGCGCGGTCGAGCGACCGCAGCTCAGCGGCGTGCACCATTGGCACGATGCCGGCGTCGCATCGTGGTACGACTTTGCCGTCGCCATTGCCGAAGAGGGACATGCCCTGGGCCTGGTGCCGAACCCGGTGGCCGTCATGCCCATCGAGACCCGCGACTACCCGACGCCCGCGCGCCGGCCCGCATTCAGCCTGCTCGATTGCACCCAGACCTGGCGGGAGCTGGACCTGGCGCCCCCGCATTGGCGCGTGAACCTGCGGCGCATGCTGCACGAATTGAAGGAACAAAATGGCTAGACTGCTCGTCACCGGCGGCGCCGGGTTCATCGGCGCCAACTTCGTCCGCTATTACTCAGCCACCCATCCCTCGGACACTGTGGTTGTGCTCGACGCGCTCACCTATGCCGGCAACCTGGCCAGTATCCGCGACGTACTCGACGGCCAGCGGGTGCATTTCACGCGCGGTGACATCGGCGACGAGGACCTGGTGCTGGACCTGCTACAACGCCATGAGATCGACACGCTGGTTCATTTTGCCGCCGAGTCCCATGTCGATCGCTCCATTCTCGGGCCAGATGCCTTCATCCAGACCAATATCGTCGGCACGCACGCGCTGCTGAAGGCCGCGCGCAAGGCGTGGCTTGGCGATAACAGGCGAGCCGGGAATCGCTTTCATCATGTATCTACCGACGAGGTGTTCGGCTCGCTGGGTCCGGCCGAACCCGCGTTTACCGAGACCACTCCCTATGCGCCCAATTCCCCGTATGCGGCGAGCAAGGCGGCCTCCGACTTGCTGGTGCGCGCCTACCAGCACACCTACGGTCTGACGACGACAATGACCAACTGTTCGAACAACTACGGGCCATACCAGTTTCCGGAGAAACTGATCCCGCTGTTCATCATCCGCTGCCTCGAGGGCGGCCCGTTGCCCATCTACGGCGACGGGATGAATGTGCGCGACTGGCTGTATGTCGAGGACCATTGCCGCGGAATCGACGCCGTGCTGGCCAAGGGCCGGGCAGGGGAGACCTACAACATCGGGGGACGCTGCGAGCTGCCAAACCTGACCGTCATCGACACGATAGTAAGTGCCGTCGACAAGGCCTTTGCCAGGGACACGGCGCTGCGCGAGCGGTTCCCCAAGAGTCCCGCCGCGCGCGGCGACAGCTGCGCAGAACTCAAGACCTACGTAACCGACCGTCCGGGTCACGACCGCCGCTATGCGATTGATCCGCGGAAGATCGAGGCCGAACTGCAATTTGCTCCGGCATATCGTTTCGAGCAGGCGCTGGCGCACTCTGTCGACTGGTACTTGCAAAACGAGCCTTGGTGGCGGGCGATACAGACCAATGAGTACCGGGATTGGGTGGCGGCGAATTACGCGAGTCGCAAGTAGCGGCGATGATCCAGGTCCCCCTGCCCTCGCTGCAACGTCTGAATACGGGTGCACGGCTGGCACTGTTGGTGGTGCTGGCGTTATGGGCTGCACTGGCGCTCACGGCAGTGTTCATGCTGAGTCTTGGTACGGACGAGGCGTGGGTGCTGAACGGGCTACGCAGCCTGCTACACCCGATCGTGCCGCACCTGAGCACGGAGCTCATCGTCACCAGCGGTGGTCCCTTCGCATTGATAAATATTGGCGTGGAGGCCGTGCTGGGCAGCGCGGTCTGGATGCACCGGATGGTGTCACTGGCCGCGATGATCGGTACATGCATATTGATCTTGCGGTACGGGCGCAAAATAGGGACCCGTCCCGAATCGCGTTGGCTCGGACTGGCAGTCCTGATTTCGGTACCCGGACTTGCCGAAGTGGGAACAGCCGCACTGGGCACTTCGGTTGGGCTGCTGCTGATGCTTGCTTCGATGGTGGTGTGGTGTTCCAGTTCCGCGTCTGTGTCGACACGCGTAGTGCTTGGAGGGCTACTCTATGGATTGGCAGCCGCGTCACGCTTCGAGTTGGTGATGTTCGGACCAGCGGTGATGCTGGCATCCGGTGTTTGCTTCACCAAATCTGGGCGGTTGAAAGTACGCATCGACATTCCGTCCCTTGCATTTGCCGGTCTCGGCATTGCCGTCTTCCTGGTCAATCTGTGGATCATGAGCCTTGCTCCTGTCGCAATGGCCAACGTGGCCATTGAGCGCGTCACGGGGATATCCGGCTGGTCTCCGGATTACCCGACGATATTGAACCGGTGGGCGGTACTGAGCGGATTCGCGCCCCCAATGTTGCTTGCGGTACTCGCAATCAGCGGAATTATGGCAGCTCGCGCAACGCCTGCTGCAGGCGGCAACGCAAGTTCGGTTAGCTTCGAGGTGCTGCTGGTCGTCACCGGCCTCCTGCTGCTGGCGACCTGGTTCCTGCACGCGCCAGCGCCGAACCTGCGCTACGCGATTCCAGGCCTGTTCTGCCTGGCGGCGACGGGTGCACTGGCCGTGCAGCGCCTGGCAAGCACCTATCTGGAATCGGGTGCAGGATCGCGGTTGCTGGCCTGTCAGTGCCTTGGTCTCGTTTGCGCGTGCGGAGCGGTCGCGTCGCTGACCCGATCGGTAGTTTTGTCCGATAGCGACTATCTCAGCTGGGAGTGGAGCCATGAGATGGCCTTCGATTACTTCCGGCGCTTCGAATCACAGGCTGACCAAAGGCGGGTCGCCGACTACATCCGCGACCGCCTGGATCCGGATGCCCGCCTGTACTCGACGCTGCCGTATGCGCTTCGCTACATGACCGGCAGGCCAGTAGTGGATATTACCCGGCTCGATCCACAAGCGGCGACCTCACAGGTCCGCCACGACAAACGCTACTTTGTGCTGAGCCCGGCGACCGGCACCTACTTCCAGCTACGACCTGAGTCGGCAATCTGGATTGGGCAGAACATGCGGTTGGTCATGCAGTTCGGCCGCTATTCGATCTATAGGTTGGCTGCTGGTGTGGACAAGGACATGTCGAACATCAAGGTCGATAGCAGAAATTACTGGGGGCATCCGGAGTCCAGCCCCTGGTTTGGTAATCGCTGAAATCGCCGGGGAAATCTGAACATGGCAATGGAATCCGAAAACGATTTATCGATCGTAATCCCGGTCTACCGAGGTGAAGCATCACTGCCGCCCGTGGTGCGGGAACTCGCAGCCCTTGCCAGCACGCATATGACCGCTTCCGGCCATCCCTTCAGGGTCTCAGAAGTGATCCTTGTTCACGACTGCGGTCCGGATCATTCGGATCGTACTATCGAGCGCCTGTGCGCAGAATATGAATTCGTGCGCGCAGTATGGCTGTCGAAGAACTACGGGCAGCATGCCGCCACACTCGCCGGGATGGCCAGTGCATCAGGGCGCTGGGTCGTGACAATGGACGAGGACGGGCAGCAGGACCCGGACTCCATTGCTGCCATGCTGGACGTCGCTATCAGGAATTCACTGCAGCTGGTTTACGTCAAGCCGACAAATCCGCCGCCACACGGCGTCCTTCGCAACGGGTTTAGCCGCCTCGCAAAAGAGCTGAGTAGGGGGCTGCTGGGTAATCGCGCCTTGGGCAGCTTCAACAGTTTTCGGTTGATTGACGGCGAGATCGCAAGAACTCTGGCCGCATATTGCGGCAGTGGAGTGTATCTGGATGTCGGTCTGTTCTGGATTGCGCAGCGTGTCGGTCATTGTCCGGCAAGACTGCGCAACGAGATCGGCAGGCCGTCCGGGTACTCCTTTGTCAAGCTGGTAGGGCATTTCTGGAATCTGGTCCTTACGACCGGCACCAGGCCTTTGCGGCTGATCACGCTGACGGGCCTGGCATCCATAGTGCTTGCGACACTGATTTCCGGGTATGCGCTGTACGCAAAGTTCTCAGGTCATGTGCCCGTGGCCGGTTGGACGTCGCTGCTGATTGTCGTGTCGTTCTTTTCCGGCGCAATCCTCACGGCGCTGGGCGTGATTGCGGAATATCTTGCTGTCACGATGGGCATCGTCATGGGGAAGCCGCTGTACGTCGTGAGTACAAAGCCGACCCGACGCGGAATCATTGAGTGAAGACCGTATGGATCGTCGGCAGTGGCGGTCTCCTGGGTTCAGCTCTGGTGCGTGCGCTGACCGCGTCGGGTGTAGATATTTTTCATCCTGAAAGACCGATCACGTGGTCAGCAGTCGAGACGCTGACCGAGTCGATCGCAACGGCAGCGCTCGCGTTCAGCCAGCGGGTTTCCCCGGCAGATGGCTGGGAGATCTACTGGGCCGCGGGGGTTGGTGCCATGGGCAGTGACAGTAGCCAACTGCAGATCGAGACCAGGACCCTGCGCATTCTTCTGCAGGAACTGGCGCACCACGACCGTCTGCTGGCCGTGTCCGGTGCCATCGCGTTTGCCAGTTCAGCTGGCGCCATTTACGCCGGCTCCAGCGACGACGTCGTATCCGAGTCCAGCGCGCTGGCGCCGACAACGCCGTACGCCTTCGAGAAGCTCGAGCAGGAAGCCCTTTTGCACGAGTTCCACAAGGCGCATCCCGGCCATCGCGTATTGATTACCCGCATATCCACGCTGTTTGGCCCCCAGAGGCCGGGACGCGCGGGAAAGGGTCTGTTCGCACATCTGGCACGCAGTATGTTCAATCATGAGCCGGTAAAGATCTTCGTGCCTCTGGATACCATGCGTGATTTCATCTATTCGGACGACGCGGCGACTGCAATCGTCGATATTCTGGGATCCATGTCCAGTGGCGATCCGGTCTGCACGAAGATAGTGGCCTCGGAGAAAGTGACCACAATCGCAGAAATTCTGGCGCTGTTTGGCAAGCTGGGGCGCCGGCATCCACGAGTCGTCACGGGTGCGACCGCTCTGACGTCCAAGTATTCTGCCAGGCTGCGGTTTAAATCTGCCGTTCCGCCAAACATCGCAGCAGGTCACAGGACGGCGCTGCATGTGTGCATATTTCGCATCCTAGAGTCGGAGCGACAGTCCATTACCTCGCCCCGGCAATTAGGCCCGACCGCATCGGGATTTCGGTCTGGCACGCTCGCACTGAAGGGAGTTCACAATGGACAAGGCTGAGTTTGACAAGTTTGCCGATGAATACCGGGCGATGCACAGGGAAGGTATTCGGATGTCGGGTGAAGAGCCGGAGTATTTCGCGGAATACAAGATTGCCGACATTGCCAAAGAATTCGCAAAGGCCCAGATGGGCAGACCTGGCAGCGGCCTGGATATCCTGGATTTCGGAGCCGGCGTCGGGAGTTCAGTGCCCCACATTGCCAAGTATTTCAGGGGCTCGCGCCTAACCTGTTTGGATCCATCGGAGCGCAGCCTTGCGATCGCGAAAGACAGGTATCCAAATGACGCGTCCTATCGGACGTTCGACGGAAAATCCATTCCATTTGATGACGGGACATTCGATATCGCCTATGCGATGTGCGTCTTCCATCACATTGATGCCAGCGAGCACGTGGGACTTATGCGCGAATTGCGCAGGACGCTAAAGCCGGGCGGCCTGCTGTTCATCTTCGAGCACAATCCGTACAACCCGCTAACCGTACGCGTCGTTAAATGCTGTCCGTTTGACGAAAACGCGGTGTTGATAACCGGTCGGCAGTTGTTGGGCCGATTGTCGCAGGCCGGATTCGCAGATTCGGTGCTTCGTTACCGGATCTTCTTCCCGAATTTCCTACGGGCGATGCGCCCACTGGAAGCGTCGCTGCGTTCCGTGCCGTTGGGGGCCCAATACTATGCGCTGTCCAGCAAATGAGCTTTACTCAGGTGACGCGATATGTCGCGGTTGGCGTGATCAACACCTGCACCGGGCTGCTCGTCATCTATGCACTGAAGCTATTTGCTGGACTTGGGGACGTCGGCGCCAATGTACTGGGCTACGCCGTGGGCATGTCCGTCAGTTTTAGTCTGAACCGCAAATGGACCTTCGGGTACCTGGGGAACTACTGGGCCTCCGGGCTTCGCTTCCTTGTAACTATGATCATAAGTTATGGCCTGAATCTTCTGACGGTGCTTCTTGCCCTCCATGTTCTTGGCCTGAATTCCTACGTCGCCCAGATGCTGGGCGTGCCCCCGTTTACGATGGCGTCATATCTGCTTTGCAAATATTGGGTGTTTAGTCCGAATACGGCATTCGGGCAATCGCGCTCACTTGGGCCATAGCCGGTGGGCTACCATTTGGCGCAATGAGCAAGATCGAAAACCTCGGATCGATGACGCCGGACACGCCGGACGTGGCCGTCCGGCCCGTATATCGGGCGGCCGATCTGGCTGGACTGCAGTATGCGGATACCGAACCTGGCTCGCCGCCGTTTGTCCGCGGCCCTCAAGCCACGATGTACACCACACGTCCATGGACTGTGCGCCAGTACGCAGGCTTTTCCACCGCCGAGGATTCCAACGACTTCTACCGCAAGGCACTGGCTGGCGGGGGCCAGGGGATCAGCGTTGCCTTCGACCTGCCGACTCACCGCGGCTATGACAGCGATCACCCGCGGGTTACCGGTGACGTTGGCAAGACGGGCGTGGCGGTCGATTCCGTCGAGGACATGAAGATCCTGTTCAACGGGATCCCGCTCGAAAAGGTCTCGGTCTCCATGACGATGAACGGTGCGGCACTGCCGGTGTTCGCCGCCTTCATCGTCGCCGCCGCGGAGCAGGGCGTCCCGGCAGACCAGCTCACCGGCACCCTTCAGAATGACATTCTGAAGGAGTTCATGGTTCGCAATACCTATATCTATCCTCCGACGCCATCGGTGCGCATCGTCACTGACATCATCGAATACTGCGCGCGGCATTTGCCGAAGTTCAACCCGATCTCGATCTCCGGCTATCACATGCAGGAGGCCGGTGCCAGCGAGGTACTGGAACTCGCCTTTACGCTTGCCAACGGCAGGGAGTACGTGAAGGCGGCGTTGGCGAGGGGGCTCGACATTGATGCCTTCGCCCCTCGACTGTCCTTCTTCTGGGCCGTTGGCATGAACTTCTACCTGGAGATCGCCAAGTTGCGGGCGGCCCGCCTGCTGTGGTGGCGCATCATGAAGGCGTCCGGAGCGCAGAACCCGCGCAGCATGGCATTGCGCACGCACAGCCAGACCTCGGGCTGGAGTCTGGCTGCGCAGGACCCGTACAACAACGTTGTGCGCACGACGATCGAGGCGATGGCTGCGGTATTCGGTGGCACGCAGAGCCTGCACACAAACGCGCTGGACGAGGCGCTGGCATTGCCGAGCGAGTTCAGCGCGCGCATCGCCAGAAATACGCAGTTGATCCTCCAGGAAGAAACTCATATCACCGACGTGGTCGACCCCTGGGGCGGCAGTTACATGATGGAGCGCCTGACGCAGGACATGGCCGACGCGGCCTGGAAGATCCTCGAGGAGGTCGATGCCCAGGGTGGCATGACGCGCGCGGTGGAGACGGGCTGGGCCAAGTTGCGGATCGAGGCCAGCGCGGCGCAGCGGCAGGCGCGCATCGATTCGGGAAAGGAAGTGATCGTTGGCGTCAACAAGTATCCGCCCGCAACGGTCGAGGCACTTACGCTGCGTGATGTGGACAACACGGCGGTGCGCGCAAACCAGCTGGCACGATTGGCAGGGCTTCGTGCGTCGCGTGACGATGCGGCGGTGCAGGCGGCACTTGCCGCACTGACGGCAGCGGCCAGACAGGATGACGGGAACCTGCTGGATCTCGCCATCACGGCGATGCGCGCCCGTGCTACCGTTGGCGAAGTCAGCGAAGCCCTGGAGAAGATCTGGGGTCGCTATCGCGCGGAGACGAGGACGGTGTCGGGCGTGTACTCGGCGGCATACGAACACGATGCACAGTGGCAGCAGTTGCGCGCGGACGTCAGCGCCTTCGCCACGACCACCGGTCGGCGCCCGCGACTGATGATGGCCAAGGTTGGACAGGATGGGCACGATCGCGGCATCAAGGTCGTGGCAACTGCATTTGCGGATGCCGGCTTCGACGTGGATATCGGCCCCCTGTTCCAGACACCCCAGGAGTGTGCACGCCAGGCAATTGAAAACGACGTACATGCGCTCGGAGTCAGCACGTTGGCCGCCGGCCACAAGACGTTGGTACCGGAGATCATCGCGGCGCTGCATGCGCAGGGGGCGCCGGACATCGTGGTATTCGTCGGTGGCATTGTTCCACCGCAGGATCATCCGTTTCTGCTCGCGGCGGGCGTGAGTGGCATATTCGGCCCAGGCACGCCGATCCTGGACAGTGCGCGCGAAGTACTGAAGCAGATCCGGCAGCGTCGCTGTCCGACCTGAGTGAGTAGCGCGACTTTTATTGACGGCCTCAAGTCAGGCGATCGCAGGGCGCTCGCCAAGGCCATCACGTTGATTGAATCCAATCGTCCCGCCGATCGCGGGGCAGCCAGCGCTTTGTTGCGGGAACTCGCGCCGTCGACGGGGCGCACCGTGCGACTCGGAGTCACTGGCGCACCCGGCGCAGGCAAATCGACGCTCATCGAAGCCCTTGGACTGCACCTGATCGCCCAGGGGCATCGCGTGGCTGTGCTGGCGATCGACCCTTCCTCATTGCTTTCCGGCGGCTCCATCCTGGGCGACAAGACTCGCATGGAGCGCCTGGCCAATGACGATGCCGCGTTCGTCAGGCCCACGCCATCTGCCGGCACGCTGGGGGGCGTCGCCGAACGCACGCGCGAAGTATTGCTGCTTTGCGAGGCTGCCGGGTACGACATCGTCATCGTTGAAACCGTTGGCGTCGGCCAGTCGGAGACGGCCGTGGCCGGCATGACGGACCTGCTGTTGCTGGTACAGCTACCCAATTCCGGCGACGAGCTGCAGGCCATCAAGCGTGGCGTCATCGAGCTGGCCGACTTGGTGGCTGTCAACAAGGCGGATCTGGACATGGCCGCCGCGCTTCGCGCCGCGGCACAGATCGAGGGTGGGATGCGACGGCGCGGCGCCGCAATTGCCGTGAGTGCGTCGACCGGCGCCGGTGTCGGCGAGCTCTGGATTCGCATTGATGGACAAATCGCCCAGGCCAGGGAGTCAGGATCATTTGCAGCGCGGCGTAGCGCCCAACCCTGGGGGAGGGCATCTGCCGTGCGGCCGTTCCGGATCCTGGGCGTGCAGCAGGTGGCGATTGGTGGCGCCAGCAAGGCGCGATTGCACAACCTGTGGGTCAACCTGCTCGGCCTGGAGTTCGGTGGCACGTTCACCAGCGAGCGCGACAACGTCGACGAGGACATTTGCGTGCTGGGGCACGGTGCCCACCGTGTAGAAATAGACCTGATGCAGCCGATCGACCCGGAAAAGAGGCCTGCAGTGCACACCCCTGCCTTGAATCACATCGGTCTGTGGGTCGATGACTTGGCCGCCGCAGTTGAATGGCTGTCTGCGCAGGGACTGCGTTTTGCACCCGGTGGCATCCGCAAGGGTGCCGCAGGGCATGACGTGTGCTTCATTCATCCGAAGGCCAGTGGCGAATTTCCCCTGGCCGGCGAAGGCGTGTTGATCGAACTGGTCCAGGCTCCCCATGAAGTCCTTGTGGCGCTTTCGTAGAATGGCACGATGACCGGCACGGCCGTCCACGCCCCTGACCTTGCGGCGCTGTTCCCGATGGCCGTACAAGCCGCTGAACTTTGTGGCACCGGGGACCCTACGCAGTTACTGCCCCGAGAGCGCGACGGCAAGGAGCGCTGGGCCGAAAAGCGTCTCCGGGAATTTGCCGCGGGACGTCAGTGTGCGCGGCTGGCGTTGCAACGCCTGGGTTACCCGCCGGCGCCGCTGTTGAGCCTGCCGGATCGACGCGCGGATTGGCCGGCCGGAGTCACCGGCAGCATTACGCACTGTGCAAGCCTGGCCTGTGTTGTTGTGGCGCCGGTCAAGCTGGTCAAGTCCCTGGGCGTGGATGTGGAAGTCGTCGATGCAGTTGATGAACATCTGTGGCCGCGGGTGCTCAATGCCGCGGAGCGTCTCTGGCTTGAGACGTGCCCGGAACGGGAGCGGCGCCTCTGGGCCACCGTGATATTCAGCGCAAAGGAGGCATTCTACAAATGCCAGTATCCGGTCACTGCGAAGTGGCTGGAGTTCGAGGATGTGCAGGTTGCCCTGGAGCGCCCAGTTGAGCCGTTCGAATCCTTCCCGATCAGGGTGATGGACCGAACCCTGACCCTGACGGGCCAGGGCGTGCTTTCAGCGCAACACGTCCGCACGGCATTTAGCTGGCCTTGGGCCGATGTTACGCGGGACTAAGTCCCCGCCAGCTCCAAGGCCCGACACTAGCTTCGCACACCGGCTCCTTGTATTTCACCGGCCGCATGGAACCCGGCTGCGTGCCGGTGCCGACGTTCGGTAAGTCTCCGATCACGGCGCATCGCTGAGGTGTCACGCCTGGTTCTTGTAAGTGATCTCGATGGACGAACGCCTGGTCCGTGCGATGGCAATACCCATCAGCCCAATGCCCAACAGGGCGAGGGTGCCTGGCTCCGGTACGGGCGTCGCACTCAAACTCCGGAATACGTAGTCTGACTGGTCATAGCAAGCGGAGGTCGTTCCGCAGATGCCCGGCGCAGCGAACATATCGATCTGCAGCACACCGGTCGAACCGAACGGATTCAGTCCGGTCCAGAGCCCGGATCCGCCGTCGACAAGTCCGACTCCAGACCAGCTGCCGAATCCGTCCCAGGAGGCGCTGCCCGGAGTGGCAAACAAAGTCGAAAGCGAATAGGTGGCGGTACCACCACCCACGTAGGAAACCCGGAACCGGGCGCTTTCCTGGACGTCAGTGTACTCGGGACCGTCGAAGAGCAACCCGATCTGCAATGAATCGATGACGCTGGCAGTAGTGAAGCTGAAACGCAGCATCTCGCTGTTGGCAGGTTGACCGCTGTACCAATCAATCTCGTTGTTGTCATTGCCCTGCACACCCGCGCCGTCGCCAACACCAGGTATGCCCTTGGTGCCAATCAGGCCGGGACTCGAACACGCTCCGGCGCCGGAAGTATTGCAGGCCGAAATCGTCACGCCGCCTCCGGCTGGGGTTGAGCCAAGCCCGCTCCAGGCGCTGTTTGCGGTAATGACCACCGCAGAGGCGCTGCCCGTGGCAGCAAGGGCCACGCAGGCCGCGACAGACTTCACAACGGACGTTCTCATGCGACTTATCCTTTACACGTATGCAGGGTGCTGTCGCTAAGAATGCAAACGACGGGCCATCACCGAAAAGCCCTTGCCGAACAACGACGAATAGACGCCGCACAATATGTCCGAGCCCGGATGTGTAAACGCCTTCGACTTGCAGGCATGAACGTCGTTACATATCGCCGGCACATCTGCCGGATACTTGTGTCCATGAGCGCTGGCACGCGGTACAGACTGCCGCGACCACCCGACGCGGACGGGCTGACGGAGGCGGTGATCTGCAACGGACTGGCCGTCGCAGCGCCGCGTCAAGTGGCAGGGAAACCGCTTCCTTTGCGGCGCCTGGTGGAAAGCGCAGCGCATGCGGGTCGCAGCCGCCCGTTCATCGCTGCTGCTGTTTGAGTGATTCGGTACTGGCGTTCGCGGCACCGCGCCCCGCGGCCTGCAGTGTATCGAGCATTCTCGAAAGAGAATCCAGATCCATGCGAAAGACGTCGCGCGCCACCGGTTCACCCACCTCGAAGGCGTAACGCATGTCCATCGAATCGGTGAAGTCCTTGTAGACGCTGTTGAGGCGGTTCGGAGGCTGCAGCACTAGGAAGGCACAATCGTCGGCGCAGGACATGATGCCGTGGGCAAGGTGGCTGCCCTCAACACCCGCCACAATCCGTGCCCCAGAGGTGTGCGTCAGGATATCGATGGCGCTCATCTGTTCCGGATCGACAATCGCGAAGCCGCGGGAAGCAAAGAGGGCGACCACTTCGTCCTCATTTGCGAGCCTGCGCGGACTACCCGTCCCTTTGCGGTTTATGAATACACCGGTGTGCGTCGGTTGAGGCAAGAGCGCGCGTATACGCGAGCGGATTTCACGCATGCGACTGATGCGACTTAGTGACTGGTGGTGATCGTCCACTATGGTCAGTTGGTCAAAGGTCGCGCCGTCGAAGGGTTGCGCGTATAGATTCGTCAACTGCAGGTACTCATGCTGGTGCGTGAATAGCGGCGCGGACGAGCGCACTGGAGTGCCCATCGATTCCGCCAGCAGCGTCAGTGGAATGTCGTCGCGAATCGAATGGCCAAAATAGAGCCCGCCACAAAACGTGCAGGACATCACCCCTTCGGCGACCCGGCCCTCCGTCACCAAGGCGAAATATGCTTCCCTTCGATTGTCGACGCGATGCTTGAGGGGCCCCTTGTAGACGAAGCTACGGGATATCGTTGCGTTGCGCAGCTCCCACGCGACTACCGGTCCGTGCAGGCGGTCACCGCCCCGGATCCTGCCCCACTCACGCTGACGGGAGCTGTCCTCGCACACACCGGTCACGCGGTCCAGGCAATCAGCCGCGAATATGGCTGGCGGTGCCGTCCGCCGGTGTACCGGCGCCAGCTCGTACGTGCGGTGGGCAAACGCCTCAATGGGCCGCACTTGACCGAGCAGCCGATGTCCCAAGCGGATAAGTGCGGGAGCGAACATTCCTTTGCCAGCCTGTGAGTCTGGATCCTGATCGGTAGTGACTGGCTGTACATGTTGTAGAGTCGGACACGGAGAGTAAAGGCCGATGAAATATTATGTCGTGGTGCAGGCGCCCGCCTATTCGTTGACGGCGGAAAAGTGCGCGATTGAGAGCGCATTTGCCGTGCACCTGCGCATGCTGCGGCGGGTCATCGGGCCGAAATATGAAGAGCTGGTCCTGATTGCACCGGGCCTGCCCGAGGCGGCCTATCGCGCGTCGGCCGGCAAACTGGAAGTGCTCGATCTGCAGACGTCCGGGGTGCGCTTCCTGCCTGCTTTCCCCTTGGATATGTCCAGGGGCGCCTTCCTGCTGCAACGTCTCTGGCCAATATGGCGCTGGCTTAGCGCGCTGTTCCGCGAGCCCTGCGTAGTGCAATCCGGCATGTCGACGGAGCTGGGCAGGCCGCTGATGTTCCTGGCGAGCCTCGCCGCGCGGCGCTTCGGCCGGCCGGTCATCTTCATCGTCGACATGGATTTTCGCCTGCACGCGCGCAGCTTCTACCGAACGGGCCATTGGTCCCTGAAAAGCTATCTCGTCAATCGCTTCGCGTACGACCCATTGAAGTGGCTGCAGATGCGGCTGGCGCCGCTGCTGTTCGCCGTGTGCTGTTTCAAGGATGCAGCCATGGTCAGGGACTTCGGACGAGGCCGCGCTAACGTCCACATGTTCTATGACACCGTGCATTCCCCCCAAAACGTGCTCGCAGGCGGACAATTGGCGCAACGCCTGGATTGGATTGCCGGCAGCGGACCCATGGTTCTGGTCTACTTCGGGCGCCTCGCCGCCAACAAAGGCGTAGACCGGATGATTGCAGCCGTCGGACTCGCCCGCGCCCAGGGCGTGGATGCCAGGCTTCGGATCATTGGCGATGGCGACCGCCGCTCTGCGCTGGTCGATCAGGTCCATGCGCTGGGGCTGGAAGGCCACGTGGAGTTCGTCCCCCAGGTCGCCTATGGCGAGCCGCTGTTCAGGCTGCTCGAGGATTGCCACGCCTGTGTCGCGGCGCCCCTGATTGAAGATACGCCGCGGGCGGCGTTTGACGCATTCTCGCGCGGCCTGCCGGTCATTGCCTTTGACATCGCCTATTTTCGGGGCTTGGCGCAGGCCAGTGGGGCAGTGATCACGACGCCGTGGTCAGAGGCCAAGGGGATGGCCGATGCCGTCGTGCAGCTGGCGCATGACCGGCAACGGCTCGCCCAGCTGGCTCAAAGGGCCGTGCAGTTCGCAGCCGACAACACCCAGGAGATCTGGCTGCAGCGGCGACTCGCCTGGCTCGACCAGGTGAGCACCAGGTCACCTCAGTAGGCTTTCGTGTCTCCCAGCAGCATCTGCCGGATTGTCAGAAACAGGATTCTCAGGTCCAGCGATGGGCTCCAGTGACGCAGGTAGTCCAGGTCGAATGCGACCCGCGCCTGCATTTGCGCCAGATCCTGGGTCTCCCCGCGGCAGCCGCTGACCTGGGCCAGCCCGGTGATTCCCGGCAGGACCTTGTGCCGGACCATATAGCCCTTGATCAACTTGCGGTACATCTCGTTATGGGCGATCGCATGTGGGCGCGGCCCAACCAGGCTCATTCGGCCCTGCAGCACGTTGATCAGCTGTGGCAGCTCGTCGAGCGAAAAGCGCCGTAGGATCCGCCCGATGCCAGTGGTGCGCGGATCGCCGCGCTTTGCCTGGGTGATTTCTGCCCCATCCTCGGCTACGCGCATTGAGCGGAACTTGTAGACGACTATCTCCTTGCCATCGAGGCCGTAGCGGCGCTGCCGGAAGATAGCCGGCCCGCGCGAGGTGAGCTTGACGATCAGCGCGATGACCAGCATGGCCGGCAGGGCGAGAGCCAGGATTAGCAATGCCAGGCCGACATCGGTCGCGCGCTTCTGCACGCCCCGGTAGCCGTAGAAAGGCGTCTCGCACATGGCCACCACTGGCATGCCTTCGATCTCTGACGTGCGTGACTGTATGAGGTCGAAGAAGAAGACGTCCGGCAAATAGTAGATCGAAGCGGTGGAATCCCGCAGGTCATCCAGCAGGTTCATGACACGTTCTATGTGCCGCATGGGAAGGGCGATGAAGATTACGTCGGCACGTTTCCGCCGTACGAAATCAGAGATATCGGCAAGCTTGCCGAGAATGTGGAACTCGCCAAGTGGCTGCAGCCGCTCTGCGCTGCGATCATCGAAGAACCCGAGGATCCGCGAGCACAGCTCCGGGTGCTGGGTCAACTTGCCGGCAAGGGAGAGGCTGGACTCGTTGACCCCGACAATCAGCGCGCTGCGCTGATTGTGTCGTGAAAACGCAATACGCCGCAGCAGCATCTGCAGGCAAAGCAGCGTAGCGGACGCCACGAACGGGCTGATTACCGACCAGAGCAGGACCACCCGGCGGGGGTAGTACTCGGACAAGCCGGAGAGATACCCGATGGCCATCAGCGTAATGACCAGGCCCGCCCAACGGACAAAGACGCTTGCGATCAGGCGCTGAGGTGCAAAGCGAAGTTCGGGTGTGTATAGGTCGTTGGGGCGCAGCACGAGTGTCGTCAGCACCCACGCTACCGCCGCGAGCCCCATCAGGAACGGTTCGAAGGGCCATTCGAAGAACCTGGCGATTGCCGCCAGCGTGACGCCGATCAGCAGTCCCGGGAGCAGGTACTGGAGCGCGGTGATTAGCGCGACCGACAGGCTGCTGTTGCGGAAATGGAGGGGTTGCGGCATGAATCTAGGATGATACTGAAGTCAATTGGGCATAGTCTGCAGTGCTGTACAGCGCTTTAGGTGGACTTGGCGGTATGCTGTGGGTACATGGAGGATGCGAGGCCACAACGCGGTGTTTGACAATTTACGCGCCGATTTTCGGGCTCATGGAAGCAGCCTCGGTTCCCAGGGATTATGGGCAATGGTTATCTATCGGTTTGGTAGGTGGCGATATTCCATAAGGCCACCAATCCTGAGGCTGCCATTTTCTCTGGCCTATCACATCCTGTTCAAGATCGTGCAGATTATAGCGGGAATCGAGCTGCCCTGCGAAGTGCGCCTGGGGCGCAATTTCACGATCGATCATTCCGGGGGCATCGTCATAAGTGGCTATGCGAGTTTTGGCGACAATTGTCGAATTCGGACCGGGGTGGTAGTGGGGCTTGCCCATGCGAGCCAGCCCTGCGCGCCTGTGTTTGGCGACAATGTGGATATCGGCGCTGGAGCCAAGGTGCTGGGCCCCATTACCATCGGCAACAACGTGTTGATCGGGGCCAATGCGGTAGTGGTAAAGGATGTGCCATCCGACAGCGTGGTTACCGGCATACCGGGGCGCATCCGGCCGCGGAAGAAAGTCAGTGACCTTCCACAAGCGCCCGCCTGAACGCAGGCGCCCACTCCGCAACGCGTTCCTCACTCATGAGAGCCAGGTGCTCGGCCTGTACCCGGATCACGGACAGCTGGACGATCAAGTCTTCCCAGCCGTAACCGGGCTCGAAGTGATCTTCCTGCATCGCCCGGACAAAAATGGCGCGGCCAGGATAGGGTGCCGGTCGGTAGGCGCGGATCGCTCGCACATAGTCCGGTATTCCAGCGCCTGCCTCGACAGTTGATCCTAGTGCCCGGCGCAGTGCTTGCAGCACCCCCCTGATCGGCGATGTGGCAGCCTCTCCGGGTACGTCGCTGTCCAGAATAATTAGCTGCAGGACGTCCTCGCCTTCCGCCCGAAGCTGTTGCGCAATCTCGTAGGCAAGCACGCCACCAAGGGAGAATCCCATCAGACGGTACGGGCCGGCGTGCTGCTGAGCGCGGATGGTCAGCAGGTACTCACGGGCAAGGGTGCTGACGTCCAGTGTTTCCACCATGGGGACGAAGGTAGCGAACACCGGAGATTCCGAGCCAAGCTGGGCCACCAGCGGTCGATACAGCTGTACTCCGCAAATGCAAAACAGCGGTACGCCGTCGCCCTCCGTCTGAAGTGCCACCAGCGTGCGACTGGTCAGGGGAGCGGTATCAGACAGCACGGCGCACAGCGAGGCAATGGTCGGGTTCTGGAATACCTGCGCCAGCGTGCAGTGCTTCTGCAATTCCTGGCGCACACTTGTAACTAGGCGCATCGCCAGCAGGGAATGCCCGCCGAGCTCGAAGAAGTCCTGGTCGCGGTCAATGCGCTCGATTCCCAGCAGTTCCCTCCACAGCGAATGCAGGATCACTTCGTCCTGGGATTGCGGTGGCAGGGCCGGTGAGTCGTGCACTGCGCTCGGGGCAAGTTGCGCCAGCCGCCGCAGGTCGACTTTGCCGTTGGGAAGTTCCGGAATTGAGTCTATGGCTACGATCAATTGCGGAATCATGTAGTCAGGCAGCCAGGCCTTGAGCTGGCCGCGGATTTCCGCAGGATCAATAGCCGCGGCCCCGTTTGGCACAACATAAAGGGCCAGGCGCACGTCCTGTAGCGATTCGGCGTGGGTCGTGACCAGGGCTCGTCGAATTCCGGGAATACGCAGGGCACTGGCCTCGATCTCGCCAGGTTCGATACGGTAGCCGCGCAGCTTCACCTGCCGATCGGAACGTCCCTGAATGCGGATCTGCCCGGTGCCCGTCCAGCGACCGATGTCCCCGGTACGGTAGTAGCGCGCCCTGTCCCCATCTAGGGCCAGGTTCTGGAAGCGCTCGCTGGTCAGTTCCGGGCGACCCAGGTACTGGGTCGCCAGTCCGGCGCCGCCAATAACGATTTCACCCTGGATCCCGATTCCCGCTGGGCGTCCCCATCCATCGACAATCTCGATGGTCGTGCCGGCTATCGGCGTGCCGATTGTGATCCCTTGACCGATGTCGTCGATGCGTGCACAGCTGGACCAGACGGTGGTCTCCGTGGGTCCATACATGTTCCAGAGTTCGTTCACCAAGGGTTGTAGTCTGCGCGCCAATTCCTCGGGCAATGGCTCCCCTCCCACCAGGGCACGCAGTGCCGTGCTCCCCTGCCAATCGGACTCCAGCAGCTGAAACCAGGTCGAAGGGGTACCCTGCATCAGCGTGACTTTATTGACCTGAATCAGCTCGGCAAGCGCATCCCCGTCACGCGCCTGCTCGCGGCTCGCGATGATTACCTGTGCTCCAACCGTCAGTGGCAGCAGCAGCTCAAGCAGCGAAATGTCAAAGCTCAGCGTGGTAACCGCCAGCAGGCGATCAGTCTCGCTGATGCCGGGCCGCGATCGCATCGCGTGCAGGAAGTTGGCCAACGCGTGTGCGGAAATCTCTACGCCCTTGGGGTGTCCCGTGGTGCCGGAGGTGTAGATCACGTAGGCAGGATAATCATCCGGGCGCGTTGGCAAAGCCGTCGCAGCCCCGGCGATGGATGCCAGTTCGTTGATGTCGCGCATCACGACGCCCTGCGGTACCCATTTGGAATCACCAGTCTCTGGGCCGCTGTCTGTGAGTATCAGTTTCAGGCCCGCGTCGACCGCGATGTAGGCCAGCCGTTCATCAGGGAAGGTCGGGTCAAGCGGCACAAAAGTCACTCCGGCCAGCAACGCGCCGAGCAGCGCCACCGGAAGATCAGTGGAACGCCCCAGCATCAGCCCCACCCGGCTACTCTGGGGCGCAAGTTGCCTCAGGCCCGCAGCCACGGCGGCAGCCCGGCGCTGCAATTCGCCATAGGTCAGCGCCTGCAGCCCACACCGCACCGCGCATTGATCGAGCCGCGTCGTCGCGGCACCGGCAAACAATTCATATACATGGATGCCCGGCGACAGTTCCGGCGAACCCAGGCTCCAGCTGCGGATGTCGGTAGCCTCCCGGCGCGTGCGCTGGGGCATACGGTTCAATGTCCGACCAGGATCCTCCAAAATCGCATCCAGCAATGCGGCGTAGCGAGCCATGATCCTGTCAATGGTGCCCGCGGAATACAGGTCGGTCGCGTACTCGAACCACACGGATCTGGTGTGATAGCGGTCGACCGTCAGCGTCAGGTCAAACTGTGCGCCGCAACGATCGATCTCAACCCGCTCCGCCGCGATACCCGGGAGCGAGAAATCCGCCGGCGGTGTATTCAGCATGTTCAGCATCACGCCGAACAGTGGCGAAAGCCCGGGATCACGCTCAAGGTGCAACTGACCGATGAGAATCTCGAACGGCAAGTCCTGGTGATCAAATGCGTCCAAGAATTGCCGCCGCACTTCGCGAAGTACGCGGGCAAAACTGTCTTCGCCTACCAGGGCAATCCGCACTGCCAGGGTGTTGACCAGGCTGCCAAAGCAGGCGAGCGAGTCGCGGTGATTGCGGTTCGCCACGGGCAAGCCAATGACAAGGTCATCGCACCCACTGTGATTTCTCAACAGCATCCCGAGGGCGGCGAACAGCAGCATCGCAAGCGTCGCACGCTCCCGGCTCGCCACGGCCTCGAGCTGTTGCCAGGTCTGTTCCGGGAGCGCCAATTGCCGGCGGGCGCCACGAAAGGAAACTACATTCGGCCGCGGGCGGTCGGTGTCGAAACTGACGCGCCTGGCGCCCGCCAGCCGGTTCACCCAGTATTCGCGGTGCCCGTGAAACGCTTGCGTGCGGAACCAGGAGCGATGCGACTGGGCGTATTCGAAGAATGGCGCCAGCTCGATGTCCGGTGCTGGTGGCTTGTGGTGGAGTTCCGCGGCGTACAGGCGCGCAAGCAGGTCAAGGAGCAGCTCGTACGACCATTGGTCGACGACTATGTGATGCAGCGCAAATACCAGCAGCGCCGATGCTGCGTCTTCCCTGATCAACGCCGCGCGCGCGGTGTCGCCCGCTTCGAGATCAAACGGCGCATTGCTAAATTCCGTCGCCACCTGAAGCGACTCGCCGGGTGCGGCATCGATAAGTCGCAGAGGAAAACGCGTCTTCTCCACGACCATGGGCACAATGCCATGGGCCGACGAGAGAAAGCGGGTACGCAGAACCTCCAGGTACCGAGGCAGAGATTCGATTGCGCGTGACAATGCTGGCTGGTCGATGGGACCGCGCAGGCGCAATCCGAAGGCCACATGGTAGGCGGCGCTACCCACCGACAGCGCATGCATGAATGCCATGCGTTCCTGGGCGAACGACAGCTTGCGATTGCGCCGCCGGATCGAAGCCTGCAGTGATTCGGCCCGCGACTCTGGCGGCGCGACTTTGTTGCGGATGCGGGAGATGGCCGCGATCAGGTCGCCCACGGTCCGGCAATCAAACAGCAGGCGAATGGGAACCTGGAAGCCCAGCTCGCGGGTCAAAGCCGTCGCAATGCTGGTGATCCGCAACGAGTCCAGCGCGTCCGGGAACAGCACAGCGGATTCATCGCGTTCCCGGCTCGATAGTCCGAAGGGAATCGCTTTCCTGACGGCAAGGGCCACGACTTGCGGCGTGACCTGATGTAAATCTGATTCAGACAATGTGGCTATGATCGCAGCCCCTTCGGGGGGCCACAAGGGTGCATCAAGTTGGCAGGAGGCTGATATTTTGTAGCCTGCGGCACAGTGCCCGCCACAGGCTGCTGCTACGATTGCCACAATGGGAGATTCAGTTCAGGACCACGGCTCACTGCGGACACGGGCCTTCAGGGCCAGCACATGGAGCGGAGTAGGGTTCGTCGGCTCTCAATTGCTGCGGCTGGCCAGCAGCCTCATTCTGACGCGCCTGCTGACGCCCGATCTGTTTGGAGTGATGTCGATCTCGACTATCGTCCAGACGATCTTCGCGTTGCTTTCTGACGTTGGAATCCGCCAATCCGTCATTCAGAACCCCAGGGCAACCGAACCTGCCTTTCTCAATACGATTTGGAGTCTGCAGGTATTCCGCGGCCTGCTGATCTGGTCATTCTCGACACTTACCGGCGTTGCGATCTATTTTCTGAACTCGGCTTCCCTGCTTACACCGGGATCGGTGTATACGGCCAAGCTCCTGCCGATATTGCTGTTCGCCACGGGCGCCGTTACGTTCGTCGATTCCTTCAACTCACCGAAGTCGTTGGTTCAGCAGCGGCAGATGTCGCTGAAGGTCATCACGTACATCGACCTGTCATGTCAGGTTGCGAACCTGTTGGTGACCTTGGTGATCGCCTGGTGGAGTCGATCCATCTGGGCAATCATCGCGGGCGGCATGACGTCTGCCATCCTCCACGTCCTGCTTTCGCATGCGTGCCTTCCGGGGCAGAAGATGAAGTTGACTTGGGATCGCGCTATCGCCGGCGACATCGTTACCTTCGGCCGTTGGATCGTCATCTCTTCTTCTTTCAGCATATTGGCGACGAATGCCGACCGGATTCTCCTTGGATCATGGGTGACGCCCGACGTGCTCGGCTTCTACGCCATAGCCCTGTCCCTGTTTACCGTGATAATGGGTGCCGGCGATCGCCTCATGAATACGGTGGTCTTCCCGATGCTCAGCGAGGCGGCGCGCGAGAGTCCGCAGCGGTTGTCGAGCCTGTACCAGAGGCTGCGCCTACCAAATGACCTGATCTTCATGTTCATTTCCGGCGGGCTTTTTGCCAGCGCCGACTGGATCGTGAGACTTCTGTTTGATCCGCGCTACGTGTCCGCGGGCAACATGCTCAAGATGCTCTCCCTGAGCATGATTCTCGGGCGCTATGGGCTCGCGCAGTCGGCGTATCTGGCGGCCGGGAGAACCTCGTATCTGAGCGCGCTCAGCGCAGTCCTCCTGGTGGGTACGTGGATTATAATTCCGATCGCGTATCACCTGGGGGGGTTGCAGGGCGCCTTGCTCGGCATTGCATTTAAGACGTTGCCAACTGTGCCGCTGATGATCTTCTATAATTCGCGCCTGGGACTGAACAACTGGCGGTTGGAAATTGGCGCCCTGGCTGCATGGCCTGCCGGATACGCCATGGGGCACCTGGTTACAGTTGTGGGAAGTTTCATCAAGTGAAGGTGCGGCTGCACCGGACCGGTGTCATGGCGGGTGCAAGCGCTTGTAGCACGAGTGGCTGTGTGGCAGCGCGGCGCTGACCATGGCCGCTGCATCACGCTAGGGTCAACACTGATCTCCAACGTACACCCCCCCCAACCGCGGGTGGCTGCTGGTCGTCTTGTTCCTTTCGCAATCGCGCTTTGCGAAAGCCCTTACCTAGCAGGAAGACATCAGATCTATTCGCAGCGGCACGGCAATTGCCAGTATTCGTCTAGGCAAGTGAGACCGAGACGCTCGGCGATGATTTACTGGTGACCCACGACATGACCGTGGCAGTCACCAATAACAGCACTACCGGGCGCCAGTAAATCAGCCATGTGGAATCGATGTGCTCGATGAGGCGATGGGGTATGTACAGTGCAACCAAGGCGCCGATCAACAATGCCTGCCGCAGGCTAGAGCCCGCGCTGTAGTGAATTCCCAATAGCAGAAGCCCGGCGCACGCGGCGAGGTCGTAATCCCGACCGTAGAATGCAAGCAGCGACAGCGGCACCAGGAGCCCGAAGGGAACTGGTGCTGGCAACCGCGAGCGCATGTGGGCCGCGAACAGGGCTCCCAAACCCAAAATGCCGAAAACCGCCATTGCTGCCGATAGGTAGGCGCCTCGAGGCGCCCCCAAGCCGATTGCAACGGAGCCGAGATTAAGATTATGCGAGAGCTCCCGAGCGATGGCCGGTTGTTGAACGTACCCAGACATGGCACCGAGCCACTCAATTAGTATGCGGGGTCCAAAGGTCGCAAGCGGCACCGACATCAACAGCAGCGATGCTATGGCGGCTGCCAGCAGCGTCGTCCACCGGCGATCGAGTAGCAACCAAAGACCAAGCAGGATGGCCAACTGCGGTTTGGAAGTGGCCATGGCCAACAGAAGTCCGGCAAGCCATTCCGAACCCTCATAGGAGAGAATCCACGCCCACATCAACAAGGCGGTAACAATGAGAGTGGAGTTACCAGTCCAGACGACATTTATGGTGTAGGGGCTACTGAGGAGGCAGATGGCCAGTATCGCCAAGTACTCCAGTCGCCGGTGGTCAGGAAGGGAGGCAGGGCGTAACTGTACGAGCATCTTCAGGCTACCAGCCAGGATCGCAGCCAGCGCCAGCAAATTAATTGCAACCCATAACATCTTGGCCTGCGCCAGACTTAGCAGTTGCAGCGGCACTCCCAGCCAGATTGATGTCGGAGGGTATGCGAATAGATCGATCTCCTCGCTCCCAAATTTCGCCGCACGCGCCGCAAAGGCAGAAAAATCGTAGGGATCTGCGCCATGCAGCCACATACCTGTGGATATGTACCAGTACCGCACGTCAGCGAAAGGCACCGACCCGTGCCGTCCCAGACCCACGATACCGAATGAAACAAACGCGAAGCTGGCAGCAAGCACCCCCAACAGCAGTGCCCACCGGAATATCAGATCCCTTTGTGCATGGACACCGATGTCACGCCGCATTGATTGACACTCCTTTGTGGCCCTTTCCAGTCGCCCATATCCTAAGCCTGCGTTGCAAGTATATGCGACGGCTGCAAACGCGATAGACCGGCGCACATACCCAGGATTAACCAAATAAACAGCGGCACGAAGTCGATGCTGCTGACGGTGCCGATTGTCACGAGAATCGCGACCAAGGCGGCACGCAGCGCCGTTTGCAGGCGCTGCGTCTCTGCCCATTGCGGGGATGCAACATCCGACTTTGGCGGCGCGGTGCGCCAGCAGGCGAACACGCACGCCAGAAACAGTCCGAGGCCGATTAATCCGTATGCCAGTCCTATCTGCAGATAGGAATTGACCATGTCGATGATGCCCTCGCCCTGACGCATGACCTCCATCAACGGATTCTTCAGGAAATTCAAGTCCCCCAGCCAAAGGTTCTGCTTCAGCACCACAATGGAAACATTCCAGAGCTGTTGGCGATAGACCACCGACCCGGGATCCGAACCCCCGACGAAAGGCAGCATCTTGAACACGCTCTGGCCAAATGACGTCACGGCAAGGATGCCGACCACTAAGGCAGAGGTGCCCAGGGTGTAGGCCAATCGCCTGCCTTTGCCCGGACCGGAGGAAACCATATACAACATTCCGGCGAATGCGCCGACCCACGGGCCGCGCGAAAAACTCACCAATATCGCGCCGAACAAGAGCCCCATCAGCAGGTGTCGCAGGCGTGCCGTCTTGATAATGTCTGAAAAGGAATGCATGAGTAACAATGCCAAACCCATCCCAAAGCCAAGGACGATTGGATGACCAAGGGAGGCTTTTGAGCGTAGAAGATTGAGGTCGCCGCGCGAGAAATACGCCGCCGATCGCGACCCAAACGGAATCGACAATGTTTCGTACACCAGCCAGGACTTGGTCGTCTCAAATATGGCCACCAGTCCCACGATGGCCATGCTGCCCACGAATGCTGCCGCAACCTCCCGATACGCCCGAGGGCTGGTGAGGGACCGGCTGGCCACGTAGTAAACGACGCCGATGCCAGTCAGCAAGTTGAATGCCAGGCGAACGGTGGCTTGGACCGGCACCATCCATCCATAGCTGATGAGCATATACAGCATATAGAGCACCACGAGCACGTCGGGGGCCCGCGCGCCGCGTGGTCTGGAATGGCGGCTCCTGTAAAGCGCGATGGCGCACGGACACAGGATTGCGCAGTTGAGCAGGAGCTCGTGATTGATCGGTAGTATGTACTCGACCGGTCCAAAGCCGGGCAGGATCCTGGACAGGGGCGGTACCGCAAATACCAATGCCACGTACAGCGCCAGGGGATTCGTCTCCGAGCGACGCGCGCGCGCGGCCACTATCACGCACAGGACGGCGTAGATCCAGAAGTTGCTGGATAGAAACGCGACCGATGTGATCAGCAGCCACAACCTGGCGCGGCGCTGGAAGTCAGCGCTACTGACGATATCCGGGGTGAATGCCCTCCTGAGCAACGCCAGCGCAATCAGGCTGAGCAGCATTACAGCCACGTACGCCTTTAGGTAGGCCGGCATGTTTGGGCTACTCCCTGCGCTCGTCGGCGTCAGCCAGCACGCGACGCAGGGCCGCGGCGAGGACGCGAACGTTGGGCTCCAGCACCATGCTGTCATGGTTGCCGGGCACCTCAATGACGGTGATGCCAGCCACGTACGGTGTCCAGCCGTTATCCGGCCGCAGTTCGTTACGCTCCGCATCGATCATGCGGCCATCGCGCAGCCGGAACTTCACGTTGAGCTTCGGACGCAGAAGGGTCACATGGAGGTCGGCTGCAGGAACCTTGTAGGCGGCAAGCGCGCGCAGGAAGGCATCACCCACCCGGCGTGAATGGAACTGTGCGCCGGTCCGGCATTCTTCGAGTCGTTCCCGGTCGCGTGCCTCAAGTTCGAGTCGCCACGCACGCCGATCGCGCAGTTTGTTGGCGATGAAAGCCGGACCCTGTTGGCGCAGGCCGGGCAGCCACATCTGCACCTTGTCCAGCAAACCGAAATGCACCGCCTCGCGAATTGGCGAATCCAGGAGGATCAGCGCCGACACACGTTCTCCGACGGTCGCCAGTTGCCGCGCCATCTCGTAGGCCACCAGTCCACCCCCGGAGTAGCCACCCAGCATGTACGGTCCCCGTGGCTGGATGCGGCGCACTTCGACCAGGTAGTCCCGCGCCATTTCCTCGAATGATTCATGCGGCAGCCGGTCGCCGTACAGGCCACGCGCCTGGAGCGCGAAGAATGCCCGATCTTCACCCAGCAGCTGCGCCAGGTGGCTCAGGTTCAGTACATTGCCGAACATGCCGGAGACGACAAAGATGGGCGTGCCGTTGCCCACCGGCCCGGACTTGATTGGCACGGCGTGGATGAACGCTTCTTCGACTACCAACCCGGGGAAAGTGCCGGTCGCCTCACCTACCGGTCCACCGCGAATCAGCTCCGCGAGGCTGGCGATATCCGGATGCTGGATTAGCGCTGACATGGGCAGATCCGTGCCGAACTTCTCAGCAACCTCGTTGAACAGGCGTACCGCAATCAACGAGTGCCCGCCAAGCTCGAAGAAGCCGTCGCGGATGCCAACACCATCGACACCGAGTAACTTGCCCCACAGTTCCGACAGCGACCGCTCAATTTCGTCTCGCGGCTCCTCGAAACTCGTCTCGAGCTTGGGGCGCGCGAACTTGGTACCGCGTTCGGACCTCGACAGCCGGGAAACAGCGTCGGCTTGGCGAATCAGTTCGGCCGGGCGCAACGAACTGACGACAACTACCTGCCGGTCTACTCCTGCGAGGACTCGTTCGAGTGCCGCGATGCCGTCGTCCGGCGTGATGCCCCGGGACAGATTGTGACCCAGGGCCTTCTCGCCGGGGCCTAGGACGTGGTGCCGGGCCGCAGTCTGGCCCACGTCGTCAAGCACTGCGGCCACGACGCGCGGGCGCAGCAGCTCGCCTTCGATCCTGCGCAGCGTGAGCCCTTCGATAGTCGCCAGCAATTGTCCGGAAGTGTCGATTAGCGTCACGTCGAATGCAGCCGTGCCTGCCGCAACGCTGGAATCTGCCGAGATTCTCAGCCAGCTCAGACAAACGGCAGGCAATGGCCGCAAGCAGTTGAATGCCGCGTAGCTGACGGGCACCCAAAGATTCTGTGGCACTTCCTGTTCGGCATACCCGGGAATCAAGTCCATCGCGCATCCGGTGGCGATGTCGAGCATCCCAGGGTGCAGGGCGTAAGTATCCAGGTCGGCAAGAAAGCGCGGTTGCAGGCGCAGCGTCGCCACGGCCTCGCGCGCTCCCAGCCGCAGGCTATGCAACACCTGCCAGCGCGGCCCGAAGCGCAGGTGTGCTTCCTGCCGGGTTCGCAGGCTTGCATCACCCCTGGCAGTGTCGACCTCGATACTGCACCGCGACGCCAGCGCGTCGACGTCAATCACTTTGGTACGGGAGGCGCTGTCTGCCGGCACGATCCTCGCCGCTGCCACCGCCTGCCACGCAGGCTGCGCATCTGTGCCCATCTGCACTTGCAGCTCGAACTGCCAGTGCCGGGGCCCGCCTCGCAGGTGGATGCGGAAATCCGCGGTGCCCGAATCGGGCACGTAGAACGGTTCCAGTAACCGCAACCCGGTCGCTTTCCAGCCGTCGCCAGCTTCCCCGATCTCGGCGAGTGCCGCCCGCATGAACTCAAGATAGCCGGTGCCGGGAACCAGAGCCTGGCCGTTCAGCAGCCGATGCTCGTTCGCGATCCACGAATCGCCGGCGGAAATGTGCCCGATGATCCAATGCACCTGCGAACGCCCCTCCTGCAGGACGTACCGCGCATCGAACAGCGGATACCGGACGGCTTCCTTCCGGCCGCGTGATATCTCGACCTGCATCGAATCCGCAACCGGACCGCCCATGCGCACGGCGCCGGCCATTCCAAGGTCCTTCCAGATGCCCCAGTCGATGGCGATGACCGGCCATGGCCGCTTTTCCCGGCAGGACTCGGCAAAGGCATTGAGAAAGGAATTCGCGGCCACGTAATCGATCTGCCCGGCCGGCGCCACGTAGGCACTGGCGGATGAGAAGAGGACAAACACATCCAGCGATTCGCGCTTGAGCAAATCGTCGAGTACGAGGGTTCCGTAGAGTTTCGCGGCCAACACGTCTTCGACTTCACGCTCGTTCTTGAGCGCGATGAGACCGTCACGCAGCACGCCTGCGGCATGAAAGACACCGTGCAGCGGTCCGAAGGCGGCTTTCGCCGCCGCGATTGCATCCGCTGCCTGTTCCGCGACCGACACGTCCGCGGCGACTGGTAGTACGGTTGCACCGAGCTGTTCCAGGTGCTGTACGCGGCGAATACCGCTGCTGATTGGATCGGATGGCAGGTTTTGCTGAAGCCAGTGCTCCCAGTGTTCGCGCTGGGGCAGCGGCGTGCGTCCGACCAGCACCAGCCGGGCGCGATACTTGCGTGCCAGCCAGTCGGCGAGCACCCCCGCGATACCACCAAAACCACCCGTGATCAGGTAGGTGCCCCCGTCGCGGATCTTAATGGACCGCGCCGTGGCCTTGGGATGATGGGGGGCGAGGTAGCGAACCCAGCGGACCCGGTCACGCCAGGCCAAGACGGTATTGGCAGGGGCCGCGCGAAGTTCCTGGAGCAATCCGAGGCTGGGATCGGCTTCCTTGAGGGACAGGTCTACGTACGCACAGGTGACGTCCTTGAGTTCGCGCGGGATGACGGCGCAGGGGCCAAGCACCGTGGCTTTCTCCGGATACAACAACGCCTCCCCACCCACCGACGCGGCGCCGTTGCCTACCACGATCCAGTGTGCGCGCTTGCCTTCGGCCCGTTTGGAAGTCGCGCGCGCCAGGTGAAACAATGAATAGAAGCCATGCACCTGGTTGCGATGCAGGAAGGTCTGTCCAGGCCGGAAGGTCTCGCTGCGCGTCAGCAACCAGGTATGCAGCACGCGATCAGGTACGCGGTTGTCTGCCACCAGGGCCTGCAGCAGATCGTCATACTCGGCTCCGACTTCCGGCGCCAGCGTGAAGGTATCCTGGTCCAGTCGCGCGTAGGCATCGCCGCTGAGGACCTCGGTCACGCGATGCCCGCTTTCGCGCAATGACGCTACCCAGGCCCGGGCCAGCGGATCGTGATGGTGAAACACGCACCAGTTCATCGGCGCCGGGGGCAAGGTCTCCGGAATACCCTGCTGCAGCCAGCGCGGACCAGTAAACCAGTCGCCTCCGAACGGCACGTGCTCGGGCAGCAGCGCATCGTCATCATCATGCACTGTGTCCGCGGTAGACGGATCGATCCAGTAGCGTGCGTGCTGGAATGCGTAGCCAGGCAGGGGAATCTTCGGCCAGGCCCCTGGCCACAGAAGCTCTGCGGGAATCGGCAGGCCGATGGCCCACAATCCGCCGGCCACGGTCATGAAATGCACATCGTCGCTGATCGGGTTATCCGGGTGACGCAGCGAGGCAAACACGCGTTGCACGACCGCATCGTGCGACTGGCGGACAAATGAGCCGAGGATGCTTCCTGGCCCCACTTCGATGAACACCCGGGACGGTTGTTCGAGCAAAACGCGAACGCCTTCGGCGAACCGCACGGTATTGCGCAGGTGTCGCACCCAGTACTCCGGGTCGGTAGCTTCGGCGGCCGTCAGCCACGCCCCGGTCAGGTTGGAGACGATCGGAATGGCAGGCGGGTTGAGCCGGATGCTGCGCAGGTATGCCCGGAACCGTTCGAGAATCCCGTCGAGCAGGCGCGAGTGCGCGGCGATGCTGATGCGCACGCGCCGCGCCTCGATGCCCTCCATTGCCAGGCGCGCCTGCAGTTCATCCAGCGCCGCGTTGGGTCCGGAAGCGATCGACAGCAGCGGGCTATTGGCCGCCGCAAGGTCCAGGTGCTCACCCAACCGGTCGCGCAGCTCATCGGCGGCCAGTGGAACGCTGAGCATGCCGCCGTCGGGGACCTGCTCCATGAGCTGTCCGCGCAGCAATACCAGTCCCAGGCCATCCTCGAGACTGAATACTCCGGCGACGCAGGCCGCGGCATTCTCGCCCATGCTGTGACCGATCAGGGCTGCGGGCTTTACGCCAAGGGATGCCCATAACGTCACCAGCGAATATTCAATGAGGAAGATCAGCGGTAACTGCACCGCGGGGCGATTGAGTTCGGTTTCGACCTCAGGCTGCATGTCGGGCTCGGCGGTGAGCACCGGCTTCAGGTCCACGCCATGTTTCGAGCGCAGCAGTTCCAGGCCGCGGTCCATCGCATCCCTGAATGCGGGGGTGGTCAGGTACAGCGTCCGGGCCATGCCGGTGTATTGCGCGCCGCCCCCCGGGAACATGAAGACCGTTGATGGCTGCTCAGGGTCGGCCGTGTAGGTAAGAACCCGGCGCGGGTCGCCGCTGTCGAGCAGCCGCAGGGCTTCCTGGGTGTCGCGCGCTGCAAGAACCCGCCGCTGTTCGAACGCGTGGCGTCCGCGACCCAGGGTCGACGCGACCTGGGCCAATGGAATTTCAGGATGGTCCCGCAGCCACCCGGCCAGCCGCGCCTGGTAGTCATCCAGCGCTTTTCGGGAGCGTGCCGAGATTGCCAGCAGCTGCACGTCTTGCACTGCCTGCGCTGGCGGGGCGGCCGCTGGCGCCTCTTCGAGCACGACGAATGCATTCGTGCCCCCGACGCCCAGTGAATTGACGGCAGCCCTGCGCGGCGTGGCGCGCCGTGGCCAAGGGGTCAACTGTGCGGCGATGCGAAAGGGACTACCGTCGAGCTCCAGCGCGGGATTCGGGGCTTCGAAATTGAGCGTTGGCGGAATTGCCTCGAATTCAAGCGCCTGGGCGGCCTTGATGAGCCCAACGACACCGGCGGCCGTATCAAGGTGCCCGATGTTGGATTTCACTGACCCCAGCAGGCACTTGCCTACCGTATCGGAGCTTTCGCGAAAGGCCTGCGTGAGCGCCGCGACTTCAATTGGATCACCCATTGGCGTGCCAGTACCGTGGCACTCGATGAATTCGATCGAACCGCTGTCGATGCCGGCCAGCGCGACAGCCTCGGAGATCGCCGCCGCCTGGCCATCGACGCTGGGCGCTAGGTAGCCGACCTTGGATGCGCCGTCGTTGTTGACAGCGCTGGCCTTGATGACTGCATGGATGTGGTCACCGTCGCGCAGCGCATCTGCCAGCCGGCGCAGGACAACGACCCCGGCGCCGCTGCCGAAAACTGTGCCCTTTGCCCGATGGTCAAATGCCCGGCAATGGCCGTCCGGCGAGAGGATTTCGCCCTCGCGGTAGAAGTAGCCAATCCCGTGGGGAATCTCGATGGTGACGCCGCCGGCCAGCGCCAGATCGGTTTCGCGTGCCAGCAGGCTCTGTACCGCCAGGTGTATTGCCACCAGCGAGGTGGAGCAGGCGGTCTGGACGCTGATGCTCGGTCCGCGCAGGTTGAAGGCATACGACACGCGGCTGGCGAGGAAATCCTTGTCGTTGCCCGTATGCCTTAGGAGGAAGTGTCCGACGGAACGCAGCAACTCGGCGTTCTGCAGGATGTTGCGCGAGAAATAAGCACCCGCGCCGCAACCGGCGTAGACCCCAATCGCACCCTCGAACCTGGTCGGCACACAGCCGGCACTCTCCAGCGCCTCCCAGGCAACTTCGTAGAACTGCCGGTGCTGCGGATCGAGGATCGCCGCTTCCATCGGACTGAAACCAAAGAATTCCGGGTCGAACTCGTCGAAGGCTGCCAGCGGCATGCCGCATCGCACGTAGTCGGGGTCATCCAGATGCGAGGTGGGAACGCCCAGTGCCTTGAGGTGTTCCTGCGAAAAGGACTGCAGCGCCTCCTGGCCTGACAGCAGGTTGCGCCAGAATTCGGCTGGGTTCAGGGACCCCGGCACGCGCAGGGCCATGCCGACAATGGCGATATCGTTCGAAGTGTCCATCCCGGATCAGACTGTTCCTACAGGCCCGGATGGTAGCCGAGCACGGCCAGCGCAGCGTGGGGGCAGTGCCCATTACTGATTGCCAAGCTTAGCCCCCCAAATCAGGAATTATGTCAAATATATGAATGGGCGGTCACGCGCAGGGTCGTAGATTGGAGACTGTTACCGGCCCGTCAGGCCGGGCTGTTAGGGTACGCGTCTTGTGATTCGGAGCTAGTGAATGGAAAAGCAGTTTTCTGGGTGCCGCGGTTTCTTGGCCGTCTTGCTGGCACTGGCCACGATGGCAGCGTCGCCCCTGACGTCAGCGCAGTCGCTGGCGCCGAAGGACCAGGTCGCCGCCGTGATGGTTGGGCACAGCCTGATCAATTTCGATATGCCCGTATACGTTCAGGTGCTGGCTGAAAGCCTGGGCCTGCGATTCGCCAAGGCCGTGCAGGTAAATATCGGCGCTCCGTTGAAGGCGAATCTGAATGGTTGCAGCAGCAAGAATACCCCCTCCACGATTGATCCCACGAAGTTCACCTTCTCCTGCGATGCCATCGCCGCGGGCTCGCCGTTGGGCCTGTACGACACGCTGGTCCTGACCGACGCCAACAATACTATTTCGAGCAATCGCCAGTACAACCAAACCGATCAGGCCATCGCGGACTACATGGACATCTTTCTGAACCGCAATCCCGCTGGCCGGGTCATGCTGTTCACGACGTGGGAATCCACCTACACGTACGGCAACGCCTGGCCGGACAAGCAGGCAGCAGACCTCGCCATCTATGAGGACATGGCGCGTTCTGCAACGGCCATTGCCACCTCGCGCGGGCATTCCACGACGGTCGAAGTCATACCGGTGGATATTGCATTGCGCGAACTGATCAACCGCGCAGAAAGCGGCCAGATACCGGGCGTCACGAATCGCTCCCAGATCTTCCTGGACGATGTACACATGAACGGGCTGGGCAACTACTACGTTGCTTGCGTAATGTTAGCTGCCATGTTCAATCGCACGCCGGAAGGCGGGACCAATATCATCCCCAGCGGATACGCCAATTCCCCGCCGGTGTTGAGCGTGCCGCCTGATACGGCTACTGCGTTCCAGCACCTGGCGTGGGAGGTCATCTCTACCTACCGGGGCGCCGCCGTGAAGATGAGGCCCAAGGCTCCCGCCTCGCTTCAGGTTCGTTGACGATTTTCGTCCTGCCTGGAGCGCGAATGCCCGCCCTGGGCTACCTGGTCCCGGAGTTTCCGTCCCAGACCCATGCCTTCTTCTGGCGTGAAATCCAGGGTCTGAGGCAGTTGGGCGTGACGGTTTGCCTGCTTTCCACCAGCAGGCCGCCGCCGCAGTCCTGCCGCCACGATTTCGCGCCGGCAGCAGCGGCCGAGACCGATTATCTGTTCCCCCCGGACTTGGCACCATCCTCGGCCTGGCGCGGCGGCCTGTGGCCGCCCTGCGCGCGATACGCTATGTGTGCACCCTGCGCGAGACGCCCTGGTACCGGCGCATCGTATTGTTGGGCCTGATTCCTTCTGCGTCCAGGCTGCGCGCACTGGCCCGCCGCAAGGGATTCGACCACGTCCACATCCACTCCTGCGCCAGCGCAGCACACCTGGGAGCGATAGCGCATCTGCTCGGCGGGCCCACTTACAGTTTGACGTTGCACGGAGATCTGCCAATCTACGGCACTGATTACGGTCCCAAGATGCTGGGCGCCGCGTTCGTGTCCTGCGTGACCAGACAACTTCGCGATCAGGTGATTGCCGAAGTGGGTTTGCCGCCGAACCGCGTGCCGGTCCTGTGCATGGGAGTGGACCTGGATCGATTTCGCGATCCACAGGTTAGGCAAGGAAGTGCGGGTGTGCTGCGCGCGATTACGGTGGCGCGCCTGTCGTGGCCCAAGGGGCACAGTTTCGCGCTGCGGGCATTGAAACAGGCCAAGGAAAAGGGCGTGCGCATTGAATACCTGATCGTGGGCGAGGGTCCTTACCGCCAAGGCATTGTCGATGAGGCAAACTCCCTGGGCCTTGCCGATTGCACCCGATTCCTGGGTACAGTGTCGGAAGACGATGTCGCAAAGCTGCTTGCCGACAGCGATGTGTTGCTGCTGCCCAGTATCGGGATTGGGGAGGCAGCACCGGTATCGGTCATGGAGGCCATGGCATGCGGACTGCCGGTCATCGCCAGTAGAATCGGTGGTACGCCAGACATGATCGAGCACGAAGTGAACGGATTCCTTTGCCAGCAGGAAGATTCAGACGCCATCGCCGAACACCTGCTACGGCTGGCGAGAGACTTGGAATTGCGGCGTCAGATCGGACGCAATGCCAGGCTCACGGCAGAAAAGGAATTCGACTCGAAATTGCTGGCCGGCAGGCTGTACGAGCAAATCGGGAAGAGCACGCGAAAGACCACATGACACCGGGAAGAGTTCGCGGGATCTCCGTAATCATTCCGGCGTTCAACGGTGCTGAGTGGATTGCTGGCGCCATACGCAGTGTCCTGTCCCAGGATTGGGAGTTCGAGCTGGAGCTCATCGTCGTTGACGACTGTTCAACGGACGATACCCTCAGCGTCGTCAGGGCAATCGGCGACAGTCGCATCCGCTGCAGCAGCATGCAGCGCAACTCCGGGGTCGCCGCCACGCGCAACGTCGGGCTCTCCCTTGCCAGCCACGACTGGATCGCGTTCAACGACCAGGATGACATCTGGGTGGCAGGCAGGCTGGTAAAGCAGGTTCGCATCCTCGACGCGCACCCGGAGCTGGAGGCCGTTGCCGGTGGCGTGGGCCGCCTGGCCGCGGACGGCAAGTCGCAGTGGCACGGATCCGTTCTGTGGTGGAAGTGGGTCCCGCAACATATTCACCCGTTGACCAACCCCCCTTACTACGACCCGCGCGTGGACGGCACCCCCTATCTTCAGACACTACTTGTGTCGCGCCGTGTAGCGATGCAAGTGGGAGGCTTCAATGAGAAGCTGCCATTGAGTGATGATCTGGACTTCGCAATGAAGATCGCCAACGTTGCACGATTCGGCTATCTGCAGGAGGTAGTGTTTCTGTACCGATTGGGGCAGCACAACCAGACCGCACCCAATGTCGCCAAAGCTGGGCGTTTTATCGGGGCGCAAGCCTACTATCTGGCTGCCATGGAGGCCCGAGCACGCGGCGTAGCTGAACCGCCCACGCAGCAGTTCTTGGAAGCTTATCGTCCCAGCAAGGAGGAATTTGCGGCATTCGAGCTTGCACAGGAGGTGCGCAACATCAACACGGTTTGGGTCAATGCCGGCCTGTTGGGCGCCTTGCAGGCTGGGGTTGGAACACTGTGCAGGCATCCAGGCACATTTGGCCGCCACTTCGCCCGTCGCATGGTGTGGTGGCTCGGCCGGCGCGACAATCGCTGAAGCCGCGGCGCCGGGAGCGGCCGGCCGGATTACTGTATGCGCAGCTAGCTAGCCCCGGAACCCGCCGGAGACTGTGCTACGGTTTGCGTGGGGAATGGAATTCTCGGTACTGCCCGGATGGGAGACGTATGGCAAATCGGATGGTCCTATTTCGCGAATCCACGACCGGAGATGCAGGCCTTCATTCCAGATGGCGCGCTGGACCGGATACTGGAAATAGGTTGCGCCACCGGGACATTCATTGAATCGCTGAATGCGCGCGAGCGCTGGGGCGTCGAACCCCACGAAGGCGCCGCCCGGCAGGCACGCGATCGTGGCGTCACCGTGCTGACAGGAACCTACGAACAGGTCGAGAATTCGATTCCGGATGGCTACTTCGACCTGATCGTGGCAAATGACGTGATCGAGCACATGACTGATCACGAGGATTTTCTATTGCGCGTCAGGAAGAAGCTGTCGCCGCAGGGCCGCCTGGTCGCATCGGTGCCCAACATTCGTCACATTTCAACGCTGCTGCGGCTGCTGGTTCTCAAGGATTGGCAATATCGTGACGATGGCGTGCTGGACCGGACCCACCTGCGCTTCTTTACCCGACGCAGCCTGGCGCGCAGCTTGCGCGCGACCGGCTATGAGATCGAACGCATCGAGGGACTCAGGTCGGTGTTTCGCATGGACGCCGGCATATCTCCGCGTAAATCCGTGGCCAATTGGTGCATCGGACTATTTGCAGTGGCAGTAACCCTGGGCCATGCTTGGGACACTCAGTATCTTCAGTTCGGGGTGCGCGCCAAGCCTCGATCGTCACTGGACGCATAACGTCGCATTTGCAAGGGAAGGCAATCGGGTGGCGAAGCGAATTGGATATCTGGTTCCGGAATTCCCCGGACAAACCCACAACTTCTTCTGGCGCGAAGTCGCGATCTTGCGCCAGCTGGGGATCGAGGTGGATCTCATTTCGACTCGGCTGCCGAGTCGAGTCTTGATGACTACGTCTTGGGGGCTTGAGGCCAATGCCCGGACTACCTACCTGCATCCACTCTCCATTCCGGACCTGGGCAGCGCCGCTGTTTGGGTGCTTGGCTGGCTGCTGAGCTGCCGGAGCAATCTCTGGGCTTACCTGGGCGATGGGCTGAAGGGCGGGATGGGTCGCCTGGCACGGCAGTTGGGACTGCTGGTCTACGGGGCCAAGCTTGCGGCGCATTGCCGGAAAGCGGGCATTCGGCACGTGCACGTCCATTCCTGCGCCGATTCAATGACGGTAGCGTTGATTGCCAGGTATCTGCAGGGCTGCACCTATGGTGTAACCCTGCACAACCCCCTTTGGGTCTATGGGCCTGGCCAACCCACAAAGTGGTCGAATGCGTCCTATGCAATCGTCATCACACAGAGTCTTCTGGCTGACGTCCGTCGCGAGTTGAGGTCGGCATTGCCACCACTGATGGGCGTGGCGCCGATGGGAGTGGACTGCCTGATATTTCGGCGCCGACAACCCTATGTTGCCTACCGCAACGCCGGGCCGCTACAGGTCGTATGCTGCGCCCGATTGAACGTGGCCAAGGGAATCGTGGAACTGATCACTTCGATCCGGCTGCTGGTGCAGCAGGGGCTGGACGTGCAATTGACGATAGCCGGCGAAGACGATTCCGGCGGCACGGGCTTCCGCAAGGTGGTCGAGGCGCATGTCACCAGGACCGGTATGCAAAGCAGGGTGACCCTATTGGGTGCTGTCTCGGAACAGCGCGTCATCGAACTGTTGCAGGACGCGCACGTGTTCGGTCTGGCTAGCTACGAGGAGCCACTTGGCGTGTCAGTCATGGAGGCGATGTCCATGGAGATGCCCGTTGTGGTCACGTGGTCTCCGGGAATCTCAGAGCTGGTCGAGCACGAAACCCATGGCCTGGTGGTGCCTCCCCAGGACGAGGCCAAGTTTGCCGAAGCGCTGCACAGGATTGCACAAGACCCGCAGCTGGCTGCTACGCTGGGACGCAATGGGCGCCAGCGCGTCGAGGAGCACTTTTCCGTGCGACGAAGTGCCGAGCTGATCGCCACATTTCTGGCCGAAATAGAGCTGCGTGACCCGACAACGCAGAGCGCTAATCACGCAGTTGCGGCCCTTCAGGACTTGCGAAAATAAAGCTCGGTCGTTGATCGCAACACGGGCCGCAGCAGCCGCTTTGCCGCACGCTTGAGGGCGTGGCGCGAATCGGCCGTCACCCAGGCAACCGGCTTGGCGATGGGCCTGAATCCGACCCGTTGCGCGAAATCTTTCATTGAATCCGCCGTAAACGCATTGATGTGTTCGAGCGGGTGTATCTGGTAGTAGTCGTCGCGGGTGCGTATGCCTTCGATGCCTGAGCAGTCCGGCGTCTCCAGCACCAGGACTGCGTTATCGGTCAGCATGCCACGCAGCTTGAGCAGAATTTCGCGGGGATCATCCAGGTGTTCCAGAACCTGAAACAGGGTCAGGGCGTGGAACGGCGCCTCGTTGGCCACCTCATCGATCTCGGCAAAGACCTTGAAGAAGCGATTGTGGTCCCGCTTGGCTTCGGACCGGTCAACACCGATGGCGTGGAATCCGAATTGCGAGCACACCGACAGGAATGCGCCGTAACCACAGCCGAAATCCAGCAGCCGCGGCGCGCTGGATCCACGTATCGACCTGGTCAGTTGTTCGATGCGCAGGACGTGTTCAACATTGGCAGCGGCCAGGTCGAAATCGCGTGTCGGGGTCTTGAGTCGGGCCTCGAAGGCGCTGATTGCCTCCTGCGACATCCAGGTGGAAAAGCGGCGTTCATTCCATTCAGGTGAAAGTATCTTGCGGTGAAACTTGAGCCCGCAGTTTTCGCAGCGCACGAACGACCACTTCTGGCCCTTGAGGAATTTAGCCGGGTTCTCCCCCCAAGGATCATCGTCTATGAAAGTGCGGAGTGGTTCTTCATCAAACCGCCCCGACGACAACTCCCTCAGGCGTGGGTCGTTGCAACTGATGCACGCGCGACGTTCGTCGAACACTGCAGTTGTGGTCACATCCAAGTGTTGTCGTCCCCCAATCCGTTGCGACATAACCCAAGAGGCGACACGCAGGCTAGTTGCCTGACGTGGAACAGGATTCTATCCGGCCTGCCGCCTTTATTCCAGAAAGCGCCGCTGCCTTTGGGCAAGCAATTAGCCGACGACGCGTGGCACGCTGAGTCGTAGTATCGGCCAGGTGCCGACTTCCATAGCCACAACGTATGCGACGGCAATGGGACGCAGACTGCCCGACGAATACTCCAGGGCGACGGGCCCGGATGCCGCTGCGCGCACGGTCAACTGGGAAGTCCTTGCGCTGACGCGCTTTCTTCTGGCCTGGATAGTCGTGTCGGTCCACACCTTCATGCCAAGCCACGTCGCAAGTGTCTTCGTGACCCTAGGGGGTAAGGCTGCAGTCATCGGTTTCATGCTGATATCGGGGTTTTCGATAGCGGCATCCATTCGGGACCGCCCGCAGGGATTCATGGTGCGGCGGGTCCTGCGGATCTACCCAATGTACCTGGGCGCCATCCTGTTCACATTGGTCGTGCAGGCAATGCTCGGGCCGCACGTCGAGCTTGCCGGTTCCCAGCTCCATGCAAGCGGTTGGGGAAGGGTAGTTGGTAACCTCTTTCTCACGCAGATGTATCTGTGCAAGGCGCTGGATTTCAATGGCCCATTCTGGACGCTGAGTCTGGAGTTCTCGTATTACCTTCTGGCGCCACTGTTCCTGCTCTTGCCGCGCAGTCTGCTGTATCTGGCGATCGCGGCTTCAGGCGCGGTATTCGTGTTGCCGACGCATCCTGACTTTGGTCACCTTTACGACTTGCTGTCCCGCTTCAACGGGCTGCGGTACCTGTGGTCATGGTTGATTGGATTCTGCCTCTACGCTAACCGACACTGGATGTTGTCGATTGCCGCATTGGTCTTCAGCTTGGGGGTGTTCCCATTTGGTGCCCGTGACTACGAGGGCTATGTGCCCATGCTCACCATAGCTTTCACCTTCGTCGTGCTGCATTTTTCAAGCTCGATCACGGTGGCGGCAGCCGTTGGCCGGGTGTTCTATTTCCTTGGCGACCTGTCCTATCCGCTGTATCTGGTGCATTTTCCACTGGCCGTCCTGTTGGTTGCGGGGCTGCACGTGCAGTCGGATGTCCTGTACTTCGCGCTGTCCCTGGCGTTGGCCTGGCTGAACATTCTGGTGTTTGACACCTACCTCAAGCGGGTGTTCTTCCGGCCAGCAATCTCGAAGCTGCTCGCGTCGCCATTCTGGAAGTAACGCAATCCATTCCGTTGCTCCTGAATTGGGACGCAGCTCAGTCCTTGCTGGCCAGGGCCCTGGCTGGTATTCCCACGGCGGTTGCGCCGATCGGAACGTCCGCTAGCACCACGGCATTGGCCCCGATTATCGCGTGATCACCCACATGAATTGGCCCAAGGATCTTTGCGCCCGCACCGATGTCGACGTGACCGCCGATTGTGGGTGTGCCAAGAAAGTTTGCGCCAAGGGTTACTTGCTGAAAGATCAGGCAATTTGGGCCAATTTCAACATCCTCGTGAATGACGATCCCGTTGGGATGCGGAATTATCAGTCCCCCGCCGATGCGGCACTTTACTGGGATATCTGCCCCCGACACGATGGACCAGAAGCGATAGCGCAGCGCCGCCAGTTTCTTGGCTATCAGGGAGACAGGATCCCGGCGCGCCGATGCCCGTTGATAGTCGCGTATGGTCGACAGGAGTGAGCGGCCAGGGTCCCACTCGAAAGGCTTCTTCTTCTCGCGGCTCCAGTCGGCGACTTGTGCAGATATTTCAGTAGCCACTTCAGAAACGATTTCGTTCATGTCTGGCCACGAAGTTCCGCCATCGATGCCGTGCCAATCACGACACTCATCGGAACCGGCTTGGTCCGCCGTTTGTCCAGTACCCATTCGTAGACAGCTGCGACCTGGGCGGCCTTGGCGTCCCAGGTAAAAGCGCCCAGGACGCGTTGCCTGGCGCTGTCAGCCAGCCCGATCAGCTCCTGTGGCCGCTCGGCGATCTTCCCCAATACGTCCCGGAATCCCTCGATCAACTCCGCTCGCGACCCAAGGGCGACCTTCATGCCAACCTGCGCATCGACCAGCTCCGATGGCCCGGCGTAATCGGCGACTACCGGCACCACTCCCATAGCCATCGCCTCGAGCACCACCCCGCCGCCAAATTCGCGAATGCTGGGAAAGGCAAGGATATGGCAGTCGTGCAGGATGTCCTGGATCTTTGCATGGTCGACCCACCCATGCAGGCGCACGCCCGCTTCCATACCATGACTCGCTACCAGTTCCCGCAGCGTGGACATCAACGGACCGTCGCCTATGACGTCGATCTGCAGCTTGCCGCTCCTTACCAGGTCCGCGGCCGCTTCCAGCAGCATGTCCGGTCCCTTGTATGGCACGAGTCGACCCACGAAGCAGGCCCTGACAGGCGTGCTTCCTGACTGTTTCGCAATCAGGTGGAAGCGCTTGGGGTCGATGGCGTTCTCTGGCAGGTAAAAGCACTTGTCCTGGTATTGCGCGGGAACCTGCGACTGCGTGTACTGCGAGCCGCAGAGGATGGCCGCCGAGTCGCGAAGCGTGGATCGATAGCCTGGAATGAACCGATACAAGTAGCGAAATTTTGACAGCCACTCGCGTTCCCGCCGGCGCTCGGCACTGAACTGGGGGGGCCAGGGAACCCCACCGTTGAGCGGTCCCAGCACGAACGGCACGCCAGCCGCACGGCACTTAGTGGCCAGCGGACTGGGAGCGGTCGGGGACAGGGGCGTAATGCGATGCACCAGGTCGTAGCGGCCCTCCCGGATAGCGGCCCCGAATTTCTTCCATACCTCTCCTTCGAACAGGGGATAGGAAAGGCTGGAGAGGGCCGTGGCCAGGGTCCATGCCTGTTGGTCGCCGCCCCTGATCCGGCTCATGACTTTCCAAAGGGGTGCCAGATACGATTCGGAGTCGATCACCGTGAAGTCCCGCCCCTCCACCAGGCCGGCGCGCAGGATCGCAGGTCGATTCCTGACCTGGGTCACCAGGTGCACATCGGCGATGTCCATGAGTGCCCTGGCCAGTGACCAACCGACAAGCGGCACACTTACCCATTCCGGGTTCGCGGTTTCCGCTATGACCAAAATACTGCGTCTCTTCAAATCGCTCTCGCATTCCATGAGTGCGGGATCAGCTGTCGCGTTTGGCGCGAACCCATTTTACCTGCCGCGCGGTGAGGAACCGGAAGTAGATGGGGAGCTTGCGCAACATATATAGAGGGATCCGCAGCATATCCCGTGGCGATACGATATCGCGGCCAAAACGCCACCAAGCCAGAGAAATGGCCACCAACAGCAGCAGCAGGTTTGCGATCGAGGTGTATAGGGGTGGTGCAAAACCAGGCAGCGTACCGGCCAGCAATCCGCTGACAGTGGCAGTAACAAGGACGCACAGGACCAGCAGCGCCACAGGCGGCACCAGCAGGTCCAGCGTGAGCGCCAGAAGTGCGCGATTGCCGGATCTCAGGGCCAGCCACAGCATGCCGGGCGCGCGCGCGGCGATCGTCTGCAGGTGACCGTGCTCCCAGCGCGTACGCTGACTGCTGGCACCTTCGGTGTTTGCGGCAAAATAGCTAAAGACATGGGCATCGGGTGCGAACAGGGGCGGTGTGCCTGAACGCGTGAGGTCCAGTCCCAGCTGCAGGTCCTCGACAATGTGGCCTGACGCCAGCTGGGCGCGGGAGATCACGCTCCAGGGAAAGGCCATGCCGGTGCCCATCAGTTGGCAGGGCAGTCCAAGGCGCAAAAGACCCAGTGGGCGGGCATGGTTCTTTATGCGCCATGCGAATTCCGCGATGCGCCCAATGATGCCCAGCTCCGCAGGCGCACGCATGAGATAGAGTGCCTGCACCGGTCGGCCAGTGGCCAATGCCAGCGCGCCAATGTGGCGCAAGCTCTGGGCATCAACGTCGCAGTCGGCATCGACGATGACCACTATGTCGGGGGGCGCTGACGCCAGGTGGCGCACGCCATGGTCCAGGGCGTAACTCTTGCCCCGGTTCTGCCGGTCGAGCCGTTCGATAACTTCGGCGCCGGCATTGCGTGCGATCAGCGCCGTATCGTCAGTGCAGTTGTCGGCGACCACCAGCAGCCGATCCTCGGGACCCAGGCCCTTCCTGACGCCAAGGATGGTCAGGGCGATTCCGGCTGCCTCATCGTGTGCCGGGACCAGCACCGCGATTCGCGGCGAGGCCGCTTCGCGGCCCATGCCCCTGACTGCGGGATTGCGGGGAGCGCCAAGCAGAATTTCCAGAAAGAAGATCAGGACTGGCACTGCCAGAAATCCTGTCCACAGCAGCCATGCGATTAGGAAAACGCTCATACCTGCGAGTTCAAGTGCGCCACTGGGGCGCCTGGGAGCCCGCAATTGCAGCACATGAGCAGACCGCTTGTCCCATTACAATGCCGGACGGGAAGCTCCCGGCCGGTAGACTTGCGGCCTGGAATCCCGCGTTAAGGAAAATCCCGTGGCTGACGGCGCTGGGCGTGTTGCTAGGAAAAATCAATAACCTCTCACTCGCACTGTTGGTAGCTCTGCTGGGAACGCTGGTCATGGTCGCCTTTGCAGCCGTGGCCGCCCGCCACTTCTACCTGCAACGGGAAGAACTGCGACTTATGCCCGTCCGGCTGGGCGACTACCTGGCCGACAATACCGCCTTGTCGCCTCCCGTGGGCCTACGCGTAGTCTTTTTCGGAGACTCACGAATCAACGGCTGGGATCCGCGCCCGCGATCAGGTGGAATGCAGATGATCTGGCGAGGTATCAATGGAGAGACGACAGCGCAAATGGTCCACCGATTTCACCAGGATGTGATCGCCCTGCACCCTGACGCGGTCGTGATCGAGGCCGGCATCAATGATCTGGTTGCGGGCAGCGCCCTTGGATCGGGCGACCGTGCCGCTGCACAAGCGGTGGACAATCTGCAGCGCCTGGCCAGCCAGGCGCGTGCCTCGTCCATTGAGGTCTACCTGCTTACGATTCTGAAGCCCTCGGTCCCTCCGCTGTGGCGGTTGCCGGTGTGGTCCCCGGACATCTACTCGCTGGTGGATTCGACCAATGCCCTGATTCGCGGGCTTGCCGGAGACGGCATCAGGGTGGTTGACGCGGATCGGCAACTCAGCGGCAGCGATGGCAGGATGCCGAAACGCCTGGCAAGGGACACGCTGCATCTGAACGAAGATGGCTACAAGCTGCTGAACAGGATGGTCGAAGACGCGCTGGGAGTCCGGGTCAGTGCTGTTCAATAGCTGGGTCTTCGCCGCATTCTTCGTCATCTTCATGCCAGTGTATCTGCTGGTGCGAAGGCACGTAGGCCTGCGCAACCTGTGGATACTTCTGGCCAGCTATTTCTTCTATGGCTGGTGGAATCCGCGGTTCGTCGTGTTGCTCGCAATATTGGCTGCGGTCGACTATCTCGCGGCGCTGGGTGTCGCGGGACGGCCAGTCCTGAACGTGGACCGGCTCAAGGGCGCCGCATTCACCATGGCCGTTGCCGTGGGAAGCATGTTCTTTGTCGGTCGCGACGCGCTCTGGTTGGTCGAGGTGGTTGGCGTGTTCGTCGCGCTGCTGCTGGCGGCTGCCTGGTACATCGAACACGCGTCGGTAGCGAACCGGCGACGCCTCTGGCTGTATCTTTCCGTGTTCGCGAACATGGGTGCGCTGGCGTATTTCAAGTACTGCAATTTCTTCATTCATTCGGCGCAAAGCGCGCTGGCTTCCCTGGGCTGGCACATGGACGATGTGACGTTGCACGTCATCCTGCCGATTGGCCTGTCCTTTCACGTATTCCAGGGGCTGAGCCGGACGGTCGACTGCTATCGCGGAGCCATCAAGCCGGAGGGCTCCCTGACTACGGTGGCAGCCTACCTGGCGTTCTTCCCGCAGCTCGTTGCAGGCCCCATTGAGCGGGCCAAACACCTGATCCCGCAGTTCGAGGGCGTACAGCCACTGACCGGCTCGATGTTCAGGAGTGGTGCGCGGCTGTTCGTGTGGGGTCTGTTCATGAAGATGGTGGTGGCCGACAACGTCGCGCCCATCGCCAACGCAGCGTTTGCGAAATCGGGAACCATTGACGCCGGTACTGCAATCGCCGGCATATTGGCCTTTACCGTGCAGATCTATTGCGATTTCTGCGGCTACTCGAACATGGCCCGCGGCATCGCCCGATGTCTGGGCTTCGATCTGATGGCCAACTTCAATTTCCCCTATTTCTCGCGCACGCCATCGGAATTCTGGCGACGCTGGCATATCAGCCTGTCGACCTGGCTGCGCGACTACCTCTATGTGGGACTGGGCGGCAATCGCCATGGCGAGGCACGTACCTACCGTAACCTCATGCTCACGATGCTGCTGGGCGGCCTGTGGCATGGCGCCGCCTGGACGTTCGTGGTCTGGGGGGCGTTTCATGGCCTGATCCTGGTCATCTATCGGGCGCTACAGGTCGATAAATTCCTGGAACGTCGTCCCTTCTGGAGTGCCAATGGGCTGCCGCTGCACGTTGCGACGTGGGCGCTAATGATGATTCTGGTGATGATCGGTTGGGTGTTTTTCCGGGCCACCACCTTTGCCATGGCCGCAGACATGCTGGGCGCGGTATTCAGGCCCGGGGTGTTCAGGACCGACCAGTTGCTGAAGCTGCTGGTTATCGTGGCGCCACTGGCGATAGTCGAGTGCCTGCAGCGATTGCGCGGCTGGCCGGAGGCGTTGAGCGTCGGGCCGTTCCTCTGGCGCTTCACCACGGTGGTGGTGGTGGTCATGACCATTTTTCTGATCAGCGCCCCGACCGGCAAGAACTTCATCTACTTTGATTTCTGATGCAACCATGACGCGCCGACTCCGCCAGGTAATGATCGTCGCCGCGCTGGTGGCCTACGCGTTGCTGCTGGCAGAACTTTGCGTTCGGGTGCTCGCTCCGCAGCCATTGATGCCGCGCTATGTCACCGGAACGAGCTGGGGAGTGCGTGGCAACATTCCGGGCGCTCGCTACCGGCACAAGACCCCCGAGGTCAATGTCGAATACCGGATCAATTCACAGGGCCTGCGTGCCGATCGCGATTATCCGCTGCAGCCGGTCGTGGGGCTCTGCCGGATTGGGTTGATCGGCGACTCTTACTTCGTGGGTTACGAAGTGGACCTAGAGAACACCGTGGCGCACCAGCTGGAACTGGCGCTGCAGGCGCGCGGGATTGCCGCAGAAGTCCTGAATTTCTCAGTAAGCGGCTTCGGCACTGCGGAGATGTTGCGCACCTACGAAGGCCAGATGCGGCAGTTCTCGCCGGACCTGGTGATCATGCAGTGGCACGTTACTGATCTTGATGACAACATCCGCTCGGATCTCTATCGGTTGGACGGCGAGGGACTGCGCCGCGGCGCCGCCCGGTACCTGCCGTCAGTGGCGGTGCAGGATTGGCTGATGAAGTGGCGGCTCTACCGACTGGTGGCCGACAACAGCCAGCTCTACTCCTATGCGCGGGAGAGCATGGCCTCGCAGTTAAAGACCTTGCTGGTGTTCCGGAGGTCCGACCCGGCAGGTGCCGATGCACCCGGCGGCGCAGACAAGCCCACTACGGGGGTGAAGGAGCTGCTCTCGGCCAGGCTGCTGCGCGAGTCGATGAAAACCGTGACGGGGGACGGCGCGGATTTCCTTGTCGTGGACATCCCGGAGCCGCACCACCCACAGGGTGTGGTTTCGGTCTGGTCGACGCTGCCGGTTGACGTGGTCAGCGGCGTGCCGGTCCTGCATGCCGCTGATACCTTTGTCCCGATGCTTGCGTCAGGCACCAAGCTGTATTTCGAGAAAGGACACTTTCACCTGACCCCCGTCGCCGCAACCGCCCTGGCAGGTTCAGTGGCTGGCCGGATCGCTCCCCTGCTGGAGCAGCGCCGTTGCGCCGCCAGGCACTGACAGCAGGCTATCGGCGCGATGCCGGCGCAGCAGTCGCATCCCATTCGTGGAGCTGCAGACCAGTCGCGGCTGAACGCCGGTTGCCCGTCTGAACTGGAACGAATAGAGCAGGCCGAGGCTGTGCGGATCCAGGCTGGTCACTCCAGACAGGTCTACGGTGGGATTGCTCTGGTTGCCCGATGTCACCATCTGCAGAAAGTCGCGGAGCGCCGCGGTGTTCCCGGCCGCCAGCGAACCGTTCAGCAGCCAGTGATCGCCCGTGGTTCCCACCGGCCCATAACTGAAAGGTGCCTTGCCGGTAGTGTTGCGGCCAAGGATCGCGGTGCCTGTCTGTCGCAGTGCGCGCAGGAAAAACAGGCCATCGGTCCAGTAGCGTCGGAACAACTTTGGCTCCTGGCGGATGCGCCAGGTCCATTCCAGGCCCGATCGCTGCATCCATGCCGGTGCCCGGCTTACCGTGCCGGCGATGAAATTCACTGCAGCGCCCAGGTGCGTAATGACCGGAACTTCGAGGCTTGCGTGATTGCGGGCGATCCACTGGTGTCCCTTTTTCGCACCCAGCGAGAGGATCAGCAGGTCCGCGCCACTGCGATTGATCTGCGCGACGATTGCCGGCGTGCTCATCGAGTCAATGGAGCCGAAACCCGGGTCGCAGTGGCCGACGGCCGCCAGCCCGGGTCCGAAATCCTGGATGCGTCGCGCAGCCAGCTCGCTTACACCGGGTTCACCACCAAAGAAGTAGACCTTCAGTGGTGCGGCCACGCGCTCACGCGCCAGGCGCTCCAGCACCGAGCTGCCAGCGACCCGTTCGGGGAAGGGAATTCCCAGTTGCCGGCCGAGCCAGACCAGCGGCATGCCGTCGACCAGGCTCAGCTGGGAGGCCATGATGGTTTGGCGAAACGCCGTGTCGGCAGCGGCCATGGCGACGAAATTCACGTTTGGCGTGACGAAGACCATCCGCTGGCGTGAGGCAGCCGCATAGCGGATTCGCCGTACGGCTTCCTCCATGTCGACGGCATCGAACGGCAGGCCAAACAGCCAGTAAGTGCGGTCGGATATCACGGGATTGCCAGTATGCCACGAGCAGGTGAGCGCGATTCGTGAAGCCGGGCACGATATGGTCCGGCGCGCCGAGGACTGGAACCGGACTGCGATACACTGCGGCGCGTGTCGGATCGAATTGCCACCAGGACGGGAACCGTAATTATCGGACGCAACGAGGGTGCGCGGCTGGTGCGCTGTCTCGAGTCCCTGAAAGCTCAGTCCTTGCGCTGTGTCTATGTCGACTCCGGCTCGACCGACGCGTCGGTTACGGAGGCAAGATCGCGCGACATGGAAGTCGTGGAGCTCGACCTGTCCACGCCGTTTACCGCAGCGCGTGCCCGCAATGCCGGCTATCGGCGACTTGTTGAGGTGGGAGACCCCATCGACTACGTGCATTTCGTCGATGGTGATTGTGAGATATGCCCGGGCTGGCTGGGGACGGCACAGGACTTTCTCGAGCAGCGCCACGACGTGGGCATCGTGTTTGGATTGCAGAAGGAACGCCACCCCGAGGCCTCGATCTACAGCACATTGCTGGACGTGGAATGGGACACCGCATTCGGGGAGGTTGCGACTTCCGCCGGATTGCTGATGTGCCGCACAGAGCTCTTCGATCGAGTGGGCGGGTTCCGCGAGGATCTCATCGCCGGGGAAGACCCGGAATTCTGCTTGCGCGCGCGTCTGACGGGTGCACGCATCTGGCACTTGCATGACCCGATGGCCTTTCACGATGGCAACATGATGCGCTTCACCCAGTGGTGGCGCAGGGCAATGCGGACCGGATACGCATTTGCGGAGGGATTCAAGCTACACGGCAAGCGGCCCGTGAGTCACTATCGGCGGGAATTGGGCAGCGTGTATGTCTGGGCGGTGATCATCCCGGTGCTCGTGCTCATCGCCAGCATAGTCGTGTCCAGATGGTGCCTTCTGGGCCTGCTTTTGTACCCGTTGCAAGTTGTGCGAATCGCTATGCGCGGACGGCGCGATGCCCGAAGCAACTGGCTTTATGCGCTGTTTGTCGTGATCGGCAAGCTACCTGAATTTCTTGGCGTGGTTCGGTTCCATCGCGATCGGATCCGCAACCGGCAGAAGCTGCTGATCGAGTACAAGTGACTGCGACGATGAAGATCTGCTACATCGTCAACCGGTATCCCAAGGTAAGCCACAGCTTCATCCGCCGGGAGATCCTGGCTCTCGAGCAGCAGGGTGCGCAGGTTCTGCGCATCGCGATGCGAGGTTGGCGCGATCAGGTGGTCGATGCCGAGGACAGGGCCGAACAGGGTCGCACGCGTTATGTGCTGGCGCAGGGTGTCCTCGGCCTGGTGTCAGCAATGCTGCGCGCCTTCATTCGCAGCCCGTTGCGCCTGGTGCGCGCGAAAATCCAGATGCTGCGCATGGTGCGGCACTCGGACAAGTCCTTGCTGGTGCATGCAATCTATCTGGCCGAGGCCTGTGTCGCGGCAAACTGGATACGTGCACACGGCAGCCAGCACATTCATGCGCATTTTGGCACCAACCCCGCGGAAGTCGCGTTGCTGACTTCGCTGATAACCGGGACGCCGTTTAGCTTCACGGTCCACGGTCCGGAGGAATTCGACCGACCGGTGGCCATCGGATTGCCGCGCAAGATCGGGCAGGCTGCTCGCGTCGTCGCCATCAGTTCCTTCGGCAGGAGCCAGCTCTACCGCTGGGCGCAGCCGGAAGCCTGGGACCGGATCAGGGTCGTGCACTGCGGGCTGGATGCCATGTACCTCAGCGAGCCCCCGCAACGGCAGCTCTCGCGTGACACGCTGGTCTGCGTAGGGCGCCTCTGTGAACAGAAGGGGCAGCTGATTTTGCTGCCGGCGTTGCGCGAGGTCCTGAACCGCGGCGTGGCTTGCCGGCTGGTGCTGGCGGGCGATGGCGAGCTGCGCCAGCAGATTGAGTCCGCGGCACGCTCCCTCGGCCTGGCAGATCACGTGCGCATTACCGGTTGGATTGACAGTGCGCAGGTGCGCGAGGAGATCCTGGGCGCCCGCGCCATGGTTCTGCCCAGCTTCGCCGAGGGCTTGCCGGTGGTGATCATGGAGGCGCTGGCACTGGGGCGACCGGTAATCAGCACCTTCGTGGCCGGCATCCCGGAACTGGTCCAGCCCGGCCTCAACGGCTGGCTGGTACCGGCCGGCGACGTCCAACTGCTGGCCGATGCCATGGTCAGCTGCCTGGGTGTTGCGGACGATCAGCTGCTATCGATGGGCAGGAACGGTCGCCAGCGGGCGCTCGACCGCCATGATATTCGCCAAAGCGCCAGCCACCTTCTGCAAATGTTTGGCGAACTCCAGTGAGCAGGCAAGACTCGGTAAAGGTGGTCATCTCGATCGTCACCTGGCGTGCGGCCCGGTTGACTATCGACTGCCTGGCTGCGCTGGAGACGCAGATGCAAGCCAACCAGGATGCGTACGCCATCGTGGTGGACAACGATTCCGGTGATGGAACCGCGGACGCCATTGCGCAGGCCATAGCCTCTCGCGGCTGGCAGGATTGGGTGGAGCTGATTCGCTCGCCCGTAAATGGCGGCTTCGCGGCGGGCAACAACATTGCATTGCGTCAGGCCATGCTGCGTTTCCCACATTTTGAGCACCTGCTGCTGCTGAACCCGGACACGGTTGTGCGTGCCGGATTCGTGTTGGCGCTGCGCGATTTCATGGCCGCAGCCCCGCGCGTCGGCATTGCCGGTGCACGTTGCGAGGATCCAGACGGCACACCGCAGGAATGCAGCTTTCGCTTTCCCGGGATCATCAGCGAATTCTCCAGCCAGCTGCGTCTGGGATTCTTCGATAGCCTGGTTCGCAACCGCCTGGTGCGCATGGGCAGTTTCGAGCAGCCGGTGGCGGCGGACTGGGTATCCGGCGCGGCGATGATCATCAGGCGCGGTGTGTTCGACGACATCGGATTCATGGACGAAAGCTACTTCCTGTATTTCGAGGAGACGGACTTTACTTTGCGCGCCAAGCGAGCGGGCTGGGAAACCTGGCACGTTCCGCAGGCGCGGGTCATACACTATGTGGGGCAATTAACTGGCGTTCGCCATGGCGATCAGCGACCCAAGCGACTGCCAGCGTACTGGTACGAGTCGCGCCGCCGCTACTTTGTGCTCAACCACGGTCTGCTGTATTCGGTGCTCGTGGATCTTGCGGTGATCCTCGGCAATGCGTTGTGGCGTTTGCGCCGATTGATCGAGCGCAAGCCCGCTATAGATCCGCCGTTCTGGATTCGCGACCTGGTTGCCAAGGGCGCAATGGGCCGGGGCGCGGCTGACCTTGCCCCCCGGCGCATCGACTGACCGCCGTGGCACCCGCACTGGCACTGTTGCTCCTGCTCAGCGGCATCGCAGCCGTGTTCTGGCCCATGCTGCTGGCCCTGCACAACACATGGATGGACAAGTACGCCGCGCATTCGCACGGCTACCTGGTCCTCGCCTTGGCCGTGTGGTTTGCCGTGCGCGCCTGGCGCGCCGCACCGAGGGCGCAGGTGACGACTCCAGTCTGGTCGGCAGCGCCGGCACTGGTGGTATTGCTGGGGCTCGCGGCGCTGTCCGAGATCTTGTACCTCGGGCCCATTCGCACCGCCGTCCTGCCATTGCTGTTGCTGGCGAGCATCGCGCTGTGCATGGGCCGCATTGTGGCAAGGCGCATGGTATGGCCGGTGCTGTTCCTGTACTTCGCGATCCCGGTCTGGGGGGTGTTGAACGCACCGCTGCAGGACCTGACAACGCGGATCGCGCAGTCTCTGGTCAATGCCGTAGGCGTGCCGGTTTACGTGGAAGGCAATTTCGTGCACCTGGCGGCAGGTACCTTTGAAATCGCCAGTGGATGTTCGGGGCTCAACTATTTCATTGCTGCCCTTACGCTGGCGGCTGTCTATTGCACGCTGTTCCTTGGAAACTGGAGATCCTGGGCCACGCTGATGCTGGTGGCTGCCGCAGCCGGACTGGTCGCAAACTGGCTGCGAGTGGCCTCGCTGATCGTGATCGGCCATGTGACCAAGATGCAGCACTACCTGATACGGGTGGATCACCTGTATTACGGCTGGGTGCTATTCCTGTTGACGATGGTACCGGTGCTGCTGGTGGCGCGGCGGCTGGAGGAGCGGGAGCGTCCGCTGCCGGCCATTGCAGCAAAGCCGGCGATGCCAGTGAGAATGTGGGACTGGTTGGGCAGGGCGGCCTGGATCTTCGTCACGGTTATGGTTGTGGCAGTGCTGCTGCTGGCGCTGCGTGAACGGGGTGGGGCGGCAGCAGCTAGGCAGCCATTCGTGCCGCCGGCATTGCAGGGCGCGATGCCCGTCGCAGTGTTTGCTTCCGGCTGGCAGCCGGTGTTCGCGGGAGCCAGCGAATCAAGGCAGGTATGGACCGGCGACGGCACGGTCGAGATCTACAGCGCCACCTATGCGCGGCAATCGCGCGCAGCTCGCGTATCAATGCCGGGCAACAGCGTCTTTGACCACGCCTGGCAGGTGACGGCGTCGCGGGTTATCCCGGCGCCAGCAATCGGTCCCGGTGCCCAGCTGCTCGAAACGCAGGGTGTGCTCGGCGGACGCCAGCGATTGCTGTGGGCTTGGTACGACGTCGCCGGGCGCATTGCCTATTCAAAGCCGACGCTTCGCACTGCCGAATTGCTGGGCCTGGTATCCGGACGTGGCGACGCAAGGGTCACGGCACTGCTGACGGAATGCCAGGGCGACTGCGACCAGGCGCAGCGGCGGCTACGCGCACTACTGGCGCGATAACGGCGGAATCAGGCCCGCCGCCGCATTGCATCGACCAGCTCCAGCTGAATCTGCGGATAGTCGTGGCGCAGCTGCGCGTCCGTGCGCCGCAGTATCCCCGGCATGCAGTGCAGTGCGCGCAGGACGCCGCGCGCATTCGGGAACCCCCGCCAGGGCTTGAGTCCGTCGCGTAGCAGTTCTATGGCCAGGCGCCGCAGGGCGAATCCATAGGCAACCCGATTGCGACCGGAGCGCCGACTCGAATGCAGCCGATAGAGCACCACGGCGTTGAGGATGACGAGGGTCGACTGGATTGCCCTGCTGGCCCGGGAGGCGGCCGTAAGGGCATGGAACAGGAATGCCTTGCGCGTGCCGACGAGGGCGTGGTGCCGGGACACGCGGTAGCTGATGTCAATGTCCTCGGCGAAGCACTGGCGTATCAACACTTCGTCGCAACCCCCGGCTTCCCGCACGGCGCTGGCGCGAAAAGTCATGCGGCAACCGTGGAACAGCCGCTCCTCCGAGACATGCGCCGGGATGCCGGCAAGGTCAATGGCATGCGAGTGATAGTGGCCTTCGTAGGGAATGAACAGTCGTTCCTGGTCCCAGAACGAGTGCATGAAGTTCGTGAACCGGTCGTAGGACCTTATGGCGCCGGCAGACACGACCCCGGCGCTGCCCGTCAGCAAGGGGCTCACCGGCGACAACATGGCGCAGACGCCGCCGATGCGACCTTGCGGATCCTGCTCATAGACGGACAGGATCTCGGCCGCACAGTCCGGGTACATGAATGAATCGTCGTCGAGCAGGAACACAATCTCGCTGGTGCAGGTACGCAGACCGACATTGCGCTGATGCGTCAGCGAGCGTTGCGCAGAGCCAAGATATATCCATTCGATGGACGGCTGCAGCGGAGCGAACCTGGGCAGTATCGCGTCGCGACTCTTCTCCCAGTCCGTGCTGGCGTCCACGACAATGATCTGTCGGGGCAGACGGGTCTGTGCCAGCGCTGTCCGTAGCGCCAGTTCCAGGACCGCGAACCGATCCAGTGTGCAGATGACCAATGTCCAGTCCAGCAAGTGACGCGTCCAGGTCGGTTCGTGCGTAGAATTGCCCGACACAGGATATAGGTAGCGAATGCACGACGAAACAGCGGTCGCCGCGTTATGTCCGCTTTGTGGCGCTGGAATGAACCTGCTGTTCGAGTCCAGTGATTACCGCCAGCCGGACCAGCAGCGGATGTTCCCGGTCGTATGGTGCGCAACCTGTGGCTACGGACGCGTGCATGCTGCGCTGTCCCCCGATCTGGTCGGCAGCTTCTACCAGGTCGACTACTACACGCACCAGGGCTACGACGACCAGTCGGCGCCGCTGACAGCCGCGCAAAAGATCCGGCGCCACTTGGCGTGGCGCTTCGACAGTGGAGTGGCGTTGCAGCCGCCAGAACTGGGACCGCCGGGGAGGTTGCTGGATGTGGGCTGCGGCGATGGCCAGAACATGCAGCGCTTTGGCCAGGCAGGTTTCCAGGTCACGGGCGTGGAGCCGGATCCGGCCGCCCGGGAAACCGCCAGCCAGTTTGGTGTGGTCCACGCGGGCACCGGGGAGCAGTTGCCACCGGCGTTGCGCGACGCGTTCGACTACTGCCTGATGGCCAATTCACTGGAGCACATGATTTCGCCGTCCCAGGCGCTGGACGCGGCCAATCTGGCGCTGGTCAGTGGCGGCAAGATCGTTATCGAGGTGCCCAATTGCGCGGCGCTGGGCTTTCGTGATTTCGGCCCGCTGTGGCCCTGGACGGACGTCCCGCGGCACCTGCATTTCTTCACGGTCGGATCACTGACCCGACACCTGGAGGCGGCCGGGTTCCTGGTAAGCCAGGTGATCCATCTGGGATACACGCGACAGTTCGACCGGTGGTGGATCCAGGAGATCAAGCGCATCAGCGCTGCCGTGCGGCGCACCGGCTACGTGAAATCCCGGTTGGCTATGCAGTGCTGGGGATTGTTGCTGCGCAGTTGCAGCGCTGCCGCGGACCTCAAGTACGATTCCATCCGCCTGCATGCAATCAAGCGACCATAGTTTGCTGGCCAAGTGGCTGGCGCAGAACGAGCGCACGTCGCTGTGCGTCATCTCGCCACATCTGGACGATGCCGTGTATTCGACATTTGCCAGCCTGGCGGATGCGGCAATCGCCCGCTGCGAGGTCGTGACGGTGGTCACCAGCGCGCTGCCAGGCCGGCAGACGCGATGGTCGGCGCTAAGCGGGTTTCCCGACAGTCAGTCCGAGCATGCCGGCCGATGTCAGGAAGATCTGCAGGTATTGGGGCGCCTTGGCGTCGAGGTACTGCATCTGGGTGCAGTGACCGAGGACGCGGCGGGCATCCGGGCATGTGTCGAGGAATTCGTCGGCAGTCGAAAAGGCCAGATGCGCCAATGCGCGTTTCTGCTGCCGGCCGGCGCTGGACGTCAAGCAGGGATGGCGGAGCGCATCTGGCGGCGCGCGCGGCGCCAGCCGGATCCCTTGGGCTCGCACCCGGAACACGTGTGCGTTCGGGACGTCATGACGCGGGCGCTACGCCGCGCGTCCGGCGCATTGTGGGGGTACTACGCGGAGATTCCGTACGTGCTGAACGATTCCCTGCCATCCCTGCACCGGCGCCTCGAGCGTATCGCGCGCTGCAGCCTGCAGATGTCGCAGCATCGCCCGGATCCGCCGGCGAAGCTGCAAGCGGCGCAAGGCTATCGGTCCCAGGCCGACTTGCTGCTGGGCCGCGACCAGGCCTCACGCCTGGGATTCGCCAGTCACCCCGAGCGGCTGTTCCTTCAGGCTGGCCTCCAGCGCCCGCGGATCTAGCGAGAAATTCCAGGACGCCGCGGACTTGTAGTCGGAGGATTCTTCCACCGCCTTGACGAAACGAGGGTGGATATCGCCGCGACAGCCGTGCCAGGTCCCGCCCAGTACGGCGATGTACTTGCGAAAGACGTCGGTCACCAGTCCCGGGGAGAGGATCTCGAGCAGTTGCAGCGGCTTGCTGCCGGACGACGGTGAGCGCATGCACAGGTGACCCAGGCCCGCGCCGTGCACGGCCAGCAGGCACTCGACGGAACGCATCATCCCGAACTGGTCCGCCATCGACAGGTCTTCCAGGTAGACCTTGGTGAAGCCATTGGCGGCCGCGACCGCGGCGATTTCCCGTTCATTCTCCAGGCAGCGCGTGCCACGTCGTGGTACGAACACGCGGCGCAGGGAGCTGATGGGTACGCTCTGCGGCTGGACCAGCGCGGCGAACGGCAGCAGGTGATAGACCACGTCCGGGTCGTGCTGCAGGGCAAGGGTGTGCGCACGAACCGAGCGGTGGGTCCTGATGGTCTCGTAGCCCAGCAGGTCGAATACCTTTCGGGCCAGCGCCGGCGCGCCAGCCTCCAGAATTACCAGGCAGTCGGAAGCACCGACTCCCAGGCGTGCCTTGAAATAGCCCAGGATCGCGGCATGGCTTTGCAGCAGGTGGGCCAGATTGCCGTTGTAGATCCAGCGGGCGTCGTAGACCACCCTGTGGCCCAGGTCGAGGACCTTGCCGCCGGACACTTGATCCGCCCACAGCTTGAGGTAACCGCGTACCCCGTTCCTGCGGCCCTTGGTTTGACGGAGCGCCAGGAAAGTAAGGGTGTCGCTCTCGTGGCCGACGATCTTCACGTGGTGTGCGGGCACCACTTCCTCGGGCATGAATATCCGCTCGACCACCGGAGCGTAAATGTTCACGAACCGGCTGGTGCCGCCGATCATCCAGGCTGCCGGAACATTGATCGGCGCGAGCGCCTCCTCGAGCTCGACAGCTTCGCGCACCACTTCGCTCACTTGGCTTGAAACCTCAAGTCACTGGGACCGCACGCCGATATCGTACACAGCGCTCCAACCGGAACTTGAGACGCTCATCAGAGTTGAAGATTGTGCATCGCACCATTCTCCTCCCCGATCTGGTTAAATCGCTTTGCGAAGTCCGTCACATCTGTTGATACTGTAAGGCCGAGCGACAGCTGACTGTATAGAATCTCGACACATGAGCGTCGACCGACTGACAGGCATCGGTTTCGCAATCTGCGGACTAGTTTTCGCCGCTCTGGCGTTTTGGCTTCGGCCGGGAACCGTAGGCACGTCGGCTCCGAGGCTTCGACTGAGGCTTGCGGCATTGGGCACGGTCGCCTGGGCCGCGGTCACCTGGTCGGTCACCCGTCAGGGCCCGGTGGATGCCGTGCCGGCGCAGACTCTTTCTATCGGGCTGGTCTCGGTCTGGCTATGGCAGCTGGAGTCGCTGGCCCGCTGGCAGGGGCACCAGAAGTGGATGCTGCAGGCACTGCGCTGGTCTGGTGCGGGCGTGCTCCTGGCCACCATCGGCTGGAATCTGCTGGCCTTGCGTGTGCACGATTTTCCGCCCCCCACGCTGGGGGCCCTGTCGATCCTGGGCCTCGGCCTGTGCGCCCTGGGCCTGTTCGCGATCGAGCAGGTCTACCGCAACTCCCCGGTGCCGGCGCAGTCCGCGATCCGTTGGCTGGGTCTGGGGGTGGGTGGCCTGCTGGTCACCGAGCTGGTGGTCTTTGCCCAGGCCTTGCTGTTGGCTCAGGTGCCGGTGGCTGCCTGGACAATTCGCGGGCCGCTGTATGCACTGTGCGCGTTGGCGATGGTCCGGGGCGCACGCAGCATGCCGGACTGGTCGTTCGGGCTGTCCGTGTCGCGGCAAGTCGTGTTCTACGCCAGCTCGTTCGTCCTGATCGGTGGCTACCTGGTGCTGATGAGTCTGGTGGGCTGGTTGCTGCTCGAGTATGCCAGCGGCTGGCACCCCATCGCGCAGGCAGGCTTTGCGATCCTTGCGGCGGTCGCGCTGGGGCTGGCGCTGTTTTCCGAGCGGCTGCTGCAGAAGTTGAAGGTTTTGATCAGCGCCCACTTCTATCCGCAGCGCTATGACTACCGCTCGGAGTGGCTGCGCTTCACGCGAACGCTGTCTGGGGAGGATGCCGCGGCTACCCTGCAGCAGCGGGCGATCCGGGCGGTTGCCCAGATCGTCGCCAGCCCGCGCGGCGGGCTGTGGCGCAAGGACGCAAGCGGGCAGCGGTTCGAGTACGCCGCCCATTGGCCCGACAGTGGCAACGCGGCCGAGCCGGTGCCCGCGCCAGACCGATTGCCAGAATTCATGGCGCGCACCGGCTGGCTGGTGGATCTGACCGAATTGCGTCGGCAACCACAGCTGTATGGCGGCCTGGAATTGACACCGGCAACCTATGGCGCGGATGCCGATGCGCTGATCGTGCCATTGCTGCACGTGGACCAGCTCTATGGCTGGATCGTGCTGGATCGCGCCGCCAACCTGGGAGAGCTCAACTTCGAGGACCGGGACCTGCTCAAGACTGCTGGCCGCCATGTGGCGGCCCACCTGGCGCAGTTCGATGCGGACGCCCGGCTGGTACAGGCGCGACAGTTCGAGACTTACAACCGCATGACCGCTTTCGTCATGCACGACTTGAAGAACATCGCCGCACAACTGCGGCTGATTTCGCAGAATGCCGAGCGGCATCGACGCAATCCGGAGTTCGTCGACGACGCCTTCCGGACCATCGCCAGTTCAGTCAGCCGGATGACCAAGCTCGTCTCGCAGCTGGGCAGCAGCTCCGAGGCAGGGCCGGAAGCCGGCACGATGCAGACGGTGGACCTGGCCACCGCTGCCGAGCGGGCCGCAGTCCGCTGTTGCGGACAAGCCCCGGTCCCGCAGGTCAGCGCCAACGCCCGCCCCATCATTTTCGCCGACCTGGAGCGCCTGGCGGCGGTGGTCGAACACGCGATCCGCAATGCGCAGGATGCCACGCCCCCGCACGGAGAGGTGCGCGTGGTGGTCGGGGTGGATGGCGGACGGCCGGTCCTGGACGTGATCGATACCGGCGCCGGCATGGATGCCGCATTCATTCGCGACCGGCTGTTCCGGCCCTTCGACACCACCAAGGGCACCCGCGGCATGGGTATCGGCGCATTCCAGATCCGCGAGTACGTCACGTCACTGGGTGGTCGGGTTGAGGTGCAATCCGACCCGGGCCACGGCACGACGCTGCGGCTGGTTTTCGCCCGTACGCCTGCGCAGTCCCTGTCGCTGGCGGCTGGCTAAGGACGTGGCTGTAAATGGGCGCTGAAGTACAAACCCGCAGGTTGCTGATCGTCGAGGATGACGCGGCACTGCGTGCGCAGCTGAAATGGAGTTTCGAGGGCTGTGAGGTGCAGTTCGCCGAAAACCGCGCCCAGGCCATTGCAGTGCTGCGCCAGTTCGAACCGCAGGTGGTCCTGCAGGACCTGGGGCTGCCGCCGGATGCCGAAGGAGCCACGGAAGGATTCGCGACGCTGACGCAGATCCTGGAGCTGGCCCCAGCCACCAAGGTGATCGTCGTGACCGGCAATCATGAGAAGGACCGCGCGGTGACGGCGATCTCCATGGGTGCCTACGATTTCTACGAGAAACCCGTGGACCTGGACGTGTTGCGGCTGATAGTCGGCCGGGCGTTCCAGATTTCCCTGCTCGAGCGTGAGGTCGATCGCCTGCGCCAACGCGTGACCCCGCAGAGCTTCGAAGGGATCATCGCCGTCGACAAGTCCATGCAGAATGTGTGCCGCATGGTCGAGAAGATCGCGCCGGCGGACGTGGCCGTGCTGATCCTCGGAGAAAGTGGCACCGGCAAGGAGCTGCTGTCCCGCGCGCTGCACACGCTGAGCGCACGGCATACCCGCAAGTTCATCGCCATCAACTGCGCGGCGATTCCCGAGCAGCTGCTGGAGGCCGAGCTGTTTGGCTACGAGAAGGGTGCGTTTACCGGTGCCGTGAAAACCACTCCGGGCAAGATCGAGTACGCGGATGGCGGTACCTTGTTCCTCGACGAAATCGGCGACATGCCGCTGTCGCTGCAGGCAAAGCTGCTGCGCTTCCTGCAGAACAAGGTCATCGAGCGCGTTGGCGGGCGTCACGAGATCCAGGTGGATGTGCGCATTGTCGCGGCCACTAACCAGAACCTGGAGGGCCTGATCCGCGATCAGAAGTTTCGCCAGGACCTGTATTACCGGCTCGGCGAAGTCACCTTGAACGTGCCGCCGCTGCGCGAGCGGCCGGGCGACATCCTCGCCGTGGCGCACGCCTTCCTGGCGCGCTACGCCACCGGCCACGGCAAGCCCAAGCGCGGGTTCACGGACGAGGCCATCCAGATGCTGCTCGGTCACGCATGGCCGGGAAATGTTCGCGAACTGGAGAACAAGATCAAGGTGGCGTGCCTGCTGGGCGATGAGCCGATCATCTCGGCTACGGACCTGGGGCTGGCATCGGTCAGCCAGGCAGGCCTGCCGCTGAACCTCAAGGAAGTCCGCAACCGAGCCGATCGGGATGCCGTGACGCGCGCCATCTCCGCCTCGGCCGGCAACATATCGCGCGCTGCGGAGCTGCTGGGCGTGTCGCGCCCGACGCTCTACGACCTGATGTCCCGGCATGACCTGGCGGCCACCGGCGCTCGCGAGGCCATCATGCAGGAACCCGCGGGCGGTGCCGCGTGAAGCGCCTGCTGACATTGGTGCTGCTGGCGACGCTGCTCGCCGCCTGTACCCGGCCCATTGATCCGGTCACGGGTGTCGCGCAGGCGCGCGCCCTGATGCATGAGGGCAAGGGTGGCGAGGCACGCATCCTGCTCAAGAACCTGTTGTCGAAGCATCCGGACACGGTGCCGGCACGCGTGCTGCTGGCGCAGATCGCACTGGACGAGGGTGATCCGGAGGCAGCCAGCGACGAAATATCTACGCTGGGTGCCGCCGCACTCAAGGATGTGGAGGCGCTGCAGATGCGCGCGCGCATCGAGATCGAGACCGGCAAGGCCGAAAGCGCGCTCAAGCGCATCCAGGAGTCCGGCGCGCTGATTCCCCAGCCAGACCGCGCCTTGCTACTGGCCTCTGCCTACCGCGCGCTCGAGTCCCCTGCCGATGCCCTTGCAGTACTGCGCGATGTGCAGACAGCCAACGGCAATTCCGAGGCGCTGGTCGCGGGGATCGCCGACACGCTGGCGGCGATGGGACATTTCGAACTGGCGGTGACGGAACTGGATCGCTACCTGGAGAAGAATCCCGCCAATCGGGCCGATGCGCTGCGCCTGCGCGGGGACGTCAAGTTGCGCCAGGGCCGCCCGGATGAAGCGGTCAAGGACTACCGGGCCGCCCTCGAGGCAGCCCCGGTCGGGTGGCCACGTATCAGCCGCATTTCAACCCAACTGATGGTCGCCGACGCCCTGATCGCCGCGGGCCAGGTCGGCGCAGCCAAGGAGCAGCTTGCGGCCCTGGAGAAAACCACGCCGGGCACGCTGGGGGCAAAGGCGCTGCTGGGACAGATTGCACTGCTTGAGGGCCGGCCCGAGGAAGCGACCGAGCTGCTGGATGCCGTCAATGCGTCCGGGGCCAGCAGCGCGCGCATCCAGTACCTGCTGGTCGAGGCGCTGATGAAGTCCGGCAACGTGGTTCGCGCCAACGAACTGCTGGAGCAGCTGCTGGCCAAGGAGCCGGAGTCCTCGCCGTCCAGGCGCGTGCTGGCGACGTTGTTCATGCAGCTGGGGAGGCCGGATCGCGTCGTCGCGATCCTGGGCGCGGATGCCGAGGTGGGCGCCGACGATACAGCCAATTCCGACGATGACCTGCTGGTCGCGGCGCGACTGGCGCGCGAACGCGCGGCGCAGGCCATCACCACATTGAGCGCGCAAGTCGCCGCGGCTCCCAATGACGCGAAGCTGCGCGCTGAACTGGCCGCTGCGCAACTGGCCAATGGCGAGCCTGCTGTGGCGCTCGACACGCTGCGCGAATTCGTGGAAGGACGGCAGGATGCCGCAGCGATCAATACGCGCCTGTCTGCCCTGTACACCCTGGGCAACAGCATCGAGGCCAACCGGGTAATAGACCGGCTGCTGAGCACCAATGCGGGCTCCGACCTGCCGGTACTGTTGGCCGCGGCCGATGCCGCTGCGCGGTTCCAGCAGGGCGCCGCGGTCAGTCGCCTGCTGCAGGCCGCCGCCGCGCTGGCACCGGCGGACCCGGAGGTCAGCATTCGCCGCGCCAGCCTGGCATTCACCAATCGCAAGTACGACGAAGCCAGGAACATCCTCGGCGAAGTGCTGGCGCGCACGCCCGACAATGTCGGGGCGCGGCTGGCGCTGGCACGTGTGTCGGAAGCCCAGAAGGACGTGGCCGGCTCGCGCGCGGCGCTGCAGGCTGCCGTCAAGGCGCATCCGGCCGCGATCGAACCGCCTCTGATGCTGGCGTCGCTGGAGCTGCGCGCCGGCAAGGTGGAAGCCGCCAGCGCGGCGCTGGATGCGCTCATTGCGCAAAATGCGCAGCCCGCGGCGCCCAACGCCGCGGGACTGGTTCTTGCCAGGGCCGGGCGCTACGAGGAGGCGCGCACGCGGTTCCGGCAGGCGATCGAGCGCCAACCGGGCAACGCCGAGTACTGGTTCAATCTGGGTGAGGCGCAGCTGGCATTGAATGATGCAGCCGCGGCGCGGGCGAGCTTCCTGCAAAGTGCCACCCTGGCGCCGGATTCACTGCGCGCCGGGGTTGTCGCCGTGCGCCTGAGTATCCAGCAAAACGACGTGGCGTCGGCGCGGCGCGTGGCACAGGCACTGGTAACCAGCCTGCCTGGAAGTGCCATCAGCTGGCTGCTGCTGGGAGAGGCGCAAGCTGCCGGTGGTGACATGGCCGCGGCAGTGACGGCATTCGCGCGATCCTATTCGGCGCGTCCCACTGCACTGGCGGCAACGCGCGAGTACGGTGCGCGCGTGGCTTCGAGCGCGCAGCGACCCGAGGAGCCGCTGCTGAAATGGCTGGCCCGCGAGCCCACGGACACCACAACGCGGCTGCACCTGTCTGACTTCTACCTGCTGCGTGGCCGTGATGAGGAAGCCCGCCAGAACCTCGAGCTCATCGTCAAGCAGGCACCCAATAATGTTGCTGGCCTGAACAACCTGGCCTGGGTGCTGCGCACGTCGTCACCAGAGCGCGCCATATCCCTGGCAAGGCGCGCCCACACCATCGCGCCGGACAACGCCGCGGTGGCTGACACGCTGGGCGTGATCCTGCTGGCCAACGGGAAGACCGACGAGGCCGTGGCGGCCTTGCAGCAAGCGGCCGCCGGGATGCCCGAGGACCAAGCGGTCCAGTACCACTACGCCATGTCGCTGAGCAAGGCCGGGCAGAAGGACAAGGCGCGCAGCGTACTGGGCAGCGCATTGCAGAACCGGCGCGAGTTCTCCGAGCGCGCGGCTGCGCAACGATTGTTTGAGGAGTTGGGATGAAAAAAATGATTCGCTTATTTCTGCTGTTGTCACTCGCCTTGCCCGTGGTCCAGGCCGCCGAGCCGGTTGCCACGCCGGTAGTGCCACCAGTGACCGCTGATTACATAATTGGGCCTGGAGATTCGCTGCAGATCTTTGTCTGGCGCAACCCAGAACTGTCGGTAACGGTGGCCGTGCGACCGGATGGCAAGATCTCCACGCCACTGGTGGAGAACATGGTTGCCGTTGGCAAGTCCCCCTCGAAGCTGGCGCGCGACATAGAAGTGGTACTGGCCGAGTTCGTACGCGGGCCGCAGGTGAACGTCATCCTGGGCCCGTCCCCGAGTACCTACAGCCAAGTGAAGATTGTCGGCGAGGTCAAGACGCCGCAGGCTATGCCGTATCGCGAAGGCCTGCGTGTCCTTGATGTGGTGCTGGCTGCCGGGGGCTTGACCGAGTTTGCCGCGCCCAATCGTGCCCGCATCGTGCGCCAGGACAACGACAAGACCGTGGAGACACGCGTAAGACTGGGCGACCTGCTGAACAAGGGCGACCTGAAACAGAACATCGAGCTCAAGCCCGGTGACGTATTCATCATTCCGCAATCAATGTTTTGACCGACCGAATCCTGACAGGAAGAACACGTGAACGAAATTGCTGCACAGATCTATGAGTGGGCGCGCGCCATCTGGCGCCGTCGCTGGCTCGCCATTGCAACGGCCTGGTGCGTGGCATTGGCGATCTGGGCCGTGGTGCTGGTATTGCCGGATCGCTACGAGGCGTCGGCGCGCGTGTTCGTGGATGCGCGCACCGCCTTGCGCCCGGTACTGGAAGGCATCGCCATCCAGGAGGATTACGATTCGCAGCTGTCACTGGTGCGCGAGGCGTTGTTGTCGCGGCCGCAGCTGGAGGCGGTTGCCCGCGCGACCAATCTCGACGCCAAGGTGACGACGACGGCGCAGATGGATGCGCTGATCACGACCCTGCAACGGCAGATAAAAGTCACCGGTTCGACGACGGATTCGCTGCGTCCGCAGGGCAGCGACACGATCTACACGATCAGTTACCAGCACCCGAATCACGACAAGAGCGTGGAGGTGGTGCGCGCACTGCTCAACAACTTCATGGAGGGCACCAAGAGCGGCAATCGCAGCGGCAGTGACCAGGCCCAGGTGTTTCTGGGGCAGCAGATCTCGGCACTGGAGAAACGCCTGCAGGACTCCGAGGAGCGACTGGCGGACTTCAAGAAGCGCAATGTCGGCATGATCCCCGGCGAGCGTGGTGACTATTTCGCGCGCACCGACAAGGAAATGGCCGGCCTGCAGCAGGCCGAGACAAACCTGGCCGTCGCCCAGAGTCGTCGTGCCGAGTTGAAGCACCAGATCGAAACCGCGCGGCCCTATATCCCCGGTGCAGCCGCAGTCAACAATCCGGTGGCGATGGCCGGCGCGCCCCCCGACGTGACTTTGCGACGCCAGGAAGCCGAGCAGAGGCTCGAAGCGCTGTTGCAGCGCTATACCGAGAAACACCCGGAAGTCATCGCGACACGACGGACCATCGAGGAATTAAAGGCCAAGGAAGCCACGGAAATCGCGAATCTACAGAAGGGCGGCGACCCCAGCGGGGCGATGCGACTGAACGTCAATCCTGTTTACCAGCAGATCAAGCTGCAGCTCAACCAGACCGATGTGGAGATTGCCTCCCTGCAGGGCGAGATCACCCAGCATAAGGCGGAAATCGCCAACCTGAAGCGATACGTGGATCAGGCACCGGAGATCGAGCAGGAGTTCTCGCGCCTGAATCGCGACTACACCGTCACCAAGGAACAGTACAACCAGCTGGTGGCACGTCGCGAACAGGCGCGTGTCTCCGAGGACGCCGCGGTCTCGGGAATCGTGAATTTCGTTCCCATTGAGCCGCCGCGCGCGGCCAATGAGCCGGCAGCCCCGAAGCGGCCGCTGCTTATTATCGCCGGGCTGGTGGCGGCGCTTGGCGCCGGCCTGGCGCTGGCGCTGTTGCCACAACTGTTCACGCCCACGTTTGGCGGGACTGGCTCGCTCGAGCGCGCCATCGGGCTGCCGGTCATCGGTTCGATCAGCGCCGTCAAGTCGGTGCTGGATCGCGAGCGCGAACGCCTGGACGCGCGCCGGGCAATGTTCGCCACGATCCTGCTGGTCGCGCTGGCCAGTGTCCTGGCCGTTGCCGCCCCCGTGGGCATGCGACTGCTGCACAACCTTTCCATCTGAGGCATGAATCCATGAGCCTGATTGAAAAAGCACTGGGCAAGGCGCGCGCGATCTCCGCCAACGCGCCAGCCCCAGCCCCGGCACCCGCCCAGATCCCGGTACCGGCACCGGTGGATACGGGCGCCACGACGGCACGACAGCGCGCACTGAAGATGCCCCCATCGCGCGTGGCAGCGATGCCCGATATCCACTTTACGGAGCTGTCGCTGGATGCACTGGGGCTGCGAGCGGCGCCGGAACAGGAACACCAGCGGGTGTCGGAGTTCAGGCACGTGAAGCGCAACCTGCTGGGCGCGATTCGCTCCGGCGAATCCAGCCGCGTCATCCTTGTGGCCAGTGCGCTGGCCGGGGAAGGCAAGAGTTTTACCGCTGCCAATCTGGCGCGCTCGCTGGCGCTGGAACCGGACTTCTCGGTGTTGTTGATCGACGCGGATGTCGCCCGGCCACACCTGAGCCATGCGCTTGGCCTGACCGATCGCAAGGGATTGATGAACGCCCTGATCGAGCCTGACTGCGATGTCGAGACGCTGATTCTGAGTACCAACGTCGAGGGCCTGTCGGTATTGCCGGTAGGCGGTGGCCACCAAAACGCGACCGAGCACCTGTCCAGCGAGCGCATGCGTGCCGTGCTGGAACTGCTGCAGGAAATGCCTAATCGCATCATCGTCATCGATAGCCTGCCGATATTGCTGAGTACCGAGGCGCGCGTACTGGCGCCGCTGGCAGGGCAGATACTGATGGTCGTGCGCGCCGAGTCGACCCCGCAGGCGGCAGTCAAGAGTGCCGTGGAGATACTGGGAAAAGGCGCCAACGTGAAGATGCTGCTCAATGCAGTCGTGCAGACCGGTGCTTCCAGGTACTTGGGATATGACTATGGCTACGCCTACGGGTACGGCTACGGGCCCTTGGACATCGACAGGCCGGAAATCAAATGACGGCCCGATTCCCTTGTGCGCTGGCCGGGACACTTTTCATGGCCAGTGGCGCCTTCGCGGCGGAGCAAACCCAGAGCGGGCTCGACTACGTGCTGCGCGCTGGCGCCGTCTATTCGGACAACGTTGCGGCCCAGCCCAGTCCGCTGGCCCAGTCAGCCTCGGCCCTTGCCGTCGGTGCGGAGATCCTGGGCGATCAACCGCTGGGGAGGCTGCGCTACCAGGCGGCGATGGAGCTGTGGTACTACCAGTACCTGGACTACTTCTCTGGCGGCCAATTGTTCGGCCGGGGACTGATGGGCGGCTCCTACGACCTGGTCCCGGATCACTTTGCCTGGAACGCCAGCGTCAATTTCGACCAGCAGCGAATAGACCTGGCGCGGCCGCTGATACCGGGCAACGTCGAAAATCTGTTCACGCTGTCGACCGGGCCAACGCTACGCGCCGAGCTGTTCGGTGTGGTCAACACGCAGCTGGATGCGCACGTGATCAGGGCGCTCTACAGTGGCAACTCGTTCGACACCCAGACTGTGGGCGGACGGGTGGAACTGGGGCACCGCCCCAGCCGCAACTCGAGTCTGGGTATTGGCGGATCGTACGACGATGTGACGTACCTTTCGGGTGTGGCCAGCAGCCTGCTTGATTTCCAGCGTCACGAGGTTTTCCTGCATAGCGACTACAGTGCCGCGCGTACCCAGTTTTCAGGGGAATTCGGTTACGCCAAGGCGGCCGGTGCCACCTTTGATGGCAGTGGACCACTGGCGCGCGTCAGCCTGACCCACATGATGTCCCCGTTCCTGTCCACCTACGTTGGCTATCGGCATGAGTTCCCGACGTCGCAGGTGAACCAGCTGGCAAACAATACGACGCCATCCGGTGGCGGCGTCGTCGACACCGCCCTGGTCACTTCCGCGCCGCGCGAATCGTGGACCGGTGAGGCTGGGTTCCGTTACAAACGCACGCGATCGGAGGCGCAAATTGGCTTCTATCACCTCAACGAGGATTCGCTGATTGCGATCCTGGGCAGCCATACCTATGACGAGCTGCGCGCCAGCGTAACCCGTCACTTCACGCCGCGCTCTTCCGGGTCGTTGTTTCTGGCCTATTCGAAGGAGGACTTCTCGGCCCTGGCCCAGAATTTCACCGATATCACCTCGGGATTCACATACATGTATGACTTCTCGCGGTTTATCGGTCTGGAAGTGCGACTTGAGTACCGGGACCGAAACTCCAACCAGGATTCACTGTCGTACAACGAGTTCAATGGCGGCGTATTCATACGGTATACGGGCTCGTTACTGGGACGCAGCCAGGCCACGCCGAAGGGTGCGCCGGGTCAATAGGTGGCCATGTCCCTGACCGGCCCGCATTCTTCCTTTCTGCTGCTGGGCGAGCAGTCGCTGCTGGTCCAGTGTGCAGAGCTGTTGCTGGCGCGTGGCCACCGGGTGGTCGGCGTGGTCACGCGCAATCGGCAGAACCGGGACTGGGCCGCGGCGCGTGCCATCCCGTGCTACGCGCGATTCGAGCTGTTGCAGACCGCGGCCGTGGCCGGCGATCTGGATTACCTGGTCAGCGTCACTAACCTGCGGATGCTGCCCAACTGGTTGCTGCGCAAGGCCGGCCGCGCGGCCATCAATTTTCACGACGGTCCATTGCCGCGCTACGCAGGGCTGCACGCACCGGTATGGGCGCTGATCCGCGGCGAGGCTTCATATGGCGTGACCTGGCACGAGATTGCCGCAGGCGCGGACACGGGTCGCATCCTCGTGCAGCGATCGTTTTCCGTGGCCGAGGACGATACTGCCTTCAGCCTCAACGCGCAGTGCTACGAGGCTGGACTGGAGTCCTTCGGCGAGCTGGTCACGCATATCGAGCATGGCACGCTGGCGCCGCGCGACCAGGATCTGTCGCAGCGCAGCTACTTCGGGCTGGACCATCGACCCGAGGCAGCGGCGACACTTGATTGGACAAGGCCAGCAGTGGAACTGGCCCGCCTGGTGCGCGCCCTGGATTTCGGCCGCTATCCCAATCCGGTGGCGTTGCCCAAGGTCAAATTCGGCGGCACCCTCTTGCTTGCGCGCGCGGCGCAGGTCGTTGCCTCGGTCCCCGGGTTGCAGCCGGGTGTGATCCAGGATGCCACGCCGACATCCCTGACTATCGGCTGCGGTGACGCGGCTTTGCAGATCACGCGGCTGACTGCGCTTGACGGCAACGCAGTGGATCCGTCGGCTGCGCTGCAGGCACAGGGCCTGGGAGTCGGATCGGTGTTGCCCGGATTCACGGACGCGGCTGCCGTTGACGCCGCGGTGCGGCGCGCCGCCCGGCGCGAGGCATGGTGGCTGGACCAATTGCGCACACTGGACCTGTGCGAGCTGCCATTCGGCCGCCGCGACGCCGGCGGTAACCCGCAATGGCTTGAGATGGGCCTGCCTGCGGGTGACCCGGCCGTGCTGGTCGCCTCGTTGCTGTTGCTGCTGGCGCGGCTGAATGACCGGACGGATTGTTCAATTGCTTGCGTGCCGCGCCTGCAGCAGCCCCTGTCGGCGGCACTGACACCTTACTTTGCACCCCTTGCAGTACTTGCGGCCGGCTTCGAGGCGGCAATGCCGTGGCCGGAATTTGCGCGCCAGGTGGCGCAGGTGCTGGAACTGGTTGACGGTGGCCCATGGCTGTCGGACCTGCCAGCACGTGAGCCGGAGCTGCGCCCGGCAATGGCCGCAGTGGATCACAGCCCAATCCGCCTGGTGCGCTGCAACGTGCTCCCCGGTAGCGCTGCCGCGTTGCCGACCACCGACGCCAGCCTCGTTGTCGTCATCGATGACAGCGGCCAATGCGCATCCTGGATCGATGGCGCGCGTATGACGCGCGCCGGGTTTGACCGGCTGGCGGCCTGCTGGAAGGCATTGCTGCACGCCGTTGGTGAACCGGCCGCCACCTGCGGCACGGCATCGGTCCTGGCCGCTGTGGACGCCAACCAGCTGCAGCAGTGGCGCATGCCGCGCAGATCGCCGGCACCCATGGCCGCGGCGCGAGTGCATGAACTGTTCGAGGCCCAGGCAGCCCGTACGCCGGATGCCCGGGCCTGTGTCTGCCAAGGCTACTCGATCACCTATGGCGAGCTCAACGCCGCTGCCAACCGCCTTGCAAGACACCTGCAGACCATCGGGGTGCAGCGCGGCGACCTGGTGGGCATCCAGGTGCCGCGTTCGATTGACATGCTGGTGGCCCTGCAGGCCGTGCTCAAGGCCGGTGCCGCCTACGTGCCGCTGGATCCAACGTATCCGGCCGAACGCCTGGCGTTCATGGCAGCAGACGCCCAGCTGCGGGTGGTGGTTGCGCGCAGCGACGTCCAGAACATTGCCGCGGTGGAGCACATCGTCAGGCTGGACGTGGATGCCCAGCGCTTCGCAGCCTTGCCGCAGGGCAATCTGGACCTCAAGGGCGAGGACCGGGACCTGGCCTACGTCATCTATACCTCGGGATCCACCGGGAAGCCCAAGGGCGTGATGGTCGAGCATCGCAATGTCGTGAACTTCTTTGCAGGCATGGACCAGCGCATCGGCACCGACCCGGGCGTATGGCTGGCAGTGACCAGCATCTCGTTCGACATCTCCGTGCTCGAGCTGTTCTGGACGCTGGCGCGCGGGTTCACGGTGGTGCTGCACGGGGACGCGCTGCGCCACAAGGATCCGGCGCCACCGGTTGCCTCCGCAGCCATGCGCGCCGGGCGGCGACCGCTGGATTTCGGACTCTTTTACTGGAACGTGGCAAAAAGCGAGGCGGACTACGACGCGCAGAAGTACCGGCTGTTGCTGGACAGTGCGCGCTTTGCGGACACGCACGGCTTTAACGCGGTGTGGACGCCGGAACGGCATTTCGAGACCTTCGGCGGCCTGTTCCCCAACCCCTCGGTTACGTCCGCGGCACTGGCGACAATCACCAAGAACGTGCAGCTGCGCGCGGGCAGCTGCGTCGTACCGCTGCACAGTCCGATCCGCGTGGCCGAGGAATGGGCTGTGGTCGACAACCTGTCCAACGGCCGCGTGGGCATCTCGGTGGCGGCCGGCTGGGCGGCGCCGGACTTTGCGATCCGGCCGGAGAGTTTTGCCAACGCCAAGCAGGTGATGTTCGACGCCACGGAAATCATCAAACGGCTGTGGCGCGGCGAGACCGTCAGTTTCCCCGGGCCCAAGGGCGAGGTGAAGGTCCGTACGCTGCCGCGACCGGTGCAGAAGGAATTGCCCGTCTGGGTCACGACGGCTGGCAACATCGATACCTACATGCAGGCAGGCAAGGCGGGCGCCAACGTGCTCACGCATCTGCTGGGCCAGACGGTTGAGGAAGTGGGCCAGAAGGTTGCCGCCTATCGCCAGGCCTGGACCGAAGCGGGGCATCCCGGCCGCGGCACCGTCACGATCATGTTGCACACCCTGGTGGGACCTGACCTGGATGCGGTGGAACAGGTGGTTCGCCAGCCATTGAAGGAGTACCTCAAGAGCGCGGTATTCCTGGTCAAGGCCGCTGCGTGGCAGTTCCCGACGTTCAAGAAACTCTCGGACGCACAGGGCAAGACCCTGGATGAGTTCTTTGCGGATATTTCCGCACAGGACATGGATGACCTGCTGGAGTTTGCGTTCCAGCGCTATTTCCGCACCAGTGGCCTGTTTGGCACGCCCGAGCAGTGCCTGGACATGGTGCGGCGCGTGGAAGGTGCCGACGCGGATGAAATCGCATGCCTGATCGACTTTGGCATCAGCACAGATACGGTGCTCGAGCACCTTCCGTACCTGGACCAGTTGCGCGCGTTGGCGCAGGCGCCCGACATGCCGGCCGGCGACTTCTCCCTGGCCGGCCTGCTCAAGGGTGAGTCCGTGACGCATTTGCAGTGCACGCCCACCATGGCGACGATGCTGGCCGCCGATGCGGATGCGCAGCCCGGACTGGCAGGCCTCAGGCACATGATGGTGGGCGGGGAGGCGCTGCCCCCCGACCTCGCACGCAAGCTCGCCGGCCTGGTGCAGGGACAGGTAAGCAACATGTACGGGCCCACCGAGACCACGATCTGGTCCACGGTGGGCAGGGTGCAGGCCGATGCATTCACTGCCGCCAGTGTTTGCATTGGCGAGCCGCTGCTGAACCAGTCGCTGTATGTGCTTGACCGGCAGCAACAGCCACTGCCGCCTGGGCTCACCGGTGAACTGGTCATTGGGGGACTGGGGGTCTCGCGAGGCTACTGGCAGCGCCTGGATCTCACCGCGGAACGATTTCTACCGGATCCTTACCACCCTGAACCGGGCGCGCGCATGTATCGCACCGGGGACCTGGGCCGTTTCCTGCCAGAGGGACGTCTGGAGTGCCTCGGACGGCTGGACCAGCAGGTCAAGATCCGCGGCTTTCGGGTCGAGCTCGGTGAGATCGAGTCGGTGCTGCGCGCCCAGCCAGGCATCGCGGAAGCGGCTGCAATCCTGAGCGAAGTCGCCCCCGGTGACCAGCGGATACTCGCGTATGTACGAACCGTGGATGGCATCGCAGCCAACGTGCAGTCATTGCGCAGCTCGCTGGCGGCGCAACTGCCGGAGTACATGGTGCCCTCGACGATCATCTCGCTGCAGGCGATGCCCGTGACGCCCAATGGCAAGACGGATCGCAAGGCGCTGCCATTGCCGGTGCGCACGTCCGCTGCAGTGATATCCGTTCCGGCCAAAGGCATCCCGCAGGGTAGCGATGCGCAAGCGCTGGTCATGGGCATCTGGCAGCGGGCACTGGGGGTCGAGAACATCGGCACCAGGGACAATTTCTTCGATATCGGCGGTCACTCGCTACTGGTGATTCAGGTGCTGAAGGAACTGCGTGAGAAAGTCGCCAAGCCGATCCAGATGACCGACCTGTTCCGGCACACCACCATCGAGACGCTGGCACGATTTCTGGAGGGTGAGGCCCCGGCCGAGACTGCCAGGCGCGGTCGCGATCGCGCCGACGCAAGGCGCTCGGCATTGGGCGCAAGACCCGCCTCGCGATGACCGAGCGCGTGCTCGCGTGCGTGTTGGCCAAGACGCGGGCACATCAACTTACCTTTGCCAGCTTTGATAGGCAGGTGCTTCAGGAATTGGGCGCAGACCTGGCACTTGCACTCACGGTCGACGACCACTATGGGCGCGACAATGCCTACTGGCAGCGCGCCCGGTACAAATGGACGGCACCGGACCCGGAAGATTACGGTCCCGTATTCGACGCTGCGCAGCGGCGTTTGTGTCAGCAGCGCAAGTGTGCCGCGCCGGACTGGCGCAGCTTGCTGCGCATTCCCGGCACCTGGGCTGGCCGCATCCACTCCGCGACGGCGCATCCCAGCGCATCGTCCATCCTGGTATTTTGCCGCTGGTTGCTGCTGCAGGGCCTCATGCAGGACGCGGTGCTCGATCATTATGATCGGTTCATCATCACGCGCTCAGACTACGTCTGGTTGTGTCCGCACCCACCCCTGTCAGTGCTCACGCGTCAGCATGTCTGGGTGCCGGATGATCACCATTGGAGTGGCATTAACGACCGTCATGCGGTCGTGTCGCGCGAGCATATAGTGGACTTTCTCAATGGGCTCGAGGACATCCTCCTCAGGCCCGATGAACTGATGCGCGACATGCAACAGCGCGACGCCTGGAATGACGAACAATTGCTGGCGCTGCATCTGCGAAGGACCGGCCTGCTGAGCGAGGTTCGGGAATTTCCGTACGTGATGTACGCGGCCCGGCCGGTGGATGACCGGTCACCGACCTGGGCCGGGGGCCGGTACGAACCGTCTGTCGGCCACTATGTGAAGTATGAAAGTGAATTCCGGGCCGCTCGGGCTATGGCATCGCTGGTGCATAGCCGGGAGGACTGGATTCGCGGTGATTGGCGCGTCGCGACGCGTGCTGCGCGCGAGCCGGTCGTGTCCCTCTGGCGACGACTTGGATACGCCCTGGATGCATTCCGGGTGCGCCTGTTCGATCAGGTTACCCGGCCCGGCATGGTGCACCGCACGGTCCGCAAAACCCAGCGGTGGCTCCAGAAAACAGGCTCCGGACACACAGTCGAAGTCTCGCCCCAGCAGTACGATGAACTCAGTCGCAAACGCGCATTCTGAGCGCGCAACGCTGGGCATCGGGTGGATAGCCGGCCACGCCCTGGCAGCACGGGGCTCGTGCACGTCCTGCGATCACCCCGCAGCCGGGGCAATCAGCTTGATGGCGGACCGGTCATGTACCGCCCGCGCGACAGATAGATGTTCTCGCCCAGTGCCCACCGGTCCCTGAAGCCCCGGGCGCCCTGTGCAAAGCTTTGCTCGCAACCCTTCTTCATGCGCTCATGAAGCTCGACGATGATTCCGTCCACCTTGCCTATCCAGTTGGATGTGTCGCTGAATACCTCGCGCTCAGCCCCTTCGATGTCCAGTTTCAGGATGTCGATCTTGGCAAGGGCGTATTCACGCATCACCTGATCAATGGTGATGCCGCGCACACGATGGCGGAATGTAGCCGGCAGTTGGTCCGCCACGTCGCCGGCGCCGGTCATGAATCCCCATTTGCCAAGCCCAGGGTCCAGCAGGTCTATTTCCTCGTTCTGGTTCCATAGCGCCGCTTGCAGTGGATGGATGTTGGAATACGGTTCTGTGTTTAGCAGCAGCATCTCGAAATTGCTGCTTTCCGGTTCGATCGCGAGGATCAAGGCTTGCGGAAACCGGTTGGCAAAGCTGATCGACGCCAGCCCGATGTTCGCGCCGGCGTCCACGATGACTTGCGGTTGCTGTGCTACCAGGAAGTCATATTCCTTGTGGACGAAGATCTGCCAGCAGGTTGCAACATCTGATGTCGGAACCCGCAGGCGGAATGGATGCCTGCAATCCTTGCGCGTCACCTTGATGCTGGTGATCGAGTTGGTGAGCTTTCCGTGTATGGCGCTGATGAGTCCCGCCGGACCTGCAGCGCTGAGATAGATCTGGGCCCCCTGGATGGATGACCTGGCGCTGTCGATCATGGTCCCGTGCTTCATGACAGTTCTTCAGTCTCGGCAATCCCTGCCCGGCGCATCGGCTTTCCGTCCACCGGGCTGATGGGGGCCTGCCGGATGCCGTCCGTCGGAAATACGAACGCCTCGATGATCTCGCCGCCCATCTCGAAGCGCACAGTCGGCACGGCGATTTGCCGCTCCGGTGACAGCTTGAGCTTGCGCTCGAACACCTCGTAGTCATAGCGCCGCTCCATGAGGTGCAGGTAAACCGCCTCGGGGCTGTCTGAGAATACGTGCAGCTGGATGTCGGTGAACTCCGTGGCGGTGCCGTTGAGCACGGCCCCGACCAGCCGCGGCTCGAACCCGGCCAGCAGCCGCATTGCCTGCAGCGCAATGCGTCGCTGCTGCTGCAGGCTGCTGACGTGGCGGTCGCCGGCGAACAGGCGCTGGTGCGCGGCCAGCGCGGCCTCGATCTCGACGTTCTTGGGCAGGAATGAGCCATCGACCACGCCATAGCGCTCGGCGGCCTTGCGCTTGGCCACCAGGTAGTCCTGGATGCCGTGTTCGGCCATGAGGCGCGCCGCTTCCTGGGCAACAGCGCTGCGCAGGTGATCAGATCGCGTTGGCGCGCGCTTGGGCATGGCGATTACCTAGAAGAGTGGGTCAGCTCCGCCACCCGCGCCGCCGCCAGACGAGGAACCGGTGCTTTCTCCCGGCGCAGGCATCTGTGGCTGGTGCTGAAGCATGAATGTCTCGTAGATTGCATCGGGATTGAGTGGGTCGGCAAGGGTTCCGGTGTAGCGGTTGATCTTCAGGTCGATCAGGCCGCCGGGCCGGTCCAGGTCTTGTGCGGGAACGGCACGCAGCGCCTCACGCATGAAATGCATCCACACCGGCACGGCGACGGCCGCGCCTTCCTCGCCACGACCCAGCGTTCCCTCGCCGTCGAAACCGGTCCACACCGTTGCCACCAGCTGGTGATTGAATCCGCTGAACCAGGCGTCGCGCCAGTCGTTGGTGGTGCCAGTCTTTCCGGCCAGATCCTCGCGGCCCAGGGCGCGGGCGCGCCGCGCGGTGCCCCGCGTCACGACGTCCTTCATGATGTTGGTCATCAGCCATGCGTTCTGCAGCGAAATCACCCGCGGTGCCAGCCGGTCGGCCGGCAGGTAGCCCAGTCCGCCCTGCAGGCGGGCCATCGGCTGCAGCGGGGCCGGTGCGTCCACCTCGTGTATGCGCTGCACGAATACCGGTTCCGACGGCGGGTCCGTCCCCGGCACAGTGGCGCCAATGGGTGCAGTGCCGTCGGTCGCAGCCACGGTGACCTGGCGCGGTAGCGGCACCTGCACCGGTGCTTCGCATTCAAGGCAGGCCAGCAGGGGCTTGTTCTCGAACACCACCTTGCCGCTGGAATCCTCGATGCGGCTGATGAAGTACGGGGAGATCTTGAATCCCCCGTTGGCAAACACCGAGAACCCGGTGGCCATTTCCAGCGGCGATGCGGTCTGGGTGCCCAGCGCCATCGTGTAATTGCGGGGAAAGGAGTCGCGGTCGAAGCCGAACTTGGTGGCGTGCTCGATGGCCGCGTCCAGGCCAATGGTCTGCAGGATGCGGATGGACACCAGGTTGTGCGAATACACCAGGGCCTCGCGCAGGCGCATGGGGCCGCCGAATTCGCCGCTGGAGTTCTCGGGGCGCCAGTTCTCCTCCTCGCCCGCGTTTTCCAGCACGATGGGCATGTCGAGGATGACGGAAGCCGGGGTGAAGCCATTCTCCAGCGCCGCCGAGTACAGGAACGGCTTGAACCCCGAGCCGGGCTGGCGTTTTGCCTGGGTAACGCGATTGAACTTGTTGGTGTAGTAGTCGAATCCGCCCACCAGCGACACGATGGCGCCATCGTTGGGGTCCATGGCCACCAGGGCACCCTGTGCGGCCGGCATCTGCGCCAGCTGCGCGTAGCCGCGGCGGTCGGTGACCACATACACCACGTCACCCACGCTCAGGACATCCGCGGCCTTGCGCGGGTTGGCCATCAGTGCGCCGGACTTGGTCAGGCGCCGCGCCCAGGACATTCCCACCCAGCTGATCTGCGCAGCGCCCGCGCCGCGGATGTACACGTCGGCGCTGGTATCGGCCACCTTGGTCACCACCGCCGGCTGCAGCAGGCTGACGGCGCCGTGGTCTGCCAGCGCTTGGTCCAGGTCGGCGCTGGAGGGGGCAGTGGGCAGCTTCACGCTGGCCAGCGGACCGCGATAGCCATGACGACGGTCGTACTCGATCAGGCCCACCCGCAGGGCGCGATTGGCCGCGGTCTGCAGCCGGCTGTCCAGCGTCGTGAACACCTTGTAGCCGGCATTGACCGCGGCGGCGCCGAAGCGGTTGACGATGTCCTGGCGCACCTGCTCCGCAACGTAGGGCGCCTCCACGTCATACAGGGGCGCAAAGCCGCGCGACGCGATGGGCTCGGCGGCCGCCTTCTGCCGGGTGGCCTCGTCGATGTATCCCAGTGCGGTCATGCGCCGCAGGACATAGCTGCGGCGCACCTCGGCGGACTTGGGATTGGTGACCGGGTTGTAGCGCGAGGGCAGCTGGATGATGCCGGCCAGCGTTGCCGCCTGCGCCACGCTGAGGTCGGACAGGGGCTTGCCGTAGAACGTCTCGGCGGCCGCGGCGATGCCATAGCTGCGCTGGCCGAAGAAGATCACGTTGAGGTAGGTGGCAAGGATCTGCTCCTTGGTGAAGTCCTTTTCCATCCGGTAGGTGACAAACAATTCGGACAGCTTGCGCCGCAGCGTCTTGTCCAGGGACAGGAACATGTTGCGCGCCGCCTGCTGGGTGATGGTGCTGCCGCCCTGGCCCATGTCCGCGGTGGCCACGTTCATCACCAGGGCGCGGGTCACTCCAACCCAGTCCACGCCATGGTGCTCGAAGAAGCGATCGTCTTCGGCTGCCAGCACGGCATGGCGCACCAGTTCGGGAATCTCGTCGTAGGTCACGGGAATTCGCCGCTGCTCGCCGATCTGGGAAATCAGGCCGCCGCTGCTGGTGTAGACGCGCAGGGGTACCTGCAGTTCGACCTTGTGCATGGTCTCGGCCGAAGGCAGCGACGGCGCCAGGTAGACATACGTGCAGGCGAGGGCGAAAACCCCTGCGAGCAACAGTCCGCAGATGAGGACTAGTGCCACTCGAAGCAGGCGAAAGACGGTCGAATTCACGGATTCAGCATGCTCTGGTTGCGCCGATGCGGGTGTGGGCGCAGTTTCCACTGGCCGGTTGAATTGGACAATGTCACACGACCAAATGCAGGGACTGTGGCGGCGCTCACGGAAACCGGCAGGGTGATCGCGTTCAATTTAACCGTTTCGTAGGCTATAGTTGCAGATAAGGTCAGAACGGACCAGCGCTTTGGCCTCTAACTAGCTGAAAGGTAAGGGAGATCCGTGTTTCTATTTTCGCGTAGACACCGCCCTGTCCTGGGTCTCGATATCACGCCATCGTCGATCAAGCTGATCGAAATCACCATGGCGGGCGGCACCTATACGGTCGACGCCTATGCCGCCGAGGCCACTCCGCAGAACTCCATGAACGAGAAGGCGATCGTCGATGCCGATGCCGTCGGCGAGGCGATTGCACGGGCCGTGCGCCGTGCCGGCGTGCGCACCAAGGACGTGGCGATCGCCATCAGTGGCGATGCGGCGATCACCAAGGTGATCCAGATGCCGCGCACGCTGAAGGAATCTGACCTGGAAGCCCAGGTCGAGATGCAGGCCGACCAGTACATCCCGTTCCCCATGGACGAAGTCGCCTACGATTTTGAGGTACTGGGCGCATCCGAAAAGGATGCCGAGTCCATCGACGTGTTGCTGGTGGCCTCGCGCTCCGAGAATGTCGAGCAGCGCCGCTCCGCGGTGCTGGCCGCGGGCCTCAATGTCCAGATCGTGGATGTCGAGGCCTTCGCGCTGGAAAACGCCTGCCGGCTCATGACCCACCAGATGCCCGACGGCGGCATCGACCGCTCCGTCGCGGTGGTGGATTTCGGCGCCAGCACGACCACTTTCAGCGTGCTGCGCAACCTGAAGATCGTGTACACGCGTGACTTTGCCTTCGGCGGCCAGCAGCTGACCGAGGAAATCATGCGTACCTACGGCCTGTCGCTGGAGGAAGCCGGGCGCGCCAAGAAGGAAGGCGGGTTGCCGGCCAACTACCAGACCGAGGTGCTCGACCCGTTCATCGACGACATGACCCAGCAGATCAGTCGTTCGCTGCAGTTCTACCTGGCATCCGGCTCGGGCCGCGAGCAGCCGGAGAAGATCGTGATCTGCGGGGGCTGCGCCAACATCCTCGGCGCGGCGGAAGTCGTGCAGAGCCGGATCGGGATCACGGCCGAGAAGGGCGACCCGCTGGGCCAGATGAAGCTTTCCTCGCGTGCCCGCGCCCAGGGTGTGCAGCGTGACGCCACCGCCCTGCTGACCGCCTGCGGCCTGGCCTTGCGGAGTTTCGACTAATGCCGCGCATCAACCTACTTCCCTGGCGTGAACAGCAGCGGGCCGAGCGCAAGAAGTCGTTCGGCGTCGGCATTGCTGCGGCAACGGTTGCCTCCCTGGCCGTGGCCGGTGCCGCCTTCCTGATGTTCAACTCCATGATCGCCAGCCAGCAGACGCGCAACGCCAAGCTCACCAGCGAAATCAAGCTGCTCGACAAGCAGATCGAGGAAATCAACAGCCTCGAGACGCGCAAGCAGCAGTTCATCGCGCGCATGCAGATCATCGAGAAGCTGCAGCGCTCGCGTCCGGAAATCGTGCACGTGTTCGATACCTTCGTGCAGACCGTGCCCAGTGGCACGTACCTGACCTCGATCACGCAGAACGGCGCGAAATTCAAGGTCACCGGCGTGGCGCAGTCGGCCACCCGGGTGTCCTCGTTCATGCGCAACATCGAAGGCTCCCAGTGGCTCAAGAACGCGGAACTGGAGGTCGTTGAAAGCAAGAAGGGCAATGCCCTGGGCAGCGAATTCACGCTGTCTGCCGACCAGGTAACGACGCTGACCGAAGAGACCAAGGGCCCCAAACCGGGCGTGCCAGCGCGGAGACCGAAATGACCTTCGACGAACTCAAGCAACTGGATCCGCGTGACCCGGGACGCTGGCCCTTTGCGGTGCGCATTGGCGCCATTGGCATCTGGTTCCTGCTGCTGGCGATCGTGCTGGTTTATTTCCTGGTGTGGAACGCCCGCAAGGACGAGCTGGCACAGACCCGGCAGCAGCAGGCCAGTTTGCAGGACGAATTCAAGACCAAGCACGCCAAGGCCGTGAACCTGGAGCTGTACAAGCAGCAGCTCAAGGACATCGAGCGCTCGTTCGGCGCGATGTTGCGGCAGCTGCCGGGCAAGACCGAAGTGCCCAACCTGCTGGTGGACATCTCCCAGACCGGCCTGGCCGCCGGCCTGCAGCAGGAGAAATTCCAGCCGCTGCCGCAGCAGAACAAGGATTTCTACGCCGAATTGCCCTTCAAGATCCGCCTGACCGGCAGCTACCACCAGCTGGGCGAGTTCGTCAGCGGCATTGCCGCCTTGCCGCGCATCGTGACGCTGCACGACGTGGTGATCACCACGGCGAGCAAGGATGCCTATGACCAGCTGCAGATGGATGTCACGGCCAAGACCTATCGGTACCTGGATGACGAGGAAGTCGCGGCGGCTGAGGCGGCGCGCAAGGCCAACGTCGCGACCACCCGTGGATCGAGTGGCGCATGAGTAAACCCGCACTTTTCCTGGTCGCGGCGCTGGTCCTGGCCGGTTGTTCCCCACGGGACTCGGAACTGGACCAGTTCATCGCGCAGACCAAGCAGGAACAGCCAGGCGGCGTCGAGCCATTGCCTGAGGTCAAGCCGTACGAGAGCTTCTTCTACACCGATGCCAGCCTGCGTTCCCCGTTCGTGCCCGGCGGCAACGGCGAGAACAGTACCCCGGGGGTACGCCCGGACGCCAAGCGCAACCGGCAGTTCCTGGAGCAGTTTTCCCTCGACACCCTGCACATGGTGGGCACGCTCAGCGTGGGCGTCCGCCAGTACGGGTTGGTCAAGGACAGTAATGGCCTGGTGCACCGCGTGGTGCCGGGTGATTACCTCGGACAGAACGATGGACGCATTTCAGCTATCGAGCCGTCGCGCATAAATGTCACCGAGATCGTCCCGGACGGACTAGGTGGATACATGGAACGCACGGCGTCGATCGCCTTGAACGAATGACCGGCAGGAGATCATGCGAATGAACCGTTATATCGCCAACCCAACCGCCTTGCGAAAGGTGCTGGTGGCAGCTGTGCTGGCCCTGACCGGCAGCCTGACCATCACGGCAGGTGCGGCGGATGCTCCTGCAGCCCCGGCCAGCGCAGGCAACAAGGTGTTGTCCATCGATGTCCAACCCATGGTTGGCAAGGGCGGGCAGCTGATCATCACCACCAGCGGTCCGGCCCCGACCCCGGTGTCATTCACCATCGACAACCCGGCACGCATCTCGATCGACCTGCCCGACACCACCCTGGCCGTGGCGCAGCGCCGGATCGACGTGCGCACTGGCGGACTGGACAGCATCCTGGCCGCCGAAGGCAATGGCCGCTCGCGCCTGGTCCTGAACCTGGAACATATGGTGCCGTACGACACCAAGGTGGACGGCAACCGCATTCTGATCACCCTGGGTGAGCCGGCGCGACCTGCGGCCAACCCCACCGGAGCCGCCACGCGTGCTGCGACGGCTACCACCACCGCGACGGCCAGCCACCGCGCCATCTCTAGCATCGACTTTCGGCGCGGCAACGACGGTACCGGCCGGGTAATCGTGAAACTCACCGATCCGCGTACGCCCATCAACCTGCGCCAGCAGGGCAATGAAGTGTTCGTGGATTTCGCCGGCGCGAGCCTGCCGCAGCACCTGCAGCGCCGTTTTGACGTGTCCGATTTCGCCACGCCGGTGTCCAGTGTCGATGCGGTAACCGCCGGCACTGGCGCCCAGCTGGTGATCACGGCCGCGGGCGAGTTCGAGCAGCTGGCCTACCAGGCCGACGACCAGTACGTAATTGAGCTGCAGCCGCGGCGCGCAGCCAAGGCGCAGGTCGACCAGCGCCCGGTGTACACCGGCGAGCGCATGTCATTGGCCTTCCAGGACATCGACACCCGCGCAGTGCTGCAGCTGATCATGGACACCAGCGGCGAGAACATCGTCGTTTCCGATTCGGTGACCGGCGGCGTCACCTTGCGCCTGCAGAACGTGCCCTGGGACCAGGTGCTGGACGTGGTGCTGCGGCTCAAGGGCCTGGCCATGCGCCGTGACGGCAACGTGATCCTGGTGGCGCCGGCCGAAGAACTGGCCACGCGCGAGAAGGCCGAGCTGGAAGCCAGGAAGGACATCGGCAACCTGGCGCCGCTGCGTACCGAGTACCTGCAGGTCAATTACGCCAAGGCCGAAGACATCGCGGCGTTGATCCGCGCCCAGGGCGGCGCGGGCGGCGGTGGCGGTGGCGGTGGCGGGACCGGCGGCCGGTCGCTGCTGTCCCAGCGTGGCAACGTCACCATCGACTCGCGCACCAATACGCTGTTGATCCAGGACACGGCCGACAGCATTGCCAGCATCCGTTCGCTGGTGGCGACGCTTGATATCCCGGTGCGCCAGGTGCTGATCGAGGCGCGCATCGTGGTGGTCAGCTCGGATTTCACGCGTGACCTGGGTGTGCGCGCCGGGTTCACGGCCATTACCGGCAAGGGCAACGATGGCCTGTATTCGACCACCGGCACGGCCGCGGGCACCGACCAAATCCTCGGCTCCGCCCTGGGCAATCTGGCCGCCGGCAACCCGCCGTTGCCGGTGCAGGTGCCCACCGGTGGCACCGCTGCCAATCGGTACAACGTGAACCTGCCGGTCGCAAATCCGGCCGGCAGCCTGGCGCTGATGGTGCTGGGCTCGGACTACATCGTCGACCTGGAGCTGTCGGCCGCCCAGTCCGAAGGCAAGGGTGAAGTGATTTCCTCGCCGCGCATCATGGCCGCCAACCAACAGGAAGCCATGATCGAGCAGGGCACGGAAATCCCGTACCAGGAAGCCGCCTCGAGCGGTGCGGCGACCATCCAGTTCAAGAAGGCGGTGCTGGCCCTCAAGGTCACGCCGCTGATCACCCCGGACAACCGGCTGATTCTTGACATCAACGTCAAGAAGCAGCGCGTCGGCCAGGTGGTGGTCACGACCGGCGGTGTGAACGTGCCCTCGATCGACACCAGCGAGATCACCACCACGGTGTTCATCGGCGACGGTCAGACCGTCGTGCTGGGCGGCATTCTCGAGACCGAGCGTCGCGAGACCGAGAAGAAGGTGCCGTGGCTGGGGGATATCCCGGGCCTGGGTTACCTGTTCAAGACCACCAGCAAGACCAACAACAAGGATGAGCTGCTCATCTTTGTGACCCCGAAGATTGTGCGCGAAGGCGTCAACGTCAACTAACCGCACCAACGAAGCAACGGATACCGATATGCGCAAGTCTGCATTTCTCACAGCCCTGATGGCCTCGCTGCTGGCCGCCTGCGGAAGCGGTGATAGCAATTCCTTTAAGGGCACCGGTGCAGCCACCGGACCGGGAGGCGGCACAGGTCAGGCGGTGCAGCTGGGCACGGGCACGGGAAGCGGATTTCAGGCGGGTGCAATCGGCATCATCAGCACTAGCCTTTCGGCGGGAGGCAGCACCAGTCTGACCGTTTCGCTGCAGCAGGCGGACGGTAATCTTTACACGACGTCCTCTACTGTCACCTTCAATTCACCTTGCGTAGCCCAGGGATCGGCGAAGATCAATCCCGCGAGTGACGCCATGACTGCGACAGGTATTGCGACGGTGACATACGTTGCAAATGGCTGCACGGGTCCCGATGTCATCACTGCCACGGCGGTGCTTAACGGCGTCACCAGCACAGCAACTGGAACAGTAACGGTTGCGCAGGGGGCAATCGGCACGATCGCCTTCGTGTCGGCAACCCCTGACTAACATTGCACTGAAGGGCACCGGCGATCCTGGTCGTCCGGAGGCCAGCACGGTTGTCTTCAAGGTACTGGATTCCTCGGGCGGACCGAGGGCCGGTGCAATGGTGGCGTTCACCTTGGATACTTCCGTAGGTGGAATTTCCCTGACCCCCGCGTCGTTGCTCAGTGACGCCCAGGGACTGGTGCAGACTGTGGTAAATGCCGGCACGGTATCGACCTCGATTAGGGTCACAGCCAGCATCACCAGCGTCACGCCAAACATTTCAACACAGTCCAGCCAATTGACGGTCACCACCGGCATTCCCACCGCCGCGAGCTTCTCGCTGGCGCTGGCATGTCAGAACGTCGAAGGCCTGGACCTGGATGGCACCACGACCGCTGTGACGGCACGTCTCGCGGACCGGTTCGGTAACCCAGTGCCTGATGGCACGGCGGTTACATTTACGGCAGAGGGTGGCGCCGTGCAGGCTCAGTGCACCACAGTCACCACGACTACCGAAAGCGGGCTTTGCGCCGTGACATGGCGCAGTTCCAATCCGCGTCCCACAGATGGTCGAGTGACATTGCTTGCCACGGCCATCGGCGAAGAATCCTTCGTCGATAGCAACGGCAACGGTGCGTTCGACAATGGAGAGACCTTCACGGACCTTCCGGAGCCTTACCGTGATGACAACGAAGATGGTGTGTATACCCCTGGAACGGATGGCTACTTCTTCGATTTCAACAACGACGGTGTCCGCGATCCTGCCGACGGGAAATTCAACGGCGTTCTTTGCAACGATACGACTGGCCGTTGTGGTGGCCCGTCCTCTCGCTCCACCGGCATTGGCGCAAAGAATGTGGTTGTCATGTCCGGCAGCACGCCAGTGGTGACTGACACGGCTGGTGCGGCGCTTGCGCCAATCAGTATGCCGATCAATGGTTCCCAATCGGTGACGGTTTGGGTTCGCGATGTCAACAACAACATCATGCCCGGCGGAACAGTTGTTTCAGCCGCCGTCTCTGGTTCCGCTGTCCAATTGGGTACGCCAAATACATTTGGCGTACCGTGCTCGAATGTACCGGCCGGGACCAAGGGCTCCGGTACGGTATTTTCATTCAGTCTGACTGCCGGTTCTACTGCAGGTTCCGGAATCTTCAACCTGACGGTAAAGACGCCCAGCGGACAACAGACGCTGGTGCAGATTCCCGTCACGGTTAGCTAAGCCCTGGCTCCATTGAAACCCGCTTACGGCCGCCTTCGGGCGGCCGTATGCTTTCCGGCATGCTGGGAAAGCGCAACATCTATCTGATCGGTCCCATGGGCACGGGCAAGTCCGCCGTGGGACGCCACATCGGACGGCTGCGGGGCGTGCCGTTCTACGACAGTGATGCAGAGATCGAACGCCAGGCGGGCGTGGACATTCCGTACATCTTTGACCGCGAGGGCGAGGCGCGCTTCAGGGCGCGCGAGCGCGAGGCGCTGGCTGCGCTGTGCCACAAGGAACCCATCGTGCTTGCCACCGGCGGTGGCGCGGTACTGGCACCGGAGAATCGCAAGCTGCTGCAGGAGACGGGCATCGTGGTGTACCTGGAGACCTCCCTGGCCCAGCAGCTGCATCGGGTGGGCAAGGGCCGCGGACGTCCGCTACTCAAGGCCCCGGATCTGCCGGCGCGACTGGCGGAATTGCGGACCGTGCGCGATCCGCTGTACCGGGAGATTGCCGATATCACGCTATCCACCGACAACCGGCGCGTCGCGCGGGTGGCGCACCTGGTGCTGGACGCACTGGGCATCAAGCCCATTGAGCCCGTAGACGGCGGTTGAGCGTGGCGGGCGAGGCGCGATCTATACTTCACCGGTTGTGCTGACGCTTGAAGTTTCACTGGCCGAGCGCTCGTATCCGATCCTGATCGGCGAATCCCTGCTGGCCGACGCGGGCACGCTGGCCGGTCACCTGCCGGCTCGCGACCTGCTCCTGGTCAGCAATACCACCGTCGGGCCGCTGTATGCGGATGCGGTACGCCGGGCGCTGCCTGACCGCAACATCGTCGATGTGCGCTGCCGGATGGCGAGCAGTACAAGACGCTGGAATACGTATCGCGGGTGCTGGACGTGCTGGTGGCCAACCGCTTCGGGCGTGACTGCACGGTGCTGGCCCTGGGCGGAGGCGTTGTCGGTGATCTGGCCGGGTTTGCCGCAGCCTGCTATCAACGCGGGGTCGCGTTTGCCCAGTTGCCCACCACCCTGCTGGCGCAGGTGGATTCCTCCGTTGGCGGCAAGACCGGCGTCAATCACCCCGGCGGCAAGAACCTGGTCGGCGCGTTCCACCAGCCCAGCGTGGTATTGGCCGATACGGCCGCGCTGCGCACGCTGCCGGCGCGCGAGTTGCGCGCGGGCCTGGCCGAGGTCGTCAAGTACGGGCTGGTCTTCGACCTGAAATTCCTGGACTGGATCGAGCGCAACGTGGACCAACTGCTGGGGCTGGATCCGGCGGCGCTGGCCCACGCCATCCACCGCTCCTGCCAGCTCAAGGCCGAGGTCGTGCGGCGCGATGAACGCGAAGCCGGCGATCGGGCTTTGCTCAATCTCGGCCATACGTTCGGCCATGCCATCGAGACGGCAACCGGCTACACCCAGTGGCTGCATGGCGAGGCCGTGGCCACCGGGATGGTCATCGCCGCGGACCTGTCGGCACAGCTGGGAATGCTGACTGCCGCCGACGTCGCAGCGGGTGCGCGAGCTGCTGGCGCGGATCGGACTGCCGGTGCAGGCGCCGCGCATTGGCGCGGCGCGCGCACTGGAGTTCATGAGCCTGGACAAGAAGGTCAAGTCCGGGCGGATTCGCCTGGTGCTGCTGGAGCGGCTGGGGGCGGCGCGCTTCACGGCAGACTACGCCGACGATGCGCTGCACGGCACGTTGGCCAGGCACTTCGGGTAGCGATGCTCGCCCCCTACGCAGCCCATGAGGAACGTACGCGGGGGCGCCGCTTTCCGGAGCCGCCACCGCAATATCGCGGTGAGTACCAGCGCGACCGCGATCGCATCGTGCACTCCGGGGCGTTTCGCCGCCTGGTGTACAAGACCCAGGTGTTCGTCAATCACGAGGGCGATCTTTACCGCACCCGCCTCACGCACTCCATGGAGGTGGCGCAGATCGCACGCTCGATTGCCCGTGCGCTCGAGCTGAATGAGTCGCTGACCGAGGCGATCTGCCTGGCGCACGACCTGGGGCACACGCCGTTCGGCCATGCCGGCCAGGACGCGCTCAACGAGTGCATGCGCGAGTTCGGGGGTTTCGAGCACAACCTGCAGTCGCTGCGCGTGGTCGATGAGCTCGAGGAGCGCTACGCGGACTTCAATGGCCTGAACCTTACCTTCGAGACCCGCGAAGGCATTCTCAAGCATTGCTCGATAGCCAAGGCGCGCGAGCTGGGCGAGCTGGGATTGCGGTTCATCGAGCGCAAGCAGGCGGGCCTCGAGGCACAGCTGGCCAATGTCGCCGACGAAATCGCCTACAACAATCATGACGTCGATGACGGCCTGCGCGCCGGGTTCCTGGAGCTGGAACAGCTGCAGGAACTGCCCATCGTTGCACGACAGCTCGACGAGGTGCGGCAGCGCTATCCGAAGTTGGCCGGTCGCCGTCTGGTCCACGAAACCGTGCGACGGATGATCAACTACATCGTGGTGGACGTGATCCAGTCGACCAGTGCCCGGCTGCACGAGGCAGCACCGAGGGATATCGACGCCGTGCGCGCCAGCGGCTGCGCCCTGGTGGACATGAGCGACCAGGTGCGCGCCGAGCATCTGCAGCTGAAGCGCTTCCTGCGCGATAACCTCTACCGGCATTACCGCGTGCAGCGCATGACGCGCAAGGCGCGCAACGTGGTAGGGGACCTGTTTCGCGTGTTCATGGAAGATGTGCTGCTGATGCCGGACGAACACCGCGCCGTGGCTCAGCGCCTGGAGGCCGTGCTTGGCGCTGCTGGCCGCGCCCGCGCCGTTGCCGACTATGTGGCTGGCATGACTGACCGCTATGCAATCAGCGAGCACGACCGGCTGTTCGTGCCCGCGCAGAGGAGCTGACCCATGCGACTTCGAGAAGCCGCCCGTGCCCAACTGATGTACTCATTCCGCAAGATCCTGAAGCCGTTGATCAGGATCCTGCTGCGCGCCGGGATTCCCTATCTGGAGTTCCGCGAAGTCATCAAGGGGGCCTACGTTGAGATAGCCGTACGCGATGGCATTCGGGGCTACAAAGGGCCGCTCACGCGTGCCGTCCTGTCCGACTACACCGGGGTTCCCCTCGCGGACGTGAGCAGGTTCATTGACGATGAAAAGGCGCTGGCGCCGCCCGAGACTACAAACGAGGCAATCATCACCGAGGTGCTGCACATCTGGAGCACGGACTCACACTACGTTGGACCTTACGGTTTGCCGCTGGAGCTTGATTTCGACATTACTCCAGGAAGGAACATGTCGACGCTGATATACAAGGCGGATCCAACGGCTGATCCGGACGTAATTGTTAAGGATATGCTCGACTATGGCGTTATCAGATCTGTCGGAGTACATCACTTTCGGGCAGGTTCGCGGTCCAATCTCGTGTTCGCTGGCGGAATGACTCCCCAAGCCATGGAATATTTTGGACGCACGATGACCGACCTAGCTAGTACTCTGGAATTCAATATCGGCGCCGAACCCGAAGACAAACGAATTCAACGCTCCGTAGTGGCAGATGGCGGGCTGCCGGAATATGCGTTGCCCGAATTCGAAGCGTTGTTGAAAGAGAAAACCCAAAAAATGCTCCTGGATATTGACGACTGGCTGAGCGCAAACAAGACACATTGGGGGAAGCCGGATAAAACCGTTCAAACCGGTTTGACCGTATTTCACTACGTGACTGAGCCGTTCACCTACGTACCCCTGCAAACCTTGCAGCCCAAGAGTCCGAAGTCGCCGAGGCTGAGAGCCTGGGTGGGTCTCCCAGAACCAAATATATTGCCTAAGCAATAACTGTACTTGTCGTCTGATCTCGCAATGCGGGATCGTCCTACTGCAGGTTTGACATATCCGACGTAGATCACATATTTTGTCTCCAGAGCGAACATAACGTGCCAAGCCTGTGACTCAAATCACAGTTTTGGCGAAGCGACGCAAAGTGGAGATAAGGGTTATGCCAAGAAGAACAACGTCTTTCCTAGTTTTTGCTGCAACTGCGATTGTAACGTCGACTTGCGCGCTTTCAGCGGATCGTGACGCGAACTCACAGTTGACCTCAGCGTTCTATGTTTCGCATTCCATTAGCAACGCAGCTAGCCAGTGGCATCGTCGGCAGCGGCGAGAAGGCCAGTGGCATCGTCGGCAGCGGCGAGAAGGCCAGCGGCATCGTCGGTAGCGGCGAGAAGGCCAGTGGCATCGTCGGCAGCGGCGAGAAGGCCAGTGGCATCGTCGGCAGCGGCGAGAAGGCCAGCGGCATCGTCGGCAGCGGCGAGAAGGCCAGTGGCATCGTCGGCAGCGGCGAGAAGGCCAGCGGCATCGTCGGCAGCGGCGAGAAGGCCAGCGGCATCGTCGGTAGCGGCGAGAAGGCCAGCGGCATCGTCGGTAGCGGCGAGAAGGCCAGTGGCATCGTCGGCAGCGGCGAGAAGGCCAGTGGCATCGTCGGCAGCGGCGAGAAGGCCAGTGGCATCGTCGGCAGCGGCGAGAAGGCCAGCGGCATCGTCGGCAGCGGCGAGAAGGCCAGCGGCATCGTCGGTAGCGGCGAGAAGGCCAGCGGCATCGTCGGTAGCGGCGAGAAGGCCAGTGGCATCGTCGGCAGCGGCGCGAAGGCCAGCGGCATAGTCGGTAGCGGCGCTAAGGCCAGTGGCATCGTCGGTAGTGGCTTGGCCGCTCGCTAATAAAACCCGCAAATTGAGTTTTAAGAACGCCGCCCTCGGGCGGCGTTCTAGTTTCTATGGTCCGAGAAACTGCACAATCACCCCACATTCCCGCATTGATTGGGGATTGCCGAAGTGGTTTAAAGCAATAGCGATGAATAGACCCGTGCCGCAATTACCCAGCCTGGGCCTGTGTGATGTGCAATCAGCAGTAGAAATCAAGTGACAAGCAGCGTGGACGCGCAATTTCCGCTAGTGGACTTTCTGTCCGAGTTCGCCAGGTATCTGCTTGACGCAGGCGTCTCGATATCTGAATTCGAGGTTGCGGCGCAACTGGCGTTCCTCCGAGCGGCCTCTTCGAAGGCACGCTTTGGCAACTCGAAAATAAACCAGTCGGCTGTCGCTGCAATGACAGGTCTCACACGCACCCAGGTGCGGCAATTGATGCGAACTTCGACGAGAAGTGTATTGCGGCGGGGAGGCCGTACCGAGCAACTTGTCTCGGGGTGGCTTACCGATCCGGCCTTTACTACATCGGCAGGAAACGCACGAGTCTTACCGTTAGTTGGGACGTCAGCGCAGTTTTGCCGCGCTTGCTAAGAAGTATGGTGGCGATGTTACGCCGCGAACACTTCGAACAGAAATGCAGCGCCGTGGGTACATCGAATTCGATGGCGACAAAGTTTCCCTTTCGAGAAAGGCAAAACGCACCAAAGCCAACTCGCAGCTGAGCCAGCTCGCCATTGCGTTGGCAAGGGTGATAAAGAGAAACCAACCGGAGAAGGGCTCCCTATCACTCAAGTTTTTTACGGCCCAAGCAAGTTACGAATCTCCCGTTGCAGCAGGCAAGATCCTCCTTCAGCGCCGAATAAATCAAGGGCTAAAGGCGTTTGCTACCGATATGGAGTCAGCCGGATCTGCCATTGCCAAGGCATCGCGGCGAAAGCGAAATCCAATCCGTATGTCAAGAACGACATTTCTACTCGTATCTCAGGACTAACATCGACTCAATGATCGCGAGAAGGAAAATAAACGTGAAATCAGGTACTTCAGTCTCGCCCGCGCTTATGCACAACCTACTTTCCTCCGTCATTCACTTTATGTCGAAGTCCGGAATGACGGAGACAGACATTCAAAGTAGTTGTCGGTTATCGATAGAGGCAATGAAAAACAATTCTCGTGTCCCTAAAGAGGGGTCGTGCACTGCATCAAACATCGGGTATGACACGGTCGCAGGAGCCGTGTTGCGCTCTTGGCACAAAGACGCAGCGTACATCGATGAGTATGCTCAACCTCGCCCCCTGAAGTTTACGGGTCGATGTCCGAGCCTCGCGGCGCTAGTGCGGGAACAAGACGCAATGTGTGACGCTAACGCCGTTATAAGCGACATGCTTTCCGTGGGATTGATTCGAAAGACGCGCAGCGGTCACTACCTACCTACAGCAGAGTCGGCGACAATTGGGCAAATGCACCCGCTGGCGGTTGATCATGTTGCGAAATCGGTCGCCAGAATGTTGGAAACAGTCTATCGAAATACCGACTCCGCACTCACGCGCATGCCGTTGATTGAGCGCTACGCCCACGTCCCCGACCTCGATCCTTCAGATGCCAAGGAGTTCGCCGCCTTCGCTCAACAACAGGGCGCAGCTTATCTTGCCGCCATCGATGACTGGCTGGAAACGCGCCGAGTTCAGTCAAGGGCAGGAAAGAAGCGATCCTCCAGGGACAAGGTGGCCGCTGGCGTCCATTTAGTGGCCTATCTGGGGGATCAACAAGGCTATGCACGCGGCTCGTTGCCTAGGGTTGTTCCGCTTGGTCAGGGTCCCCAGGGCGCCTGAGGCAGGTCAGGCGTCAGTGCGCAGTGCCCGACGCAGGATCTTGCCGACGTTTGTTTTGGGCAAGGACTCCTTGAAGTAGATGTAGCGCGGCACCTTGTACGAAGTCAGGTGCTGTCGCAGGTACGCGATTATCTGTTGCTCGGTCAGTGTGGGGTCCTTGCGAACGACATAGAGCGCGACGACTTCGCCAGAGCGATCATCGTGCTGGGCGATCGCTGCAGACTCGAACACGCCGGGGATCTGTGCGGCAACGGCTTCGACTTCGTTTGGGTACACCTTGAAGCCGGAGACGGTGATCATGTCCTTCTTGCGATCCTCGATGTAAACGAACCCGCGCTTGTCCATCCGGCCAATGTCCCCGGTCCGTAACCAGCCGTCCGGCAACATGACGTTCGCGGTCTCGTCTGGGCGTTGCCAGTAGCCGCGCATTACCTGCGGACCGCGTACACAAAGTTCGCCGGTGGCATTGATGCCCACATCGGCACCGCTCTCGTCGCGGACGCTGACCTCGGTGGAGGACACGGGCAGGCCTACAGCACCGGTGAATTCAGTGTCGACGAGGCGGTTTACAGCCACCACTGGTGAAGCCTCGGTGAGCCCCCAGCCCTGGCTCAGGGTGCAGCCCGTGAGCCTGCGCCAGCGTTCGGCAACGGCGGCCTGCACAGCCATGCCACCGCCAACGCAGGCAACCATGCGGCTGAAATCGATGCGGTCGAATCCTGGCGCATCCATCAGGGCGTTGAAGAGGGTATTAACCCCGGTCATGGTGTTGGGAGGATACTTGCGCAGCACCTTTGCAAAACCCGGGAAGTCCCGCGGGTTGGCGATCAACACGCCGTAGCCACCCACCAGCGTGTGTAGCAGGCAGTTGGCCGTCAGCGAAAAGATGTGATACAGCGGCAAAGCGACGATGTAGGTCGCATGCGTGATGTTGACCTGCGAGTACCAGGCGTGTGCCTGAAGCGCGTTGGCCACCAGATTGCCATGCGTGAGCATTGCGCCCTTGGCTACGCCGGTAGTACCGCCGGTATACTGCAGGAACGCCAGATCATCGTGGTTCAGCGCCACGGCGGCGTATTGGCGACCCGCGAACTCCTGGAGCACGCGACCCAGGCGATGGGCGCCATCCATGTTCCAGGCTGGCACCTTGCGCTGCACGTGACGCAGCACGAAGTCGACCAGCGGGCCATTTGGAAATGGCAACAGGTCGCCCACGCTGGTAACGATGACGTGCTTGACCTGGGTGTCCGCCAACACGGACTGGACCACGGTGCAGAAGTTCTCCAGTACCACCACGGCGGTGGCGCCGGAGTCATTCAGCTGGTGGCGCAGCTCATCAGCGGTGTACAGGGGGTTGGTGTTAACGACCACCATCCCGGCACGCAGTGCGCCGAACATGACAATCGGGTACTGCAGCAGGTTGGGCAGCATGATTGAAATCCGGTCGCCCTTGCCCATTCCCTGCGCCTGAAGCCACGCGGCAAACGCTGCGGATTTCGCATCGAGCTCGCCATAGGTCATCTGGCAATCCATCTGCACATAGGCAGGCAGATCGGCGTGTCGCGTCAGGCTGGCATCGATCATCGCCGCCAACGATGCGAATTCGTCAGGGTTGATATCGTGCGCGACGCCCGGCGGATACTGCTTCAGCCAAATCCTGTCCATGGCGTCAACGCCTCAAGAGCGGTTGCAGATGGGCCCAGACGTTCTCGAGCACCTTGGGTTGTCCTTGCGCATTCGGATGCAGTCCATCGGCCTGCATGAGCTGCTGGTTGAGCGCGATGCCGTCCAGCAGGAACGGCACCTGCGGCACATTCTGCTCCTTCGCCAGCGATTGATATATCGCGGCAAAGGCCTGTGTGTACTGCGTTCCGTAGTTCGGCGGAATGAGGATGCCGACCAGCAATACCCTGGCCCCGGACTTGCGGATTTCGCCGATGATCTGCGCCAGGTTCGCCCGGACCTCCTTCACGGGCAGGCCGCGCAGGCCGTCGTTGGCGCCCAGCTCGAGGATCACCAGTTCCGGCTGGTGCTGGGTCAATGCCCGTGCAATACGATTGCGGCCGCCATCGCTGGTCTCGCCGCTGACACTGGCGTTCACTACGCGGTAACCGTAACCTTGGACCTGCAGGCGCTGCTGTAGCAGGGTGACCCAACCCTGGTCAGTACGCAGCCCGTAGGCTGCGCTGAGGCTGTCACCGAATACCAGTAGTGTCCGCTCGCTTGCAGCTGCCGAGCAGGTTACCAACAGACAGGCGAGCAATATCCGGATGGATCGCAAGATTGTACTCAAGGCCCAGGGACTGTCGAAGAAGGTTAGCAGTCCCGAGGGCGAACTGACCATTGTCGATGATGTGTCGCTGGAGATCGCCGCTGGCGAGACGGTAGCGCTGGTGGGCGCATCCGGAGCGGGCAAGTCGACACTGCTGGCGATGCTGGCGGGACTGGACGTGCCGACTTCAGGTCATGTGTGGCTGGACAGCCAGGACCTGACCGAGATGGACGAGGATGCGCGGGCGCGGCTGCGAGCCGACCGCGTGGGATTCGTATTCCAGGCCTTTCACCTGGTGCCCTCGCTCACCGCGCTGGAAAACGTGATGCTGCCGCTGGAACTTTCCGGGCGACGCGATGCGCGCGATTCGGCCCGCGCCATGCTGCAGCGGGTCGGGTCTCGGCAGTCGCGGCGGCCACTATCCGCGCCAGCTGTCCGGTGGCGAGCAACAAAGGGTGGCCCTTGCACGGGCCTCGGTTGTGCGGCCGGCCGTGCTGTTCGCGGACGAGCCTACAGGCAACCTGGATACCGTAACCGGCGCCAGCATCTGCCAGTTGCTGTTTGACCTGAACGCGGAGTCGCACACGACGCTGGTGCTGGTAACGCATGAACAGCCGCTGGCGGCGCGCTGCGGGCGCATCATCACGATGACAGCGGGGCGGATCGACTGATGCGTGCGGCATTGACACTGGGCCTGCGGATCCTGGCGCGGGAATGGCGCTCCGGTGAGCTGGCAGTGCTGTTCCTTGCGCTGCTGGTGGCGGTCTCCACGCTGACGGGCGTGGGATTCCTGGTCGATCGCATCGACCATGCCATGCAGCTGCAGGCCAGTGAAGTCTTGGGTGCGGACCTGCGCCTGTATTCGACCAACGCCATCGGTGATCGCTATGCCGTGGTGGCAAAGCAAGACAGACTCACTACCGCAACCGTGACTTCGACGCTTTCCGTGGCACTCAAGGGCGATGTCACGCAACTGACCAATGTCCATGCGGTCAGCGCCGGGTACCCGCTGCGCGGCAAGGTGCGCGTGGCCTCCGTGCCGTTTGGCCCGCCGGTGGAGACCACGGAGATTCCAGGGTCGGGCGAGGTGTGGCCGGATTCGCGGCTGCTGTCCACCCTGAACGCCGGCATCGGGGACCTGGTGACCGTCGGCGCACGCGATTTGCGCGTGACGCGGGTACTGATCTCGCGCCCTGACCAGGGGTCCGGATTCGTGGACCTGTCGCCCTCGCTGCTGATGAACGACAAGGATCTGGCTTCGACGCAGCTGGTACAGCCGGGCAGCCGCGTTACCTACGCCGCGCTGTTCTCGGGCAATCGGACGCAGGTGGCAACGTTTGGCAAATGGCTGGCTCAGAGCAAGTTGCCCGCCGAACACCTGCGCGATATCGCCGAGGCCAGTCCGGAGGTAAACCGGGCCAGCTCGCGGGCGGCCCGCTTCCTGACGCTGGCGAGCCTGGCCAGCGTGCTGCTGTGCGCGGTGGCCATCGCGATGACCGCCCGTCGCTACGTGCGCCGTCACCTTGATCTGGCCGCCTTGCTCAAGACACTGGGCGCATCGCGCGCCACGGTGCTGGCTATCAGCATCGGCCAGCTGGTGTGCATCGCGCTGGCCGCCACGGTGCTGGGCGGGATCATTGGCTATTTCCTGCAGCAATGGCTGCTGTTGGCGCTGCGCGGACTTATTGCCGTGGAGCTGCCGCAGACGGGATGGCAGCCGCTGGCCCTGGGCCTGGTCGCGGCCCTGCTGCTGCTGGTCGGGTTTGCATTGCCACCCATGGTGCAGCTGTCACGCGTGCCGGCGATGCGGGTGCTGCGCAAGGACATCGGACCGCCGCGACTGGCAACCATCCTGGCATTCGGGCCGGCCGTGGCGACCGTGGCCCTGCTGGTCTTCTGGGTCAGTGGGGACCGAGTACTGGGGATTTCGTTTTTCATCGCGCTGCTGGTTGCGACGCTGGTGCTGGCCGTGGCGGGAATGCTGCTGGTGTGGCTGGCCAGCCAGTTGCGCAGCGGTGCCGGTTTTTCGTGGCGCTTCGGGGTGGCCAACCTGGCGCGCCGCCGTGCCGACAGTGTCGTGCAGATCGTGGCGTTGGGCCTGGGCCTGTCGGTGCTGTTGCTGCTGGCGATTATCCGTGGCGACCTGATCGATGAATGGCGCAGTCGCCTGCCCCAATCGGCGCCCAACTACTTCTTTGTCAATATTCCGCCGGCCCAGAAGGACGCCTTTGGGTCCTTCCTCACCACGCGGGGCGGCCAGGTGTCGCGCATGCTGCCGATGATTCGCGGCCGGATGGTGGGCATCAATGGCAAGCCGGCAGCCGACGTCATAAAGCTCAACGCGCGCGCCGAAGGGTTCATGCAGCGCGAACAGAACCTGACCTGGGCGGCACAGCTGGGCGCGGGCAACACCATCACCGCCGGCAAATGGTTCGGTGCCGAGGATGCCGGCAAGCCCCTGGTGTCGGTCGCCCAGGAATACCGCGAGGCGCTGGGGCTGAAGCTGGGCGACCGGATCAGTTTTGACATCGCCGGTGAGCCCATCGAAGTCACGATCAGCAGCTTTCGCCGCGTTGAATGGGACAGCCTGCAGCCCAATTTCTTCCTGATGCTGCCGCCGGGGCTGCTCGAGGGTGCAGTCGGTACCTACATGGCCAGCGCCCAGTTTCGTCCCACCGATCCTTCGTCAATCGCGCAACTGGTGCGGCAATTCCCCAGCGTATCGGTGTTCGACATGGACGACCTGCTGGCGCAGATCCGTTCGATCATCGACAAGGCCGTGCTGGCGGTGCAGAGCGTGTTTCTCGGCACGCTGCTGGCTGGCGTGGTCGTGCTGCTGGCCGCCGTGCAGGCGACGCGTGACGAGCGTCGCTACGAAAGCGCCATGCTGCGCACGCTGGGGGCCTCGCGCCGCACCGTGCTCACCGGCGTCCTGGCGGAATTTGCGCTAATCGGCGTGTTTGCCGGCGTGATTGCCGCGGCGGTTGCGTCCCTTGGGGGATACCTGATGGCCACGCGCCTGCTCAACATGCCCTGGCAGCCCAACCCAGGGCTGTGGTTGACCGGTGCCGCGACCGGCGCGCTGCTGGTGTGCCTGGCCGGATACCTGGCCACGCGAAGCGTGCTCTCGCAACCGCCATTGGCGACGCTGCGATCCGGCTGAGCATCATGCCAGCGACCCGCAAACCCGCACGCATGACCGGCTGGTTTGATCCGGGGGTGCTGGCGCAGACCGCCAGCATGATGGTGACGGCCAACATCTTCGGGCGACACTCGGATACGCGGCTCATCGAGGCACTCGGCAGCCAGCCGCAGGACAGCTTTGACTATTCGGGCGCGGACGCGGTGGATCCAGACGCCGCATTCTGGTTCGACTTTGTCGCTGACCTGGGCGATGGCTGGAATTCCACCTACGCCATCGCCGATGCGATGTCGCGCGAGACATTGCTCGATACCCGAGCGGGACGGGTTGTGGTCATGGGTGGCGACGAGGTCTATCCCTATCCCAGTCGCGACGCCTACGCGCGGCGCACGGAGTTCCCCTACACCGCGGCGTTTGCCGGCCGCAGCATCCGGCCTGACGTGTTCGCCATTCCCGGCAATCACGACTGGTTCGACAGCCTGGTCGCCTTTTCGCGCCTGTTCTGCCAGCCAGACCGGGGCTTTGCCGGCTGCCGCACGCGCCAGACGCGCAGCTACTTCGCCCTGAAGCTGCCGCATGACTGGTGGCTGGCGGGCATCGACCTGCAGCTGGGAGCGGATCTGGACGCGCCACAGGTGCAGTATTTCCGGCGTGTGGCACAACAGATGTCGCCACGGGCAAACGTGATCCTGTGCGTGCCGGAGCCCCAGTGGATCTATGAACTGGCATATCCGAATTACGAGGCCTACGCCGCGCGGACGCTGGAATACTTCGAGCACGAAGTGCTGCAGCGATCGGTGCGCGTCAAGCTCACCGGCGACCTGCACATGTACAAGCGCCATGCCGACAGCAGCGGTGCGCAGCAGATAATCTCCGGTGGCGGCGGCGCGTTCATGCATCCTTCGCATGCGCCCGCGCTCCCGCAGCTGCGCAACGGCTTTTCCCAGCAGGCGGTCTACCCGTCGACGGCAATATCCAAGGGCCTGGTGTGGGGCAACCTGTTGTTCCCGTGGCTCAATCCCAAAGCCGGCTGGTTATTCGCCATCGTGTATGGGCTGTCGGCGTGGTTTGCGTCGTCGCGACTGGATTTCACTGACATCGAGTCTTTCCCGCAGGCCCTGCACAGTGTGCTGGCGGTTGCCGTGCGCGATCCCTTCCTCGGCCTGTGGCTGATGATCGTGGTCTCTGCGATCATGTTCTTCACCGACACGCATTCGCGCGTGTATCGCGTTCTGGGCGGCGGGCTGCATGCCATCGCGCACCTGATGGCGGCACTGACGCTGGCCTGGTTCGCCGTGCGCCTGACCGTGAATGTATTGGGCATGCAATACGGCCACCCGACGCAGCTGCTGGTCGCCGGGCTGGTGACATTCATCAGTGGCGGGGTGGTGGGTGGATTCGTCCTGGGGCTGTACCTGCTGGTCTCCATGACCGTGTTCGGCAGGCACGCCAACGAGGCGTACTCGTCACTGCGCATCCAGGACTTCAAGCAGTGGCTGCGACTGCGCATTGACCGCAACGGGGTGCTGACGGGTTGGTGCTTTGCCATCGATCGCGTGCCGCGCCGCTGGCGTGACGATCAATCGGGTCGGCCCACTGGCGACGACGCGCGGGCGACGCCGCCGCGCGTGGTGGATCAGTTCAGCGTGCGACCGCGAAGCTGAACCACGCCTCCGGCGTCGCATCGCCGCGCCAGTCCAGCCCTTCGGCCAGGACCTGGTATTGCCCCGGACCCAGTGCCGAGCTGTTCAGCGACAGGTGCAGGTGTCCATTGGAATCCTTTTGCATGTGGTCCAGCACCGCTACCCGGCCCTGGTCGACGCGGTCGATGGTGATGCGAAACAGCCCGAACTTCGACCACGACATGTCGACCTTCAGGTCCGCCATTTCCGTGCCCGTAGTGCCGGTGGTGGCCATGGCTTGCGTCGGGGGCCCGGAACGGCTGGGATGCAGCAGGATGGTGTGCGTGGACTGCGCCGGCAGCAACGGCTGGCTCTTGATCTCGTCCTCGAGCACACCGATGCGCGTGCTTCTTTCATTGCCAGCCAGCAGCAGCATCACGGTGGCGATCAGCAAGGTGCCGGCCAGTGCCGCCAGGGTCGCGATCACCACGGGCTTCTGGTAGGCCGGCAGGGGCTTGGTTGCCCACGGTTCAGGCTGGCCGGAGGCCTCCAGCAGGCGCAGGCCCTGGTTGATGCGATCGGACATGCCCAGCGCGATAACCGTGTCGGGATTGTCGCGGCAGAAACGTTCGAAATCCTGGGCACCCTTCAGGGGCAGTTTGCCCGCCAGGTAGCGCTCGATGATCTGGTTGCGCTCTATGAACGCCGCGTCCATGGGAACTGCCGCCGCAGGGGCGGCAGGCTTGGGGGCCGAGGCGGCCTGGGCTATGGTGGGGGCGGTCATAACACGGGTCCTACAGGCATATCGTGCATGCAGGCCCCGCATGCCAGCCCGGCGTGGCTCACAGTTTTTCGATGCCATAGACCGCCGCCATGCTCAAAATGCTGTTCCCGCGCGCCTTTGGGGCACTGCCGGCCCCCTTGTCTGGTCCGCCGCACCCCCGGACACCGCGCTGACCATCTACAGTTCTGCCAGACCCGGGGCCATACCGGCCGGGTACTACCGCCCGCTGCCCGGCCAGGGCACCCCCAACGCGTCAGGGGTGCCCGGCTATGCCATGGTGCGACAGGAGCGCAACGTGCAACTGTCCGCGGGTCGCACACAGTTGCAGTTCACGGACGTGGCTGCCCTGATCGACCCGACGACAGTGACTTTACGTCGCTGGGCGAGCCCGATGCCCGCGTGCTGGAGCAGAACTTCCAGTTCGACCTGGTCAGCACGGACAAGCTGCTGCTCAAGTACCTGGACAAGACGGTGACCGTGGAGCGCAGCAGCAGCCAGCGCTACGTGAAGGAAGACGCCAGTTCCATTGCGGCCTCGGTGAAGGTGCCGGCCAACGGCAGCTCCACGCTGCGCTATGGCGTGCGCTACACCTGGTAGCAGCGCCGGTTCAGACCCGGCGTACCGGCTCGGTCAGGCGCAGCGAAGCCAGTTGCGTGATCGGCAGGGGGCCTTCCAGCAGGAACCCCTGCGCGAAGTCCACGCCCACGGCCGACAGCCACTGCCTGGCCATGGGCGAGTCGATGCGCTTGGCCACGCAATGCATGCCCAGCACCCGGCTGCCCTGGGAAATCGCCACCACCTGCGCCTGCGCGACCTTGTCCTTCATGGCCGCGGTGGTCAGTGCGGCGTCGATCTTGAGCATGCGCACGGCGCGCTGGCGCAGCAGCGGCAGCACGTCGGTGTGAAAGGTGAAGTCGTCGATGACCACCTGGCAGCCCAGGCCTTCACAGGCACTGATGAAGCGCTCGGTCTCCTTGGGGTGCTTGAGGCATTGCTGTTCGCGGATTTCAAATCCCAGGGCGCGCGGACTCAGGCGCGCGCCGTGCATGGCCTTCTCGAGGAAGCCGATGAAATGTGCGTCCAGCAGGGCACCGGTGGACAGGTTGACGGTGAAGCTGGCCGGGTCGACTTCCAGCTGGGCATGGTTCTCTGCCAGCCAGCGACACAGCTCGTCCACTACATACCGATCCAGCTTGCCGCCGCTGCCTGGCAGTTCGGCCGCGGCCAGCAGGTCTTCCGGGGCTTTCTGCGCCACTTTTCCGGGGGCATCAGAGCGCAGCAGCACTTCGTAACGGCGTGTGCGGCCACTACTGCGCAGCTTCAACAGCTGCTGCACGAACAGCAGCACCGGGAAATGCGGCAACTCTGCGGACGGGGGTTCGACGGTGGGCTTCTTGCCGGCCAGACGCAACGCCAGTCGTTGCAGCAGTCGACCAAAGCCGCGCTGCATCGAACCGCGCTCACCATCGCGGCCGCCGAGGCTGCGCTCCGTCGCCTCAATCAGCAGCGCGCCGCGCAGCGCACCGCGCGGCTCGCGCGCGGCGAAGACCACCTTGATGCGTCCCTCGCCCAGGTTTTGTTCGTAACTCTTGCGCAGCTGCTCCAGTGAGAAACAGTCCAGTGCATCGAGCACCAGCGAATGGTCATCCGGACCGACCATTCCCTCGGAGGTCCACAGCGTCTTGCCAGTGGCATCGTGCACCGAGGTGCTGTAGATCTTGGTGCCGGACAGGGCGTCGGCTATCTCCATCACCAGTTCTTGGATCTTGGTGGGGAGGGACTTGATCGTGGTATCGGCGAGGGGTGGCATGCCTCCGAAGTCTGGCCACCCGGCTTGACAGATGCCGTGACGTGGCTCGCGGGAATGCGATTTTCCGGGGTCAAGTGCTACAATAATGACCAAACCATGGGGGCATTGATCCAGCCATGAACCATTCAATGATCGCTGACGAGATGGCGGTGTTCGCCCGGGTGGTCGAACTCAACGGGTTTACCGCGGCCGCGCGCCGGCTGCAGGTTCCCAAGGTTCGCGTCAGCCGCGCCGTGGCGGCGCTGGAGCGTGAGCTGGGGATGCGGTTGCTGGAACGCACCACCCGGCGAATCTCGCTGACCTCTGCGGGCCGTTCGATCCTTGCGCATTGCCAGCGGGTCGCGCTGGAAGTGGAAGCGGCACGCGCAGCATTGCAGCCCGTGCCTGCCGGGGCGCAGTTGCTGGTGGCCATAGACCAGTGCTTTGGCCGGTTGCTGGTAGCGCCACTGGTGCCGCGATTTCTCGAGCGTTTTCCGCAGGTGACATTGCGCGTCATCAACGTGGAGGAGGTTGCCGATGGCGCGCCCTTCGACGTCGAATTGCGCAGCGATGGGCACAAGGCCGAAGGGGAAGTGGTCAGTTCCCTGGGATCCCCGCCGATGATTCTGTGCGCGGCACCCAGTTATCTTGCGGGCAAGACGCTGCCGCAAACACCCAGCGAGTTGGGCCAGCATTCGCTGCTGTGGGCGGGCCATGGTGCGGCCACCAACCTGCGCCTGGCCAAGGACGGTGGCGCAGTGGTCGTGCCCGGCACGCCGCGACTGGTGGCGCAGGACCTCACTGCACTGCATGCGGCCGTGGCCGCGGGCCTGGGCATCGGCGCATTGCCCGAGTTCATGTGCCGCAATGGCATTGCCATGAAGCGGCTGGTCCGGTTGCTGCCTGATTGGGAAGTGGCAGACCAGGTCGAGCTGACGGCCGTGAGTCCCGCCGATCGGGCCGCAGAGCCAGTGGTACGCAGCTTCGTGGAGTTCCTTGCGGCCAACATCGTGCCGGCCCTGGCCGGTGCGCCCGGCACCGCCTGATGTTCCAGTCCCCCCTGCGCGAGATCCGCTTTGTCATGCACGAGCTGCTGGACGACAGCGTGCTGGCAAAGCTCTATGCAGATGTCGACTATTCCGCCGAATTTGCTGACAATATCGTCGAAGAAGGCGGCAAGTTCGCCGAACATGTGCTCGAGCCCCTCAATCAGTCCGGGGATCGGGAAGGGGCGCGCTGGACCCCCCAGGGCGTGGTCACGCCCAAGGGTTTTCGCGAAGCCTATGCGGCCTATGTGCGGGCCGGCTGGGCGCAGCTTTCCGTCGATGTCCAAAGTGGCGGCCAGGGCATGCCGCACCTGCTGAGCATCGCGGTCGAGGAGCTGATGTTCGCCTCGAACATGGCGTTCTACGTGGGCACGTCGCTGGTGCGTGGCGCGGTGGAAACCATCAGTGCCTCGGGCAATCCGCAGCAGCTGGCGCAGATCCTGCCCAAAATGGTCACCGGCGAGTGGATGGGCACGATGAACCTCACCGAGCCGCAGGCCGGCTCGGACGTGGGGTTGCTGCGCACGCGCGCAGTGGCCGAGGCAGATCACTACCGCATCTTCGGACAGAAGATCTTCATCACCTACGGCGACCATGACCTCACCGACAACATCATTCACCTGGTGCTGGCGCGCATCGACGGCGCGCCCGCGGGCACGCGTGGCATTTCGCTGTTCTTCGTACCCAAGAACCTGATCAACCCCGACGGCACGGTCGGCGCACCCAACGACGTGCGCTGCATTTCCATCGAGCACAAGCTGGGCATCCACGGCAGCCCGACCTGCGTCATGGCCTTTGGCGAAAAGGATGGCGCAATCGGCTATCTGCTCGGTGCGCCCAACACGGGCCTGTCGCACATGTTCATCATGATGAACGCCGCGCGCCTGTCCGTTGGCGTGCAGGGTCTGGCGCAGTCGGAGCGCGCGTTGCAACAAGCCGTCGGCTGGGCGCGCACCCGCCTGCAGGGCAAGCCACCCGGGGCCAAGGGTCCTGGTCCGGTAGCGATCATCGAACATCCGGATGTAAAGCGGATGCTGCTGTCGATGCGCGCGCGTACCGAGGCGATGCGGGCGCTGGCCTATTACGCGGCCCTGGAACTGGACTGCGCACGTCGCGCGGGTGACCAGCAAGCGCGCGATGCGGCGCTGGTCCGGGCCGAGCTGCTGATCCCCATCGTCAAGGGCTGGTGCACGGAGACCGCGGTGGACGTTGCGTCCGTGGGCATCCAGGTGCACGGCGGCATGGGTTTCATAGAGGAAACCGGCGCCGCGCAGTTCCTGCGCGACGTGCGCATTTCCTCCATCTACGAAGGCACCACCGGCATCCAGTCAAATGACCTGGTCGGTCGCAAACTCGGGCGCGATCGCGGTGCGGCGATGTCGGCGCTGATCGGGGATTTCCTGACCGAGCTCAATGCCGCACGCGCGCTGACGCCGGCGGCCAAGTCCATCCGCAATGCGGCCATCGAAGGCTTGACGCAGTTGCGCGACGCCACCGAGTCCGTGTTGCAGCAACACGCCGACCGGCCCGAGCGCGCGCTGTCCGTATCCGTGCCGTACCTGCAGCTGTGCGGGTTGGTGCTGGGCGGTGCACTGGCAGCGCGTGCCGCGGTGCTGGCCGAGGCAGCGTTGCAGAAGACCCCGCAGGATTCGTTCTACGCCGCCAAACTGCAGACCGGCCAGTTCTTCGCCGAGCAGCTGCTGCCTGCCACGCTGGGCCTGGCCAGGATCGTGAAGTCAGGTGCCGGCAGCGTGGCGGACGCCGACGCTGCGTTGATCTAGGCCGCTACAGGCCTGAATTGTCCGCCGGCGGCGGGCCGGCCGGCGCCGCAGCCACCGGGGCCGTGATGGCGGCGGCGGCCCGGAACTTCTCGGCAGCAACGTCCTCTTCGGTCGGCCACAAGGCGCTGCCGATCAGCACGAACAGCGCGGCAATGGCCAGCAGGTACATGGCCGTGGTGCTGCGCACAAAGTAGAAAATGAGGATGGCCGCCACAAGTTGCAGCAGGCCGCAGATCACGATCACCTCGCGCGACACTGAGCGCGGCTTTGATGCCACCAGAAAATAAAGCAGTGCAAACAGCAGCGACTGGCTGGCGAACGTCAGCCACAAGCCGCGAATCGAATCGCGGTGGAAGGGCGACAGGTCATGGCTCTCACTGACCGCCCGAACGACGCCGGCATAGGTGAAGAAATAGAAGATCGCCAGCGCCAGCAAGGCGAAGGCGGAAATCAGCATGCAGTAGCGGTAGAGCGTTATCTTCATGATGGTGCTCGCGGCAGGTAATGCGGCGAGTATAGACCGCGCGTCGCGTCAGGGACGCAGTGGCGTCGGCTCGTTCAATGAATCCAGGAAATGCCGGCGCGCCGCCGGTGTCAGCTGGGCCCAATTGATCTTATCCACGAATTGCTCGCGCAGTTCGCGATCGGATACAGCGAATCCTGACGCCGGTTCCGGATCCGGTGCCGTCGCCAGGGCAGGGGTATCGCCAGCCAGCAAGCTGACGACCGCCTCCTGGACCGCGGCGCTGCGCGGCAGTTCGCTATGGGCGGCGCGACAGTACCAGGCAGGCACCCCGGGCATCACGGCGCGCGCCGTGGGCACGGTTCCATCGCCACCGAGCTCGACGCGATAGAAGAAATCCTCATGCACCAGCGCCGCGTTGACCACGGTGTGCACGCCGTAGCCTGCGATCGCGACGATGCGCGAATCCGGCCCGCCCAGCTGCAACATCGGGACCCGGGCCAGCAGCGTCGCGTTGGGTTGCGGCCCGGTGCGCGGCCAGTTGCGCGGGTCCAGCAGGTCGGTGCCGGCATGCGGACGCGGCAGCATCTGGTACAGGCTGTGGAAAGTTGCAAACACGTCGCGCGCCAGCGTCTCGGCGCTGCGCACCGGATCCAGCTGGGCAATGCGGCGCACCAGCGGATACACGCCGCGCAGCGCCTGCACCGGCGCAAAGGATCCATCGTGCGGGGCGCCAATCGTGACCAGTCGTTGCACGCTGGCACCGGCGGCGTTCAGCAATGCCGTGCGCCCCACCAGCCCGCCCATGCTGTGCCCGACGAGGCTGATCAAGGTGTCGGGTTGGGCCGCCGCTTGCGCTTCGATCCGGGTCGCCAGCAGCGTGCCCAGCTCCTGCAGGTCGCGACGCCAGTCGTAGTCAAAAAATCGCACCTCGTAGCCGGCAATCTGCAGGGCGAACTTCAAGGCCAGGTAGCTGTACAGCACCGGGCCACAGGAACGGATTTCCGGACCGGGCAAGGCCAGCAGCCCCAGGTTGCCTTGCTGGAAATCGATGGGATCCACCCATAGCAGGTTGTCCGGCAATGGCGCCTGGCGCGGCAGCCCCAGCTGCGAGCCCATGATGCCGGGCACGATGAACACACAATGGTTGCGGTGCGCGGCAGTGGCCGCGGCGGCCACTGCCAGCGGCTTGAGCAGCTGGTACTCGTGCTCTCCGAGATAGGCCATGACTTCGCGCCGGCGCTGCCCCGTCGCCAGCAGCTGCTCGATGGCGCCCTCCGGCCAGACCAGCCGGTCGTAGGCAGAAATCCCGTCAGGATCGGTGAGGCTCAAGCGCCGCCCAGGTGTCGGGGTGCGATGTCAGCGACGACACTGCACACCGTCTCGATGGCCGTGCTGCGCGCAGTGGTCCTGCGCCACAGGGCGCCGATGCGACGCGTCGGTGTCGGGCGTGAAAATGGAATCACGCTCACGCCGCGGGCATTGCCATAGGCGCCGTGGCTGGCCAGTTCCGGCAGCAGCGTGATACCGGCCCCGGAGGCCACCATCTGGCGCAACGTCTCCAGTGAGGTGGCGCGAAAGTCCTGCTTTTCCTGGATGTGGGTGTTGCTGCAGACATCCAGCGCCTGGTCGCGCAGGCAATGGCCTTCTTCCAGCAGCAACAGTGTCTGGCCGTCCAGATCGGAGGCCTTGAGGGACTTGCGATCCGCCAATGCATGCTGGTCGGGCACCGCAACGACGAAGGGCTCTGCATACAGGTCGCGTTGCACCAGACCATCTGCCGCAACCGGCAGGGCCAGGATGCCCAGGTCGATATCGCCGGCCTGCAATTGCTCGAGCATGGGGCCCGTCTGGTACTCATAGAGCAGCAGGTCCAGGCGCGGCAGCTTCTTGCGGATGCGCGTGGCGATGAGCGGCAGCAGGTACGGACCGATGGTGGGCAGCAGCGCGACACGCAGCCGCCCGGCCAGGGGGTCGTGCCGCAGCTGCGCCAGCGTGACGATCTCGTCGCTGGCCTCGATGATGCGTCGCGCGCGACTGACCACCTGGGCGCCGGCCTCGGTAAGGGAGACGCGGCGCGGATGCCGCTCGATCAACTGGACGCCAAGGTATTGCTCGAGTTTCTTCAGCTGTGCCGACAGAGTTGGCTGGCTGACAAAGCAGCGGGTTGCGGCGTGCCCGAAGTGCCGCGTGTCTGCCACGGCGACCAGGTACCGCAGGTCCTTTAGCTTGAGATCGGCCACTTTTGATCCATCCATGGAACAATATATCTGTCTAAGGGGTCCATTGGGTCACCGTTGATGCTATCCCTGCCGCAACGGACTCCTTGGCCGAGGGGCCGGGCTTGCCCGGTCCATTTGCCGTGCCAAGGCAAATAAAGCCGATCAAATGATCTTCGGGCGTCAGTCCCAGGCTGGCCTTGAACTGCGCGTCAAAGACTCCTGCACCGGAAAACAGGAACGCAGCGTAGCCCAGGGCGTGTGCTGCAGTAAGTACCAGCTGGGTGGCGCCGGCCGCGGCAAACGCCTGCTCAATGGGGGCCACTTTCGCCCGGGTATCGATTTTGGCGGCGGCGACAACCATCAGGGGCGCGCGCGCGACCAGCCGGTATTTGTCACGGTTGCGTTCGTATCGGGACGGGTCGCCCTGCACGCGCGTCGCGGCCTCGGCAAGCCGGTCGTAGAACGCCTCGTAGTGCTCCGGCCGCACGACGAAAAAACGCCAGGGTCGCAGCCGGTCATGGTCCGCGGCGCGCTGGGCAGCGCCCAGGATCAGTTGCAGTTCGGCCTCGCTGGGAGCGGGGGCCTTCATGAATGAGCCGGCCAGGGAAGTGCGCGTGAGCAGGGACTCGATGGGCGTGGCGGAAGGGATCATGGTGCTGCGCAGTGTAGCCGTGGACAATACGCAAAACCCATGACCTTTGATCCGCAACCCCACCTGCGTGGACCGACGCTCTCGCTGCGACCCCTGGTGGCTGCAGACCTGGAACCGCTGTGGCAGGTGTCCAGCGATCCGCTGGTGTGGACCCAGCATCCGGAACCGGCACGTGCCCAACGCGCAGGGTTCGAGCGGTTTTTCGCCGACGGCCTGGCCTCGGGAGGCGCGCTGGTGGTGACCGACAACGGCACCGGCCAGGTCATCGGTTCGTCGCGCTACTACGAGTGGGACGCGCAGCGCTGCGAGGTGGCCATTGGGTACACCTTCCTGGCGCGCGCGTACTGGGGCGGCGCTGCAAATCAGGAAGTGAAACGCCTGATGCTGGATCATGCCTTTGGCTGGGCGCGGACAGTCTGGTTCCATGTTGCCAGCTCGAACCTGCGCTCGCGCCGTGCCATGGAGAAGCTAGGCGCAGTGCAGGCGCACGAAGGCCAGCGACCGCTGCACGACCAGATGATCGATTTCGTTTACTACCGGATCGACAAGCCATGAGTACCCATACCGCCAGCCTGCTGTGGGAGCGTGGCGAGGACGATTTTGCCGGCAAGCGCTTCAGCCGCCGCCATCAGGTCAGTTTCGACGGCGGTGCCAAGACGCTGTGGTCCGCCGCTCCGCAGAACGTGCCGGCGCCCTGGTCGGACGCCTCGGCCATCGACCCCGAAGAGGGCTTCGTCGCATCGCTGGCCAGCTGTCACATGCTGTGGTTTCTGGCACTGGCCGCGGGGCAGGGCTACACCATTGACCGGTATGCGGATGCGCCAGTGGGTGTCATGGAACGCAATGCGCAGGGTCGAATCGCCATGACGCTGGTGACGTTGCATCCGCAGGTATTGTTCTCGGGGGACATCCGGCCCAACGCGGTGCAAATGACGCGTTTGCACCAGCGCGCGCACGAGGAATGCTATCTGGCCAACTCGGTGCGCACGGAAGTGCGCGTGGAGCCAGTGCCGCAATAGCGCCGTGGCCTAGGGGCGCTGGCTGGCGCTAGTCGCGGAAATTCTCGAATTGCAGCGGCACGCCCAGGTCGGCCTTGCGCAGGTGCGCGATGGCTTCCTGCAGGTCGTCGCGCTTCTTGCCGGTGACCCGGACCTTGTCGCCCTGGATCTGCGCCTGCACCTTCAGGCCGCTTTCCTTGAGCAGCTTGGCGGCCTTCTTTCCCGTTTCCTGGTCGATGCCGTGCTTGAGAGTCACTTTCTGGCGCGCTTCGGCAAGGTTGGTCTCGGCATCCTTGACGTCGATGCAGCTGGCATCGATGCCGCGCTTGGCCAGCCGCATCTTAAGGATGTCGAGCATTTGCTTGAGCTGGAAATCCGCTTCCGCCTTCATGGTGACGACGAATGGTTCCTTGGCGTCACGCTCGAACACCGCACCGGTGCCCTTGAAGTCAAAGCGCTGCTCCAGCTCGCGATTGGCCTGGTCGATGGCATTGGTCACTTCGTGACCATCAAGTTCGGAGACCGCGTCGAAGGAGGGCATGACGGGAATTCTATCCCATCAGGCAGTAGGTGCATCCCGGCCGAAAATCCACCGCGTGCCGGCAAGCCGCACGCCGGCCATGAGCGGCTTCCAACGGGCAGCTTGCCCGGCAACTGCCCGCGGTCAGGAGGCGTTTGCAGGCATGCCGTTGCTGCCGGATCTCCATGGTGTCCACAGCAGCAGCACCTTGCCTACCGCAATGTCGGCCTTGCGCGGCGCGGCGCTCAGCGTGCGCAGCGGTATGGACTTGGGATCCAGTGCAGTATCCAGGGCAGCGACCGCAGCTTCGCATTCCTGGTGCAGGGCGTTGATTTGCTGGTTGAGCTGTTCAACGCTGTCCTGGGCCCGCTGCACGTCGTCCGACTCGCGACCCAGGCGCGACGCGGAGCGCGCGGCTGTCGTGACGCGGCCGATGTTGCTCGCGGATATGGCCTTGCGACCCAGCAGGGCGCCCAATACGGATGCACCCACGGATATCGCGGCCTGGTATTTTTGCTGCGACAACTGTTCGCGCTCGCGTTGCGTGCGCTCGCTGGCCTGCTGCAGGCGCGCCTGCAGCGCGGCCAGCTTGGTGCCAAAGCTGCTGCGCAGTTGCGCGGCGCGCGCATCGCGCTGTTCGCGCATCGCCTGGGCAATGCGGCTGCGGAAATCCCCTTCGGTCTCCCCCGGCTTCGAGCGCAGCTTCAGTTCATCGCAGCTCCAAAGCTGCAGGCGCTGATGCTGGTACAGCCAGGCGTTGAGGTCCTTGCCCCAGCGCGTGTAGCTGGCCGCACGCAGTGCCCCGGCGGGCAGATCCGCATAGGCTGAGTTGGCCACGGCCTCATGCGCCAGCGAGGTGGTGCTGCCGGATTCACTCTCTTCCCACAGTGCCTCGCCACCATCGTCGGACAGCGGGGCCACGAGCCCCAGCTGCTGCCATTCGTCCAGGTCCAGGCTGCGGTCCACGAAATGCAGTTTCGCGACGGCAAATGCGCGTGGCTGATAAGTGATGTGATCGCGTGCACCGCGCACGGGCACAAACGCCTCTTCTATTTCCGCAGGCAACGCCGGCCGCGATGCCGTCGCCGCAATGGTCGCCGCAGCTGCTGCTTCGGGCGGCATTGCACCTGCGGCCGCACCATTGCGCGCGCCGGTCCCGGCAGCGGCCTTGCGTGGCGCCATGAGGCGGCCGATTTCCGCCGGCGTCAGCGGACCGCGCAGGTAGCTCAGGGCCCAGCGACTCTTGAGCAACACCGGGGCATCGTCGTGCACATTGCGCATCAGGAACATGCGCTGGGTCAGGGAGCCCAGCATCGTGGCCAGTTGCGCCCGGTCCGGGCCGCCTGCGGCCAGCGCAGTGGTGAGGCCATCGAGCAGCCGGTCGCGATCACGCTCGGTCTGCAGCCGACCGATCAGCCAGGTTCCTGTGTTGCCTAGACCCTTGTAGTCAAGGTCCACCGGATTCTGCGTTGCCAGCACGCAGCCCACGCCATAGGCGCGCGCCTGCTTCAGCAGCGTGAGCATGGGCTGCTTTGACGGTGGATTGGCCGTCGGTGGAAAGAAACCGAAGATTTCATCCATGTACAGGATTGCGCGCAGCGACGAGGTGCCGGGTTGGCGACGCATCCAGCTGACTACTTCGTTGAGCAGCAGCGTAACGACGAACATGCGTTCGGCGTCCGACAGGTGCGCGATTGAAATGACGGCGATGCGGGGCTTGCCCTGCGGGGTGAAGAGCAGGCGCTGTGCGTCCAGCGGCTCGCCCTTGGTCCAGGTGGCAAAGCGCGGCGATGCCAGCAGCGAATTGATGGCCAGTGCCAGCTCCGTGCGGTCGCGTGCGGGAAAGAATGTTTCCAGGTCCAGGGCACCGAGCTTCTGGATGGGCGGCTTCTGGACTGCAGCCACCAGGGAACCCAGATCCATGGCGCGGCCCGCGGCCCAGCTGTTGCCCAGAAGATTGGACAGCAGAATATGATCGCGACTCTGCAGTGGATCGGCGTCACGTCCCAGCAGCGTCAGCAATCCGGACACGATGGAACTGATGCGCTCGGCCTGGGCGTCTGCGTCAGGATTGGCATCGGCCGGCGGGGCAAACGACTGCAGCACCGACAGGGGCAGGCCGCTGTCGGCTCCCGGGGTGTAGATGGCCAGGTCGACCGCGTCGCGGAACCTGGCGATGCGTGTTGGTGACTGGTCCCATTCCGCAAGTCCCGCCTGCCATTGCTGCGCCACCTGTGCTGCGTACTGTTCGATGCCCAAATGCCGACGCGCGGCTTCGCCACCGTCCACCCAGGGGGCGAAGTCCTGTGGCAACAATTGCGGGAACGTCAGCAGCAGGTTGCCGAGGTCGCCCTTGGGATCGATGCAGATGGCCGGTACGCCATCGATGGCAGCTTCTTCCAGCAACGCCAGGCACAGGCCAGTCTTGCCACTTCCAGTCATGCCCACGCACACCGCGTGGGTGGTCAGGTCGCGCGAGTCGTAAAGCAGGGGTTCTTCGGCAAGCTTGTTGCGGGCACTGTCATAGACCCGGCCCAGGTAGAAGACGCCGAGCTTCTCGAAGTCCGTTTTCATTCCGGGCATAGTAGATGCCATTGGCTCAACGACCAAGGGGGCGAAAATGTGGCGTAAAGCGCGGGTTACCACCTTTGTGATGCTGGCCACCGTTGCCCTGCCGGTGCTTGCGGCGCCCGCCAGGATGCAGGCCATGGTGCAGACCGACAACGGCCTGCAGTTGCAGACCGTGGACACTCCGAGGCCGGGACCGGGCCAGATTCTGATCCGGGTCTATGCAGCGGGCGTCAACCCGGTGGACTGGAAGCGCAAGGCGCAGATCCCGGGATTCGATGCGGCGGGTGTAATCGACAGCCTGGACAGCAGTGTGACCGGCTGGAAGGCAGGCGATGCGGTGGTGGCACGCGTCAGCGGCGGCTATGCCGAGTATGCCGTCGCCCTTGCCGACGAGACCATCCGCAAGCCTGCGAGCCTGACCTTCGAGCAGGCCGGTGGCATCCCGGTGGCGGGAATCGCCGGGTATCGTGCCGCCGACGCGGCACATATAAAGGTCGGCCAGCGGGTCGCAATTATCGGCGCTGCCGGCGGCGCAGGTACTGCGGCCGTGCAAGTGGCCAAGGCCCGTGGCGCCAGGATCATCGCCTCGGGGCATTCGTCGCAGCAGGCTTACCTCAAGGCACTCGGCGTGGATGAGTTCGTCGCCTACGACAAGGAGAATGTCGGCGCACGAATCCAGAATGTCGACGCCGTGCTCAACATGGTCGACACCCAGGCGGCCCCTGCGCTGGGTTACGTTCGCCGGGGCGGATACTTCACCTCCATCGCCGGCGGACCGGGCGATGAAAAATGCAGTGCTGCAGGGGTTACCTGCGTCATCATTACCGCCACCTACCAGGGGCTAAGCCAAGGCGATGCCCTGCGCGCATTGGCCGCGATGGCCGCCAAGGGGCAATACAAAGTGACCGTCTCGCGCAGCTTTGCGCTGGCGCAAGCCGCCGCGGCGCAGGAACTGGGGCGCACCGGCGACACCATGGGCAAGATCGTGCTGGTGGTGGATCCGCGGGCCAGTCAGCGCTAGCTCCCAGCACAACGTAAGGCAATTCTTACAGGCGCCGCGGCCAACGGCCGATTTCGGCGCCCACATCCCCAGAACACACTGTGTGCTGCGGTCCCTGACGAGCATCAGGGGCCCGATCATGCGACAGGAGGTTTCGCAGGATGAGGTTTGCCGTCCCCCGCGTCCTGCGCGCATGTGTTGTCCTCCTGGCGCTGGGAGCGTGTGTGTCGTCACACACCGGACCGGTGGCGTCGCCGCAGTCCAGTCTGGGCGCCACGCCGCTGTTGCCTGAACCCAGCACCAGCCTCATTCCGACCCTGCAGATCGCTGAGGCTGGCGGCTGGCCCAATGGTGCAAAACCTGCGGGCGCTGCGGGAGTCGCGGTCAATGCCTTTGCCACAGGGCTGTCCCATCCACGCTGGCTGTACGTGCTGCCCAACGGGGATGTGCTGGTGGCGGAAACCAACGGACCGCCCAGGCCGGATGACCGCAAGGGCATCAAGGGTGCGGTAATGAAGTCAGTCCAGGCAAAGGCCGGGGCCGCTGCACCGACGGCCAACCGCATCACGCTATTGCGCGATGCCGACGGCGATGGGGTTGCCGAAGTCGTCAGCGTGTTCATCGACAACCTCAATTCTCCGTTCGGCATGGCGCTGGTGGGATCGACGCTGTATGTGGCCAACACCGATGCGGTGGTCAGCTTTCCTTACGTCGCTGGTGCAACGGCCATCCACGGTGCCGGAGTCCTGGTTGCGCAGCTGCCGGCTGGCCCGATCAATCATCATTGGACCAAGAACATCATCGCCAGCAGGGACGGCAGGTTCCTCTACGTAACCGTGGGCTCCAACAGCAACGCCGGCGAGAACGGACTGGACAAGGAGGTGGGGCGGGCGGCGATCTGGGAAATCGACCTCAAGTCGGGCGCAAAGCGACTGTATGCGACCGGCATGCGCAACCCAAACGGCCTTGCCTGGGAGCCAGTGACCGGAGAGCTCTGGGCGGTAGCCAACGAACGCGATGAACTGGGCAACGATCTGGTTCCCGATTACCTGACAGCGGTGCGGGATGGCGGATTTTACGGTTGGCCGTACAGCTACTACGGGCAACATGTCGATGCGCGCGTCAAGCCGCAGAACCCGGCGTTGGTCGAGAAGGCGATTGCCCCGGACTTTTCGCTGGGTGCGCATGTTGCCGCGTTGGGCCTGGCAGCCGCGCAGCATACGGCGCTGCCACCGGCATTCATGAACGGGATGTTCATCGGCGAACACGGGTCCTGGAACCGCAAGCCGCTGGTCGGCTACAAGGTCGTATTCGTGCCCTTCATGAACGGCAGGCCGGCGGCGTTGCCGCGGGATGTGCTCACCGGTTTCATCAGTGATAACGGAGAAGCCTGGGGTCGCCCGGTTGGAGTGGCGCTTGATCGGCGCGGCGCGCTGCTGGTTGCCGATGACGTCGGCAACAGGATATGGCGCGCCGTCGCGGCCCCGTGACCGGCTGCGCGACAACTCGCACCGAGAATCCGAGCATGCTGACGTCCGTTCTACCCAGACGGCTGGCACTGCCTGCCGATGGCGAGGAACCACCCGCGGAAGGAGAACTGTGGGATGGGGACAGGCTGGAGCGCCACGGCCGCTTCCTGGCAGAAAGCAGCAGCGCGTTCATGGACACGCAGCGGCTGGACCTTACCAGTCGCCTGACACTCAACGCCCAGGCACTTGAATCAGCCTATGAGACCATCGTCGCCGCTTTGCGTGCCGGGCGGGCGATTACCCCGGCGGCCGAATGGATCGTGGACAATTTCCACGTCGTCACCGACCAGCTCAGTGACATTCCCCTGCGCCTGACCGTCAAGGTCTGGCGTGATCTGCCAGCCGCGGACCATCCGGATGCCATCGGCCTGCCCCGAGTCCTGCATATTGCCCTGGAATACCTGCGACACACATTGTGGCAATTCAATCCGGATTCCCTCAGTCGCCTGTTGGCCGGTTACCAGGATGTGGTGTCCCTGAGGATGCAGGAGCTGTGGGTACTTTATCCAATACTGCGCATCGCGCTGATCGATGAGCTGCGCCGCATAGCTGTCCGGGTGGAGGATTCACTGGCTGCCCGGTCCGCTGCAGACGCTGCGGCTGACGCGATCCTGTCCGGTGGTTGGCCCGGGCAGCCTGGGCCGGAGATCCTGGCGCCGCTGCACATGGAAGGCAGGATCATCTCGCCCTACATCGTGCAGCTGGCGCACCGGTTGCAGGGAATGGGCGAGCGCGGCCGGCCGTTTCTGGATGAACTGTCCAGGGAGCTCGCCAGGCGCGGAACCACGACCGACGACATCATCCAGCGCCAGCACGCGCGCCGCAGCGCCAACAACCTTGCGGCGCGCAACATCATCACCAGCCTGAGAACCCTGGCCCTGTTCAGCTGGCGGTCCCTGTTCGAGACGACCTCGCACGTGGAATTGCTGTTGCGCCAGCACTCCTCCTATACAGCCTGCGATCGACGCACGCGCGACCGCTATCGCAGCTGCATCAAGGAACTGGCCGGTGCAACCAACCAGGACGAGCTGGC
>CAVSAR010000003.1:0-223253 GCA_963726085.1 uncultured Pseudomonadota bacterium | reverse complement strand
CTAGACTAATGGTCAGAACAGAACTGGAGGTCAACGATGGCGATGGGCCGTCCCCGCGCCTTCGACGTGAACGAGGCGCTTGACCGGGCGATGAAGGTGTTCTGGAGCAAGGGCTACGAAGGCGCCCTCGCTCGCTGAACTGACCAGGGCGATGAAGATCAATTCGCCGAGCCTTTATGCCGCGTGGGCCGGGCCAAGGAAGAGCTGTTCCACGCCGTGCTCGACCGCTATGGGGAATGGCGATCCGAGTCCCTCTCCGACGCGCCGCGGCGCCAACCGGCCGCGAGGTCATCGAGCGCTTCCTGCGGGGAAACCCGATCTGGCAACGGATCCCAACGCACCCCCAGGCTGCCTTCTCGTCCTGAGCGGTCTCTCCTGTGGATCGGCCGCGCGGACGGCATCCCGTCGGAACTGGCACGGCGCCGAGCGGGCACGGAGCGGGCGATCTGTGAGCGGTTGGAGCGTGCCGCTGCAGAAGGTGATCTTACCCCGGATGCCGATCCGGCCGCGCTCGCCCACTATGTCGTCATAGTCGCAAACGGCATCGCGGTTCAGGCGCGGCGGGTGCCACCCGGGAGGATTTGCGGAAGGTTGCCGAACTGGCATTGCGCGCTGTGCCGGCGGCAGCCGCCAAACGCCGCAAATTTCGCCGGCGATCGTCCGGATCCGAGCGGGCTATTGCAGGCGCGGAGTATTGAGGTTCGCCGTCAAGTTCTTGCGCAGGATGAAGCTATCGAGCATGCCTTCCAGCGAAAATCCCCGGCCGACGCTCCGTCCTCCGAGCCGCTCCGGACCCGCGACCAGCCGGCGCAGCGGCAATACGGCCCGCCGAGTTATCCGTCCAGGAGAGCACACAGCAATTCTTTTGAAAAACACCCCTGAACTCGAAAATAACATGCGCACCGTAGTCAGTGTGGCCAACCCTTAAGGCCCTCCAGCAGATCGTGATCATGCTTCGTTCCCATGACGCACTAAAACGCGTAGTCCTCGCGCCGTAGTGGTCGCAACTGGGCGATATCGACGTCATCGCGCCGGGCTTCGCCGCCGACTGCCTGGAGACGCTGGAGGAAATCGCCATCCGCTACGCCAGTCTGTACCGGTCCCATGGCGGCGGCGAGCTGCGCTACATTCCGGCATTGAACGACTCGCCCGGCCATATCAAGGCGCTGGCGAGCCTGCTGCGCCGTCATCTTCGGGGCTGGGCGCCCGGTCCGCGTATCTCTTGAGGGCGGATGCGGGCTAGAATTCCGCCCCTTGATACGCTGAACTGATCTCAACTGGAGCTTTCACGTGCTGGACTACCTGCTGCAATACGGCCTGTTCCTGGCCGAAGTCACCACCGTCGTCATCGCGATCGGCGTGGTGATCCGCTTTCTCTTCAATGCCATCCGTCATGCCCGCGAATATACGGCCGAGCACCTGGAGGTGAAGAACCTCAACCGCCGTTTCGAGCAGATGGCGGATGTCCTCAATCACGATCTTCTCAACCCCCATGAGCGCAAGGCCCACATCAAGGCGAAAAAAAAAGAATACAAGCAGCGTACGAAGGAGCAGAAGAAGGGCAAGACTGCGCGCTCACGCGTATTCGTGCTGGACTTCGATGGTGACATCCGCGCCTCGGCAGTCGAGCATCTGCGCGAGGAGATCAGCGCGGTGGTGCAGGTCGCCAGGCCTGAGGATGAGGTGCTGCTGCGGCTCGAGAGCCAGGGCGGCATGGTCCATACCTACGGCCTGGCGGCATCGCAGCTGCGCCGGCTGAAAAGCGCCGGGATCAGGCTCACCGCCTCCGTTGACGAAGTCGCCGCGAGCGGCGGCTACATGATGGCCTGCGTCGCCGAACGCATCATCGCCGCCCCCTTCGCCATCATCGGTTCGATCGGCGTGGTCGGCCAGCTGCCGAACTTCAACCGCTTCCTGAAGGAACACAACGTCGACTTCGAGCTGCACACCGCCGGCCAGTACAAACGCACCCTCACCCTGTTCGGCGAGAACACCGATGCCGCTCGCGACAAGTTTCAGGAGGAACTGGAAGACACGCACAAGCTGTTCAAGAGCTTCGTCACCGAGAATTGTCCGCAGCTTGAGATCGAAATGGTCGCCACCGGCGAGCACTGGTACGGCACACGGGCGCTGGAGCGCAAGTTGATCGACATCATCCAGACCAGCGACGATTACCTGCTCGCCGCCAGCAAGGACCGCGACATCTTCGAGGTGCACTACAAACGCCGTCGTCCTTTGCAGGAACGGCTGGCATCCGGCATTCGCGCCGTGGTCAAGGGTGTGAGCGGCGAGCGCTGGCAGGACCGGATGTTACCTTAGCTATTCCGACCCATCCGCGCGTCCCACCGATACCCGGCGATGGCCTCCTTCGGTCCAGACCTGGACCTGCCAGGGGTTGCAGCAAACCTCGCAGTCCTGCACCAGGCTGCCTTCCACGTCGGACTCCAGGAAGAGTTCAACGGTTTCACCGCAATAGGGGCAGGTGACCTGGAAGCTGTCTTCCATGTCCTGTAGTCCTAGCGTTTCGCCAGGAGAGGTGCCGGATTCCCCCATTTGCCGGTGAACACGAACTCCTTGATGGGTTTGCGCTGCCTTGGAGTCAGGTTATCATGCAGCCAAACGATCCCTGAAACATAAGATAACACAATCACATATTACGTGTCAGAAAGCCCGTGGGACGCCGCTGTGAAGATGCATCGTAGAGATTGGGGCCGTCACCATGGCCAATGTTTAAAAAACGCAAACCTGGGGCCCTGTTTCGACTTTGATCGAGACATTATCAATTTGGAGAGAAGCAACCTTAAGCAGGATGTAACCCCCCAAAATCCGCGATGGAATTTTGGATGACGCGAGGACGCCGGGCTTAAGGTGAATTTTCGGCCCATTTTCCATCGCGTGACAAGGCCGAGAACCTCACCGAGCCTCCCAATGGCGGCTTCAGCGGCTGGAACCGGCGTCTTCAAGCATTTCTGGCGCGGCTCCGCCGTCATCTGCTCGTCGGCCGCGCTCAATTCGCGCTGCAGCGAGCGCAGCGCAATGGCGAAGGGCAGCGCGGCCGAGGAACCGGAGATGCTCAGCAGGCGCCGGCTGCCGCCCGGGGCCACCGCCGCAAACGCGACCACTACCATGCCGCCCAGCGATGGGCCCATCACAGTGTCCAGCTGCCTGATGCCCAGCGAGCGCGCGGCCTCGAATCCCGCGCGCGCGATGTCTTCAACCGAAAGTTCAGGAAACTCCAGCCGGTAGGATTTGCCGGTGGCCGGGTTGATGGACGACGGACCGGTGGAACCAAAGCAGCTGCCCAGCGAGTTCACGCACATCACGAAGAATCGATCCGTATCGATGGCTCGACCCGGACCGATCATGTTCTCCCACCAGCCCGGGTCACGATTGCCGGCCGACGAGGCCGCATGCGCGGTGGGCGACAGGCCCGTGAACAGCAAGATGGCGTTGCTGCGCTCGGCGTTGAGCTCGCCCCAGCATTCATAGGCGATCTGCGCACGCGCCAGCTGACCGCCTTTCCACATGGGAAACGGATCAGGCAGCGCGGCGTAGCGCACGGCCGGCGGCGGTGCAGCGCTGGATCGCATGGCAGTGGCGGCTTCAGGGCTCAGGATCGGATCCTTCGGTGAGGCCTTCAGCCAGCACCGTTGAAAGATAACGCTCACCGGTATCCGGCAGCATGGCCAGGATGACGCTGCCTGCCGGGGACTGGCCTGCAACCTGCAGCGCCGCGGCAAATGTGGCACCGCTGGAAATGCCGCAGAACAGGCCTTCCTTCTGGGCCAGCGCGCGCGCCGTGCCCACGGCATCAGCGTCGCTCACCGTGACGATGCGGTCGGCGACTGCCTTGTTGAGCACCTTGGGCACGAAGTCCGGCGTCCAACCCTGAATCTTGTGTGGGCTCCACGGCTTGCCGGCCACCAGCGACGCGTTTTCCGGTTCGGCCAGGATGATCTTGGTGTCCGGGCGCGCCAGCTTGAGCATTTCCCCGGCGCCGGTGAGCGTGCCACCCGTGCCCCATCCGGTGACGAAGGCATCGAGACGATGACCGGCGAAATCGCTGAGGATCTCCGGCCCGGTGGTGTTGCGATGGTAGGCCGGGTTGGCCTGGTTCTCGAACTGTTGCGCCAGGAACCAGCCATGTTTCTTGGCCAGGTCTTCGGCCTTCTTGACCATTCCCGAGCCGCGTTCGGCCGCCGGAGTCAGGATGACCTTGGCGCCCAGCATGCGCATGACCTTGCGACGCTCGACCGAGAAGGTCTCGACCATGACCGCCACGAACGGGTAACCCTTGGCAGCACACACCATGGCCAGGGCGATGCCAGTGTTGCCGGACGTCGCCTCAATCACGGTCTGGCCGGGCTTGAGCACACCGCGCCGCTCGGCGTCTTCAATGATGGCGATGGCCAGGCGATCCTTGACCGAGGACAGCGGATTGAAGAATTCGCACTTGACGTACATGGTCACGCCGGGTGGCGCAAGCCGATTGATCCTCACAACCGGGGTGCGGCCAATCGTTCCGAGGATGCTTTCGTAGATCATGTGGCTTCCGTGTCGGTGACGTGGGCCGGTGACTGTAAATCCCCCGCCACCCTACCGATAGGCCCAGAGAACGGGGTGAAGCATTGATAACAAAATGTTATAATCACACCCATCTCCCTTCGGGTCGAACATGAATTTCCATCAGCTCCAATACGCGCTCGCCGTCGCACGCAATGGCCTGTCGGTGACCAATGCCGCCGCGGCGCTGGGTACCTCGCAGCCGGCCATCAGCCGTGCGCTCAAGGAACTGGAAAAGGAGCTGGGATTCGACCTGTTTGTCCGCGAGGGTCGCAGCTTCGCCCGCGTGACGCCCGAAGGGGCACGGGTGCTGGAGTACGCGGCGCGCGCGCTGGCGGAAATCGAGAGCCTGCGTTCCGTGGCTGCCGACCTGAACCAGGACGCGCGCGGCACCTTGTCCATCGCCACCACCCATACCCAGGCCCGCTACGTGCTGCCGCCGGTCGTGCAGGCCTTTCGCAAGCGCTACCCGGAGGTCGACCTGCACCTGCACCAGGGCACGTCCGAGCAGATATCGGAGATGGTGGCCTCGGATCGCGTGCACCTGGCCATTGCCACCGGATCGGAGGCGCTGTTTTCGGAGCTGGTGCTGCTGCCGGTGTACCGCTGGCATCGCCAGGTGATCGTGCCCAAGCACCACGCGCTGGCGCGCGCGGGCGCACCGAAGCTGACCCTGCAGATCCTGGAGAAATATCCGCTGGTCACCTACGTGTTCAGTTTCTCCGGACCGTCGTCGCTGGAGACGCTGTTTGCGCGCGAGGGCCTCAAGCCGCGCGTCGCGTTGACCGCGCGCGACTCGGACGTGATCAAGACCTACGTGCGCCTGGGAATGGGCGTGGGCATCGTCGCCAGCGTGGCCTTCGAACCGGAAGTGGATACCGACCTGGTCATGGTGGACGCATCACACCTGTTTCCCATCCACACCACCTGGATCGGTTTCCGGCGCGGCACGCTGTTGCGTAACTACGCCTATGACTTCATGCAGCTGTTTGGCAATCACCTGACGCGCCGGTTCATCGAGCATGCCATCGAGGCGCGCGAACCGGACAGCCGTGCGCAACTGCTCTCCAGGCTGCAGCTGCCGATCCGCTAGGGGCTGCCGGCATGACCCAACCGCCGGCGGGCGAACGGATCCAGAAATTGCTGGCGGCGGCCGGGGTGGGATCGCGACGCGGCATAGAAGAGTGGATGCGCGCGGGACGCCTGACCATCAACGGGCAGGTCGCCAAGCTGGGCGACCGCGCCAGCGCCGGTGACCAGTTCGAACTGGATGGCAAGCCACTGCAGGTTTCCCCGGCAGCCGCGGACGCGCATGCGGGGCAGGCGCTGGCAACGTGCGTGCTGCTGTACCACAAGCCGGTGGGCGAAGTGACCACGCGCCATGATCCGCAAGGCCGGCCTACCGTGTTCGACCGCCTGCCGGCGCCACCGGCGGGCCGCTGGGTGGTGGTCGGGCGCCTTGATACCAACACTTCCGGGCTGCTGCTGTTTACCAACGACGGCGCCCTGGCACATCGCCTGATGCATCCTTCATTCGAGGTGGAACGCCGCTACCTGGTGCGGGTGCGCGGCACGCCCGGGCCGGAGCTTGAGACCCGGTTGCAAAAAGGAGTGATGCTGGAGGACGGATTGGCGCGGTTCGGCCAGGTGCTGCCGCGGGGACGCTCCGAAGGCCACAGCTGGTATGAAGTGAGCCTGCGCGAGGGCCGCAATCGCGAAGTGCGGCGCGTGTTCGAAACGGTGGGCTATGAAGTCAGCCGCCTGAAGCGCTTGAGCTATGGGCCGTTCGAACTGCCGCAGGACCTGGCGCCGGGTACCGCGCTGCAGCTTTCCGCAGCTCAGGTCGCGCTGCAGCTGTCCCGCCTGTAGTCTCGGTCCGGCGCCGCCCCCGGGCGTGGTTCTTGCATCGGCTACCCTGTGAAAATCCCACCAGGTCCGATTACCCAGAATTCCGACATCCGTTACCTGGGCCGGTTGCTGGGCGATGTGATCCGGGCCTATGGCGGCGAGCCATTGTTTGAGCGCATCGAGAGCATCCGTGCCGGTTCGGTGGACCGATACCGGGGCGTCGTGCGTGCCGCGGACCCGGGGCAGGGCCTGGAGTCGCTGGGGCTGGATGACACGCTGGCGTTCGTGCGCAGTTTCATGCTGTTCTCGATGCTGGCGAATCTGGCCGAAGACCGGCAGGGCGGGCGCAACCGAGTCGGGCCAGGATGTGGCAACCGCGTTGCAGCGGCTGCACGGCAGAGGGCCTGGCAGCCAGCAGGTTGCCGCATTGCTGGATCGCGCGCTGATCGTGCCGGTACTGACCGCGCATCCCACCGAGGTGATGCGCAAGAGCATGATCGATCACCGCAACCGCATCGCCGAACTGATGCGCCTGCGCGACGCGGGCCAGGTCGAGACTGCGCAGGGCGACATCGTCGAGCAGGCCATCCTGCGCCAGATCGCGCTGCTGTGGCAGACGCGGCCACTGCGTCGCGAGCGCATCCAGGTCGCCGACGAAGTGGAAATCGCGCTGGCCTACCTGCGCGACATTTTCCTGCCGGTACTGCCGAGGCTGTACGCGCGCTGGGAGCGGCTGCTGCCACAGCGACCGCGCAGTTTCCTGCGGCTGGGCAGCTGGATCGGCGGCGACCGCGATGGCAATCCCAATGTCAACGCCGCCACCCTGGCGTGTGGCGCTGCAGCGGCCGCAGACCCTGCTCGACAACTACCTGCAGCAGCTGGATGCGCTGGGCGCGGAGCTGTCGATCTCCAGCGAGCTGGCTAGCGCCACCGCTGAGGTGCTGGCGCTGGCGGAGGCCAGCGGTGACACCAGTCCCGCGCGCAAGGACGAACCCTATCGACGCGTCCTGACGGGCGCTATGCCAGGCTGGCCGCGACCTATGAACAGATCACGCGCGCCGCGTTGTGCCGGCGCGGCGCGCGACCGTGCCTGGGCCGCCCTACACCACCCGCAGGAACTGCGCACCGATCTGGTGGCCATTGCGCACTCCCTGGCCCGAAGAGGTGCAGGCCTGCTGGCCTACCGGTGGTGCGCTGGGACGGCTGATTCGCGCGGTCGACAGTTTCGGTTTTCATCTGGCGACCCTGGACCTGCGCCAGAATTCCGATGTCCACGCGCGCGTGGTCGGCCGACCTGCTGAAGTCCGCCGGCGTGGTCGACCGATTACCAGCGACCTGGACGAGGCCGCGCGCGTGGCGCTGCTGCGCCGCGAGCTGGCCAGCGAGCGTCTGCTGTGGAGTCCGTACTCGCAGTACACCGAGGAGACCCAGTCGGAACTGGCGATTGTGCGTGCGGCCGCCAGCGCGCATGACCGCTTTGGCAGCGGCTTGCATCACCACCTACAACATTTCCAAATGCGAAAGCGTCTCGGACATGCTGGAGGTGAACCTGATGCTCAAGGAGGCCGGCCTGTACCGGCCGGCGGATCCGGCCGCCGCGCCCATCATGGTGGTGCCGCTGTTCGAGACCATCGGCGACCTGCAGCACGCGCCGCAGGTCATGAGCGCCTGGTTCGCGCTGCCGGAGATTCGCGAGGCCGCGCGAGCGTCGCGGCTACCAGGAAGTGATGGTGGGCTACTCCGATTCCAACAAGGACGGCGGGTACCTCACGTCCGTGTGGAGCCTCAACCAGGCCACGCGTGCGCTGGCGCGGGTATTCGCGGAGGGCAGATCCGCATGCAGATCTTCCACGGACGCGGTGGCGCGGTGGGTCGTGGCGGCGGTTCATCCTTCGCGGCGATCCGCGCGCAACCGCCGGGCACCGTACAGGGAGGCATCCGCATCACCGAACAGGGTGAGGTCATCGCCGCCAAGTACGGCACGCCCGAGAGCGCGGCTGCGAATCTCGAGGCCATCACCGCGGCGACCCTGCTGGCGTCGCTGGAGACTGACGTCAGTGTCCGAGGAAACGAAGGTCGCTTCCACGGCCATGGACGAGATCTCCGCCCGCGCATTCGGCACCTATCGGGCACTGGTCTACGAAACCGACGGCTTCAAGACATTCTTTCGCCAGATGACGCCGCTTCACCGAAATCGCGGCGCTGAAGATCGGCTCGCGTCCGGCCTCGCGTACCAAGTCCGATCGCATCGAGGACCTGCGCGCCATTCCCTGGGTGTTCAGCTGGGCACAGGCGCGGGTGATGCTGCCGGGCTGGTTTGGCGCCGGTCAGGCGCTGGCTGCGTTTGCGGATCGCGGCCTGCTGCGCGAAATGTCGGCGGCGTGGCCATTCTTCCAGTCCACGCTCGACAACCTGGAGATGGTGCTGGCCAAGTCGGACATGTCCATCGCGCGCCGCTATGCCACGCTGGTCGAGGACCGCGCTCTGGCCGATGCGCTATTCGACCGCATCGCAGTCGGCCTGGAGCAGACGCATGACACGCTGCTGGACATCACCGGCCAGACGCGGCTGCTGGAAAACAATCCGGCGCTGGACGCCTCGATCCGCCTGCGCCTGCCCTACATCGAACCGCTGAACCTGCTGCAGGTCGAGCTGCTGAAGCGGCATCGCGCCGGGGAGACCGACGCGCGCGTCCGCGAAGGCATCCAGCTGTCCATCAACGCCGTGGCCACCGCGCTGCGCAACAGCGGCTAAGCGCCTCAGGGGCACCAGTAAACTGTCACCGGCGCAAGCCGCTGCAGCAGCAGCTGTTGCACTGGCAAGTGCGCCGACGTGGCCGGGTCCTGCGCCTGCTGCAGGACCTGCCACTTGCGCTGTCCGGTGACCAGCAGTGCCAGCTGCCGCGTCTGCAGCAGCGCCGACAGGTTAAGGCTCACGCGCAGTGCAGGCGCAGCAGGCGCGTGCACGGCCACGCAGCCCGGAGGCTGCGCCAGGTCAAGGCCACGCGTGGAGTCCGGGTCACCTGGAAACAGCGACGCGAAGTGGCCGTCCTCGCCCATGCCCAGCACCACGGCATCGAACGGGCGCTGCATGACACCCAGGCGCTGCCAGGCCTGCACGGCACCGGCAATTGCCCCGGCGTCGGTTGCCGGGGCTGCACCACGCAGCCCCACCAACTGCGCCGCGGCGGCAGCATCGCGCAGCAGGTGCTCGCGCAGCAGGCGCTCGTTGCTGGCGTCCTCGCTGACCGCGACCCAGCGCTCATCGGTCAGCGTGACCAACACCCGATCCCATGGCAGCGGCAACTGGGACAGCTGGTTGAAGAAGGGCACGGGCGTGCGTCCGCCTGGCACCGCCAGACTGGCACTGCGGTCTGCCGCAAGGGCGGACCGCAGCTGGTGGGCGACCGCCTTGACCAGCGCCTGCGCCAGCGCATCGGGGTCCGCGAAGCGGCGAAATTCCGGACTGGCTTTCATGGCTTCATGGGCATGGCGGCAGCGGGGTGTCTGCCCGCTTTCGGTGCCGGGCTTGCACTATGAAGTGGCACCGGGCAGGGAAAACGACGACTGGGGTGGCCAAGGCGCATCGGCACGGTTCGTGTATCAGTTGACCTACCTGGCCGTTATACAACATCAGCCTGCAACCACCGCAAGGTACCGATCGCGATCGTGAGCCCGTCCTCCATGCCCCTGGCCTCCGGGATGAATCCACGCGTGGCGGAGGTGACGGCCCGCATCATCGCGCGCAGCGCCATGGGACGTGGCGCCTGGCTGCAGCGGGTGGAGCACGCCCGCAGTGCCGGTCGCGCCCGATCAGCGCTGGGCTGCACGAATCTGGCGCATGGGATCGCCGCCAGCGGGCCGGCGGACAAGGACGCCCTCAAGGGCAATGCCTGGCCCAACATCGCCATCGTCTCGGCCTACAACGACATGCTCTCGGCCCACCAGCCGCTGGAGCGCTTCCCGGCGCTGATCAAGCGCGGCGGCGCGCGAGGTCGGCGCGACGGCGCAGTTCGCCGGCGGCGTGCCGGCCATGTGCGACGGCGTCACCCAGGGCATGCCGGGCATGGAGCTGTCGCTGTTCAGCCGCGACGTGATCGCCATGGCCACGGCGGTGGCGCTGACCCACGACGTGTTCGACGCCGCGCTGTGCCTGGGCGTCTGCGACAAGATCGTGCCCGGCCTGTTGATCGGCGCGCTGGCGTTCGGCCACCTGCCGATGATCTTCGTGCCCGGCGGCCCGATGCCCTCGGGCGTCGCCAACACGGAGAAGGCGCGCATCCGCGAGCTCTACGCCGAGGGCAAGGTCGGCCGCGAGGAGCTGCTCGAATCGGAGATGCAGCAGCTACCACGGCGCCGGGCACCTGCACCTTCTACGGCACCGCCAACAGCAACCAGATGCTGATGGAGGTGATGGGCCTGCACCTGCCGGGCGCGCGCCTTCGTGCCGCCCGAACACGCCGCTGCGCGATGCGCTGACGCGCGCGGCGGCCAAGCGCGCGGCGGCAGATCACCGCGCATGGGCAGGCGACTACCGGCCGCTGGCGACGCATCGTCGACGAGCGCGCGATCGTCAATGCCATCGTCGGCCTGCTGGCCACCGGCGGCTCGACCAACCACACGCTGCACCTGGTGGCGATGGCGCAGCGCGGCCGGCATCGTGATCAACTGGGAGGACTTCAACGACCTGTCCAGCGTCGTGCCGCTGCTGGCGCGCATCTATCCGAACGGCAGCGCCGACGTGAACCACTTCCACGCCGCCGGCGGCATGGGCTTTCTGATCCGCGAGCTGCTGGACGCCGGCCTGCTGCATGACGACGTGCTGACCGTGGCCGGCGCCAGGGCCTGCGCCGCTACCGGCAGGAGCCCTGGCTGGACGACGGCCGGCTGGTCTGGCGCGACGCGCCGCGCGACAGCCGGCGATCGCCGACGTGCTGCGGCCGGTCGCGATCCGTTCAGCGCCGACGGCGGCCTGAAGCTGCTGACGCGGCAACCTCGGCCGCGCGGTGATCAAGACCTCGGCGGTCAGCGGACGAGCACCGGGTGGTCGAAGCGCCGGCGCGGGTCTTCGACGACCAGGAAGCAGGTGCTGGCGGCGTTCAAGGCCGGCGAGCTGGACCGCGACGTCGTCGTCGTGGTGCGCTTCCAGGGGCCGCGCGCCAACGGCATGCCCGAACTGCACAAGCTGACGCCGACGCTGGCGTGCTGCAGGATCGCGGGCTTTCACGTGGCGCTGGTCACCGACGGCCGCATGTCGGGCGCCTCCGGCAAGGTGCCGGCGGCGATCCACGTCACGCCCGAGGCCGTGTGCGGCGGCCCGCTGGCGCGCGTGCGCGACGGCGACGTGATCCGCCTCGACAGCATTGCCGGCACGCTGGAGCTGCGCGCCACGGGCGACGACTGGCTGCGGCGGGAACCGGTGCGACCGGACCTGCAGGCCAATGGTCATGGGCACGGGCGTGAATTGTTTGCGCTGTTTCGCGCGGCGGCCACCGACGCGGAATCGGGGGCGCGCTGTGGCTAAGATTCCCGCAGGAGTTGGACCAAAGTTCCCCCAGGTGGTGGTGCTGTTCGGCGCCACCGGTGATCTGTCGCGTCGCAAGTTGCTGGCCGGGCTTTATCACCTGACCACGGCGGGGTTCATGCCCGGGTGCCGGATCATCGGCGTCTCGCTGGATGCGATTGACGCGGAGCAGTTCCGCAAGATCGCGCGCGCCGCGCTGGATGCTTCCCTGACGCGCAAGGTCAACGAGCCCGATTGGCACGCCTTTGCCGGCATGCTCGATTACGTGCCGTTGGCCGGTGGTGCGGCGGCGCTGCGCGAAGCGGTGCTGCGGGCGGAGCGCGATCTCAATGGCGAGAGTCGCCGGCTGCACTACCTCAGCGTGCCGCCCAGCGCGGCGCTGTCGGCGGTGCAGATGCTGCACGATGCACAGCTGGTCGAGAACTCGCGCATCATCATGGAAAAGCCCTTCGGCACCGACCTGCACAGCGCGGTGGCCCTCAACCGCAGCCTGCACCACGTGTTCTCCGAGGAGCAGATCTTCCGCATCGATCATTTCCTGGGCAAGGAGCCGGCGCAGAACATTCTTGCCTTTCGCTTTGCCAACGGCCTGTTTGAGCCGATCTGGAACCGCAACTTCATCGACCATGTGCAGATTGACGTGCCCGAGACCATTGGCCTGGGTAAGCGCTCCGCGTTCTATGAGAGCACTGGTGCCTACCGGGACATGGTCGTGACGCACCTGTTCCAGATCCTCGCGTTCATGGCCATGGAACCGCCAGCGGCACTGGAGCCGTACTCGATCAGCGAAGAGAAGAACAAGGTGTTTCGCAGCATGCTGCCCATCGAGCCGGCCGACGTGGTGCGCGGCCAGTACAACGGCTATCGCAAGGAGGAGGGCGTGCAGCCTGATTCCGATACCGAGACCTTCATTGCGCTCAAGTGCAGCATCGACAACTGGCGCTGGGCCGGCGTGCCGTTCTACCTGCGCACCGGCAAGTGCATGGCCGAGGGACAGCGCATCATCTCGATTGCGTTTCGCGAGCCCCCCAAGAGCATGTTCCCCAAGGGCTCGGGCATCGGTACCAAGGGGCCGGATCACCTGACGTTCGACCTGGCCGATGTCGCAAAGCTGTCGCTGTCGTTCTACGGCAAGCGTCCCGGGCCGGGCATGACCCTGGACAAGCTGAGCCTGCAGTTCGCCATGCACGACACCAGCATGGCCGGGGAAGTGCTCGAGGCCTATGAGCGGCTGATACTGGATGCGATGCGCGGCGATCACACCCTGTTCAATACCGCCGCGGGCATCGAACGGCTGTGGGATGTTTCAACACCGCTGCTGGAGGCGCCGCCGCAGGTTCGCAACTATGCCCCCGGGTCATGGGGCCCGAACGCCATCCACCAGCTGGTGGCACCCCATGCGTGGCGATTGCCGTTTGAACGCAGCTGGCGCGACTCGACGCCGACCACCTGAGGAGAATTGATGACCGATTCCGCCGCCAAGAGCGCGATCAAGCACGCCTTCCTCGACAACCTGTTCTACATGCAGGGCAAGTTTCCGGCGCTGGCCACGCAGCACGACTACTACATGGCGCTCGCCTACACGGTGCGCGATCACATGCTGCAGCGCTGGATCAGCACCGCCGAGGCCTATACGCGCACAGGGCTCGCGCACCGTCGCCTACCTGTCGGCCGAGTTCCTGATGGGCCCGCACCTGGGCAACAACCTGATCAACCTGGGCATCTACGAGCAAGTGCGCGCAGGCCATGGCTGAGCTGGGCCTGGACTTCGAGCGAACTGCTGCGACTGCGAGGACGAGCCCGGCCTGGGCAACGGCGGCCTCGGGACGCCTGGCCGCGTGCTTCCTCGATTCGCTGGCGACGCTGGAGATTCCGTCCATCGGCTACGGCATCCGCTACGAGTTCGGCATCTTCCAGCAGGAGATCGTCGACGGCTGGCAGGTCGAGAAGACCGACAAGTGGCTGCGCTTCGGCAATCCGTGGGAGATCGTGCGGCCGGAGTGGGCGGTCGAGGTGAAGCTGCGGCGGCTACACCGAGCGCTACACGCGACGAGCACGACCGGCTGCGCGTGCGCTGGGTGCCCGCAACGCACCGTGGTCGGCGTTCCCTACGACACCCCCATCCTCGGCTATCGCGTCAACACCGCCAACACGCTGCGCCTGTGGCGCGCCGAGGCCACCGAGTCCTTCGATTTCTCGGCCTTCAACCGCGGCGACTACTACGGCGCCGTCAACCAGAAGGTCGCCTCGGAGAACCTGACCAAGGTGCTGTACCCGAACGATGAGGCAGTGCAGGGCAAGGAGCTGCGCCTCGAGCAGCAGTATCTTCTTCGTCTGCTGCTCGCTGCAGGACATGCTGCGCATCCTGCGCGACGCAGAAGCATGCCGCGTCGAGCGCTTCCACGAGAAGTTCGCCGTCCAGCTGAACGACACGCATCCGGCGATCGCCGTCGCCGAGCTGATGCGCCTGCTCATCGACGAGAACGCGATGCGACTGGGAGGAGGCCTGGTCGATCACCCGCCGGACCTTCGCCTACACCAACCACACGCTGCTGCCCGAGGCGCTGGAGCGCTGGCCGCTGGCGCTGTTCCGGCCGCGTGCTGCCGCGCCACCTGGAGATCATCTTCGAGATCAACGCGCGCTTCCTGGATGAGGTGCGCATCCGGTTCTTCGGCGACGAGGAGCGGCGTGGCGCGCATGTCGCTGATCGACGAGAGCGGCGAGCGCTACGTGCGCATGGCGCACCTGGCCTGCGTCGGCAGCCATGCCATCAATGGCGTGGCCGCGCTGCACTCGGAGCTGCTCAAGACCGACGTGCTGAAGGATTTCTACGAGCTGTGGCCGGAGAAGTTCCAGCAACAAGACCAACGGCGTCACGCCGCGGCGCTGGATCGTGCTGTCCAACCCGCGGCTGACCGCAGCCTGATCAGCGACGTCGATCGGCGATGGCTGGATCACGCGACCTGTACGAGCCTGCGGCGGCTCGAGCCGTTCGCCGAGGACGCCGGATTTCTGCGAGCGCTGGCAGACGATCAAGCACGCCAACAAGGCGGCGCTGTCGCGCATGGCACTGCAGCCGCACCGGCGTCTCGGTCGATCCGCACTCGCTGTTCGACGTGCAGGTCAAGCGCATCCACGAGTACAAGCGCCAGCACCTGAACATCCTGCATGTCATCGCGCTGTATCACCGGCTGCAAGGCTCGATCCGCACCTGCGACATCCAGCCGCGCACCTTCATCTTCGGCGGCAAGGCGGCGCCGGGCTATTACATCGCCAAGCTGATCATCAAGCTCATCAACGCCGGTGGGCGACGTGGTCAACCGCGATCCGGCGCGTGCGCGACCGCATCAAGGTGGTGTTCCTGCCCAACTTCAACGTCAAGCAACGGCCAGCACATCTATCCGGCCGCCGACCTGTCCGAGCAGATCTCCACCGCCGGCAAGGAAGCCTCCGGCACCGGCAACATGAAGTTCTGCATGAACGGCGCGCTGACCATCGGCACCCTGGACGGCGCCAACATCGAGATCCGCGACCAGGTGGGCGCCGAGAATTTCTTCCTGTTTGGCATGGATACCGACGCGGTTGCGGCACTGCGGCGGGCCGGCTACCGGCCCGGGGAGCACTGCCAGGCCGACGGCGAGCTGACCGAGGTGATCGAGCTGATTCGCAGCGGATTCTTCTCGCGCGGCGACACGCAGCTGTTCCGGCCCCTGCTCGACAACCTGCTGTACCACGACCCCTACATGGTGCTGGCGGACTTTCCGGCCTATCGCGACTGCCAGCAGCGGGTCAGTGACCAGTACGCCGACCGCGCGGCCTGGGTCAGGATGTCCATACTCAATTCGGCCCGTTCTGGCCTGTTTTCCTCGGATCGCACCATCCGCGAGTACTGCCAGGACATCTGGAAAGCAGCACCCGTGCCGGTGCGGTTGCTCACCGAGGACGAGGTAAAGGTCGGGTTCCTGCAGTAACTGCCTATGCTGCACTGCAGCATCGATTTTGGTCCGCCGGTGGCCAAAAATTGATCCAAATGATGCGTTGACACCCCGGGGTCGCGAAATCAGAATACGCGGCTCGTTTTTACGCGGAGGGGTACCCAAGCGGCCAACGGGAGCAGACTGTAAATCTGCCGGCTTACGCCTTCGTAGGTTCGAATCCTACCCCCTCCACCAACGGGGCCAAGGGGCGTTAAAGCGACAGAGAGCGAAGAGGCGGCAGGTTTGGCGGGTGTAGTTCAATGGTAGAACCTCAGCCTTCCAAGCTGATGACGCGGGTTCGATTCCCGCTACCCGCTCCAGCAGGGATGAGTGCAGTCATGGCTCGTGTTGATAGTTTGAGTGCCTGCGTCGCAGGTCCACAGGTCGTCCGCCCACGTAGCTCAGTCGGTAGAGCACGTCCTTGGTAAGGACGAGGTCAGCGGTTCGATCCCGCTCGTGGGCTCCAGCGACCTGAAGTGGCAATGTCGGAACAGGATTTTTGAGAGGAATACACCGTGTCAAAAGAAAAGTTCGAACGCAGCAAGCCGCATGTGAACGTTGGCACGATTGGCCACGTGGATCACGGCAAGACGACGCTGACGGCGGCGCTGACCAAGGTGATGGCAGGGCTGCACGGTGGCGAGTTCAAGGCGTACGACCAGATTGACAAGGCCCCGGAAGAGAAGGCCCGCGGCATCACCATTTCCACCGCGCACGTGGAGTACACCAGTTCAGCGCGCCACTACGCGCACGTGGACTGCCCCGGGCACGCCGACTACGTGAAGAACATGATCACTGGGGCTGCCCAGATGGACGGGGCGATCCTGGTGGTGTCTGCCGCGGACGGCCCGATGCCCCAGACGCGCGAGCACATCCTGCTGGCCCGCCAGGTGGGCGTGCCGTACATCGTGGTGTACATGAACAAGGCGGACATGGTCGATGACAAGGAGCTGCTGGAGCTGGTGGAGATGGAAGTGCGCGAGCTGTTGACCGCGTACAAGTTTCCCGGCGACGACACCCCGATCATCATCGGCTCGGCCCTCAAGGCCCTGGAAGGGGACGCCAGCGAGATTGGCGTGCCCTCGGTGGTCAAGCTGGTGGCCGAGATGGACCGGTTCATTCCGGTGCCCAAGCGCGAGATCGACAAGCCGTTTTTGATGCCTGTGGAGGACGTGTTCTCGATCTCCGGGCGCGGCACGGTGGTGACCGGACGCATTGAGCGCGGCATCGTCAAGGTCAACGACGAGGTGGAGATCATCGGCCTGGTGCCCACGGTCAAGTCCACCTGCACCGGGGTTGAGATGTTTCGCAAGCTGCTGGACGAAGGGCGCGCCGGGGATAACGTGGGCGTGCTGCTGCGTGGTACCAAGCGCGAGGACGTGCAGCGCGGGCAGGTGCTGGCCAAGCCCGGCAGCATCACCCCACACACGCAGTTTGAGTGCGAGGTGTACGTGCTGACCAAGGAAGAGGGCGGCCGGCACACGCCGTTTTTCAAGGGCTATCGGCCGCAGTTTTACTTCCGCACCACCGACGTCACAGGCGCGGTGGAGCTGGACGGTGGGGCCGAGATGGTCATGCCCGGAGACAACATCAAGATGACGGTGGAACTGATTGCACCGATTGCGATGGATCAGGGCCTGCGCTTTGCCATCCGGGAAGGCGGCAAAACCGTCGGCTCCGGCGTCGTATCGAAGATCCTGAAGTAGCCCGAGCGAAGATCGTATAGGCCAGTAGCTCAATTGGCAGAGCGGCGGTCTCCAAAACCGCAGGTTGGGGGTTCGATTCCCTCCTGGCCTGCCAGCGAGTAGCGGTGATGAACGAACAGGTTCGGGAACAACAGGCAGGCGGCGGCGGTGTGCTGCTGTGGGTGGCGATTGCGCTCGCGCTGGCGGGGGTGGTCGCCTACTACATGCTGGGCAACCAGCCGACGTGGCTGCGCTGGATGGCGGTGGCCGCGGGCGTGGGCCTGGGCGCGGTGGTGTTCGGCCTGTCGGGGCGCGGACGCGACTTCAGGCAGTTCGTGGTCGAGGCGCGCAGCGAACTGCGCAAGGTGTTCTGGCCGACGCGCCAGGAGACCTGGATGACAACGGCGGTGGTTTTTGGCTTCGCGGTCATCGCGGGCGTTTCGTTCTGGCTGCTGGATTTACTCCTGGCCTGGGCAACGCGGACGCTCGCAGGGCTGGGGGGTTAAAGATGGCGATGAGATGGTATGTGGTGCACGCCTACTCGAATTTCGAGCACCGCGTTTCCGAGTCCCTCAAGGACCGGATCAAGCGCGACGGCTTGGAGGACAAGTTCGGCGAGATCCTCGTGCCGACTGAGGAAGTCGTCGAGATGCGCGAGGGCCAGAAGCGCCGCAGCGAACGCAAGTTCTACCCCGGCTACGTACTGGTGCAGATGGAGATGGACGAGCAGACCTGGCACTTGGTGCGCGACGTGCCCAAGGTGCTCGGGTTCATCGGTGGCACGAGCGACAAGCCGGCGCCGATCTCCGAGAAGGAGGCCAACCAGATCCTGCGGCGCGTCGAGGAAGGCGTGGACAAGCCGCGGCCGAAGGTGCTGTTCGAGGCGGGCCAGGTGGTGCGTGTCACCGACGGACCGTTCAATGATTTCAACGGCGTGGTGGAGAGTGTGAATTACGAGAAGAGCCGGCTGCAGGTAGCCGTGCAGATTCTCGGTCGCTCGACACCGGTCGAACTGGACTTCTCTCAGGTAGAGAAGGCCTAGGTTTTAGTGGTATCCGGACCTGGTGGCGCGAGCGACCGGGTTAGCAACCGACCGCAAGGTCGCAACTAGGGGAGCTGCCCGGTAGGGCGGCGTTTGGACCCAGGAGTAGTAGATGGCCAAGAAAGTACAGGGTTACGTGAAGCTGCAGGTCCCCGCGGGATCTGCCAATCCGTCGCCGCCAATCGGTCCGGCGCTCGGTCAGCAGGGCGTCAACATCATGGAGTTCTGCAAGCAGTTCAATGCGCAGACCCAGAAGCTGGAGAAGGGGCTGCCGATTCCCGTGATCATCACGGTGTACTCGGACCGCAGCTTCACCTTCATCATGAAGACGCCGCCCGCGTCGGTGCTGATCCGCAAGGCGATCGGCATCGAGAAGGGCAGCGGCACCCCGAATACCTCGAAGGTCGGCAAGATTTCGCGCAAGCAGCTGGAAGAAGTTGCCAAGACGAAGATGCCGGATTTGACCGCTGCGGACCTGGAAGCCGCGGTCCGCACCATGGCAGGCAGCGCCCGCAGCATGGGCGTTGACGTCGAAGGCCTTTGAGGGGAACTGACATGACCGTATTAGCCAAGAAAGTTAAGACCTGGAAGGCCAAGCTGGTGCCGGGCAAGGCGTATCCGATTGACGAGGCCGTGGGCCTGGTCAAGGAATTCGCCGCCGCGAAGTTCAACGAGTCCGTGGACGTCGCCGTGAACCTCGGCATCGATGCCTCGAAGTCTGACCAGCAGGTGCGCGGCTCGACCGTGATGCCCCATGGCATCGGCAAGAGCGTGCGCGTGGCGGTATTCACCTCGGGCAAGAACCAGGATGCGGCCAGGGCCGCGGGCGCCGACATCGTCGGCCTCGAGGACCTCGCCGAGCAGGTCAAGGCCGGCAATATCAATTTCGATGTGGTGATCGCCAGCCCGGACGCCATGCGCGTCGTGGGCCAGCTGGGCCAGATCCTGGGCCCGCGCGGCCTGATGCCCAACCCCAAGGTCGGCACGGTGTCCCCGGATGTGGCCGGAGCGGTGAAGAACGCCAAGTCGGGCCAGGTGCGCTATCGCGTCGACAAGGCCGGCATCGTGCACTGCACGATCGGCAAGGCGGCGTTCGAGCCCACCGCGCTGCGCGAGAACCTGCAGGCGCTGATTCATGACCTGAACCGCGCCAAGCCGGCGAGCTCCAAGGGCATCTATCTGAAGCGCGTCACGCTGTCCTCGACCATGGGGCCGGGCGTGATCGTCGATCATTCGAGTCTGGATTGAAGTTTTGATGTGTGCCGGTGCAACGCTCGCGTTGCACCGGGACGTCGAAGACCGCAGGCGGACGAATTCCCGAGCAGGGAATGGAGTCCTTAATGAGGCACAAGGCCTGCGCAGATGGTGCATACATCGGAAATCGATGTCGGTCACCGTCGATGTGAAGGAGGGCCAGGACGCGCAAGCGCTCTGGTCCGTGGGTTGATGGTGATTTAACGGAGGCAAGTCAATGCCACTGAACCTGGAAGGCAAGAAAGCCCTGGTGTCGGAAGTCAGCGCGGTCGCGGCGAAAGCCCAGTCCGTGGTGGCGGCCGAATACCGCGGCATCACTGTCGCCCAGATGACCGATCTGCGTTCCAAGGCGCGAGCCTCAGGCGTGTACATGCGTGTCGTCAAGAACACGCTGGCGCGCAAGGCCCTCGCCGGTACGCAATTCGAGTCTATGGGTGCAACGCTCAAGGGACCGCTGGTGCTGGCCTTCTCGAAGGACGATCCGGGCGCCGCTGCGCGCGTGATCAAGGACTTCGCGAAGACCAATGACAAGCTCGTGACCACGAGTCTTTCGCTGGGTGGGCCCGTGCTCAACCGCAAGGACCTCGACAAGGTTGCGGGCTTGCCGACGAAGGAGCAGGCGCTGTCGATGCTGCTGGGCGTAATCAAGGCCCCGTTGCAGAAGCTGGTCGGCACCCTCGCGGCACCGCAGGTCAAGCTCGTGCGCACGCTGGTCGCGGTTCGCGACCAGAAGCAGGCGGGCTGAAGAACATTCGATTTCCGATTTAACCAATTTATTGCTGGAGAATATCAATGGCTGCTTCTAGAGAAGAAATCGTCGACGCGATTGCCAAGCTGTCCGTCCTCGAAGTTGTCGAACTCATTTCCGACCTGGAAAAGAAGTTCGGTGTTACGGCTGCCGCCCCGGTTGCGGTTGCCGCCGTTGCTGCGGGTGGCGCTGCCGCCCCGGCTGCCGCCGTGGAAGAGCAGACCGAGTTTGCGGTCACGCTGAAGGAATACCCGGCGGACAAGAAGGTCACCGTCATCAAGGTCGTCCGTGAACTCACGGGCCTGGGCCTGAAGGAAGCCAAGGACCTGGTCGAGGGCGTTCCCGCCCTGGTCAAGGAAGGCGTATCCAAGGCCGATGTCGAAGTGATGAAGAAGAAGCTCGAGGATGCCGGCGCCAAGGTGGAAGTCAAGTAACTTCCCTTGAGTCGCAACTGTCGCGCGCCGTAGTTCGCCACCCCTGATCGGGGTGGGAGCTGCGGTGCGCGCGTCTATTTTTTATTGAAGGTCAGGGTGAATCCGATGGCTTATTCCTTTACGGAAAAGAAGCGCATTCGCAAGAATTTCGGCAAGCAGCACGGGATACTCGATGTTCCGTATCTGCTGGCTATCCAGCTGGAGTCGTACAAGACATTCCTGCAGGAGAACGTCGCCGAGTCGGAACGGGCCAGCATTGGCCTGCATGCCGCCTTCAGGACGGTATTTCCGATCAGCAGCTATTCGGGCAACGCGACGCTCGAGTACGTCAGCTATCGCCTGGGCGAACCGCCGTTCGACGTCAAGGAGTGCCAGCTGCGTGGCCTGACGTTTGCAGCGCCGCTGCGCGTTAAGGTGCGGCTGATCGTTCTGGACAAGGAGGCCCCCGGCGCCAAGAAGCCGGTCAAGGACGTGCGCGAGCAGGAGGTCTACCTGGGTGACCTGCCGCTGATGACCGATAACGGCACCTTCGTCATCAATGGCACCGAGCGTGTCATCGTGTCGCAGTTGCATCGCTCCCCGGGTGTGTTCTTCGACCACGACCGTGGCAAGAGCCATTCGTCGGGCAAGCTGCTGTTCTCAGCCCGCATCATTCCGTACCGCGGCTCCTGGCTGGACTTCGAGTTCGACCCCAAGGACGCCGTGTTCGCGCGCATCGACCGTCGCCGCAAGTTGCCGGTGACCATCATCCTGCGTGCACTGGGCATGAACGAGACCGAAATCCTCGACATCTTCTTCGAGAAGAACGCGTTCATCCTCGCCAAGGAAGAGACTTCCATGGAGCTCGTGCCGCAGCGCCTGCGTGGCGAGACGGCCAGTTTCGAGATCAAGGTCGGCAACAAGGTCATCGTCGAGGAAGGCCGGCGCATCACCGCGCGCCACGTGCGCGAGCTGGAGCAGGCTGGCGTCAAGAAGCTGGCCGTGCCACGCGACTACGTGTACGGCAAGATCCTTTCGCATGACGTGATCAACACCGACACCGGTGAGATCCTCGCGAAGGCCAACGAGGTCCTGACCGCGCTCAGCGTGGAAAAGATCATCGAAGCCGGCGTGAAGAAAGTCGACACGCTGTATACCAACGACCTGGATCGCGGCCCGTTCATCTCGGACACGCTGCGCATCGACCCGACCAAGACCCGCCTCGAGGCGCTGGTCGAGATCTACCGCATGATGCGCCCGGGCGAGCCGCCCACGCGCGATGCGGCGGAAAACCTGTTCACCAACCTGTTCTTCAATCCGGAACGCTACGACCTGTCGGCCGTGGGCCGCATGAAGTTCAACCGTCGTGTCGGCCGCAAGGAAATCGAAGGCTCCGGCGTGCTGTCGAAGGAAGACATCCTCGACGTGCTCAAGGTGCTGATGGACATCCGCAACGGCAACGGCGGCGTGGATGACATCGACCACCTGGGCAATCGACGCGTGCGCAGCGTCGGCGAAATGGCCGAGAACGCGTTCCGCGTCGGCCTGGTGCGCGTCGAGCGCGCCGTCAAGGAGCGCCTGACCATCGCGGAGTCCGAGCCGCTGATGCCGCAGGAAATGATCAACGCCAAGCCCGTGGCCGCGGCGGTGAAGGAATTCTTCGGTTCCTCGCAGCTGTCGCAGTTCATGGACCAGAACAACCCGCTGTCGGAAGTCACCCACAAGCGCCGTGTCTCGGCCCTTGGCCCCGGTGGCCTGACCCGCGAGCGTGCCGGCTTCGAAGTGCGCGACGTGCACACGACGCACTACGGCCGCGTGTGCCCGATTGAAACTCCGGAAGGCCCGAATATCGGCCTGATCAACTCGCTGTCCGTGTACGCACGGACCAACCAGTACGGCTTCCTCGAGACCCCGTACCGCCGGGTCGAAGCCGGTCGCGTCAACGACAAGATCGACTTCCTGTCAGCCATCGAGGAGGGCGAGTTCGCGATTGCGCAGGCCAATGCCGCCAAGGATGCCAAGGGCAACCTGACGGACGACCTGGTGTCTTGCCGCTTCCAGGGTGAGTTCACGCTGATGCCGCGCGAGCGCATCAACTACATGGACGTGTCGCCCAAGCAGATCGTGTCGGTGGCCGCGTCGCTGATTCCGTTCCTCGAGCACGACGACGCCAACCGCGCCTTGATGGGTTCCAACATGCAGCGCCAGGCGGTGCCGACGCTGCGTGCCGAGACGCCGCTGGTGGGCACGGGCATGGAACGTCCCGTGGCCATCGACTCGGGCGTGACCGTGGTCGCGCGCCGTGGTGGCGTGGTCGATTCGGTCGACGCATCGCGCATCGTCGTGCGCGTCAATGACACAGAGACGACCGCCGGCGAGCCCGGTGTCGACATCTACGGCCTGACCAAGTACACCCGTTCGAACCAGAACACCTGCATCAACCAGCGCCCGCTGGTAAATACCGGTGACGTGATCGCGCGCGGTGACGTGCTGGCTGACGGCCCGTCGACGCACCTGGGCGAGCTGGCGCTGGGCCAGAACCTGCTGGTGGCGTTCATGCCGTGGAACGGCTACAACTTCGAGGACTCGATCCTCATCTCCGAGCGCGTGGTCCAGGAAGACCGCTTCACGACCATCCATATCGAAGAGCTGACCTGCGTGGCCCGCGACACCAAGCTGGGTCCCGAGGAAATCACCGCCGACATCCCCAACGTGGGTGACGCGGCGCTGACCAAGCTCGACGAGGCGGGCATCGCCTTCATTGGCGCGGAAGTGCGTGCCGGGGACATCCTGGTCGGCAAGGTCACGCCCAAGGGCGAGACCCAGCTGACGCCGGAAGAGAAGCTGCTGCGCGCCATCTTCGGCGAGAAGGCTTCTGACGTGAAGGACACGGGCCTGCGCGTGCCCCCGGGCATGGACGGCACGGTGATCGACGTGCGCGTGTTCACCCGCGATGGTGTCGAGAAGGACACCCGGGCACTGTCCATCGAGCGCGCCGAGATCGAGCGGGTACGCAAGGACCTGCAGGATCAGCAGCGCATCCTCGAGGATGACCTGTTCCAGCGCGTGCGTGACCAGTTGCTGGGCAAGGTGGCCGCCGGCGGCCCCAACAAGCTCAAGAGCGGCACCAAGATCGAGGCGGCGTACCTGGATGGCATTCCGCGCGATACGTGGTTCGAGATCCGTCTGGAGAACGACGAGGCCAATGGCCAGCTCGAAGCCACGTCCGAGCGCCTCAAGGCGCAGCACAAGCACTTCGAGAAGCGCCTCGAGGAGAAGCGGGTCAAGATCACCGCGGGTGATGACCTGGCCCCTGGCGTGCTCAAGATGGTCAAGGTGTACCTGGCGGTCAAGCGCCGCGTGCAGCCTGGCGACAAGATGGCCGGCCGTCACGGCAACAAGGGCGTCATCTCGCACATCACGCCGGTCGAGGACATGCCGTACCTAGAGGACGGCACTCCGGTTGACGTGGTGCTCAATCCGCTGGGCGTGCCGTCGCGCATGAACGTCGGCCAGGTGCTGGAGACGCACTTGGGCTGGGCCGCCAAGGGACTGGGACTCAAGATCGGCCGCATGATCGAGGCGCAGGCCAAGACGGTGGAGATCCGTGGCTTCCTCGATGAGGTCTACAACGGCACCGGCGGGCAGGGCGAGAACATCAAGTCGCTCAACGACGGCGAGATCACGGAGCTGGCCAAGAACCTCTCCAACGGCGTGCCGATCGCGACGCCGGTGTTTGACGGTGCCTCCGAGGCCGAGATCAAGCATCTGCTGAAGCTGGCGGACCTGCCGGTCAGCGGCCAGACCTGGCTGTTCGACGGGCGCACCGGCGAGCGTTTTGACCGCCAGACCACGGTTGGCTACATGTACATGCTCAAGCTCAACCACCTGGTCGACGACAAGATGCACGCCCGCTCCACCGGGCCGTACAGCCTGGTGACGCAGCAGCCGCTGGGCGGCAAGGCGCAGTTCGGTGGCCAGCGCTTCGGTGAAATGGAAGTGTGGGCACTGGAGGCCTACGGCGCGGCGTACACGTTGCAGGAAATGCTGACGGTCAAGTCGGACGACACGACGGGCCGGACGCTGATGTACAAGTCGATCGTTGACGGGAACCACGAGATGAAGGCCGGGATGCCGGAATCGTTCAACGTGCTCGTCAAGGAAATCCGGTCGCTCGGAATCAACATTGAGCTCGAACAGGATTAATCAATGAAAGACCTACTCAAGCTCTTCAAGCAGCAGGCTCCGGTCGAGAACTTCGACTCGATCAAGATCGGTCTTGCTTCACCGGACCTCGTCAAGTCGTGGTCCTACGGTGAAGTAAAGAAGCCGGAGACCATCAACTACCGCACCTTCAAGCCGGAGCGGGATGGCCTGTTCTGCGCCAAGATCTTCGGCCCGACCAAGGACTATGAGTGCCTGTGCGGCAAGTACAAGCGCCTCAAGCACCGCGGCGTGGTCTGCGAGAAGTGCGGCGTCGAGGTCACCCAGGCCAAGGTGCGCCGCGAGCGCATGGGTCACATCGACCTGGCCAGCCCCGTCGCGCACATCTGGTTCCTCAAGTCGCTGCCATCGCGCATCGGCCTGATGCTGGACATGACGCTGCGCGAAATCGAGCGCGTGCTGTATTTCGAGGCCTTCGTGGTCATCGATCCGGGCATGACCGAGATGACGCGCGGCCAGCTGCTGACCGACGAGATGTATCTTGAGGCCATCGAGCAGCACGGCGACGAGTTCGACGCACGCATGGGCGCCGAGGCCATCCACGAGCTGCTGCAGAGCATCGAGCTTGCCGCCGAGCAGGTGAAGGTACGCGAGGAGATGGCGGGCACGTCATCCGAGACCAAGCTCAAGCGCCTGTCCAAGCGGCTGAAACTGCTGGAGTCGTTCATCGAGTCTGGCAACAAGCCCGAGTGGATGGTGCTGACCGTGCTGCCGGTGCTGCCGCCGGACCTGCGGCCGCTGGTGCCGCTGGACGGTGGTCGCTTCGCGACCTCGGACCTCAACGACCTGTACCGCCGCGTCATCAACCGCAACAACCGCCTGCGGCGCCTGCTGGAGCTCAATGCTCCGGACATCATCGTGCGCAACGAAAAGCGCATGTTGCAGGAGTCGGTGGACGCATTGCTGGACAACGGCCGTCGCGGCCGCGCCATCACTGGCAGCAACAAGCGGCCGCTGAAGTCGCTGGCCGACATGATCAAGGGCAAGCAGGGCCGGTTCCGCCAGAACCTGCTGGGCAAGCGCGTCGACTACTCCGGTCGCTCGGTGATCGTGGTGGGCCCGACGCTGCGCCTGCACCAGTGCGGCCTGCCTAAGAAGATGGCGCTGGAACTGTTCAAGCCGTTCATCTTCCAGAAGCTGCAGATCCGTGGCGATGCCTCGACCATCAAGGCCGCCAAGCGCCTGGTCGAGCGCGAAGGCGCGGAAGTGTGGGACATCCTCGAAGAGGTGATCCGCGAGCATCCGGTGCTGCTCAACCGCGCGCCGACGCTGCATCGCCTTGGCATCCAGGCGTTCGAGCCGGTGCTGGTCGAGGGCAAGGCCATTCAGCTGCATCCGCTGGTCTGCACGGCGTTCAACGCGGACTTCGACGGCGACCAGATGGCCGTGCACGTGCCGCTGTCGCTGGAAGCCCAGCTCGAGGCCCGGGCGCTGATGATGTCGTCGAACAACATCTTGTCGCCGGCCAACGGCGACCCGATCATTGTCCCGTCGCAGGACGTGGTGCTCGGGTTGTACTACCTGACGCGTGAGAAGGCTGGCGCCAAGGGCGAAGGCATGGCCTTCTCCGACGTGCACGAGGCACACCGTGCCTACGAGAGCCGCATGGTCGACCTGCAGGCCAAGGTGCGCGTGCGGGTGCGTGAATATGCGCTGACCGACGGCAAGGCGGGCGCGCTGAGCGTGCGCACGGTGCAGACCACGATCGGTCGTGCGCTGCTGTCGGAGATCCTGCCCAAGGGCATGTCGTTTGACCACGTCAACCAGGACATGACCAAGAAGGCAATTTCGGGCCTGATCAACATCTGCTACCGCCACCTTGGCCTCAAGGAAACGGTCGTGTTCGCGGACCAGCTGATGTACACCGGCTTCCATTACGCCACGCGTTCGGGCATGTCGTTCGGTATCGACGACATCGTGATTCCGGAGCAGAAGGTCAAGCTGGTCGCTGCGGCCGACGCCGAAGTAAAGGAGATCCAGGACCAGTACGCGTCCGGCCTCGTTACCAACGGCGAGCGCTACAACAAGGTGGTCGACATCTGGTCGCGGGCCAATGACCAGGTCGCCAAGGCGATGATGGAAAAGCTCGGCACCGAAGAGGTGACCGACAGCTACGGCAAGAAGGTCCGCCAGAAGTCTTTCAACTCCATCTTCATGATGGCCGATTCGGGCGCGCGCGGTTCCGCCGCCCAGATCCGCCAGCTGGCCGGCATGCGCGGCCTGATGGCCAAGCCCGATGGCTCGATCATCGAGACGCCAATCACGGCCAACTTCCGTGAAGGCCTCAACGTGCTGCAGTACTTCATCTCGACGCACGGCGCGCGCAAGGGCCTGGCCGACACGGCGCTCAAGACCGCCAATTCCGGCTACCTGACGCGGCGTCTGGTCGACGTGGCGCAGGACCTGGTGGTCACCGAGACCGATTGCGGCACGGTGGCCGGCATCACCATGACGCCGCTGGTCGAAGGCGGCGACGTGGTGGAAGGCCTGGGCGAGCGCGTGCTGGGCCGGGTGGTTGCAGCCGAAGTGCTCAAGCCGGGCACCGAGCAGGTGCTGCTGCCCGCTGGCACCCTCATCGATGAGGACCTGGTGCGCCTGCTGGAGCAGGAGAGCGTCGACGAGATCCTGGTGCGTTCACCGATCAGCTGCGCCACGCGCTACGGCGTGTGCGCCAGCTGCTACGGACGCGACCTGGCGCGCGGCCGCCTGATCAACATCGGCGAAGCGGTGGGCGTGATCGCGGCGCAGTCGATCGGCGAGCCGGGCACGCAGCTGACCATGCGTACGTTCCACATCGGTGGCGCGGCGTCACGGGCGGCGGCCGCCAGCAACGTGGAGATCCGCAATGCCGGAACCCTGCGTTTCCACAACATCAAGTCCGTACAGCACGAGAAGGGTCACCTGGTGGCGGTATCGCGGTCCGGCGAACTGGGCGTGGTCGACGCCTACGGCCGCGAGCGCGAGCGCTACAAGCTGCCCTATGGCGCGGTGATCAACGCCAAGGAACACGACAAGGTGGTCGGCGGACAGGTCGTCTCGACCTGGGATCCGCATACCCACCCCGTGGTCAGCGAAGTGACGGGCATGATCCGCTTCCAGGACTTCGTCGATGGCCTGACGGTCACGACGCAGGTCGACGATGTGACTGGCCTGTCGAGCACCGTGGTGCTGGACTCCAAGCAGCGTGGTGGCAAGGAACTCAAGCCCACCATCAGACTGGTCAATGCCAAGGGCAAGGAAGTCACCTTTGCCAACACCGAGATCCCGGCGGTGTACAACCTGCCGGCCGGCGCGCTGATAAGTCTTGCAGATGGCGCCAAGGTCGGCGTCGGCGACGTCATCGCGCGCATTCCGCAGGAATCGTCCAAGACCCGTGACATCACCGGTGGTCTGCCGCGTGTGGCCGACTTGTTCGAAGCCCGCAAGCCCAAGGACCAGGGCATCCTGGCCGAGCACTCCGGAACGGTCAGCTTCGGCAAGGAAACCAAGGGCAAGCGTCGCCTCGTGATCACGCCGGAAGAGGGTGAGAAGTACGAGGAGCTGATCCCCAAGTGGCGGCAGCTCAACGTGTTCGAGGGCGAGCAGGTGCAGCGCGGTGAGGTGATCGCCGACGGCGAGCCCAATCCGCACGACATCCTGCGCCTGCAGGGCATCGAGTCGCTGGCCAACTACCTGGTGCGCGAGATCCAGGAGGTCTACCGCCTGCAGGGCGTGAAGATCAACGACAAGCACATCGAGGTGATCATCCGCCAGATGCTGCGCAAGACCGAGGTCCTCACCACCGGTGAGACCGCATTGTTGCGCGGCGAGCAGCTGGATCGGTCGCGCGCGCTGGCCGTCAACGACCAGGCGCGTGGCGACAGCAAGGAGGCAGCGACGCTGCAGCCGGTGCTGCTGGGTATCACCAAGGCCTCGCTGGCGACGGAGTCCTTCATCTCCGCGGCGTCGTTCCAGGAAACCACCCGCGTGCTGACCGAAGCGGCGGTGCGGGGCCTCAAGGACGACCTGCGCGGCCTGAAGGAAAACGTCATCGTCGGCCGGCTGATCCCGGCGGGTACGGGATTTGCCGCGCACGAGCATCGTCGGCAGAAGCTCAGCGAGTCGAATCGCCGCAGCTTCATGGACGTGGGCGGTGGCATTCCGGACGCGGAGGACACGGCGGTCGGAGAGGAAGAGCGCGCCTCGGGCACGCCTGAGTGGAGGTCCCCGCAAGGGGCCCTCCGCGGCAGAAGAGGTGATCGAGAGGCGGCGATGCATGTTGCGTCGCAGCATTTCATTGACAGTATGGCGGGTGGTTCCTAGAATCGCCGGCCTTCCCAAGGTCCGGCGCCCCGAAAACGCCGGCCCAAAACAGTGATTGGAAAAACCGGCCGCATCGCGAGATGCGGCCGCACTTCTGCGAATGGACATTCTGGAGATTGCATGGCAACGACAGGTCAGCTGATCCGCGCACCGCGACGGACGCGAAGCCGAAAAGACCAAGGTCCCGGCTCTCGGCGCTGCGCCGCAAAAGCGTGGCGTGTGTACCCGCGTGTACACCACGACGCCGAAGAAGCCCAACTCGGCGCTGCGCAAGGTGTGCCGTGTGCGCCTGGTCAACGGCTATGAGGTGACCAGCTACATCGGTGGCGAAGGCCACAACCTCCAGGAGCACTCGGTGGTGCTCATCCGCGGCGGCCGCGTCAAGGACCTGCCCGGCGTTCGCTATCACACGGTGCGCGGTTCGCTTGACTGCGCCGGCGTCAACGATCGCCGCCAGAGTCGTTCCAAGTACGGCGCCAAGCGCCCGAAGAAGTAATTCCAGGAGTTCGCTATGTCCCGTCGCGCCGCAGCCCCCAGCCGTACGATCCTCCCGGATCCGAAATTCAACAGCGATATGCTGGCCAAGTTCATGAACGTGGTCATGCAGGACGGCAAGAAGTCCGCTGCCGAGGCCATTCTCTATGGCGCCATCGGCCGCATCAGCGAGAAGACTGGCAAGCAGGGCCCAGAGGCCATCGAGCTGCTGTCCCTCGCGCTGGACAACGTCAAGCCAGCGGTTGAAGTCGAATCCCGTCGCGTCGGCGGTGCCACCTACCAGGTGCCCGTCGAAGTGCGCGCCTCGCGCCGCCAGACGCTGGCGATGCGCTGGGTGATCGAGGCCGCGCGCGCCCGCACCGAAAAGTCGATGGCATTTCGCATCGCCCATGAACTGATGGACGCCGCCGAAAACCGCGGTGGCGCCGTGCGCAAGCGTGAGGATACGCATCGCATGGCGGACGCCAATCGCGCGTTCGCTCACTACCGCTGGTAACAGCGGTCCCCTGGATTCTCCATCGTGGCCCGTGGTACGCCCCTTGAACGCTATCGGAATATAGGCATCTCCGCCCATATCGATGCGGGCAAGACCACGACCACGGAGCGGATCCTGTTCTACACCGGCGTATCGCACAAGATCGGCGAGGTCCACGACGGCGCGGCTGTCATGGACTACATGGAGCAGGAACAGGAACGCGGCATCACCATCACGTCCGCGGCGACCACGTGCTTCTGGAAGGGCATGGAAAGCAACTTCCCCGAGCATCGCATCAACATCATCGATACCCCGGGACACGTGGACTTCACCATCGAGGTGGAGCGCAGCCTGCGGGTGCTGGACAGCGCCGTGGCATTGTTCTGCGCCGTGTCCGGCGTGCAGCCGCAGTCGGAGACGGTGTGGCGGCAGATGAACCGCTACGGCGTGCCGCGCATCGCCTTCGTCAACAAGATGGACCGTGCCGGCGCCAGTTTCCAGCGCTGCATCGACCAGATCCGCAGCCGCCTGCGCGGCAATCCCGTGCCCATCCAGTTGCCCATTGGCGCGGAAGACGGTTTTGAAGGCGTCGTTGATCTGATCAAGATGAAGGCCATTTACTGGGACATGGATACCCAGGGAATGAAGTTCAAGTACGCCGAGATCCCCGCTGCGCTGCATGCCGAGGCAACGGAGGCGCGCGCCCGGATGATCGAGGCCGCCGCCGAAGGCGATGACGCGCTGACCACCAAGTATCTGGAAGGCAAGGCGCTGACCGACGACGAGATCAAGCGCGGCCTCAAGTCGCGGGCGATCAAGAACGAGATCGTGCTGTGCATGTGCGGTACGGCATTCAAGAACAAGGGCGTGCAGGCGCTGCTCGATGCGGTCATCGAGTTCATGCCCTCGCCCATGGAAATGCCCCCGACCAAGGGGCTGGACGACGACGGCGAGCCGGCCACGCGCCCGGCGCGCGACGATGCACCGTTTGCGGCGCTGGCGTTCAAGATCCTCAATGACCCCTTCGTGGGGAACCTGACGTTCTTCCGCGTCTACTCCGGCGTGCTCAAGTCCGGCGACACGGTGTATGTGCCCACCAAGCACAAGCGCGAACGCATCGGGCGCATTCTGCAGATGCACGCCAGCGAGCGCACCGACATCAAGGAAGTCTACGCCGGGGATATCGCCTCGGCGGTGGGCCTCAAGGACGTCATCACCGGCGACACGCTGTGCGACGAGCACAAGATCATCACGCTGGAGAAGATGATCATCCCGATTCCGGTGATCGCGGTGGCGGTAGAGCCCAAGACCAAGATCGACCAGGAAAAGATGGGCGTTGCGCTGCAGCGCCTGGCCAAAGAAGACCCGTCATTTCGCGTCAGCACCGACGAGGAGTCCGGCCAGACCATCATCTCTGGCATGGGCGAGCTGCACCTGGAAATCATCGTCGACCGCATGAAGCGCGAATTCAACGTCGCGGCCAATGTGGGCAAGCCACAGGTGGCCTACCGCGAGACCATTCGCGACAAGATCGAATCCGAAGGCAAGCACGTCAAGCAGTCCGGCGGCCGCGGCCAGTACGGGCACGTGTGGCTCAAGCTGGAACCCAACGAGACCGGCAAGGGCAACGAGTTCGTCAACGGGATCGTCGGCGGCACGGTGCCGCGTGAGTTCATTCCAGCCATCGAGAAGGGCGTCAGGGAAGCCTGCGAGACCGGCGTGATGGCCGGCTACCCGGTGGTCGACGTCAAGGTCACGCTGTTCGATGGTTCGTACCACGACGTGGACTCGGACGAAATCTCGTTCCGCATGGCGGCGATCTTTGGTTTCAAGGACGGCTTCCGCAAGGCCAAGCCGGTGATCCTCGAACCCATCATGAAGGTCGAGGTCGTGACGCCCGAGGACTACATGGGCGACGTGATCGGCGACCTCAATCGCCGGCGCGGGCAAATCCAGGGCATGGAAGACACGCCTGCGGGCAAGACCGTGACCGCCGAGGTGCCGCTGGCGGAAATGTTCGGCTATGCGACCACCGTGCGCTCCATGAGCCAAGGTCGCGCGACCTTCACGATGGAATTCTCGAAGTATATGGAAGTCCCGGCGAACGTCGCCGAGGCGATCATCAGCAAGTAACTCTCTTCTTTCCAGGTACACATCAATGTCAAAAGAAAAGTTCGAACGCAGCAAGCCGCATGTGAACGTTGGCACGATTGGCCACGTGGATCACGGCAAGACGACGCTGACGGCGGCGCTGACCAAGGTGATGGCAGGGCTGCACGGTGGCGAGTTCAAGGCGTACGACCAGATTGACAAGGCCCCGGAAGAGAAGGCCCGCGGCATCACCATTTCCACCGCGCACGTGGAGTACACCAGTTCAGCGCGCCACTACGCGCACGTGGACTGCCCCGGGCACGCCGACTACGTGAAGAACATGATCACTGGGGCTGCCCAGATGGACGGGGCGATCCTGGTGGTGTCTGCCGCGGACGGCCCGATGCCCCAGACGCGCGAGCACATCCTGCTGGCCCGCCAGGTGGGCGTGCCGTACATCGTGGTGTACATGAACAAGGCGGACATGGTCGATGACAAGGAGCTGCTGGAGCTGGTGGAGATGGAAGTGCGCGAGCTGTTGACCGCGTACAAGTTTCCCGGCGACGACACCCCGATCATCATCGGCTCGGCCCTCAAGGCCCTGGAAGGGGACGCCAGCGAGATTGGCGTGCCCTCGGTGGTCAAGCTGGTGGCCGAGATGGACCGGTTCATTCCGGTGCCCAAGCGCGAGATCGACAAGCCGTTTTTGATGCCTGTGGAGGACGTGTTCTCGATCTCCGGGCGCGGCACGGTGGTGACCGGACGCATTGAGCGCGGCATCGTCAAGGTCAACGACGAGGTGGAGATCATCGGCCTGGTGCCCACGGTCAAGTCCACCTGCACCGGGGTTGAGATGTTTCGCAAGCTGCTGGACGAAGGGCGCGCCGGGGATAACGTGGGCGTGCTGCTGCGTGGTACCAAGCGCGAGGACGTGCAGCGCGGGCAGGTGCTGGCCAAGCCCGGCAGCATCACCCCGCACACGCAGTTTGAGTGCGAGGTGTACGTGCTGACCAAGGAAGAGGGCGGCCGGCACACGCCGTTTTTCAAGGGCTATCGGCCGCAGTTTTACTTCCGCACCACCGACGTCACAGGCGCGGTGGAGCTGGACGGTGGGGCCGAGATGGTCATGCCCGGAGACAACATCAAGATGACGGTGGAACTGATTGCACCGATTGCGATGGATCAGGGCCTGCGCTTTGCCATCCGGGAAGGCGGCAAAACCGTCGGCTCCGGCGTCGTATCCAAAATTCTCAAGTAAGGGGACATTCATGGCCAACCAGAACATCCGGCTGCGCCTGAAGGCGTTCGATCACCGGTTGATTGATAACTCGGCTCGCGAGATCGTTGAAACCGCCAAGCGCACGGGCGCCACGGTCAAGGGTCCGGTGCCGCTGCCAACCAAGATGGAGCGCTTCACGGTACTGGTCTCGCCGCATGGCGACAAGGACGCGCGCGACCAGTTCGAGCTGCGCACGCACAAGCGCCTGATGGACATCCTGGACCCCACCGACAAGACGGTAGACGCGCTGATGAAGCTCGAGCTGCCGGCCGGGGTCGACGTTCAGATCAAGCTCAACTGATCAGGCTTCAGCCAGGATTGCGGGGTCGCCTTTAGGTGGCCCCGCAGCTCCTGGCGCTTGCCCTGACAAATGCTTGTAACGGGCGGCGCGCCCCACTATACTTCGCGCCCTTTTCGCCGCCGGGTAACCTGCGGCCCGCGTTTTTTGAAGACGCGGAATCGGGTACGGTTGGCCCCCGCCATTTAGGGGTCAAGACCACTCGAGCCTCGCAACCCTTTGTTTCCAAAGGGGTTTGCGCTGTCTCCGAAGTGCACCGTCCTCGCTTTCGCGACACTTGAGGAATTTGCGATGACTATCGGTCTGGTCGGCCGCAAGTGCGGCATGTCGCGCGTCTTTACCGAGGCGGGCGATTCCGTGCCTGTCACGGTTGTCGAGGTGCTCGCCAACCGCGTCACCCAGGTCAAGGACGAGGCATCGGATGGCTACCGTGCGGTCCAGGTGACCTACGGCAAGCGCCGCCCGCAGTTGCTGGGCAAGGCCGTGGCAGGTCACTACGCCAAGGCCAAGGTCGAGCCCGGCCGTTCCCTGGTCGAGTTCCGGCTCAAGGCCGGCGAGGCTGCCGACGTGCAGCCGGGCACCGAATTCACTTCCGAGATCTTCAAGCCCGGCCAGCTGGTCGATGTCACCGGCACCACCATCGGCAAGGGCTTTGCCGGCACCATGAAGCGGCACAATTTTGCCGGCGGCCCGGCCTCGCACGGTCATTCGGTCACGCATCGCGCGCCCGGGTCCATCGGCCAGCGCCAGACTCCCGGCCGCGTGTTCCCCGGCAAGCGCATGTCTGGCCACATGGGTGTCATGCGTCGCACCGTGGAGAATCTCAAGGTCATCGAGATCGACGTGGCGCGCAACCTGCTGCTGATCAGCGGGGCTGTGCCTGGCTCCGAGGGTGGCGAAGTCATCGTGCGGCCTTCGGTCAAGGCGGCACGCCTGGCCAAGCGCAAGAGCATCGCACCGAGCAAGAAGTCCGAAGCCAAGAAAGCGGACGGCAAGAAGTAAGGCCTAAAGAACCCATGAAGCTCAAAGTTGCAAATGGTGGTGCTGAACTTGCGGTCTCCGAGACCAATTTCGGCGCTGAGTACAACGAGGCCCTGGTGCACCAGGTGGTCACGGCCTATTTGGCTGGCGGCCGCGCGGGTACCAAGCGCCAGAAGAGTCGTGCCGAAGTGCGCGGTGGTGGGCGCAAGCCCCATGCACAGAAGGGCACCGGATCGGCGCGCGCCGGTTCCATCCGCAGCCCCATCTGGGTCGGCGGTGGTCGTGCGTTTGCCGCCCGCCCGCGCGACTTCTCGCAGAAGGTCAACCGCAAGATGTACCGCGCCGGCATGCGTTCCATGCTGGGCCAGCTGGTGCGCACCGACCGACTCGTGGTCACCACAGAATTTTCCGTTGCCGAGCCGCGCACCAAGCTGCTGCTCGCGCAGCTCAAGGCCCTCGCGCTGGACAACGTGCTGATCGTGATCGAGGCGCAGGACGACAAGCTGATGCTGGCCGCGCGTAATGTGCCGAATATCGACGTGATTACCGTCGCCGGCATCAACCCGGTTGCCCTGGCCGCACACGACAAGGTGCTGATGACCGTCGGCGCCGTCAAGATGATCGAGGAGCGCCTGCAATGAGCCGCGAGCGTCTGAGCACGGTGCTGGTGGCACCGCATATCACCGAGAAGACTGCGCTGGCTATGCAGAATGCCAACCAGTACGCATTCAAAGTGCGTCGCGACGCCAACAAGACCGAAATCAAGCAGGCCGTCGAGCTGATGTTCGAGGTCAAGGTGTCCGGCGTGCAGGTCGCCAACGAACCCGGTAAGGAGCGCCGCTTCGGCAAGCGCATCGGGCGCACGCAGGATTGGAAAAAGGCCTATGTCCGCCTGGCCGAAGGGCAGGCGATCGACTACGAGGCCCAGGCCAGGAATCAGGGTAAGCGCTAATGGCACTGATCAAACTCAAGCCGACGTCGCCGGGCGCGCGGTTCGTCATCAAGGTCGACCGCTCGCACCTGCACAAGGGCGAGCCGCATGCACCGCTGACCGTTGCGCAGAGCAACACCGGCGCGCGCAACCACTCCGGCCGCATTACGACGCGGCACAAGGGCGGTGGCCACAAGCAGAAGTACCGCATCATCGACTTCCGTCGCGACAAGGACGGCATCGCCGGCACCATCGAGACGGTCGAATACGATCCGAACCGCACTGCGCACATCGCGCTGGTCAAGTACGCCGACGGTGAGCGTCGCTACATCATCGCGCCCAAGGGCATCAAGACTGGCGACGAAGTGCGTTCCGGCGCCGACTCGCCCATCAAGCCGGGCAATGCGATGGCGCTGCGGCACATTCCGGTCGGTTCCCAGGTGCACAACGTCGAGATGAAGCCGGGCAAGGGCGGACAGCTGGCGCGCAGCGCGGGCTGCTCGGTGCAGTTCACGTCGCGCGAAGGCATCCACGCGTACCTGCGGCTCAAGTCCGGCGAGACCCGCAAGGTCCACATTGACTGTCGCGCCACGCTGGGCGAAGTCAGCAACGACGAACACAACCTGCGCGTCTACGGCAAGGCCGGCGCCAAGCGCTGGCGCGGCATCCGTCCGACGGTGCGCGGCGTGGTGATGAATCCTGTCGATCACCCGCACGGTGGTGGCGAAGGCAAGCCTGGTCAGGGCAATCCGCACCCGGTATCACCGTGGGGATGGCAGACCAAGGGCAAGAAGACCCGGCGCAACAAGCGCACGACCAACATGATCGTGCAGCGGAGGAAGTAAGCAGTGCCACGTTCTCTCAAGAAGGGCCCGTTTATCGATCTGCACCTCGCGAAGAAGGTGGAGACGGCCGCGGCCAAGAACGATCGCAAGCCGATCAAGACCTGGTCGCGCCGCTCGACCGTCATTCCCGAGATGGTCGGGCTGACGATCGCCGTGCACAACGGCAAGCAGCACATTCCGGTACTGGTCACCGAAAACATGGTGGGCCACAAGCTCGGTGAGTTTTCGCCGACACGTATCTTCAAGGGGCACGGCGGCGACAAGAAAGTCGCGGCTGCGACGTAAAGCCATGCAGACATTCTCCAAAATGCGCTATGCGCACATCTCGCCGCAAAAATGCCGGCTGATCGCCGATGTCGTGCGCGGCAAGCGGGTCGGCCTGGCGCTGTCCACGCTGCGCTTCATGCCGAAGAAGGGCGCTGAGCTGGTGCTCAAGGCGCTGGAATCGGCGGTGGCCAATGCCGAGCACAACCACGGTGCCGACATCGATGAACTGAAGATTTCCGGCATCCAGGTGGATGCAGCACCGCTGCAGAAGCGGTTTGCTGCCCGGGCCAAGGGCCGCGGCACCCGGATCGTCAAGCGTTCGAGTCACATCACTGTTCACGTCAGCGACGGCAGGAAGGAATAGCGAATGGGCCAGAAGGTCAATCCGCTGGGCATACGCCTTGGTATCACCCGTGACTGGGTGTCGAAGTGGTATGCCGGCAAAAAGCAGTTCGCGGACCAGATCCACACGGATTACCAGGTGCGCCGGTTCCTGCACAAGAAACTCGCCGAGGCCTCGGTCAGCCGCGTGCACATTGAGCGCGCCGCACGCAAGGTCAACGTGACCATTCACACTGCCCGTCCGGGCATCGTGATCGGCAAGAAGGGCGAGGACATCGAGAAGCTGCGCGCCGAGACCGCACGGCTCATCGGCATGCCGGTGGGCGACGTGCGCCTCAACGTGGCGGAGATCCGCAAGCCGGAACTGGACTCGCAGCTGGTTGCCGAGGGCATCGCGCAGCAGATCGAGAAGCGCGTGATGTTCCGTCGTGCCATGAAGCGCGCCGTGATGAGCACCATGCGCAGTGGTGCGCTGGGCGTGAAGGTGCGGCTGTCGGGCCGGTTGAACGGTTCGGAAATCGCCCGCACGGAGTGGAGCCGCGAGGGCCGCGTCCCGCTGCATACCTTCCGTGCCGACATCGACTACGGCACCGCCGAAGCGCGTACGACCTACGGCGTCATCGGCGTCAAGGTCTGGATATTCAAGGGCGAAGTATTCGACAAGGCGCCGGAAGTCGCGGTCGAAGAAGCCGCTGAGGCAGCCGTGCCCGCGGTCACGCCAGCTGTGGCGCCAGCCACCGGCAGTGAACTGCCGGCGACGGCCTGAAGGATTTATTGAGTCATGCTGCAACCGAAGCGAACCAAGTACCGCAAGCAGTTCAAGGGCCGCAATACCGGCCTGGCGAACCGCGGCGCCACCGTGGCCTTTGGCGAATTTGGCCTCAAGGCAACCGAGCGTGCGCGCATGACGGCGCGCGAGATCGAGGCGGCGCGTCGCGCCATGGCCCGCGCCGTGAAGCGCGGAGGCCAGATCTGGGTGCGCGTGTTCCCCGATGTGCCGGTTTCCAAGAAGCCGCTGGAAGTGCGCATGGGTAGCGGCAAGGGCAACGTCGAGTTCTGGATCGCCAAGGTCCAGCCCGGCAAGGTTTTGTTTGAGATGGAAGGCGTGCCGGAAGACCAGGCGCGCGAGGCGTTCCGCCTCGCCGGCGCGAAGCTCTCGGTGGCCACGACCTTCGTCAAGCGGCAGGTGCGTTGATGAAAACGAGCGATTTGCGGACCAAGTCTGCCCAGGACCTGATAACCGAGCTGGTGGGCCTGCGCCGGGAGCAGTTTGCGCTGCGCCTGCAGCGTGCCACCGGGCAGAGCATCAAGCCTGACCAATTTGGCAAGGTGCGCAAGAACATTGCGCGCCTCAAGACCGTGCAGCGTGAGCAGCGCGGTAAGACGGGAGTGACCAAGTAATGAGCGAGCAGGCAGCCACGGACAAGATCCAGCACACCGTGACCGGCAAGGTCGTCAGCAGCAAGACCGCCAAGACCATCGCGGTCGAGATTTCGCGTACGCTGAAGCACCCCCAGTACGGCAAGTACATCCGGCGCACCACGCGGTTGCTGGCCCACGACGAGGCCGGTGCGGCGCATGAAGGCGACACCGTGATCATCACCCCGTGCCGTCCCATGTCGGCGCGCAAGTCATGGCGCCTGGTCGAAGTGGTCGAGCGCAGCAGCGCAATCTGATTTGAGGCGGGTAGCAAGATGATCCAGATGCAAACACTGCTCAACGCCGCTGACAACAGCGGCGCCCGCACCCTGAAGTGCATCAAGGTGCTGGGTGGTTCACATCGTCGCTATGCGACGGTGGGCGACGTCATCAAGGTGAGCGTCCAGGACGCCATCCCGCGCGGCAAGGTGAAGAAGGGCGAGGTGTATGACGCGGTGGTGGTGCGCACGGCCTTCGGCGTGCGGCGCCCGGACGGGTCGCTGATCCGCTTCGACGGTAACGCGGCAGTGTTGCTGAACCCGAAGCTCGAGCCGATTGGCACGCGCATCTTCGGGCCGGTGACGCGCGAACTGCGCACCGTGCGGTTCATGAAGATCATCTCCCTTGCGCCTGAAGTGTTGTAGAGGTTTTTAAGGACCATGAAGAAATTGCATAAGGGCGACCAGGTCGTGGTCCTGTCCGGCAAGGACAAGGGCCGCAAGGGTGCGATCACCCGGATGCTGCCGAACGGCAAGGTGCTGGTGGAAGGGGTGAACGTGGTGAAGAAGCACCAGCGCCCGAACCCGCAGCGCCAGCAGGCTGCCGGCATCGTCGAGAAGGAGATGCCGCTGCATGCCTCCAAGGTTGCCATCTGGAATTCGGGCAGCAGCAAGGCTGACCGCGTGGGCGTGAAGTCGCTGGCCGATGGCCGGCGCGTGCGTTTTCTCAAGTCGAACAACGAAGTGCTCGACGTCAAGTAACCGGATAGAACGAACATGACCAGGTTGCAGGAATATTATCGAACGACGGTTGTGCCCAAGCTGGTGCAGGACCTCGCGCTGAAGAACCCGATGCAGGTGCCGCGGATCACCAAGATCACGGTCAACATGGGCGTGGGCGAGGCCGTTGCCGATCGCAAGATCGTGGATGCGGCGGCCGCCGACATGGCGAAGATCACTGGCCAGAAGCCGCTGATCACCAAGTCGAAGAAGGCCATTGCGGCGTTCAAGCTGCGCGAGAACCTGCCCATCGGTTGCAAGGTGACCCTGCGCGGCGCACGTATGTACGAGTTCCTTGACCGCCTGGTGTCGATCGCGATGCCGCGCATCCGCGATTTCCGTGGCGTCTCGGCCCGCGCCTTCGATGGTCGCGGCAACTACACGCTGGGTGTCAAGGAACAGATCATTTTCCCTGAAATCCAGTACGACCAGATCGACCAGTTGCGTGGCATGGACATCACCATCACCACGACGGCCGCGAACGACGCGCACGGGCGCGCGTTGCTCGAAGCATTCAGTTTCCCGTTCCGCAAGTAACGCGGCGGACAGAGGTAAGACGATGGCCAAGACAAGCATGGTCCAGCGCGAGAAGCACCGGGCAGCAATCGTGAAGAAGTACGCGGTGAAGCGCGCTGCTCTCAAGGAGCAGATCCGCAGCCCGCGTACCTCTGACGAGGCGCGTGCCGAGGCGCAGCGCCAGCTGCAGCTGCAGCCGCGCGATGCCAGTAAGACACGCCAGCGCAATCGCTGCCAGCTGACCGGCCGCCCGCGTGGGGTCTACCGGAAATTCGGCCTGGCACGCACCAAGATCCGCGAAGTAGCAAATCGCGGCGAGATCCCCGGGCTCGTCAAGGCGAGCTGGTAGGAGGCCTTAGCAAGCATGAGCATGACCGATCCAGTTGCCGACCTGCTGACGCGCATCCGTAATGGACAAAGCGCCGGCAAGCCGCATGTAAGTCTCGATTCGTCGAAGATCAAGACGGCAATCGCCCGCGTCCTCAAGGACGAAGGCTACGTCGCTGATTTTCACATCGCCTCCGACGCGGGCAAGCCGAAGCTCACGATCGACCTGAAGTATTTCGAAGGTCGTCCCGTGATCGATCGCCTCGAGCGCGTCAGCCGTCCGGGCCTGCGGATCTACCGCAGCAAGGACGAATTGCCCAAGGTCCTGGGTGGCCTGGGGACGGTAATCGTCTCCACGCCGCACGGCGTCATGACCGATCGCCAGGCCCGCGCCATCGGGCAGGGCGGCGAAGTTCTCTGCATCGTGGCCTAAGGTTCAAGATATGTCCCGCGTAGCCAAGAATCCCGTATCCCTGCCGCAAGGCGTGACCGCCACGATCGCCGCCAACCAGGTGACGATCAAGGGCGCCAAGGGCGCATTGAGCCTGCCGCTGGCCAATGGCGTGTCGGTGGCTGAAAAGGACAAGACCCTGCAGGTCAGCTACACCGACGGCGAAGGGGCTCGCATCAGTGCCGGCTCCACGCGCGCGCATCTGGCCAACATGGTCAACGGCGTGACCAAGGGCTACGAGCGCAAGCTCGAGCTGGTGGGCGTGGGCTTCCGCGCCGCGGTGCAGGGCAAGAACCTGAACCTGACGCTGGGCTTCTCGCACCCGGTGACCTTCGCGATCCCCGAGGGCATCACCATCGAGGCGCCAACGCAAACCGAAGTATTGATCAAGGGTATCGACCGGCAGCGCGTCGGCCAGGTGGCCGCCGAGATCCGGGGTATCCGTCCGCCCGAGCCCTACAAGGGCAAGGGTGTGAAGTATTCAGACGAGAAGATCAGCCTTAAGGAAGGCAAGAAGAAGTAGCGCGAGGTAATCATGAGTCTCTCCTCCAAAGACCGCCGTCAGCGTCGGGCCATCAAGACCCGCCAGCACATCCGTGAGCTGGACGTTGCCCGGCTGACCGTGCATCGCACGCCGCGCCACATCTACGCGCAGGTGTTCGATTCCCAGGGCGCCAAGGTGCTGGTGACGGCATCCACGGTACAGGACTCGGTGAGCAAGGACCTCAAGGGCACCGGCAACGTTGATGCCGCGAAGGCCGTAGGCCGCGAGATCGCTGTGCGCGCCAAGGCCGCGGGCATCAGCAAAGTCGCGTTCGATCGTTCCGGGTTCCGCTATCACGGTCGCGTCAAGGCACTGGCCGACGCGGCGCGCGAAGCCGGGCTCGAGTTCTAATCCAGGCGGTATTACCAGATGGCAAGAGTCGAAAAGAATCAGTCGGCGGACGAATTCACCGAGAAGCTCGTCGCGGTCAACCGCACGGCCAAGGTGGTGAAGGGTGGTCGTCAATTCGGCTTCACCGCGCTGACCGTGGTCGGCGACGGCGCAGGCCGCGTGGGCTTCGGGTTTGGCAAGGCGCGTGAAGTGCCGGTAGCCATTTCCAAGGCCATGGCGCAAGCCCGCAAGAACCTGGTCAATGTGAGCCTCAAGAAGGGCACGTTGCACTATTCGGTGCGCGGCACGCACGGCGCAACCCGCATCCTGATGCAGCCGGCATCCGATGGTACCGGGGTCATCGCCGGCGGCGGCATGCGCGCGGTGCTCGAATGCGCCGGTGTGCGCAATGTACTGGCCAAGAGCTACGGCTCGCGCAACCCGATCAACGTGGTGCGCGCCACGATCACGGCCCTGGCGGCCATTCGTTCGCCGGACGACATTGCCGCCAAGCGCGGCAAGTCGGTCGAAGAGATCACGGGGTAGCGTCATGACCAGCACCAACAGCGCAAAGTTGCGCGTTACTCAGGCCGGCAGCACCTTTGGTGAGCTGCGCAGCATCATTTCCTCGGTCAAGGGCCTGGGCCTGCGTCGCCGCCATCACAGCGTGCTCGTCACCGATACGCCTGAGAACCGCGGCATGATCAATGCGGCCATCCATCTGCTGAAAGTGGAAGAGGCGAAGTAATGAGACTCAACACAATCAAGCCAGCCGCCGGATCCACGCACAGTCGCCTGCGTGTGGGCCGTGGTTCGTCGGCCGGCCAGGGCAAGACCAGCGGTCGCGGCGTCAAGGGCCAGCGCGCGCGCAAGGGTGGCTATCACAAGGTCGGCTTCGAGGGCGGCCAGATGCCGCTGCAACGCCGCATGCCCAAGGTCGGCTTCCGTTCCGCGATGAAGAAGACGCGCGCCGAAGTGCGCCTGTCCGAGCTCAACGGCATCGACGCGGCGGTGATTGACCTGGCAGCGCTCAAGAAAGCCGGGATCATCCCCGTGTTCGCCGCGCAGGCTAAGGTCGTGCTGTCGGGCGAATTGAAGAAGGCCGTGACGCTCAAGGGCGTCGGCGCCACCAAGGGTGCGGCCGAGGCGATCGCCAAGGCCGGCGGCAAGATCGAGGCCGGCGACCCGGTTGCGCCGTCCAAGGCCGTCAAGACCAAGTCCGTCAAGAGCAAGTCCTAAGGAATCCGGGAACCGCAAGTGGCCAATACCTCCGCAATGAGTCCTGCAGCAGCGCTGGGAGACGCGACCCGCTTCGGCGAGATCCGCGGCCGCCTGCTGTTCCTCATTGGGGCGCTGATTGTCTATCGCATCGGCACGTTCATCCCGGTGCCGGGCATCCATCCGGAACGCGTGGCTGCCTTCTTCAACGACCAGTCGGGAACGATCCTGGGCGTGGTGAACATGTTCTCCGGCGGCGCCATGTCGCGCATGTCCATCTTCGCCATGGGCGTGATGCCCTACATTTCGGCCTCGATCATCATCCAGATGATGTCCATGGTCGTGCCGACCCTGATGGAATTCCGCAAGGAAGGCGAGTCCGGCCGGCGCAAGACCACGCAGCTGACGCGCTACGGCACGGTGATCCTGGGGGCGTTCCAGTCATTTGCGGCGGCCGTGTCGCTGCAGAACGGCGGCATGGTGGTCGCGCCCGGCTTCATGTGGCTGCTGACCGCCACCGTGACCATGACCACTGGCACCATGTTCCTGATGTGGTTGGGTGAGCAGATCACCGAGCGCGGCATCGGCAACGGCATTTCGATGATCATCCTGGTAGGTATCCTGGCCGGCCTGCCTGGTGCGGTGGGCCGCACGCTGGAGCAGGTCAACACGGGTGAAATGGCCGGTCCGATCGCGATCGTCCTGCTGGCGGTGGTCGTCGGTGTCACGGCATTCTGCGTGTTCGTCGAGCGTGCGCAGCGGCGCATTACGGTCAACTACGCCAAGCGCCAGGTGGGCCGCAAGATGTACGGCGGGCAGTCCACGCACCTGCCGTTCAAGCTCAACATGTCGGGCGTCATCCCGCCGATTTTCGCGTCCAGCCTGCTGCTGTTTCCGGCCACCATCGCCAGCTTCGCCGGCGCGGGCAACGACTCCACGCTGGGGCGTACCCTGCAGCGGGTTGCCGCGTCGCTGTCCTATGGCCAGCCCCTGCACCTGGTGCTGTACGCCGCACTGATCGTCTTCTTCTGCTTCTTCTACACGTCGCTGGTATTCAACGCGCGCGACACCGCGGACAACCTCAGGAAGTCCGGTGCGTTCATCCCCGGGATCCGTCCCGGCCAGCAGACTGGCGAGTACATCGACAAGGTGCTGACGCGCCTGACCCTGTGGGGCGCGCTGTACATCGCGGTCGTGTGCGTGATCCCGGAGATGCTGATTTCTGCGCAAGGCGTGCCGTTCCAGTTCGGTGGCACGTCGTTGCTGATCGTGGTCGTGGTGGTAATGGACTTCATTTCGCAGTTGCAGGCGCACGCGATGTCGCACCAGTACCCGGGTTTGATGAAAAAGGCCAACCTGCTGGGTGGCCGTAACAGCGATCGCAGCTGAGGAATCTGAAATGAAGGTACGTCCGTCAGTAAAGAAGATCTGCAAGAACTGCAAGATCGTGCGTCGTCGGGGAGTGGTCTACGTGATCTGCTCCGATACGCGTCACAAGCAGCGCCAAGGTTGAGCGGAGAGCACGTATGGCACGTATAGCCGGTATCAACATTCCAATGAACAAGCACGTGTGGGTCGGGCTGACCCACATCTATGGCATTGGCCGCACGCGCGCGAAAGAGTGCTGCGACATCGCAGGCGTCAGCCAGTCCACCAAGGTCAAGGACCTCACGGACGCTGAAGTCACCGCGCTGCGCTCACAGATTGCCAAGTGGCTGGTCGAGGGCGACCTGCGCCGCGACGTGTCGATGAACATCAAGCGCCTGATGGACCTTGGAACCTGGCGCGGTATCCGCCATCGCAAGGGCCTGCCGCTGCGCGGCCAGCGCACGCGCACCAATGCGCGCACGCGCAAGGGCCCGCGCAAGCAGGCAGTCAAGCTCAATGCGCCGCCGGGCAAGGCCTGAAGCGGACAATTACGAGGCACTGAAAGAATATGGCCGATCAGAAAACCGCTGCTGCTGCAGCCAATGCTGCAAACGCAGCGAAGAAGCCGAAGAAGGCTCGCAAGAACGTGCTCGATGGAATCGCGCACGTCCATGCTTCCTTCAACAACACCATCATCACGATCACGGATCGCCAGGGCAACACGCTGTCCTGGGCGACCTCGGGTGGTTGCGGCTTCCGCGGCTCGCGCAAGAGCACGCCGTTCGCTGCGCAGGTCGCCGCCGAAAAGGCTGGCGTTGCCGCGCAGGAACACGGCCTGAAGAACGTCGAGGTCCGTGTTGGCGGTCCTGGTCCCGGTCGCGAGTCCGCGGTGCGCGCGCTCAACGGCTGTGGCCTCAAGATCACGAGCATCGAAGACATCACGCCGATTCCGCATAACGGTTGTCGTCCGCCCAAGAAGCGGCGCGTCTGAGGTAGATATGGCCCGATATATAGGTCCCAAGTGCAAGCTGTCGCGTCGCGAAGGCACCGACTTGTTCCTCAAGAGTGGCGCCAAGCCGCTGGAGAGCAAGTGCAAGCTGCAGGTTCCGCCCGGTGGCATCAAGGGCGAGCGCCGCACGCGCCTGTCCGAGTACGGCGCACAGCTGCGCGAGAAGCAGAAGCTGCGCCGCATGTACGGCGTGCTCGAGCGGCAGTTCCGCAACTATTACCAGAAGGCCGCACGCATGTCCGGGTCAACCGGCGAAACGCTGCTGAAGCTGCTCGAGTGCCGGCTGGACAATGTCGTGTATCGCATGGGTTTCGCGGTTACGCGCGCCGAGGCGCGCCAGCTGGTGAGCCACAAGGCGATACAGGTCAACGGTGAAGCAGTGACGATCGCCTCGTACCAGGTGAAGGCCGGGGACGTGGTGCAGATTCGTGAAAAGTCTCGCAACCAGGGGCGCGTTGCAAGCGCGCTCACCGTTGCCAGCCAGGTTGGTTTTCCTGAGTGGCTCGAAGTAAACGAGAAAGAGATGCGTGGCGTGTTCAAGGCGGCCCCAAACCGCGATGACGTGCTGCCTGACATCAATGAAAACCTCGTTGTCGAGTTGTATTCGAAGTGATGGTGGAGGTGCGATGCATTCCTCAGTGACAGAATTTCTCAAGCCCCGCGTCGTCAAGGTGCATCCGGTAGCCCCGCGCCAGGCGCGCGTGGTGATCGAGCCCTTTGAACGCGGCTTTGGCCACACGCTCGGCAATGCGCTGCGGCGCGTGCTGCTGTCGTCCATGCCCGGTGCGGCGATCACCGAGGTGGAGATCGAAGGCGTGCTGCACGAGTACACCAGCATTGAAGGTGTGCAGGAGGATGTCGTCGACGTCCTGCTGAACCTCAAGGCAGTGGCCATTCGCATGCACTCGCGCGAGAGCGCCGAGCTGCGCCTCAACAAGAAGGGCCCGGGCCCGGTCACCGCCGGTGACATCCAGGTGGACCACGACATTGAAATCGTGAATCCGGAACTGGTCATCGCCAACCTGACCAAGGCTGGCAGCCTGTCGATGACGCTGAAGATCGAGAAGGGCCGCGGCTACCGCCCGGCAGTGCAGCGCGCGAACTTCGAAGAGGCCTCGCGCCCGATCGGTCGCCTGCTGCTCGATGCTTCGTTCAGCCCCGTGCGTCGCGTGACGTACGCGGTGGATGCCGCGCGCGTTGAGCAGCGCACCGACCTGGACAAGCTGGTGCTCGACATCGAGACCAACGGCACCATCGACGCCGAAGAGGCTATCCGCCGCGCCGGTTCCATCCTCAAGGACCAGCTGTCGGTGTTCGTGGACCTGCAGGGTGAAGACGAGGCCGTCAACAAGGTCGCGGAAATGCAGTTCGATCCGCTGCTGCTGCGCCCCGTCGACGAGCTGGAGCTCACCGTGCGCAGTGCCAACTGCCTCAAGGCCGAGAACATCCACTACATTGGCGATCTGGTGCAGCGCACCGAAGTGGAGCTGCTGCGCACGCCGAACCTGGGCAAGAAGTCGCTCACCGAGATCAAGGAAGTCCTGCAGGGACACGGTCTCATGCTGGGCATGCGCCTGGACGGCTGGCCGCCTGCGGGCCTGCGTCACGAAGATCGCGAAGTTATCTAAGAGAGCTCTATATGCGTCATGGACTTTCCGGTCGCCAGCTGTCGCGCAATGCGCCGCATCGCCGCGCGATGTTGCGCAACATGGCGGCCTCGCTGCTCAAGCACGAGACCATCCGTACCACCGTGCCCAAGGCCAAGGAGCTGCGGCGCGTGGTCGAGCCTCTCATCACCATGGGCAAGATCGACACGCTGGCCAAGCGGCGCACCGCGTTCTCTCGGCTGCGCGATGCCAAGGTGGTCGAAAAGCTGTTCGACGAGCTGGGCCCGCGTTTCAAGGCACGTGCTGGTGGCTACACGCGCATCCTGCACATGGCGCCGCGTCCTGGTGACAATGCGCCGATGGCATTGATGCAGCTGGTCGATGGGCCGGCGGCGGTAGAGGCCAAGGGCGACGAAGACGCCAAGGGTGGCAAAAAGGCCAAGGCCAAGTCGGCGCCCAAGGCCAAGACTGCCGCCAAGGCCAAGGCCGCGCCCAAGAAGAGGAAGGCAGCGGCGGCTTAAGCGGCCACGCTGATTGAGGTTCAGGAAAAGCCCCGGTTCGACCGGGGCTTTTTCGTTGGCGGACTCCCCCAAGCGAGTCGAGCTGGATGTGGAAGTGATTGGCTGTGGCAGGCCAATTCGTGCCTCCTGATGGCCGTCATGCACTGCATTCGGTATTGTCCGCTGGTCGCAAGCGACTAGACGGGTGGAATTAAGCCTCCGACGACTCGTTGTGCGGCATGCGCGCCGAACGAGACAGCCAGAGAGGTCGTCGTATGGGCTTTCGCACGCGGTTCATCGGATTCGCTTCCTGCGTGGCCCTTGGCGCGCCGGCGCTTCCCGCATCGCTCGCCACGGTCACGGGCGATCCCGCACAGGGTGCCGTGTGGGATCTCAGTCCACTCTTTCGGGATGCAGTGGCCTGGGAGCAGGAGCGCCTGGCAGTAGAAGCGGCGGTACCGGGCCTTTCCCAACTCAAGGATACCTTCGGCTCGAGCGCGACGGCACTGCGCACGGGGCTGGAGAGGACCTCGGCGATTAGGCGACGACTGGAACGGCTCAGTGAGTATGCAGATCTTAATGCCGACGTGGATGCGAGCAACGATGCCAACCAGGCGCGCACCCAGCAAATGTCCACACTACAGTCGCGCTTTGATGAAGCCACATCCTTCGTGAAGCCGGAAATCCTGGCACTTGGCCGGGAGCGAATTGAGACCTTCGCAAAGACAGATCCCGCGCTATCAACTTTTCGCCGGCCAATAGAACTGATCCTGCGACAGGGGCCTCACACACTGGACCCGGAAGCTGAAGCACTGGTAGCCGCGACGGGAACGCTGCGGCGCCAGCCCGCGGCAATCCACGATACGTTGCTGTACGGGGAATTCCCGTGGCCCAGCCTCGAAATTGGCGGGAAGATGACGCAGCTGGCACCCGATGCTTACTGGACGGCCCAATCCAATCCAAATCGCGAGATTCGGCGGCAAGCATATGATTCGGTTAGCCAAGCGCTTGGCCGCTTCGAGGGCACGGCTGGCGCGATCGCGTTCGGACATCTGGCCGGAATGGCCTTTGAAGCCCAGGCCCGTCACTACTCTGGTTCGTTGGCGCTGGCCGTCAGCGACGACGCGATGCCGGAAACCGCCTTCCAGGTCATGGTCACCGAGGCGGACAAGGCGCAGTCGGCGTTGCTGAGGTACTTGAAGGTTCGCCAGAAGTTACTCGGCCTACCCGACACGCATGTTTACGATCTGTACGTTCCGCCGACGACCGATCCGCGTCGCTATTCGCTGGATGAGGCCGAGACGCTGATACTAAAAGCGTTGGCGCCTCTGGGCGACGACTATGTGCGCACTCTGCAAAAGGGCTTCCAGAGTCACCGCATGCATGCTGTGGCCCAGCCAGGAAAGGCTCCGGGTGCGCTCACGGAGTGGCAAGCCTACGGCGTGCCGCCGTACGTGATGCTGACCTTTGACGGCAGCTTCGACAGCGTGAGCACTGTCGCACACGAATGGGGTCACGCCATAAACGGGGAACTGATGCAGGCCGCGCAGCCTTACGAAAACACTGAGATCGCTTCCGTGTTCCTGGTGGATACGCCTTCGTTGACCAACGAGATGCTGCTATCGGATCACATGATCGCTCACGCCAAGTCGCGCCAGGACCAGATCCTTGCGCTCGACCAGGCCATCGAGTTGCTGCGCTCCTCCTACTTTGGGGTGTTCGTCGACGTTGAATTCGAAATGAAGGCGCACGAGATCGCTGATCGCGGTGAGGTGGTAACCGGCCAGACACTGAATCGGATCTATTGCGATCTGTACAAGCACTTCAACGGAGTGGATGCCGGCGTGACGACGTTTGACGCTGGCGCGTGCTCCCGCTGGGTCAATCGGCCGGGCCTCTATTACAATTTTTACTTCTATAAATACCTGACCGCGGTCAGCGCCGCGGCGTACTTCGTCGACGGACTTGAGAGCAACGACGCGGTTACGCGGCAGCGGTACTTAGAGCTCCTGAAGGCGGGTGGCTCTGAGGATCCGTATGCGCTGCTCAAACGTGCCGGGTTCGACGCTGCGTCACCAACCGCCTATCAGCCAATCATTCGGCGCCTGGAGCGCCTGGTTGGGCGCCTTGAGGCGATCGTCGCGGTACCGGGGGACGCGCCTCACGCAAGTCCATAGCCTGATGCGGAAATTCGCGCGCCCGTACGGCAACTGGCTCCGGTCAGGATCGTTCCAATCTCGTGTGGCGGAAATGACGATGCGGCCCACCTAGAATCTACCGTTGATCTGGGTACGACGTAATGTATAGATTTCATTTGCCGCTGGCACTTCCGGTGACGGCACAGGTGGAGTCCAGGAGCAATTCGGCGCCAGGGACCGATGTTCCGGCGAGCAGGATAAAACCCGGACCGTCCGTGAACTGCATGCCTGCAACCAGCATGGTGAACTCGCCCATGAGCTGCGGGGCGCTCATCAGCAGGTCGGCCAGCTGCCCAATCGGATTGGCCGGGCCCAGTGTCGAGCCAGCAATCCGTATGGCGTGATAGTTCCAGGCCCCAATGGACAAGGGTGCCCAAGTCGGTCCGATGCGCTCCGCTTCGACCTGCAGCGCATCGAATATTGGCTTGCCCAGGCAGCTCAAATGAATATGCAGTTGATCCTGACTGCGGGCGCGAATCTGATTGATGGCCATGCCAATGGCGTTGCGCGCCAGTGGGCGTCCGGCTACGGCCTCCAGCACGTCACGGGCCTGCCATGCGGCGTCGAAGTAGTTCCACGTACCGGGTGCCAGCGCCGCCGGGCTCTCGATGCCACTGATGGTGCGCGTCGGAATCAATAGCAGGTGTGCGCCACCTTTCCGATCCGCCAGGATCGCAAACCCATCGGCGGCCGGATCATCGCCTGGCAACTGAACTCGGAGGCAGGGTCTAGGATCACCGGCGGCAAGCCAGTGCGGCACACATTGATGTTGAACGATTGTGCGCAGCTGGTCGCGCGGGGTGGGGTCCGCTGCAGAGTCAAGCGACAACAGCGACAGGGTCATGACTCCGCCGCAAAGGGTCCAGCTGTGCAGCCAAAAGTTCATGTCGACACCGGCACCGTGATCTGGGTGCCGCAGATACTAGAGCAGAGACGTGGCAGTAAAGTGACGGCCAGGCGACGTCCGGCGGCAACAGTGCCTTTCACACTCGATCAGCGCGGCCTTTCGCCCGCCAGCGTGGTGCGATACATCTCGCGCCGAAACCCGTCGTAGTCGTTGAAGGCCTGGTGCACGCACAGGCGGTTGTCCCACAACGTCACCATCCCCGGCTCCCAGCGCAGCCGGCAGGTGAATGCCGGCTGCGTCAGATGGTCCACCAGCGACTTGAGCAACGGCGCGGATTCGTCGTCGTCCATGCCCTCGATGCCGATGCCATAGGAGCGATCGACATACAGCGCCTTCTCGCCGGTGACCGGGTGGGTGCGCACCAGGGGATGGCAGTTGCCGCGCACCTTGCGCAGCGATTGCCTCGGGCAGCTGGACGCCGCGGCGCGGGTGGCCGCAAGCTGGCCGATCGGGCTGTCGCGCTGCTCGACATTGGCCTGCGCCGAGGCCAGCACGTCGCGCATCGAGAAATGCACCTTCAGTCCGCGAATCAGTCTCGCGCATGCGGTCGCTCAGCATGGCGTAGGCCAGCGCCGAATTGGCCCAGGTGGTGTCGCCGCCGTAAGGCGGCATCTGGACCGAGCGCAGCATGGTGATGGCTGGGGGCTCCGGCAAGGAACGGCGAGTCGGTATGCCAGCCCCGCCCGAACACCATGCGCCGAGCGGTCATCGGCTTCCTTGATCAGCGGCTGGACCTTGCGATGGCCCGGGCACGCCCTCGGTGTAGGCGTCCTCGGCGAACGGTCCGAAGCGCAGGCTGAAGGCCTCGCTGTTCGGCGTGGCCGAGCTGCTGGCCCCGGAAATAGATCATCTTGTGCCGGAACAGCGCGTGCCGGACTTCCTCGAACTGGGCGTCAGTTATCTGGGGGATATTCACGCCCCGGATCTCGGCCCCCATGGCCGCGGCCAGCGGCAGCGCCTCGATGTGCAGGTACTTGCTGGCGTGGTTGTCGAATTTGCCATGGGGATGCAGGAACATGCATTAATCGTACGCGGCTTGCAGTCGCAGGCGCCAGTGGCATAGCCTGCACCACGGCAAATCAGAAGGGAGATCGCCATGAGCCTGGCCTCAGAATTCAAAGAATTTGCGATGAAGGGCAATGTCGTCGACATGGCCGTTGGCGTCATCATCGGCGCGGCCTTTGGCAAGATTGTCTCGGGCTTCGTCGAGAACGTGGTCATGCCGCCACTGGGCATGATGCTGTCGGGCGTCAACTTCTCCGACCTGGCCTGGCAAATCGGCGAGACACCCAAAGGCATGCCGGTACTGATCAAGTACGGCGCGTTCCTGGAGACGGTGCTGGATTTCCTCATCATCGCCTTTTGCCTGTTCATGGCCATCAAGGCAATCAACAAGCTCAAGACTCCCGCGGTGCCCGCGGTGGCTCCGCCGCCGCCGCGCAGCGAAGTGCTGCTGGCAGAGATTCGCGACCTGCTGAAGAGGTAACGCCGGGGTCAGCGCGCGGCGTTGAAGGCCGCGCGCGTGAGGTTCTCGTGCCCGGTGGCTGTGACCAGCACGTCATCCTCGATGCGAATGCCACCGCAGGGACGCAGCGTTTCGACCAATGACCAATCCACGTGTCGCGCATGCGGGCCAGTGCGTAGGGGCTGCAGCAGGCTATCAATGAAGTAGATTCCCGGCTCCACGGTCACCACCATGTCCTCTTCCAGGCGGCGCGTCAGACGCAGCGAGTCGTGACCTGCCGGTCGCGCAATGGGCGGTGAATGCGCGCCAGCGCGAAAACCCCCGACATCATGTACCTGCAGTCCCAGCAGGTGGCCCAGGCCATGCGGCAGGAATGCTGATGAAATGCCCTGCGCGACTGCATCTTCCGCGGCGATGCGCAGCACGCCGGCATCGCCTAGCAGCTGTGCGACGAGCTGATGGGCAGACAAGTGCAAATCCCGCCAGTCCACTCCCGGCTTGACGCGCGCACACAGCTGCTGCTGCAGTGCATGCATGGCGTCCACCAACGTTGCGAACAGCCCTGGCGCTGCGGCATGGGTGCGGGTGATGTCGCTGGCGTAGCCGCGACTGTTGGCCCCGGCGTCGATCAGCAGCGAGTGACGCTGCGCTGGCCGGTCCGGCGCACGCAGTTGGTAGTGCAGCGTCGCCGCGTGCTCGTTCAACGCGACGATGTTGCCGTAGGGCAGGTCCGCCTCGCACTGGCGGCTGGCGGCCAGGAAGGCCAGATGGATTTCAAGCTCACTGCCGCCTGCGCGAAACGCCTGCTCTGCCGCAAGGTGCCCCGCAGCGCCCAGGACCGTGGCTTCCATGAGGCGTCCCACTTCATAAGGGGATTTCCGGCAACGCAGCTGCTCGAGCTGCAGCAAAACCGTGGCGGGGTTGCGCAGCCACTGCGGATGCGGCGGTGCGGGCTCGCCTATCCAGCAAACCCGCTCGCCGCCCGCTGGCAGCGCCGCCAGTGCCGACTGCGGGTCCGGTACCGCCTGCAGATCAAATTGCAGTGTCCACGGATCATCCGGAATCGCCGGTGGCGCATGCCAATAGTCCTCTGGAGATACAAAATAGAGGATAGGCTTCTTATTGTATCTCCAGAGGATCAAACTACCCGGTGCGCGCAGCACAGGTGCCAGCCAGACAAACCAAGGATTGGGTTTATACGGGTAGGGCTGATCGTCGAGGAAGGCCAGGTGCTCAAGCCCGGCATGGATCACCAGCGCGTCCGTGCCCAGCTCCTGCATGGACCGCGCGATGGCGTTATGGATGCGATCCAGGTGCGCGGTGAATTGGGAATCGATGTTTGGCGTGAGTGTCATGGGCGTCCGATGCAGTCCAGCCGGTGGATTGTGCCAGCCAGTGCTCGACGATGCAGCGCATGTCGTCAAACAGCGACGGCAAGTAACTGGTCACCACTATTGTCTTGAATGCGGTCACAAAGCCGCTAGAATCAAATCAGAGACGCAGTGAATAGGGGCACTTCGGTGCCTCTTTTTGCATGGTGTCTTGGGTCTCAGATGTCTTTCATTCCACTCTCTCGGGGTATCTCTTGATGAACATGAAACTTGCTATCAGCGCCGTCGCCATTGCGCTGGCCCTGGCTGCTTGCGCCAAGAAGGAAGAGGCGCCTGCGGTTGAGGCTGCTGCTCCTGCTGCCGCACCTGCTGCTGCTCCGGCTGCTGACGCCGCTGCACCTGCTGCTGCGCCGGCTGCCGACGCCGCTGCTCCTGCCGCTGCTCCTGCTGCCGACGCCCCTGCTGCTCCGGCCGCTGCCAAGTAAAAGGATTTCTTTGGCAATCACCCGGCGTGGCGCCAGGTGAGAGAAAGCCCGGCGAGGCGCACGGCCTTTCCGGGCTTTTTTTGCTCGCGAAACCCAGTTACCAATGGCTGTGAGCCTGCGCGACGCACGCGATCACCGCAGTGATCGGGTGTGGATTGAGCGCGTGTATCGCGATTACCTTGACGATCTGGGGTTGCTCAACACCGGCGTGTTTCCCGCGCTGGGCGAGGTCGGCCACCGCGAGCCCGACCAGTTGCAGCGCTGGTATGGCGATCCCGGCGCACAGCTGCTTACCATCCTCGAATCCATGAATCCGGCCGGGTTTGCGCTGGTCACGCGCCAGACGCATGCCTCCCGCACCGCCGATTACCGCATGGCGGATTTTTTCGTCGCGCGTGGCGCGCGTCGGCGCGGGGTTGGCCAGGGCGCGGTGCGGCTGATCCTCGACCGGTTCGCCGGCCGCTGGGAGGTCATCGAATACTCGCGCAATCCGGCAGCGGTGGCGTTTTGGCGCACCGTGATCGCGCAATACACTAAGGGTGATTACCAGGAGCGCGTGGCCAACGGCGAGGTGCACCAGATCTTTCGCTCCGGCGCCGCCGTCGTGCGCACCTAAGCGGCGCTAGAGGTCCGGCGGCCGGCGCTTGAGCAGCGGCGCGAGGAATCGTGCGGTTTCCGATGACTTGGATTTGGCCACCTGCTCCGGCGTGCCGCTGACAAGGACATTGCCGCCATGCGCGCCACCGCCGGGACCTAAGTCGATGATCCAGTCGGCCGTCTTGATCACGTCCAGGTTGTGTTCGATGACGACAATGGTGTTGCCCTCGTCGCGCAGGCGATGCAGTACGCGCAGCAGCTGCGCCACATCGTGGAAGTGCAGGCCGGTGGTCGGTTCGTCGAGGATGTACAGCGTGCGTCCGGTGGCACGCTTGGCCAGCTCGCGCGCCAGTTTCACGCGCTGCGCCTCGCCACCTGAAAGGGTCGTCGCGTTCTGGCCCAGGCGCACGTAGGAGAGCCCGACGTCCTGCAGGGTCTGCAGCTTCGAGGCCACCATCGGCACGGCAGCAAAGAATGCCAGCGCATCCTCGATGGTCATCTCCAGCACGTCGTGGATGCTCTTGCCGCGATAGCGGATCTCCAGGGTCTCGCGGTTGTAGCGCTGGCCCTTGCACACATCGCAGGGCACATACACATCCGGCAGGAAATGCATCTCGACGCGAATGACGCCGTCGCCCTGGCAGGCTTCGCAGCGCCCGCCCTTGACGTTGAAACTGAATCTGCCCGGGTCGTAGCCGCGACTGCGTGCCTCCGGTACCTGCGCGAACAACTCGCGCAGTGGCGCGAACAGGCCGGTGTAGGTAGCCGGATTGGAGCGCGGTGTGCGGCCGATGGGGCTTTGGTCGATGTCAATCACCCGATCGATGTGCTCCAGCCCGGCAACTTCCTCGACCTTCGGCGGTTCGTGACCGGTCAGGCCAAGATGCAACGACGTCGCGGCATACAACGTGTCATTGACCAGCGTGGACTTGCCGGAACCGGACACGCCGGTCACGCAGGTGAACAGGCCAATGGGAAACGCCGCGTTCACGGACTTGAGGTTGTTGCCGGTGGCCCCGACCAGGCGGATCTCGCGACGCGCATCGCGCGCGACGCGCGTGGCTGGCACTGGTATGGACAGCCTGCCCGACAGGTACCCACCGGTCAGGGATGCCGGATTGTCGCGCACCTCGGCGGGCGTGCCAGTGGCCACCACCTCCCCGCCATGCACGCCGGCGCCGGGTCCCAGGTCCAGCACGTACTCGGCCGCAAGAATCGCCTCCTGGTCGTGCTCCACGACAATCACGGTGTTGCCCAGGTCGCGCAGGCGCTGCAGCGTGACCAGCAGGCGCTGGTTGTCGCGCTGGTGCAGGCCAATGGAGGGTTCATCCAGGATGTACAACACGCCGGTGAGGCCCGATCCGACCTGGCTGGCAAGGCGTATGCGCTGTGCTTCGCCGCCGGATAGCGTCTCGGCGCTGCGGTCCAGCGTCAGGTAATCCAGGCCCACATCCACCAGGAAGCGCAGGCGGTCGGCGACCTCCTTGACGATGCGAGCAGCAATCTCCCCGCGCCAACCGGTGATCGACAGCTCGCTGTACAGCTGCATGGCATCGGCCACGCTGAGCCGGGAAATCTCCGGCAGGCTGCGGCCGCCAACAAATACATTGCGGGCGGTCACGTTGAGCCGCGCGCCGTCGCACTCCGGACAGCGGCGCGTGCCGCGATACTTGCCCAGCTCATCGCGCACGGTCACGGACTCGGTTTCGCGGTAGCGGCGTTCCAGGTTCGGGATGATTCCTTCGAACGGATGCGCGCGTTTGGCCGCGCGGCCGCGCGAGTCGGTGTACTTGAACTCGATGGCAGTGGTGCCGCTGCCGTGCAGCACCATGGATTGCACCGGCGCCGGCAAGGTTCGACCAGGGCACCTCGATATCGAATTTGGCGTGCGCGGCCAGCGCGCGGATCATCTGGAAATAGTAGGCATTGCGTCGATCCCAGCCGCGGATCGCGCCACCGGCCAACGACAGCTGCGGATGCGTCACGACCCGCTGCGGGTCGAAGAATTCCTGGAACCCGAGCCCATCGCAGCTGGGGCAGGCGCCGGTGGGGCTATTGAATGAAAACAGCTTGGGTTCCATTTCCCCCACGCTGTAGCCGCATACCGGGCAGGCATGCTTGCTGGAGAAGGTGGTCTCCTCGCGCGTGCCATGCGCCAGCGCCAGCCGGGCAACGCCATTGCCTAGTCGCAGTGCCGTCTCAAACGACTCTGCAAGGCGCTGCGCAATATCGGGCCGCACCTTGAACCGGTCGACCACCGCCTCGATGTCGTGCTTGCGCTTGGGGTCCAGCTCCGGGGCGGCATCGATCTCGTAAGTGGTGCCGTCGATGCGCACGCGCACGAACCCCTGGGCCGTGAGATCGGCCAGCACCTCGTGGTGCTCGCCCTTGCGCGCGGCCACCAGCGGCGCCAGCAGCAGGCAGCTTTCCCCCTCGGGCAGCTTCAGGACCTGGTCGACCATCTGGCTGACGGTGTAGGCGGTCAGATCCACCCCGTGCTCGGGACAGCGCGGAATGCCGGACCGCGCATACAACAGCCGCAGGTAGTCGTGGATCTCGGTCACCGTCCCCACGGTGGAGCGCGGATTGTGCGAGGTGGCCTTCTGCTCGATCGAGATTGCCGGCGACAGGCCTTCGATGCTGTCCACGTCGGGCTTGTCCATCATGGACAGGAACTGGCGGGCGTACGCGGAGAGGGACTCCACGTAGCGGCGCTGGCCCTCGGCATACAGGGTGTCAAAAGCCAGGGAGGACTTGCCCGATCCGGACAGGCCGGTGATCACGATCAGCCGGTTGCGCGGCAGGTCGACATCGATGCTGCGCAGGTTGTGGGTGCGGGCACCGCGGACGCGAATGAAATCCATTGGAGGCATCGAGCGAGCGTTGGGAAAACGATTACTATAGCCCGCTGAACCCCCCGGACAGCGCCTTTCCCGGTCACCACCTATGGGGCCGCGCGTAATGGGCCATTTGCCGCAGATATGGCGCTGGCGCCGGTCTGCGGTGGGGGGCTAGGCTACAGTCCGAACAGCATTTCAAGAGGTTCGTCATGGCACGCGGCATCAACAAGGTCATTCTCATCGGCAATCTCGGGCAGGACCCGGAAACCCGGACCACGCCCGGTGGCACCACCGTCACCAACCTGCGGCTGGCCACCTCGGAGAGCTGGCGTGACAAGACCTCCGGCGAGATGAAGGAACAGACTGAGTGGCACACCATCGTGATGTGGGGCCGCCTGGGCGAGATCGGCGCCGAATACCTGCGCAAGGGTTCGCAGGTCTATATCGAGGGCCGGCTGCAGACCCGCAAGTGGCAGGACAAGACCACCGGCAACGATCGCTACGCCACCGAAGTGGTGGCCAGCGAAATGCAGATGCTGGGCGGGCGGGGCGGCGGTGCAGGGGCCACCGAGACCCGGGATCGCCGGGAGGCCCCGGCGGAGGGGTCCGGCCAGGCGACCTCGGATACCGGGCGTTCAGCGGCGGCTCCGGCAGGGGATTTCGACGACGATATTCCGTTCTAGGGGTCGTGGGGACCCCGGTGGGGACCGAAAACCGGTAATCTTGAGCCGGCATCCTATGCCCGGCCGATACTTCATCAAGACCTTTGGCTGCCAGATGAACGAGTACGACTCCACCCGCATGGGGGACGTACTCGCCACTGCCGAAGGCCTCACACCCACCACCGACGAAGCCTCGGCAGATATCCTGCTGATGAACACCTGCTCGGTGCGCGACAAGGCCGAGGACAAGGTTTATTCGCTGTTGGGTACCTGGCGGGCGCTCAAGGCCCAGCGCCCCGGCGTCATCATCGGTGTGGGCGGCTGCGTGGCCAGCCAGGAAGGCGCGGCCATCACCGCGCGCGCGCCCTACGTTGACCTGGTGTTCGGACCGCAGACTATTCACCGGCTGCCGGCCATGCTGGCCGCGTTGCGCGGCACCGGCCAGCCGCAGATCGACATCAGCTTTCCGGAAATCGAGAAATTCGATCACCTGCCGGCGGCCACGGCCCACGGCGCCAGCGCCTTCGTGTCGATCATGGAAGGGTGCAGCAAGTTCTGCAGCTACTGCGTCGTGCCCTACACGCGGGGCGAGGAAGTCAGCCGCCCGGCGGCATCCGTCCTCGAAGAAGTACGCGCGCTGGTGGCGCAAGGCGTCGGCGAGATCACGCTGCTGGGGCAGAACGTCAATGCCTACGAGGGCCCGCGACCGGATGGCGCACCCATGGGTCTGGGGCAGCTGATCCTGGCGATCAGCGCCATGCCAGCGGTGCAGCGGATCCGGTTCACCACCTCGCACCCGATAAATTTCGACGATGCCCTGGTGGCGGCGTTTGCGCGCACCGCCAAGCTGGCCAACCACATGCACCTGCCCGTGCAGAGTGGCTCGGACCGCATCCTGGCATTGATGCGCCGGGGCTACACGGTGCTGGAGTTCAAGCAGAAGCTGCGCCGGTTGCGCGCGGTGCGGCCGGACATCCCGGTATCGACGGACATCATCGTGGGATTTCCCGGCGAGTCCGAGCGTGATTTCCAACAAACTCTGGACCTGACCGAGGAGGTCGGATTCGACCAGTCCTTCAGCTTCATCTACAGCCGTCGCCCGGGCACGCCGGCGGCGTCCCTGCCCGATGACGTGACGGCCGAGGTCAAGTCGCAGCGCCTGGCCCGGCTGCAGGCGTTGCTCGACTCCCAGGCGCGGGGGATCTCGCGCGCCATGGTCGGCAGCGTGCAGCGCGTGCTGGTCCAGAGGCCGTCGCGACGCGACGCGCGGCAACTGGCCGGACGCACGGAAAACAACCGCTGGGTGAATTTCGACGGCACCGCGCAGCTCATCAATCGCTTTGTCGATGTGCAGATCACCGAGGCCATGAACAACTCGCTGCGCGGCCGGCTGGTAGCCGAGGAGCCGGGCATGCAGGAGCTGCGCGCTTGAAGTCCCGACGCGAGGGTGCGGCGGTCCAGGACGCGCCGGTTGAATTCGAATTGCTGCCCGAGGACAACGCGCGCCTGGCGGTGTTGTGCGGGCCGCTGGACCAGAACCTGCGGCTGGTCGAGCAGCGCTTCGGCGTGGAAGTGCGGCGTCGCGGCAACCAGTTCCGGGTGCTGGGCGAGCGATCGGCCGGCGCCGAGCGGGTGCTGCGCGACCTGTTCGACCTGACCGGCGGGGGCGGCAGCGTGGACCTGCCGGATGTGCACCTGGCGCTGCGCGAGCACGAGTCCTTCAGCGAAGAGAATCCGCTGCGCGCCGCTCCGACCACGCTGGCGTCCGGCGAGGCCATCGCGCGGGTGCCGCGAGGCCTGATTCGCGCGCGCGGCCCGCACCAGAAGGAGTACCTGGCGGCCATCCACGGCCACGACCTGACCTTCGGCATCGGTCCGGCCGGCACGGGCAAGACGTACCTGGCCGTGGCCTGCGCGGTGGAGGCGCTGCACAGCGAACGCGTGCGGCGCATCGTGCTGGTTCGCCCGGCGGTGGAGGCCGGTGAACGGCTGGGATTCCTGCCTGGCGACCTGACCCAGAAGGTGGACCCGTACCTGCGGCCCATGTACGACGCGCTGTACGAGATGATGGGATTCGATCGTGTGGCACGCCTCATTGAGCGCAGCGTCATTGAAGTGGCGCCACTGGCGTTCATGCGCGGCCGGTCGCTCAATGAGTCCTTCATCCTGCTCGACGAGGCGCAGAACACGACCCCGGAGCAGATGAAGATGTTCCTGACGCGCATTGGGTTCGGCTCGCGCGCGGTCGTGACGGGCGACGTGACCCAGACCGACCTGCCCGCCGGCAGGCCCTCGGGATTGCGCCACGTGGTGGGCCTGTTGCGCGGCGTGGAGGGCGTTTCGTTTTCCTGGTTCGATGCCGGCGACGTGGTGCGACACCCGCTGGTGCAGCGCATCGTCATGGCCTACGAGGCGCAGAACGAGGATCGCGATATATGATGCGCCTGCCACTGGTGGTGGAGTGCATGGTCCCGGCGCGCATGCGCGCGCCATCGCGACGCGCGCTGGCCAGGTGGGCCAGTGCCGCACTTGGCCCGCGGGGCCTGGGCAAGGAGCTGGCCGTGAAGCTGGTCTCGCAACCGCAGATGCGGGCGCTGAATCGCCAGTTCCGCGGCAAGGACCAGCCCACCAACGTGCTGGCCTTTCCGGCCATCGCCACCGGGGCGAGGCCGCAGCCGCTGGGGGACGTGGTGATATGCCCGGCGGTGCTGCGTCGCGAGGCGCAGGTCCAGGGCAAGCCGCTGCAGGCACACTGGGCGCATCTGGTGGTGCACGGCACGCTGCACCTGGCCGGTTTCGATCATGAAGTGGAGCGCGACGCGCAACGCATGGAACGGCGCGAGATCGCGGTGCTGCGGTCGTTGGGATTCAACAACCCGTATGTCTGAAGACAAGAGCCCGACCCAGAAGATCCTGCGGCGCATCCAGAAGATCACGGCACCCAGGGACCGGACACAACTTCGCGAACTGTTGCGCAATTCCGCCAGCGCCGGGCTGCTGGACTCGGACGCGCTGTCGATGGTCGAAGGGGTGCTGGACGTATCGGACCTGCAGGTGCGCGACATCATGGTGCCGCATAACCAGATGATCTGCGTGCGCGGCGACGACTTGCCGCAGCACATCCTGTCGGTGGCGATTGATTCCGGGCATTCGCGCTTTCCGGTGCTCGAGCCCGATGGCGAGAAGATCATCGGCATCCTCCTGGCCAAGGACCTGTTGCGCTTGTTCACCCTCAACAGCACAGCCGGCTTCGATATCCGCGAATGGATGCGCAAGGGACTGTTCGTGCCGGAATCCAAGCGCGTCAATGTGCTGCTCAAGGAGCTGCGCATGGGCCGCAATCACATGGCAATCTGCGTGGATGAATACGGAAGCGTCGCGGGGCTGGTGACGATCGAGGACGTGATCGAGCAGATCATTGGCGAGATCGACGACGAGTACGACGTTGAGGCGGAGAAGAACATCCGCCGCGAGGGCGAGCGCCAGTTCGCGGTGCAGGGGGCAACGCGCATCGAGGAGTTCAACGAATACTTCGGCGCGAAGTTTCCGGACGCCGAGTTCGACACGATCGCGGGCCTGGTCACGCAGCATTTTGGTCGCCTGCCGCGCCGGGGCGAGGCGGCCCTGATCGAGGGCTTCGAATTCAGGGTGATTCGCGCCGACCGTCGCCGCATCGAAACGCTGCGCGTCACCGCGCAGTCCGGGCTGGATGGTGCCAGTGATGCGGCCACCGCGGATGACAGTGGATGATCTGGCGATGGCGCGCATTGGCATTGGGCTGCGGCCTGCTGCTTACCATGGCCTTTGCCCCGCGCAACCTGTGGTGGCTGGCGCTGCTGTGCCCGGCGGTGCTGATCTGGCTGTGGAGCCGCGCGCCCAGCGCGCGCGAGGGCGCGTGGCTGGGCTTCGCGTTCGGGTTCGGTACCTATGCGGCCGGCACGTGGTGGCTGTACATCGCCATCCGCGTCTTCGGGCAGGCACCGGTGTGGATTGCCCTGGTGGTCATGGGCGCACTGGTGGTGATCATGGCCGCCTACCAGGCCGCACTGGGCTATGCGGTGGTGCGTTGGCTGCCGGCACGCAGCCCGCTGGGCTGGCTGCTGCTGGTGCCGGCGGCCTGGGTACTGCTGGAGTGGTGGCGCGGCTGGTTCCTGTCCGGGTTTCCATGGCTGTCGCTGGGCTACTCGCAGACTGACACCTGGCTTGCGGGCCTGGCCCCGGTGGGCGGGATACACCTGCTCAGTGCAGTACTGCTGCTGGGCGCCGGGGCGCTGGTCACGATGCTCAACTCAGGCACAGCACTGCGCGCCGTGGCGCTGGTGACATTGGTGCTGCCCTGGACCCTTGGGCTGTCATTGCGCAGCGTGGAGTGGACGCGCCCGGAGGGCGCGCCCAAGTCGGTCGCCGTCCTGCAAGGGGCGATACCGCAGGACATGAAGTGGCTGGATTCGAACCAGAAGAAGATCCTCGACGACTACGCCGCCATGAACCGGCAGGCGCTGGGATCGGACCTGATCGTCTGGCCGGAATCGGCGCTGCCGGACGTGGCCAATGTCTACCCCAAGTACATCGGTGGCATCTGGTCCGAATCCGATCGCGCCGGGTCGGGCGTGTTGATGGGCGTGATGCGCGAAGACGACGACGGGATCCGCTCCTTCAACTCCGTGCTGGGACTGGGGGATGCGGCGCCCCAGTTCTACGACAAGACGCACCTGGTTCCCTTTGGAGAATATTTTCCCGTGCCGCACCAGGTGCGCGAATGGCTGCGCCTGCTGAGCCTGCCGCACCTGGATTTCAATGCCGGCGCCAAGGACCAGCCGCCGCTGGCGGTGGCCGGGATGAAGATTTCCGCCAGCATCTGCTATGAAGACTCCTATCCCACCAGCCTGCATGCGGCGACCCGCGCGTCCGGCGTGCTGGTCAACGTGACCAATGACGCCTGGTTTGGCCGGTCGGGCGCGCGCTACCAGCACCTGCAGATCGCGCGGATGCGGGCCATCGAAGGCCGGCGCTTCCTGGTGCGGGCTGCCAATGACGGCGTATCGGCGATTATCGGGCCCTCCGGCGCGGTGGTGGCGCAGGCGCCGGAGTTCGCGCAGGCCATCCTGCGAGGGCGCGTGCAGCCCCGCCACGGGGCAACGCCCTACCTGGTCGCGGGTAACTATCCTGTAATTGGCGCTGCCGCCGCCCTGCTTGCGATAATGCTACTGGGCCCCTTGATATGGCGCCGCCGGAGTACCATTTCACAGGATTAAGCCGCCGCAAGGTCGCGCCGGCCGCGGAACCTTCGCGCCAGGGGCCCTGTCTATTCCATGCCCGAGTGGCTTTGAGGATGTGTGCTATGTCAATGGATCGCGTCACCTTCAAGTACGTAGTCATCGCAATCAGCGGCTTGGTGCTGTCGGCCTGTTCGCGCACGGCGGCGACGGCGGTGCCCCCGGTATCGGCGGCCGCGCCGGTAACAGTGTCTGCGTCTCAAGGCACGCCTGCCGCGGGTCCCATGGTCACGGGCCTGCCGGATTTCACGCCGCTGGTGGAGCACTACGGCCCCGCAGTGGTCAACGTGCAGGTCACCGAAGGTCGGCCGCAGCAACAGGCGCGCGGACCGCAAGGGGCTGACCCCAGCGATCCGTTCAACGAGTTTTTCCGCCGCTTCGGTATTCCCAATCCCAATGGCCAGGGTGGCCCGCGCGGCAATGCGCCGCCTGCGCACGGCGAAGGCTCGGGATTCATCGTCACGCCCGACGGCTACATCATGACCAACGCGCACGTGGTGCGTGGCGCCACCGAAGTGATAGTCAAGATGACCGACCGGCGCGAGTATCCGGCCAAGGTCGTGGGCATCGATGACCGCACCGATGTGGCCGTCATCAAGATCGAAGGCAAGAACCTGCCGGTCGTGCGCATTGGCAATCCCGACAGCCTCAAGCCCGGCCAGTGGGTGATCGCCATTGGCTCGCCCTTTGGCATGGAGAACAGCGTCACCGCCGGCATCGTCAGCGCCGTGGCGCGCACGCTGCCGGACGACCCCTATGTCCCGTTCATCCAGACCGACGTGGCGGTCAACCCGGGCAATTCCGGCGGGCCGCTGTTCAATATGAATGGCGAGGTGGTGGGTATCAACTCGCAGATCTATAGCCAGAGCGGCGGCTACATGGGGCTGTCATTCGCCATTCCCATTGATGTCGCCAATGAAGTACGGCAGCAGCTGGTGTCCACCGGCAAGGTGCAGCGCGGTCGCATCGGCGTGGGCATCCAGCCGGTGACCGCAGCCCTGGCCGAGTCCTTCGGACTTGATCGGCCGCGCGGCGCGCTGATCGGTTCGGTGACCCCCGGGGATCCGGCCGACAAGGCAGGCATCAAGTCCGGTGACATCATCCTCAGCGTCAATGGCCGGTCCGTCGAGCGTGACGGCGAACTGCCGGGCATCATCTCAAACGTCAAGCCGGGCACCGAGGTGCAGCTCGAGGTGTGGCGCGACCGCAGTGTCCGCCGCGTCAATTGCAAGGTCGTGGAGCTGAAGGAAGAGCCCACGCAAGTGGCCTCGACTCAGGGCGGTTCAGGTGCCGACACCACCGCCGTGTTGGGCCTCAACGTGCGGCCGTTGCAGCCGGCCGAACGCGAGCAGGCGCAGACCGAAGGCTCGCTGGTGGTCGAGGACGCATCCGGCGCAGCTTCGGCCGCCGGCGTGCGACCGGGCGACATCATCCTGGGTGTCAATGGCACCCGCGTGAAGTCTGCAGCCGAATTTCAGGCTGCGGCAAAGAAGTCTGGCAAGACCGTAGCGCTGCTGATCGAGCGCGACGACCGGCAGATTTTCATCCCGATCAAGACCGAATAGGCCAGACTTCGGCCGGATGGACGAGCGTTACGATCCGGCTGCAGTAGAAGGCAGCGCCCGGCAGGCATGGCAGGCCGCCAATGCATTCGCGGCCGACGAGTCGGCCCCGGGCGAGAAATACTATTGCCTCTCGATGTTCCCGTACCCGTCGGGACGCCTGCACATGGGCCATGTGCGCAACTACACCGTCGGCGACGTGCTGGCACGCTTCATGCGCATGCAGGGCCGCAACGTGCTGCAGCCCATGGGCTGGGACGCCTTCGGTCTGCCCGCGGAAAACGCGGCCATGGCCAATGGCGTGCCGCCGGCCAAATGGACCCGCGACAACATCGCCTACATGAAGGGGCAGCTGCAGTCGCTGGGCCTGGCCATCGACTGGCGGCGCGAGCTGGCCACCTGCGACCCGCAGTACTACCGCTGGAACCAGTGGCTGTTCCTGCGCATGCTCGAGAAGGGCATCGCCTACAAGAAGACCGGCACCGTCAACTGGGATCCGGTAGACCAGACCGTGCTGGCCAACGAACAGGTGATTGACGGGCGCGGCTGGCGCACCGGCGCGCTGGTGCAGAAGCGCGAGATCCCGATGTATTACCTCGGGATCACCAAGTACGCCGATGCGTTGCGTGCGGCGCTGGACGAACTGCCCGGCTGGCCGGAGCGCGTGCGCACCATGCAGGCCAACTGGATTGGCCGCAGCGAAGGGGTCGAGCTTGACTTTCCGTTCGCCGACGATACGCGCGCGCTGCTGGGACACGATGGAGCGCTGCGCGTCTTCACTACGCGGGCCGATACCCTGTTCGGTGTCACCTACGTCGCGGTGGCTGCCGAGCACCCGGTGGCGCAGGCAGCGGCGCAGGCCGACGCGAAGCTGGCCGCATTCGTCGATGAGTGCAAGCGTGGCAGCACCATGGAGGCGGACGTGGCCACGCAGGAAAAGCGCGGCCTGCCCACCGGCCTGCACGTGCGCCATCCGCTGACCGGCCAGCAGTTGCCGGTGTGGGTGGCCAACTACGTGCTGATGGCCTATGGCGAGGGCGCGGTAATGGCCGTGCCGGCCCATGACGAGCGCGACTTCGAGTTTGCGCACAAGTACTCATTGCCGGTGCGCACGGTGGTGCGTTCGGCCGATGCATCCGAGGTGACTGGCCCGTGGCGCGAGGCCTGGGCGCAGCCGGGCCATCTGGTGGACTCCGGCGCGTTTACCGGACTGGCATCGGCCGCCGCGGTCGACGCGATTGCCGCGGCGCTGGCGCAGCAGGGGCTGGGCCAGAAGCGCGTGCAGTACCGGCTGCGCGACTGGGGAATTTCGCGGCAACGCTACTGGGGTTGCCCGATCCCGATCATCCACTGCCCCCAGTGCGGCGCGGTGCCCGTGCCGGACCAGGACCTGCCGGTGCGCCTGCCGGAGGACCTGGTGCCGGATGGCAGCGGCAATCCGCTGGCCAAGACGCCGTCGTTTTACCAGTGCCAGTGCCCCAGGTGCGGCATGGATGCGCGGCGTGAAACCGACACCATGGATACGTTCGTGGATTCGTCGTGGTATTTCCTGCGCTACGCCTGCGCTGACAACGACAGCGCAATGATCGACGAACGGGCCAACTACTGGCTGCCGGTGGATCAGTACATCGGCGGCATCGAGCACGCCATACTGCACCTGCTGTATGCGCGGTTCTGGACGCGCGTGATGCATGACATGGGCAGCGTCAAGACGCCGGAGCCTTTTGCCAACCTGCTTACCCAGGGCATGGTGCTCAACCACATCTTCCATCGCAGTCCGGCCGGCGGGCGACGCGAATACTTCAACCCGGCCGACGTGGACCTGACCATTGACCCGGCAACGCGCGTGGCGCACGCCACGCTGCGCTGCGACGGCAGCGAGGTGACCTACGAAGGCATGGGCACCATGTCCAAGTCGCGCAACAACGGGGTCGACCCCAATGCCCTGACGGAAAAATACGGGGCTGATACGGCCCGCCTGTTCATGATGTTCACGGCCCCGCCGGAGCAGTCCCTGGAATGGTCCGATGAGGGCGTGCTGGGCGCCAACCGCTTCCTGCGTCGGCTGTGGAAGGCGGTCCACGAGCACCTGGCAGCAAATGCGACCCAGGGCGCGGTGCAGCAGGTGGACCCGGCGACGCTGGCGGGCGCCGATCGGGATCTGCGCCGGATCGCGCACCAGACCCTGGCCAAGGTCGAGGACGACATTGGTCGGCGCCGCGTGTTCAACACGGCAGTGGCCGCGGTAATGGAGCTGCTCAACGCCGTGGGCCGCCACTCTGGCCTGACGCCGGCGGCCCGTGCAGTGCGCCAGGAAGCGCTGGAGATCGCCGTGCTATGCCTGTCGCCCATGGTCCCGCATGTCTGCCACACGCTCTGGCATGAACTGGGACAGGCCGAGCCGCTGTGGCGCAGCCGCTGGCGCAAGGCAGACCCTGCGGCGCTGGTGCAGGACCAGGTGGAAATCGTGGTCCAGGTCAACGGCAAGCTGCGCGGACGAATCATGGTCACGCCGGCGGCCGACGAGCACGAGATCCGCGCCGCCGCGCTGGCCGAGGAATCGGTGCGCAAGCACTTCGAGGGCCGCGAACCCAAGAAGGTCATTGTGGTGCGCGGCAAACTTGTTAACGTGGTCGTGTGATGTACCGAGCGCCCCATGCCGTCCCAGCTGCCGCCCTCGTGCTGCTGTGCTGCATGACCAGTGCCTGTGGCTTCCAGCTGCAGGGGCACCAGACACTGCCCGCGGCGTTGTCGGTGGTCAACATCGAGGCGGTGGACCGGCAGAGCGATTTCACGCAGGCCCTGCGCGCCACGCTGGTGACCTCGGGCGCGCACATGGTGGAACCGGCAGCCGCAGGCACCACCATCGTGCAGATCAAAAAGGACGCGGTGACCGAGCGCGTGCTGACCGTGTCGTCGCGCAATATTCCCACCGACTACGAACTGATATATGAGGTCGAGGTCAGCGTCAGCAGCGGCGGCAAGGAGCTGCTGCCGGCGGAGAAATTCTCGCTGTCGCGCGTCTACAGTTTCGATGAGACCAAGCTGCTGGCCAAGGAGCGGGAAAAGGCCATCCTCACCGAGGCCCTTGCGCGCGACATGGCCAGCGTGGTCGCGCGGCGCCTGTCGTCGCTGTAACCCAAACCTTCCGTCGTTGATGCTGCGTCTGACCGGACTTGATCGTCTCGCCCTGGGCCTCCAGCTGGCGCGCTACGGCCTGGAACTGCGCCTGGTGCCCCACGGCGAGGATATCCCCGGCAGTTACTGGGGCGAATCGGAGGCCGGCCTCAAGGGCGACGTGCTGTACGCGCGCCCGGATACGCCGCTGCATTCCGTGCTGCATGAAGCGGCCCATTTCATCTGCATGTCCCCGGAGCGCCGCGCGGGCCTGGATCGCGATGCCGGCGGCGACGACGCCGAGGAGGCCGCCGTATGCTACCTGCAACTGCTGCTGGCCTGCGAACTGCCCCAGTGCGGGCTGCACCGCGCCTGCACTGACATGGACGACTGGGGGTACAGCTTTCGCCTGGGTTCGACCCGCGCCTGGTTCGAGCAGGACGCCGGGGATTCGCGGCTGTGGCTGCTGGCGCGGGGCCTGTTGGACGCGAGTGGGCGACTGACGGGTGCCCTGCGGCTGTAGCGCCTATAATGGCGGTCACACAAAGGAGTGCCGGCAATGAAGGAATCCATCGACCATGGCGCGGAGCATCTGGACGCCGCCCGCAGCGAGATCGGCAGCTTCGTCGATGAGGTATTGGAGCTGCTGTCCGGCGCGCGCGATCGCGGCCAGGAAGAACTGGCCGAATTGCGCGAACGCGTGCAGGGCAGTGCCCAGCGCATCAAGGAGAGCGCGGCCAAGGGGCAGCGTGAACTGCGTGCCGCCGCCAAGCAGGCTGATGACTTTGCGCATGACAATCCCTGGCAGGTGGCCGGCGTCGCCGCTGTGCTGGGTCTGGCCCTCGGCGTGCTGATCAGCAGGCGCTAGTGGCCGTGAACGAACCCAACATAAGGTCGGCCCTGGCGGAGCACCTGCGCGCCTACGCCGCGGTCACCAGCAGCGCCACGCATCAGTGGGGCATGCAACTGGCGCGGCGCGTCTTCCTGTTCGCCATCGTGGCCATCCTGGCGTCGGTGACCCTGGTGGTTGGCATCGTCGTGGCCATCCTGGCCAGCTGGAATACCCCGTACCGATGGTGGGTGGCCGGCGGCATTCTCGTGGTGTGCGTGCTGGGTATTGTGGCAGCGCTGGTGGGCGCGGCGGCGGCGCTGCGCACCCGCATGGTCGCGCCGTGGTCGATGCTGGCCGGTGAGATCGCCACCGACCTGCGTGGCCAGCCGGGGCAGCCGGTGAAGATTGACGATGCTGCAGCGGCCCAGCGACTGCAGGACAGCAGGGAACAACTGCATGGCCTGTTCGCGCGTCCGGCCGGTGCCGGCGGTGGGGCCAAGATCGGACTCAGCGTCGCGGCCCTGATCCTGACCACGCTGCTGCGGCGCCGGGCGCGATTCAGTGGCTTGGGCGTGATCCTGCCACTGGGTCTTGCCGCGCTGAGATTCTGGCGCAATAGAAAGTCAGCCTAGGCGCGCGCGAATCCGTCCGTCGCCTGGCGCAGTGCCTTGGTGTTGCCCGGTTCGAATGCCGAGTGCCCGGCGTCGGGCACGATCACGAGTTTGGCCCGCGGCCAGGCGCGATGCAGGTGCCAGGCGCTGCGCATCGGGCACACCACGTCGTAGCGGCCCTGCACGATCACGCAGGGAATCTTCCGGATTGCGCCACGTCGCGCAGCAGCTGGTCTTCGCTGTCGAGAAAGCCGCCATTGATGAAGTAGTGGCATTCGATGCGCGCGAATGCCGCCGCGGTGGCTGGATCCTTGAACTTTGCCAGGTCCGCCGGGCTGCTGCGCAGGTAGCTGGTGGCGGCCTCCCAGATCGACCAGGTGCGGGCCGCGGCGTTGCGCTCGCGCGTGTCGCTGCTGGTCAGGCGCCGGTAGTAGGCGCGCATCATGTCGTAGCGCTCGGCCTCGGGAATGTGATCGACGAACTTCTCCCACTGGTCGGGGAACAACGCCGCCGCGCCCTGGCTGTTCTGGTAGAACCACTCAAGCTCGGAACGGCGCAGCAGGAAGATGCCGCGCAGCACCAGCTCGGTCACGCGCTGTGCGTGGCGCTGTGCATAGGCCAGTGCCAGCGTTGAACCCCAGGAGCCGCCGAACACCTGCCAGCGCTCCACGCCCAGGTGCTCGCGCAGCTTCTCGATGTCCGCCACCAGGTCCCAGGTGGTGTTGTCCTCGAGGCTGGCGTGTGGCGTGCTCTTGCCGCAACCGCGCTGGTCGAACAGGACGATGCGGTAGCGGCGCGGATTGAAGAACCGCCGCATGCGCGGCTCGGTGCCGCCGCCGGGGCCGCCGTGCAGGAATACCACCGGCTTGCCCTTCGGGTTGCCGCTCTCCTCGAAATACAGTTCATGCAGCGCCGATACCCGCAGCCGGCCGGTGCGGTACGGGCGGATCGCCGGGTACAGCCAGTCCCGTGCCGCCATCACGCCACTCCGCGCGTGACCGTCATGGGGCCCAGCGGCGCGCCGCCCAGCAGGTGCAGATGCAGGTGGTACACCTCCTGTCCGCCATGGGCGTTGCAGTTGACGATCAGCCGGTAGCCGTCGTCGGCGATTCCCAGTTTGCGCGCGAGGTCGCGCGCCACCAAGAACAGTCGTCCGATCAGCGGTGCGTCGGCATCGGTGATGTCGTTGGCTGTCGGGATGGGCTTGTTGGGAATGATCAGGATGTGGACCGGGGCACGTGGGTGAATGTCCCGGAACGCAGTGATTTCCGCGTCCTGGTAAACGATATCAGCCGGCAGGGCCCCGGTGGCGATGCGTTCGAACAGGGTGGCCATGGGATAAGACTATAATACGGCGCTTGAAAACCACACCCGAAAAGCTCGAATCCGCGCTGCAACGCGGGCTGGCTCCGGTTTACCTGATCTCTGGCGATGAACCCCTGACCGCGGGCGAAGCGGCGGACATGTTGCGCGCGGCGGCGCGCGGCCAGGGCTACACCGAACGTGAAGTGTTTTTTGTCGAGCGCGCCAACAGCAACGGGCCGTGGGATGAAATCCACGCCGCGGCGCAGGCGCTGTCGCTGTTTGCTTCACGGCGCCTGATCGAGGTGCGACTGCCCGCAGGCAAGCCCGGACTGGGTGCGAAGGTGCTGCAGGAACTGGTGGCGCTGGCCGGCAGCGACTTCATCCTGCTGGTGATCACTGGCGCCCTGGACTTCGAGACCCAGAAGGCCCCCTGGGTGCAGGCAATCGACGGCGCTGGGGTCTGGGTGGTGGCCGAGGAGGTACCCGCGGCGCGCTTTGCGGCGTGGCTGCGCACGCGCGCGACGCGCAGCGGCATTGAGCTGGACGATGCCGCAATCGCCGCGCTCGTTGCCCACACCGAGGGCAACCTGCTGGCAGCAATCCAGGAGCTGCAAAAACTTGCGCTTGCGGGGATCCGCAGCGCCGGCGCGGCGCAAGTCCTGGCCAGCGTGACGCAGAGCAGTCGCTTCGACGTCACGCAGCTGGGCGAGGCGGTGCTGCAGGGAGACCGGGCGCGCGCGCTGCGCGTGCTGGCAGGACTGAAGGCAGAGGGGGAAGAGCCCACGTTGATCCTCTGGTCCTTGTGGCAGGAGTTGCGCATGGTGTGGTTGACCCTGGTGCCGGGCGCGCACGTCAGCGGCGTCTGGTCCCGGCATCGGCAACTGCTGCCGGCGGCGGCCGCACGATTTCGGCCCCTGGGCCGCGCGTGGTACGCACAACTCAACACCCATGCCGCGCGCACCGACCAGATCATCAAGGGTCAGCGCTTCGGCAATGCCTGGGATGAACTGGCGCTGCTGGTCGCGGCATTTTCCGGAGGCGCGGACGTGCTGCGACAGGCTTCCTAAAGCTCATGAGTTCCAACACTCCTGCAGTTGCGGCTACCCGGCCCGGTCCCATTGGAATCTTTGGCGGCACCTTCGACCCGATTCACAATGGTCACCTGCGCACGGCCTTCGAGCTGCGCGAGGCGCTGCGCCTGGCCGAAGTAAGATTTCTTCCGACCGGCAATCCGCCGCATCGCGACCGGACCCAGGCCACGGCGGACATGCGCCTGGCCATGGTGCGTGCGGCCGTCGAGGATGAGCCGGGATTTATCGTGGACGACCGTGAAGTGCGGCGCACCGGCCTGTCCTATTCGGTCGACACGCTGACTGAGCTGCGCTCGGAACATCCGGATCGTTCCCTGTGCCTGTTGCTGGGAATGGATGCGTTCCTGGGGCTGCCGGGCTGGCATCGCTGGCGCGAGATCCTTGCCCTTGCCCACGTGGTGGTGGCGCATCGGCCCGGCTGGAAGGCCCCCACGCAGGGACCACTGGGCGAAGTCATGGTCGATCACGGCACGGGCACCGTCCGCGAGCTGCATGAGCTGGTGGCCGGCCGCGTATACGTCCACGCCGTCACCCAGCTGGAGATTTCCTCAACCGAGCTGCGGCAGCTGATCGGTCGCGGTGGCGACCCCCGTTATCTGGTGCCCGACAGCGTCTGCAGGGTGCTGCGCGACACAGGGTGGTATGCTCGGCGCCAATGACTGCAGTGAAGTTCTCGCGCCCGCCTGCCCGGGCAGCCCTCGTCAAACTGGTCGCCGCCGCGCTCGACGACATGAAAGCGGCAAACATAAAGATCATGGATGTGCGCAAGGCCACCGACGTGGCCGATTGCATGATCATTGCCTCTGGTAACTCCGACCGCCACGTACGCTCCATCGCGGATCGGATCATCGAGCGGGCCAAGGGCGGGGGCTTCCGGCCCATGGGCCTTGAAGGCGAACGCGATGGCGAGTGGGTGCTGGTGGATCTCAACGATGTGATCGTGCACGTGATGCTGCCGCGCGTGCGCGAGTTCTATGGACTGGAGAGCCTCTGGGAACCCGGTCCGTCGAAGCCCAAGCCGGGCCCCAAGAAAGCAAAGGCCAAGGCTAAGGCCAAGGCCAAGAACCTGGGCCACGCCAGGAATCCGCGCCCCGCCGGTGCGGCATCGCGCAAGGCGGCTCGTCCCCGGGGCCGCGCGCCGCGCTAGGGTCATTACAGCGGGGATAACGCGTCATGCGCCTGGCCCTGGTAGCCGTTGGCCAGCGAATGCCTGGCTGGATTCGCGAAGGCTTCGAGGACTATGCGCGGCGGCTGCGCCCGCGATTGCCGCTGACCCTGGTGGAAATCCCCGCTACCAAGCGCGGCAGTGGCGACCTGCAGCGTGCGATGGGCGAAGAGGGACGCAAACTGCTGGCCAGCGTCCGACCCGGCGACTATGTGGTGGTGCTGGACGAGCGCGGCACAGCCCGCAGCAGCCTGGCCCTGTCACGCTGGCTGGCAGTGCGCCTGCAGGAGGGGCGCGATCTGGTGTTCCTGGTCGGTGGTGCCGACGGGTTCGCGCCGGAAGTGCTGCAGCGGGCCGATGAACGCTGGTCGCTGTCGACACTGACCTTGCCGCACGCGCTGGTGCGCGTGGTATTTGCCGAGCAGATTTATCGTGCCGTCTCGCTGCTGGACGGCCATCCCTATCATCGGGAATGAAGGAGCACGTTTGGCCTCGCTGTCGGTGACTGGCAATGCGCCGCTGGTGGTGCTGGCTTCCGCGTCGCCGCGACGCAGTGCGCTGCTGGCACAGATCGGCGTGGCGCATGCCGTGCGTGTCACCGATGTCGATGAGTCAGCCCTGGCCGGCGAGACCCCCGGCGCGCTGGTGCGCCGGCTGGCGCAGGCCAAGGCCATCGAGGGTCGGCGGCGCAACCCTGGGTTGCCGGTGCTGGGTGCCGATACCATCGTCGTGCTGGATGCGGTGGTGTTCGGCAAACCGGCAGACCAGCCCGACTGCGTGCGGATGCTGCAGGCACTGGGCGGCCATACCCACCACGTACTCACGGCGGTGGCCCTTGCCATGCCCGACAGCGGGCGGGCCGCGGCGCCAGGCGACTCGGTGGCCCTGGCATGCAGCGATACGGCCGTGACCATGCGTGTCATCTCGCCGCAGGAGGCTGCAACCTACTGGGCCAGCGGCGAACCGGCCGGCAAGGCCGGCGGCTATGCCATCCAGGGCCGCGGCGCGCGCTTCATCGCGCATATCGATGGCAGCTATTCCGGTGTTATGGGTTTGCCGCTGTACGAAACGGCACAACTGCTGCAGGCTCACGGGCTGTACGGAGGCCGCTGATGAGCATCGAGATACTGGTGAACGTGACACCGCGGGAATCGCGCGCGGCGTTGCTCGAGAACGGCGCGCTGCAGGAGCTGTTCATCGAACGCACCAGCCGGCGGGGCCTGGTCAGCAATCTGTACAAGGGCCGCGTCTCGCGCGTGCTACCGGGCATGCAGGCGGCGTTTCTGGACATTGGCCTGGCGCGCACGGCGTTCCTGCACGTCGCGGATGTGCTGGGACCGCCGCCGGACCCGGCCAACGACGCCCAGCCGGAAGCCGCACAGGAAGTGGATATCCGCTCGCTGGTGCGTGAAGGCGACGACCTGCTGGTGCAGGTGGTCAAGGATCCACTGGGCACCAAGGGGGCGCGGCTCTCGACGCATGTCTCCCTGCCATCGCGCTACCTGGTGTACATGCCGCGTGGCGCGCGCGTCGGGGTATCGGCACGGATCGAATCAGAGGAAGAGCGCGGCCGGCTGCGCGAGTTGGTGACCACCCTGGCCGGCGAGCACGAGCAAGCCAGTGGTGCGCGTGGCGGCTACATCGTGCGCACCGCCGCGCAGGGCGCGCCGCTGGAGGCGCTGCACGCCGACATGTTATACCTGCAGCGCATGTGGTCCCATGTGCGGGAACGCGCGACTACCACCGAATCGGGCAACCTGGTGCACGAGGACCTGCCGCTGTCCACGCGCGTGCTGCGCGATGAACTGCGACCGGAGGTGCGCCGCGTGCTGGTGGACTCAACCGTGGAGTTTGCGCGCATGCAGGAGTTCACGCGCTCGTTCATGCCGGAATTTACCGACCGCATCGAGCTGCACCAGGCCCCGCGCCCGATCTTCGACCTGCACGGCATCGAGGAGGAGATCAGTCGCGCGCTGGACCAGCGGGTGGCGCTGAAGTCCGGCGGTTACATCGTGATCCAGCAGACCGAGGCGATGACCACCGTGGACGTCAATACCGGCGGCTACGTCGGGCATCGCAACCTGGAGGAGACGATCTTCCGCACCAACCTGGAGGCGGCGGTGACCATTGCGCGGCAGCTGCGCGTGCGCAACCTGGGCGGGATCATCCTGATCGACTTCATCGACATGCAGGACGTGGATCATCGCCAGGCGTTGCTGTCGGCGCTGCAGTCGGCGCTGGCCACGGATCGGTCCCAGACGCATATCGCCAACATCTCGCCGCTGGGCCTGGTGGAGATGACGCGCAAGCGCACGCGCGAGAGCCTGGAGCACCTGCTGTGCGCTCCCTGCCCGCAGTGCCTGGGCCGCGGCTTCGTGCGCACGCCGGAGACGGTGAGCCACGAGATCTATCGCGAGCTGATGCGCCAGAGCCAGCAGTTCCAGAGCGATGAACTGGTGGTGCTGGCGCACCAGGACGTCGTCAGCTGGCTGCTGGAGGAGGAAGCCGCCGTGCTGGCCGAGCTGGAAACGCAGCTGGGCCGCCCGATTCGCCTGCAGGCGGAGTCCCTGTATGGCATCGACCAGTACGACGTGGTGCTGGCATGAAGGTCGCGGCCGTCCAGATGACCAGCGGCACCGACGTGGCACGCAACCTCGCCACCGCGCGGCGGCTGCTGCGCGCCGCGGCAGACGCCGGCGCCGTGCTGGCGGTGCTGCCGGAGAACTTCGCGCTGATGAGCCGCCAGGAGCGCGACAAGCGGGCCATCGCCGAGGCCGATGGGGAAGGCCCCATCCAGGGGATGCTGTCTGCCGGCGCCCGCGAGCTGGGAATCACCCTGGTCGGGGGTACCATCCCGTTGCAGGTCCCTGGCGAAACGCGCGTGGCGGCCGCCAGCCTGGTCTATGGCCCGGACGGCGCGCGGCTGGGCCGCTACGACAAGATCCACCTGTTCGACGTCAGCGTCCCGGGTGCCGCGGAGAGCCACCGCGAGTCCGCGGGCATGACCCCGGGCCGCCAGGTGGTGGTGGTGCCGACGCCCGCCGGTCGCGTGGGCGTGGCTGTATGCTACGACCTGCGTTTCCCCGAGCTGTTTCGGCGCATGATCGACCAGGGCGCTGAGTTCTTCGCGGTGTCCGCGGCCTTCACCGTACCCACCGGCGAGGCGCACTGGGACCTGTTGCTGCGCACCCGGGCGGTGGAGAACCTGTGCTACCTGGTGGCGTCGGCCCAGGTGGGCGAGCATGAAAACGGACGGCGCACGTATGGCCACAGCACCGTGATCGACTGCTGGGGAGCAAAGGTTGCCGAACTGCCCGCCGGCGAGGGCGTGGCGGTCGGTGAAATCGATTTCGCGCGCCAGGCACGGGTGCGTGCGGAGTTTCCGGCCCTTGAACATCGCGTGCTGGGCCGCACATTGGATTGAAGGAGCACAGCCTTGTCACAAACCGACGACAGCCTCAACCTCGCGCGCCGGGCGATACTTGCGCCGGGCGGACTGGATGACCAGGGCCTGGATCGCGCGCTGTCGCTGGTGATGGATCACGCGGTCGACGCTGCGGACCTGTACTTCCAGGTGTCACGCGAAGAGAGCTGGGCGATGGAGGATGGCATCGTCAAGGAAGGCAGCGCCAGCATCGAGGAAGGTGTGGGCGTGCGCGCCATTGCCGGGGAGAAGACCGGTTTTGCGTATTCAGACGAGATCCAGCCCACGGCGCTGGCCGAGGCGGCGCGCGCGGCGCGCGCCATCGCCAAGCAGACTCCGGGCAAGGGCGTGCAGGCCTGGGGACGCAATGCGCCGCAGCGCCTGTATTCCAGCTTCGATCCGCTGACCAGTCTGGAAGACACTGCCAAGGTTGCTTGGCTGGAGCGTGTGGATCGCGAAACGCGCGCCATGGATCCGCGCATCGTGCAGGTCATGGCCAGTTGTCATGCGGTGCACGAAGTGATGCTGGTGGCCAATTCCGATGGCGCGCTGGCTGCCGATGTCCGGCCCCTGGTGCGCTTTAACGTCTCGGTCATCGCCGAGCAGAACGGCCGACGCGAGCAGGGCTATGCAGGCGCCGGAGGGCGCTACTCCCTGGTCGAACTGGTCGAGGGGGACCGGCCCCTGAAGCTGGCGCGCGAGGCGGTGCGCCAGGCACTGGTGAACCTGGAAGCGGTATCGGCACCGGCCGGCAGCATGCCGGTGGTCCTGGGTCCGGGGTGGCCTGGCATCCTGTTGCACGAGGCCATCGGCCACGGGCTGGAGGGGGATTTCAACCGCAAGGGCACGTCCGCCTTCAGCAACCGCGTCGGGGAGCTTGTGGCCAGCCCGCATTGCACCGTGGTGGACGATGGCACGCTGCCCGGCCGTCGCGGCTCGCTCAACATCGATGATGAAGGCACGCCCTCGCAGTGCACGACGCTGATCGAGAACGGGGTGCTCAAGGGCTACCTGCAGGACTCCCACAACGCACGGCTTACCGGCACGCGCTCCACCGGCAATGGCCGGCGTGAATCCTTCGCGCACATGACGTTGCCGCGCATGACCAATACCTACATGCGCCCGGGGCCGCATGACCCGGCCGAGATCATCGCGTCGGTCGATCGTGGCATCTACGCGGTGAATTTCGGCGGTGGCCAGGTCGACATCACTTCCGGCAAGTTCGTGTTTTCCACCAGCGAGGCCTACCTGATCGAGAACGGGCGGATCACCGCGCCGATCAAGGGCGCGACGCTGATCGGCAACGGCCCGGACGTCCTGACGCGCGTCTCCATGGTGGGCAATGACCTGCAGCTGGATGCCGGCGTGGGCACCTGCGGCAAGGAAGGCCAGAGCGTGCCGGTGGGCGTGGGGCAGCCGACACTGCGCATCGACGCAATGACGGTGGGCGGCACCAACTAAAGCGACTAGATCTTCTGGGTCTCGGTATGCGCGGGACCGGCATGGTGCGCGCGCTCATCCACATAGATCAGGTCATGCGTGCCGATGGTCACCACGTCGCCATCATTGAGGTTGTGGTGACGCACCCGCTTGGCCTTGACGACAATCCCATTGGTGCTGTTGAGATCCTCGATCACGCAGCCGTCGGGCGAGGTCAGTATCTGGCAGTGGTGACGACTGACGAAGCGGTTGTCGATCTGCAGGTCATTGTCCGGCGTGCGCCCGACCACCGTGCGCCCCAGGTGTAACGGCAGCTCGCCGACCGTGCGGCCCTCCGATGCGACGATGATCCTGGCCAGTGGCACGTCCGGCAGGGTCTCCCCGTGTCGGGCGTCATTTGGGCCTACATACAGGCTGGGTCCGGGATGCTGCCGCCCGGTGCTGTCGGTTTCGAAGCGGCCGGTGGAGTTGAAGTCCGCGTCGGCGCTCGCGCGCGCCGCGCGATGTCCGGCCAGCCGCGTCGCAAAGTCCACCCACTGCAGTTCCTCGATGGCCGCGCGCACGTCTTCCTCCAGCACATGGTCGCGGTCGACATTGAATGCCGCCATCATCGCCGTCTCGCACAGGGTGTTGATCAGGCGTGGCACGCCGCCCGCGTAGCGGAACAGCAGCGGGAAAGCGGATTCCTCGAAGATCCTGCGGCCTTCGGAACCTGCCACCTCCAGCCGATGCAGCACGTAGGCGTGCTGGTCTTCCTCCGACAGCGCCGTCAGGTGAAAGCGCAGCCGCACGCGCTGCGCCAGCTGAATCAGGTCCGGCGAGTCGAGTTTCTCATTGAGGTCCGGCTGCCCGGCAAGGATGATGCGCAGCACCTTGTCCTTGGTGGTCTCCACCCCGGAGAGCATGCGGATCTCCTCCAGCGTGCGCAGCGGCAGGTTCTGCGCCTCGTCGACGATCAGCATTACCTTGCGACCGGCGGCGTACTGCTCGATCAGGAATGTGTTGAGCGTTGCCAGCAATTCGGCCTTCTTCATCTTGAAGGGCGTAAATCCGAACTGCACCAGCACCGCCTGCAGGAACTCGATGGCCGAGACCTGCGTCTGGTTGATCTGCGCGACCACCACGTCCTTTTCCAGTTCGCGCAGGAACGTCTCTATCAGCGTCGTCTTGCCGGCCCCGATCTCCCCGGTGATCACGACGAAGCCGTCGGTGAACCAGATCGTGGATTCCATGTACGCCTTGGCGCGGGCATGGTTCTTCGACAGGTACAGGAATTCCGGGTCAGGGCTGAGCCTGAACGGTAGATCCTTGAGCTTGAATAACTCCGTGTACATTTTGGTTCAGGTCTGGCGAGATTCGATTCGGCGCAATATTCTGGCTGCGCGCCGGTCGGCGGCGGCCGCTGTGGATTCTACAATGGTCAGGTGTCCGAGCTTGCGACCGGGACGCGGCGATTTCCCATAATCATGTAAGTGCAGGCCGCTTTCCCGGAGCAGCGGGCCAGGCGCGGGCATGGAGCCGATCAGGTTGATCATGGCGCTGTGTCCGGTGGCGCGCGTATCGCCCAGTGGCAATCCGGTTATCGCCCGCACGTGATTCTCGAACTGGCTGGTGATTGCGCCCTCGATGGTCCAGTGCCCGGAATTGTGCACGCGGGGCGCCATTTCGTTGGCCACCAGTTGCCCCCGGCGCACGAAGAACTCGATGGCCAGCACGCCGCAGTAGTCGAAATGCCGCAGCACGCGGTACATGTGCCGGCGCGCGACCGTTTCCAGTTGCGGGGCCTTCCACGGCGCGCGCGTCAGGCGCAGGATGCCGTCGCGATGCAGGTTGCGATTGAGCGGGTACATGGCCATTTGCCCGCCAAGCCCACGAACGCCGATGGCCGATACTTCGTAGTCGAATGGCACGAACTGTTCATACAGCAGGGGCTGCGCGCCCAGTGCCTGCCATGCGGGCTCGATGTCGGCTGCAGTGCGCAGCACGAACTGCCCCTTGCCGTCGTAGCCCATGCGCCGGGTCTTGAGCACGCCGGGCAAGCCGATGGCAGTGGCCGCCTGGCGCAGGTCCACGATGGAATCCACCGCCTGGTTGCTGTTGGTGGGAATGCCCAGCTTGGCGAACAGGGATTTTTCCAGCAGGCGATCCTGCGCCGTGGCCAGTGCGTGCACTGGCGGGGCCACCCGGGTGCGCGCGGCCAGCCGCTCCAGCGACGCGGCGGGCACATTTTCCCAGTCAACCGTGACCACTTCGCAGTGCCTGGCCATTTTGTCCAGCAGTTTCGGGTCCGTAAACCCGCCAAACAGCGACGGACCCACCTGGTGTGCCGGGGTTGCCGGCTCGCGATCAAGGAACAGGAACTGCTGTCCCAGCGGGTAGCCCGATAGCGCCATCATGCGGCCCAGCTGGCCGGCGCCCAGGACGCCGATGGTCACGACTGACGCGGGTCCGGACTCGCCAGCACGGCGTCGGTCTGCGCGGTGCGGTAGCGCTGCAGCGCTGCAGCCACCGATGCATCGTGCAGGGCAATGATGGCTGCGGCAAACAGCGCGGCATTGGCGGCTCCCGCAGGCCCGATGGCAAAAGTGGCCACCGGCACGCCCTTGGGCATCTGCACGATGGACAGCAGCGAATCCATGCCGCTGAGCGTCTTGGTTTGCACCGGCACGCCCAGCACCGGCACCCGTGTCTTGGCCGCGGTCATGCCCGGCAGGTGCGCCGCGCCACCGGCGCCGGCGATTATCGCCGACAGCCCGCGCAGCTCGGCGCTGGCGGCGTATTCAAACAGCAGGTCGGGGGTGCGATGCGCCGACACCACCTTTACCTCATATGGCACGCCCAGTTGCGTCAGCAGCTCGGCTGCCGCGCTGAGGGTTTCCCAGTCGGAACGCGACCCCATGATGATGCCAACCAGCGGACTCATTTCGCGGTTCACGCTATTTTTGCGGGTTGGTGCGTAGTCTAGCATGCGTGTTGCGGGTGACCGTCAGGCCCTCCAGCGCGGCTTCCAGCGCCCCGAAATCCACGTCGCGCATCAACTTGCCAATGTACTGGTGCTGCCGCCCCAGCGCTGCCCGGCTGCGCAGGCGCTGCGCTTCGGTTATCGCTTCCACCAGCGGGTCGGTCAGCGGCAGTGTTGCCAGGTCCTGCGGCCGCATCTTGACCAGCCGTTCTCCCAGTTTCTGCAGCGCCAGCGCCTCGCGCTTGCGCGCGCTCTTGCTCGGTGGCAGTTCCTGTTCATCGTCGCTGATGTCCATACCGTACAATTATGGCCCATGTCACAGGCCATAGACGCATCCCGGATCCAGGAACTGACTGACATTGCCGCGTTCACGCTGCGTGAGGCGCGCGACGCGGGGGCCACCCAGGCGGAAGCGGACGTCAGCCTGCAGCAGGGACTCAACGTCACCGTGCGCCTCGGGGAAGTCGAGACCGTCGAGTACCAGCGCGATCGGGGGCTGGGGATCACGGTTTACTTCAACCAGGCCAAGGGCTCAGCCAGCAGCGCCGACCTGCGTCCGGAGGCCGTGCGCGAGATGGTGCGCAAGGCCTGCTCCATCGCCCGTCATACCGCACGCGATGAGTACGCGGGACTGGCCGACGCGGCGGACATGGCCAGCGTGGTGCCGGACCTGGGGCTGTATCACCCCTGGGATCTGTCGCCCGAGGACGCCATCGAAATAGCGCGTGCCTGCGAGGCGGCCGGACTGGCCGTGGACCGACGCCTCAGCAACTCCGAGGGCGCGTCGGTGTCGACGCACCGCGGCGTGCGCGTGTACGGCAATTCCCACGGCTTCCTGGCCGGCTATCCCAGCACCAGCCATAGCCTCAGCTGCGTCCTGCTCGCCCAGCAAGGCGAGGACATGCAGCGCGACTACTGGTATTCCACTGCGCGTGACCCATCGGGCTTGGAGCCACTGGAGCACATCGGGCGCCGTGCCGGCGAGCGCGCCATCGCACGCCTTGGTGCCCGACAGGTCAGCACCCGCAAGTCACCGGTGTTGTTTGCCGCAGACCTTGCGCGCGGCCTGTTCGGCCACATGCTCTCCGCAGTGCAGGGATCCAGCCAGTACCGCAAGTCTTCGTTCCTGCTGGATGCGGCGGGCACGCAGGTGTTGGCGTCGCATGTGCAGATGCGGGAGCGGCCGCACCTGCGCGGCGCGCTGGCCAGCGCGCCGTTTGACGCGGAAGGCGTATCGACCCGCGATCGCGACCTGGTGTGCGACGGGGTCCTGCAGGGCTATGTGCTGGGCAGTTACTCGGCCCGCAAGCTCGGACTGCATACGACTGGCAACGCCGGCGGCATCCACAACCTGCAGGTCAGTTCCGCCCTGGGCCCGCAGGACTTGCAGCAATTGCTGGCGACCATGGGTACCGGGATGTACGTCACCGAATTGATGGGCGACGGCGTCAACGCCGTGACCGGCGATTACTCGCGCGGGGCGACGGGCTTTTGGGTGGAGGACGGGCAGATCCGCTTCCCGGTGGCTGAAGTGACCATCGCCGGCAACCTGCGGCAGATGTACCAGGGCGTGCGGGCGGTCGGCTCGGACGTGGACGAGCGCGGTGCCATCCGTACCGGTTCGGTGTTGCTGGACGAGGTCACCATCGCTGGTGCCTAAAAGGATCAGCGCGCCGGGGCGATGAGGTCCGCCAGGGTGCGGTGGCCACAGGCCTCGTGCCAGGCCCGCTCCAGTTCTTCCTGCAGTCGCGCCGCACTGGGCGCCGCCGCGCGCGTCAACGGCACGTGTCCACTGCTGTCGGAGCGCGCGCAATCGAGAATTTGCGTCAGCCTGATGCCGGTGAGTTCGCGCGCTGGGAACAGTGTTCCATTGTCGGCCTGGGCCAGTAGCCCGGAGCGTTCCAGGTTGCCGGCCATGTCGGCCACCGCGATGCCGGGCAGTCCCAGCTTGCGGCTTAGCGCGTCGACCGACCAGGGCGGCGTGCCGTTACGCAGCGCGTCGGCCAGGTGCACCATCATGTCCACTGCCAGCAATTCCTTTTCACGGCTGGACAGTCGCAGTACCGCATGTCCGAGGCGCAGGTAATTGGGGTTCTGCACGTAGAACGCCAGCTGTGCGCCGATCAACAGGATCAGCCACCCGAGGTAGGTCCAGACGATGACCGCGGCAATGATGGCGAAGCCGGCATACACCAGCTTCATCTGCGAGCTGGCCAGCACCAGCGTGGTGAACAGCTTGCCGGTTGCGGCCCATAGCAGCCCTGCAGTGAATCCCCCGACCAGGGCGGGCACCAGCCGCACCCGGGTATTGGGCAGCAGCAAATACATGACCGTGAACAGGCCGGTGACGATGGCATAGGGGGCAAGGAAGATCACGGCCTTGAGCACCAGGGTGCCGGCCGTGAATCCCTGCGGCGTGTGGGTGGCCACGCTGTCGAAGGCGACCTTGGTGAAGGCGATCACCGCCGCGATCACCAGCGGTCCGATGATGATCAATACCGCGAACTCGGCGATGCGCCGGGGAATGCTGCGCGCGCTGCGCACGCGCCAGACGAAATTGATGCTGTCCTCGATGCGTTTGACCGTGCCAATCAGGGTCCACAGCAGGGCACCGAACCCGACCACCCCGACCAGGCCGCTGCGCACGTTGTCCGCGAACTGCATCAGCCGCCGGGTAATGTTTTCGGCAGCCGCGTCACCGATGGGCCGGAAGAACTCCAGGATCAGTGGCTCCAGCTCGCGATGCGCACCGAAGGCCTTGAGCACCGCAAAGGTCAAAGCCACGGCGGGAATCAGCGCCAGCAGGGTGGCGTATACCAGGCCTGTGGCGCGCAGGTTCAGTTCGCCGTTGAGCAGGTCGCGCAGCAACGCGTACGGGTAACGCAGAAATCGCAGCAGGCGCGCATACAGCCGGTTGCCCAGGGTGTGCGCGCCAAACAGCGCCAGGTCCATCAGGCTCCAGAATTTCTGCCACATGGGGCTTGCGGTCTTAGCTGTGCGCCGGTGCGCTGGGGGGGCCGGTGATGCGGCGCAGCGCTTCTGCGTAGCTGGCAGCCGTGCGCTGGATTACCTCCGGCGGCAACCGGGGACCCGGCGCGCGCTTGTTCCAGTCCAGGGTTTCCAGGTAGTCGCGTATCAGCTGCTTGTCAAAGCTGGGTGGGCTGATGCCCACCCGGTAACTGTCGGCCGGCCAGAACCGCGAGGAGTCCGGGGTCAGCGCCTCGTCGATCAGCAGCAGCTGCCCATCCGGGGCCAGCCCGAACTCAAACTTTGTGTCGGCAATGATGATGCCGCGCTGCGCGCAGTGCTGCGCCGCATAGGCGTACAAGGCCAGCGAGATGTCGCGCACCTTGGCAGCCACCGCAGCACCCACCAGCCGTTCGGCAGTGGCGTAGCTGATGTTCTCGTCATGGTCGCCCACCGCCGCCTTGGTGGCGGGGGTGAAGATGGGTTGTGGCAGGCGCTGGGCCTGGCGCAGCCCGGGCGCCAGCGTGACGCCCGAGACACTTCCCGTGGCCTGATAGTCCTTCCAGCCCGAGCCGATGAGGTAGCCGCGCACGATGGCCTCGATGGGCAGCGCCTTGAGCCGGCGCGCGATGACGCTGCGACCTTCGAGCTGGGCACGCTCGGCCGCATCGGGCACCACCTGGGCCAATGGGATGTCCAGCAGGTGGTTGGGCACGATGTGCCCGGTGCACGCAAACCAGAAATTTGAAATGGTGTTGAGGATCCGGCCCTTGCCCGGGATCGGATCCGGCAATACCACGTCAAACGCCGACAGCCGGTCAGTGGCGACAATCAGCAGGGTCTGAGCGTCGACCGCATAGACGTCGCGGACCTTGCCCCGGTGGATGCGCGTGAGCGACCGGAGCTGCGTTTCGTGTACTGCGGGCGGGGAGGTGTTCAAGGCTTGCTACCATAAACCATATGCAATGGACGGGAAAACTCATCGGTGGCGCCCTGGGCGCGTTCCTCGGGCCCATCGGCATTGCCGTGGGTGCTGCCATTGGCCATCAGTACGACGTCAGCGTCGAGCGTCGCGGTACGCGCGGCCCGGGTGAGCAGTTCTACCTCAGCACGTTTCGCGTGATGGGTCATGTGGCCAAGGCCGACGGGCGCGTGACCGAGCGCGAGATCGAGGCGGCGCGTTCGGTGATGCAGGCCCTGCGACTGGACCCGGCGCAGGTGCGCCTGGCCATCGCGCTGTTCACCGAAGGCAAGGAGTCCTCCTTTGACCTGGGCCAGGACCTGGCCGCGCTGCGCGTCGCCTGCCATTCGCAGCCGGCGATCCTGCGCGTGTTCATGGAGATCCAGCTGCGTTTCGCCCTGTGGGGCAGCGACCTGTCGCCTGCGACGCGCGGCCGCGTGACGCAAGTGGCCAATGGACTGGGCATCGGGCCGCCGACGCTCGAACGCATCGAGGCGGCGCTGCGTGGTGAGGCACGCAGCCCCGGCACGGTTACGCAGGAAGGACGCGTTGCCGCCGCCTATCGCACGCTGGAAGTCGATGCGTCGGCAAGCGACGCAGAGCTGGTGAAATCCTACCGGCGACTGATGAGCCGGCACCATCCGGACAAGCTCAAGGCCAATGGCTTGCCGGAGTCCATGCTCGAACATGCCAAGCAGCGCACCCAGGCAATCCGCGAGGCCTATGAACTGCTGCGCGTGCAGCGTGGCCTGGCGTAGCGCGCGCCCGTTTAGCGTAGACTCGGCAGCATGCCAGCCCAGACGCCGTGGATCGCGCCGTCGATCCTGTCAGCAAACTTCGCCCGGCTCGGCGAGGAAGTGGATGCTGTCCTGGCCGCGGGCGCGGACATCGTGCACTTCGACGTCATGGACAACCACTATGTGCCGAACCTGACCATCGGCCCGCTGGTGTGCGAGGCGCTGCGCCGCCATGGGGTCAAGGCACCCATCGACGTGCACCTGATGGTCAAGCCGGTGGACCGGCTGGTGCCGGATTTCGCCAAGGCCGGGGCCACCTACATCAGCTTTCACCCCGAGGCCAGCGAGCACGTGGATCGCACCATCGCCTTGATCCGGGAGCTGGGGTGCAAGCCGGGCCTGGTATTCAACCCGGCGACGCCGCTGGACTACCTTGATTACACACTCGACCACCTGGACCTGGTGCTGATCATGTCCGTCAACCCGGGGTTCGGCGGCCAGAAATTCATCCATGGGGCACTGGAAAAGCTGGCCGAGGTGCGCCGGCGCATCGATGCCAGTGGACGGGCAGTGCGGCTGGAGATCGATGGCGGCGTCAAGCCGGAGAACATCGGGGCCATTGCCCACGCGGGGGCCGACACGTTCGTGGCCGGCTCCGCCATATTCAGCGAACAGGACTACGGCGCGGTGATCCGCGCCATGCGCCAGAACATCAAGCTGCGGGCCTGACCCGGCTAGGGGTCAGGCCTCGTCGTCGTCAAACTCGTCGTCGTCTTCATCTTCCACCGGCGCCACGGCCGCACGGCCCACTGGCCTGGCACCTGCTGCGGTGGGCTGCGCCGGCACGATGACCGGGCGCGTCTTCATCTTCGGCCGCGCATTGAATACCACGATGGTCTTGCCAGTGGCGCGCAGCAGGCCCTGTTCCTCGAGCACCTTGAGCACGCGCCCGGCCATTTCGCGCGAGCACCCGACCAGGCGTGACAGCTCCTGTCGCGAGACCTTGATCTGCATGCCCTCCGGATGCGTCATCGCGTCCGGTTCGCCGCACAGGTCCATGATGGCGTGGGCCACCCGACCGGTCACATCGACGAATGCCAGATCCCCCAGCTTGCGGTTGGTGCGGTCCAGACGCGAGGCCAGCTGCGTGGCCAGCTCGAACACCAGCCCGGGGCTTTCCGCGGCAATCTGGCGGAAGCGCGGATAGGTCATCTCCGCCAGCTCGCACTGGTTGCGCGTGCGCACCCAGGCGCTGCGCGCCGGCTGCTCGTTGAACAGCCCCATCTCGCCGAAGAACTGGCCCTTGCTCAGGTAGGCCAGGACCATTTCATTGCCTTCCTCGTCCTCGATCATCACCTCTACCGATCCGCTGATGACGTAGTACAGGACGTCAGGCAGGTCGCCGGCATGGATGATCACGGTCTTGGAAGGGACGGTACGGATCCGGCAATAGCTCAGGAAGCGATTGATTGCCGGAATGTCACTCAATGGTTTGACATTGTCTTCCATCGTCGTTGTTCTCACCCCTTCTGGAAACCCCTGATCGGAAAGATTTCCGAGCCTGTCTCCCTTTTTATTACATAACTCGATGTTATAGCAACAAATGCCGGCAGTCGGCACTTCAACGGACGGTTATAGCCACCTCGCCGTCGTCGTCATCACCTTTGCAGTCGCGCGCATCAGCTGGCGAATAGGCGCGGGCAGGGTGACTGCGCCGGAGCGCACGGCATGATCTCCATGTGCCTGCTCGTCATCGCGCATGGCAGTCAAGATGTCCCGGCTGCGCAGGTCTTGCGCCGGCAACTGATCCAGATGCGAGTCCAGATGACGCTCCACCTGTCGCTCCGTTTCCGCGACGAAGCCCAGGCTGACCGGATCGCTGGACAGGCCGGCCACTGCACCGATGGCAAAGGATCCGGCATACCACAGCGGCTGCAGCAGGCTGGGGCGACTGCCCAGCTCCTTGAGGCGACTCTCGCACCAGGCCAGGTGGTCGGCCTCTTCGCGGGCGGATTTTTCCAAAAGGTCGCGGATGGCCGGATCGCGGGCCACCAGGGCCTGCCCGTGATAGAGGCCCTGGGCAGCCACTTCGCCGGCATGATTGACCCGCATCAGGGTGGCGGAAAGCCGTCGTTCGTGCTCGTCCAGGGGCGCAGGGGCGCCGCCTGGGACGGGGCGGCTGGCCCGGACCGGGGCAAATACGGCCCGCAGCGCCCGATCGAGCGCGATAAGTACCTGATCTGCCGGGTCCCGGGGCGCGTTCATGTGGGCGCACTATAAGCGCGCAGGTGCCCAAAAGGACCACCCGCGGCTGCTTTGCATTGCCCCGCCCGGTTCGATTAAACTCTGCGCCCTTTTTCGACGGCTCGCCCTGGTGGGAGCCCCTAACGGTTGGGTCCGGAATCTAATGAGCACAACATTCGCCAAGCCCGCAGAAGTCCGGGCCGACTGGTACGTCGTGGATGCCGAGGGCAAGACCCTGGGCCGCCTTGCCACCCAGCTAGCACACCGCCTCAAGGGCAAGCACAAGGCTGACTACAGCCCGCACGTGAACATGGGCGACAACCTGATCGTGCTCAACGCCGGCAAGGTGCGCGTCACGGGCAACAAGCTGCAGGACAAGTTCTACCACCAGCACACCGGCTACATGGGCAACCTCAAGTCCATTGCGCTGGGCAAGCTGCTGCAGGAGCACCCGGAGCGCGCGCTGCAGTTCGCGGTCAAGGGCATGCTGCCCAAGAACACGCTGGGCCGGCAGATGTATCGCAAGCTGCATGTATTCGCCGGCAACGAGCATCCGCACTCGGCGCAGCAGCCCAAGACGCTGCAGATTTAATCCCTCCTACCGACCACACCGCCAGGAACATATCTCAATGGCAGCTTCGATCGAATACGGCACCGGCCGGCGCAAGTCAGCGACGGCTCGCGTTTACCTCAAGCTCGGCACCGGCAAGATCACCGTCAACGACCGTCCGCTGGATCAGTTTTTCAGCCGCGTGACCGGTCGCATGATCGTTCGCCAGCCGCTGGACGTGGTGCAGATGGGCGACCGCTTCGATATCTCCGTGACCGTCGATGGTGGTGGCATTACCGGCCAGGCCGGCGCGATCCGCCACGGCATCACGCGGGCGCTGATGGAATACGATGAGTCGCTGCGTCCGTCGCTGCGCAAGGCCGGCTTCGTCACGCGCGATGCGCGTGAGGTGGAACGCAAGAAGGTCGGTCGCCGCAAGGCACGTCGCGGTCCCCAGTACTCGAAGCGTTAAACCCGAGGGGTCCACTGCGCAGCCGGCAGGAATGCACTTTCTGCCGGCGTCAGCGATAGGGATCTGCAAGACGGCCCAAGCCTGTTTTGCTTGTGGATGATGGGGGATCGTCTAGTGGTAGGACTGCGGACTCTGACTCCGCCAACCTTGGTTCGAATCCAAGTCCCCCAACCAGATTGAGACTTGTGCAAAGGGCGTCGCGAAAGCGACGCCCTTTTTCATTTCACCCGACCGCCTGGGCCTGTTCGCGCAGCAGCCCGCGCGCATCGGCTCGCCGTGCCGCCGACAGCACCGCCAGGATCGACGCGGTGATGATGTTGGCGTGCATGCCCACCCCGAACAGGGTGACCCGCGAGGGGGTGGTGATTTCCACGAATGCCACGGCCTTGGCCTCTGATCCCTTGCCGACGGATTTCTCCTCGTAGGACAACACATCGAATGGCAGCGCCAGGGCATGCACCAACGCGTCGATGGGGCCGTTGCCACGACCGGTCAACTGCACCGGCTTGCCGCCACGGGTGATGTTGAGGGTCAGCAGCTCCCCATCGCTACCATCCTGTGCGGTCACCAGGTGATGGTTGCGATACTGGTACTCGCGCCCGTCCTGCGAGAAGTATTCGTCTTCGAACAGGCGCCAGATCTCCGCGGCGCTGACTTCCTTGCCGCTGGAATCGGTCACGGCCTGGACCACCGGGCTGAACTCGATCTGCAGCCGGCGCGGCAGGGAAAGCCCGTATTCACTCTCCAGCAGGAAGGCCACTCCGCCCTTGCCCGACTGGCTGTTGACCCGGATGACCGACTCGTAAGTGCGGCCCAGATCCCGCGGGTCGATGGGCAGGTAGGGGATCTCCCACGGTCCCCGTCCTTGCGCTCGGCGAACCCTTTGCGGATCGCGTCCTGGTGCGAACCGGAAAACGCCGTGAACACCAGGTCCCCGACATACGGATGGCGTGGATGGATGGGCAGCTGGTTGCAGTACTCGACGCTGCGCGCGACCTCATTGATATTCGAGAAATCGAGCCCGGGGGCGACCCCCTGGGTATAGAGGTTCAGTGCCAGGGTCACGATGTCCACATTGCCCGTGCGCTCGCCATTGCCGAACAGCGTGCCCTCGATGCGATCAGCCCCGGCCATCAGGCCCAGCTCCGCCGCGGCCACCGCGGTGCCGCGGTCGTTGTGCGGGTGCAGGCTGATGATGGCGCGATCGCGCTGCTTCATATGCGCGCAGAACCACTCGATCTGGTCCGCGTAGATGTTCGGCGTGGCCACTTCCACCGTGGAGGGCAGGTTGAGGATGACCGGGTTGGCCGCCGTGGGCTGGAAGACATCCAGCACCGCCTCGCACACCTCGAGCGCGAATTCCTTCTCCGTGGAGGAGAAGGTCTCCGGGGAGTATTCAAACGACCAGTCCGTTTCCGGTTGCGCTGCGGCAAGCTCGGCGATCAGCCGGGCGGCATCGGTGGCCAGCTTCACCGTGGCGGGCTTGTCCTGGCGGAATACCACGCGGCGGAACACCGGCGCGGTGGCGTTGTAATAGTGAAGGATGGCCCTCGGCGCACCCTTGAGGGATTCAAAGGTGCGGCGTATCAACTCCGGCCGCGCAGGGGTCAGGACCTGGATGGTGACGTCATCCGGGATCAGGTCCTTTTCGATGAGTTCGCGGATGAAATCAAAGTCGGTCTGCGAAGCCGACGGGAACCCGACTTCGATCTGCTTGAAGCCGATGCCCACCAGCAGGTCGAAGAACCGGCGCTTGCGCGCCGCGTCCATGGGCTCAATCAGTGCCTGGTTGCCATCGCGCAGGTCGACGCTGCACCACAGGGGCGCCTGGGTGAGGCGGGCCTCGGGCCAGCGCCGCTCGGCGATCGGGCCGAGGACGTAGGGGCGGTACTTCTTTGCAGGGTCCTTCAACATGGTCTTCTCCAGCTTCGAAACGCCAGGTGGCGTAAAGAGGCATCGAATGGGGAAATCATGCGCCTGGAGGCGCGAGCGCGTCGAGCTAGTGCGTCAGGCGACGCAGGTGCAGGCGCGCAGAATGCAGCTCGCCGCCGGAGATGGCTGTAGCGATCTTGTGCTGCTGATGACGCATGGGGTCGAGACTAGCAGCGCCGCCCTGGCCGGGCAAGCCGCGGGCCGCTGGCGGGGCGCCCTACTTGGCGGGGCGGGACATCCGTCGCACCCCGGAGGGGGAACCCACCAGAAGCTCATCCGCGGGTCGGCGCGCGAACAGCCCGACGGTGACCACCCCGGTGATCTGGTTGAGTTGCGATTCCAGGGCCACCGGGTCGTCGATGACCAGGCCATGGACATCGAGGATGGGGTTGCCGTTATCGGTAACCACGCCGGCACGATGCACGGGCCGGCCGCCAAAGCGCTCCAGCTCACGCGCCACGTAGGAGCGCGCCATCGGGATCACTTCCACCGGCAGCGGGAAGCGACCCAGCCGCTGCACCAGCTTGCTGTCATCCACGATGCAGACGAAGCGGGTGGCGGCTGCCGCAATGATCTTCTCCCGGGTCAGGGCGGCGCCCCCGCCCTTGATCAATTGCAGCTGGGCATTGGCCTCATCGGCCCCGTCTATATAAAGACCAAGGTAGCCCACCTCATTGAGGTCCAGCACCGGCACGCCCAGTTCAACGCAGTCGGCGGGCGGAGCCTTCGGAGCTGGACACCGCGCCCTTCAGGCGCGACGCCCAGGGCGCAAGCTGGTCGAGCAGTGCGTTGACCGTGGACCCGGTTCCCACGCCGAGGATCATTCCGTCCTCAAGGAATTGCAGCGCTGCGGCGGCGACTTGGCGCTTCATCTGCAGTTGTGGATCGCTCATCGCTTGATTCCAGATACCGGTTACCAGGGTCCGAAAATGACTGTGCCCGCTTACGCGGGCACAGTGTTCTAGTAGCTTTTCTGGTGATTCGGCGGTCGGGATTTTCATCCTCACCCGCCGGTCACCGTCGAGTTACTTCTTCTTAGCGGCCTTTTTCTTGGCCTTCTTCTTGGCTTTCGCCATGAGAGTTCTCCAGTTACAGGTTAGTCCGGGGACCGAGTATATACACGCGTTGCAAAAATACAAGCAAGCGTGATAGCGAAGTTGCGGTTGGGCAACTGCTATCGGTGGATGGTAGCGAGGTGTCCGATGCGCACATGGCCCATGTGATCGGCCATGCGATCAGCAACCACAGTGGCCAGTCATCGCAGCAGCGCGCGTATGAACCGAAAGTGCGCCGCGTCCACCGGAGTGATCGATAACCGATTGCCCTTGCGCAGCAACCACAGGCCATCGAGTTCCAGCCCGGCGTGTTCGCGCAGCTTCGACAGCGGCAGCAGTGGGTCGGCCCGCTGCTTGAGCTGCACGTCAACTGCGTACCAAAGTGGCTTGTTTTCCGGGCTTTTCGCGTCAAAGTGCGGATCGCGGCGGCGCCACGCCGATGGCGTCCGGATAGCCGGCACGCACCACCCGCATCACGCCGGCAATGCCTGGCTCCGGGCACGAGGAGTGGTAGAGCAATGCCAGGTCGCCGATGGCCATCTCGTCGCGCAGCATGTTGCGTGCCTGGTAGTTGCGCACGCCTTCCCAACTCGTGGTCTGGTCAGGGGACCTTGCCAGGTCATCGACGCCGAAGGTGGTGGGCTCGGTCTTCATCAGCCAGTACTTCATGGCGGCATGCTCGAGGCCATGGTCTGGCGGATTCTCCGCAATGAGGACTCGGTCACAATCGCATCCATGGGGACGTCGTGGCTGGATAGCGGCAGGGAGGGTACGCATTGGGCCTCATAGGCCACGCCTACCAGCATGGGGCGGCGCCAGTGTCGCAGCAGGCGACGGTGCGCGAAGCAGATGTCATAGAAGCCACGACCCATCCCCATGCGATTGCCCTGTGGATCGAAACCCACCAGCGGCACGAACACCAAGTCGAGTGAACGCGCCGGCCGATTGCTCGTGCCGCCTGGCTCCAGGATGCCGAACGCGCCCCGGCGCACGCCGCCGGAAAGATCATAAAAGCGCATGCGCCCCTGACGCTTGGCCACCACCCGGGGCAGTGCAATCGTGCAGCCGCGACGCTGCGCAAGCGCCAGCAGGGGAGCGGTATCGAGCTCTTCGGGCAGGGGCAGGTAGAGGCCAATTCGGCGCCCCGGCTTTAGCCAGCCGGTCGCTGCAATCAGTCGCGCCACCTTGCTGGCAGCCGCCACGCGCACGGCCTTGGGTATCGCGCGACGCCGCGAGCGCAGCGTCCTGCGCAGTGCAGCACGGGCGTCCTGGATAGGGGAGATGGTCAAACCGCCTGCGCTGGTTGAATAAAAAAGGCGCCACCCACCGGTGCCGGTGCGAATCGTTGCTCTCGAACCGGAGCAACAAGTGGGGCAGGTCGCCGGCAGGTAAGGCTTCCCGCTCGAGAGCGGACATGCACAATTCTGACGTAGACCCAAGCCCCGGGGTGTTTCAAATAGGGTCCGAGGTAACCCGATCCGCTTGTCGAACACTGCAGGCGGCGCAGTGACACTGTACACCGGTGGGATGGCGCGCCGGTAGTCCGCAACGGCTCGCGCTCGGGGACTACAGCTCCAGCTGCCTGCCCTGCTGCAGGGCACGCTCGACGCGCTCGCGCATCACCTTGACCCGCGCGCCCGTGTCCGAATTGTTGCGCTGCTCACGTCCCTTGGACTTGGTGATCTCGTTGGCCATGTTCAGCGCCGCCATCATCACCTGGCGGTCCGAACCGATGACTTTGCCGCCTTCGCGGATTTCCCGCAGCCGCGCATTGAGGTATACCGCGGCCGCCAACAGGTCGTCGCGTTCCTCAGGCGGACACGCGATCAGGTATTCCTTGTCAAGGATCTGGATGCTGACCGGTCCGGATGCCGGACTCATACGCCGGTTTCCATCGTGCGCAACCTGCCGATCATGGCCTCGACCCGGCCGCGCACCTGTTCGTTTCGGTGCAGCAGCGCGGCGCGCTCGGTGGACAGCGAGTCTTGCCGGTTGCGCAGGGCCAGATTCTCTTCGGCCAACTGGCGCACCAGCCCCAGCAGTTCGCCGACGCGTTCTTCCAGGCGCTGCAACTCGGGCTCGACGGGATTGGCTTTGTTGGTATCGATTGGTGCCATTGCCGGGCAATAGTGCCCCGGTCAACGGGGAGGGTCAATGCGCGCGCAGGATGGAAGGTGGGCTTGGGGCATAATTGGCGGTATGAACGCCGACTCAGGGTCATTTAACGATTTGCAGCGTGTGCTGATCCAGACGCACGCGCTGACCGACGCCGCCGAAGCACACGGCACCTTGGTGGGCACCCTGTGCTCCACACCCGGCTCGCTGGTGGACTGGCTGGCAGACATCCTGCCAGAGGGCAAGGCCGATCCGGCCAGCGCGGCGCGCCTGCGGGAGATTTTCGATGCCACTGCCGGCGGGCTGCGCGAGGGCATGCTGCAGTTCCGTCCCCTGCTGCCGTCGGATGACGAGCCCCTTGATGATCGTACCGCGGCACTGGGGGAGTGGTGCCAGGGCTTTCTGTATGGGCTGGGGGCAGGGGTCAGGCCGGACCCGGATACGCTGCAGGGCGAGGCGGCCGAGATCCTGCGCGACCTGACCGAAATCACCCATGTGGGCGTGGATCCGGACGATGGCAATGAAACCAACGAGCAGGCGTTTGCCGAGCTGGTGGAATTCGTCAGGGTGGGAGTGCAGTTGCTATATGAGCAACTGCAGCCGCTGCGCGAGCCGGCATCGGCAAAACGGGAGTCCCTGCATTGATGCGGCGCAAGATCTCCGTGCGCCGCCCCCCGCCTGCCGCCAAGCAGGTGCGTGTCGCACCGCCGCGCACCGGCAATGTCGAGTTTGCGCGGCGGCGCCGGCAGCTGATGCGCATCATGGGCCGCGATGCCATCGCCATCGTGCCCGCCGCCCCCGTGCGCCAGCGCAACAATGACGTGGAACATCCCTATCGTCAGGACAGCGACTTTCAGTACCTGACCGGATTCGGCGAGCCGGAATCCGTCGCCGTGCTGATCCCGGGTCGCGCGGCGGCCGAGTACGTTCTGTTCCTGCGCGACAAGGATCCCTTGCGGGAAACCTGGGATGGTCGCCGCGCTGGGCCCAGCGGCGCGGTAGAGAAGCACGCAGCCGATGACGCCTTTCCAGTGTCCGACATGGACGAAATCTTGCCTGGCCTCATGGAGGGCCGGGGCCGCGTTTACTACGCCATGGGCACGCATCCGGAATTCGACCAGCGCGTGCTGGGGTGGTTACAGGGGCTGCGCACCCAGGGGCGACAGGGCAAGCATCCGCCGCAGGAGATGATCGCCCTGGACCATGTGCTGCACGACATGCGCCTTTACAAGAGCCGCACCGAACTGGACCTGATGCGTGAGTCCGCACGCATCGCCGCCACCGCGCAGTTGCGGGCCATGCGCTTCTGCCGGCCCGGCCGGTACGAGTATGAGATCGCCGCCGAGCTGATGCACGAGTACTACCGGCACAATGGCACTGCGGCCTATGAGGCCATCTGCGGCGGCGGCGCCAACTCCTGCATCCTGCATTATCGTGAAAACGACGCGCGGTTGACCGACGGCGACCTGCTGCTGGTGGATGCCGGCTGCGAGTACCAGTACTACGCCTCGGACATCACGCGCACCTACCCGGTCAATGGGCGCTTTACCGCCGCGCAGCGCGAGATCTACGAGATCGTGCTGGAGGCCCAGCTGGCGGCCATTGCCAAGGTGCGCCCCGGCAATCACTGGAACCAACCGCATGACGCAGCCGTACAGGTCATCACCCACGGGCTGGTGTCCGTCGGCCTGCTCAAGGGCAAGGTGTCAAAGCTGATCCGGGACGCAGCCTACAGGCGCTTTTTCATGCACCGCACCGGGCACTGGCTGGGCATGGACGTGCACGATGTGGGTGATTACAAGGTGGGCGATGAGTGGCGCGTGCTGGAGCCTGGCATGGTCATGACCGTCGAGCCTGGCATCTACATTCCGGCAGGGTCGCGCGGGGTGCCCAAGAAGTTCTGGAATTGCGGCATCCGCATCGAGGATGACGTGGCGGTGCTGCGCGATGGCTGCGAGGTACTGACTGACGGAGTGCCCAAGGCGCCGGATGACATCGAAGCGGTCATGGCCGCATAGGTGAGGGTGTCGTGACCCAGACGCTGCCATCCGAGGCGCTCGATGTTGCCATTGTCGGAGGCGGCATGGCGGGGGCCAGCCTGGCAGTGGCGCTGCGCGGTACCGGCCTCTCCATCGCCCTGGTTGAGGCGCATGCGCCGGATTCCGCGGCGCAACCCAGCTTTGATGAGCGCACCACGGCGCTGGGCAATGCCAGTCGACGCATCTTCGAGTCCCTTGGGCTGTGGCAGAACCTGGCCCCTGCGGCGGCGCGCATCGAGCGCATCCACGTCTCCGATGCCGGCCGCTTCGGGTTCGCGCGCCTGGATGCGCGCGAACTGGGGCTGGATGCGCTGGGGTTCGTCGTGCCCAACCGCGTGATCGGGCGAGAGTTATGGGCGGCGCTGCAGTCTGATCCGGCGATTTCAATTCACGTGCCGGCGCAGCTGGAAAGCCTGAACGTGGCCGCTGATGCTGTACGCCTGACGGTGCGCACCGCGCAAGGCCAGCGCCAGCTGCAGGCGCGACTGGTGGTCGCTGCCGATGGATCGCAGTCGCTGGTACGCGCCTGTGCCGGTCTGTCGGCGACCGTGGACGACTACCTGCAGGTGGCCATCGTGGCCAGCCTGCGCACGGACCAGGCCAATGAGGGCACGGCCTTTGAGCGATTCACTGGCGCAGGTCCCATGGCCGTGCTGCCCCTGGCAGGCTCGGATCAGGGCGCGGCGTCCTGGCGCACGCTGGTGTGGGCCGCGCGACCCGATGAAGCACAAAGACTGGTGAAGTTGGGGGATGCGGATTTCCTGGCCGAATGGCAGGCCGCGTTTGGCTGGCGCGCCGGCCGCGCGCTTGAACTGGGCAAGCGCGCGACCTATCCGCTGGCGTTATCGCGCAGCACGCGCACCACGGCGCCGCGCATCGTGCTGTTGGGCAATGCGGCCCAGTCGCTGCACCCGGTGGCGGGCCAGGGCTTTAATCTGGCCCTGCGCGATGCGGCGGACCTGGCGGAATTGCTGGCGCAGTGCCGCGGCGATCCCGGAGCCACCCAGCTGCTGGCGCAGTACGAAGCGGTACGTACCCAGGATCGCGAAGGGGTCATCGCTTTCACCGATACCCTGGTCAGGGCGTTCTCCAGTGATAACGCGTTGCTGTCCCGGGCGCGGGATGTTGGGCTGCTGCTGTTTGATGTGCTGCCGCCGGCCAAGCGCGCGCTGGGTCGCGTGAGCCTTGGATTCGGGCAACGTGCCTCGCGGCTGGCGCGTGGCCAGGGGCTGCGTGGCAGGGCGTTAACGTGAGCCACCGCGACGTGGCCATCGTCGGTGGCGGCATCGTTGGCGCGGCACTGGCGCTGCTGCTGGCCCGCTCGGCACGGATCGCGCCGGAGAACATCCTGCTGCTGGAGCGCGATGCGCCCCAGCCCCCCAAAGCCTCCGATCCCTTTGACCTGCGCGTATCGGCGGTCTCGCCGGCCAACCGCGCCCTGCTGCTGGAGCTGGGTGCCTGGCAGCGCATGGACGCCACGCGCATTGCCAACTATGAGCAGATGGTGGTGTGGCAGGAAGCAACCCCACCGGACAGTCCGGACGTACTGCGGTTCGATGCCGCGCAGCTGGCTGAGCCGGACCTGGGGAGCATTGTCGAGAATCGCGCGCTGCAGGCAGCCCTGTTGCAGCACTGTGTCGATGCGGGCATTGAGCTGCGTCGCGAGCGGGTGGCGCGCATCGGGTTCGCGCAGGACGCGGTCACGCTGGAGGTGGGCGCAGCGACCGTCGAAGCCGCACTGGTGGTGGGCGCGGATGGGGCCGCCTCTGCCGTGCGTGAAGCCGCCGGCATCACCGCGCAGATCCATGACTACCGGCAGCAGGCCCTGGTGGCGACCGTGCGCGGCGATCGCGGGCACGCCAATACCGCGTGGCAGCGCTTTCTGGCCACCGGGCCGCTGGCGCTGTTGCCGCTGGCCAGCGGCGAGTGCTCCCTGGTCTGGTCCCTGCTCAACGAGCGTGTCGACGCGCTGCTGACCTGCGCCCCGGAACAATTCAACGCCGCACTCACCGACGCCAGCGCCGGGGTGGTGGGGCGCGTCGAGCTGCAGGGCCAACGGGCGGCATTTCCCCTGCGCAGCCTCAAGGCCGCGCGCTACGTGACGGAGCGCTGCGCGCTGGTCGGCGACGCAGCACATGTCATCCATCCGCTTGCCGGCCAGGGCGTGAACCAGGGGCTGCAGGATGCGGTCGCGCTGGCGGGCGCGCTGGCGGCGCGGCCCGCCAGGGAGAGTGTCGGCGCGCGCCGCGCGCTGCTGCACTACCAGCGCGAACGCCGCGCCGGCAATGCGCTGATGGGTGGCATGGTGGACGGACTGGACCGGCTGTTCACCGGAGGTGAGCTGCCGGCATGGGCGGCACGCGAAGGCATGGCGCTGGTCAACCGCAGCGCCATGGCCAAGCGGTTCTTCTTTACACGAGCGGCAGCTGGTCGATCTTCGCTGCGCAGATAAGGTCGTTTTCCGACAGCCCGCCAATCGCATGCGTGCTGTAGCGCACGCGACAATAGTTGTAGCCGACTTCCAGGTCCGGGTGATGGTCTTCGATATTGGCGATGTGTGCCACCGCATTCACGAAGCTCATGGTGCGGAAGAAATCCTTGAACCTGAATTCGCGCTGGATGGAGGTGGCGTCCAATGCCAGCTGCCAGTTTTCATCGAGGCGCTGCAGCACTTCCTCGGCCGCCACCCGCGACAGCGGTGCAACACCGCCTTCGCAGGGGACGCAGCGACGTTCTGAAAGTTCGGTCATGGTGCCTCCTGCGGCGCAGTGCGGCGCGGATAGGTGCGCGCGATGTAGTCTTCCATCAGCTGCTGGAATTCCTCGGCGATCCGCTCACCCTTGAGCGTCACGGTCTTCTGGCCATCCTCATACACGGGTGCAACCGGTCGCTCGCCGGTGCCCGGCAGGCTGATGCCGATGTTGGCATGGCGGCTCTCGCCCGGTCCATTGACCACACAGCCCATCACCGCGACGGTCAGTTCTTCCACGCCCACGTGCTCGACGCGCCAGCGTGGCATGCGATGGCGGATATGCGACTGGATGCTCGATGCCAGCTCCTGGAAGTAAGTGCTGGTGGTGCGGCCACAGCCCGGGCAGGCCACGACCATGGGCAGGAAAGAGCGTATGCCCATGGTCTGCAGGATCTCCTGCGCGACGATGACTTCCTGGGTGCGGTCGCCGCCCGGCTCCGGTGTCAGGGATACACGGATGGTGTCGCCGATGCCTTCGGCCAGCAGCACGCCGATGCCTGCCGTGGAGGCGACAATGCCCTTGGAGCCCATGCCTGCCTCGGTCAGGCCCAGGTGCAGCGGATAATCGCAGCGCGCAGCCAGGTTGCGATACACGGACAGCAGATCCTGCACGCCACTGACCTTGGCCGAGAGGATGATGCGTTCGCGCGCCAGGCCGACGTCCACCGCAAGTGCGGCGCTCTCCAGCGCGGAGCGCACGATGGCCTCGCGCATCACCTGTTGCGCGCTGGCCGGTGCCGGCAACGCATTGTTCTCGTCCATCAGTCGCGCTAGCAGTTCCTGGTCGAGACTGCCCCAGTTCACGCCGATGCGCACCGGCTTGTCCAACCGGCACGCGATCTCGATCATTTCGGCGAACTGCGTGTCGCGCTTGGCGCCACGACCCACGTTGCCGGGATTGATTCGGTACTTATCCAGCGCCTGTGCGCAGGCCGGGTGTTCGCGCAGCAGCTTGTGGCCGTTGAAGTGAAAGTCCCCGATCAGGGGCGCGGTCACGCCACTGGCGTGCAACTGGTCGCGGATATGAGGCACGGCCGCGGCCGCTTCGCTGCTGTTGACGGTGATGCGCACCAATTCGGAGCCCGCGCGGGCCAGGTCCCGCACCTGGGCCACGGTGCCCGCCACATCGGCCGTATCGGTGTTGGTCATGGATTGCACCGCAATCGGCGCGCCGCTGCCGATACGGACGCTGCCAACCTGCGCCAACAGGGTCTCGCGACGCTCGAATGTCATGGGCCTATTGTAAGGTGCCCCACCCGCCGCGCGACGGCTTGTTAGACTTGCCCCAGCATGTCGAGACCCAAATTTTCCGGCGCCACCCGGGTGTTCCAGGCGCTGGGGGCAAGCTTCCGTGGCATCCGCGGCGCCTTTCGGGAAGAGGCGGCCTTTCGCACGGAACTTGCCCTGTCCCTGCCGGTCGTTCTAATGGGCCTGTGGCTGGGGCGTAACGGCGTAGAACGCGCCCTGCTGGTAGGTCCGATGTTCGTGATACTGGTGGTGGAGCTGGCCAACAGCGCGATTGAAGCCACCGTCGATCGTATCGGATACGAGCATCATGAATTGTCAGGGCTGGCCAAGGACCTGGGGTCAGCCGCGGTGTTCTGCGCTTTCCTGCTGCTGGGGGTGACCTGGCTGCTGGTGCTGTGGAGATAAGGACTACGATGACCCGCATATCAAGACTGTTGGTGACTGGCGCCCTGTGCGCTGCCGCGTCGCTGTCTGGCGCGCAATCACCTGCCATTCCCACCGGGCCGGCAGTGCCGGACGCAACGCCCGCGCAGCAGGCACCGGTGACCGCTCCGCCGCGCGAGGATTCGACCTGGGCGGCGACGCTGGAGCGGATCGCGCAGAGCGTGGTCTCCATCGAGATCGATTCCACGCGGGCCTTTGACACGGAGTGGAACACCTCGGCACAGGCCACGGGCTTCGTCATCGATGCCGAGCGCGGTCTGATCCTCACCAACCGCCATGTGGTGACCCCGGGACCGGTGACCTCGGAGGCCACCTTCCTCAATCGCGAAGAGGTGCAGCTGTATCCGGTATACCGCGACCCGGTGCACGACTTCGGGCTATACCGCTACGACCCCAGCAAGCTCAAGTTCATAAAGCCCAAGTCGCTGCCGCTGTTTCCCGACGGCGCACAGATCGGCCGCGAGATCCGCGTCATCGGCAACAACGCCGGCGAGCAGTTGTCCATCCTGGCCGGCACGCTGGCGAAACTGGACCGCGAGGCACCGGCCTATGGCCTGGGTCGCTACAACGACTTCAATACGTTCTACCTGCAGGCCGCGTCCGGTACCTCCGGCGGGTCTTCCGGATCTCCGGTCATAGACATCGAAGGTCGCGTCGTTGCGCTCAATGCAGGGGGCGCCACGGGCAACGCGTCGAGCTTCTATCTGCCACTGGGGCGGGTCAAGCGCGCGGTACAGCTGATCCAGGCGGGCAAGCCGGTGACGCGCGGCACCCTGCAGACGGTGTTCGCTTACACCCCCTATGACGAATTGCGACGCCTTGGCCTGAACGAAAAAATCGAGCAAGAGGTGCGCAAGGCCTTCCCGGCCAACACCGGCATGCTGGTGGTCGATCAGATCCAGCCGGGTTCGCCAGCCTTCGGTGAGCTGCAGGCCGGCGACATCCTCGTGCGCGTCAACAACCGCTACGTCACCACCTTCGAGCCATTGGACGACCTGCTCGACAGCTCCATCGGCCAGCAGGTCGAACTGCAGGTGCTGCGCGGCGGCACGTTGCAGACGCAGAAGCTGGTGGTCGGCGACCTCAACGCCATTACCCCGGCACGCTACATCGAATTTGGCGACGGGGTATTCAATGACCTGTCGTACCAGCAGGCTCGGCACTTCAACCTGCCGGTGGACGGCGTCTACGTGGCCAATCCCGGATACAGCCTGGCCGCCGCGGGTGTGCCGCGCGGCGCGCTGATCACTGCCCTGAACTCAAAACCCATCGCCAACCTGGACGACTTCAAGACGCAGCTGGGGCTGCTGGGCGATGGTGATCGCGCCGCGGTGCGCTATACCACCATCGACGATGCCAACGGCAGCCAGCTCAAGTCCATGCGCATGGACCGGCGCTGGTTCCCGGCCAACGATTGCCATCGCGATGACGTCAGCGGCTTGTGGCCATGCGTCGCGCTGCCGGCCGGGCCGCCACCCCATGCCGCCGCCGGCGGCGTGACCGCGTTCCCTGCCGCGCGCGATCCCTTGGTGGTGAAGCTGGCCCCTTCCCTGGTGCACATCACCTTTGACATGCCATTTGCCATTTCCGGCATCACCGAGCGCAACTACCAGGGCACGGGCCTGCTGGTGGATGCCGAGCACGGATTGATCGTGACGGATCGCAACACGGTGCCGGTGTCGCTGGGGGATGTGCGACTGACATTTGGCGGGGCGGTGGAAATCCCCGGCAAGGTGGAGTTCGTGCATCCGCTGCACAATCTGGCGGTAGTGTCGTACGACCCCAAGCTCCTGGGCACGACGCAGGTGCGCAGCGCACGACTGAAAACCGGCCCGCTGCGCGAGGGTGAAAGCATCACCGTGGTGGGCATGGATGGCGAAGGGGACCTCAAGTCCCGGGCCACGCAGGTGACCTCCATCGATCCGGTGACGCTGCCGCTGACGCGCACCATGCAGTTCCGCGACAGCAACCTCGACGCCGCGCAGCTGCTCAATCCACCCATGGACTTCGATGGCGTCCTGGTGGACCAGGAAGGGGCAGTGCGTGCGCTGTGGTCCAGCTTTGCCATCGAGTCCGGGCGTGAACCGGTGCAGGATTTTCGCGGGGTCAGCATCGAGCTGGTCGCGGAGATGATCGACCACGTGCGCAGCAAGCAGCCCCTGCACACGCTGGATGTGGAGCTGGCGCAGCAGCCGCTGACCGTCGCACGGCGCCTGGGCCTGTCAGACGCGTGGATAAAGCGGCTGGAGCAGCACAGCCCCGAACGCCGGCGCGTACTTGGGGTGACGCGGCTGACGGGCGGATCGGCCGCCGCGAAGCTGCTGCAGCAGGGCGACCTGTTGCTGGCCATCGATTCGATCACGGTCGCCAGTTTCCGCGACGTGGAACGCGCCACGGTCGACAAGTCTTCCGTGTCGGTCACGGTCTGGCGGGGCGCCGGGGAAAAGACCATTGCCGTTCCCACGACGGCGCTGACCGGCCTGGACGTGGACCGGATCGTGTTGTGGGCCGGCGCGACTTTGCAGGCGCCGCCGCGGCCGATGAGCGCGCAGCGCGGCATCGTGCCCGAAGGGGTCTACGTGTCGTTCTTTTCCTACGGGTCGCCGGCGACGCGTTACCGGTTGTTGCCGGGGCGACGCATTGTCCAGGTAGACGGCCAGCCAACACCTGACCTGGATGCATTCCTGAAGGTGGTCGCCGGCCGACCGGATCGATCATCGGTGCGACTGCGCACCATGACCTGGAACAATGTCCCGGAAGTGATCACTCTGAAGCTGGATGGCCATTACTGGCCTACTTCGGAGATCCTGCGCACGCCCGACGGCTGGGACCGTCGTGCGCTGGAGTAGAATGCGCCGATGGTGAGAGTTGTCCGGGCCTCACAGGCCGAACTGGAAGCCGCTGTCGATGCGTTGCGCGACGGCGAGCTGGTCGCATTTCCGACGGAGACCGTCTATGGGCTGGGCGCCAATGCGTCCAATCCCGCGGCCGTGCGCAAGGTATTCGAGCTCAAGGGGCGCCCTCCGTCGCATCCGGTGATCGTGCACATCGACGAGCGGCGCTTTCTCAGGCGCTGGGTGCGGGAGATGCCACCCCAGGCCGAGCAGCTGGCTGAGGCCTTTTGGCCGGGGCCCCTGACGCTGGTGCTGCCGCGGGCCGAGGCCGTTCACGACATCGTGACCGGCGGGCAGGACAGCATTGCCATGCGCATCCCGTCCCATCCCATGGCGCGCCAGCTGCTCAATGCATTCGGTGGCGGCATTGCCGCGCCTTCGGCCAATCGCTTCGGGCGCCTCAGCGCTACGCGCGCGGAGCATGTGCAGGACGAATTCGGTGACGCCGTGAAGGTGGTGCTCGACGGCGGTGAATGCCAGGTCGGGCTCGAATCCACCATCGTCAGCTGCCTCGATGGGGTTCGCCTGCTGCGACCCGGCGCGGTGACCATAAGTCAGTTGCGCGAGGTGGTTGGCGAAGTGCAGATCGGCGCTGATCGCAGTGCGCCACGGGTGCCGGGTGCCCTGGCAGCCCACTACGCGCCAGCCACGCCCATGGCAATCGTGCCTGCCGGCGAGCTCGATGCGCTGGCCGATTCCCTCTCGGAGGGCGGGCAGCGCATTGCCGTGCTGGCGCAGCGCCTGCCATTGAAGACGTATGAGTTCGTGACCTGGATCAATACCGGCAAGCGCGCCGAAGCCTATGCCCACGATCTGTATTCCAACCTGCGCACGCTGGACAAGGCCGGCTGTGCGCGCATCCTGGTACAGGAAGTCCCGGGTGACGAACGCTGGGACGCGATACGTGATCGCCTGGCCCGCGCCGCCGCTGGTGCTGTCGTGCCCGCGGACGGTGCGGAGTTTGCCACCGGCGTGTTGCCATGACCGGTGCGTCGAAGCGCAAGTACATCGATCCGTTTGAATCCGCCCAGGTGCGCAGGCTGGTGGCCACCTACGGCTCGCCGCTGCTGATCATCGATTGCGAGCGCATCCGGGTGCAGTACCGGCGCCTGCAAAAGGCTCTGCCCGGCGTGGACCTGCACTACGCGCTCAAGCCACTGCCGCACCCGGCGGTGGTGCGCACATTGGTGGCACAGGGCGGATTTCTGGATCTTGCCACCACCGGCGAGGTGCAGCTGGTGTCGCGCCTGGGCGTGGATCCTGCGATCTGCATCCATACGCATCCGATCAAGCGCGACAAGGACATCCGCAATGCGCTGGCGGCCGGGGTCACGACCTTTGTCGCCGACAACCCGGACGAGGTGCGCAAGTTCCGCCGCTATCGCGACCAGGCCAAGCTGCTACTGCGCGTGTCGTACCGCAGCCCGGGCGCGGTCAGCGACCTGTCGCGCAAGTTCGGTTGCGACCCGGAACGCGCGCTCGACCTGGCGCGCCTGGCGGCGCAGCAGGGCATCGACGTGCTGGGATTCTCGTTTCATGTCGGTTCGCAGTCGCCGGATCCACTCAAGCATGTCGAGGCCATCGAATCCTGCACGGTGCTGCTGCGCAAAGCACGGCGCGAGAAGCTGGGCAGTTACAAGGTGCTGGATATCGGCGGCGGCTTTCCGGTGGATTACGCCCAGCGCGTACCGGACATCGGCCGGTTCTGCGCGCCGATCCGCAAGGCGCTGGCGGGGCTGCCGGCAAGCGTGCGCGTACTGGCCGAGCCCGGCCGCTACATCGCGGGGCCTTCCGCCATCGGCGTGGCCACCGTGATGGGCAGGGCCGAACGCGAAGGGCTGTGGTGGTACTACCTCGACGATGGGGTGTACGGGTCGTACAGCGGCCGGCTCTATGACCACGCCGTATACCCCATCGAGAGCCTCAAGCAGGACGGGGAGCTGCGCCCCTCGGTGCTGGCCGGCCCGACCTGCGACAGCATCGACGTGATTGCCGAGAATATCCTGCTGCCCAAGCTCAAGGCCGGTGACCTGCTGGTGGGGCGCGTCATGGGCGCCTATACCTGGGCGTCGGCCAGCGAGTTCAACTACTTTCCCAAGGCCACCGTGGTTTCGGTCAACGAGACGCCGGGGGACCTGGGAACGGTTGAGGAGTAAATCGCCATGAGTTCGCAAACCGTGGCACTGGTGCTGGTGGGCGTGGCGGTGTTGTCGCTGCTGCGCATCGTGATGCAGTGGCGCGGCGTCGCCCGCAAGCATGTGGCGGACTGGGATGAGCAGTTCATCCAGCAGCTGCGCAAGGCGGGGGTGAGCGCCTTTGAGGACCAGGTCGTGGACTTTTTCTTCACGGTGCCGGACACGCGCGGCAGCGACGCCATTGGCCGCCTGCTGCGCGCCGAGGGCTATATCGTGGACGCACGCCCGGATCCGGACAGCGGCCGGATCAGCGTCCACGCGCAGCGCACGATGCGGTTGCATATCCAGGAGATGCAGTCACTGACCGCGCGGTTTCGCGCGCTGGCGGCAGAGCATGGCGGCACGTACGACAACTGGGCCGTGGGCAAGCCACGGTAGGCCAGGGCAACGGCAATGGAACCCGGAGGACGCATGCGCACGATATCCAGCAGCAAATGGACCTTGGCCTCGGCCGCGTTGATCATGGCGCTGTCACTGGCGCCGGCGGCAGGTGCCGGCAACCTGTCGTTCCTCGACGATTCGGTAGTCAGCGGCTTCAAGGAGCAGGACATGAAATTGCTGCTGCAGTCCGTGGACAAGGTGCTGGCTTCCACCGATCCGCATGCCAGCGACAGCTGGAGCAACACCAAGACCGGGACCTCCGGCACCGTGGCCGTGACCGGACAATTCACCAGCACCGAGGGCCAAAGCTGCAAACGTCTCAATGTGCTCAGCCGCACGCCCAAGATGCAGGGCAAGTCCGATTACGTGCTGTGCCAGGTGCCAGGGCGCGGTTGGCTGGTACACCCGGATGCGCGGCCGGCGCCGGCCGCGGCGGTCACTCCCGAGCAGAAGTAGTCGCTGGCGCAGCCGCGGGCCAGTAGTCTCGCCTGCATGCCCTTTGCATCCGCAGTTGCACTGGCCGCCGCCATGGCCTCCCAGTGTACAGCGCGCGCGGCCACCAGCCCGACACCGGCGGTGCCTTATGCATTTGCGTCCGAACTGGGCTCCGGGGTGTACGACTTCGGCGGCCGCACCCTGCAGGTCTACCGGCTGCCCATCTCGTGGTCACTGCGTGATGCACAACCCGACACGGTGGGCTGGCGACTGCGCGTACCGGTCACCGCGGGATTCCTGGATTTCAAGACCGAGGACGTCCTGCAGGGTCGCTTGCCGTCGCACATCGACATGCTGAGCGTGGCGCCAGGCATCGAATGGGAATTCCTGCCGCGCACCGGCTGGAGCGTGCGTCCCTTCGTCGAAGTCGGCCTGATCTTCGCGTCCGGCAGTCAGGTCGATTCGGTCAACGCCAATGCGGGCGTGCAGACCGACTACACCTGGGATACGCACGTGGGCGAGATGCGCTGGAGTTCGCGTTTTTCCTACACCAACGTCAACTATCGCGAATGCCACGCGGATGACGACATGGCACACCTGCAAACAGGCGTGGACTGGCCGGCCGCATACAGTTTCAACTTCGGGAAGCGGCCGGCTGACATCGGGCCGTTCGTCATGGGGGAATGGTTCATTAAGCGGCCGGGCAGTGCCGACTTCGGCGCCGGGTTGCCCCAATTCGTGCTCGAGACCGGCCTGATGCTGCGCCTGCGCCCGATGCCCTCACTATGGGGCATCTCAGCCCCGCGCCTGGGCATCAGCTATCGGTTCGCCGGTGGCTACTCGGGAGTCCGGTTTGTCATCGGCGAAACATTGTGAGCCCGTAGCTGCGCTACTTGGCGGGAGCCGCGGCCGCCGCACCGGCATGGGCCGGATACCTCAGGAAGATTTCGTTAACGACGCTGTCGATTGCCGGACCGGGGTCGTTGATCATTTTTTCACTCAGGCGTGCTTCGGCAACACCCTCCCAGACCAGCTGCTTGCGGGCAGCGTCCACGACGTCGATGTTGCCCGTGCCCACCTTGTAGTGGGTGGTAGTCACGTCATTGCCGTACATGGGCCACCCGCCATACATGCCGCCACGGTAGCCGTAGTAGCCGCCCATCGAACCCGAGGGCATGCTCTGCACATCGGTCTGCTGGCGCGTGGAGACATTGACGTTGACCAGCAGGTCCGGTTTGGCAGCATCCAGCCGATAGCCGCGCGCTTCCATTTGCCTGCTGATCGCCGACTTGAAATGTCCGCTGAGGATGGTTGAGTTTCCCTGGCGATCCGTGCCCATCGGCGACACGAACCCGTACGTGTGATAGTTGGAGAAGTCCGCCGAGCGGTCAAAATCGGAGTGCACCTTGGGCCCGGACTCGCATGCGCTTAATGCGACAGCGCAAGCAAGCAGAAGCAGTGATCTACGCAACATGTTCGAACTCCTGATCCTTGGGCAGCCGGAGCCGGATGGTAGCAAATCGGGTATCACCCGTGTCTTAAGCGCCTGTTAGCGTCAGCGGCGTCGCCAAATCAAGGGCTTTTGCCCGCCTGCTGGCGCACCGCTTCGGCGGCGGCCCTGATCGCCTCCTGGTCTCCCAGGTAGCGGCTGCCCAGAGGTTGTAGCCGGTCATCCAGCTCGTAGAGCAGGGGCACACCGGTGGGGATGTTGAGCTCCACGATTTCCTCTTCCGGCACGTTGTCGAGCATCTTGACCATGGCGCGCAGGCTGTTGCCGTGCGCCGCCACCAGGATGTTTTCACCGGCCAGCAGGCGTGGCGCGATGGCCCCTTGCCACAAGGGCAGCACCCGGGCCAGCGTGTCCTTCAATGACTCGGTCGCGGGCAGCAGCATGGGGTCCACGCCCGCGTACCGGGAATCGTGCCGCGGATGGCGTACGTCGTCTTCGGCCAGCGGCGGCGGTGGAATGTCATAGCTGCGCCGCCAGATCTTCACCTGCGCGGCGCCGTGCCTTTCGGCCGTCTGGGCCTTGTCCAGGCCCTGGAGCGCCCCATAGTGGCGCTCATTGAGACGCCAGCTGTTCTCGACGGGCAGCCACATGCGGTCCATCTCATCCAGCGCGATCCACAGGGTACGGATCGCGCGCTTGAGCACCGAGGTGAAGGCATAGTCGAACCGGATGCCCGTGCCCTTGAGCTCGCGACCGGCCTGCCTGGCTTCCTCGCGACCCTGCTCGGAGAGGTCCACGTCGGTCCAGCCGGTGAACAGGTTGGCGACATTCCACACACTCTGACCATGCCGCAGAAGGACGAGTTTTCCAGCCATGAGCTACCTTGAGGCGGTGCAATGAATGCCCCTAGACTACCTCATGGCAAAGGCGAAAAAGGGGAACAAGACCCGGCCGACCAGGGTGAGCCCGGCGGCGTTCATCCAGGCCATTACCCACCCGCAGCGGCGGGCCGACGCCCTGGAACTGGTGCAGTTGATGCGCGCAATTACCGGCGCCAGCCCGCGCATGTGGGGTCCGACCATCATCGGGTTCGACCAGGTCCATTACGTCTATCCCACCGGATGGGAGGGGGACATTCCGCTGGCCGGCTTTTCGCCGCGCAAGCAGGCGCTGGTGATCTACCTGGGGCCGGGAATCCACAACAAGGCGTTGCTGGCCAGGCTGGGCAAGCACAAGGCCGGTGTCGGCTGCCTGTACATCAACAAGCTCGATGACGTGGACCGGACCGTGCTGAAGAACCTGATCGGGAAAACCGTGCTCGAGATGCGGCGCCTGTATCCCAACGCCGGAAAACCCCGAGCCAGTGTCAAGCCTCGATCACTTCGGTCTTGAGTTCGCGCGTACCGTTGACGGAATTAGAAACCAGGCAGCCGTGCTCGGCCTTTTCCAGCAGCTGTCTTGCCTTGGCTGTGTCAGTTCCGGCAGGCACGCGCAGCGATGCGCTGGTGACATAGCGGGTAAATCGGGAAACCCCACCCGCGCGTTCCAGCGTCCCTTCCACGGTGCAGTCCACATCCAGCCAATCGAATTTCGAAGCCCTGGCAATTGCGCGGAAGGTCAATACGAAGCAGTCGGCCAGCGCCGCGCACAGCATCGATTCTGGCGACCACATGCCGCCGGGTCCATCGAATTGCGGCGGCGGCGCCGATGGCAGGTCGGGAAGTCCGGCGGCGGTCACCATGACGATCCCATCGGGCCCGCCGCGTGTGGCGGCGCGATAAACGTGAGGGTAGGGGTGCATGGTAGCCTCCGGACTTCAGCATGACATACCAGCTCGCGCAGTTGAACTTGGCCCACCTCAAGGCGCCGCTGGAGTCGCCGCAGTTGGCCGGATTCGTTTCTGCTCTGGCACGCATTAACGCCCTGGCGGAGCAATCGCCGGGTTTCGTCTGGCGCTTGCAGGATGATGCCGGGGATGCCACGGCGCTGCGCCCGCTGGGTGAGAACGTCCTGGTCAACATGTCTGTCTGGCAGGACGTCGCCTCTATCCGCCGCTACGTGTATGAATCGGAACACGTGCAGTTCCTGCGGCGGCGGCGCGAATGGTTCATCCAGTCGCGCGAACCGCAGCTGGTGCTGTGGTGGCTGCAGGCCGGGCATATCCCGACGGTGGCGCAAGGGGTGGACAAGCTTGCCCTGCTGCGCGCTCAGGGAGCGACCGCGGCCGCCTTTACATTCGCGGCACAGTTCCCGGTGCCTCGGGCCCAGCTCATTCCGGCAACTGCAGATCCCCGATGACGCCGGCAAGGAACCGAACGGCCTCGCCGCCGGTGACGCAGCGATGATCGAAAGTAAGTGACAGTGGGATCCGTCGATGGGCCTCGATGCGATCGCCAATCGCCACTACATCGCGGGAGATGCGGCCGGCCCCGAGTATGGCCACGGAGGGTGGCACCACCACCGGCGTGGCATAGCGGCCGGCCAGCACGCCGAAATTAGACAGCATGAAGGTGAAGTCACGCAGGTCGGTAGCCGGCAGGGTGCGCTCACGCGCGCCGTTCTTTAGGCGATTGACCTCGGCGCGCAGCGCGGCCGCGTCGCGATTGCCCACGTCGCGGATCACCGGAACCAGCAGGCCGTCGGGTGTATCCACGGCGATGCCCACCTGGATATGCTGAAACAGCCGTCGGCCCTGGGTACTGCCATCGAACCATGCGTTGAGGCCAGGCTCGGCCTTGCAGCCGGCGCCAATAGCGCGCAACAGGCGAACCGTGAAGTCGCCCTGCGACCTCCAGCATTCGATGTCCGCATCGTCGAACACCGTGCACTCCATGACGTTGTCGCGCGCCAGGGTCATGCTCTGGGCCATCGCGCGCCGCAGGCTGCGCAGTACTTCTATTTCGCCGGATTCGTTGCCGACGCTGGCCGGGCGCATGGAACTGGTCGCCACCGGGATGCGTGGCGCGGCCGACGCGGGCGCGGCCGGTGACGCGCCGAGCACGTCATCGAGCGTGACCAGCCCGTCGCGGCCACTGCCACGGATGCCATCAAGGTCGATGTTGAGGCGTCGCGCCAGCTCGCGGGCTGCGGGCACGGCGCGCACGCGCCGCGCACCACCGCGCGCAGGTGCCGCCGGCGCATTCTGGATCAGCGTGTCGGATTCGGGCATGCGGCCGACGACCCCGCCCTTGGCGATGCCTGCCTCCGGCGCAGCTGCGTCCTCGGCCGCGCCGGACAGCGCGAAGTCGACCAGGGGCGAGCCCGTGCCGATGGTGTCACCGGGCTTGCCGTGCAGGGCAAGGATAACGCCGTCGAAAGGCGAGGGGACTTCGACGATGGCCTTGGCCGTCTCCATGGCCACCATGGGCTGGTCGACCTTGACCTGGTCGCCTACGGCGACATGCCAGCGAACGATCTCCGCCTCCTGCAATCCTTCGCCCAGATCCGGAAGAGTGAAACGCGTCATGTTGGATCAGCCCTGCAGTGTTCGCCGCACGCCCTCGACAATGCGTGCAACGGTGGGAATATACGCGCGTTCCAGCGCGAAGTAGGGCATCACGGTGTCGTACCCGGTGACCCTCTCGATGGGTGCGAGCAGGTCGTACAGCCCCTTCTCGGCCACTGTGGCGGCGATCTCCGCGCCCAGTCCGGCATTGCGCGCCGCCTCGTGCACGATCACCAGCCGGCCGGTATGGGCCACCGAATCCAGGATGGTGTCGTGATCAATGGGCGACAGGGATGCCAGGTCGATCACCTCCGCGCTGATGCCTTCCTGCGCCAGCTGCTCGGCCGCCTGCTGCGTCTCGTGGGTCATGGCGCCCCAGGTGACGATCGTGACGTCATCTCCGGCGCGCACCACGAAGGCCTGGTCAAGCGGCAGCGCCTTGCCGTCATCGGCCACGTCCTGCTTGGCCATCCGGTACAGGCGCGTGGGCTCGAGGAAGATCACCGGGTCGGGTTCGCGTATCGCGGCCAGCAGCAGGCCGTAGGCGCGCGCTGGCGTCGACGGGCAGACCACGCGCAGCCCGGCGTGATGGCAGAACAGGACTTCCAGGCTCTCGGAATGATGCTCCGGGGCGTGGATGCCGCCGCCGTGGGGCATGCGCAGCACCACCGGGCAGGTGAGCCGGCCGCGCGTGCGATTGCGCAACCGCGCCATGTGGTTGGCGACCTGGTCGAGCGCCGGGTAGAGGAATCCCATGAACTGGATCTCCGCCACGACCTTCAACCCCTGCGCGGCCATGCCCACTGCCATGCCGGCGATGAGCCCTTCGGCCAGTGGCGTGTCCTGCACGCGCAGCGCGCCGAACCGCTGCTGCAATCCTGCGGTGGCGCGGAACACGCCGCCGTTGATGCCAATGTCCTCGCCGATGAGCACCACGTCCGGGTCGTCGGCCAGGGCCCGGCCCAGTGCCATGTTGATTCCCTCCACCAGGGTGATCTTGGCCATCGGGTCAGTGCGCCTGTACCGGCCCGCTGCGCAGCGCCGCGGCGCGTTGTTCGGCCAGGCCCGCGGGTGCATTGGCGAACAGGTAGTCGAACATGACTTCGACGCCGGGGATCACACGCTCCTGGTAGCCGCGCACGGCGCTGTCTATCGCCGCGGTGTGCTGCGCGCGCATGGCAGCCTCGCGGGATTCATCCCAGATGCCAAGGGATTGCAGGTAGGAGCGCGTGCGCAGCAGCGGCTCGACTTTCCACGCGGCCTCCAGTTCCGCGGCCGGACGGTAGCGGGTGGCATCGTCGGCGGTGGTGTGATCACTGAGTCGGTAGGTGATGGCCTCGATGACCGTGGCGCCCTCACCGCGGCGCGCGCGCTCCAGCGCCGCCTGCATCACGGCGCGCACGCCCAGAACATCATTGCCATCCACCTGCACGCCTGGCACGCCCGCGGCGATGCCCTTCTGGGCGAAGGTTTGCGCGCCGGTCTGCGCGGCGGCCGGCACCGAGATGGCCCAGCCGTTGTTGACGATCACGAACACCACCGGCAGGCGCTGCGCGCCGGCCAGATTCAACGCTTCGTAGAACGCGCCCTGCGAAGTGCCGCCATCGCCGATGTAGGCAACGGCACAGCGCGGCTGGTTGCGGATCTTGAAAGCCATTGCCGCGCCGGCGGCATGCGGCGCCTGCGAACCGATGGGCACGCACCACGGGAAATCCTCGCGCGGGCCGCAGAAGTCCGTGCCGCTTTCATCCCCCGCCCAGTAGGTGAGGATTTCCGTCAGCGTGACGCCGCGCCAAAGTTGGGTGCCGTATTCGCGATACACGGGGAACAGGACATCCTCGGCGAGCATCGCGGCCCCGACGCCCACGTGCGTGGCCTCGTGGCCGGTGCACGGGGCGTAGGTGCCCAGCTTGCCGGTGCGCTGCAGGTTGACCGCCTTGGCGTCGAACATCCTGCACAGCGCCATCATCCGGTACATCTTCACCAGCTGCTCTGGGTCCGTGGCGAACGCCGGCAGCGCACCAGTGGCAGTGCCGTCCGGGCCGAGCAGCTGCTCGTAGGCTATCGAAAACTGCGCAACGGTCTTCAATTCCGGCTATTCCCCCACTTATCGCGTAATGTCGGTTGAAAGCGCCGCTATTGTACTGGAGCCCACTGGCCCATGTTCCAGCGATGCAGTCCGGCAGGCCGGGTTCACGAGCGCTGCGCGCTGCTGCTCCCGGCAGCGCCCGCCTGGTGCGCGCGGGCCAGGTAGTCGTGGCTGCGCATCTCGATCAGGCGGCTCGCGGTGCGCGCAAAGGCGTCGCGCAATCGAGCGCCGTGGTACAGCTGGTCGGGCTCCGCCGCGGCTGACGCCACCAGCTTTACCCGCCGGTCATACAGTTCATCGACCAGGCTTATGAAGCGGCGCGCCGCGTCGTCGTCGGCATCGCGAAATACCGGTACGTCCGAGAGGAACAGTGTGTGCATCTCGTCGGCCAGCTCTATGTAATCGCCGGCGCTGCGTGGTCCCGTGCACAGCACGGCGAAATCAAACCACGCCATGCCATGCGCGGCGCCCCGGACCGGCAATTGTCGGCCCTCTATTTCCAGTGTTCGAGCACTGCCTGAGGCGCGCTCCGATGCGTCATCCCCGGACAGCGCCTCAAACAATCGCCGCATCTGCTGCCCGGACGCCGGGTCCTGCGCGAACCAGGTCGCGGACCCCTTGAGTTCGCGCAGTCGATAGTCGGTGCCGGCGCCGATCTGAAGGACGTCGAGGCGTTGCTGCAGCAGCTCGATGGCCGGGAGGAATCGTGCGCGCTGCAGGCCATTCTCATAAAGCCGCTGCGGCGCGGTGTTGGATGTGCACAGCAGCGCCACGCCCCGGCGCAGCAACCCGTCGAGCAGGCCGTCCATGAGCATGGCGTCGCCGATGTCCTGTACCACGAACTCGTCGATGCACAGGAGCCGCGCCCGGCGCGCAAACGTTGCCGCCACGGCCTCCAGGGGTCGTTCCCGGCCCTGGCCGCGTGCCAGCAGCCGGTGTACTTCGCGCATCAGGTGCTGGTAGTGCAGACGCAGCGCATCGCCTGGCCGCAGCTGGTCGCAGAACAGGTCCATCAGCCAGGTCTTGCCACGGCCCACCCCGCCCCACAGGTAGACCCCCCGGCAGGGCTGTAGCCCGAAGCGAGTTGGCCAAGCCCTGGCAAGCCACAGGCGCAATGACCCGGCGCGCGGCGCGGCCTGCAGGCAATCGGCAAGCCGGCCTAATCGTGCCAGCACCAGCCGCTGCGCCGGATCGTCCACCAGCGCACGGCGTTGCACCGCGCGCTCGTAGCTTTGCTGCAGCGCTCGTGCGGGACTCAAGGCGTGGCGGGCGTCGGATCGAGACCGGAGTGACGCACGGACACGTCGGAGAAGCGCCGCGAGAAGTCCGCCGCAATCTTTTCGACCAGGTAGACCGAGCGATGCTGGCCGCCGGTACAGCCGATCGCCACGGTGAAATAGCGACGGTTGCTGATCTGGTATTCCGGGATGCGCGCCTCGACGAAGCGGGTGATGTCCGCGATCAGCCGCGGCACGGTCTCGACGCGCTCCAGGTAGTGCGCAACCGGCGCATCGCGCCCGGTAAGTCCGCGCAACGCCGGTTCCCAGTACGGGTTGGGTAGCGAGCGCGCGTCGAACACGAAGTCCGCGTCCCCCGGAATGCCGTACTTGAAGCCAAAGGACTCGAACAGTATCGAGATCCGGCCCGGCTGCAGCGGATCGACGCGGCTGCGGACCGTCTCGCGCAGGTCGTGGACCCCCATGCGCGAGGTGTCAATGATGAAGTCCGAGGCCTGCACGATCGGCTCCAGCATGCGCCGCTCCAGGGCAATGGCTTCGTGCAGGCTCTCGCTGCCGCGGCTCATCGGGTGCCGGCGGCGCGTCTCGGCGAAACGGCGCAGCAGCTCGTCATCGCGCGACGTCAGAAACAGCATTTCGCACGCGATCCCGGAGGACTTCAATTCCTGCACCAGCGCCGGGATGGTGGCGATTTCGGCGGGCGTGTTGCGGGCGTCCAGGCCCACAGCTGTGCGCTGGTACATGTTGTCGCGACTGCGCACGGTGTGCGAGATGAACGGCTTGAGCAGTGCCGCGGGGATGTTGTCCACGCAGTAGTAGTTGAGGTCCTCCAGCATGTTGAGCGCCACGCTCTTGCCGGACCCGGACAGGCCGCTGATCAGGATCAGTCGCATGGGTGCTAGGGGCGGGCGGCCTTGCGCCCCTCGCTGGCGTGATGGTCCTGCTGCTTTTCCTTGTGCTTGACGATGCTGCGGTCGAGCTTGTCGGTCAGGGAATCGATTGCCGCGTACATGTCCGGCTCGACGGCGTAGACGTGGATGTTGCCGCCGCTGACATGCACGGTGGCCTCCGCCTTATGCTGCAGTTTTTCCACCGTCATGGTGCAACTCACATCAATGACCTGGTCGAAGTGTCGCGTGATGCGTTCCAGCTTCTTTTCCACGTAGGCACGCAGCGACTGGGTGATTTCGACATGGTGACCGGTGAGTTTCAGGTGCATAAGCCTCTCCTTGGTTAAATCAGTGCGCGGGCGCCCGCCGGCGTTCGTTTGACGGGGCGATGCCCATGGCTTCGCGATACTTGGCAACCGTGCGGCGCGCCACCGGGATGCCTTCCTTGGATAGCAGTTCGGCGATGCGGCTGTCGCTCAAGGGTGCGTCGGACTCCTCGTCGCGGATCAGCTTGCGGATCTTGGCGCGGATTGCCGTGGACGACGTGCCGGAGCCGTCGGCATTCTCGACCTGGCTGGAAAAGAAGTAGCGCAGCTCGAACACGCCGCGTGGCGTATGCATGTACTTGCCGGAGGTCACGCGCGAGATCGTGGACTCGTGCATGCCGATGGCATCGGCGATGTCGCGCAGGATCATCGGCCGCATGTGCTCCTCGCCCTGGTCCAGGAACGCGGATTGACGCTCGACGATCGAGCGGGCCACCTTCATCAGCGTCTCGTGGCGGATCTCCAGGCTCTTGAGCAGCCAGCGCGCCTCCTGCAGCTGGGCGCGCATGTTGGCGTGCCCGGCGCCGCGCCCCAGCAAGGTGGCGTAGCCCTCATTGACGCGCACCTTGGGCAGCGTGGACGGATTCATTTCCACGCTCCAGCCCCCCGGCGTGCGGCGCACAAACACATCCGGGATGACGAATTCCGCGGCTGTGGAACTGATTTGCGCTCCAGGCCGCGGGTGGCAGCCGCGCACTAGCGCCAAGGCCACGTGCATCTCATCCTCGCTGACCTTGAGCTCACGACGCAGCACCGTCATGTCGCGCAGCGCCAGCAGGTCGAGGTGATGGGCGGCCACGATCAGCGCCGTGGCCAGGCCGGGCGTCTGCGGGTCAAGGGCGCGCAGCTGCAGGGTCACACATTCGGCCACCGTGCGCGCGGCGACGCCCAGCGGATCGAATGACTGCACCACGCTGAGCATCGCGGCAATCTCCGCTTCGCCAGCGTCGATCTCCGGCTGCAGCGTGGCGGCAATGGTGGCGAGGGAATCACCGATGTAGCCGTCGTCATTGACGGCATCGATGATCGCGCGGCCGATGACCCGCTCCCGCTCCTCCAGCGACGCCAGCTCCAGCTGCCACAGCAGGTGTTCGTGCAGCGACTCGCCGCGCTCGTTATGGAATTCCTGCTGGCGTTCGTCGTCATCGGAATTCCAGGGCGTCTCCCCGGCCGCCGCGGTGGTCTCGGTCCAGGAGTCCTCGATGACCTCCACGGTTGTCGTGGGCTCGTCGGATGTTCCGGGGGCCTCCTCGCCGGCCTCGCCGCGCTCGGGGGGCTCGCGCTCGTTGGGGTCCGCTCCCAGGGCCTCGAATTCCGCCGTGGCCTCGGGGTCGTCGTCGGCCTCCAGCATGACGTTGGTTTCGAGCAGTTCGCGGATATGCGCCTGCAGTTCAAGGGAGGGCAGCTGCAGCAGCCTGATTGCCTGCTGCAGCTGCGGTGTCATGGTCAGCTGCTGGCCCAGGCGGAGCTGCAGGGAGGCTTTAAGCATTGATTTACAAGCAATTACATTCGAAAGTTCTGTCCCAAGTACACCTCACGGACTCGTTCGTTGGCAAGCACTTCCTCCGCACTGCCGGACGCGATCACAGTTCCGTGATCAACGATACACGCCCGGTTGCAAACGCCAAGGGTTTCGCGCACGTTGTGGTCGGTAATCAGCACCCCGATCCCGCGCGCGGACAGCTCCCGCACGATGTGCTGGATATCCACCACCGAAATCGGGTCTACCCCCGCGAACGGCTCGTCAAGCAGGATGAAGCGCGGCGCGGCGGCCAGCGCCCTGGCGATCTCCACGCGCCGGCGCTCGCCGCCGGACAGGGACATGCCGCTGCTCTGGCGCACGTGCCCGATGCGCAGCTCGGCCAGCAGTTCCTCGAGCCTTGAGGCGCGGCCTGCGGCATCCAGGTCGGCGCGGGTTTCCAGAATCGCCAGGATGTTGTCGGCCACGGACAGGCGACGGAAAACCGACGCCTCCTGTGGCAGGTAGCCCACCCCCAGCTGTGCGCGCCGATGCATGGGCAGGGACGTCAGGTCCTGGCCGTCCAGTTCGACCGTGCCGGTATCGGCGCTGACGAGGCCGACAATCATGTAGAAGGCCGTGGTCTTGCCAGCCCCATTGGGACCCAGCAGCCCGACGATCTCGCCGGACTGAACCTGCAGCGAGAGGCCCTCGACCACGCAGCGGCCGCGAAAACTCTTGCGCAGGTTGGTGGCGCGCAGCGTGGAGATGGTCATCGCTTGTCGGGACCTGGCGCGGTTGCCGGGGCAGCCCCGGTCGGCGGTGGCGCCGCCTTGGGCGCCGGGGTTACGGTGCCCTTGCCCAGCTGCAGGTGCAGCCGCACGCGTTCACCGGTGCCTGGATTGCTGTCGATGGAGCGGTTGGCCAGGTTGTAGTTGAGCGTGGAGGTATTGATCTCGTTGGTTCCGTCCGAGTACCAGACGCCGCCGGCCAGGTGCAGCTGCGACTTGGCCGCATCGTAATCGATGGTGTGTGCGCGACCCTGGCTGCGCTGCGTGGCGCCCTTGAGCAGGTGCGAGAATTGCGCCGGGGCCCCGACCGCGTGCGCGCTTTCCAGCATGTTGTCCTTGAAGCTGACCGTGGCGGTCGCCGAGTCGAGCGTCGCGCCGTTGAATTCGATATGCACGTCGCCGCTGAATTCCCACTGCATGTCCTTGGCCGACAGGTCGACGCTATGTGCCTTGGCATCCTGCGCCCGGATCAACATGGTTCCCAGCTTGTCCGTCATGACGATCTTCTTCAGCTGCATCGTGTTGCGCTGGTAATCGATGCGCAGGTCCTCGCCTTCGACATCGAATTGGCCGACGGAGCGCGGCTGCGCGGCCACCACGCCCGCGCTGTAGCCGGCAAGGCAGCACACAGCCGCCCAAGCGCAGGCTTCAGTGCGAAATGTCGCCATGAACCTGTGTCTCCAGCCGCAGCGTGCCCAGGCGGATGTTGGCCTGCAGTCCCTTGCCCTGCAGCTGCTGCGCGCCCATGCGCACGTCGACCGTCTCCTGGGAGGTGATTTCCTGCGTCTGCATGTCGTAGTCCAGGCTGTCGGTGGCCAAGGTTACCGGCACGCGGGCGTTATGCGGCTGACCGGTGACGCGCACGTCGCCCCGCAATTGCAGCAGCTTGCCATCATCGGGCAGGGTCGCGTGCTGCGCCGTGAGTTTCCAGGGGCTGGCCTCGTCCGGGTCTGCCTTCACGTCCGGCGCCTCGTAGTGCGCCGTCAGGTTGGTAGCGGTGACCTGGTTGTCCTCGGGTCGTTGCTCAACGCGTTCGGCTTCCAGTCGATACTGCAGCGTCCCGTCGTTGCCCGTCTGGCGCACCACCACGTCATTGGCGACGAAGTCGTAGTGAAACTTCGCCGCTTCCTCCGGGGCGCTGGTCGCACCAGGGGTGCTGCCACCGTGACCCAGCATGAATGCCAGCGCCAGGACCGCGATGACACCTAAGCCGATGAGCCAGTGCACCCGTTTCATTGCAATCCTGCTTACTGCCGCCGCCGCGCGGCCAGCAGCCAGTCACACACCTCGCGCACGGCGCCCTGGCCACCGCCAAGGGTCGTGACGCAGCGGGCGGCGGCCTGGGCCAGCGGATGCGCGTCACTCACTGCAACGGCGAACCCGGCGCGGACGAACAACGGAATGTCCGGTGTGTCGTCGCCCACGCACGCCACCTGGGTGTCTGTGATGCCCAGCTTGCGCAGCAGGCGTTCCAGTACCTGGTTCTTGTCAGCTACGCCCTGGTAGACGTGACGGATACCCAGTTCGCGCGCGCGCGCGCTGACCGCCGGCGATCGCCGCCCGGAGATGATGGCTACCTGAATCCCGGTGGCCTGCAGCAGCTTGATGCCGTGACCGTCACGCACATGGAAGCGCTTCATGGTCTCGCCGCGTGCGCCGAACCACAGGCTGCCATCAGTAAGCACGCCATCGACATCCAGGATCAGCAGGACCAGGCGATGGGCAATCCGCGGCGTCAGCGCCGGCGGCACGCGCAGCGAGCCACTGCCGGCCATCAGACCACTCCGGCGCGCAGCAGGTCGTGGATGTTGAGGGCGCCGACCAGGTTGCGATCCTTGTCGGCCACCAGCAGCGCGGTCACCCGATGGGCCTGCATCTGGTTGACCGCTTCGGCGGCCAGCTGCCCCGGATCAATGCAACGCGGGTTTGCAGTCATGACGTCGCCCATGGCTGTGGTACGCAGGTCCAGTTCGCGATCCAGCGTGCGCCGCAGGTCCCCATCGGTGAACACGCCCAGGATGCGGCCCTGCGCGTCGACGACGGCGGTCAGGCCCAGTCCCTTGCGACTCATTTCCACCAGCCCCTGGGCCAGTGGTGCCGTCGCGCTGACCCGCGGCAGGTCATCGCCGCGACGCATCACGTCCTGCACGTGCAGCAGCAACTTGCGTCCCAGCGCGCCGCCCGGGTGCGAGCGGGCGAAGTCCTCGACCGTGAAGCCGCGTGCCTGCAGCAGGGCCGTGGCCAGGGCGTCGCCCATCGCCAGCGTTGCGGTGGTGCTGGCCGTGGGTGCCAGATTGAGTGGACAGGCCTCTTCACTGACGTGCACGTCCAGGTGCACCGTTGCCTCGCGCGCCAGGGTGGAGTCAGGACTGCCGGTCATCGCGATGACCGGGCACTCAAGCCGCCGCAGGTGCGGCAACAGGCCAACGATCTCGCTGGTCTCGCCGGAATTGGAAATGGCCAGGACCACGTCGCCGCGTGCCACCATGCCCAGGTCGCCATGGCTGGCTTCGGCCGCGTGCAGAAAGAACGCCGGTGTGCCGGTGCTGGCCAGCGTGGCGGCGATCTTGTGACCGATGTGGCCGGACTTGCCCAGGCCCGTGACCACGACCCGCCCGGTGGCCGCAAGGCACAGCCGGCAGGCATCCACGAAGCTGGCATCGACGCGCGCGCCCAGTTCGGCTACGGCCCGCGACTCGATCTCGAGGGCACGGCGACCTGCCGCGATCAGCGCTGCACTGTCGCTTGCTGTGTTCATGTCAGTCCCCGGATCATAGCTTAAACTGCCCCCAGTTCCCGACCCGCGAGCCTGTGCCAGATGTCACCCAAACAGATTGAAGAGTTGATCGGCGGCGCGTTGCCTGGCGCCCTGGTCAACGTGCGTTCCACCGACAACGTGCACTACGAGGCCACTGTGGTGAGCCACGCGTTCGCCGGCCTGCGCCCGTTGCAGCGGCACAAGCTGGTGTACAGCTCACTGGGCGAACGCATGGGCGGGGAGATCCATGCGCTGGCGCTGGAGACATTGACCCCGGATGAGCTTGCCGCCCGGGGCCCCAAGTAATGGACAAGCTGCAGATCACCGGCGGCAGAGCGCTGGAAGGCGAGGTGCGGATCTCCGGCGCCAAGAACGCGGCATTGCCCATCCTGGCCGGCACGCTGCTGGCTGATGGCCCGGTCTCCGTGGGCAACGTCCCGCATCTGCACGACGTCACCACCATGATCGAACTGCTCGGTCGCATGGGCGTGTCGGTGACCCTCGACGAGCACATGCGCGTGGAAGTCGACACCGCGAGCATCCGCGAATTCGTGGCGCCCTACGAGCTGGTCAAGACCATGCGCGCGTCGATACTGGTGCTCGGGCCCATGCTGGCGCGGTTCGGCCGGGCCGACGTGTCCTTGCCAGGCGGGTGTGCCATCGGCGCACGACCGGTGAACATCCACGTGGCGGGCCTGCAGGCCATGGGCGCGGACATTCATATAGAGAACGGCTACATTCGTGCGCGCGCCGGGCGCCTGCGCGGTGCACGCCTGGTGCTCGATACCGTGACGGTGACCGGCACCGAGAACCTGATGATGGCGGCGGCGCTGGCCGACGGCGAGACGGTGCTGGAAAACGCCGCACGCGAACCGGAAGTGGTGGACCTGGCCAATTTCCTGATCGCCATGGGCGCCAAGATCCAGGGCGCCGGCACCGATCGCATCGTGATCGAGGGCGTGCAAAAACTGCGCGGCGCGCGCTATGAAGTGCAGCCGGACCGCATCGAGACCGGAACCTTCCTCGTGGCCGGGGCGATCACCGGCGGGCACCTGCGCGTCCACCACACCAAGCCGCAACACCTCGATGCGGTGTTGCTGAAGCTCGAGGAGGCCGGCGCGACCATCGGGCGTGGGCCGGACTGGATCGAACTGGACATGCGCGGCCGGCGGCCGCGCGCGGTGGACGTGCGCACCGCGCCGTATCCGGCGTTTCCCACGGACATGCAGGCACAGTTCGCTGCCCTGGACACCATCGCCGATGGCGTCGGCACCATCATCGAGACCGTGTTCGAGAACCGCTTCATGCACATGCTGGAAATGCGCCGCATGGGTGCGGAGATTCGGCTCGAGGGCAACACCGCAATCATCAAGGGCGTGGCGCGGTTGACCGCTGCGCCAGTGATGGCCACCGACCTGCGCGCGTCGGCCAGCCTGGTGCTTGCAGGGCTGGTGGCCGAAGGCACGACGGTGATCGAGCGCATTTACCACATCGACCGTGGCTACGAGGCCATCGAGGAAAAACTGGCGCAGCTGGGCGCGCAGATCAGGCGCGTGCCCAACTAGGCCTGCGGCTACTGCGCGGTCCTGCGCGGTGGCTCGATGACCTTCAACTGCAGGGTGAAACGCTGGGTGCCGCGCATGCCCACCAGGGTCACGGCGGTGCCGGGCTTGCGCCTGGCGATCTGGGCCAGGGTGTCCTGGGCATTGCGCACCGCGCGACCATCGACGCTCTCGATCATGTCGCCGCGTGCCAATCCCGCCTGCAATGCCGGGGAATCCCGATACAGGTTGTTGATCACGACCCCGGCGTGCGGCAGGTTAAGTTGCCGCACATGCTCCGGACCGATGTCCTCCGGGATGATCCCGATCCAGCCCCGGATCACGCGCCCGTGCTGCAGGATCTCGCGCATGACCCCGCGTACCAAGTCCACCGGGATCGCCACACCGATGCCCTCGGCCCCCAGGTTCTTGCCCAGCACGGCGGTGTTGATGCCAATCAATTCACCGCGCGTGTTGACCAGGGCGCCGCCGGAATTGCCGAAGTTGATGGCCGCGTCGGTCTGGATGAAATTCTCGAACGTCGCCACACCCAGCTGTGCACGCCCGGTGGCACTGACGATGCCATGGGTCACGGTCTGGGACAGACCCAGCGGACTGCCGATGGCCAGCACCACGTCGCCGACCTGCAATGTGTCCGAGCGACCCAGGGTCATGACCGGCAGTCGCGGCAGGTCGATCTGAAGGATGGCCAGGTCCGTGTCCGGGTCGCTGCCCACGACCTTGACACTGGCCACCCGGCCGTCAGCCAGCTGGGCACTGATCTGGTCGAAGCCGGCGACCACGTGCTGGTTGGTCACGATGTGGCCCTCGCGGTCCACGATCACGCCGGAACCCAGGCCACTTTGCACGCGTTCCCGGTACTTGGGTTGTACCGGCGCACCCAGCAATTGCTCCAGCCCCACAACCGGCACGCGGTCGGTGCGCTTTGCATATATGTTCACCACCGCCGGTGCACTGGCGCGCACTGCATCGGCAAAGCTGCCACTGATGGCGCGCTGCAGTGGCGAGTCCGCGGGCTCGCCGGCAGATGGTGTCGCCACGGGTGCGGCCGGTACCGTGGCGCTCACGGGAGTCGAATGGATAATCGGGGTATCGGCGATCACGGGGGCCGCAGGGCGGATCAGCTGCGGCCATAAAATGGCCGCTAGCGCGGCCAGCAGCAACCCTGCGAAAATCGATCCCGCCAGGAAAACCGCGCTGCGTTTGAGCTTGCTGTCGGGCATGGTCCCCTGCGTCCGGCTACAGGTCGTTAGTGTATACTGCGAGGCTGTCAGGGCTGGTGCGGCGCCTCGTGCGTTGCCTGATCGCCCGGGCGCCGATCAGCAGCAAGAGTTTTGAATCCAATGAGTGATCAGTCCGTACAGGCCGTAGCAGAGATCGACCAGGATCGGCGCGGCTTTCTCATCATGGCCACCGTCGGCACCGGCGTAGTCGGGGCGGCCTTCGCGGCCGTCCCGTTTATCGCCTCCTGGAGTCCCTCCGAACGTGCGCGGGCCGCCGGCGCGCCGGTGGAAGTGGATATCAGCAAGATCGAGCCGGGCCAGATGGTGACCGTGACCTATCGCAAGAAGGCCATCTATATAGTGCATCGCACCCCGGAAATGCTGGCCTCGCTGGCCGGCCACGACGGCAACCTCAAGGATGCTGTCTCCGCGGATTCCGAGCAGCCCCAGTACGCCAAGAATGCAGACCGCGCCGTGCGCAACGAATTCCTGGTGGTGGAGGGTACCTGCACCCACCTGGGCTGCCTGCCAAAGGCGCGGTTCGAGAAGGCCATGCCCGGATTGGGCGCGGACTGGCCGGGGGGCTTCCTGTGTCCCTGCCACGGGTCGCGCTTCGACCTGGCCGGTCGCGTGTTCAATGGCTCGCCGGCCTCGAAGAACCTGCGCATTCCCGCCTATTCCTACCCCAGTGACAACACGCTGCTCATCGGTGTAGATGCCGCAACTACCGGTGCCGCGTAATGGCCGGTAGCAACGACGCGCTGCCCGTGCGCACGGGCTTCATGGGTTGGCTCAACAAGCGCCTGCCGGTCGACCAGTTCATGCGCGACCAGCTCACTGGCTACTACGCGCCCAAGAACTTCAACTTCTGGTACTACTTCGGCGTGCTGTCGCTGGTGGCGCTGGTGATCCAGCTGGTCACCGGCATCTTCCTGACCATGCATTACAAGGTCGGCGAGACCACTGCCTTTGATTCCGTCCAGTACATCATGCGCGAGGTCCCGTTTGGCGACCTGCTGCGCTACATGCACTCGACGGGCGCCTCGGCATTCTTCATCGTCATCTACCTGCACATGTTCCGCGCGCTGCTGTACGGGTCGTACAAGGCGCCGCGCGAATTGCTATGGCTGTTCGGCATGGCCATCTACCTGGCGCTGATGGCCGAGGGCTTCATGGGCTATGTGCTGCCCTGGGGCAACATGTCCTTCTGGGGCGCGCAGGTGATCGTCAACCTGTTCGGCACGATCCCGGTGGTCGGTCCGGGCCTGGTGGACTGGATCCGCGGCGACTACGGCATCGCCGACGCGACGCTCAACCGGTTCTTCTCGCTGCATGTGGTGGCCATCCCGCTGGTGCTGCTGCTGCTGGTGGCGCTGCACCTGGTGGCGCTGCGCCACAATGGCTCGAACAATCCCGACGGCATCGAGATCAAGGAAAAGAAGGGCGCCGACGGCAAGCCGCTGGACGGCATTCCCTTCCATCCGTACTACACCGTGAAGGACCTGGTAGGCGTGGGCGTGTTCCTGATCCTGTTCGCCATCGTGGTGTTCTTCGTGCCCACCTTCGGCGGCCTGTTTCTGGAGTCACCCAACTTCGATCCGGTCAACCCGCTGTCGACGCCCGATGAAATCGCGCCGGTGTGGTACTTCACCCCGTTCTACGCGATCCTGCGCGCCGTGCCTGACCAGCGCATGGGCGCGCTGCTGATGGCAGCATCACTGGTGTTCTTCCTGTTGCTGCCCTGGCTGGACCGTTCTCCGGTCAAGTCGATCCGTTATCGAGGCCCGGTGTGGAAGATCGCGCTGACGGTGTTTGCGATCTCCTTCGTGGGCCTGGGCTACCTGGGCCTGCAGAAACCCGAAGGGGTGTACGTGGTGGCCGCGCGAGTCTTCACGGCGCTGTATTTCGCCTTCTTCATCCTGATGCCGTTGTACACGCGTGGCGAGTCCACCCGCCTGGTTCCCGACAGAGTGACGTCCTCCCATGATTGAAGCGCTGCAACGGATGAGATCCCCCGGTTGGCTGGCGCTGCTGGCCAGTGTTGCCCTGGTGGGCCCGGCATTGGCCGCGGAACCGGCCCCGGCCGGCAAGCCCGGCGCTGCAGCGGCCCAGGGGGAGGGCGAGGGCGAAGGCGTGGACTGGCGGACGTGGCGGGCTGGCAACGAGGTCACCGACAAGGCGTCGCTGCAGCGGGGCGCCGCCAATTTCGTCAACTACTGCCTGGGGTGCCACTCCCTGAAGTACCTGCGCTTTTCGCGCATGGCCACGGACCTGGAGATCCCCACCGCCCAGCTGACCGCCAACCTGATTCCCACGGGGGCCAAGCCCACCGACTACATCGTCAGTTCGTTCCCGGCCACCGAGGCCGAGGCCTGGTTCGGGCGCGTCCCGCCGGACCTGTCGCTGATCACCCGCTCCAAGGGCCGGGACTACGTGTACCGGTTCCTCAAGGGCTTCTATGTGGATCACGGCCGGCCTACCGGAAGCAATAACCTGGCCCTGGATGGGGCGGCCATGCCGGCGGTGCTGTCCGACCTCGAAGGGGTCAAGCGCGTCGTGTTCGCCAAGGGCGAAGCCGGCGCCGAAGGCAGGCGCGTCGAGCGCTTCGAGCAAGTCTCCCTTGGCCGGCTCAATGCCGCGCAGTACGACGGCTTCGTGCGTGATACCGTCAACTTTCTCGATTACGCGGGTGATCCCTCGCAGGTGCGACGTCGTGATATTGGCATCTGGGTGGTATTGTTCCTGCTGGTGTTCACCGGTTTTGCCTGGTTGCTCAAGAAGGAATACTGGAAGGACGTTCACTGAGGTTCGTTTTGGCCCGGCCCGCACGCCGGGCCGCGTATCAGACGGAGTGTCCTTGAATTGACGAGTCGCCGAGCCGTGATGACATTGTTTTCGGCTCCGGATGAGCCCGCCAGCCACCGGACCCGCATCGTACTGGCGGAAAAAGACGTGGAGATCGAGGTGGTCAGCGTCACGCCCGGGCGATTCCCGGACGACCTGCTGGACCTGAACCCCGATCACACGTTGCCGACCCTGGTCGACCGGGACCTGGTCCTGTACGACTCGCGCATCATCATCGAGTACCTGGACGAGCGCTTTCCGCACCCGCCGCTGATGCCGGTGGATCCGGTCTCGCGCGCCCAGTTCCGGCTGGCCCTGCACCGCATCGAGCGCGACTGGTACGGTCTTGCCGCGCGGCTCGACAAGGATGGACCGCACGGCAACGATGCCTCGCGCCTGCGCGCCGAGCTCAGCGACCTGATCCTGCAGACCGCGGATTTTGTGCGCAACAAGCCGTACTTCATGAGTGACGAGATCTCGCTGGTCGACGTGACCATCGCGCCACTGCTGTGGCGGCTGCCGCGCTACCACATCGAGCTGCCCAAGGACGGCGTGGCGTTGCAGAAATACGCCCATCGCCTGTTCTCGCGCCCGGCATTTCGCCTGTCGCTGTCCGAGCAGGAGCGGGAGATGCGCATTGCCTGAACTCTCGCGCCGGCCGTACCTGCTGCGTGCCATGCACGAATGGATGGTTGACTGCGGCTACACGCCCCACCTGATCGTCGACGCGTTGCCCGAGGGGGTGCAGGTGCCGCGCGAATACGTCAAGGACGGGCGCATTGTCCTCAATGTCTCGGCCTCCGCGACCCAGGCCCTGCTGATCGGTCCGGAGCTGCTGGAATTCAATGCGCGATTCGGCGGCACCAGCCGCCATATCCGCGTGCCCATCACCGCCGTACTGGGTATCTACGCCAAGGAAACCGGGCAGGGCATGGTGTTCAACGAGGAAACCGCGCGCCAGGCAGGCACCGAAGCGCAGGCCCCCACTGCCGCGCCGGCGCCGCGCCCGTCCGACCCACCCAAGCGCGCCAAGCTCAAGGTCGTCAAGTAGCCGCCGGGTTGCCGCCGTAGGCGCAACGGCAAACCCCGGTCACTGAGCCGCGCGATTACGGCGCGGGCGTGGCCAGCATCGGTTTCGGCACACCGCCGCTGACCTGGGCCCAGTCAAGATCCCGCTCGATGTGCCCGGTCGCGGACAGGCTCAACCGGCCGGTGAGGCCGCGCAGGGGAAAGGCCTGTTGCCGCGCCCGCAGTTGCACGGCCAGGGACGCAGCGTCATAGCCGAAGGCAAACAGGCGCGACAAGCGCTGGCCACTGGCTTCCCACTTAGGTTGCGTCCGTTGCCGGGCGTCAGCCACGGGCCCGCTGCTTTCCAGCACCCAGGGCAATTCCGGGTAGCGCATGCCATCCAGGTCGCGATTGGCACTGACGTCGCCGTCCAGTCCGTCAGAAGTCATGTAACTGGGGATGTCGCCGGCGCTGAAGTGGCTCAGCAACGGGCGGATCTGGCGCAAGGACAGCGGCTGACCGGCGGCGAAGATCAGATCCACGTCGGCGCGGCGGCGCGGTTCGAACTGCAACTGCGTCCCCACCGCCTGCTGCACGCGTTTGTACCGCGCCCGGCTGTCGTTGACCAGGAGCGCTTGCGTGATCACGGCGGCCAGTTCATTGCGCGCAGGATCGTAGCTGGCGTGGGTCAGCACCTGTCCGCCGCCGCGCGTCAGTTCATCGGTGAACGCATTGCTTACCCGCGTGCCCCAGTCGCCCACCGGGGCGAACAGCAGGGCGCGCTTCTGTCCGGAGGCAATGGCCTGGCGCGCGATCAGCCGGGCCTCGTCTTCCGGCGACAATGCGTACTGGTAGATGCCAGGACCCGCCCCGACATCCCCGGTCACGCTGTTGAGCAGCAACATCGGCGTTGCGCCGACGCGCTGTTCGATGGCGGATTGCACTTCGGCGCGCGTCAGCGGCCCGACCAGGAAACCCACGTCATCCATGGCTGCATTTTTCAGGGCAGCACCCACCGGCACGGTGCCGGTGTCGTAGAGCCGCACCTCGGGACGGGTGGCCTCAGGCATCTCGGCAATGGCGGCCATGAACCCGTCGCGTACCAGCGCCGCAGAGGTGCCCTGTGGTCCGGTCAGCGGCAGCAGCAGTCCTATGGACGGGTTGCCACTGGAGGGGGCAGGCGCCGCCACCGTGGCCGGCGTGACGATTTCCGCAAAGGCCACCGTGCCGGCCGGATGGCCGGGGTAGCGCGTGCGCCAACGCTCGATTGCCGCGGTCGCGGCCTGCGGGTTGCGCCCGGCCGCGGCGGCAATCTGGCCCATCTCAAGCCAGCCGCGCGCCACCGGTTCGCGCGCCGTGGCCGGATCCAGGCGCACGCCCCGATCGGCCGCCTCGCGCAGTCCGGCCAGCAACTCGCGACGTGCCGTGGCGCGCTCGGCATCGGCGGTGGCCACGCGCTCGCGTGCCTGCTCGGCCTTGATCGCATCCAGCGGCAAGCCCGCGCGCAATGCTATTTGCTGCTGCAGGCGAAACAGGCGCGCCGCGTCTGCGCCCTCGCGCGGCTCGGCAATGGCGCTGACCTGGCGCCATGCCTGCGTGGCCTGGCCCTGATCCAGCAGTACCTCGGCACGCAGCAGTTCGCGATCGAAAGACTGCTTGGGTGTCAGGGTCGCCCCGGCCGCGTCCAGGGCCCGCTGCGCATCGGCGGGCTTGTTGGCAGCCAGCCATGCGCGCGCGGCCGACAGCGCAAAATCCACGCGGGCCGGCGGCATGTTGTCGGCGGCCAGCCGCTCGAACATCTGCGCGGCAGCCGCAGGGTTGTTCTGGCGCAGCAGTCGCTCGGCGCGGTCCGCGGAAGCCGGCCCTTCGCCGGGCGCCATGCTTGTGCAGGCGGCCACCAACGCAAGCGTGAACCCCAATGCGAGCGCAGCCAACGAGATGCAGCGATGGGTCGAAGCTGGTTGCATGTTCGGTCCGTGACGGGGCAAGCTGATGGACACCTTCAAGGCGCGCAGTTAACGCCCGGAGATTATAGTGCCTGCAGGTCCGGGCCGAATCGATGTTGTTGCGACGCCCATCGGCAACCTGGCCGATCTGTCGCCGCGTGCCCGCGAGACCCTGGCCAGCGCCGACCTGGTCGCCGCGGAAGACACGCGCCACACCGGCGCCATGCTGCGCATGCTGGGCATCGACCGGCCGCTGGTGTCGCTACATGAATACAACGAGGGTCATCGGCGCGATGAGCTGCTGGCGCAGCTGGCGCAGGGCGCGCGCATTGCCCTGGTCAGCGACGCCGGGACACCACTGGTCTCTGACCCGGGCTTCCTGCTGGTGCGCGCGGCACTGGACGCAGGCGTCGCCGTGCATGCGGTGCCCGGGCCATCGGCCGTGCTGGCCGCGCTGGCCATGAGCGGGCTGGCGCCGGACCGGTTCTGCTTCGAGGGCTTCCTGCCGGCCCGATCGGCGGCGCGGCGCGAACAAATGCGCTCCCTGGCGCGCGAATCGCGCACGCTGATTTTCTTCGAGGCCCCGCACCGGATCATGGAAACGCTTACGGATCTGGCGCAAGAATTCGGGGCCGATCGACGCGCTGCGGTGGCGCGCGAGATCTCCAAGGTCCACGAAAGCATTTACCGCGGCAGCGTGGCGCAGTTGCTGCAAATCGGCGCCAATGACCAAAATTTCGCGCGCGGCGAGATCACGCTGGTGGTGGCAGGGGCCCCGGCCGATCACAGCGCGCCCGACGATGCCTTTGTCGCGCGCGCCCTGGACCTGCTGGCCAAGGAGCTGCCCCCCGCGCGCGCCGCCGCCGTGGTCGCGCAGCTGACCGGCCGCCGCAAGGCCGACGTGTACGCAATGCGCAAATTCACCGAATGAGCAGACCGCTGAAATTGATCTCCTCGATGGCCACGCGCGAGCTGCTGGCCGCCTTGGCCGCGCGCTACCAGCAGCAGTTCGCACGCCAGGTGATCACGGCAGCGGCCGGTGGCGTTGACGTGGCCCGTCGGGTCGAATCCGGGGAAGCCGTGGACGTGGTGGTGCTGGCCGCAGGTGCCATCGACAAGCTGATCTCGCAAGGGAAATTGCTGCCGGGCCGCATTGACCTGGTGCAGTCGGGCATTGCGCTGGCGGTGCGCGCCGGTGCCTCGCTGCCGGCCGTCGCCACGGAGGATGAGGTGCGCCGCGCCGTGCTTGGCGCCAGTTCGCTGAGCTATTCGACCGGTCCCAGTGGCCAGTACCTTGAAGGCCTGTTCAATCGCTGGAACATCATGCAGCAGATCCGCGACCGCATCGTCGTGCCACCGCCGGGTGTGCCGGTGGGGTCGCTGGTCGCGCAAGGCAAGGCGGCCCTGGGCTTCCAGCAACTGAGCGAGCTGATGAATCTGGCGGGCATCACGGTGCTGGGACCACTGCCGGATTCCATCCAGTCGATGACGGTGTTTTCCGGTGGCGTAAGCGCCAGTTGCGATGCGCCGGAGGCAGCCCGCGCGCTGCTGGCATTCATGGCCGCCCCGGACGTAGCCCCACTCAAGCTCGAGCACGGCATGTCCGCCGCGTAGGACTGGCTGCGTGGCGCGTGCATCCTGAAGGATTCGTCCTGGCAGGAGCCTGTCAGTCTATTCCGACCGTATCACTAGGCCTGTTCCCGGCGCGCGGCCGCAGGCAGTCAGCGACTATTGCACCGTGGCGCTGCGTGGCGCAGCGCACGCAGTCCTTAGCCTCAAGGAGACGTCAATGGCCAAGTACAGCAAGACGGCAAGCGCAAAGGTCGAGCGCGCCATGCATGAAATGAAGCAGGGCAAGCTGCGCAGCGGCCGATCCGGCAAGCGCGTCACCAGTCGCAAGCAGGCGATTGCCATCGGGTTGTCCGAGGCGCGCCAGAAGGGCGCCCGGGTACCCAGCCCGTAGTCGGGTGAGAAACAAAGTTCAGTGGCCTTAAGCCAGGAGCCGTAGCGATGAGCAACAAGGCAGTGCTGCTTGAAAAACATCATCGCTCCGTGGAGCACGATGAGCCAGGTGCCGCGCTTGACTACCTGCAGCTGCGCAATCAAGAAGCGCTGCGCCAGTGGCGCGCCAAGCTGGCACTGGCGTCCGCCGGGCAGCTCACTGGCGACCGGCCGGGATTGGCGCAATGGGTGCGCCAGCGACGCGACGCACTGTTGGAGCTGGGCAAGGACATCATGCTGATACAGCGAACGCCTTGGCCAGATAGATAAGCCGCGGGCCCGAGCGGCCTGACAAATTCGGCTATTTGTCCACTTCGGCGCAGCTGTCGCCGAGCCACCGTGACGTGAACGTCGTCGTGATGGAGACACCTTCGGCCTTGATGTTCACTTCGCCGGTGACATGGGTGCTGTCGGTGGCATCCACCACCATGCGGCCGCTGGCGCCACCGGGCTGGCTGGGGCACTCGAAGGTCCATTCCTGGTGCTTGGCGCCGCTGGCCACCGGCTTGAAGTTGCATTGGCTTTCTTTCTGCAGCTGCTGCGCGCGGAATGCACCGTCATCGATGTCCTTCTGGGTCATGCAGGACTTGCTGGTCGACGGAGGCGGACCGGCGGCGCTCGTGCCCACAAGGGCTTCCATCTGCGTGCGCTGCTGGGCAGTCATGCTGGCCAGCGCCTCCTCCGGAACGATCAGGCCGGAGGTCCTCGTGCGCACCGTGGTTTCCCAGGCGCCAGTCTTCACGGCCAGGCCGTCGGCCAGCACCGGCAGTGCGGTGACGGCACCCAGCAGCAGCCAGTCCTTCCTGGTTGGCAGTCTCATAGGCCTGGTTTTCCGATTGTGGCCGGCGCCCAGCATAGACCCGCCAAGTTGCCGCTACCAGCAGGCCCAAGCCGGCGCAGTGCTCAGGCAGTCGGCGCGGACAACAGTGCTCGCCCGCGGATGTACATCTCGGTGGCCTGCGCACAGACAAACCCGGCGAAGAAAAGCATGAAGGCGTCGGTCACCACGCCCACGTAGGCATGCAACGGGGAGCTGGCACCGGTCAGCCAGGGTCGAAGCCCGATGCGCAAGATGATGAGCCCGAAGAAGCTGGCCGTGGCAATCAGCGACGCGTGTACCTGCAAGGTCCCGGTCTCGGCATTCACCGAGATCGCCATGAGTTTTCCCTGGTGCCAACCCAGCACCGCCCCGGCGGCCAGCGCTGCGACCACGACCAGGCCCTGCACGAGGCTGTGTGGCGGCGCGCTGTAGAGGAATATCCCCGAGATCACGCACAGGATGCCGGGGCGAATCCACAGCATCGGTAGCCGCATCGGCCGGACGGCTGGCATCTTGCGCATGCGCAGCAGGAATACCGCGAAGATGATGATGATGGGTACCAGGGTGGCCAGGGGGCTTTGAGGGTTTTGCATGTGGGTTCCGGTGTCTTTGCCCCGGGACGATACCGCAAAAGCGCGGGCCATCAGATATTGCGCACCCCCGTTGCACTGGCCATAGTGACGCAATGGAGTTCAAGGACTATTACGCGATCATGGGGCTGTCGCGGGACGCGACGCCGGAGCAGCTCAAGCAGGCCTACCGCAAACTGGCGCGCAAGTACCATCCCGACGTCAGCAAGGAGAAGAATGCCGAGGCGCGGTTCAAGGAGGTCGGTGAAGCCTATGAGGTGCTGCGCGACCCGCAAAAACGCGCAGCCTATGACCAGCTGGGCAAGGGACCTGCGCCCGGGGAGTCATTTCAGCCGCCACCGGACTGGGGTTCGGGGTTTGAATTCCGCGGTGCGGGGCATGCCGGTCCTGGCGAAGAAGGCAACCCCGCCTTTGAGGGGGACCCCAGCGCGTTTTTCGAATCGCTGTTCGGGCGCAACGGCTTTGGTCCCGGGGCCGGCGGGTTCGCTCGCGCGCAGCGGCGCCGCGATCGAGGCGAGGACCATCACGCGCGCGTGACGGTGGATCTTGAAGCATCGCTTGAAGGCGGGACGCGCTCACTGACCCTGAATGTGCCGGCCATGGGCGAGGACGGCCGGCCGCAGCTTCGCCAACGCACGCTCAACGTCAAGATCCCGCGTGGCATCCAGGCCGGTCAGCACATCCGGCTGGCAGGACAGGGCGAGACCGTGCCCGGGGAGACGCAGCCCGGGGACCTGTTTCTGGAAGTGGGTTTTGCGCCGCATGCCCTGTACCGTCCCGAAGGACGCGATCTGTATCTCGACCTGCCGGTGGCGCCGTGGGAAGCAGCACTGGGTGCCAGCGTGCCGGTGCCCACCCCCGGTGGCACCGTGGACCTTAAGATTCCCGCCGGTTCCAAGTCCGGCGCGCAACTTCGGCTGCGCGGTCGCGGCTTGCCAGCCAAGGTCCCCGGTGATCTATATGCAGTGCTGCAGGTGGTGCTGCCGCCTGCGGACAGCGACAAGGCACGTGCCGCCTACGCGGCGTTTGCCTCGGCCGCGCCGTTCAATCCGCGTTCTGCACTCGGAGTCTGACCATGCCTCAGGAATCTCCCGCGCTCACCGGCCACATCGTGGAAGAGCAGAGTGACATCAGCATCACCGAGTTCTGCAGCATCTGTTCGCTGGAGGAGCGACAGGTGGTCGAACTGGTGCAGGAGGGTGTCATCGCGACCACCTGCGTGACGCAATGGCGCTTCAACGGTGATGCCCTGCGACGTGCACGCATCTCGCTGCGCCTGCAGCGCGACCTGGGGGTCAATCCCGCAGGGTCCGCGCTGGTGCTGGACCTGCTCGAGCACATCGAAGCGCTGGAGCGTCGCCTGTCCCATCCCTGAAATCCGCGCACGGCGCATGGCAGGCCCCGTAGTGCGCCCGGGCGCACCTTTGGCAAATCTTTGGCAGGCCTTTGGCCAGCATTCATGCGGGCAGCGCAGGCGCCGGCGATCCTTCGCCTCCCGATCAAGGCTGGAAGGAGGATGGTCATGGCCAATCGCAACTACCGGATGCTGCTGTGCCTGTGGCTCGGGGCACCGTATGCCCTGGCCGGCGGGACTGACCTCAACCTGCCCATGGCGGGCAACCCGGACACGCCCGGGCGTCAACTGCAGGACGCCGTAAGCAATCCTGCCAATGCCGGGGCGCGCATCCACCTGGCGCGGGGCCGCTACGTCCTTGATCCATCAAAGCCCAATGGCGGACGGCTGTTCCTGCAACCGGGAATGCAGATCAGCGGCGAGAATGCCTACGTCGACTGTGACCACGACGGCGTCTGGGACTCCCTTGCCTCGTGCCTGGGGAGCGGATTCACGCCCGACCAATTCACGCTGGCCGACACCGAGACGGTAATTGACGGCAGCGGCATCACTGCAGGTGCCACGGGCAACCCAGCCGTCATGCGCATCGGGGACGGCAATGTCGTGTCCCGGGTAACGGTGCTGGCGCCGCGACGCAGCACCGTGGCCGGCAGCATCGATATCAACCTGCCTTCGGCAACCGGGCGCCTCAATGCAGTCGTCACGGACAGCATCGTGGCGGGCGGCCAGCGCGGCATACGCGCCAACAACGGTGCCCCGGCGCTCAGCGGTATCGCGTCCTCGGCCCTCATCGCGCGCAACATCGTGCATGACAACCAGCCGGTGGCCGGAGGCACCTTCAGCTTTGGCATCCAGATCCAGAACAACGCGGCGACCGGTAGCAGCTGGAAAGCGGTGCTGGTGAGCAACCGCGTCTACGGCAACCGCTTTGGCTACTTCATCGTCGCCAATGGATCGACCAGGGCCTCCATCGACGTGGTGTCACTGGGCAATGTGGTGCGTGAGAACGAACTGGGCATGTTCATCGGCGCAGGATTCGCACCCAGTGGTGCGCCTGCAGGCGACGCATCAAGTGACGGGAACTTCCGCTTCATCTCCACCGGGGACAGAATCGAAGACAATGTCACGCCGGCCGAGCACCTTGGCAGCTTCATGAACCAGGGAGGAGGCGTCGTCGCCTTTGCCTCGGGCCGCGACTCCGCGGTGGCCGGATCCTGCACGGCTAATTCCACCCGTCTGCAGTTCCTCAACACGACGTTGCGCGGCAACAAGCGCGTGGACAGCCTGCGGCACATGACTCTGTTTGGCTCGCTGTCCAGCGCAGTGGCCGGTACCGACGTCGGCACCGACAACGTGCTGACGCTGCTGATGCTCGCGACAGAAACGGACAGTACGGGCGCCTTCATGCAGGATGGCAGCGACCCGGATGATCCGACCGGAACAAATCGCCTGCGGATCCTGGCTGCGGACGTGGATTTCACGCACATGTAGGTCCAGAGGCGCGCTGATAACTGCTAATGTGCGCCCGGGGAGCCGGCCGGGCAGTCGCCGCGAGGCGCTGGAAACAGCGCTGAGGGGAGGAAAGTCCGGGCTCCGGTGGACAGAGTGCCAGGTAACGCCTGGGGGGTGCGAGCCCACGGAAAGTGCAACAGAGAATAGACCGCCTAAGTGCCCGCAAGGGTGCCGGCAAGGGTGAAACGGTGCGGTAAGAGCGCACCGCGTCGGTGGTAACACTCGACGGCATGGAAAACCCCACTCGGAGCAAGGCCAAATAGGGAAGTCGCAGGGGTCGCAAGGCCTGCTGCAGCGTGAGTCCCGCGTACTTCCGGGTAGGCTGCTGGAGGTCTGTGGTGACACAGATCGTAGAGGAATGATTGCCCTCGACAGAACCCGGCTTATAGGCCGGCTCCCCACTTGTTCGATAGCATCATGACCAGGACCGGAGTTGAAGTGCATGACAGCGACATTTGTGGGCAGCTCGCTGCCCGACACGCCAAGGTTCGAGTTCGTGTTCCAGATCAAGCTGGAGTTCGCGCGCCACGACACCATCCGCCACATGCCCAGCGGTGCGGGGCGTGGTTTCGTTTACGTGGATTCAGGGGTAATCAGCGGTCCGCGACTCAATGGCCGCGTGATGCCCCTGAGCGGCGGTGACTGGGCGCTGTTCCGCCCCGACGATGTGCTGGCCACTGACGCGCGCTACATGCTCGAGGCCGACGACGGCACCAAGATCCTGATGTACAACCGCGGCTATCTGTGGGGCCGTCAGCCGGACACGCTGGCGCGCATGCGCGAGTGGATGTTCAAGGATGGACCGGAAGTCGCGTTCGACGAATTTTACCTGCGCTCCGCGCCCAGCTTCGAAACCGAGGCCGGTCCGCACGACTGGCTGATGAAGCACATCTTCATCGGCATCGGCCAGCGGCATCGCGAAGGCAATACGATCCGCTATTACGCTTTGCTTTGATCCGCACGGCGCAGCGGCATCCACGCGATGCACAGGATGCAGATCGCCACCGCGGGAATCAGCGCCATCAGTACCGCGCGCGTGGGCAACCCCATGCCGATGAGCCAGGCGCCCACCAGCGGCCCGGCGATCGCCCCGAGGCGGCCCACCGCGACGCCACTGCCGATGCCGGTTGAAAGTATCTGCGACGGATACAGCATCACGGTCACGGCGCTGAGGGCGATATTCATGCCGCCGACGCCGACGCCGATCAGCGCGAATGCAATGCTCCAGCTCATGGCGGAGGTGCCCAGCCACCCCAGCAACACGATGCCGCAGGCGCACACAAGGTAGGCGCCGATCAATGCGCCGCGCGGGCGCCAGCGATCCATCAGCGCCGCGATCACCAGTCCCCCGGCCATGCCGCCGCCTTGGAACCAGGCAACGCTGTGCGATGCCCCGGCCACATCCCAGCCGGATTTGGCCAGCAGCGTCGGCAGCCAGCTCGACACGATGTAGAGCATGAACGCGTTGCAAATCCACAGCAGCCACAGCGCGACGGTGCGCTGCCGCAACTGCGGCGACAGCAGCATGGCGTAGTTTTTCCAGAACGGCACACGAGGTGCGCGTGCGGCAAGCGCCGCGAAGGCTGGGTCGCGCGCAATGAAGGACGGCGCTTCAGGCAACAGGAAATACAGCAGCGCGAAGAACACCAATCCCACGGCGGCGCTGCACAGGAACGCGCCCTGCCAGCCAAATGCCGGCAGCAGCTTGGGCACGATCAGTCCCGAGCCCAAGGCGCCCAGGGAGATGCCAAGGGAAATCACCGTCAGCAGTCCGGAGCGTATTTTCGCTGGCGCCAGTTCCGCAACCAATGCCGTGAGATTGGGCAATGTCATGCCCAGCGCCAGGCCGGTCAGGAAACGCAGTGCGCCCAGTGTCCACAGGTCATGCACCAGCGCGCTGGCGCCAACCACCAGGGACACCAGCAGTACGCCCGACAGGATGAGCCGGCGCCGGCCGTAACGGTCCCCCAGTGGCGCGATCAGCAATGCGCCGCTGCCCAGCCCGAATACCGGCATGGTCATCACCATGCCAAACGAGCTCGCCGCGATCCCCCAGGCCGTGGAGATCAGCGGCACGAGCAGTGCAATCACCTGCAGGTCATAGCCGTCGAGCATCATGATCGCGGCGCCCAGCAGCGCCAGCAGTATCAGGCGTGGTCTGCTCATGAGTGTGGCGTGGGCAGGACTTTGCCAGTCACTGGATGGCGGAAGTGAAACGGATTGAACTGTCGGCCCAGTTGCACACATGTGGGCTGACTCGGCAGATCCGCGGGCAGTGTTTCACTGGGCGGCGCGGTGGCAAACTCAATGCGATCGCGCACCAGCGCTGCGTAGTAAGTCATCGTCACGGTGATGCCCAGTATCTTCCAGCGACCTCCCTCGCGCACGTACTGATTCTCGTAGATGCCGTCTGCCAGCAGGAAGTGCGGCGTGTCGGGTGGCGAGTTGCCCTGCACCTGCGCGCGTGATCGTGCGCGTGCATGCTGCCGGTCGGCATCGATCGTGATGATCATCTGCTGCTGCACATGATTGATGACTTCATCGCGCAGCAGTCCCCAGCGTCCGTTGCCCAACACCTGCAGCAGGAAATCGTGAATGCGCTCTTTGCCCAGGTAGCGACCGCGATTGCCGATCTCCATCCATGCCCCCTGGTCGGCGAACAGGTCGGCCATCTCGCGAAACATGCGGTTGTCGATGAAGTAACCGTAGGCGTATTGCAGCTCCCGGATCTCGTCCTTGTCCTGCAGCACCCCCAGCTGCGAGCGCAACGCCAGAATTTCGTCCTGCATGTCCATGATTTCGCCCCCTTAAGCTGCCGTGGCAGTCATTTTTGGTCATTTCCCGATGTTGTTTATTAGCATTTTCACCCAAGTCACGGAATCAAAAAGAGAACTTGGCAATCTTGGTGCAGTTTTAGCCAATCATCGTAAGTCTTTGTGGCGTAAACAAAAAAATGGGTGTGCAGCGTTGACATAAGGACCTACGGCTTCCTATAGTGGCGTCAAGTGGGCGCAAGTGGGGAGTAATGGGTAACCCCCAGGATCAGGGCATGTTCCGCGGTGCAACAAAAGTCACTGTCGACGACAAGGGTCGCGTTGTAGTGCCCACGCGCTATCGCGCCCTGCTGGGCGACAGGGGCGCCGGCCGGGTGGTGGTCACCGTGGACCGCGACCAGTGCCTCCTTATCTACCCGACCCCCGAGTGGGAGCAGATCGAGCAGCACCTGATGGGGCTGCCCAGCCTGCATGCGCAAGCGCGCCGCCTGCAGCGCCTGATGGTAGGTCACGCGACGGAAGTCGAAATCGACAGCCACGGGCGCATTGCCCTGTCGCCAGAGCTGCGCCAGTTCGCCGGCGTGCAGCGCAACGCCATGCTGATCGGGCAGGGCAAGCGCCTGGAGCTGTGGGACGAGACGCGCTGGAACGCCCAGTGCGCGGAATGGATGAAGAGCGAGCAGGTGGCCACCGACCTTGCCGCTGAACTTGATTCCTTATCTTTGTGATGTCGGGACCGCGGGGGTCAATTCATTGGATGAGCACACACCGGTGCTTGTCGACGAGGCGATCGCGGCCCTGGGTCTCGCCGCAGGGCCGACCTCGCAAGGGCGCGACCTGTATGTCGACGCAACGTTCGGACGCGGCGGTCACGCGGCCCGCATCCTCGAGCAGCTCGGACCCGAGGGCCGCCTGCTCGCGATTGACCGCGACCCGCAGGCCGTCGCTGCGGCTCGGGAGCGCTTCCACGCGCAACCGCGGTTTGTGGCGGTACAGGCTGCGTTCGGTTCGCTCCAGTCACTGGTCGCGCAGCATGGCCAAGGACGTGCCTGTCGCGGGATTTTGTTCGACCTCGGCGTGTCTTCCCCGCAGCTCGACCAGGCGCAGCGCGGCTTCAGCTTCCAGCACGACGGTCCGCTCGACATGCGCATGGACCCGACGCATGGCACCAGCGCCGCGCAGTGGCTCGAGCGAGCCACGGCCGACGAGATTCGAGACGTGATCGGTACGCTGGGCGAGGAACGCTTTGCGGGACGGATTGCCCGTTCCATCGTCGCCCAGCGCGAGCGCGAGCCCATCCTGACCACCGCCCAGCTGGCCACTGCCGTGGCCAGCGCGGTGCGCACCCGCGAGCGCGGCAAGCATCCGGCGACGCGCACTTTCCAGGCGCTGCGCATGCACGTCAACGATGAACTGGGGCAGCTGGCCCAGGGGCTTGAGGCGGCATTGGGCGCGCTGGCGGTGGGCGGACGGCTGGCCGTGATCAGTTTCCATTCACTGGAAGACCGCCTGGTGAAGCACTTCATCCGGCGCGAGTCGCAACCGGATCCGGCGTTTGCCCGGCTGCCCATTGCCCCGCCGCATTTTCCGCGGTTGCGCCAGGTGGGCAAGAAGCAACGCGCCTCGGAAGCGGAGATCGCTGCCAACCCGCGGGCCCGCTCGGCCATCCTGCGCGTCGCGGAGCGCCTGGAAGATTCCGGTGGTGCCAGGGCATGACCCTTTCGACGCGCAACTTGTGGGTGGCGACAATTGTGCTGTGGTGCGGCGTGCTGGTGTCGGCGGCCGGCGCGGTCTACACGCGCCATCGTGCCCGTGAGCTGTTCGTCCAGCTGGAGGCGCTCAACCGCCAGAGCGACAACCTCGACATCGAATGGGGCCAGCTGCAACTCGAGCAGAGCACCTGGTCCACGCATGCCTTCGTGGAGCGCGTGGCGTCCACCCGGCTGCACATGGCCACGCCGGACCCGGCGCTGATCCAGGTCGTGCAGCCATGAAGAAACGCGCCGCGCGCACCGATGCCATGAGTTTCCGGTTGCGAGCTGCCTTCGTGCTGTCGTTGCTGGGGCTGGGGGCCGCAGGGTTGATCGCCCGGGCAGTGGACCTGCAGCTGGTGGATCGCGGCTTTCTCATCAGCCAGGGCGACGCCCGCTTTTCGCGCGTGGTGGCAACGCTGGCGCATCGCGGCAAGATCTTTGATCGCAATGGGGCGCCGCTGGCCGTGAGCACGCCGGTGGACTCGGTGTGGGCCAATCCCAAGGAACTGGCCGCCGCCAGCGGCCAATGGAAGGACCTGGCAAAGACCCTCAAGCGCGACCGCGGCGAATTCATCCGCCGGCTGTCCAGCAGCCAGGATCGCGACTTCATCTGGCTGGCGCGGCACCTGCAGCCGGAAGACGCGCAGGCGGTTCGCAAGCTGGACCTGCCCGGCGTGAACCTGGTGCGCGAATACCACCGGTACTACCCGGCCGGAGAAGTGGTGGGCCATGTGCTGGGCTTCACCAGCATCGATGACGAGGGACAGGAAGGCGCGGAACTGGCGTTCGATCACCTGCTGGCCGGCGAGGATGGCCGCAAGCGCGTGATCCAGGACCGCAAGGGCCGCCAGGTCGAGGACATCGAGAACATCCGCTCCGCGCGCCCCGGCGGCGACGTGACGTTGAGCATTGACATGCGGATCCAGTATTTGGCCTACCGCGAACTCAAGACCGCGATCCGCGACAATCGCGCCAACTCCGGATCCATGGTGGTGCTCGATGTCACCACCGGGGAGATCCTGGCCATGGTCAACCAGCCGACGTTCAATCCCAACGATCGCGGCCAGGTCACTGCGGCCATGTACCGCAATCGCGCCGCCACCGACATCATCGAGCCGGGCTCGAGCATCAAGCCGTTTGTGGTCGCCGCCGCGCTGCAGTCCGGGCGCTATGACGCGGCCAGCATCATCGACACCAGCCCGGGCTTCATCCGCGTCGGCACCAAGGTGGTTGAGGACGAGCACCAGCTGGGCGCCATCGGCCTGGCCGAGATTCTGGCCAAGTCGTCCAACGTCGGAATGACCAAGATTGCCCTGACGCTGGAGCCGCAGCAGATCTGGACCACGCTCACGCAGCTGGGATTCGGCCGCGTGACCGCCAGCGAGTTTCCTGGCGAATCCGCCGGTGTGCTGTCCAACTATTCCAGCTGGCGCCCGGTAGGAATCTCGTCATTGTCGCGCGGCTACGGCCTGTCGGTGACGCCGCTGCAGCTGGCACAGGCCTACGCCACGGTAGGGGCATTTGGCGTGGCGCGCCCGGTGACCATGCGCAAGGTGGAAACCGATGTGCCCGGTGAGCGCGTGCTCAGCGAGCAAAACTCGCGCACGCTGGTGACCCTGCTGGAATCGGTGGTCTCCGATGGCACCGGCAAGCGCGCCGCCATCCCCGGGTACCGCGTGGCCGGCAAGACCGGTACGGCCCAGAAGGCCGTCGGCGGCGGTTATGCAGATGATCGCTACGTGGGGATATTCGGTGGCGTTGCACCGGCGACCCGCCCACGCCTGGCCGCGGTAGTGGTCATCAACGATCCGGCGGCCGGCCTGTACTACGGTGGCGATGTGGCGGCGCCGGTGTTCTCCGCAGTCGTCGGCGGTGCCTTGCGCCTGATGGGCGTGGCACCGGATGCCGCCCAGTCTGGCTCCGAGCGCGGCCTGCTGGATGCGCCAACGCTGGTGCGCCGATGAGCACGCAAGTGGTTTCCCTTGGTGCGCTGCTGCAGGGAATTGCGGCAGTCGCAAACGATGTTCCGCTGACAGACATCACGCTGGATAGCCGCCAGGTCGTTCCTGGCGGCGTTTTTCTGGCCTGTCGCGGTGCACGTGTACATGGGCTGGACTACGCCGCGGAAGTGGCGCGGCGCGGCGCGGCCGCCATCCTGTTCGAGCCGGATGCGGCGCGCGTACCCGACCTGCCATCGAACATCATTGTCACGCCCGTGCCGGACCTGGCCGCGCGGGCCAGCCTGCTGGCAGACCGGTTCTTTGCGTCGCCTTCGCGCCAGCTGGACGTGATCGGCGTCACTGGCACCAACGGCAAGACCACCTGCGCCTGGCTGCTGGCCCAGGCGTTGAGCGCTTGCGACCACCCGACTGCCTACCTGGGCACGCTGGGGGCTGCGTTTGCCGGACACGCGGTGGCCGGCGAGCTGACCACCCCGGATGCGGTCACCGTGCAGCGCCAGCTGGCCGGGTTCTTAGCCCAGGGCGCGCGCGGGGTTGCCATGGAAGTCTCGTCGCATGCGCTGGTGCAGCACCGCGTGGCGGCAGTGCACTTTGCTGCAGCGGTATTCACCAACCTGACCCGCGACCACCTGGATTTCCACGGCGACATGCAGCACTACGGCCGGGCCAAGGCCAGCCTGTTCGAGCGCGACGACATCCGGTTGCGCGTATTCAACGTCGATGACAGCTTCGGCGCTGCGCTGGCGGCGCGGCCGCAGTTTGGCGGTCGGATCGCCTGCAGCCGCGGCACGATGCCGGCAACTGGCCCGTTCGTGCACGCGCATTCGATTGCCTATTCGGCCACTGGCACGCGCTTCGAACTGGACTCCAGTTTCGGCAACGCCGTGGTCGAGACGGCGCTGATCGGATCATTCAATGTCGACAACGTGCTGGCGGTGCTGGCGGTGCTGCTGGGCAGCGGCCTGCCGCTGGCCAAGTGCGTTGCGGCACTGCGCAGCCTGGCTGCCCCCAGTGGCCGACTGGAGGCCATTGTGGCGCCCGGCAGGCCACTGGTGATCGTGGACTCCGCGCATACTCCCGACGCATTGCAAAAGGCGTTGCAGGTGCTGCGCCAGCACTGCACGGGTCGCCTGATCCTGGTGCTGGGCTGCGGCGGCGATCGCGATCGCGGCAAGCGGCCGCTGATGGGCGCGGTGGCCGTGCAGCTGGCCGATGAGGTCATCCTCACGGATGACAATCCGCGCCGCGAATCCGGTGACTCGATCATCGCCGACATCCGCGCCGGCACGGGTGCGCACCCGGTAACGGTGCTTCGCGACCGCGACAGCGCGATCCGTCACGCCGCCCACATTGCACATGCCGGTGACGTGGTGCTGGTGGCCGGCAAAGGCCACGAGCGCTACCAGATCGTCGGCGATGCGCGGCGACCCTTCAGCGACCAGGCCGTGGCGCGCCAGGCCCTGGGCTTGCCGGACCCGGGAGCCTCGGCATGATCGCCCGCGTGCGCGAGTTTGCGCAGCTGTGCGGTGGGCGATACTCGGGCGCCGACCTGCCCTGCAGCGGAGTGAGCACCGATACGCGCACCCTGCGCACCGGTGAAATCTACCTGGCGCTGCGCGGACCGCGGTTCGACGGCAACGAATTCCTGCAGGCCGCCGCCGCCGCTGGCGCCGTCGCCGCGGTGGTGGATCGTCCGGTCAGCGACGCACCGGTGCCACTGATCCATGTGCAGGATGGCCAGCAGGCATTGACGCGCGCGGCCAGCTCCTGGCGCGCGGCCTTCAAGGGCGTGGTGGTGGGTGTCGCGGGCAGCAACGGCAAGACCACGGTCAAGGAAATGACCGCGGCAATCCTCTCCACCGCCGGGCCCTGTCTGGCGACACGCGGCAACCTCAACAATCACATCGGAGTTCCCCTGACGCTGCTGCGGCTGACGCCGCAGCACCGCTACGCGGTGATTGAGATCGGTGCCAACCGGCCTGGCGAAGTGGCCGCGCTGGTGCAGGTCGCGCGTCCGGATGTCGGGCTGATCACCAACGCCGGGGCGGAACACCTTGAGGGGTTCGGCGACCTGGATGGCGTGGCCCGCGCCGAGGGCGAGATGGTTGCCGGGCTGGCTGCCGACCGTACCGCGGTGATCAATGCCGACGATCCGTATGCCGCGTTGTGGCGCGGCATGTCCGGCGCGCCGGTGCTGTCCTTTGCCATCGACGCCCAGGCGGACTATCGGGCAACCGGTATCGAGGAGCGCATAACCGACGCCGGCTTTCGCGTGACCTACACGCTGCATGCGCCCTCGGGTACCCACGACATCTGCCTCAACGTGGGCGGGCGGCACAATGTCCTCAATTCCCTGGCCGCGGCCACGGCGACCAGCGCCGCAGGTGCGACGCCGGCGAATGTCGTGGCCGGGCTGGCCGCGATGCAGCCGGTGAACGGCCGCTTGCAGCCAGGACGCACGCGCCAGGGCGCGCGGTTGCTCGATGATTCCTATAACGCCAATCCCAGTTCCATGCGCGCCGGCATCGACGTGCTGGCCGGTCTTGGCGGGCGTGCCTGGCTGGTGATGGGCGACATGGGCGAGCTGGGCGAGCACGCCCGCGACAGCCATGTGCAGATCGGCCGCTATGCGCGCGATCGCGGCGTGCAGCGCGTGTTCGCCACCGGCCCCTTGAGCATGCTCGCGGTGGAGTCCTTTGGCGCCGGCGCGACCTGGTATCCGGATGCCGATGCGCTGGCGCGGGCGGTCAATGAGGAGCTCAGCGCGGACGTAAGCGTGTTGGTCAAGGGCTCGCGCTCTAACCGGCTGGAAAGGGTAGTTGCAAAACTGACCGGCGCTGCCGGCAGTGAGGTTCACTGATCATGCTGTATTGGCTGGCGCGGCGATTGGCCGAATATCAATCCGGATTCAATGTCTTCTCGTACCTGACATTGCGCGGGATCCTGGCCGTGAGTTCGGCGCTGCTGATTTCGCTGTGGATCGGTCCGGCGATGATCCGGGCACTGTCGCAATACCAGATCGGGCAGCAGGTACGTAACGACGGCCCCAAGACGCACCTCAAGAAGGCCGGCACGCCGACCATGGGTGGCGCGCTGATCATCATCACCATCGTGATTACCACGTTGCTGTGGGCGGACCTGCGCAACCGCTACATCTGGATCGTGCTGGGCGTGACGCTGTCCTTCGGCCTGGTGGGCTTCTACGACGACTACCTGAAGCTGGTGGTCGGAAATTCCAAGGGTCTGGCCGCACGCTGGAAGTATTCGTGGCAGTCGGTGGCCGGCGTGTGCGCCGCACTGGTGTTGTGGTTCACGGCCAAGGCACCGGCGGAGACCACGCTGTACCTGCCCATGCTCAAGCATTTCGCGCTGCCGCTGAGCGCGACCGGCTTCGTCATCCTCACCTACCTGATGATCGTGGGCATGAGCAACGCGGTGAACCTCACCGATGGGCTCGATGGCCTGGCCATCATGCCGGCGGCACTGGTGGCCGGAGCGTTGGGGGTGTTCGCCTGGACCAGCGACAACGTGAACCTGGTCAACTACCTGGCGATCCCCGCCATCCCGGGCGCCGGCGAGCTGCTGATCTTCTGCGGCGCGATGGTGGGGGCGGGGCTGGGGTTCCTCTGGTTCAACACCTACCCGGCGCAGGTGTTCATGGGCGACGTGGGCGCGCTGGCCCTGGGGGCGGCACTGGGCACGGTCGCCATCATCGTGCGCCAGGAAGTCGTCGCGTTGCTCATGGGCGGCATCTTCGTGCTCGAGACCGCCTCGGTGATCCTGCAGGTGGGCTCGTACAAGCTGACCGGCAAGCGGCTGTTTCGCATGGCACCCATCCATCATCACTTCGAGCTCAAGGGCTGGGCGGAACCCAAGGTGATCGTGCGCTTCTGGATCTTAAGCCTGTTGCTGACGCTGGCGGGTCTCGCCACGCTGAAGGTCCGCTGATGCAGTTGCCACGCGCAGTCGTCGCCGGCCTGGGCAAGACAGGCATCTCGGTAATCCGCTACCTGCTGCGCAACGGCTGGCAGGTCAGCGCCACCGACACGCGCTGCGCGCCACCGGGCATTGCCGAGCTGCAGGGGGTTGCCCCCGGCATGAGCGTTGCGCTGGGCGCGCTGGATGAATCGCTGCTGGCGGGGGCGCAATGCGTGGTGGCCTCCCCGGGCCTGGCGCAGTCCGACCCTTTCTTCGTCGCGGCGCGGCGCCTGCGGGTGCCGGTGATCGGTGACATCGAGCTGTTTGCGCGCAGCGGCGCCAGTCCGGTGGTGGGAGTGACCGGCACCAACGGCAAGAGCACGGTCACGTCGCTGGTCGCACGCATGGCCGAGAAGGCAGGCCGGGTCACGCGCGCGGGTGGCAACCTGGCACCGCCGGCCCTGGACCTGCTCGATGGCACGCCAGCGGACCTGTACGTGCTTGAGCTTTCCAGCTACCAGCTCGAGACCACCACCTCACTGCACCTTGCCGCAGCCACCGTGCTCAACGTGACCCCGGATCACCTGGACCGGTATCCCGATATCGATGCCTACGCGGCGGCCAAGGCCAGGATCCTGGAACACGCAGCCGTCGCGGTGATCAATCTGGATGACCCGCTGGTCGCGGCCATGCCCACCGGCACGGCAACCCACCGCGTGACGTTTTCATTGCGCGCCGCAAGGGGCGCGGACTTCTGCCTCGCCAGGCAGGCCGGCGAGGACTGGCTGGTGTGCCACGGTCAGCCGGTGCTGCGCATGGCCGACCTGCGCATCGTCGGGCTGCACAACGCCGCCAACGCACTGGCGGCGCTGGCGCTGGGCGATGCCCTGGGGCTTGCCCTGCCGGCAATGCTGGCGGCGCTGCGCGAATTTCCCGGGCTGCCGCATCGCTCCGAATGGGTTGCCGACGTGGCCGGTGTGCGCTACGTCAACGATTCAAAGGGCACCAATGTCGGGGCGACGCTGGCTGCGGTGGCCGGGTTCCCCGGGACGCTGCTGTTGATCCTCGGCGGTGATGGCAAGCAGCAGGACTTTGCGCCGCTGCGGGCCGCGCTGGCGGGCAAGGTGCGCCTGGCGCTGCTGATCGGGCGCGACGCACCGCTCATCGCACAGGCACTCGACGGGGTCTGCCCGCTGCAGCATTGCCCCTCGCTGGAAGCGGCCGTGGTCGCCGCGGCGCGTGCGGCCCAACCCGGTGACACGGTGTTGCTGTCGCCGGCCTGCGCCAGCCTCGACATGTTTCGCGACTACGCGCATCGCGGCACCGTATTCGCCGAGAGCGTGCGCAGGCTGGCCGCATGAGCACTGCGGCGCTGCACCTGCCACGAAGTGCCGCGCGCGGCCGCGGCCTGCAACTGGATCCGGTGCTGTTGTGCATCATGCTGTCGATCCTGTTGCTGGGCCTGGTGATGGTGACGTCCGCCTCGATCTCCATCGCGTCGCATGATGGCGGCGATCCTTTCAGCTACGTCAAGAGCCAGGGCATGCTGGCACTGGCCGGCCTGTGCCTGGCAACACTGTTGTGTGCGGTGCCCACCGCCGTGATGCAGAAATTCGCCACCCCGATGATCGCGATCGCGGCGGTGCTGCTGATGCTGGTGCTGGTACCGGGCGTGGGCCACGAGGTCAACGGCAGCCGCCGCTGGCTGCGGCTGGCGGGCTTTAACCTGCAGGCATCGGAAGTGGCGCGGGTGTTTGTGCTGTGCTGGGTCGCCGACTACGCGGTACGCCGCGAGAAGCAACTGCGCACCAACTTCTCGGGATTGTGCAAGCCGCTGCTGCTGTTGTGCGCCTTCAGCGCGCTGTTGATGGTGGAGCCGGATTTCGGTGCCGCCACGGTGCTGTTCGTTGCCGGGTTCGGCCTGCTGTTCCTGGCCGGGGCGCGCCTGCGCTGGGTGCTGCTGTGCGTGCTGATCGCCTGCGCCCTGTTCGCGCTGCTGCTGGTGTCGGCCAGTTATCGCATGCGGCGCCTGACCTCGTTCATCGATCCCTGGGAGCATGCGTTTGACAGCGGGTTCCAGCTGACGCAGTCGCTGATCGCCATCGGGCGGGGCGAATGGTTTGGTGTCGGGCTGGGGGAGAGCATCCTCAAGCTGTTCTACCTGCCGGAAGCACACACCGATTTCCTGTTTGCCGTGCTGGCCGAGGAACTGGGACTGATGGGCGTGCTGCTGACCCTGGGCCTGTTCCTGGCGCTGGTGTGGCGCGTGTTCTTCGTCGCGCGGCTGGCATCGGAGGCGGGACTGAAGTTCGCGTCCTACCTGGCCGCCGGTTTTGGCATGTGGGTGGGCATCCAGGCGCTGATCAACATCGGCGTCAACATGGGGGTGCTGCCCACCAAGGGGCTGACGCTGCCGTTCATGAGTTACGGCCGCAGCAGCCTGCTGGTGACGCTGGCCTGGTTCGGCGTGGTGCTGCGCGTGCATCACGAGGCCATCGTCGCGGCGCGCGGATCGGCGATGCCACGACGGGGGGTCGAAGAGCAATGACCCGCCCGGTGCTCATCATGGCGGGGGGAACCGGTGGGCATGTGTTCCCCGCGCTGGCACTGGCGCGCCTGCTGCGCTCGAATGCGCGCGAAGTGGTATGGCTGGGCACGCGCCGCGGGCTCGAGGCGCGGGTGGTGCCGGAAGAGGGCTTTGCCATCGAATGGCTGTCGGTGGGTGGCCTGCGCGGCAAGGGCCTGCTGACGCTGCTGGCCGCGCCTTTCCAGGTGCTGCGCGCACTGCTGCAGGCCGTGGCCATCGTCCGCCGTCACAGCCCGGGAGTGGTGGTGGGCCTGGGCGGCTTTGTCACCGGGCCGGGCGGCCTGGCCGCATGGCTGTGTCGCCGGCCGCTGGTGATCCACGAACAAAACGCCGTCGCCGGCTTCACCAATCGCTGCCTGGCGCCATTGGCGCGCGAAGTATTGTGTGCGTTCCCGTCGGCGTTTCCCGCCCGTGTGCACGCCCGCGTCATCGGCAACCCGGTGCGTGCCGATATCGCGGCCCTGCCGGCGCCTGCCGTGCGCTTTGCCGGGCGCGATTCGATACGCCTGCTGGTGGTCGGTGGCAGCCTGGGCGCCGCGAAGCTCAACACAGTGGTGCCACAGGCACTGGCGCTGCTGCAGCAGCGCCCTGGCGCCGCGCTGCACCTGACCGTGCGCCACCAGTCGGGTGCCAAACTGCTGGATGCCGCGCAGGACGCTTACCGGGTGGCCGGCGTTGACGCCGCAGTCTCCCCGTTCATCGGCGACATGGCCCAGGCGCTGGGCTGGGCGGATCTGGCGATCTGCCGCGCGGGCGCGCTGACCGTGGCGGAGCTGTCGGCCGCGGGCCTGGGTGCCCTCCTGGTTCCCTACCCGCATGCGGTAGACGATCACCAGACGCACAACGCGCAGTTCCTGGTGGCAGCCGGAGCCGCGCAGTGCATCGCGGACCACGAGCTGAGCGCCGCGTTGCTGGCGCAGCAATTGCAGCTGCTGTGCGCGGACCGCGCGCAGCTGCTGGCCATGGCCGAGGCCGCGCGCCGGGTAGCCCATGCCGATGCGGCCGGGGAATTGCTGCGCAGCTGCCTGGCGGCGGAGGCGGCATGACCACGGTGCGCAATCGCCGGCTCAACGATGGCATGCGCCGCATCCACCGGGTGCATTTCGTGGGCATCGGCGGCAGCGGCATGGGCGGCATCGCCGAAGTGCTGCTGAACCTGGGCTACGAAGTGCAGGGCTCGGACATCAAGGCCAACGCGGTCACGCAGCGCCTGGCGCAACTGGGCGCGCGCTTCCTGCTGGGTCATGACGCCGGCAACATCGCCGGTGCAGACGTGGTGGTGGCCTCCACGGCCATCCAGCGCGACAACCCCGAGGTGGCCGCGGCGCTGGAAGCGCGCATACCGGTGGTGCCGCGCGCGGAGATGCTGGGCGAGCTGATGCGATTTCGCTATGCCATTGCCGTCGCCGGCACGCATGGCAAGACCACCACCACCAGCCTGGTGGCCAGCGTACTGGCCGAAGGCGGCGAGGATCCGACCTTCGTGATTGGCGGGCGCCTCAAGAGCGCCGGCAGCAACGCCCGGCTGGGCACCGGGCGCTACCTGGTGGCCGAAGCCGACGAGAGCGATGCCTCGTTCCTGCACCTGCAGCCGATGATCGCGATCGTCACCAACATCGACAACGATCACCTGGGCACCCATGGCGGGGACTTCCAGAAGCTGCGCCAGAGCTTCGTCGCGTTCCTGCACAACCTGCCGTTCTATGGACTGGCCGTGCTGTGCATCGACGATCCGGAGCTACGCAGCCTGCTGCCGCAGGTGGCCCGCCCGGTGCTCACGTACGGACTGGACGAACACGCCGACGTGCGCGCCGTGGACGTGCAGCGACAGCTGGGGCGCACGCGCTTTCGCGTCCTGCGCAAGGGACACCCGGAGCCGCTGGACATCACCGTGAACCTGCCGGGCATGCACAACGTGCTCAATTCACTGGCCGCAATCGCCGTTGCCACGGACATTGCGGTCCCGGACAAGGCCATCCAGCAGGCGCTGTCCGGGTTCCAGGGCATCGATCGGCGCTTGCAGGTGGTCGGTGAACTGCGCCTGACCAATGGCGACGTCGTGGTGGTCGATGACTACGGCCATCACCCGACGGAAATCGCCGCGACGCTGGACGCGCTGCGCCAGGCTTACGACGGACGGCGCATCGTGCTGGTATTCCAGCCGCATCGCTACACGCGCACCCGCGACCTGATGGATGACTTCGCCCGCGTGCTGTCACAGGCCGACACGCTGCTGGTGACGGAAGTGTATGCGGCGGGGGAGGCACCCATCGACAACGCCGATGGCCGCGCCATCTGCCGCGCGGTGCGCAGTCGCGGCAAGGTCGAGCCGGTATTCGTGCCGCTGGTGGAGGAGATCGCGGTGGTCCTGGCCGGACTGCTGCAGCCGGGGGATGTCATCGCGATGATGGGCGCGGGCAGCATTTCCGCCGCCGCGCATGAACTGGCGCCGCAGCTGTCTGCCCTGCGGGCGGCCAGTGGTGGCAACCCGCATGGAGCGAGCCCATGAGCCTGGCATTGCCGCCGCAGTTCGCCGCGCGCGTCCGGCTGCGCGAGCCCCTGTCGCGACACACGTCCTGGCATGTCGGCGGCCCGGCCGATGTGTATTTCGCGCCGCGTGATCGCGCCGACCTGCTGGAGTTCCTGCAGGCCCTGCCGCCGGATGTGCCCCTGCTGTGGCTGGGGCTGGGCAGCAACCTGCTGGTTCGCGATGGCGGGGTGCGCGGCGTGGTCATCTCCACGCGCGACGCCCTGACCGCGCTGGAGCGGCGTGGCGAGCGCGAGGTGTATGCCGAGGCCGGCGTGCCCTGCGCCAAGCTGGCGCGCCAGTGCGCGCGCTGGGACCTGGGTCCCGCGGAGTTCTTCTCCGGCATTCCCGGCACGGTGGGCGGGGCGCTGGCGATGAATGCCGGGGCCTTCGGCGGCGAAACCTGGACCGCAGTGCGTTCCATCGAGACCGTGGATCGGCGCGGCAAGGTTCGCGTGCGCGCGGCCACCGAGTACGAAGTCAGTTACCGCCATGTCGAGGCACCCGCCAACGACGAATGGTTCCTCGCCTCCACGCTGCACTTCCCCGCCGGATCGTCCGAGCAAGGCACGCGCGGATTGCTGGAGCGACGTCGCCAGACCCAGCCCATCGGGGAGTGGAGTTGCGGGTCGGTGTTCACCAACCCGCCCAATGACCATGCCGCGCGGCTGATCGAGGCCGCCGGGCTCAAGGGCCTGCGCATCGGTGGCGCGGTGGTGTCCACCAAGCACGCCAACTTCATCGTGAATGAAGGCGCGGCCAGCGCACGCGACATCGAACAACTCATTGCCAGGGTGCAGGAACAGGTGCAACGCCTGCATGGCATGCGATTGAACCCGGAAGTCAGAATCGTAGGCGAGGCAGCCTGATGAACCTGTCACACGACATGTCAAGGATGAAGCGCATCACCGAGCCGGCCGCCTTTGGCAAGGTCGCGGTGTTGCTGGGTGGCGGATCTGCGGAACGCGAGATCTCGCTGATCTCCGGACGCGCGGTGCTGGCGGCCCTGCAGCGGCGCGGCATCGACGCAACCGGCGTGGATCCGCGCGACGAGCCGCTGGCCGGCTTACGCGAGCGCGGCTTTGTGCGTGCCTGGATCGCCTTGCATGGCCCCGGCGGCGAGGATGGCAGCGTGCAGGGCGCGCTCGAATTGCTGGGGCTGCCCTATACCGGCAGCGGCGTGCTGGGCTCGGCGCTGGCCATGGACAAGCTGCGCACCAAGCGACTGGCCGCCGCAGTGGGCGTGCTCAGTGCGCCGTCCGTGGTGCTGCGCAGCGCGGCCGACTGCGCACAGGCGCTGGAAAAACTGGGGCTGCCCTTGATCGTCAAGCCGGCCACGCAGGGTTCCAGCGTTGGCATGAGCAAGGTCAGCACCGCCGCGGAAATGGACGCCGCGTTTCGCGCCGCGGCTGCCGTGGACGACGTGGTGTTCGCCGAGCAGTGGATCACGGGCGCCGAATACACCGTGGCGGTGTTGCACCGGCGGGTGCTGCCGGCGATCCGCATCGAGGCGGCCAATGCGTTCTACGACTACGAAGCCAAGTACCACCGCAACGACACCAAGTACCACTGCCCTGCGGGACTGTCAGCCCCTGCCGAGGCGCACATGGCCAGCCTGGCCCTGGCCGCATTCGATGCGGTGGGCGCGGAAGGGTGGGGGCGAGTGGATTTCATGGCCGATGCCACAGGTCGTCCGCTGCTGCTGGAACTCAACACGGTGCCGGGGATGACCGACCACAGCCTGGTGCCAATGGCCGCACGCGCCGCGGGTATCGATTTTGAAGAACTGTGCTGGCAGGTGCTGGAGACCAGCTTCGTGCGCGAGTCCGTCACCGGTGCGAGCCGCGGATGATCTGGGGAAAATCCAATCGCACGCGCAACCGGCGCAAGGAAGCCAAGTCAGAGCTGGCGTTGCCGGCAATCGACTGGAAGCGCTGGACGCCAGCGGTGCTGGCGCTGCTGGCCATAGCGGGGGCGACCCTGGCCATACGCAGCGCGCTCAATCAGCCGCTGCGCACCGTCGCGGTGGAAGGGCGGTTCCAGCGGGTGCAGCCGCTGGACGTGGAAAAGGCCGTGCGTCAGCGCGTGGGCACCCAGGGCATTGTCGCGGTGGACCTCAATGCCGTCGGTGCGGCCGTGCGCCGCATCCCCTGGGTGGATCGGGCCACCGTGGCGCGCAGCTGGCCCAGCGGGTTGCGCGTGTTCGTGGTCGAACAGACCCCGGTTGCACGCTGGGGCGAGACCGGCCTGCTCAACACCCGCGGCGAACTGTTCGTCAATGATGCCCGGCACATCCCGCCGGAACTGCCCGAACTGGTCGGACCCCCCGGCTCCGAGAGCCTGATGACCACGCGCTACCTGGCGGTGCAGGGTCGCCTCGAGGAGGCCGGCATGCGCCTGGCGCAACTGCACCTGGATGAACGCGGCGCATGGGAGTTCGTGCTCGACAACGGCGTGCGGCTGCGACTGGGGCGCCTGCAGGTCGACGAGCGCTTTGACCGGTTCATGGCCGCCGCCGCGCGCATCGTGGCCAGCCGCGCCGAGGAGATCGCCTACGTGGATCTGCGCTATGCGACCGGGTTTGCCATTGGCTGGAAATCGAAGGGGAACGAGGTGGCCAGTGGCCAAACGTAGTGATCGGGCGTTGATCGTGGGGCTGGATATCGGGACCTCCAAAGTCGTGGCGCTGGTGGGCGAGATCGGGCTCGACGGTGCCATCGAAGTGGTGGGTCTGGGCTCGCATCCGTCGCGCGGCCTGAAGAAGGGCGTGGTGGTCAACATCGAATCCACCGTGCAGTCCATCCAGCGCGCGGTGGAGGAAGCGGAGCTGATGGCCGGCTGCGAGATCAATGCGGTGTATGCCGGAATTGCCGGCAGCCATGTACGCAGCCTCAATTCCCACGGCGTGGTCGCGATCCGCGATCGCGAGGTCACCGACGTGGACGTGGGCCACGTCATCGACGCGGCCAAGGCCGTGGCGATTCCCGCCGACCAGCGCATCCTGCATGTGCTGCCCCAGGAATTCATCATCGACGGCCAGGAAGGCATTCGCGATCCCATCGGCATGTCCGGTGTGCGGCTGGAAGCCAAGGTGCACATCGTCACCGGCGCCGACAGCGCGGCCCAGAACATCGTCAAGTGCGTGCAGCGCTGCGGTCTGACCGTGGAGGACGTGGTGCTGGAGCAGCTGGCGTCGGCCTATGCGGTGCTCACCGACGACGAGAAGGAGCTGGGCGTGTGCCTGGTGGACATCGGCGGCGGCACCACCGACATCGCGGTGTTTTCCGGCGGCGCCATCCGCCACACCGCGGTGATCCCGATTGCCGGCGACCAGGTCACCAACGACATCGCCGTGTCGATGCGCACGCCCACGCAGTACGCCGAAGACATCAAGGTGCGCTATGCCTGCGCGCTGTCGCAGCTGGCCAATCCGGACGAGAGCATCGAGGTGCCCAGCGTGGGGGATCGCCCGGCGCGGCGCCTGGCGCGCCAGACGCTGGCCGAAGTGGTCGAGCCGCGCTACGAGGAGCTGTTCGGCCTGATCCGCGATGAACTGCGGCGCAGCGGCTTCGAGGAAGTCATCGCCGCCGGCATCGTGCTGACCGGCGGCAGTGCGCGCATGGAAGGGGCCATCGACCTGGCCGAGGAAATATTCCATGTGCCGGTGCGGCTGGGATTGCCGCAGCAGGTCAAGGGTCTGGCCGAAGTGGTCCAGAACCCCATCTATTCGACTGGCGTGGGGCTGCTGCTCTACGCGCGAGAGAACACCCGGGGTGCGGCGCGGGGGCGCGCCCTGCCGGTGAATGTGTCGGGAATCCTTGAACGTATGCAGTCGTGGTTCAAGGGAAACTTCTAAATGTTTTTTGCCAAAGTGAGGAGCTGACAGCCATGTTTGAAGTAATGGATGCCTACAGCCAGAACGCTGTAATCAAGGTCATTGGTGTGGGCGGTGGCGGCGGAAACGCCGTGACCCACATGGTAACTTCGGGAATTGAAGGGGTTGAGTTCCTGTGCGTGAATACCGACGCGCAGGCGCTCAAGCATTCCAAGGTCAAGACCAGCCTGCAGATCGGCAGCGACATCACCAAGGGCCTGGGCGCCGGCGCCAACCCTGACGTGGGTCGTGCCGCGGCACTGGAAGACCGCGAACGGCTGATCGAGATGATCGAAGGCAGCGACATGCTGTTCATCACCGCCGGCATGGGCGGTGGCACCGGCACCGGCGCGGCCCCCGTGGTGGCGCAGCTGGCCAAGGAGCTGGGCATCCTGACCGTTGCGGTCGTGACCCGGCCGTTCGAGATGGAAGGCAACAAGCGCGCGCGCGCGGCCGACAACGGCATCGCGGAACTGAGCAAGTACGTCGATTCGCTGATCACCATCCCCAACCAGAAGCTGCTGACAGTGCTGGGCGGCACCACCACTTTGCTGGATGCCTTCAAGGCCGCCAACCAGGTGTTGCAGGGCGCGGTGCAGGGAATCGCGGAACTGATCACCCGTCCGGGCCTCATCAACGTGGACTTCGCCGACGTGCGCACCGTGATGTCGGAAACCGGCATGGCGATGATGGGCAGCGGCAGCGGCACCGGCGAAGGCCGGGCGCGTGTGGCAGCCGAAGCGGCCGTGTCGTCGCCATTGCTCGAGCACGTGGACCTGGCCGATGCCCACGGCATCCTGGTCAACGTCACTGCCGGCATGGACATGTCCATCGGCGAGTTCCAGGAAGTGGGCAACATCGTCAAGGAGTTCGCCTCCGATGATGCCACCGTGGTCGTGGGTACGGTCATCGATCCGGAGATGAAGGACGAACTGCGCGTGACCGTGGTGGCCACGGGCCTGAATCGCAGTGCGCAACAAGCGCGCGGCCGGGACGGCTTTCGTGAGGCCGGGCGTGACTCGGGTCGCGACCGTGACCGTGACCATGGCCGCGAGCGCGAACGTGATGCCCGCGATAGCCGTGAGGCAGGCCGTGAGTCGGGCCGTGATGCAATGCGGATGGTCAAGCGCCCGGCGGCGGCGGGCCAGGACTACTCGCAGCTGGATCGGCCGGCGGTGCAGCGCTATGCCCGGGCCGTGGGTGACGGGATGGGGACTGCCCAGGTGGACGAGGAACTGCTGGATATCCCGGCGTTCCTGCGTCGCCAGGCCGACTGAGCGTCCAAAACGCCGGTCGGGATGTTGTGGTACGGTAGCCGTCCTCACCGGCTGCCGTGGCCGCGCGTCCCTCACTTTCATGGTCGGACAAAGAACCCTCAAGAACAGCATTCGCGCCACGGGCGTTGGCCTGCACACCGGTACCAAGGTGTTCATGACCCTGCGACCTGCGCCCGCGGATTCCGGCATCGTGTTTCGGCGCATGGACCTGCCCGTGCCCGTGGACATCCATGCGCGCGCGCAAAATGTGGGCGAAACACGCCTGGGCACCACGCTGGTCAATGGCGATGCCAAGGTGTCCACGGTTGAGCACCTGCTGTCGGCCTTCGCCGGCTTAGGGATCGACAATGCCGTGGTCGAGGTCAGCGCGCCGGAAGTGCCCATCATGGATGGCAGCGCCGGTCCATTCGTGTTCCTGCTGCAGTCAGCCGGCATCGCCGAGCTCAAGACGCCCAAGCGCTTCGTGCGCGTCAAGCGCACGGTGGAAGTGCGCGACGGGGACAAGTGGGCACGCTTCGACCCCTATGATGGCTTCAAGGTGAATTTCGAGATCGAGTTCGACCACCCGATCTTCAAGCGTCACCTGCAGAAGGCGACGATGGATTTTTCCACCACGACCTACCTCAAGGAGGTCAGTCGCGCGCGCACCTTCGGCTTCATGCGCGACCTGGAAACCATGCGCAAGCACAACCTGGCACTGGGCGGCAACCTCGACAACGCCATCGTGCTGGACGATTCGAAGATGCTCAACGAGGGCGGACTGCGCTACGAAGACGAGTTCGTGAAGCACAAGATCCTCGATGCCATTGGCGACCTGTACCTGCTCGGGCACAGCCTCATTGGCGAGTTCACCGGCTTCAAGTCCGGACATGGCCTCAACAACCAGTTGTTGCGCGCCCTGCTCAAGGACCAGGAGGCCTGGGAAGAGGTGGTGTTCGAAAAGCCCGAAGAGGCCCCGATCGCCTATGTGGAGACGCGCTCCCCGACGGCCGAGAGCGCCTGATCCACGATGCCCGGCGACAGCGTTGACGTCGCGCTGTGGCGCAAGCAAAAGCGCGCCGAACTCATCGCCCTGCGCATGTCCGTGCCGGTGGAGGAACGCACGCGCGTGGCCAGCGAAGTGGCCACGCAGCTGGACCGGCTGATTGCGGACGCCGGTACCATCGTCAGCGTGTACTGGCCCTTTCGCGGCGAACTGGACCTGCGCGACTGGATGCGCTCGGCCACGGCCCGGGGCCTGCGCATTGCGCTGCCCGTGGTCATCGAAAAAGGGCAGCCGCTGACCTTTCGCGAGTGGCTGCCGGGGGCGAGGTTGACGCGTGGCGTCTGGAACATTCCCATTCCCGCCGACGGTGCGGAGGTCGTGCCTGACGTGCTGATTGCGCCGTTTGTGGGGTTTGACCCGCAGCGCTACCGGTTGGGCTACGGCGGCGGCTATTTTGACCGGACACTGGCAGGGCTCAAGACCCCCCGCCGGGTCATCGGCGTCGGGCATCCCAGCGGCGCTGTGCCGACCATCCACCCGCAGGCGCATGACATCCCCATGGACGTCATCGTGACGGGCAGCCTTAGCGCCTGAACCCGCCCCGGGGCTGGACGCGCAGGGTCAGCTTGGGGTGGTCGGCCAGTTCCGGCAGGGGTGGGCGCGAGGGATCCGCGCGCGCTTCGGCCAGTGCCAGGCGCAGGCGTCCGGCCCAGGCGGCTGATTCTGTAAAAACCACCAGCTCGCCGGGTCGCAAGATCACCTCGAATATGTGTAAACGAAGTTCTGCAGGCACTGATTCCTGCACGCGTTTTAGCAACCCTGCCGTGCCAGTGGACCCCATTTGAGGCATTGAAATCGCGGACTTACGCGTGATGCGCTGCAGCAGGGTTGCGGCACTAAGGGTCGCCCGGGTTCTGGGGGCGGCTTGCTTGTTTCGGGGGGGCTTATTGGGCATAGTCGAACGACCTTCCGGACCGCAAGCCTAAATGAACCTGATTTTTTTCTCCCGGCGACAGGGGCAGGCTCGACACCTTAACCTGATGCACCCGCTCACGCTGGGGGTGGCGGCGGTGCTGTCGCTGGGGCTGCTGGCGGCAACCTTCTCCCTGGGCATGCGCCTGGGTGCCCAGGGTCTGGATTCACGCGCCCAGCGGGCTGAGTTTGCAAGGCTAAGACAAAGGGTTCAGGACCGGATCGACGTCATGTCCATCCGCGTCGGCGAGATCAATGCGCATGTCATCCGGCTGGATGCGTTGGGTAAGCGCCTGACCCAGATGGCAAATATCAACAGCCGCGAATTCGATTTCGATGTCCCGCCAGCCGTGGGCGGACCGGAAGATGCCTCCGGACCTGGCGTCAGCGCCGAGATTCCCGACGTGACGGCGATGCTGGACGCTGCCGAAGGCAAGCTGGAAAGCCGCAGCAACGAGCTGTTGGCACTGGAAAACATCATCCTTTCGCGCAGCCTCAACGAGGCCATCCGCCCCGAGGGGCGCCCCGTGGCCGAAGGCCATATTTCCTCGTATTTCGGCGAGCGCCAGGATCCGTTCGATGGCACCGAGGCCTGGCATCGCGGCGTGGATTTCGCCGGCGCGCTGGGATCGCAGGTACTGTCAGTAGCTGCCGGCGTCGTGACCAAGTCGGAGCCGCACACCGGCTACGGCAACCTGATCGAGATCAATCACGGCAACGGCTACATGACCCGTTACGCGCACAACTCGCGATCGCTGGTGCGGGTGGGCGACATGGTGGTGCGCGGCCAGCCCATCGCGCTGATGGGCTCCACCGGACGCTCCACCGGGCCGCACGTGCACTTCGAGGTGCTGCGTAACGGCCAGCAGATCAATCCGCTCTCATTCGTAGATCCCTGAAGGGACGGACCGGGGAAGTCCTCTCCTGCTTCTCCGCACGCTCAAGTGGCGTGCAGATATCGTAAAATAACGAGTTAACCGCCGCCCGGCTTGAATTTGAGCCGGTCGCCTTCAGTTTGTCCCGATGAACCGATTCGGCTACCCGAGGTCTTTACCCACGTGCTCCAGTTATTGACGCGAGTTTTCGGCAGCCGCAACGAGCGCACCGTGCGCAGCTACAGCAAGCTGGTGGGGCAGGCTTCCGCCTTCGAGCCGGCGCTCAAGGCCCTTCCCGACGAGGCACTGGGGGCCAAGACCGCGGAATTCCGTGAACGGCTCAAGGCCGGGGCTACCCTGGACGAACTGCTGCCGGAAGCCTTTGCGGTGGTCCGCGAGGCGGCCGTGCGCACGCTCAAGATGCGCCATTTCGATGTGCAGCTGATCGGCGGCATGACCCTGCACCAGGGTCGCATCGCGGAGATGCGCACTGGCGAGGGCAAGACCCTGGTGGCCACGCTGCCGATGTACCTCAACGCGCTGCCCGGGGAGGGCGTGCACGTGGTCACGGTCAACGAATACCTGGCCTCGCGCGACGCCGAGTGGATGTCGCCGGTACTCAAGTTCCTGGGCATGAGCGTGGGGGTGATCCGCAGCCAGCAGGACTCGCAGGAAAAGCGCGCCGCCTATGCCTGCGACATCACCTACGGCACCAACAACGAATTCGGCTTTGACTACCTGCGCGACAACCTGGCCTACCGGCTGGAAGACCGCGTGCAGCGTGGCCTGTCGTTCGCCATTGTCGATGAAGTCGACTCCATCCTCATCGACGAGGCGCGCACACCGCTGATCATCTCCGGTCCGGCCGAAGAGAGCACGGAGCTGTACATCTCGATCAACAAGCTGGTGCCGGGCCTGGAGCGACAGCTGCAGGAGGACGGTCCCGGCGACTACCTGGTCGACGAGAAGGCCGAAGCAGGTGCACATCACCGAGGCCGGCCACGAGCACGTCGAGCACCTGATGTCCGAGAGCGGGCTGCTGCGCGAGGGCGAGAGCCTGTACGACGCGGCCAATATCCGCCTGATGCATCACCTCAACGCGGCGCTGCGCGCGCATGCGATCTACAAGCGCGACGTGGAATACATCGTGCGCAACGGCGAAGTGATCATCGTCGACGAGTTCACCGGCCGTACCATGCCCGGGCGCCGCTGGTCCGAGGGCCTGCACCAGGCCGTCGAGGCCAAGGAAGGCGTGCGCGTGCGCGAGGAAAACCAGACGGTTGCCTCGATCACCTTCCAGAACTACTTCCGCCTGTACAAGAAGCTCTCCGGCATGACCGGCACCGCCGACACCGAAGCCCCGGAATTCCTGCAGATCTATGGCCTGGAAGTGGTGGTGATCCCCACGCACCGGCCGATGATCCGCAAGGACATGTCGGACCTGGTCTATCTCAACGCGGACGACAAGTACGAAGCCATCATCGAGGACATCCGGGACTGCGCCACCCGCGGCCAGCCGGCGCTGGTAGGCACCACCTCCATCGAGGCCTCCGAGCACGTGTCCGGGCTGCTGACCAAGCTGGACATCAAGCACCAGGTGCTCAATGCCAAGCAGCACGAGCGCGAGGCGCATGTCATCGCGCAGGCCGGCTGGCCGGGCACCGTGACCATTGCCACCAACATGGCCGGCCGCGGCACCGACATCCAGCTGGGCGGCAATTTCGAGGCCGAGCTGGCGGACCTGACCGGCCAGGGCGAGACCATCGACGATGCGCGTCGCGACCGAGCTGCGCGCGGCCTGGCAGCTGCGGCACAACAAGGTGCTGGAAGCCGGTGGCCTGCACATCATCGGCACCGAGCGGCACGAGTCACGGCGCATCGACAACCAGCTGCGCGGTCGTTCGGGTCGCCAGGGCGATCCCGGATCATCGCGCTTCTATCTGTCGATGGAAGACACGCTGATGCGCATCTTCGGCGATCCCAACCGCACCAAGCGCCTGCTGCAGATGGCGGGCATGAAGCAGGGTGAGGTCATCGAGTCGGGGATGCTGACGCGGCAAATCGAGAAGGCGCAGCGCAAGGTCGAGGCGCACAACTTCGACATCCGCAAGCAGCTGCTGCTGTTCGATGACGTGGCCAATGACCAGCGCAAGGTGGTCTACCAGCAGCGCACCGGCATCCTGGGGGCGACCGACCTGTCCGACGCGGTGGCCGGCATGCGCGAGGAAGCCGTGGGCGGCCTGATCGACCAGTTCGTGCCGCACCAGACCTCACCGGCGGACTGGGACCTGGATGCCCTGAACGCGGCCCTGGAACGGGATTTCAATGTCACCGTCGATGCCAAGGGCTGGGTTGCCGAGAACGCGGAAATCGAGGAGGGCACTTTCCGCGCCCGCACCGTGGCGGCGGTGGATGCGTCCTACAATTCCAAGGTGGAGCGCTTCGGCGCGCCGCTGATGCGCCAGATCGAGCGCGAGATCGTGCTGCGCAACCTCGATTCGCACTGGCGCGAGCACCTGGCCGCGATGGACTACCTGCGCCAGGGCATCCACTTGCGCGGCTACGCGCAAAAGGACTATCGCTACGAGTTCAAGCGCGAGGCCTTCGAGTTGTTCACGGCCATGCTGGGGCGCGTGAAATTCGAGTCCGCATCCATGCTGGCCAAGGTGGAGGTGCGCGACGAGGCGCAGGTCGAACGCGAGGAAGCCGAGCAGCGCGAACGGCTGATGCGCGCACTGCAGGCACAGCACGCCGAAGCTCAGTCCCTGCTCACGGCCGCGGGTGCGGCACAGCTGGGGGATGACGAGGCAGCGCTGCCCGATGGCGGATCCCTGGCCGCGCAGGATCAAGGCCCAGCACCGGCACCTTTCGTGCGTGGCGTGCCAAAGGTGGGGCGCAACGACCCCTGCCCCTGCGGTTCCGGCAAGAAGTACAAGCAGTGCCACGGACAGCTGGCATAGCCGAGCAATGAAAGTGGTCGCTGCGGCCCTGGCGCGCAGCGGGGCCGCCCCGCAGGTGCTGATCGCACAGCGGCCAGCGGGCAAGTGGCAGTCCGGTCGCTGGGAATTCCCCGGCGGCAAGGTCGAGGCCCACGAGTCGCCGCGCCAGGCACTGCAACGCGAATTGCGCGAGGAGCTGGGCATCGAGGTCCAGGCCGCGCAGCCACTGGGCCAGTTCACCCATGCCTATCCGGACCGCAGCGTCGAGATTGATCTGTGGCTGGTCACGCATTTCACCGGCGAACCCCAGGGGCTGGACGGTCAGGCACTGCGCTGGGCAAGCCTGGACGAGCTGGCTGCATGCGACCTGCTGGAAGCGGACCGGCCCATGATCGAGCCGCTACGCCAGCGGCTGCGCTGACAGGTACACTTGCACGCATGAGTACCGAAATGCAGCTGCCTGAAATCCGGTTCGATACCGCGAACCTCTATCGTGAAGAAGTGTTCACCGATCGCACGGCCGGGACCATCCGTCGCCTGGTGCCGGTGCAGGTCAATGGTGAACCTGATCCTCGGCCGCGCCGTGCTGTACAGCGGCCAGACCCAGCTGCTGACCCCGGGTGGCGTGCTGCCGCTGGGATTTGAAATGGAAGCCAAGTCGCTGGAAGACGCCATCAACCAGTTCCCGGCGGCGGTGCGCCAGGCCCTGGAGCAAGCCATTGAAGAGGCGCGGGAAATGCGTCGCGAGGCTTCATCCCGAATCGTCGTGCCGGATGCCGGCGGCGGCCTGGGCGGCATCGGCGGCATGGGCGGTGGCAAGATCAAGCTCTGAAGTGTTCGCGCGCTGCGCGGCACTGGCCTGCCTGCTGGCCCCGTCAGCACGATTGGCATGGCCGCAGGCGTAGACGCCGCGCGGTTGCGCAATGCCGATGCGGAACCGGGCCAGTGGATGAGCATCGGCCGCACCTACGACGAACAGCGCTTCAGTCCGCTGGCCAGGATCACCACGCGACAACGTGTCGCAGCTGGGCCTCGCCTGGTACGCGGACCTCGATACCAATCGCGGCCAGGAAGCCTCGCCGCTGGTGATCGATGGCGTGCTGTACGTGACCAGCGCCTGGAGCAAGGTGTTCGCCTTCGACGCCCGCACGGGCAAGCCGCTGTGGAAATACGACCCGAAGGTCCCGGGCGAGACCGGCATCAAGGGCTGCTGCGACGTGGTCAATCGCGGCGTGGCGGCCTGGAAGGGCCGGATCTATGTCGGCGCCTACGACGGCCGGCTGATCGCGCTCGACGCCAAGACCGGCAAGGTGGTCTGGGAAGTGCGTCACCGTGGACCAGAGCAAGCCCTACACCATCACCGGCGCGCCGCGCATCGTCAACGGCAAGGTGATCATCGGCAACGCCGGCTCGGAGATCGGCGTGCGTGGCTACATCTCGGCCTATGACGCCGCGACGGCAAGCTGCATCTGGCGCTTCTACACCGTGCCCGGCGATCCCGCCAAGCCCTACGAGAACCGCGCAGCTGCAGATGGCTGCCAAGACCTGGACCGGCGAGCTGGCTGGAAGTTCGGCGGCGGCACCGTGTGGGACGGCATGGCCTACGATCCGAAGCCCAACCTGCTCTATTTCGGCACCGGCAATGGCACGCCGTGGGTGGCCGAGGCGCGCAGTCCCGGCGGCGGCGACAACCTGTTCCTCGCTTCGATCGTCGCGGTCAACGCCGATACCGGCGCCTACGTCTGGCACTACCAGGCGACGCCCGCGGAGAGCTGGGACTTCGATGCCACCAGCCCGCTGATGCTGGCCGACCTGAAGATCGACGGGGCGCCGCAGCGCGTGCTGATGCAGGCGTCCAAGAACGGCTTCTTCTACGTGCTCGATGCGGCCACCGGCAAGCTGCTGCGCGCGACAAGTTCACCACCGTGACCTGGGCCACGCGGCGTCGACCTGAAGACCGGCCGGCCGGTGGAGAATCCGGAGGCGCGCTTCGGCAAGACCGGCAAGGCGGTGATCGTGCAACCCGGCGGGCAGGGCGCGCACAGCTGGCACCCGTTGTCCTTCAGCCGGCGCACCGGGCTGGTCTACACGCCGATCGTGGAGACCAGCACCGCCTTTGCGCCGGACCCCAACTACGTGGCGCGCGAAGGCGTGGGCAACTCGGCCACCGGCCGCGCACCGCCGACCATCTATGACGACCTGCACTCCGATGCGCCGCGCCAGTCGCGCGCGTTCCTGATCGCCTGGGATCCGGTGGCCGGCCGCGAGGTGTGGCGCTCTGAGCAGCGCGGCACCATTGCCTCGGGTGTATTGAGCACGGCCGGTGGCCTGGTGTTCCAGGGTGCGCAAAAGGGCGAGTTCTCGGCGTTTCGCGACAGCGACGGCAAGAAGCTGTGGTCCACCGATCCGCAGACCGGCGTGGTGGCCGCGCCCATCAGCTACGAAATCGCGGGCGAACAGTACATCGCGCAGCTGGCCGGATACGGGACACGCGACTACTACGCCGGTAACAGCTCACGCCTGCTGGTGTACAAGCTGGGCGGCAAGGCCAGCCTGCCGCCGGCTGCGCCGGCGCCGCCGCGTCGGGCACTCAATCCGCCGCCGCAATTCGGCAGCCCCGAGCAGATTGCACACGGTGCCGATACGTTTGGCGTCAACTGCGCCATGTGCCACGAGACCGCCTACGGCAATCGCGGCCTGTTCCCCGACCTGCGCTACTCGCCCATGATCAATACCCCGGAAGCGTTCCGCTCGGTGGTGATGGATGGGGCGCTGGAACCACGCGGCATGGTGTCGTTCCGCGGCCGCATCAGCGCCGAGGATGCCGAAGCAGTGCGCGCCTACCTCACGCAGCGCGCGCATCAGGCAGTCCAGTAGATACTCTAGTCGCAGCGCCCGGGTATTGGTTGGCCGGGCATGGAGGCCGCATGCAACGATTCGTGCAGGTGTTCGCCTTGTTGCTCGCGCTGCTGAGTTTGCATCCCGCTGCCGCCCAGCAGCTGTCAGCGCAGGTGCAGGAATTCGTGCGCGTGCAGGCGCCGACCGTGGTGCTGACGCATGTGCGCATCATCGACGGGACCGGTGGGCCGGCCGTCGAGGACCAAAACCTGGTCATCGAGGGTGGCAAGATCGCCAGGATCGAAGCCGCGCGCGACGTAACCCCGGTCGCGGGTACGGCGGTGCTGGATCTGCAGGGCCATACGGTGATGCCCGGCATTGTCGGCATGCACAACCACCTGTTCTACATCGCGCTGCCCAATTTCGGGCCGGGCAGGAAGCCCGCGTTCGACGACCCGCTGCTGGCGCCGCAGATGATGTTCTCCTCGCCGCGCCTGTACCTGGCCGCAGGCGTCACCACCATGCGCACCACCGGCAGCGTCGAGCCCTATGCCGACCTTAATCTTCGCGACCAGATCGAGGCCGGCAGCTTGCCCGGGCCGCATATCGACGTGACGGCCCCCTATCTGGAGGGCAAGAGCACGGACTTCATCCAGATGCATCAACTGGCCAGTCCCCAGGAAGCGACGCGCTTCGTTGACTACTGGGCCAGTGCCGGCGTGACCTCGTTCAAGGCCTACATGCATATCACGCGTGCAGAGCTCAAGGCCGCCATCGAGGCCGCGCACCGGCACGGCCTGAAGGTCACCGGGCACCTGTGTTCGGTGACCTATCCCGAGGCGGCCGAGCTGGGCATCGACAATCTGGAGCATGGCTTCTGGGTCAACACCCAGTTGACACCGGGCAAGCAGCCCGACGTGTGTCCGCAGGAGGGCGACGAGGACACGATCAAGAACATGGATCCTGACGGGGCTGAAGCCGCCCAGCTGATCCGGCTGCTGGTGTCGCATCACGTGGCGGTGACTTCGACGTTGCCGGTGCTGGAGGGCGACGTGGCGGGCCGCCCGCCGCTGCAATCGCGCATGCTCGAGGCCATGGCGCCCGCGGCACGCGAAGCCTATCTATTCAGGCGCGACCGGCGACTGGAGTCGCCGTTACCTGACGCCGCGATCAAGCTGGCCCATGCCATGCAGATGGAGCGCAATTTCGTCGCTGCCGGCGGGCTGCTGCTGGCCGGTCCCGACCCCACCGGTAATGGTGGCGTGCTGCCCGGATTTGGCGACCAGCGCGAGATTGAACTGTTGGTAGAGGCGGGCTTTACGCCGGTGCAAGCCATTCGCATCGCGACGCTCAACGGGGCGATCTTCGAGGGCCGGCAGGGCAGCATCGGTTCCATAGAAGTGGGCAAGAATGCGGATCTGGTGGTCATCCTCGGAGATCCGTCGCGAAAAATTGCCGACGTTGAAAACACGCAGATCGTCTTCAAGGACGGCATCGGCTACGACCCGGCGAAACTGCTGCGCTCCATCACGGGTCGGTACGGGCAGTACTAGCCAGGAGTGACGATCCCATCGGTCGCCGCCATGCAATGAATGGTTCTCAGTAGCGATGTGGCAGCGCTTGGGACGAGTGAAGGGTTCCCACAAAAGTGGCTTTCGACTTACCATCCGGCGCACGATTTACCGCGCGACTACCAGTGACAGGGGATACGGCAAATGGTCCAGCGATTCGGCGACAAGCATCTGGGCGGCGATTTCTTCGCGACGCTGCGCTTCGAGGGGGAGATCTTCGACTGCGAGGTCCAGGGACAGATTCCGCGTGACCTGCACGGCACCTTCTACCGGCTGGGTGGCGACTGGATGTACCCGCCGAAATACGCCGACGAAGTCCCTTCAGCGCCGACGGCTACATCTCCATGTTCCGGTTCTCATGACGGGCGCGTGGACTACAAGGGCCGCTTCGTGCGCACGCCGCGCTACCTGGCAAACCGCAAGGCGGGGCGACAGCTGTTTGGCAACTACCGAAACCGCGGCGGCGGACGATCCTTCCGTGCGAGGTCTGAGCAGCACGGTCACCAATACCACGCCGGTGGTCCACGCCGGCCGCCTGCTGGCAACCAAGGAAGACGCGCGGCCCTACGAGATCGACCCGCATACGCTTGAGACCAGGGCGAGTACGACTTCGACGGCAAGCTACAAGAGCCTGACGTTCACGGCGCATCCGAAGATCGACCCGGTAACCGGCGAGATGATCGCCTTTGGTTACGAGGCCACCGGCGAGGCCTCCACGGACATCTTTGTCTACTTCATCGACGGTCCGGGCAGGTGAAGCGCGAGGTACGCCTGCAGGCGCCCTACGTGAGCGAGAACCACGACATGGCGATCACTCGTACCCATGTGGTGATCCCGCACTTCCCGTTGACCACCAGCAAGGAATGGTTGGCCGCGTCCCCGGAGAACCTGCACTGGCACTGGGACGAGCGACTGCCCGGCTACCTGCTGGTGTTGCCGCGGGACGGCGATGCCAAGGACGCGCGCTGGATCAAGGGCCCGCCGCATGCCATGGGACATACCCTCAATGCCAGCACCGAGGGCAACCGATTGGTGGTCGATGGCACGGTGTCGGACGCCAACCCGTATCCGTTCTTTCCCAACCGCGACGGCTCGCCGTGGACGCCGATGACGGGTGGGTCGACCATCCGGCGCTGGGTGGTGGACCTGGGATCGAAGAAGGACGGCTGGGAGGAACAGTCGCCGTTTCCGCAGCAGCTGGGCGGCCTGCCGCGCATCGATGACCGGTTCTGCTCGTTGCCCTATCGCTTCGGCTATCTGGGCTACACCGATTTCAGCCGGCCCCCCAGCATGCAAATGAGCGGTGCGCCGTCCTTCCCGCTCACCAATTCCCTGGGCCGGTTCGACATGGCTGCGGGCAAGAGTCGAGAGCCTGTTCGTGGGTGACAACGGCAACCTGCAGGAAGCGTGCTTCGCGCCCAAGGGCGCCAAGGCGGCCGAGGGCTCGGGTTACCTCCTGGGCGTGTTCAGCAACATGGTCGAAAAGCGCTCGGAGCTGCTGATCGTCGATGCGGAGAAGATGCAGGAGATCGCGCGCGTCATCCTGCCCTTTGCAATCGCCGCGCAGGTGCATGGCATGTGGGCATCACACGAGGAGCTGCCGTTCGAGGCCTGACGCACCGCACATGCGCGTGGTGACAGGCCGATGCGCAGCTATAAAGCGCTGGATAGCCGAGCGTTTCATCTCTGAACGAAAGGGATGCAGGACAAGTCGGTTCGACGATTTGAGGCTGCGGCGAAAACGCCATGATAAACAATTGCTTGCCGGCCCTTGGCAAAAGGCCGGTGGAGAATCGGTAGGCCTTGGGCACTGTTGCGGTCCGGCGACGCGCATCGAGTGCGCCATAATCTTGATGCGCGCTCAAACTCAAAAGGTTGGTGGGCCCGATGAAAAATCACATTTGGTGTTTCACGGCAGTCCTGATGCTGGCTTTATCGGCTGCGACTTTCGCTGGCGAATCAGCCCCGGGGTCTGAGTTGACGGCGCTGCGCTCGGGTGGCTACGTGATCCTGATGCGGCACGCCAGCTCTCCGCGCAGCCCGCCTGATGCGGCCACAGCCAACCCTGATAACCCTAACCGCGAGCGCCAGCTGGACGAGGTAGGTCGATCCTCGGCAATGGCCCTGGGCGATGCGCTGCGCCAGCTGCGCATACCGGTTGGGCAGGTGTTGTCCAGCCCGACCTATCGGGCGCTCGAGACGATCAGGCTGGCAAAACTCGGTCCGGCAACCGCGCTTGCCCAGCTTGGCGATTCGGGCCAAAGCATGGCCGCGGACAACAGCGGCACGCGCGGCGCCTGGCTGCGGGCGAAAAGCGCAGAGGCACCGGCGCCCGGCAAGGACACGCTCATCGTCACGCACTTTCCCAACATTGTGGAGGCGTATCCGCAAGAGGCGGCCGGCCTGGCCGACGGGGAGGCATTGATCCTTCATCCGGACGGTCGCGGCACGGCAATGCTGGTTGCCCGGGTTAAGATCGACCAATGGCCGCACCTGGATGCCGCCCACTAGTCATTGATCGGGCACGAGGCCACCGGTTGGACTTTTCGCTGTGACACCAAGGATCTTGCTGCCGCGCCGGGATTTTCTGAAAGTGTCCAGCGCCGCGCTGGCTGCGGGCTCCAGCCCCTGGTCTTCGGTGCTGGCCCAATCAGCGTCACAGCCCGAATTGAAGGCCGACTATACGTTGCGAATTGCCACGGGACTCGTGGACCTGGCGCCCGGTCACGCCGTGTCGACCACGCTGTACAACGGCCAGTTTCCCGGGCCACTGCTGCGTTTCAAGGAGGGCCAGCGCGTCACGGTCGATATTCACAATGACACGGACACGCCGGAACTGGTGCACTGGCACGGTCAGATGGTCCCGAGCGAGGTGGACGGCGCATCGGAGGAGGGGACGCCGTTCGTGCCGGCGCGCGGCATGCGGCGCGTGGCGTTCGTACCAATGCCGTCGGGCTTGCGCTTCTACCACACGCACGTCCCGGCGGGCGGCAACCTCAAGCGCGGGACCTATACCGGCCAGGCCGGAGCCGTCTACATCGATCCCAGGGAGGATCCCGGCGCGTACGACCGCGAAGTGTTTCTCGTGATGAAGGAATTCGAGCCGACCTTGAGCCGCGGTGGCGACATGGCCATGGATTTCCTGGCAGGTAAACCGATTCATGACCTGCAGCTTATCGGCAAGCATGCTGACGACGCGGCGAAGGAAAAGGCCAAGGGGTTTGAAGTCGGCTACAAGCATTTCGCCATCAACGGCAAGATGCTCGGGCATGGTGAGCCCATCCGCGTCAGGCAAGGCGAGCGGGTTCTATTCCATGTGCTCAATGCCAGTGCCGGGGAAATCCGCAGCCTGGCGCTGCCCGGCCACGTATTTCGGGTGGTGGCGCTCGATGGAAATCCGGTGCCGACACCCGCCGAAGTCCCGGTGCTGTGGCTGGGAACCGCCGAGAGGGTCTCGGCGATCGTTGACATGAATCACCCAGGCGCGTGGGTCATGGGCGATTTGGACCATGACGACCGCGGTCACGGGATGGGTATTGTGGTCGAGTATGCCGGGCGCAAAGGCCAGCCTCAGTGGGTCGATCCGAAGCCGTTTCACTGGGATTATGCGCGATTCGGCAAAGCCGGGGCCCAGGCAGCGACACCGGATGAAACGATCGAGATGCTGATCGTCAAACACAACGCAGCGCTGCACGGCTTCAATCAGTGGACGCTCAACGGTGAAGCGTTCTCCATGAAGAAGATGCAGCCGAGCCATATATTGCACGAAGGGCAACGCTATCGATTGAAATTTCGCAACGCCAGCGACGATATCCACCCGCTGCATTTGCACCGCCACAGCTTCGAACTCACGCGGTTTGCGGGGCGATCCACCGCCGGTGTGGTCAAGGACGTGGTGATGCTCGGCGGGTTTCAGGAGCTCAGCATCGACTTCGTTGCCGATAATCCTGGTCTCACGCTATTTCACTGCCATCAGCAATTGCACATGGACTTCGGGTTCATGGCGCTATTCAAATATGCGTGAGCGATCCCATCCGTAGGTAATGCTGACTTTCCCCGTCGCTCCCATCGGGTATGTCCGCGAGGAGATTATCGTTCGGCGGCGCAGGGTCGATGATGCGGCATACACGGATCTGCTTGCGCTGTGTCAATTCCTGCCGATGCCGCCAGCAGTCAGGCTGGCTTTGCGTTGAGGCTACTGCGGCTCCAGCACCACTATCCGTGCATGGCGTGCAGGACGATCATCACGATTAGCGCCAGGAAGGCCGCCAGTTGGATGCAAAAGAAAGTAAATCTCACCGACACGAAAGCGTCAGTTTGTGCATGAGATACGTGAATGCTGGACTGCACGACCCGGGCAGCCAATACCGCCATGGACAGCCGGTCGACGGCTGGGCCTGAAACACCGCTGGCGGAAAGGGCCAAAACGACGGCTCCGAAAACAGGCAGGTTTTCCACGCAATTGGCGTGTGCGCGCATTGACCGCCGATACCAGTCGTCGCCCTCGACCTGATCCGAACGAAACGCCCCAATGCGCTTGCGTCCCAGCAAGATCTGGGTCCATCGGTAAACGCCGACGGTTACCATCAGCAGCAGGACGGTCCAGGTGGCGAATCCCAGCAACGCCCACATCGGTATAGTCATAGCAGACTCCGTGGTTTCATCCACCGCAGCGCCGCCATTGGGCCGGCGCTGTGGGCGCCGGTTTAGCTGCCAACGATCGGCACCAACGCCGCCTGTATCCGTGACATCTGTGCCGGCGTCGTCATGCTGGTCAAGAGCCGGCCGAAGTGTGGATGCTGCACGCCGGAGATGATGTACTGCCAGCGGTAGGCAGCCAGTACAGCGGCTTCTATCTGCACAGCCTGTTCAACACCAAAGTTTCCCTCGGCGATTTGCACGAAGTAGCCAGCGTCAGCCATCGCTTGTGCCTGCAGTATTCCGTCTACGGCGATCACCAGGGCAATCAGGTCGTCGACAGCCAGGTCACGTTCGGCAGCTGACAGCGCTGCATGCTCAGCTTTCCACTCCAGTTCATCGAGCACCACGTGCTGGCACTCGTCGCGCCAGTGAAACTGAAAGACGTCTCTGAAGAGCGGGCAGATGTCCTGGTGTGGGGCAATACTCGCGGCGTAGTGCGACTGGACGAACAGTTCGATATGACAGGTGAGTGCTAGGACCGCCCACGTGCGGGTGGCGAGCACGGCCTGGGCCACATCGTTTGGTTCAGCGACCCGACGATAGCCGTCCGGCATATGCGGCGCAATCATCGTCTCCATCAGCCGGAACAGTTCCTGATGCTTGATCTCCTCGTTGGAGAATCGAACCAGGCCTTCCAGCGCGAGCTGGTCACCGAAGATCTTCGCCCGACCCAGATCGAGCATCTTCGCGCTGATGAAACGTTCCACCAGCCCGAAAATGTAGGCATAGGTGCGGCCCTGAATCTGACTCATCAGGCGCACATCGTCGGCAGTCAGAAAGTCCAGTCGATGGCTGAGCGTCAGCCCGTCCGGCAGAAACGTGCGTGAGAAGTCAAACGTTCGACCCCGCAGCAGATCACGATCAATCTGCCACTCCGCCTTCTTTGATAGTGCGATCACGCGGGCATAACGGGTGGACCGACCAACTTCGCTCATAACCTCGGCAACAGCAGCATTCATGGGAAAATCCTCGTAGTTATGGTGACGTAAGGGAGCATGGTTACTGTGCTTCGAGAAGCGATGCGGCGTCCGTCACCCCGTAAGCCAAGATCTGCGGTGGCGCAGGTTGCTGTGCGATACGGATGACTCGACCTGAATGTGACGACTTTCTGCCCGCAGCCTCGTTCCTTGATTTCCAGTGGTCGTGACTATATAAACCTTGCGTCCGAGCTTGAATTACCAGGGCTCCGGATCTCATGCTCCAGACTCTGGATGCAAAGGCGGGCAGGCGGTGGATGCGTTTTCTGACGTCTTGCGTGTAACTAGGTTGTCCGGCGGAGTCTTCCTCGAAGCGAACTTCACGGCGCCGTGGTGTATCAGCGGCAAAGTGTCATCCGACGACTGCAAGCCTTTTCTGGAAGCACCTCGTCATGTCATTGCGTCCCATTTCGTCGCTCGGGGCACCATGCGACTGCAGCCGGAAGCTGGTGACGCAATCGATGTCAGTGCGGGCGAGATCGTGTTGTTGCCGCACAATAGCGCTCACACATTTGGTAGCGAGCTGACCCCGGTACCTGTGCCGGCAGGGGAGATTATCCAGCCTCCCCTGGATGGCGGGCTCGCACGCATCGTATACGGCGGGGGTGGCGCAGCAACACAGCTGCTGTGCGGCTACCTTGGTTGTGACACGCCGTTCAGTCCGCTGCTCGCTGCATTGCCGGCGGTGCTGAAGCTAGACGTACGATCGACTCCATCCGGGGCATGGATCGAAAGTTCTTTTCGCTTTGCTGCAAGCGAGATCGCTGCCGGACGACTGGGCTCGACGACAGTGATAGCAAAACTATCCGAGCTGTTATTTGTTGAGGCTATTCGCCAGTTTGTCGCTGGCCTGCCCGCGGAACGGCGCGGATGGCTCGCGGGACTGAGTGATTTGCATGTAGGAAAAGCTCTGGCGGCCCTTCATGCACGTCCGACGGAAGCTTGGACCGCGGAGTCGCTCGCAATTGAAGTTGGAATGTCACGCTCCGTCTTTGCGGAGCGCTTCAGTTCGCTGGTAGGACAGCCTCCGATGCAGTACCTGACCATGTGGCGTATGCATTTGGCGGCGCAGCAATTGCGCGAGGGGCGCGGCAGCCTGGCCCAGATTGGCGCGGCCATTGGGTACGACTCCGAATCGGCGTTCAGCCGTGCCTTCAAGCGCCAATTCGGCGTGTCCCCGGGTGGCTGGAGTCAGCGCCACGACTGAATGAACTGCCAGCATGCCACGCGAAGAGTCTTCCTGCGCTTGCGCAGCCTAAACCGGACGATTACCTGGGCTGCGGATGCAACTCGCGGTCGAAGAACTGCAGGACCTGCTCGAACACATGCGGGCCGGTGTCCTGGTGGCTGGTCAATCCGTGCTTGCCGCCCGGATACGTCATCAGGTCAAAAGGACGGTTGGCGTCCTGCAGTGCCTTCATCAGCGCCGTGCTGTGCGTGAACAGCACGTTGTCGTCGGCCATGCCGTGAATCAGCAGCAGCGGGCGCTTCAACTGGGATGCGTACGTGAGTACGTCAGCACTGCGATAGCCCTCCGGATTCTGCGCCGGTGTCCCCATGTAGCGTTCGGTGTAGTGCGTGTCGTAGAGCCGCCAGTCGGTCACCGGCGCGCCGGCCACCGCCGCGGCAAAACTGTCGGGGGCCTTAAGCACGTCCAGCAGCGCCATGTAGCCGCCGTAGCTCCACCCCATGATGCCAATGTGCGCGCCATCGACGTAGGGCAGGCCGCGCAGGAACCGCACGCCGGCCACCTGGTCGTCGACCTCGACTGAACCGAGACTGTGGAACGAGGCGCTTTCGAATCGCACGCCGCGCTCGCCGCTGCCACGGTTATCCAGCATGAACACTACGTAGCCGCGTTGGACCATGATCTGGTGCAGCAGGTCCCAGGTGCCGCCCCAAGTATTGGTCACGTGTTGCACGCCAGGGCCGCCGTACACGTCCACGATCACCGGGTAGTGGCGCCCCGGCTCCAGGTGCGCGGGCTTGAGCAATGCGTAGTGCAGCACCTGGCCGTCACTGGCACTGATTGTCCCGAATTCGGTCTTCACGTGATCGGCTGCGAAGGGAAAGTACGGGTGCCCGGCCTTGAGTGCGTTGGGCACCAGGGCGCTGATCAGCGAACCGTCGGCAGAGTACAGGCGCAGCGACGGGGGCGTCTCGGTATTGGAATAAGAATCCAGGAAGACGCTGGCGTCCTCGGCCATGGTGACGTTGTGCCAGCCGGACCCTTCGGTGACTTGGTGCGGTGGCGTGGCGCGGTCCAGGCTGGTCAGGAACAACTGGCGTTCGCGCGGGTTGTCGCCCGGGGACATGAAATACAGCAGCCCGCGGCGTTCGTCGACGGCGCGGACCGCCGCGGTTTCGCGCTTGCCCACGATGTTGCTGTCACCCTGGGTCAGCTGGCGCAGCTGCTTGCCGTTGAAGTCGTACAGGTACAGCTGACGCAAGCCGCTGCGGCTGGAAGCCCAGATAAACTGCCGCCGCTTGGGCAGGAATGTCAGCTCATCACTGAGCGGCACCCAGGTATCGCTGGTTTCGGTGACCAGCGTGCGCGCCGCGCCGGTGCCGCCATCCAGGCGCAGCAGGTCCAGGCGCTTCTGGTCGCGGCTCTGGCGCTGCACGGCCAGCGCGTTGCCGTCAGGGAAGAAATTCACGCGGGCCAGGTAGAAATCATCATCGGCGCCCAGGTCCATGGCCACCGCGTGGCCAGGATCTGCGACGCGGGCAACCTGCAGCTGCACCGTCGCGTTCGCAGTTCCGGTGAACGGATAGCGCTGGCGCACCGTGACCACGTTGCGTGCATTGATCTCGAAGCGCTCGACCTCTGGGATCCTGGCCTCATCCACGCGCGTGTAGGCGATGCGCGTGTCGTCCGGCGACCACCAGTAGCCGGTGTCGCGATTCATCTCCTCCTGGGCGATGAACTCGGCCATGCCAAAGCTGACCGTGCCGCGTCCGTCATGCGTGATGGCGGTCTCGACGCCGCTGCGCAGGTCCAGCACATACAGGTTCTGCTCGCGGATGAAACTGACGAAGTGGCCGCGCGGGGAAATGCGCGCATCGGTTTCATAGGCAGGCGTGGTTGTCAGGCGGCGTACGGCGCGGGCTGCCGGCGCCTTGAGATCATATAGATACAGGTCCCCGGCCAGCGGTACCAGGATGGAACGCGAGTCCGGGGAGAAGGAGTACTCAAGGATGCCCGACAGCGCGGAGGTGCGCTGGCGTTCGCGCCGTGCTGCCTCCTCTTCGGACAGGGAAGCGGAATCCGGTGCCAGCGCGCGTGCGTCGATCAGCAGGCGATGCTTGCCAGTGGCCAGGTCATAGGCCCACAGGTCCAGCCGGTCGCGATTGTCCGCGGCGCCCTTGAGGTAGGCGACCAGACGGCCGTCGGGAGACAGGCGGGGATTTCGCAGGCTGTCGCCGGCCAGGTCCGGCGCGGCGAACAGCCGCTCGACAGTCAATTGCTCTGCCTGCGCGCGGCCGGCAAGCACCAGTCCGGACAGCATGAGCACTGACAGCAAGGGCAGGGTCGCGGCTATGATGCGTGACATGCGGGGTAAGTTCATTGCGCTGATGTTACTGGTGCTGGCCGGCTGCGTCAGCGGCTTGCAGCTGGATCCCAAGACGTACCCGGCCGTGACGCGTGGCACGACAGTGGAGGACTATCACGGGACCCGGGTGGCCGACCCCTATCGCTGGCTGGAGGACACCGTGTCGCCTGCTACGCAACAGTACGTTGCGGCACAAAACGCGCTGACCCGGCCGTATCTGGATGCCCTGCCGCGCCTGGGGGCAATCCGTGCCCGACTGGACCTGCTCTTCCACTATGAGCGCTTTGGCGTCCCGGTGCGCGAAGGTGGAAGGTATTTCTACCTGCACAATGATGGCAAGCAGGATCAGTCCGTATTGATGGTGTCGGACAACGCTGCGGATTTCGCCACCGGACCCGGGCGGGTGCTGATCAACCCCAATGGCCTGCGCGGTGACGCGACCGTATCACTGTCGGACTATGTGCCCTCGCCGGATGGCCGCTGGCTGGCTTACGCCATGTCGGACGCGGGGTCGGACTGGACCACCTGGCACGTGCTGGATGTGGCCACGGGCAAAGACCAGCCGGAGGTCTTGCGCGACACCAAGTTCACGCGCGCGTCCTGGGCACGGGATGGTTCGGGGTTCTACTACAGTGCCTATCCCGGCGGTGACGACAAGCTGCAGGCGGTGGTGCGCTGGCACAAATTGGGCGATGCGCAGGAACGGGATCGCGAAGTGTTCGCGGTGCGCGATCATTCCACGCGCGTGCCCTATGGCGAGGTCACCGAAGACGGTCGCTACCTGGTGATCACCCTGGACGAGGGGACCTTAAGCAACGGCATCCTGGTCATGGCCCTGAACGGCGGTGCCGCCGAACCGTTGTTTGTGCAATACGACGGCAAATATACCTACCTGGGGTCACGCAGCGCGGTGGGCACCGAGCTGCTGTTCCAGACTACGGCAGGGGCGGCCCGGGGCCGGGTCGTGGCCATGGATCTGGGCAAGGTCGGCGCGCAGCGCATGCGTGTGGTCGTACCGGAGTCCGCCAACGCGCTGGAGACCGCCGCCCTGGTGGGCGACAAGGTGATTGCGGCGTACCTGAAGGATGCCCACGCGGCCGTGCAGTTGTTCGATGCCGCCAGCGGCCGTGCAATGGGCGAAGTAAAGTTGCCGGGGCCCGGGGCCGTGGAAGGATTCACCGGCAGGCCGGGCGACACTGAGAGCTACTTTTCGTTCATGGACTTCTCGGGGCCGCGGCGGATCTTCGGGCTGGACATGGCCAGCGGCAATACTGCGCTGTTGCGCCAGCCAAAGTTCGCGGCCGACACCAGCCCGTACGTCACCGACCAGGTCTTCTACCCGGGCAAGGATGGCATGCGCATTCCGATGTTTCTCGTGCACCGCAAGGACATGAAGCGCGACGGAAACAACCCCGTCTGGTTGTACGGTTACGGTGGATTCAATGTCTCCCTCACGCCCTGGTTTTCCGCGCGCACCGTGGCGTGGCTGGAAATGGGCGGTGTGTTCGCGGTCGCCAACCTGCGCGGTGGCGGCGAATACGGCGAGCAGTGGCACAAGGCCGGCGTGCGCGAGCACAAGCAGAATGTCTTTGACGATTTCATCGCCGCGGCGCAGTTCCTGGTCCGCGAACGCTACACCGAAGCACACCGCATCGTGATCAACGGCGAGAGCAATGGTGGCCTGCTGGTGGGTGCGGTGCTTACCCAGCGCCCGGACCTGTTTGGCGCAGCCCTGGCCGACGTGGGCGTCATGGACATGTTGCGCTACCACCTTGCCAGCGGCAATGCGCGCCAGTGGTCGGATGACTACGGACTGTCGGAGGATGCGGCTGATTTCAAGGCGCAGCTGGCGTATTCACCGGTGCACAATGCGGATCGCCAGCACTGCTATCCGCCCTCGCTGGTGACCACCGCGGCCCAGGATAATCGCGTGGTGCCCTGGCACAGCTACAAGTTTGCGGCAGCCCTGCAACATGCGCAGCACTGCGCAAGCCCGGTACTGCTGCGCGTGGAAACCCGTGCCGGCCACGGCGCCGGCATGCCGGTGTGGATGCAGATCGAGCACGCCGCGGACCAGCTGGCATTTGCGGCCGCCGCGCTGCAGATGCCGGCAAGCGCGCCCTAGCGGCGTCAGTCCGGGGCCGACTCGTCCTCGGCCTCTGGCGCCGCGTCATCCGGGATAGAGCGCTGCTCCGAGAACCAGGCCCCCAGGTCAATCAGCTTGCAGCGCTCGCTGCAGAACGGTCGCCAGGCGGATTGTGGATTCCACTCCAGCTCCCGCTTGCACGTAGGGCAGTGGACGCGGGGCGTGCTCATCAGGCACAGGTGATCAACTGGAAAGAGATGTCGCCGGGCGCCTGTGATGGACGTGCCGCCAGGCCGTTCCAGCTCAGGAAGCGCACGCTGCAGCGGTGATGGCTGCCGCTTATTTCCGGATAGATGCCGCTATCCGCGGGCAGGCAGATGCGCAGCAGCTGCAGCGGCGAGTCGCGATCGAAGTTGATCGCAAATGTGCCGCCTACTGCAGTCTCCTTGCGACCCTGGCCGTTCTGGCGCGTCAACCACAACACCTCGGCGACCGCGTCGCACAGCGGACGGAACATCGCCAGCCATTCGCTGAAGGCCTGGCTGCGCTCGGCAGCGCCCTGGTTGAGCCAGAAGAAATAGTCGGGCAGGTCGAACTCGCAGGTGCCACCGGGGATGGCGCTGCGATGCTTGATGGCCGCCAGGAACTCCGAATCACGCAGCGGCTGCAGGTAGGCGGTGCCCGCAACCCCGAGGGCGGTTCTGAGGCGCACCAGGTTGTTGACCAGTGCCCGCAGGCGCGCGATGTCGACGCCCGGCCGGTCCTCGAACTCGGTCAGTTGCGCGATGTGCCGTTCGATTTCCTTGAGCACCTCGGAGCGCACGTCGCTGCGCGTGGTGATGGCAAGAATGTCGATCAGGCTCGACATGGCCGCGCGGCTGCCCCACTGGCTGGCCTTCTCGTTGTGGTACAGCGCCTGGTTGTAGAGGTAATCCAGCCGCAGGAAGGTGCGCATGCGCTCGTTGAGCGGTTGCTCGAAGATCAGGGGCGCTGCGGCGGTGTCCGGCGCGGCGCGCTCGACGGCGGAGGGTTGTTGGGGCATGCGCCTATTTTGCATAACTCCGCCCCCGGACGTAAGGCATTAACCGGTGGCTGAGGCGGCCAGTTGGAGGTATTGCGCGTGCAGCAGCTGCACCTGGGCGGCCAGTGCCGCAAGGTCGCCGTCGTTGCGGATCACGTCATGCGCGATGGCCAGCCGTGCCGCGCGCGGCGACTGGGCGCCAATCATGCGCAGGGCATCGGCTTGGCCCAGCCCGTCGCGGGCCATCAGCCGACGCAGTTGCAACTGCGGCTCGCAGTCCACCACCAGCACGCGGTCGTAGTCGTGCTGCGTCCCGGTCTCGGCCAGCAGGGGCACGGCGATCAGCTGATAGGGTCCACCCACGGCCAGGGCTCAGCTGTGCGACCCGCTGCCGGATCGCCGGATGCAGGATGGCCTCCAGATCGGCGCGCGCCGGGGCATCGGCAAAGACGATCCGGCGCAGCTGCGCGCGATCCAGCGTGCCATCGGGGGCCATCACGCTGGCACCAAAACGGGCGACGATTCCCTGCAGGCAGGCGGATCCGGGCACGACGACCTCGCGCGCCACCTGGTCGGTGTCGATGAGCCTTGCGCCCAGCGCAACGAACAGCTGGGCAACGGTGCTCTTGCCGCTGGCTATGCCGCCGGTAAGGGCGATGCGCAGCATCGCCGGCCCCTCAGCGCGGTCCGTAAAGGGAGAGGTAGGAAGCCACCAGCTGCGGCCCGGTGTAGAGCATCAGCCACCCGGAGGCCGCCAGATAGGGCCCGAACGCCATGGGCACACCCTTGGCGCGCTGACCCAGGGCAATGGCCGCGATGCCGACCACGGCGCCCACGCCGGCCGCCCCTATGACCAGGGCAACAGCATCTGCCACCCAAGCCACGCACCCAGTGCCGCCAACAGCTTGAAATCCCCATACCCCATGCCTTCCTTGCCAGTCAGCAGCCGGAACAGCTGGAAGACCAACCACAGGCTCAAGTATCCGCCAATCGCGCCGATCACCGCCGAGCGCAGGTCCACTGGCAATCGCGCGCCGGTTGCCGCGGGCAGCACCAGAGCGACCAGCATACCGATCCACAGCAGCGGCAACGTCATGGAGTCAGGCAGCAGCTGGGTGTCGATGTCGATGAAGGCCAGGGCGACGAGAAACCACGTCAACACCAGCGCCGCCATCGTGGTCCAGGTGGCCCCATACCTGTATGCGATGAGCGCAGACAGCACGCCGGTGAGTAGTTCCACCAACGGGTAGCGCACGCCGATGGGACGCCGGCAGCTGGCACACCTGCCGCGCAGGAACAGGTAGCTGACCACCGGGATGTTCTGCAGTGCCGAGATCGGCGCCTTGCAGCCCGGACAAGCCGATCGTGGCTGCAGCAGGTTGAATACCGGTTCATCGGGCGGCGTCTTGCCGTCCATTTCCAGGCATTCGCTCCGCCAGGCGCGCTGCATCATCAGCGGCACGCGATGCACAACGACGTTGAGGAAGCTGCCAACCAGCAATCCCGCAATCATTGCCACGCCGGCGGTCAGCAGCGTGGAGTCCTGCAGCAGTTCGATCATTCAGGCGCGGGGTCTAGACCACGGCGCCGAGCTTGAAGATGGGCAGGTACATCGCGATGACCATGCTGCCGACCAGCACGCCCAGGATCGCCATGATCAGCGGTTCGAGCAAGCTCGACATCGAGTCCACCGCGTTGTCCACTTCGGCTTCGTAGAACGTGGCGACCTTGCCGGACATTTCGTCCAGCGCGCCGGCTTCCTCGCCCACCGCGATCATCTGCACCACCATGTTGGGGAACAGGCCGGTGTTGTCCATGGCCCGCTGCAGGCGTGTGCCAGTGGCGACCTCGTCGCGCATGGCCATGACGGCGTCCTCAAAGACGATATTGCCGGTGGCGCCCGCGACCGACTCCATGGCTTCGACCAGCGGCACGCCCGCGGCGAACATGGTCGAGAGGGTACGCGCGAACCGCGCGATGGCCGCCTTGTTGAGGATGGGGCCGATGACCGGCATTTTCAGCATCATGCGGTCGAGCCACTGGCGCATCTTGCGCGAGCGTTTGTGAAAGTAGAAGAACGTATAGAATCCCCCGCCAACCACCGCAGCGATAAATATGCCCTTGGTTTGAACGAACTTCGACAGGTTGATGATCATCTGCGTAAACGCAGGCAGATCGGCACCGAATCCCTTGAACAGTTCTTCAAACTGCGGAATCACGAAAATCAGCAGCACCACGGTCACGATCACCGCGACCACCAGCACCGCGGCCGGGTAGAACAGGGCCTTCTTGACCTTCTTCTTGAGGGCCTCGGTCTTTTCCTTGTAGGTGGCGACCTTGTCCAGCAGGGATTCCAGCGCACCGGCCTGTTCGCCGGCTTCCACCAGGTTCACGAACAGGTCATCGAAATACAGCGGTCGCTTGGCCAGAGCTTCGTGCAGCGAGGTGCCGCCTTCGACATCCGCCTTGATGTCGAGAATCAGCTTCTGCATTGACGGTTTTTCATGGCCGGCGCCGACGATGTCGAAGGACTGCACCATTGGAATGCCGGCAGCCAGCATGGTGGCCAATTGCCGGGCGAATACGGCGATATCTCCCGGATTGGGCTTGCCGCCGCGGTTCCCCGAGGTCTGCTTCTTGATCCGGCTGGGTGCCACGCCCTGGCGGCGCAAGTCGGCGCGCAACGCCGCTTCGTCCCTGGCCAGGGACTTGCCGCGCACGGGCTTGCCGCGCTTGTCCTTGCCCTCCCAGAGGAAGGGGATATCGCGATTGAGGGACCGGATTGCCGTGGATGACTGCGCCATGTGAAACCTATTCGATAGTTACGCTATTGATCTCTTCCAGGCTGGTGAGCCCGGCCGCGACCTTTGAAAGTCCCGCGCGGCGCAGATCCCAGATGCCGTTCTTGCGCGCCGCATCGCTGATGTCGATGGCGCTGCCGCCGGCCATGATGACGCGGCCCATATCTTCGGTCACGGGCATGACCTGGTAGATGCCCACCCGTCCCTTGTAGCCATCCGTGCAGGCCGAGCAGCCCTTGGGTCCGAACAACTGGATGCCGCGGGCGATGTCCTCGGCCGGGAATCCTTCCTTCTTGAGGGCCTCGGCCGGCACATCCAGCGGCACCCGGCACTGCTGGCACAGGCGGCGCGCCAGCCGCTGGGCAATGATCAGGCTGACCGAGGTCGCGATGGCGTAGGGTTTCACGCCCATGTCCACCAGGCGCGACAGGGTCTGCGGTGCGTCGTTGGTGTGCAGCGTCGACAACACAAGGTGGCCGGTCTGCGCGGCCTTGATGGCGATTTCCGCCGTTTCCAGGTCGCGGATTTCGCCGACCATGATCACGTCCGGATCCTGGCGCAGGAACGAACGCAGCGCCGAGGCGAATGTCAGCCCCACCTTGAGGTTGACGTTTACCTGGTTGACCCCGGGCAGGTTGATTTCCGCAGGGTCTTCGGCCGTGGAGATGTTGGTGTCTTCACGATTGAGGATATGCAGGCCGGTGTACAAGGACACGGTCTTGCCGCTGCCGGTGGGGCCGGTCACCAGAATCATTCCCTGGGGCTTGGCCAGGTATTTCAGATACAGCTCTTTCTGGAACGGCTCATAGCCCAGCGCGTCGATGCCCAGCATCGCCGACGACGGGTCGAGAATACGCATCACGATCTTCTCGCCGTACAGCGTCGGGCAGGTGCTGACGCGAAAATCGATCGCACGCGTCTTGGACAGCTTCATCTTGATGCGGCCGTCCTGCGGCATTCTGCGCTCGGCAATGTCCAGGCGAGCCATCACCTTCAGGCGCGCCGCGAGCTTGCCGGCCAGTTGCACTGGCGGCTGGGCCATTTCCTTGAGCACGCCATCGGTGCGAAAGCGCACGCGGTAAGTCTTCTCGTAGGGTTCAAAGTGGATATCCGAGGCGCCCTTGCGGATGGCATCGAGCATCAGCTTGTTGACGAAGCGCACGATGGGCGCATCTTCGACGTCATCGCGCTCGCCAGCGCCCGCATCGAGATCGTCGCCACCGCTGACCTCCAGCCCCTCAAGTTCCATGCCGTCGTCGTCGCCGCCGAGGTTGGGCATTTGCGCTTCGGCGCCCTCGATGGCCTTGTCCACCGCCTTCTGCAGCTTGTCGTCTTCGACGATGACGGCGTCGACTCCCAAACCGGTCTGGAACTTGATCTCGTCGATGGCGTGCAGGTCGGTCGGGTCGGCTACGCCCAGGAACAGGCGCTTGCCGCGCCGGAACATGGGCAGTACCCGGTGCTTGGCCAGCAGCTTGTCGGACACCAGGCGGCTGATCTCAAGATCCAGTGGCACCGCGTCCAGATCCAGTAGAGGGACGCCGAACTCATTGGAAGCGGCGATGGCGATGTCGCGGGCCTTGGCAGCCCCGCTACCCACCAGCTGGGTCACGAAATGAGACTTCTTCTCACGCGCCGCGCTCAACGCCGACAGGGCGTCCTGCTCACTGATGACCCCGTCCTGCACCAGGCGCTGGGGCAGCCCCGAGAGCAGCCCCCGGCCGGAGGTGGTCATGGCCAAAGAAACGTTGTCGCTCATGTACTTAGGTAAGTCTCGACGGTCCCTGGAGCATAAAGTTTAGAGCAGGCGCAAAGCATAGCAACTGTCAAATCTCTGCCCGAGTGTGACATACCCAGGACCCGCCCCCCGTGACTGGCTTCCCAAAAGAGAAAGCCCCTCGAGGGAGGGGCTTTCAGGGAACAGGTCAACCCCTGTTCTGGCTTAAGCCTTGATGCTTAGACGCGGCACTCAGACGGCACGTACTTGTTGCTGAGCGCACCGGCACCGGCGGTGCTGTTGGTGACCTGGCACAGCCAAGTGACGGCGTTGTTGTTACCCAAGGTCGGGCTCAGCGTGAACGTCGTGGTCTTGGCAGTCGCATCCAATGTCACCGTCACCACCGTGGCGGCGCCCGGGACGCAGGCCAGCGAGGTCACGTGAGACTGGGCATTGGGCGCGGCGGCCCAGGTGTTCACACCCAGACAGCTGTTCGGGCCATCAGCGCCGTTGTTGGCGATGTTCTCGGCAATGGTGGCCTTGGCAGCCGAAGCGGCCGTCAGACCTTCAGTGACGCGCGAGCGGACCGTGTAGTCCATGTAAGCCGGGATCGCGATCGCGGCCAGGATGCCGATGATCGCAACTACGATCATCAACTCGATCAGGGTGAAACCCTTCTGTGCTGACTTCATCATTTGACTGTTACTCCTTGAGAGAACTTATTCACTGTTACTAAAGCGACCCGGCGCAGTGCCGGTTAAGACCAGAAGGAGCAAGGCTCGTGCCAGCACTCGTCCTGGTTCGCAAGGTAATGATCCGGAAAGAGTTTCTCTGTGAGCCAGTTCCCTAATTGACTTAAGGACTGTGGGCGGACGCAGACAAGTCGGGTCAACAAGTGACGTTGTTTGTCACCTTGTGCATTTGTGTGAATTCCAGTTTACAAAAAGAGAAAGCCCCTCGAGGGAGGGGCTTTCAGGGAACAGGTCAACCCCTGCTCTGGCTTAAGCCTTGATGCTTAGACGCGGCACTCAGACGGCACGTACTTGTTGCTGAGCGCACCGGCACCGGCGGTGCTGTTGGTGACCTGGCACAGCCAAGTGACGGAGTTGTTGTTACCCAAGGTCGGCTTCAGCGTGAACGTCGTGGTCTTGGCAGTCGCATCCAATGTCACCGTCACCACCGTGGCGGCGCCCGGGACGCAGGCCAGCGAGGTCACGTGAGACTGGGCATTGGGCGCGGCGGCCCAGGTGTTCACACCCAGACAGCTGTTCGGGCCATCCACGCCGTTGTTGGCGATGTTCTCGGCAATGGTGGCCTTGGCAGCCGAAGCGGCCGTCAGACCTTCCGTGACGCGCGAGCGGACCGTGTAGTCCATGTAAGCCGGGATCGCGATCGCGGCCAGGATGCCGATGATCGCAACCACGATCATCAACTCGATCAGGGTGAAACCCTTCTGTGCTGACTTCATCATTTGACTGTTACTCCTTGAGAGAACGTTTTCACTGTTACAAATCGACCCGGCACGTGCCGGTTAAGACCAGAGGAGCAAGGCCCGTGCCAGCGCCTTCCTTGGATTGTAAGGTAGTGATTAGATAGGGAATTGGCTGTGAGCCAATCGGCGAAATTACTTAAGGACTGTGTCCGTAGGCAGACAGGTCAGGTCAGAAAGTGACACGTTGCGTCACTATTTGCGCCTATTCGATCCCCAACTTTTTTATCCGGTAGCGCAAGGCGCGAAATGACATGCCCAGCAGCTGGGCGGCGGCGGTCTTATTGTAGCGGGTCTTTTCCAGGGCCTGGACAATCGCCTCGCGCTCAATCACTTCCAGCTGGGAGCCCAGCGCAGCACCGTTGCTGCCCGCCCCTGGGGACTGCGAAACCGGTGAGCTGATAGCCTGCGGCGCCAGGTGGGGCTCGGTGCGTACCACCGATCGCAATTGAATATCTTCGAGGTGGATTTCTCCATCTGCGCTGAGCGTGATTGCGCGCTCCAATACATTCTCCAGCTCGCGCACGTTGCCCGGGTAGTCATGTCCCTGCAGTAATTCCAGCGCGTCTGCAGTGATCCTGATGGCCGGGCCGCCTGCCCGTCGCGACAGGCGCCGGAGGATCTGCTCAGCTATTTCGGGAATGTCGCCTGCGCGTTCGCGCAGCGCCGGGACGCGGATCTCGATGACATTGATCCGGTAGAAGAGGTCCTCACGAAATTGACCCAGTGCGACCAGTTCCGCCAGGTCCTTGTGCGTGGCCGAGAGCAGGCGCACGTCGACCGCAACTTCTGCGGTGCCACCCACTGGGCGCAGGGTCTTCTCCTGGATAACCCGCAGTAATTTCACCTGCATGTGCAGCGGCAGGTCCGCGACCTCGTCGAGAAACAGCGTGCCACCCTCGGCAGTCTCGATCAGGCCCTGCTTGTCGGCCACCGCGCCGGTAAAACTGCCGCGCTTGTGGCCGAACAGTTCGCTCTCCATCAGCTCGCCGGGTATGGCACCGCAGTTGACGGCGATAAAGGGCCCCTCGGAGCGTGGACCCGACAGGTGGATCAGTCGCGCCACCAGTTCCTTGCCGGTGCCGCTTTCGCCGCAGATATGCACCGGCGCCTGGCTGCGCGCCACGCGTGCGATCATGCCGCGCAGCTTCTCCATGGGTTCGGACTGACCCAACAAGCGCGGTCCGCGAAACGTTAGGCCATCACCTTCCGGGCGTTCGCTGAGTTTCAGCGCAGTGCCTATCATGCGGCGCAGCGCGGCCAGGTCCAGCGGCTTGGAAATGAAGTCGAAGGCGCCCAGCTTCAAGGCACGCACGGCGGTCTCAACATTGCCATGCGCCGTGATCACCGCGCAGGGCAGGCCAGGTCGCTTTGCCTGCAGCCACTCGATCAGGTCCAGGCCATTGCCATCTGGAAGGCGCATGTCGCACAGGACCAGGTCGAAGGCTTCTGCCAGCGCCAGCACCTGTGCGTCGCGCAGCGTTGCCGCGGATCGGGAGCGCAGGCCCATGCGCTGCAATGTCAGCTCCACCAGCTCGACCAGGTCGGGCTCGTCATCAACAATGAGTATGCTTGCGGCCATTTTTCCGGGCTTGATACTAAGTCAAATTTCCCATCGGGCGGGGTCGGAAAACACCAGACGGAATACCGTCCCGCCCTGGGGCACCGGCTCGTGCAGCAGGGTGGCGTGGTTGGCCTGCGCCAGTTCACGCGCCAGGAACAGTCCCAGTCCCGTGCCGCGTGGCGCACGGGTGAAGAAGGGTTCGAACACGCGTTCCGAGTCAGCCATGGGAATTCCCGGTCCCTGGTCCACGACTTCCAGGTACGGCCGGCCGTTGGCCGCCAGCCTTCCATAGCGGATCTGCACCGAGCTCGCCGCGTCTCCAACCGCCCGGCCATGGGTCAGTGCGTTCTGGCACAGATTCCACAACACCTGCTGCATCTGGCTGGGATCGACACGCACTTCCAATGGTGCGGGGTTAGCAGGGTCCACGATTTGCACCAGTTCGGTCCCCACCTGAACGGTGGCGCAGAATTCCGTCCGGAAATCGCGAATCAGGGAAGCTAGGTCAAGCCGTTCGGGCTTGCTGGCACCGCGGCGCGAAAGCTCCAGCACGTTGTCGATGATGCGGCTGACACGTTCGGCGTTGTCCTGGATGATCTTGGTCAGGCGCCGGTCTTCGGGCGCAATGGCAGGGGACTCGGCCAGCAGTTGCCCGGCATGACTCATGGCGCCCACCGGCGTGCGAATTTCATGCGCGATGCTTGCCGAGAGCCTGCCCAGCGCTGCCAGCTTGAACTGCTGCACCTTCTCTTCCATCAGGCTGGTGTCCTCCAGGAATATCAGCACCGGACAGGGGCGCGCGCTGCCCAGCCCGGCAAAATGCGGACGCACCAGCCGCGAGCCGTCGGCGGTGGCAATGGAACTTGCCTCGTGGCTCTCCCCATGTTGTCGCCATGAGGTCAGCAGGAACAGCAGCCGCGGCGCGCATTCACCCAGCAGTGCGCCCGGCCAGGTGTGGGCGTCGCCTAGCATTTGGGCTGCCGGCTCATTGATAAGGCGGATCCGGTCTTCCTCGTCCACCACCACCATGCTCTCTCGCAGGTGTTGTACGATGTACTGCGACAGCTGCGCAAGGTTGGCCAGGTCCAGATCTCGCCGGCGCACCAGCGCCTCACTCTCGGCCAGGCGCCGGGCCAGGGGGCGCACCGATAGCGCGGCGATGAAGATAATCGCGCCGAGCACGCCTGCAAGCAGGTACTGGTTGTCCCCCGGTCCGTGTCGCCATTGCACTAGCAACTGCTGTAGCAGGATCGCCAGCGTCGCCACTGCGGCCATGAAGTAGGCGTCGCGATTGCTGGCCAGCAGGGCCATGGCACCGATTGGCAGCAGCAGCAGGATGCCCAGTCCGCTGACCACGCCACCGGCGGCCCACAGGATGCTTCCGATGGCCAGCGAATCGATCACCGCATGGGTCAGCGTCAGCCAGCGCAGGCCAGCGATGGGCAGGCGGCGCAGCCCAATCAGGCCCACACCGACGAAGAAGTACAACGCGCAGATGAATGTCAGTTCCTGCGGGCGCTCCACGCCAATGACCGCCTGCATCACCACGAACTGGTTGGCAAGGAACAGCCCGCCTGCCACCAACAGGCGATACAGGTTTACCAGTCCGATCACCCGCCATGCCAGGTCGCTCGGGGCCGTGCCGGATTCCAGGGCCCGCATGACGCCGGTTTCCCCGCTGCTCGAATAGCGCATGCGCGCGACTCTAGCACCAGCCCCGGCGCGAGGAATTCGTCTACCCTTGTAAGTGTGAACGGTCCCTTGAAAGGCCTGCGGGTAGTCGAACTGGCCCGGATCCTGGCGGGCCCGTGGGCAGGTCAGATACTGGCCGACCTGGGCGCGGACGTGATCAAGATCGAGAGCCCGCAAGGGGATGCCACGCGGCAGTGGGGTCCGCCATTTGTCGAGTATGTGGATGGCGGGCGCGACGCTGCGTACTTTCATTCCTGCAACCGCGGCAAGCGCTCGGTGGTAGCCGATTTCGCCACCGACGAGGGCCGGGCACGGGCGCAGCAGCTGTGCCTGACCGCCGACGTGGTGCTTGAGAATTTCCTGCCGGGTGACCTGGCGCGCTACGGCCTGGACGCGGTCACCTTGTGCGCGTCCCGCCCGCAGCTGGTCTATTGCTCGATCACCGGATTTGGCCAGGACGGACCTTACGCGCAGCGCCCCGGCTATGACTTCATCGTGCAGGCCATGGGCGGCATCATGGACCTGACCGGCACGCCGCAGATCGAGGGCCAGAAGCCCGGCGTGGCTTACGCGGACATCTTTACCGGCCTCTATGCGGTGACTGCCGTGCAGGCAGCGCTGCTGCAACGAGAGCGCACCGGCCAAGGTGCGACCATCGACATGGCATTGCTCGATACTCAGGTGGCAGTCCTGGCCAACCAGGCGATGAATTTCCTGGTATCCGGTACCACTCCGCGACGCATGGGCAATGCGCACCCCAACCTGGTGCCCTACCAGGTGTTTCGCGTCGCAGACGGGGAGCTAGTAATTGCCGTTGGCAGCGACATGCAGTTTCGACGCCTGGCCGAAGTGCTGGGAATCCCCGCCCTGGCCGATGATGCGACGGCGCGAACCAATGCGGATCGGGTGCGTAACCGTGAGCGCGTGGTGGCGCAGCTGCAGGCGGCCTGCCAGCGCTGGACGCGCTCGGGGCTGGTGCAGCGGCTCAATGAAGTCGGTGTGCCGGCAGGGCAGATAAACAGCGTGCAAGACGTGTTCGCCGATCCACAGGTACTGGCCCGAGCGCTGGTGGGCACCGTGCAGTCCCGGGACGGGGAAGCAATTCCGACCGTGCGCCTGCCCATCCAGATGAGCGGACTGGCCACTCCGGCAACCGGGCCGGGCACCGCTGCCCCGCGACTTGGGCAGCACAATGACGAAACCTGGTTAAAATGATCGGCTCGCTTCCCAAGGGCCTGTAAATGAACCTGCACGAGTACCAGTCAAAGAAGATCTTTGCCGACTACGGCATTCCCGTGCCGCAAGGTGCCGTGGCTGCGTCTGCAGACGAGGCGGTTGCCGCTGCGGCACAGCTGGGCGGTTCGGTGTGGGTGGTAAAGGCCCAGGTGCACGCCGGTGGCCGCGGCAAGGCCGGCGGCGTAACGCTGGCGCGCGACGCCGAAGCGGTGCGCGCGGCCGCGACCAAGATGCTGGGCACGCGCTTGGTGACCAAGCAGACCGGGCCAGAAGGGTTGCCGGTGAGCCAGGTTTATGTGGAGACCGGCTCGCAGATCGCGCGCGAGATTTACTTGAGCCTCACCCTCAACAGGGAAAAAAGCCGCGTCGCCATCGTCGCCTCGGCAGCTGGCGGCATGGATATCGAGGAGGTGGCCGCCAAGGAGCCGCACAAGATACTCAATGCAACGATTCATCCGGCGGTGGGCTTGGAGGGGTACCAGGCGCGCGAGCTGGGCTTCGGGCTTGGGTTCAACGGCGCACAGATCGGCCAGTTCACCAAGATCCTGCAGGCGCTGTACCGGCTATACATGGAACAGGACGCGGCCCTCGTGGAGGTCAATCCGCTGATCGTCACCGCCGATGGCCAGCTGGTGGCACTCGACGCCAAGATTGGCATCGATCCGAACGCCTTGTTCCGGCACCCGGACCTGGTGGCGCTACGCGACCGCTCGCAGGAGGATCCCATCGAGGCGCGCGCCGCGGAGCACGAGCTCAACTACGTATCGCTGGACGGCGACATCGCCTGCATGGTCAACGGCGCGGGCCTGGCCATGGCGACCATGGACATCATCAAGCTGCATGGCGGCAGACCCGCCAACTTCCTTGATGTCGGTGGCGGCGCGACACCCGAACGGGTCACTGCCGCGTTTGAGCTGATCCTGTCCAATCCCGGCGTGCGCGCCATCCTGGTGAACATCTTCGGCGGCATCGTGCGCTGCGACGTGATCGCCGAGGGCATCATGGCCGCAGTCAAGAACGTGGGCGTGAAGGTGCCGGTGGTCGTGCGCCTCGAAGGCACCAACGCAAAACAGGCGCGCGAGATGCTCGCGCACAGCGGCCTGGCGGTCACCGCCGCCGAGAGTCTCACCGATGCGGCGCGCAAGGTTGTTGCCGCTGCCCGTACCCGCTGATCGCCAGGCGCCCCCATGAGCATTCTTGTAAACAAACGCACCAAAGTCATCGTCCAGGGATTCACCGGCAAGCAGGGCACCTTCCACGCCCAGCAATGCCTCGCCTACGGCACGCGCATAGTCGGCGGCGTCACGCCGGGCCGCGGCGGCACGCGGCACCTGGACCAGCCCGTGTTCGACACGGTGCGCAGCGCCGTTCGCGACACTGGCGCCACCGTCAGCATGATCTACGTGCCCGCCGCCTTTGCCGCGGACGCGATCCTGGAGGCAGCCGATTCGGGCATCGAGCTGGTGGTGTGCATCACCGAGGGCATTCCGGTCAATGACATGGTGCGCGTGAAAGCCGCGCTGGTCGGCTCGTCCACGCGACTGATCGGGCCCAACTGTCCGGGCATCATTACGCCTGACGAGTGCAAGATCGGCATCATGCCGGGCTTCATCCACCAGCGCGGCTGCGTGGGCATCGTATCCAGATCCGGCACACTGACCTACGAGGCCGTGCAACCAGACCACGCAGATTGGCCTGGGGCAGAGCACCTGCGTGGGCATCGGGGGTGACCCGGTGCGCGGCATGAATTTCATCGACGTGATCGAGCTGTTCGAGCGCGATCCGCAGACCGAAGGTATCGTGATGGTGGGCGAGATCGGCGGTAGCGATGAAGAAGCCGCCGCCGCGCACATCGCACAGTTCGTCAGCAAGCCGGTGGTGGCCTACATCGCCGGGGTCACCGCGCCGCCGGGCAAGCGCATGGGGCATGCCGGCGCCGTGGTATCGGGTGGCAAGGGCACCGCCGCCGGCAAGTTCCAGGCCTTGCGCGATGCGGGAGTGCGCACGGTAGAAAGCCCGGCCGAGCTGGGCAGCGCCATGGCCGAGCTGCTTGGCTCACGCAAGCGATGGCTTGCGGCCGCCGAATACATCGAGCCGCGACCGGCGGCAAGCAAGCGCAGGCCGGCGCAGCGCAAGAAGGCCGTCAAGCGCAAGGCCGTGGCCAAGCGCAAGGTCGCGGTCAAACGCAGGGTCGCTGCCAGGCGCAAGGTCGCAGTCAAGCGCCGGGTTGTAATCAAGCGCAAGGTCGCCGCCAGCCGCAAGCCCACGCGCAAAGTTGCGGTGAAGAGTCCGCCCCGCAAGTCACCGCGCAAGCCGGCGCGCAAGAAGTAGCGCACCCCTATGCCAGGCCTGCGTATCGCGTTGGCGCAGCTGGACCTGCTGGTTGGGGATGTACGGGGCAATGCCGCGCGTATCCGTGCCACCACTGAACGCGCGCACCAGCAGGGCGCGGACCTGGTCGTGTTTCCGGAACTGGCCCTGTCCAGCTATCCGCCGGAGGACCTGTTGTTTCACCGCGGCCTGCGCATCCAGGTGGAACAGGCACTGGATGAACTGGCGTGCGAAATGGACGGCTCGGCCGGCCGGCTCCCGGCGCTGCTGGTCGGATATCCCGAGTACGTGGGCGATCACTCCAGCGGCGGCGCGCCAGAGATCTTCAATTCCGCCTGCCTGCTGGCGCACGGCCAGCTGCGCGCCAATCACCGCAAGATCTGCCTGCCCAACTACCGCGTGTTTGACGAGAAGCGCTATTTCTCGGCCGGCAGTGCGCCCACGGTGGTCAGCCTGCGCGGACTGCGCATTGGCATCCTCATCTGTGAAGACGTCTGGGAGCCGGAGCCGGCGCGCGCGGCGCGCGACGCGGGCGCCGAGCTGCTGATCGTGATCAATGCGTCGCCCTATGAGCAGGGCAAGCAGCAATCCAGGGAGCAGGTAGTGCGCGAACGGGTGGCCGATGTGCGCCTGCCGGTGATCTACGTGAACCTGGTGGGTGGCCAGGATGAACTGGTGTTCGATGGTGGCTCGTTTGTGCTGGATGCGCAGGGAGGCATGGTGCTGCGCGCCCCGGCCTTCGAGGAGGCGCTGCCAATGATCGAGATGACGCGCACGGCCACGGGCGTCGAACCGCACGCCCCGGGTCCTGACGCCATTGCCAGCGAGCTGGGCGCTGACGGCAGCGTGTACCAAGCGCTGGTATTGGGCGTGCGCGACTACGTGAACAAGCACCGCTTTCCCGGCGTCATCATGGGACTGTCCGGTGGGGTGGATTCCGCACTGACGCTGGCCATCGCTGTGGATGCGTTGGGTGCCGCACGCGTCCAGGTGGTGATGATGCCCTCGCGCTTTACCTCGCAGATGAGTCGCGATGACGCGGCGTTGCAGGCGCGCACCATGGGAGTCGATTACAGCGAGATCTCCATCGAAGGCATGTTCGCCGCGACCCTGGGCGCGCTGGCCGAGCAGTTTGCAGGGCGCCAGCCCGATACCACCGAGGAGAACATCCAGGCACGGATTCGCGGCCTGCTGCTGATGGCGATCTCCAACAAGACCGGTCGCATGCTGCTGACCACGGGCAACAAGAGTGAGATGGCCGTCGGTTACGCGACGTTGTACGGCGACATGAATGGCGGGTTCGCGCCCATCAAGGACTGCAGCAAGATGCTGGTGTATCGCCTGGCGCGCTATCGCAACGGCATCGGGCAGGTGATTCCCGCGCGGGTGCTGGATCGCGAGCCCAGTGCCGAACTGCGGCTGGAACAGAAGGACACCGATTCGCTGCCGCCCTACGAGGTGCTCGACGCGATCCTGGAGGCCTTCATCGAGGAGGACCTGTCCGTGGACGAGATCGTCGCGCGTGGCTTCGACCGTGCCCTGGTCGGCAGGGTGCTCGACATGGTCAAGCGCAATGAGTACAAGCGCCGTCAGTCGCCGCCGGGAATCCGCGTCAGCCGGCGCGCGTTTGGCCGCGACTGGCGCTATCCGATCACCAGCGGCTACCAGCGCTAGCCGGGCCGGCCAGCCCGGGACGTCAGGTCCAGAATTTCCACCAGTTGCGCGGCCTTCTGGGCAGCCCGATGGAATCCTCCGGATAGTTCTCGTGGAACACCTTTTCCGTGTTGGCCGCCAGTTCCTTGTAATTGAGCTCGATGTAGCTGCGATACATGATGCGCAGCGCATCCTTGGTCGCCGGCGCCCCGTCGTAAAGCTCTATGGTCTCGCGCGCCCGCTGCCCAGCGGCCACCCAGGCGTCGCGCTGGGCGTAGTACTGGGCGATTCCCAGGTCATATTCGGCCATGCGATTGCGCAGGTAGATCATCCGCCGGCGCGCGTCCGGCGCGTAGGGGCTCTTGGGGAACCGCTCCACTACCATGCGCAGTGAAGTAAAGGCGTCACGGGCAGTGACCGGCGGCCGGTCCACCAGTGTCACGTCCATCCAGCGCTCGAGTCGGTAGGGGGCACGCTCGAAGTCGATCAGGCCCTTGATGTACCACGCATAGTCGATGCGCGGATGCGTGGGGTTCTCGCGGATGAAGGTCTCGGCGGCGTCCTTGGCGGACTCTTTCTCCCCGATCTTGTAGTACGCATAAATGATATCGAGGCGACCCTGGCGCGACTGCGGCGTGAACGGATAGCGCGCGGTCAACGCCTCGAAGTCCTTGACCGCATCCTGGTAATTGCCGCTCTTCAAGGCCTTGTTCCCGCGGTCGTAGAGGACCTCGGGTGTCATTTTGGAAAGGCGCTGCTGGTCGCGCTTGCCAGTGGACTGGCAACCGGTAGCAAAAATAAGGGCCGCCAGCGGCAGCAGAAGCAGGCCGCGCAGGCCAACGGAACGGGGTGACATCGGTCTAGTATAGACGAATGAGTGGCAGCGCCAGGCAACGCAAAAAACCGGAACTTGACGTGCACACGCTGGTCCTACCCGACTGCCCGGAGGGCCAGCGCCTCGATCTGGCCCTGGCCGCCGCGCTGCCGCAGTATTCGCGCTCGCGGCTTGCCACCTGGGTAAAGGAGGGTGCCGTCACCCTCGATGGCGCGACCACGCGGCCGCGCGATGCGGTCTACGGAGGCGAGGCCGTGGTGGTGCACGCCCGGGCGTTGCCCACCACGGACGTACAGGCCGAATCCATCGCACTGAAGATCGCGCTGCGCGATCCGGATTTCTTCGTGATCGACAAGCCGGCCGGACTCGTGGTCCATCCCGGCGCGGGCAATCGGGCACACACGCTGCAGAACGGGTTGCTGGCATTGGACCCCAAGCTGTCTGCCATTCCCCGGGCGGGCATTGTGCATCGCATCGACAAGGAGACCAGCGGCCTGCTGGTGGTGGCGCGGACGCTCGAGGCACACAAGGCCCTGACCGATGCATTGCGCGAACACGAGGTACAGCGCGAATACGTGGCGCTGTGTGTCGGGGCCCTGACCGGCGGTGGCACCATCGACAAGCCCATTGGCCGTCATCGCACCGACCGGCTGCGCATGACGGTGCGTGCCGATGGCCGCGATGCCATCACGCACTACCGCCTGGTCGAGCGGTTCGCCGGTCACAGCCTGTTGCGCGTGACGCTGGAAACTGGCCGCACGCACCAGATCCGCGTGCATCTGGCGCATATCGGTCATCCGCTGGTGGGTGATCCGCTGTACGGCGGTCGCCGGCAACTCACGGCCGGGACCAAAGAGGAACAGCGCAAGGTGCTCAAGGGTTTCAGGCGCCAGGCGCTGCATGCCGCGCGCCTGAGCTTTGCCCATCCGGTGACCGGCAAGCAGGTGACGGTGGAATCAAAGCTGCCCGGCGACCTGGCCGATTTGCTCGCGGGCCTGCGCGACACGTGACGGCGTGGCTGGCACCGCAATGGTCGGCTCCCGCCGGCGTACGTTCGCTGTCGACGCTGCGTGAAACCGACCTGAACCTGTTGCCGCTGCCGTCGGCGCCGCGCTGGTTGCGCCAGGTGCATGGCGTGCAAGTCGCGCCGCTTGAGGCGCGCGCACCCCTGCCCGATGCCGCCACCGCCGATGCTGCGGTTACCCGGACACCCGGCGTGGTGTGCGCAATACGCACCGCCGATTGCCTGCCGGTATTGCTTGCCGCCGGTGATGGCTCGGCCGTGGCTGCCGCCCATGCCGGATGGCGTGGTATGGCCGCCGGCGTACTTGAGGCCACGGTGGCCGGCATGCGCGCCGGCATATCCGCGCATGTGCCGCTGGTGGCGTGGCTGGGTCCGGCCATTGGCCCGCTGCACTTCGAGGTGGGCGATGAAGTGCGCGCGGCATACATGGACGTGGATCCGGCGGCCGCTGGCGCATTTGTGCGCAATTCGCGCGGCCGCTGGCAGTGCGACCTGTACGAGCTGGCGCGCCAGCGACTGCTGGCCTGCGGGATCAGCGACATCGGCGGCGGTGGCCTGTGCACCTATGAAGATCCGGTGCGCTTTTACTCACACCGCCGCGATGTGCAGCACTTGGGGCTGCCCACGACAGGACGCATGGCCACACTGATCTGGATAGAATCCGCCCCGTGAGTACGCTGGGCCTGATCATTGCGTTTACGTTGCTCGCCGGCGTGGTCGGCGTGCTGATGGCCAGTGTATTCATGCTGGCACCCGAGCGTGTGCGCGGTCGCGCACTGCCGTTCATGGTGGCATTTGCCACCGGGGCATTGCTCAGTGCCGCGCTGCTGGGATTGCTGCCCGAGGCCGTCCAACTGGCCGGGCCGCACGGGTACCAGAACGTGGGCCTTTCCCTGCTGGGCGGCATTGCGCTGTTCTTCATTCTGGAAAAGCTGGTGCTGTGGCGCCATTGCCACGAGGACCACTGCGAAACGCATACCCCGGACGACCATGCGGCGGTGGAAAGCAGCCGCCGGCGCAGTACCGGCGCCATGGTCATCATTGGCGACTCGGTGCACAACGTGCTCGATGGGGTGCTGATCGCCGCTTCGTTCCTCATCGACACCAAGCTGGGCGTGATGACCGGCATCGCCGTCCTGGCGCACGAAGTGCCCAGCGAGGTCGGCAATCTGGCCGTGCTGCTGCACAGTGGCATGACCCGGGCGCGCGCCCTGTTCTGGAACCTGCTGGCGGCGCTGGGAAGCGTGGTCGGAGGCGTGGTGGGGTACTACGCGCTGGGCGCACTGCGCCCGCTGCTGCCCTATGCGCTGGGCGTGTCGGCGGCCTGCCTGTTGTATGTGGCAGTGGCGGACCTGATCCCCGGCCTGCACCGGCGCACGGACCCGACAACCAGCATCTGGCAGGTGATTCTTATTGCCCTCGGGGTGGCGCTGGTGGCGGGAGTAGAAGCCCTGGGCCCTTGATTCCTTGCAAAATGACCACAAGAAGGTGCCATGCGCAATGACAAGCTGACCAGCCGTTTTCAGTCCGCCCTGGCCGACGCCCAATCCCTGGCCATAGGCCGCGATCACCAGATGATCGAGCCGGCGCATGTGCTGCTGGCATTGTTGGAGCAGCAGGGCGGTTCGCTGCGGCCGCTGCTGGAAAAAACCGGTGCCAACGTCACCAAGATCAGGACCGACCTGGCGGGGCTGCTGGACCGGCTGCCCAAAGTCGAGGGTACGCCGGGGGACGTGCACATCTCGCAGGACCTGACGCGGATCCTCAACGTCACCGACAAGCTGGCACAGCAGCGCGGTGACCAGTACATCTCCAGCGAGCTGTTCGCGCTGGCCGCCCTGGACGATCGCGGCGAGCTGGGCAAGGTGCTCAAGGCCGCCGGACTGACCAAGGCGAAACTGGAAAAGTCCATCGTCGAGGTGCGCGGCGGCGAGGCGGTCAACGACCCCAATGCCGAGGAAAGCCGCGAAGCGTTGTCCAAGTACACCATCGACCTGACCGAGCGCGCCGCCAGCGGCAAGCTCGATCCGGTGATCGGGCGCGACGACGAGATTCGCCGCACGCTGCAGGTGTTGCAGCGGCGCACCAAGAACAATCCGGTGCTGATCGGCGAACCCGGCGTGGGCAAGACCGCCATCGTCGAGGGCCTGGCCCAGCGCATCGTCAATGGCGAGGTGCCCGAGGGCCTCAAGAACAAGAAGATCCTGGCCCTCGACATGGGCGCCCTGATCGCTGGGGCCAAGTTCCGTGGCGAATTCGAGGAACGACTCAAGGCAGTCCTGAAGGATCTGTCCAAGCAGGAAGGCCAGATCATCCTGTTCATCGACGAACTGCATACCATGGTCGGCGCCGGCAAGGCCGAGGGCTCCATGGACGCGGGCAACATGCTCAAGCCCGCGCTGGCGCGCGGTGAGCTGCACTGCGTGGGCGCCACTACGCTGGACGAATATCGCAAGTACATCGAAAAGGACGCGGCGCTGGAGCGCCGCTTCCAGAAGGTGCTGGTGGACGAGCCCACCGTGGAAGACACCATCGCGATACTGCGCGGCCTCAAGGAGCGCTATGAAGTGCACCATGGCGTGGAGATCACCGATCCGGCCATCGTCGCCGCCGCCCAGCTTTCGCACCGCTACATCGCTGACCGGCAACTGCCGGACAAGGCCATCGACCTGATCGACGAGGCCGGCGCGCGCATCCGCATGGAGATCGACTCCAAGCCCGAGGCGATGGACAAGCTCGAGCGCCGCATCATTCAGCTGCGCATCGAACAGGTGGCGCTGAAGAAAGAAGATGACGAGGCCTCCAAGAAGCGCCTCGCCACGCTTGAGGTGACGCTGCGCGGCCTGCAAAAGGAATATGCGGACCTGGAGGAGATCTGGAAGGCTGAAAAGGCCACGCTGCAGGGCGCGGCTTCCGCCAAGGAAGAGCTGGAGAAACTCAAGATTGACCTGGAGGCCGCGCGCCGCGCCAACGACCTGGCGCGGATGGCAGAGCTGCAGTACGGCAAGATCCCGGAGCTGGAGAAGAAACTCGCCGCGGCGCAGGCGGCCGAGCAGAAACCCACCCAGCTGGTGCGCAACAGCGTCACCGAGGAAGAGATCGCCGAGGTGGTCTCCAAGTGGACCGGCATTCCCGTGTCCAAGATGCTTGAAGGTGAGAAGGACAAGTTGCTGCGCATGGAAGAGGCGTTGGGCAAGCGCGTGGTCGGCCAGACCGAGGCGCTCAAGATCGTTGCCAACGCCATCCGTCGCTCGCGCGCCGGCCTGGCCGATCCGCGTCGCCCCATCGGGTCTTTCCTGTTCCTCGGCCCCACCGGCGTGGGCAAGACCGAGACCTGCAAGGCGCTGGCGGAATTCCTGTTCGACTCGGAAGACGCCATTGTCCGCGTCGACATGTCCGAGTTCATGGAGCAGCACTCGGTGGCGCGCCTCATCGGTGCGCCGCCAGGCTATGTGGGCTACGAAGAGGGCGGTTATCTGACCGAGGCCGTGCGCCGCAAGCCCTACTCGGTTGTACTGTTCGATGAAGTCGAGAAGGCGCACAAGGACGTATTCAACGTGTTGCTGCAGGTGCTCGACGACGGGCGCCTCACCGACGGCCAGGGCCGGACGGTGGACTTTCGCAACACCGTGATCATCATGACCTCGAACCTTGGCTCCGACATCATCCAGCAGCTGGCCGGGGAGAAACAGTATGCAAAGATGAAGTCCGAGGTGATGGAGCGCGTGCAGGCGCACTTCCGGCCCGAATTCATCAACCGTATTGACGACATCATCGTGTTCCATCCGCTGGGTGGTGAGCAGATCCGCGCCATCGTCGACATCCAGCTTGCGGGCCTCAAGGCGCGACTGGCCGAGCGCGACATGACGCTGGACCTGAGCAAGGCGGCCCGCGACCAGCTGGGCGAGGCCGGGTTCGATCCGGTGTATGGGGCGCGGCCACTGAAACGAGCGATCCAGCAGCAGATCGAGAATCCGCTGGCCGAACGCATACTCCAGGGGCAGTTCGGACCCGGCGATCACATCCAGGTGGAAGTGCAGGCCGGCCAGCTGCACTTCGAGAAACGCGTGCGCAGGTAAGTCGCCCCCGTCTCGTATACTCCCGTCCCATGCCGTTCTATGAATACCAGTGCCGCGCCTGCGGCCATGAACTCGAAGCCCTGCAAAAGGTCAGCGATCCGGTACTCAGGAAGTGCCCCCACTGCGGGAAGAACCAGCTGACAAAACTGGTGTCCGCGCCGGTGTTTCGCCTCAAGGGCGGCGGCTGGTATGAAACGGACTTCAAGACCGACAAGGACAACAAGCGCAACCTGGTCGAGACCGAGAAGGCCGAGGCCAAGCCCGAGCCCAAGGTCGAGGCCAAGCCCGATGCCAAGACCGAGACCAAGACCGAGGCCAAGACCGAGGCCAAGAAGGAAGCCAAGGTCGAGGCCAAGCCCGAGCCCAAGCAGGCGCGCAAATCCGCCTCAAAGTCCGGGCCGCGCAAGCAGCCTAAGCGCAAGGCCAGGGGATGAAGGCTACGCTGCTGCGCGCACTGCGGCGCTACCTGGTGGCGGGCCTGCTGGTCTGGGCGCCCCTGGGCGCCACGCTGCTGACCTTCAAGTTCCTGCTGGACCTGGTGGACCGGCTGCTGCCGCTGCTGCCGGCGCACTGGCAGCCGGACGTGATACTGGGGTTCCACGTGCCCGGGTTCGGCGCCTTGCTGGCCTTCGTGGTGCTGTTCCTCACTGGTTTCCTGGTGGCAAACCTCATCGGCAGCACGCTGGTGGGCTGGTGGGAAGACCTGCTCAACCGCATCCCGCTGGTGCGCTCCATCTATTCAAGCTTCAAGGGGCTGACGGAAACACTGGTGTCCAGCAGCGGCTCCTTCAGCAAGGTGGTGCTGATCGAGTACCCACGCCGGGACATGTGGATCATCGGATTCGTGACCGCGTCGGACCTGCCCGACATGGATGCCCTGATCGGTCAACGCGTGGTCTGCGTGTATGTCCCCACCACCCCCAATCCCACTTCGGGGTTTATCGTTTACGTGCCGGCCAACCAGGTGGTGGAGTCGGAATTGTCGGTGGACGCGGCCATGAAGATGGTCGTCACCATGGGGCTGGTGATGCCGCCGCCCAAGCGGCCCCGGCAGCTGCCGCACGGGGCGTAGGCAGGCGGGGCCCGGCCCCCTATACTGCGGACCCGTTTTTTTAAGCGTGAAATCGCGAGTACGCCCCCATGCGCAGCCACTATTGCGGCCAGGTCAGCGAGCAGCTGATTGGCCAGGAAGTCACCGTCGCCGGCTGGGTCCATCGCCGGCGTGACCATGGCGGGGTGATCTTCGTCGACCTGCGCGATCGCGAGGGCCTGCTGCAGATTGTCTTCGATCCGGATGACAAGGGGCTGTTTGCCGAGGCCGAGCGCCTGCGCGGTGAGTTCGTGATTCAGGTGCGCGGCCAGGTGCGCGGCCGGCCGGCCGGCACGGCCAACGCCAATCTTGCCTCGGGCAAGGTGGAGCTGCTGGCGCGGGCGCTGACGGTGCTCAACCGGTCCGAGCCGCTGCCGTTCCAGCTGGATGAGCATGTCAGCGAGGAAGTGCGCCTCAAGTACCGCTACATCGACCTGCGGCGTGAGGAAATGAGCCAGCGGCTGCGCCTGCGTCATCGCGTGACCAGTGCTATGCGCCACTACATGGACGAGCACGGGTTCATCGACATCGAGACCCCGATGCTGACCAAGGCGACACCCGAGGGGGCGCGCGATTACCTGGTGCCCAGCCGTACGCATCCGGGCAAGTTCTTCGCCCTGCCGCAGTCGCCGCAGATCTTCAAGCAGCTGCTGATGGTGGCCGGCTTCGACCGCTACTACCAGATCGTGCGCTGCTTCCGCGACGAGGACCTGCGTGCCGACCGGCAGCCGGAGTTCACGCAGCTGGACGTCGAGACCTCGTTCCTCGACCAGCAGCAGATCATGGCGTTGATGGAAGGACTGATCCGCGACCTGTTCGCCAAGACCGCGGCGGTGACACTGCCCAACCCGTTTCCGCGCATGAGCTTTGCGGAGGCCATGCGCCGCTATGGCTCGGACAAGCCTGACCTGCGCGTGGCGCTGGAGCTGGTGGATGTGGCCGACCTGGTGGCCGGCTGTGACTTCAAGGTCTTCGCCGGTCCCGCGGCCAATCCGCAAGGCCGGGTGGCCGCGCTGCGCGCGCCCGGTGGCGGTGCGCTCAGCCGCAGCGAGATCGACGCGTATACGGCCTTTGTCGCAAGGTATGGGGCAAAGGGTCTGGCCTACATCAAGGTCAACGAGCGCGCCAAGGGACGCGATGGCCTGCAGTCGCCGATCTTGAAGTTCCTCAGCGACGCGGCTATCGCCGGCATACTCGAGCGCACGGGTGCGCAGGACAACGACCTGCTGTTCTTCGGAGCCGACACCGCCAAGGTGGTCAACGACGCGCTGGGTGCCTTGCGCCTCAAGATCGGCCAGGACCTCAAGCTGCTGCAACCGGGCTGGCAGCCGTTGTGGGTGGTGGATTTCCCGATGTTCGAGCACGACGCTGCCGCCGGGCGCTGGGTGGCCATGCACCATCCGTTCACTGCCCCCCAGGTCGATGATCCGGCGGCGCTGCGCAGCGCCCCGGGCAAGGCCGTGGCCAAGGCCTATGACATGGTGCTTAATGGCTCGGAAATCGGTGGCGGTTCGGTGCGTATCCACCGCGCCGACATGCAGTCGGTGGTGTTCGAGCTGCTGGGCATCCACGCCGAGGAGGCGCAGCGCAAGTTCGGGTTCCTGCTGGATGCGTTGAAGTTCGGCGCGCCGCCGCATGGCGGCATTGCCTTTGGACTGGATCGCCTGGTGATGTTGATGGCCGGTGCCGACAGCATTCGCGACGTCATCGCCTTCCCCAAGACCCAGACCGCAGCCTGTCCGCTGACCGAGGCGCCCACCGCAGTGAGCGAGGCGCAGCTGCGGGAACTGTCGATCCGCGTGCGCCAGCCAGACCCGACCAGCTAGAGCCCATGACGGCGCCCCGCGATCGCACGGATGGCGTACGCGGCACGGTGCTGTTCGTCCACGGACTGTGGACCAGCGGTGCCGAATCGTTCCTGCTGCGGCGTCACCTGGCAGCGCACGGGTGGAAGCTGCGGGTATTCGCCTATTCATCGCTGGCCGAGCCCATGCCACGCATCGCCAGCCGCTGCGCCCGCATAGCATTGCAAGTGGCGCGACGCACCCTGGCGCCGGTGCACCTGGTCGGGCACAGCCTCGGCGGGTTGGTGATCTATCACATGTTCGAGACCGGCCTGCTGGCACCGGATCGCTTCAGCGGCGATTTCTGCCGCGTGGTGTTCATGGGCACGCCCATCCAGGGCAGCCAGAGCGGGCGCACGCTGGCACGCCTGGCCCCGCTGCGCAGGTTGCTGGGCAGGGCGGGCGCGGACCTGGCGCAGCATCAGCCGCGCCGCTGGGAACACAAGGCGCAGCTGGGGATCATCGCCGGCGACAGTCCGCATGGCCTGGGTAGATTGATCACGCGCCTCGAGGGCCCCAACGACGGCACGGTGGCGGTATCGGAAACCGCCATCGAAGGCGCCGCCGATAGGCACGTGGTCCACGCCAGCCACATGGGCATGCTCATCGCGCCTGCCGCGGCGCAACTGATAACCAGTTTTCTGGAAGTTGGTCACTTCGACGGAAAATCGAGGTAGATTCGCCCTCAACAGGGGGCGCAAGTGAATGCAGTGCTGAAGGCGGAGCGGGTCGTCAAGACCTTTGGTGCGACGCGTGCGGTCGACGATCTAGACCTGGAAATTGCTGCCGGCAGTACCTGTGGCTTCATCGGACCCAGCGGCGCGGGCAAGACCACCACCATCCGCCTGATCATGTCGATCCTGTTCCCGGATTCAGGATCGCTATCAGTGCTGGGGCTTGCTTCAGCCCTGCAGGCAAAGGACCGCATCGGCTATCTGCCCGAGGAGCGTGGGGTCTACCGCAAGATGAGCGTGGACGCATTCTTGCTGTACCTGGCCCGCTTGAAGGGCGTGGCGGTAGACGTGGCAGGTGCGCGCGCCAAACGGCTGCTGGCGACGCTGGGCCTTGAGAACATCGGCACCAAGAAATGCGAGGACCTTTCCAAGGGCATGCTGCAACGCGTGCAGTTTGTAGGTTCGATCATCAACGAACCTGAACTGCTGATTCTCGACGAACCCTTCAGCGGACTGGATCCGGTCAGCGTGCGTGCGCTCAAGGAACTGATCGCGGCGGAGCGTCGGCGCGGCGCGACCATCCTGTTGTCGACGCATGTCATGGCACAGGCCGAAGAGCTGTGTGACCGGGTGGTAATGATCCACAAGGGCTGCAAGGTGCTGGATGAGCCGATGGCGAATCTGCGGCGGCAGTTCGACCTGCGCCGCATCCGCTTCGAGCCGCTGGATGCCGGGGCGGATCTGCATCCGCTGCGGGCGTTGTCGTTTGTCGAATCCCTGGTCGCGGACGGGGAATCCTGCGAGGTGCTGCTGGCGCCGGGGACCGATCCTGCCGGCGCCATGCGCAGCATTGCAGCCACCGTCGCCCCGGCGCGCATTGAGCTGGTGCGCCGCCGCCTGGAGGATGTGTTTGTGGAGCTGGTGGCCGCAGACGGTAAGGATTCTGCCCATGCGTTGCGGTCGCACCTGCAGGGCCTTGGCGCGGAGGGAGTCCCGGCATGATGCAACGTATCGGATTGGTGGCCAGGCGCGAATTCGTGACCACCGTGGGACGCAAGGGATTCCTGATCGGCGTCTTCCTGATGCCGGTGCTGATGATCGGCCTGATCATGCTGGTCCCGAGGATCCTCGGGTCGCGCGCGCCGGTGGTAGTGGCTGAAGTGGCGGTGCAGGACCAGGCCGGTGGCCTGGTGTCCGCGCTGCGTCGCGAGCTGGATCCGCAGCAAATCGCCGCGCGCCGCGTCGCGGCGATTCGCCAGGCCCAGGCAGCCGCACCTGCTGCGGCTGTGGGCGCGGCCGCAAGTGCAGCGCGCAGCGGCCCGCCGCTGCCGCATTTCACAGTCACGGACCGCAGCGACATGACCCTGGCCGAGGCACGCAGCTGGGTGGGCGCACCTGCGCAGGGCGACGAGCGCCGGGCACTGGTGGTGATCAAGGCCGATGCCGTGCGCCCGCCACCGGGCGGCCGGTTCGGCACCTACGACCTGTATGTTTCGTCCGGCCTGGACGAAAACACGGAGAACATCCTGCATGAGAGCCTGCGCCTGACGCTGGTGGCCGCCCGATTCAGTGCTACGGGACTGGATCCCGAAGCGATTGGGGCGACTATGCGCGTCGTTCGTCCCGGTGCCGTGATCGTGGGGACCAAGGGCGAGAAGCCCGCGCAGCGGGGCTTTAACCGTTTGCTGCCATTCGCGATGGGTATCTTGCTGTTCATCGGTGTACTGATGGGTGGACAGACGCTGATGACCTCCACCATCGAGGAGAAATCAAACCGCGTCGTGGAGGTGCTGCTGGCAGCGGTTTCCCCGCTGGAGCTGATGTGGGGCAAACTGATCGGGCAGCTGGGCGTGGGGTTGGTAGTGCTGGCGATCTACATCGGCATGTGTGTACTGGGGCTGTTCCAGTTCGCACTGTTTGGCCTGCTGGATCCCATGCTCATCGTCTGGTTATTCGCCTTCTTCCTGGTCACGTATCTGGTGTTTGGCGCACTGATGCTGGCCATCGGCGCCGCAGTCAACCAGATCGCCGATGCACAGTCGCTGCTGGGCCCCGTGATGCTGCTGCTGATTGCGCCGTACATGCTGGCGCCCATCATCGGCCAGGCCCCCAACTCGTTTTTCAGTGTGGCCGTCAGCTTCATTCCGCCGATCAACACGTTCGCAATGATGGCGCGACTGGCTTCCGTGACGCCGCCCCCGGTCTGGCAGGTGCTGCTGTCACTGTTGATCGGTGTAGCCGCGTCAGCCGGCGCAGTATGGTTTGCGGCCAAGGTGTTTCGCATCGGCCTGCTGATGCATGGCAAGCCGCCAAATCTGGCGACCCTTATCCGCTGGGCCCGTCAGGCGTAGATCGGCTGCCGACATGGATCGCGCAGTCGCCGGGCAGCTGATAGGTCCCGGTCCACTTCGAGACCACCAGCGTGGCCACCGCATTGCCTACCAGGTTGGTCAGCGCGCGGGCTTCGGACATGAAGCGGTCGATGCCCAGGATCAATGCCAGCGCCGCCACGGGTGGGCCGTTGACGGCCGCAAGCGTCCCGGCCAGCACAATGAAGCCGCTGCCGGTGACGCCGGCGGCTCCCTTGGAGGTCAGCAGCAGGACCACCAGCATGACCACCTGCTGCCATAGCGTCATGGGCGTGTCCGTGGCCTGCGCAAGGAACACCGCGGCCATGGTCAGGTAGATGCAGGTGCCGTCGAGGTTAAAGGAGTAGCCGGCGGGCACCACCAGTCCGACCACCGAGCGCTGGCAGCCCAGTCTCTCCAGCTTGTCCATCAGGCGCGGCAATACGGATTCCGAGGACGAGGTACCCAGCACGATGACCAACTCGTCGCCCAGGTAGCGCAGCAGCGCCAGGATCGAGAAGCCGTGCAGGCGCGCGATCACGCCCAGCACGCCGAATACGAACAGCAGGCAGGTCGCGTAGAAGCACAACATCAGCCACGCCAGGGACGTAAGCGCCCCCAGGCCCTGTGAGCCGATGGTGAACGCCATGGCGCCCAGCGCGCCGACGGGCGCCAGCCGCGTGATGTACCCGACCACGGTGAACAGCACGTTCGAGAAGCCCTCGATGCCACTGCGCAGCGTTGCCGCGCGTGCGCCACAGCGCTGCAGTGCGAAGCCACACAGGACGGAAACCAGCAGCACTTGCAGGATGTCGCCCTGGGCAAATGCACCGAACATCGAGGTCGGCACGATGTTCAACAGGAAATCCACGACCCCCAGCTGGTGCGCCTGCTGCGCGTAGGCTGCGATGCGCGCGGGATCAAGGGTGGCGGCATTGACGTGCATGCCGCGACCCGGGCCCACCAGATTGATGACGCTCAGCCCCAGGATCAGCGCCAGCGTGGTGACTACCTCGAAATAGCCCAGCGCATACAGTCCGGTGCGCCCGACGCTGCGCAGGTTGTCCATGCCGGCGATTCCCAGCACGACGGTGCAGAAGATGATCGGCGCGATCAGCATCCTGATCAGTCTTATGAACACATCGCCCAGGGGTTTGAGCGCGACGCCGAGCTCCGGCGCGAAATGTCCGATCAACGCCCCGATGACAATCGCGCACAGGACCTGGACGTACAGCAGGCGCAGGTACCGCATCAGCCCCCGCTGAGCGCCTGGACAATGTGCAGTGTGGCTGAAGGGTCCAGCGGCGCTTCCAGGTCGCGCAATTCATTGCTGCCAATGAACACGCGCATGTGGGGGCGCAGGTGGTCCTGCTCGTCGATCATGCGAAAGCGCAGGCCCGGGAACTGGCGTTCCAGGTCCAGCAGCACGGCCGCAAGCGTCGCGCCTTCGGCGACCACCTCGCGGCGATTCGTGTACGAGAACAGCGGGCTGGGTATGGTGACGCGCATGTGGCCGGGCGTTGCCGCTACAGCTCGGCCACTTCCACCGCGTATACCTCGGGCAGGTGCTGCGCGATGCAGCTGCCAGCTGGCGCCTTCGTTGCGGCTGGCCCAGATCTCGCCGCTGGTGGTGCCGAAGTACAACCCCACCGGGTCACGCGCGTCACCACACATGGCCTGGCGCTTGACCGTCCACCAGGCATCCTTGCGCGGCATTCCCCGGTCCTGCCGCTGCCACTTTGCGCCGCCATTGCGCGTGACGTAAGCCGCCGGCTTGCCCGAAGGACTGGTGCGCGGCCAGACGCCGCTGCCATCCATTGGAAATACCCACGCCACCTGGTCGTCGCGCGGATGCACCACCATCGGGAATCCCACGTCCCCGATGCTCTTGGGCATGTTCTTGCCGATGCGCAGCCACTGTTCACTAGGGCGGTCCAGCCGGTAGATGCCGCAGTGATTCTGCTGGTAAAGGCGGTCCGGGTTTGACGGGCAATAGCGCATGCAGTGCGGGTCATGTACGTAGAGCAGGCTGGCATCAAAGCCGCCTACCACCTCCATTCCCTTGACCAGGGCCTTCCACGTGGCGCCTCGATCGCGTGACTCATGGACGCCGCCGCTGGACATGCCCAGATACAGGTGGTTGCGGTCGCGTGGATCGACCAGCACCGAATGCAGCTTCGGGCCGTCCGGGGTTCCATTGGGCACGTCGCCCATCCACTGGCTGTACTGCGGATGTTCGTTGAGGCCGCGCACGGATTCCCAGCTGTCCCCGCCATCCTCGCTGCGAAACAGCCCCTGCGGCGAACCACCGGCGTACCACACTCCCGGTTCGCCGGCGTGGCCGGGGGTCAGCCAGAAACTATGGTTGAGCACATGGGCCTTCTGGCCCTCTGCGGCCTTGGGGAACGCGGGTGGCTTGGGCACCTCCTTCCATGTCCGGCCCTTGTCGCGCGACCGCAGCATGGTCGGGCCCAGGTGCCCGGTGCTGGTGGACATCAGCAGCTCGCGTGGTGCGCGCGGATCCTGGACGATGTGATGGATGATGTGCCCCAGCTGTATCGGCGCGCTGATTTTCCAGCTGCGACGCGACCGGTCGCCCTTGAGCATGAAGGCGCCCTTGCGGGTCGCAACGAGCAACGCCAGCGTGCCAGCCATGTCATTCCCTCCTTAGTGATTTCACCGCCGCTTGCTGCAAATCATAAAGCACCTGCAGGGCGTCGCGCGGCGACAGTTCATCAGGCTTCAGTTCCGCCAGCCGCAGCGCCAGCGGCGAGGGCGTTGGCGGTGCGAATAGGGGCAACTCGGCCTGCGGAGTCCACGTGGGGGCCGGTCCCGGCCGCTGCGCTTCGAGCACCATCAGGTATTCGTGTGCCGCGGCAATGACCTCGCGCGGCACCCCGGCAAGGCGCGCCACCGCCAGTCCGAAACTGCGATTGGCCGGGCCCTCGCGCACCGCATGCAGGAACACCAGCTCCTCGCCGTGCTCGGTTGCGTCCAGGTGCAGGTTCACGACGCCGGGGATCTCCTGCGCCAGGGCCGTGAGCTCGAAGTAATGCGTGGCAAACAACGTGAACGCCCGGACCTTGGTGGCCAGGGATCGCGCCACCGCCCAGGCCAGCGACAAGCCGTCAAAAGTGCTGGTGCCGCGGCCGATCTCGTCCATCAGCACCAGGCTTTGGTCAGTGGCGTTGTGCAGGATGCTGGCGGTCTCGGTCATCTCCACCATGAACGTCGAGCGCCCTCCGGCCAGGTCGTCGGCGGCACCGATGCGCGTGAACACGCGATCCATGGGGCCAACCGTGGCGCTGGCAGCCGGCACGAAGCTGCCCATGTGCGCCAGTACGGCGATCAGTGCGGCCTGGCGCATGTAGGTGGATTTGCCGCCCATGTTGGGACCGGTAACGATCAGCATGCGCCGGCTGTCGTCGAAGGTGAGATCGTTGGGCACGAAGGCGGTACCGCTGAATTGCTCGACCACCGGGTGCCGACCGGCCGTTACCTGGTACACAGGCTCGTCCACCAGTACCGGTGCCACCCACTGCAGGGTGTCGGCGCGCTGCGCGAGGCTGGCCAGGGCATCAACGCTGGCCACTGCGGCGGCGGTGTCCTGCAGCTGGGCAAGGGCGGCGATCAGCTCACCCAGCAAGCCCTCGAAGAGTTCCTTCTCGCGTGCGAGCGCCTTGTCGCGGGCACCCAGCACCTCGTCCTCGAAGCTTTTGAGTTCCGGCGTGATGAACCGCTCAGCGGATTTCACTGTCTGGCGTCGCAGGTAGTCCACGGGCACGCGCTCGGCATGGGCGCGCGGGATCTCGATGAAGAACCCCTGCACGCGGTTGTAGCCCAGCTTCAGCTGCGCGATACCGCTGCGCTGGCGTTCGCGCAGCTCCAGTTCCAGCAGGAATGCGTCGGTGTTGGTGGCTATGCCTCGCAGGTGGTCCAGTGTCGGGTCGTAGCCTGCGGCAATGACGTCCCCGTCACGCAGCATGGCAGCCGGCTCAGCCGAGACAGCGCGGGCCAGCAGCGAATGCTGCGCATGGTGCTCGCCGATGCGCTCCCGCAGCTGCGCCAATAGCGGCGAGTCACAGGTTGCCAGCAGGGCGCGCAGCGGCGGCAGCGCAGCCAGGGAGGTGCGTAGCTGTACCAGGTCGCGGGGACGCGCCGAGCGCAGGGCGACGCGCGCCAGGATCCGCTCCAGGTCGCCGATCGGTCGCAACGCGTCCGCGTACGCCTGGTATTGGCGAGACTCGCACAGCGTCGCGATGGCAGCGTAACGCTGTCGAAGGATGCTGCGATCACGCAGCGGGCGGTTGAGCCAGCGGCGCAGCTCGCGCGAGCCCAGCGCTGTGCTGGTGCGGTCCAGAATCGCAAACAGCGTCGCGTCTTCGTTGCCGCCGAGGCTGCGATCCAGCTCCAGGTTGCGGCGCGTGACCGCATCCAGCTGCAGTCCGTCCTCGCGATGCTGCACAGTGATTGCACGGATGTGCGGCAGCGCGGCCTTCTGGGTGTCCTGCGCGTATTGCAGCAGCGCGCCGGCAGCGCGCAAGCCCACCGTCAGGTGTGCCGCGCCGAACCCTGCCAGGTCACGGGTGCCCAGTTGCGCGGTCAGCAGGCGCTGCGCGCTGTCACGATCGAAATGCCAGGGCGGCCGCAGTCGTGCCCCCGGCTGGTCCGGCCGGCGTTGATCCTCCGGCAGCAGCAACTCGGCCGGGCGCAGTCGTTCCAGTTCGGCGGCCACTTCGGCGGCGCTGGTCAGTTCCGCGACACAGAAGCGCCCGCTGGCCAGGTCCAGCCAGGCCAGCCCGTGGTGCGTCCCGTCCGTCAACAACGCAGCCAGCAGGCTCTCGCGCTGCCGGTCCAGCAACGAGTCCTCCACCAGCGTGCCGGGCGTGATCACGCGCACCACCTGTCGGTCCACAGGACCCTTGCTGGCGGCCGGATCGCCGACCTGTTCGCAAATCGCCACCGACTCGCCCCGGCGCACCAGCCGTGCCAGGTAGTTCTCGACGCTGACCACCGGGACGCCGGCCATGGCAATGGGCTCGCCGGCCGACTGGCCACGCGTGGTCAGCGCGATATCCAGCAGCGCGGCGGCCCGGCGCGCATCCTCGTAGAACATCTCGTAGAAATCGCCCATGCGATAGAACAGCAGCACGTCCGGATGCTGCGCCTTGATGCGCAGGTACTGCTGCATCATCGGCGTGTGGGGTGTCGCCGATCCTGCAATGGTGCTCATGCTGGATAGGCGAGCACGTGGCGCAGCATCCAGCGCATGCCGACGCTGCCGTCCGGCAATGCATCGATACCCAGTTCCGCCGCAACCGCTTCGGTGACCTGTTCGGGTGTCGCCTGGTCGATGCCCATCATCAGTTGCAGGCACACGCCGATGTCTTCGCGCCGGTCAAAATGCCAGTGATAGTGCACATCTTCATTGCGTGCGATCCGGAACCCGGCCTGCGGCAAGCGCGCGACAAATGCGTCGTCCAGGAAGGTGCCCTCGTGACCCAGCGAATTATGGCGGTGGACGAAGCCATTGAGGAAGCGCCCCGGCGGTGAACCCTCCACGACCTCGGCAATCGCGAGCCGGCCGCTTTGCGGACGCAATACGCGGTGGATTTCGGCGAACACGCGATCAAGGTGCGGCTCATGGTGAAGCCCCGCCAGGCAAACCACGATGTCGATGCTGCCGGTAGGCAGGGGCAGTGCATCCATGGGCGCCATGTAGCTCTCAAGATTCTCTTTCTGCCGGCACAGTGCGTGCAGCACCGGACTGGGGTCAATTGCCACGACACGCAAGTCCGGAGTTTGCACATACGTACTCAGGTAGCCGCCCGCAGACGGCAGGTCCACCAGCGACTCTCCCGGCTTCGGGTCGGCCAGCCCGAGCACCGCCAGCACTTCGTTGCGTGAGGTTTCCGGGAAGCGGCGAAACGCCTCGTCGTGCGCGGCGCCGCGCAACGAGAAGATGTCCTGGTAGCTTGTCGGGGGAGTGTTCATACGCGCGCGCGCGGCCGCATTCCCAGCCGTCGCAATAGATAGTGGGCGCGCATGCGCTGGCGATGCTGGCGACGATCGGCGGCCACCCGGACCGGATCCGCGACGGGCAGTCCGGCAGCCAGCTTGCCCAGGGCGTCATTTACTTGCCGGGCCGAAGTGACCTGGCTGGCCCAGCGCCGCGGTGACAATTTCGCGACACCCTGCAGCACGACCGGATTGGTATTGATCTCAAATACCTGGATGCGACCGTTGGCCACCGTGTAGTCAATGCGCCCGTAGTCGATGCCGGCGCGCTGGAAGACCTGCTGCACCGCCTGCCGATGCGGTGGATTCCCTGATGAAGCGGTCTTCCTCCTGCATCAGCTGCTCTTCGAGCATGTCCGGATCCTTTACCACCCACTCGTGGCTGAACAACACGTGGCGCGGGACCAGTTGGTCGCCGATACGCATCATCGAGAACTTGACGAACAGGCCATCCTCGCGCCGATACGGCAGGTACTCGACCGCGAGCAGCTTGCTCCTTGCCGGACAGGTCGCGGCAGCCCGTCGCGCACCTGCTGCGCATCGTGCAGCAGCCCGGTCACCGCGCCCTGGTGATCATTCTCGCCGCGGAGAAACATCGGATAGCGCGCATCATCTGGCATGCTCGGGCAATCGAAAGACGCGAAAGTCGTTGATCCCAGCGCCGGCTAGATCGCGCAACAGTGCATAGCGCAGCAAGACGCGCCGCGGATCATTGAGTACCCGCCACCGTGACGGATCGGCGCCAGCCGCTGGGCAAGGTCGCAGGCGGCACGCAATTCGTCGCTGCGCAGCCGTTCGATGTCCGTAAAGATCCAAGCGCCCGGGTTGCGGCTCCCGCTTCCAAGGTCGCGATTCGTAATGCCAAATGCTCGCCTCACCCGACAGGTGCGCACCCCACTGCGAGAAGTACTCCTGCAGTGTGTAGCCATGATCGGCAGTGACGAGGAAGTGCAGCATTGTTGGCGAGGGAAGTTATCACACGCCCGAAATCCGCTCCCAGCTGGGCACTGCACTGACATAGAATCCCCCGGCCACCCTTTCGCTACGTCGTGGGGCCTGTTTGCCAGACATATTCCTGTCCTATAGCCGCGAAGACCAGGCAACCGCCCGACGGTTTGCCCAGGGACTGGAACGCGAGGGATTCGACGTCTGGTGGGATGCGACGCTGCATTCCGGCGAGGCCTATGACCAGGTCACCGAGAAGGCACTGCGCGAGGCCAGGGCGGTAGTGGTCCTGTGGTCCAAGACATCCGTGGACTCACGCTGGGTCCGCGCCGAAGCCACCACGGCGGATCGCAACAAGACCCTGGTGCCGGTGATGATCGAGGACTGCCAGCGGCCGGTCATGTTCGAGCTCACGCACACAGCGGATCTCTCGAAATGGAAGGGCGATGCCAACGATCCGGTGTGGCAGGCCTACGTCGCTGACGTGCGCCGGTTTGTCCACAAAGGACGCAGCCGGTTCGCGGACGCAGTCGCGAGTGGCGCCAGGCTGACCCGAGGCCAGTCGGCAGCCGCAGCATCAGCGCCAAGGTGCTGGGCATCATTGTAGTAGCCATCCTGGGCACCGTCGGTGTCGTGTGGCTGGTCACGCGCCCGGGCAGCGAGCATCACGCGCCCGTGACGCCCTCGGTGCCGACCGCTTCCAGCAGGCCCGCGTCAACGGCTCGCGCCTCGGTGGCAGTCATGCCTTTTGCCAACCTCACCGGCGATGCCAGCAAGGACTACCTTGGCGACGGCATGGCCGAGGAACTGATCAACGTGCTGGTCAAGGTGCCTGGACTCAGCGTGCCTTCGCGCACCTCATCGTTTGCCTACAAGGGCCGCAACACCGACCTCAAGCAGATCGCCAAGGATCTCAATGTCGCCACCATTCTCGAGGGTAGCGTGCGCAGCGCCGGGGAGACCATTCGCGTCACCGCGCAGCTGATCGACGCACAGACCGACCGTCACCTCTGGTCCGAGACCTACACCCAAAAGTCCTCGGATTTGTTCAAGCTGCAGGACGACCTGGCCCGCGAGATCGTCGCTGCGTTCAAGACCACGATGAACGCGGACCTGCCGGATGTCGAATCGCAGGCCCGGCCGACCAAGGACGTCGAGGCCTACGGGCTGTACCTGCAGGGCAGTCGCGTCCATCAATCGCAATTCCGACCCTTCCGCTCGTCAATGCAATCGATGCCTGGCAAAAGGCCATCGCGCGTGACCCGGGGTTTGCCCTGGCCTACCTGGCCCTGGCCAACGCGCGTGGGTTGCACGGAGAGCCGCTTGCCGATGTCGAACGTGATGGCCGCAAGGCAGTCGAGCTTGATCCCGAGCCTTGCCGATACGGCCAAGGCCGTGGTGTTTGCCGGTGTCGAGGCCAAGCGCCGCAACTGGGGGGCCGCCGAGGAAATATTCAGGACGCTGCCACCCAATTCAAAGGATCCCTCGATCCACAACTTCTATGTGCTTTCGGTGCTGTGGCCGACGGGCCAGCTGCATAGAGTCTTGATGGAGAACGCCGAGGCGCAACGCCTGGCGCCGGCTTCAGCTGCAATCACCTTGCAGTTCGGAATGGCCAGTGCGGCCGCAGGGCGCGACGCGGACGCGGTCAAATACGCAGATGCCGCAGGGTTGCTCGGCGTGGACACCGCCGGTCGACGCTCAAAGCAGCTCTATGCAGATATCGCGGCGCGCGCTGGCCGCTACAGCGAGGCCGCCGACCTTATGGTCTCGGTGCTGCCCCCTGGCTTGCGAGCTGTTGGTGGCGACGACGTCGTCACGCCTGGTCTATACGGCAATGGGAGATTCCGAGCGCAGGCCGGCAGCCATCGCCGGATTGCAGAAGCTCAATTCCAGGCTCGGCCCCGAGGATTGGGTAATGAAGGTGTGGAGCATGAACTGGTACTCGCAAGCTCGGTGCGCTGGATCCTGCCTACGACCTGGCCGAACAGTTGCGCGCTGCAATTCAAAGACCAGAGTCCCACCAACGCCTGGGCATGGCTGTGGACGCCGGAAATGAGTGCGTTTCGCCAGGACCCGCGATTCCAGGCGTTTACCACGCGCCTGGGACTGATGGCGTTCTGGCAGAAATACGGCCCGCCCGACAACTGCGACCTGCAGGGCACGAAGCTTACCTGCCACTGATTATTCGCTGCCCTTGCCGCCCGCGTTTTCTATCAGTTCCTGCAGGAACGCGATGTGCTGCTGGAACGCGCGGCGCCCGGCAGGACTCATGGCAACGCGCGTGCGCGGCTTCTTGCCCACGAAGTCCTTCTCGACCTTCACGTAGCCGGCCTTTTCCAGCGACGCCAGGTGCGTGCCCAGATTGCCGTCCGTGGCCTCGGTGATGGCACGCAGTCGCGTGAACTCGATGGGCTCGCGCAACGGCAGGGCGGCCAGGGTGGCCATGATCTGAAGGCGCAGGGGCTGGTGGATCAGTTCATTGAGTTCGGCTGCCATGTCAGACCCGCCGCATCCAGACGCCGGTCAGCAGCAGTGCACCACCGCCGACAAACGCCATCCACACCATGAAGTGTTCGCGAACCAGCGCGTATCCGACCACCGTAAGTAGCCATAGCGCCGTGCCAATAACGACCCAGCGGGTACCGGCGCGCATGCCGACGATGGTGTAGACGAATGCCAGGATCAGCGGCGGGAAGGCCCCGTACTGGGCGCTGGTATGCGGCCGCATGACGTAGTAGGTCGCGCCCATGAACGTGGTGATCGCCAGCGCCATCACCAGGAAGTTGGCGGAGCGCTGCACGCGAACCTCAGGGGCAGCGGCGGCGCGGGAGAGCAGGAAGCTGCCGGCGATGCCGATGATATCGAGCACCAGCCAGAGGGGACCGACCAGGGTGGGGTAGAGCTCAGTGCCGGCATAACCGACGGCCCAGACCAGGCCCCAGAGGAAGAAATGCGGCGCGCTCTTGGCGTAACCCTGCAGAACCGACGCCTTGCGCTGCGCAGCGGCCACTTCACTAAGGGTTTCGCTGGCCTGTTGGGTGGTAAGTACCATGTCGTTGACTCCTGTGTAGCGACTGCCGCCGACCTTTGGTTAAGAGTACTCTGTCATACAGAGTACTCGCTGTCAACAGGCAGGCGAAAAGGTGGCGCCGGCTGGCGCGCCGCGGCTATGCTCGCCCGATGGAAAAACTCATAAAGAAGTTGGTAGACGCAAAGTCGGGGGAAGGGAAGGCGCTGTTTTGGTCCTTCGCTTACTTCTTCTTCCTGATGTCCACGTATTACATGCTGCTGCCCTTGCGCGATGCCTTCGGCATCCGCGGCGGCGCGCAGGATCTGCCGTGGCTGTTCCTGGGGACGTTTGTGGTGTCGCTGATCACCGCGCCGCTTCAGGCAAGCATCGCCGCGCGCTTGCCGCGCCAGCGCTTCGTGCCGGTGACCTACCTGTTCCTGGTCGCCAACATCCTGGTGTTCTGGTTCCTGCTGAAGTCCGATGTTGCCCCGGGCGCGGTGGCCAAGGCCTTCTTCGTCTGGATCACCGTGTTCTCCGTGTTCACGGTGTCCATCTTCTGGACGTTCATGGCCGATCTTTACTCCTCCGAGCAGGGCAAACGCCTGTTCGGCTTCATTGCGGCGGGCGGTTCACTGGGCACGATCCTGGGGCCGGTCCTCAACAAACAGTTGGTGGGACCCATCGGCGTGGCCAATCTGCTACTGGTGGCCAGCGCGCTGCTGATTGGCGCCGTTCTTTGCGCAAACCGGCTGGAGCCGGCAGCGGCCGAGCTTGCCGCAGCCAATCCGGACTTCGTCGCCGCCAGCGCGGGCCGCGAAAAAAAGCCGGTCGGCGGTGGGGTGTTCGACGGCTTCGGTCTGGTGTTCAAGTCCCCCTATCTGCGCAGCATTGCGCTGTGGGTCTTCCTGCTGTCACTGCTGGGCACTTTCCTGTACCTCACGCAGGCGCATATCGTGGCGTCGTACACCGCCGACATGAAGGAGCGGACCAAGATCTTCTCCGATATCGCCAAGTGGGTGGGCATCCTGTCGCTGATCGTGCAGCTGCTGGGTACCGGACGCATCATCAAGAAGATTGGCAGCGGAAAGTCTCTGGCCATCCTGCCGGCGGTATTCGTGATGGGGTTCGTTTCGCTGATGTTCACTTCCGCGTTGTTCGTGGTGGCCGCATTCCAGGCCTGCCAGCGTGCGGCCAATTTTGGCATTGCCAACGTGGCACGCGAATCGCTGTGGCCCGTAGTCAGCCGTGAAGAGAAGTTCAAGGCCAAGAACATCGTGGACGGCGCGACTTTCCGCGGCGCCGATTTCGTCAATGCGTTCCTGTACACCGGGCTAGCAAAGTTCCTTGCCGTGCAGCCGATACTGGCAGGGTTGGCGGCGGTGATGGCTGGCGGGTGGTTCGTGTTGTCCCTGGCACTGGGTCGCCAGCAGGAAAAGCGGGCCCGGGCCGCAGGACATTAGGCCAGCAGATGGGGCTCTCCTGAATTGAGCGCCCCTAATGATCCGGTGCTGGCAAGTATTGCGGCGCAGGTCGGTGGAACCCTGCTGCAACGGGGGCTGCGCGTGGCGACCGCCGAGTCCTGCACTGGTGGCTTGGTGGCCAAATTACTCACCGACGTGCCGGGCAGCTCGCAGTGGTTCGACTGTGGCTACGTCACCTATTCCAACTCTTCAAAGCAGCGTGACCTTGCCGTGTCCGCTGCGACGCTGCAGGCGTTTGGGGCGGTCAGCGAGCAGACAGTGAGGGAAATGGCCGCCGGGGCCCTGGCGCGCAGTGGCGCTGACCTCGCCGTAGCTGTCAGTGGCGTGGCGGGACCAGACGGAGGTACTACCGCGCACCCAGTAGGCAGCGTCTGGTTTGCGCTGGCGAACGGCAAATCGGGGGGCACGACTCGTGCCTGGAGTCGCCAGTTCTCCGGCGACAGGGATGCGGTGCGACGACAGTCGGCGGCGCTGGCCCTGGTGCTGCTGGTGACAGCCTAGCGGACCCTGCGGGGGCATTTCTGCTCAAACGCCATACAAAAGACTGTATACATATACAGTACGCTGTGGCAGTATCCAATGCATTAGTCCCAGGTACCAAAGAGGTCACGCCAGCATGGAAGAGAACCGGAAAAAGGCCCTGTCAGCGGCCCTCGGCCAGATCGAAAAGCAGTTTGGCAAGGGTTCGGTCATGCGGTTGGGCGACGCTACGGCGGCGTACGACGTGGAGGCCGTTTCCACCGGTTCCCTGGGGCTTGATATCGCGCTCGGCATCGGCGGCCTGCCACGCGGGCGCGTCGTCGAAATCTACGGCCCTGAGTCCTCCGGCAAGACCACGCTAACGTTACAGGTAATAGCGGAAATCCAGCGCATCGGTGGCACTGCAGCGTTCGTCGATGCCGAGCACGCCCTGGATCCTTCGTACGCGCAAAAACTGGGCGTCAACATCGACGACCTGCTGGTTTCGCAGCCGGACAACGGCGAACAGGCCCTGGAGATCACCGACATGCTGGTGCGATCCAGCGCCGTCGACGTCATCGTCATCGACTCGGTGGCCGCGCTGACGCCAAAGGCCGAAATCGAAGGCGAAATGGGCGACATGCAGATGGGTTTGCACGCCCGCCTGATGTCGCAGGCGCTGCGCAAGCTCACGGGCAACATCAAGCGCTCCAACACCATGGTTATCTTCATCAACCAGATCCGCATGAAGATTGGCGTCATGTTCGGCAATCCTGAAACCACCACCGGCGGCAACGCGCTCAAGTTCTATGCCTCGGTGCGCCTGGATATCCGCCGCATTGGCGCCATCAAGAATGGCGAGGAAGTGGTGGGCAACCAGACCCGCGTCAAAGTGGTCAAGAACAAGGTCGCGCCGCCATTTCGCGAGGCCGAGTTCGAGATCATGTACGGTGCCGGCATCTCCCGCGAGGGCGAGATCATCGACCTGGGCAGCGAGCACGGCGTCATCGAGAAGTCCGGCGCCTGGTACAGCTACAAGGGCGAGCGCATTGGCCAGGGCAAGGACAACACCCGTACCTTCCTCAAGGAACACCCGGAGATGGCCCGCGACATCGAAGAGCAGATCCGCGTCAAACTCCTGCCGGTCAAGAAAGTCGCTGAGCAGGAGAAAGAGAAGCTGAACTGAGCCCCGGCCGCGCAGCGTGAGCATGGGGCGTCGCACTGGTGTGGATGAACACCGCGCCTCAGATCCCAATGCTGTCCGCGCTGCGGCGCTTCGACTCGTGGCGAGGCGTGAATATTCGACCGGGGAAGCCGCTGCGGCCCTGGTCCGCAAGGGCTATGACGCCGCCATTGTCGCCGCCACCGTTGCGGAGCTGCAGGAAGAACGCCTGCTCGACGATGTGCGCTACGCCGAGGCCCTGGTGCGCATGCTTACCGGGCGGGGGCAGGGCCCGCAGCGCGTGCGCCATGCCCTGAATGAGGCAGGCCTGTCTGCCGAAGCGGTGGCCGCGGCGCTCGACACCGCACCGGACTGGATGCTGCTGGCGTCAGACGTTCGTCGCCGCAAATTCGGGGCCCGTGTCCCGAAAGACTGGCCGGGCCGAGCCCGGCAGATGCGTTTTTTGCAATATCGGGGCTTTTCCAAGGATCATATCGCCAGCGCTCTGGGCAGTTCCGGGGCCGACGACCCCGATAGTGCCGAAACCAGCATCGACGACGATTCATGACCAGCCCCAATAAGCCTTTTTCTGCCGCCGAAATCCGCAGCGCCTTCCTCGACTATTTTGCCCGGCAGGGCCACAGCGTCGTCGCCTCCAGCTCCCTGGTGCCCGGCAATGATCCGACCCTGCTGTTCACCAATGCGGGCATGGTGCAGTTCAAGGACGTGTTCCTGGGCAAGGATCCACGCCCCTATGTGCGCGCGACCACCAGCCAGCGCTGCGTGCGCGCCGGCGGCAAGCACAATGACCTGGAGAACGTTGGCTACACGGCCCGCCACCACACCTTCTTCGAGATGCTGGGCAACTTCAGCTTCGGCGACTACTTCAAGCGCGACGCTATTGGCTTTGCATGGGATTTCCTGACCAATACCCTGGGCATAGATCCCCAGCGCCTATGGGTCACCGTCTACGAACCGGACGACGAGGCCGCCGGATCTGGACTGAGCAGATCGGCGTGCCCGCAAATCGCGTCACGCGCCTGGGCGAAGCATCCAACTTCTGGTCCATGGGCGACACCGGCCCGTGCGGACCGTGCACGGAAATCTTCTATGACCACGGCGCCGACGTCGCGGGAGGACCGCCGGGCTCCCCGCAGGAAGACGGCGATCGCTACGTCGAAATCTGGAACCTGGTGTTCATGCAACTGGACCGGGCGGCGGACGGTACGACGACCCCGCTGCCCAAGCCCTCGGTGGATACCGGGATGGGCCTGGAGCGCATCTGCGCGGTGATGCAGGGCGTGCAGTCAAACTATGACATCGACCTGTTCAAGGTCCTGGTAGCCGAGGCCGCGCGGCTGCTGGGCGTCAAGGATCTGTCCAGCCCCTCGCTGCGGGTGATTGCCGACCACATCCGCGCCTGCTCGTTCCTGGTGGCCGATGGCGTGATGCCTTCGAACGAGGGCCGCGGCTACGTGCTGCGCCGGATCATGCGGCGCGCCATGCGCCACGGCCACAAGTTCGGGGCGGTGCCGACCTTCTTCGCTGACCTGCTGCCGGCACTGGTGGCCGTGATGGGCGAGGCCTATCCGGTGCTGCGCGAGAAGCAGGGGTTCATACGCGACGTGCTGCTGCGCGAGGGCGAACAGTTTGCGCGGACCCTGGCCAATGGCATGGCCCTGCTGGAAGAGGCCATCGCGAACCTCAAGGGTGCCCGCACGCTGGATGGCGAGGTCGCATTCCGGCTGTACGACACCTACGGCTTCCCGGTGGACCTGACCGCGGACATTGCGCGCGAGCGTGGGCTCGAGCTGGACCAGGCAGGGTTCGAGGTGGCCATGAATGCGCAGCGCGACCGCGCGCGCGCGGCCAGCCGCTTTGGGGCTGACCTGCGCGGCGACGCCGAGCTCGACGCCGTCACCGATTTCTCCGGCTACGAGCACGTTACCGGGGAAAGTCGCGTCGTGGCCCTGCTCAAGGGTGGCGCCCCGGTGCAATCGCTGGCCCCGGGCGAGGAGGGGGAAGTGGTGCTCGAGCGAACCCCGTTCTACGCCGAGTCCGGCGGGCAGGTCGGGGATACTGGCCAGCTGGTGGCCGGCAAGGCCCGCTTTGCCGTGACCGATACCCGCAAGCGTGGCAGCGCTTTCTCGCACCAAGGGCGCCTTGAGGGCGGCGCGCTGAGCATTGGCGACCCGGTGATCGCCCAGATCGACTCCGACCGCCGCGAGCGGATCCGCCGCAACCATACCGCCACCCACCTGCTGCACGCGGCGCTGCGCGAAGTGCTGGGCACCCACGTGCAGCAGAAGGGCTCCCTGGTGGCGCCGGACCGGCTGCGTTTTGACTTCGCGCATTTCCAGCCCATGACCGCAGGGGAGCTGCGGCGCATCGAGCAGCGGGTGAACGAGCAGATCCGTCTCAATGCGCCCGCCGAGACCCGGCAGATGAGCTACGACGCGGCCGTGGCGTCGGGTGCGATGGCGCTGTTCGGCGAGAAATACGGCGACGAGGTGCGGGTACTGCGCGTCGGGGACTTCTCCACTGAGCTGTGCGGCGGCACGCACGTGCAGCGCGCCGGTGACATCGGCCTGTTCAAGATGGTCGCCGAAGGCGGCGTGGCGGCCGGCGTGCGCCGCATCGAGGCGCTGACGGGCGAGGGTGCCGTCGACTACATGGAGCAAAGCGAAGACCTGCTGCGCGGCGTGGCTACCCTGGTGCGCGCCGGCCGCGAGGAAGTGGCCCAGCGCGTGCAGGAAAACCTGGACCAGATCCGCGCCCTGGAACGGCAGGTACGCTCGCTCCAGGACCGGCTGGCGTCGGGGCAGGGCACCGATCTGGCAGGCAGCGCCGTTGAAATCGGCGCCGTCAAGGTCGTGGCGACGCAGCTGGACGGCGCCGACGCAACGGCTTTACGTAATGCAGTGGACCAGCTAAAACAGCAGCTGCAGTCGGCTGTGGTCGTGCTGGCTTCGGTCAGCGAAGGGAATCGCATTACTTTGGTCGCCGGTGTGACGCCGGACCTGACATCGCGTATCAAGGCAGGCGAAATTATCGCGGCAGTGGCCGCCCAGGTGGGCGGCAAGGGCGGCGGTCGTCCTGATTTTGCCCAGGCCGGTGGTACCGACGTAGGGTCGCTAGGCACGGCGCTGGCCAGCGTGGCGCCGTGGGTGCGCTCGCGCCTATGAACTAATTCCGTTTCTCATTTAACGACGGGATCCCAGATAAGGGTTTCTCCGATTTGTGCAGGGGTTTTCTGGTCGCATGATGCTCGCGCACTAACGAAGGAGCGTAGATAATCATGTTGATTCTTACGAGACGAGTCGGGGAAGCCGTCATGATCGGCGAGGAAGTCACGGTCACTGTGCTCGGCGTCAAGGGAAACCAGGTGCGTATCGGCGTCAATGCCCCCAAGAGCATTTCCGTCCACCGCGAAGAGATCTTCGAAAGAATCAAGAACGAGCAACAGGAATCGGCCGCAACGGCCTGAATCTGCTGCCAAGGGCGTCAGGCCCCCCTCGCGGGCCCTCGCCTTTACCCACCGCCACCCGGTCAGTATCATCCCGCGGCTGTCCTAAAGGCAGGCGCCGGGTTTTCCTTGCGCTTTAGTGCGTGGGAGAGTTGGCCGAGTGGTCGAAGGCGCACCCCTGCTAAGGGTGTAAGGGTCAAAAGCCCTTCGAGGGTTCGAATCCCTCACTCTCCGCCAAATTTTCCCTCCAAAATCAATAAGATTAAAAGCTTTCGCAAGCTGAAACGGGACGATTGTCAGGGATCCGAATCCTCTGGCTTTATTTGTGCGATCTAGTGTGAGCGATGTGATGCTCAACAACAGCGTTTCCCGAATGAAAATCGTCCGGCTTGCACGGCAACGCGCATCGTCTACTTCTCAGCGCGAACGCCGTGCGGTGAAGTGTAGATCTCTTCCGGATCACGAGAAGCGTGAGTAACTTTCGCGATCACGCGGTTCTCGACGTCACCCGGGGTTCGACTCCAATGGACCGTGCAACACAAAGCAACGGGGTGACGTCGCTTCTTCGCGGCAGTTCTCAGCGGCCTTGTGCTGGCGACGATTATTCTGGAGCAGCGCCGTGCTCGACAGTTGAGTTCCCTCAAAAAGAACGACTAAGGAGAGGGTGCTGAGGACGACTGACCCGGGCCGCAAGTCAGGCCCCCTTGATGGATGCGACAGCACTCCGCGCAGTGCGGCTGGCGCCAACGATGGTCGCGGATGCGCTTCCGTCCATTCTCCGTAACCGATGAGCCAGAGGCGAAGGTTCTGACGTGGAACGGTTGTCCCGCACATCGACCCGTCCGTCGACATCCACCGACGCCAAGGGAACGCAGGTGGTCCAGCGCGGGTCGGAACCCTGTGCACCAGATTACGGCGTCGATGGCCTCGTCCCGGTTTCCAGACCAGCGCACCCGTCAGCAAGAAAGCTTTGGAATGGACGCACTGTTCGTAGTGCACCCGGTCCCGGGCCTCCTTGACCGAATTGATCATCACGATGTCGCCGAGCCCGCCAATGGGCAGGTCTGAAGTTCCCCCTTCATCTGGGCCTTCCACCTTTCGGTAGCGCGTTGAAACAACACCCGACCATCCACATCATCGGAAAGGAAGAGGGTTCGCTTGGGTCACCCAGGTGGCGTCTGCCAGCAGTGAAACTTCGGACATGATCTGAGCCCGGAGTTACCGCCACCTACCACAAGCACGCGTTCCCGGCAAGGCGTCAGGCAAAGTGTAT
>CAVSAR010000002.1:0-588496 GCA_963726085.1 uncultured Pseudomonadota bacterium | reverse complement strand
AAACAGCATGAGATATCCGATAAAGAGCAGCGACTCGGGCATACCGTTCGACCAGGCCCAGATGCCGGTCACGCAACAGGCCACTGACGACAGGAAATAAAGACCGCAAATCGCCCGAACTGAGAACCCGGCACAAATTAACTTGTGATGGAAGTGTTCGGAATCCGCCTGGGTGGGCGGCATACCTCGGACCATACGGCGAACTGTGCTGGCGAAAACCTCGAACACCGGCATCGGCATCATCCACAGCACGACGATGGGAGACAGGCCGACAGACTCCGGCCGCGGCTGCGCAAGCTTCAAGGCCAGGCCTGCAAGCGCAAATCCCAACAGCGTGCTGCCAGCGTCGCCCATGAACGTGCGCATTCCGCGATTGAACCGCAGCGGCAGGTTGAACATCAAAAACGCGGCCACCGCGCCGAACATGCTGCCGGCCACCAGCAGCGTCGGCTCAGAGCCGGCCACCGAAGACACATACATGACGCCGCCAAACGCCACCAACCCGGCGCTGCCCGCCAATCCATCCAGGCCGTCGAGCATATTGAACGCATTGATCAGTGCGACGATGGCAAAGACTGTAAAGGGCAGGGAAAACACCCCAAGTCCAATGGGACCTAGCCCGAAAAGATCGCCAAGGCTGTGGAATTCGAATTCGGTGCTGTACACCAAGGCGACGGAAGCCGACAGGTGCGCAAACAGGCGCACGTTGGGCGGCAGGTCAAACCGGTCATCCAGGACGCCCAACACCACCATGAACGCAGCCACCATCAGGAGGCTGATACCCCCATGGCTCAGAGCCTTGCCCACCGACCGCGGCCACCAGAAGGCCTGCAAACATGGCCATTCCACCGACAACCGGCACGTCGCCATTGTGGGTTTTTCGGCCGCCAGGGCGGTCAATCAGGCCAGTCGCAGTGGCCATCGGCCGCAGGGCCAGAAGCATCGTGCAGGCCACGAAGAAGGACGCAATGGAAGCCGGAAGAACTTTCACGATCGAGGCAAATCCTTTCAACGACGACCGGACGAGTATTACACCGCATATTGTCACATTCTGTGAAGTGTTCTTAAATGTCATCGTTCTGCGACTGTTGCGGCGCGTGAGCCGGCGACGATTAGACTTTCGTCACGGCCGCGCGGCGTCGATCGCCGGATCGCGTTGCACTCATAGACGATCAGATACTCCTTGCGACTGGCAAAGATGATGTCATTCACGTCGAAACCGCGCGGCAAACGCGTACAGCCGATGCGCGGGGTTGCAGCCCACTCGCCAGCCCTCCCGGGCCAACAGGATATGCGCGCTCGCAGCCGAACAGATGCCGCGCCGTGGCCAGCTCCCGCATCCGCTGTCGCCGCCTTGAATCGGTAGAAGCACGTTGCGTTCCTCAGGCAGCTCAGCGAGCAGGATCGACGTATGTTGAGCTGAAAACTATCCTGCATCCATCGTCCGATGTCCCGGCGCCTGGGCCCTGCTAGATCACTTTTTAGCACTTCCCGCAGTACGTGCCGATCCCGCGTCAGATTGACTACCAGGCGCTTCAGCGGGGCGTTCTCGTCCCGCAGCAGCCGTAGCTCACGGACCTCCAGCAGTTCCATGTGGCGTACGCTTCTTTCAGACGTAGTACGTCACCTCACTGATCCCAACCTGCCGGCACACATCCCAAATCGCCTGGCCAGCGCCCCCTATTCGAGGGTAAACAGAATCCGCTGGTCGGTGAACTTGAATATCTTTATCGCTTCCTCTCCTTGCCGAACAAGGACTCCGGAAGCACCTTACTGCAGTTCTAAATACGTACGAAAAAGCAGGATGACGTCGGGGGTGCAGCGGCGACGCCATCGAATTAGACGTGTGCTACTGCATAGCTCCATCCACTCCGCCGCAAATGCACGCTGCACGGAGTATCGGGCATCAATGTTCTGCCAGCGCAGAGCTTCCGTAGGCCATTACGCACTTGTCCAGTCGCTTCTGGCGACTGTCCAGAAAGCCTTGGACGTCCACACCCGCACTAAACTGGTCAGGTGCATGCCGAGATGTGTTCGCGAGCGATGGCTATCCCGCTGCGCGTCGTGGACAATGAGTGCCGATCTGTCGACTGCTATTGCGTAGCCGGCACCGAAAAGCCGCGCACAAACGTCGTAGTCTTCGCAGTAAAGAAAGAAGCGCTCGTCGAATCCTCCGACACCACGAAACACCACAGTCTCGAACAGTAGACACATTCCGGCCACCCAGAAAAACGCCCCCCCCAGTCGCGCAGGCGTCCGTGCGTTGACCGCCACTCTTCGTCCCAGGACATACCGGACAAAAAGTGACCAGGGCGTAAGATTCGCACGTACCGAATCTTCGGGCAGTCCTGCGCCGTTAACGACCATCGGTGCAACTACGCCGATCCTCCCAATATCTTCAGCCGTACGGATCAACGACGTGAATGGCTCGTTCCCGGCGAGACGCAGATCGGGATTTAAGACCGCGAACCATCGGGACTTGCACAGCGCAAAGGCCGTGTTGTGATTGGCACCGAAGCCACGCGGAAAAGAATTGCGGATCACGGTCAGGCACAGTCGCTGGAATCTCGCTGGATCAAACATTTCCCCAGCCATATTCAGAGTAACAATGACTTGCGCTCCGTCCAGGCCGGGCTGAGCCTCAAGGTCACTCAGCAATTGGTGCAGCATTTGCTCGTGGCCATGGCTGACCACAGAAATGGTAAGCTCGCTCACGTGCTTGCCTAGCAAGCCGGACGTTGACGCAGTTGCATGCCGCTTGCCACGCGCTAGCTCGCGGCCACGGATTCAAATAGCCGGCGGTAGTCAGCAGCTACGTCTGCAAATGAGCGTAGCGGTCGTAAAGCCCCCGACAACGGCCAGTCGCCCCTATAGCCAAATGCAGTGTCTATGGTTGCCGTCATAGCCTCGCGATCGTTGGGTGGAGTGAACAAGGCCACCCCATTGTAGAACTCCCGGTGCACCGGAATATCTGAACACAGCACATTGGCTCCTAGTGACAGGGCCTCTGCGACGGGCATGTTCAGGCCTTCTGCAATGCTTGGCGACAATAGGAAGCGGCAGTTTAGCAACCAATGCCGCAGGGTGGCATCGTCTACACCCTGGTACTGCTCTACGATGATACCGGCCTTCCGACAGGCTTCCGCCCCCTCGGGCTCAATCGCCCCGACAACGCGCAAGCCAATACCGCGCATTGCAGCGGAGCTCGCGGCCAATGCTCGGCCAGCGAGCGCGGTGTTCTTGTGCGGCAGCGGATTTGTAATCATGAGCACGTAGCCTCCAACTGGCGCCGGCGTTGGCAGATGTTCGTTGCCAATGGTCCAGCTATCAGATCGAAAGTCAGAAGGTCCAGAAATCACAGTTATCTTTGAGGCGTCAATAGGAAAATTTCTCAAGATAGCGTCGCGCGTCGCCATCGAGATGGCGACAACGGCCCTGGCATTTGCAAGCAATACAGCAGTCATTCCACGCAGCACCGGAAGGCGCCAGTCACCTCGATAGACGTGCTCGATATTGATGCAATCCAGGACGGTCACAACGTGCCGATGCGCAAACAGGGGTCCCCGGTGGCAAGGCGACCAGTAAATGGCATCAGGACGCCCGCGCTCCGCCAGCTCTTTGAGGCGCTCAAGCCTGCGCCACGACGCGCGCCTCGATATCTCGACCCGGCCAGACCATTGAAGGTGGCGCATTACTCCCTGGCAGTAACGACGCCCGCCAAGGGAGGTTCGATGCGCCGCTGTGCCATTGACGATGAGATCCATTGTCCCCTTGCTCACTGGTCACCCTGTCTGGCGGTGGACAGAACGTTCGGCCTGGGGGAGTACAGATTGGCCACGGCGGGGATAGGCAAGCCGCGCCGACGCACTTGGCGAAGCGAACGAAACACGCGCAGCGATCCCGACCTTGATATCGATAGGCCCCATAAAAAACAACCTGCCTTGCGCATTAACCGCTCGTCTAGGTACTCGACTTCCATTGCGTGCGCCATCACCTTAATCGGAAAGACCGCTCCCAAGCGGGCAGACTCGACGCGGCGTCACAAACGATCTTGCAGAGACCCATGCCTGGTACACGCCAACAATGGACCCTAGATTGCCAAACTGGCCAACGAGCTTCGCGACGGTAAGGCCACAATCCAGAACCATTGCACATTCCTCAATGAAGGTAAACTTTGGTTAGAGTCCGACGCGATTGTCTCGTTCAGACCAAGTCGAACCGCCCCAATACCACTGGAGACTCCACTATGAAAGAGGCAGGAGCCTATGGGCGCAGCCATACGGCATTCAACGGAAGTACAGTAGCAGCCCTATACGGATTGTGCGCCGCACGGCAACGCGGCTGATGCGCCACGCGTCCCCGTGCGTGGCGATTCCCGGAACGCGATTCACCACCATGACGTCACCATCACACTTTCACTCGCGCCTCACGCGTTCCGCATAAACAATCACCTATCGCCTACTGCCCTGAGACTTGGAGGGCGACGCACAAACTGATCCTTGTAATCCACTGCTTCGAGATTCTTAAGCAAGGTCCGCAAATACGAACCTACAACTTCTTTTGCAGCAGTGCGCGCACGAGTCCAAGCCAAAGACCGTGGTAGACCAGTCCGACCCGCTGAAATGCACTTTCACCCATAAGCGCAAATAGAGAATTAAGAGGGAACCGGTATCCAATCCTGTACAAGCTATACTTGAAGAACCCCATTTTGCGACGAGACGCCGATTCAATGATTCTAACTTCCTTGAATAGCGAAACTGGATCTGGCAGCGATGGCATCGCTCCCCTGCGAATGCCAATGAAATAAAGGTCGTGAGAAGCTCTCACGTGAAAGAAGGAGTGCCGTTCGAAATCGTTGCCAAGTTCTAAGCGACTTTCGAAGTCTTGCTGAGTAAGATTTTTGTAATAGTCGATTCCTGTTGCCGACGTACCAGGGGAAAGCGACGCGGCGGAACGCCTTGTGCCATGTTCCAGCCTACCGAGAGTTGCGCACGTCATTACCACTAGGCCGCCGGGCGCCGTCATGCGGATCATGTTTCCAAACGTCTGCAGCCAATATGGGTTGTGCTCGAAACATTCGCTGGAGATGGTCACTCGAAAATACCCATCCGCGTATTCCAGCTCGTGACCGGACCGCACCACGTCCACTCCGGGCCCCGGAGTCAAATCCACTCCGATGTACTCCTTCACTCCAGCGTCAAGGAAGTGCCCTCGTACCGAGCCATTGACATCATACGATCCAATTTCAAGTATCGACGCGCCCTCGAAAACGCTTGCGTAGCGCCTGCGCACAAGTGCTAAAAATTCCATTTGCTCTATATGTGCCATAGTTTCGGATACGTCGAGATTCACGCCGCCGGTTTTGTGAAGGGCAGTCCCAATCATAACTCCGGCGAACCTGAAGTCACATCGATTCTTCGCAATCGATTGGATCTGGGGTAAGGTGATTCTGCGATCCTTGCTCAGCAAGGAACGAAAACATTTTAGCGGGAGTCTGCCATGAATCGTCTTGGCGTCGTAACGGTAACCTTCAATAGCGGTTCTGTACTTCTGCCTTTCCTTCAGTGCTGCCTAGCCCAGAGAGAGATCGACTTTGAGGTTCTCATCGTGGACAACGCTTCGACAGACACGACGCGGCACATAGCCACAAGCCTAGACGATAAGCGCGTTGTCTCTCTACTGCTTGAGTCGAATACCGGGTTTGCGAAGGCGAGCAATATTGGGATCAAACATTTCCTTCAGCGTGGATTTGATCGCATTCTTCTACTAAATAACGATACGGAATTCTCACCAACACTATTCGCAGATCTTGATGGACTAATGTCAAAGTACGATGGGCGAGTGATTACTCCACGCATTACATTCTTTGATCGCCCAGAGCTGAATTGGTATTGCGGGGGGCACTTCGCGGCGCCTCGAGGCTGCACTTGTTTTCATGATCGGTACGCACTCCCCGACGCACAACAAACCAGCGAGGTTCGCGCCGTGGAATATGCTCCCGCGTGCTGCCTAATGGTGGAGCGCTCCGTCTTCGATGAAGTCGGATTGCTTGACGAACGGTACTTTGTCTACTGGGAGGACGGAGATCTCTGTATGAGATTGAAGAAGGCTCGCATACCCATCTTATATTCTCACGGCGTCGTGCTGGCACATAAGGCGAGTTCGCTCACTGGCGGCCAGACGTCAGACTTCTCTATTCGGCAATTTCATAAGAATCAGTTGTATTTCGTTCGGAAGCACTTTGGCCCAGCCATGACATTCTATACGGTCATCGTAATGTTCGCTAAGAGCCTGGTGCGCGCATTGTTTAGATGGGATACCTGGCGCCAGTTCCGATTACGCATGGTGGCTATGAGGGAGGGCATGCGAGACCATGAGGATTCCCGAGTGGCGCCCAAGTAAAATATGTATGGATGGAACTGAAGAACCCGCGATTGCTGGATCTCACCTATAAATGCGCGCTGCGGCGTGTGGGTATATGGCAAAGCCACCGCGACGACCCACTGGTCGGTGGCGATGGCGCAGCAAGTACAATGACCCCACCAAAAGGATCGCCGTGCCAGTAAAGTAGCCCTCCCCTCTCACAAATAGCTCTACCATATACCCGACCGTAATCGCGTTTGCCAGAACCTCCGCTGGAGCGCTCCGACCAGTTGCTGAGGCCGCCCGACGCAGCGCTACGAACGACCTGACAGATGCTCGTACAAAAAAGATGACGACGATCATGCCCAGGCATCCGAACTCACCAACTACCTTCGCAAATGTGAAGCCACCGTCCAATATATTCACATTGTCGCCAACGAGCTCGACAATGACATTTGCAGTGACCACGTCTGTTCCCTGAAGACCAAGCTGCTGAAATCCAACACCCCAGGCATATGAGCGCTCCAATGCCTCGGATAACATTTGCCAGCCTTGCACATAGACTAGTGTGGACAAGTTACTGGACTCGGCACTGACATTCAGCCTATCCGTGTAGTAAGACAAATCGAACTGCGTGGCAATCGCCACGAGCGATAACGCAATTACCGGAAGGACAATGCCACGCACACAAATGGCGACCACAATGACCCACCCCACAGCGAGGGTGAGGCTCTGAAGTAATAGAACGACAGAAAGGCCAAACGCCAAAACGAGAATTCGCAGCAGACCTCGAGCAGTGACGCAGCAATATAGCAACAACGGAATGAAGACCAACGCGAAGTGTGAGGGCTCAGTGAATGGGAATACGGGCTTGTTGTAATAGCGCCCAGCGCTGGGTGCGAGGATCGGGATGCCAGTAGATGGCAGGAACGAAAAGAGCAACAACATCCCAAAGAATACATATGCAGCACGGTGCACACGGACCGCTGATGAAACCATGAGCCACTCGCCCAGGACCACGCCTCCGACAAATATCGAGGTCAAAGGCAGAAGGGACAAACAGGCCCTAAGAAAGTCCACTCGCCCGATAAGACTTGCGATCAAAAGATGAGACAGCACAGTCACATACAAAACTGCAAGAACAAATAGCGCGCGGTAGAGCGCCCGTTTCCCCAAACTCGGACCTCGCACAATCCATCCGAGAACTACTAGCAACCCCGCAATGCTGGCCCCTAATGCAAGCGAATCTGAGAGGCCCAGGTAGAAGACCAGTGTGGGGAGAAAGATCACCAACGCGAGTGCGAGCGAGATCGGCGTGGATAGGTATGATTTCCGGTGGCCTTCAGAAACGTCTTTCATTCGAATTGCACGTTCGCTGGATGGAGCGAAAAAGCTTCGCCGTGGATACCACAATACTCACACATGCGCTCCATCATTGACATCCAGGGGATCATGCTCTTACGTACCCTTGCGACAAGAATCGGACAACTTTGACTAGCGACATCCGCTAGATTCGTCACAAGTTCGAAAGCAAGCGATGCCGCATTTCACATTCGCGCGTCATTTGCGACAATTACGCGGCGCCATGCAAGACCGCGCCCCAGATAGCGAAGCTGAGCAATTGCAGAACTAGAGCACTGACGGCCAACTTTTTCCAGCTTCCGCGTTCGGCGTCCGCGACCGGTGCTGTCCAAATCGCAGTTCCAACGACCGCCAACGAACCGATGCTCCCAGCCCCTATCAGTCCGACAAGATAGGCCATGGTTCCGGAAATAAGGCCTACAGGAATTGCAAGCGCAACAAAAAGGCCTGCTTCGATCAGTGTCGAGTAGATCAAGGCCCTAGACGTCCCGCCCATAGCCACAGCGATCGAAGACGCCACGCCCGTCACCCTCAGGCTGTGCTGGAGAGCGAAAATAGCGAAATAGGTCTTGCACATGCCTACTCCACCGACCTGGGCACCTATCCAGACGGGCATTATGATATCCAATAGAAAGTACACCGCGAGACTCGAAGCTGTGATTGTCGTCCACAGAATCACATTCGAAACCGAGACCGTGAGGAACAATGCGTGACGTCGATTCTCGGCTATCTGCTTCGCGATCGGCGCTAGCAAGGCATTGGCCATCGCCGACGTCATTCCAATCAAGGCACCCACGAGAGTGAACGCGAGAAACGACGGCGTAGCCACCGCTGGATTTAAAAATGCAAGAATTGGTACGGTGCTGGCCTGAATTGCGGCAGACGTGAGACTCCAGACACCAAATCCCCGAATGATCGGAACCAACGCTTCTCTCTCTCGACCGACAATACCCTTATCGACAGACGCTGATTTACAGTCGGTTGCCTGTCTCATTACGACCAATCCGACCCAGAGACTGAGCGAGCAGGCGCCGACCGATATTAGTGGTTTGACACCCAACGAGAAAATGGCCACCCCCGCAAGAATAACTGCGGCGCCGCGCCCAGCGAGACCAGACAATGCGATGCTCCAATTCCTGTGTTCGGCGATTAACCACCCGTAGAACGGCTGCGACGCGACTATCCAGCAGGCACCGACCACAGAAAGAAATGCCGAGACCTGCGTTGCGCTGGAACTGCGCCCAACGAGATCCGGGTAAATCAACGGAAACGCACACGCGAACAGTAGAGCGAGCAGTACACCTGTGGTCGTCAGCCTTCCTGAAAGCAGTCGGGCAACAGTCATCAACGACGATTCGTGTCGCTCTACTTCATCCTTACGCATCGTCGACCGAATGTGTGTTAGTCGCCGTGCAACGGCTACGGCCATGCCGCAAGATAGTAGCGGCGCAAAGCTGCCGAAAGCCGCAATTACGGACCAAGCGCCGAGATCGACCGCACTGGCTGAGCGAGATATCATCCCGGCCAGCGCGACCTGTGTCATTGTGGCGGTCATCCCGAATGCGATATTCGCTAAAGCAGACGAAGCAATTCGCGCTAGCATTTTTCTAGTGACGTCGCGTGATGCACACCGTGAATGTGCAAACTTTCCACCGGCGCTTGCCAGAATACATCGCGGGCCCCCGCTTCCTGCGTGCCAAGTAATGCGGCACATGTCGGAAGGACATTGACGAGCCAGCCCGCGTGAAGAAGAAAGCACGACAGCGGTATGTCAATGCGATCTGGAGTGCCGGTCTGGGGGCTGTGCAACAATCGTAGTCAGAAACGAGTTGCGGGCTCAGAGCCGAGTGGTCAGGAGACACCGATGCCTGTTCCAGGGTTCTGCGTTTCCGCACATCAAGCCCCTCTGTACGTCGTCGCCAAACGTGGCAATTGTCGCGGATATTCTCTTGGTGCTACGTGATCGATCCCAACCTGGTCCATATAGAGATCGAAAGTGGTTATCCCTGCCGCACCAGAGTCCGTTATTGCCCTTTGCGGTCGCATGGTGCGCACAGCGCTTGGCATAGAAGTAAAGTCAGCGGTTCGATGTAAGGGCCTCGTTTGACGCTTCCGACGTGACAAATGCCTACGCTTAGTTGGGTAGTCCACAAGTGTCCGCTACAGTAAGATCTCGGTCTTTTCAAGCGGGCGAGTCGCGCATTCGAACTGACCTGAAATGATGAACATGGCCTCTGCCTGCTAATATCTACGACGAGGAAGATTAGATGACAATGCAGTCGAATCCCGATTTGCGAGCGCCGGAATCAAGTCCACATAATGCTCTGTTGGTACGTGGAAGGCCATGAAGATCAGCACGCTTGTAAGCGTATTCGCATCCCTTGTCGCTGGCCGATACGAGGTGCGCAGGTGCCGGTCATGTAGCAATCGATCCATATTTGTGGGGATCTCGCGCGCTGACGAGAGTTGGGTATGTGTAATTTGCAAGAGCAACCGGCGATACGAACTGATGGCGATCGCCCTTCGGCAAATCTTTCCGAGGCTCCCCGCCGGCGCGATAGTTGTGGAAACCGACCACAGATCACCGCTCCGTAACCTCATTTCGACTCTTTCCTCCAGCTGCAGATATATTCGTACAGCCTATATCCAAGATAGTCCGATGGGATGCGTCTTGCGAGATCCGAGATTCGAAGGTGCCCAAAACGAAGACTTGACGCGACTGAGTTTTTCAGACGAGAGCGTGCACTTGATTGTAGCTTGTGACGTACTGGAACACATTGAGCGGCTGGAATCCGCGCTCTCAGAGATATCCAGGGTTTTGGCCAAGGACGGGTACTTCTTATTCACTGTGCCGCTATCTACAGTCAGAAGAGAACAAGGGGGCGCCATCTTTACAACTTTGAACGGGAGTCCCACTTATAGGAAAGCGTGGACTGCAAACGGTACGATCTCCTTTATTGGAGAACCGGAGTTTCATTTGGACCCCAATTCGGATGATGGAATCGCGGCGTACTGGAGCTTTGGTCCGGACGTGTGTGCGTTCTTGAAGGGGCTCAGCAACTTTGAAGTTCGAGAGATTGTGGGACCAGAAGGACCCGATATGCGAGCCGTCTACTGCGCGACACTCCGAAAGTGAGACAAGTTGAGAATGGTCCGACTGTCCGTTAGACAAATACAGCCCAGCAAACATCACAATTCGCGATCTTCGCCAGAATTCGGTGCCTCGGTCCGGGTTAGCTTCAGACGGCCTGAGCTCTGGACGAGCAGATATGTCGTCGCCAAAAGCGCGCCAAATACCGCGCTAGCCACCACGATCAAGATTCCTTTCGGCCACTGTCTCTTCTTCGGAGGAGTTGCGGCATCAATGATCTTAAACGCGAATTCTTCCTCCCCGCGGGCGAGCATCAACTTCTCCATTTCCGATTCAAGCACTTTACCAATAGACTGCTGGAGCGGCGGGATCGAGGTTGATGCCATTTGACCCTGCAAGTAGTCGATATTCGCCTCCGCCTCGACGATAGCCTGATTCCTGAGCCGCGTATTGAGCCGGCCAACCAAGACGTTCGCCCACTCAGCCGCTGTTTCTGGATCTGTCCAGGTTATCGAAAGCGTTACAAGCCCAGTCTTTTTGTCCTCAGATACATCTCGAACGTGCTTATCGAACTCCGTGACGGCATCCCTAATGTCTGGCTGCTTTTTTGGATCAGACGCTATCCATTTTCCCGTCTTGGCATCCACTTTGCTAAACATAATCACCTGTAATAATTTCTCATCCTGAATGAATTCTCGCGCAAAGTCGCGTGAACGGAGTACCGCCAATGGAACTGGTGACTTACCGCCGACACTGCCGATATTTATGCCGGCTAGACTTGCTAAATTGCCAAGCTGACCTAACGTTGACGAGGTTCCCTTGTTGTCGGCTTGGATGAGCACTACGTCTGCCTGATACCACTCCCTCGCAAGGAGCGTGTATGCGAACCCGCTGATCGCGAAAATTGCTGTGACCACCACAACACACCATCGACCCGCCCACATGACGGATATGAGTGCACCGACATCTATCGCATCAGGGTCACTCTCGACCCATTCCCTGTCGCTTCACTCGTACGCGCTCCATTAACTAGAATGTCTCGATCATCACTAATGACAAGGCCAAAGCGCAATTGGTCAACGACTCCGGCCACTCCGAACTTTGCTCTACGTTCCGCCGCACTCTATCCTTGTTTAAATGGTCGGAGCGGCATTAAGGTCTTCGTAGTTCCTATATCTCCACTTGGATATGTATGCCTGTATCCGACATCAGAGCGCGTGCACCGCAGCGACTGCAATCGCAAGGTTATACATAATCGTCGTTATCGCCTGCCACATCGGAAGCTTGGGCATCCTTTCGGTGTCGTAAGGCACCACGATTGTGTCGCCTGGTTGGATGGCGACATTGTGACTACGGCTGAACATTGATCGATCGCTTCCAACTACGCTGCCATCAGCGCGCACTACGTAGGTCCGCTTTTCATCGGCCTTTTGTGTGGCGCCACCGCTAAGGCCTATGTAATCGTCGCGCTCCAGGTTAGACGCAAACAAGTGCGATGTAGCGCTTTGAACCTCCCCGACCACGGTCACTTCCTGCTTCTGCAGCGGCACGACAAGTGCGTCGCCGTCGCGCAGCACTATGTCCTTCGACGATCCCAGCTCCTTGCGGCCAACAGGCTCGGCAGGTCTATCACCAATCGACCTACGGCCTGCGAATTCTCCAATTGACCCAAGAGAGACTGCCCTGAAGCCAATGCCTGGCTTGCACCCGCTTGGTTTGCGTTGGCCGCCTGCAGCGCCAATGATGCAAGGTCTGCCTGCATGCGACTCTTCAGTACGTCTAACGCCTTTTGCTCGCGCTGCTTAAGCTCTATCCGGGTGAATGCGCTACCCTTTGCAAACGCCTGTGGCGTGAGTCCGCCAGCCCGCTGCAGCAACTGATACAACGTCTCACCGTGCCGGATCGGATAGGTGCCCGGGAACCTCACTTCTCCACGCAACGTTACCGACTGCTGGTCGGTCCAGTTGGGCGTTTCCTTGATCAACAGGTAGTCAAACGGGCGCAACGGAATATTCGCGGCCGCGATCTCCGCGCAGGACCGCCGCGAGATCGACTTCTATTAGCCCTGTCTGGCGGGAACCGTCATTGGTCACTTCGTAGCGCGCCAATTCTGCCTTTCCACCATATGCGGCCGAGTCCAGGTTTCCGCCCGGCGCGCAGCAGGTCACTGACCTTCATTCCGGGTTCGAGAGGATACTCACCGGGAACCCGCACCTGCGCCCTCGACACGAACCAGTTCGGTCGGCCTGTCAAGGCCGGACTGCAAGCGCAGTTCGTCCAGTATGGGCCGGATAACTCGCTCGCGCCCGGGCGCGAGTTCGAACACGATGACCCGATCTCGGGGCATCAACGCCACATCCGCGGCGCTGCCTGGTGCGGCCAGCGCGGCTACCAGGTCTGCTGAAAGCACATCGACCTTGCGATCGCCTCCTGATTCGCGGCGGATCAGGATGTAGTGTGCATCAGCATCAGGCTTCAATTCGTCGATTGATCCGATGACCTCACTCAGGCGCATTCCGGTATGCCATGCCACCGGGCCGGTTCGATGCACAAAGCCTTCCAGCATCACGCCCGAGTCCAGCTGCGGGCGCAGGCGCGCAACACGCAGCTCATCGCCGTTTCGCAGCATCTGAGAGCGGCCTTCCGCGGAGCTGAAATCAACGGCCAGCACAACGCGCCGAGACTGTTCATCGACACGCGTGATGCTGGACCGCTTGCTATCGGCGTTGGGGGTAAGCCCCCCGGCCAACTGCAGCAATCCTGAGGTATTGGTGTCGCCGCGCAGCTCATAGATGGCTGGTCTTCGCACCTCCCCGTCAATCGAGACAGTTGGGCCGACGGGCGGGATGAAAATCACGTCGCCCGGTTGCAGTTTCGAATCGCCACTGGTGTCGCCGCGGATCAACAGATCATAAAGATCGAAGTGCCCCACTACGGCACCCTGCCGCTTCAGCTGGATGTCGCGCAGCGAGCCAATCAGTTTCACGCCTCCTGATGCAAATAGCGCTGTGGTCATGGTCGCGAGGCCACTGACCGTGTAACTGCCCGGCTGGCGCGCCTCGCCGAGCACGAACACGCGCACCGAACGAATGTCACCCATCGAGACGTTGGCACGCACGCCGATCATCTGCTGAGATACCCGCTCCTCGATCCGGGCTCGTACCGCATTAAACGTCATCCCCGCGACGCGGACTGGCCCGAGCTCGGGGAAGGACACAAAGCCCTCTCTATTCACCACGAATCGCTGCGTCTTGTTCTGACTCCCATACAGCTGCACCGTAAATTCGTCGCCCGGACCCACGATATAATCAGCAGGAACGGGTACGTCCGAAACTGGTGAAAACGTAGAAGGCGCACCTTCGAAGAGATCGTAGCCAAAGGGCTTGAGCCCGGCCGACCCTGCCTTGACCAGCGGTAGCCGAACGATGCGCACATCAAGCTGCAGCAATTCCGGCTCTACTAGGAGCCGCTGCGTTGCCTGTTCTTCCGTAAGTCCGCCGAGCGCGATCGGGGCGAATCCGGGCAGATCTAACTGGGCGCTGCGATCGAGAGTGTAGGGATTGCGGGACAGGACTAGGTCGATCAGTTTCTGCAAGCGTGCCTGATCCCCTGGACTGATGTCCTCAAGCGTACGACCGCGACGCAGGACTGACGTGCTTTCCGGCGGCTTTGCAATCACCATCCCAGGTTGCATGGTCTGGAAAGTGGACTGTGATGCGTCTTTCTTGTCTTCGGCAGCCTTTACTGCTTGCGTTGGCGGCAAAGAAATTTCCACGATGACGGTGTCATCGGCCTTGAGCATCGGATTCTGAGCTTCAAGGTCTTTTGTTCCGAAGGACCCTCGGCGCAAGGCGTCTTGTCGACTCTCGCCCGTCTGATTAGGGGGCCTGCCGGAAGTGGCACCAGGATTGGTGGCATTCCCCTGCTGCCCGCCAGAGACGCTTTGCAATATCGCCTGCTGCTGCTCTGGCGTCAGATTCTGGAAGATCTGTAGTTGTTCGGCCGACGGCACCTGCGCCAATATGGGTTGGACGCCAATTGCCAAAGTCAGAATCGCCACGGACAAGAGTGCGCGGCCAGCGGCCACGAGCGAATTGACTTGTCTGCTACTCATCCAGCCGGGCTCTCCAACAAGCGACGGCCGATAATATTCGAAGTTACAGGGCCTTGCGCCACTGAATGAAGCCAAACAGGCCGGAGGCGTTCTCCCCCAGAGACCCGGACTGGTTCTCATAACCCACTTGGAAACCAAGATTCTGCGTCCAGGCGACGCCTTCCCATGACAATTCGGCGGAATCGTAGTCGCTGGTACCCTTGGTCAACGGATTGAACGGGTCAGGCGGGCCGAAGCGATCCAGCCGGCCATGTCGCAGTTCCGCGCGCCACCGCTGCCCATCGTTCTCGGTCAGGGAAACCGTGGCGGAGACAGTCTCGGAATCAGCGTCAGTCGAAGAACCGACATTGCGCGTGTAATACCGATAGCCTGCGAAAAAAGTGTGCTGCCGGTAGGCGCAGTTGGGGTCTTCATCGACCTTGTCCCATTTGCACTTCGTGTTGGCGTACTCGACCCGCGCGCGCAACACGGAACCGGACTTGAGCAATCCCCAGCCCTCGGCGCCGAACTGTGCGAGGTAGCGTTCCGGAATGCCACTGCTGGAGATGTCCTCACCGATCATCTGCGCATCGACGGCAATTGGTAGCGCCCGAAAAGGCGACACCAGCTTGAAGTCCATTCCCGCCATCTGATTGCCAGGTTCCTCCGCGGTTAAACTCAGTCCGCGACGACCGGAATTGTCCTGCCCGATCAACATTCGCCCAAATGTAAGTGCGTCGCAGGTACGCCCGTGACCGCAGAACTGCGCCGTCCGTGACAATGCGAATTCGAAGATAGGCAGTGGCTTGAACGAAACCCGCATTCCCATGAACAGCGGGTTTGCAAAATCCGCCCGGTCTCCATCCATGACGCCCAGGAAGCCGGTGAATCGCCAGGGCCCGAACCAGCGAAGCACAGGAAAGTCCAATGGATCACTGTGGATGCGATCAAGTGAGACACCCGGCATGGGCCGTGCATTGGTGCTGAGGATCAGACTTCCATCACGTCCCGGACCCCACCATCGATCCATCTGGTTGGCACTGAAAAGCCAGTTTCCCCACCGAATACTGATGTCGCTACCATCGAGGCGCAGCGAATTCTCGTCACTGGGATTGGCGACCCCGGTTAAGGCCACGGTAATCCCATACCGGTCCGTCTGGGCGCCCCCCTCCGATCGCACTTCGAACGGCTCGCGACCCAGGGTTGCATCGGTGCGCAGCAGGCCCGGCTCTCCTGCCGATGCGCTGATCTCGTGGGTTTTCCAGTCGCCGGCATCACTGCGCGGAGCGACCCGCGCCTGCACCCTCTGCAGTGCCGCACGCAGCGCAGGGCTGCTGATGTCTTCGGGCTTGATACGGGACACCGCCTTGGCCACGTCTGCGGTGGGAATGGGCCACGCATTGGTGGGCAGGTTGATCAGGCCTTCATCGACGATCAGGATCACGTCATCGCGCAGGCGACTGTCGGTGGCGGGAAGGAAATAGCCCTGGGCCTGCGCCAGCTGTGTGGTGAGCATCGCCAAGGCAGCGATGCAGAGGGGCTTCAACGTCACAGCATCATCCGGGCGTCAGGAATAACGAGCTATTTTAGCAGGGATCGCAACGTCCCGAGGCTTGACTGCAGCGACACGGAGTCAGCATTTCCCCTACCGGAAACCAACGGCTCGATTGCCACTGCCAGTTTCTTGCCCAATTCCACGCCCCACTGGTCAAAGGCATTGATGCCCCACACCACGCTTTGCACGAACACCTTATGCTCGTACAACGCGATCAGGCTGCCAAGCGTCGCGGGCGAGAGACGCTTGAACATTAAAATGCTGTTAGGGCGATTGCCCTCGTGCACGCGGTACGTCTCACTTGAACGCTGGCCGTAGGCAAATGCCTCTGCCTGCGCCAGACAGTTGGCGATGGCCAGGTCCTGCGCATGCTGGTTGCCACAGGAAGACTGCCCCGGGAGGATGAAGTCCAGCGCAGCGCGCGGCGTACCCTGGTGCAGCATCTGGAAGAACGAGTGCTGGGCATTGTTGCCGGGCTCGCCCCAGATGACCGGCGCGGTCTGCAACGCCGCCGGTGACCCGTCGACACGCACGGACTTGCCGTTGCTCTCCATCTCCAGCTGCTGCAGGTACGCGGGGAACCGCGCCAGGCGATCGTCGTAAGGCAGGACGGCCAGCGTCGGTAGGCCCAGGACATTGATGTTCCAGACCCCCAGCATGGCCATCAGCAAGGGCAGGTTCTGCTGCCAGGGCGCGGCCAGGAAATGCTCATCCATGGCAGCCGCGCCAGCCAGGAACTCCTCGAACTGCCTTGCACCGACGGCAATGGCCAGCGACACGCCGATGGACGACCAGATGGAGTAACGCCCGCCCACCCAGTCCCACATGGCAAAGCGGTAGTCCTTGTTGATTCCAAAGGCATCCATCGCCGGTGCATTGACCGAAACGGCCGCGAAGTGTGCCGGTACAGCTGCCTCTCCCAGCTTCCCCTTCAACCAGTCGCGTGCGCTGTCGGCATTGGTGCGCGTTTCCTGCGTGGTGAAGGTCTTCGAGCACACGATGAACAGCGTACGGGCCGGGTCAGCCGTCGCCAGGACGTCTGCCAATCGGTTGCCATCGACGTTCGAGACGAACGCGATGCGCGGCGCGCCACTGGCGAAATTGTGCAGCGCCTGCACCGCCATGGCCGGCCCCAGGTCCGAGCCCCCGATGCCGATATTGACCACCAGCTCGAAGGCCATCCCGCTGCTGCCGCGGGCAAGACCATTGCGCACGGATTCCGCAAAGTTGAGCATGTGCTTGCGTTCAGCCAGCACCTGCGCCGCATAGGGCGCGTTGGCCCGGCGCAGGGCCGTGTGCAGCACCTGGCGCTGTTCCGTGACGTTGACGATATCGCCGCGGTACATGGCCGTGATTCGTTCGCGCAGCGACAGTTCGTCGGCCAGCTGCCCGAATTGCAACAGTATTTGCCCGTTCACGCGTTGCCGCGCGAAGTCCAGCGTCAACCCCGCGCCAGACACCAGGCGATCGGCCGGATAGCCGGGGTCTCCCTGGCGCAACTGGGCAATCGAAGACGCGCCGACCTTTGCCGCAGACTGCTGCAGCAACGCCCAGGCCGGGCACTCAGTGGCGTCTCGCGGCGCGGTGCTCATGTAGTCAGTTGGCCTTGCCGGCGTAGAACGCCGCTATGGAATCGACCACAAACTGCAATTGCTCCGTTTCCAGCTCCGGGAATATCGGCAATGCCAGGGTCTCGGCAGCGGCCTTCTCGGACTCCGGCAACTGGCCGGTCTTGTATCCCAGGTAGGCAAAGCACTCCTGCTGATGCAGGGGCACCGGGTAATACACCTCGCACCCCACGCCGGCGTCGGAAAGGTACTTGCGCAGCTCATCGCGACGCTGCACGCGTATCACGTACTGGTTGTAGATGTGCCGCCCGCCCGGGGTCGCCGCGGGCGTAGCCACGCGTGCACCCAGCCCCGCCTTGGCAAAGGCGATGTCGTAGTACTTGGCGTTGCGCTGCCGCCCTTGGGTCCACGCGTCCAGCGCCTTGAGCTTGACGTTGAGCACCGCGGCCTGGATCTCGTCGATGCGAAAGTTTCCACCGATCAGCGAGTGGTAGTACTTGGGCTCCATGCCGTGCACGCGCAGGATCATCATCCGCTTGGCCAGGGCCTCGTCGTTGGTGACGCACATGCCGGCATCCCCGAACGCGCCCAGGTTCTTGGTCGGGAAGAACGACAGGCAGCCGATGTCGCCAAAGCTGCAGGCACGCCGGCCACCGGCATCCGCGCTGCCGATGGCCTGGGCGGCGTCTTCAATGACGCGCAACCCGAAGTCCCTGGCCAGCAGCATCAGCGCGTCCATGTTGGCCAGCTGCCCGTACAGGTGTACCGGCATCAGCGCACGCACCTTGCCCCCGGTGGCGCGATTGACCAGGTCCGCGCCGCGTCGCTCGCACTGGCGTTCGAGGAAATCGCGCAGCAGATTGGGCGCCAGGTTGAACGACACCGGATCGATGTCGAGTAACACCGGGCGCGCACCTGTGCGCGCGATGGTGCCGCCCGTGGCGAAGAACGTGTACGACGACGTAACGACCTCGTCCCCGGCGCCGATCTCCAGCGCCATCAGCGCCAGCAGCAGCGCGTCGGTGCCTGACGACACGCCCACGCCATAGGCGCACTGGCTGTAGGCGGCTACCGCGGCTTCCAGTTCCTTGATGGCCGGCCCCAGGATGAAGTGCTGGCTCTCGCAGACCCTGGCGATCGCCGCGTCGATGTCGGCCTTGAGCGAGTGGTACTGTGGCTTGAGGTCTAGCAGGGGGACTTTCATGCCCCGATTCTAGCAATGACGATCAGACCTTGTAGTACGACCGATACCAGTCCACGAACGCCCTGACGCCCTCTTCCACAGGCGTGGCTGGCTGGTAGCCGGCAGCGTGCTCCAGTTCCTGAACATCGGCCCAGGTGTCGGGCACATCGCCGGGTTGCAGCGGCAACAGGTGGCGCTGCGCCTTGCGGCCCAGGCACTGCTCGAGGGTCTCGATGTAGTGCGACAACTGCACGGGCCGGCTGTTGCCGATGTTGTAGATCCGGTATGGCGCGCGACTGGTGGCCGGATCCGGATCGTCACTGTTCCAGGCGGGGTCGGCCGTGGCCACCAGATCCAGCGTGCGCACCACGCCCTGCGCAATGTCCTCGATGTAGGTGAAGTCGCGCCGGTGCTGCCCGTAATTGAATACGTCGATGGGCTTGCCCGCCAGGATATTGCGCGTGAACAGGAACAGCGCCATGTCCGGCCGGCCCCAGGGGCCATACACCGTGAAGAACCGCAGTCCGGTCACCGGCAGGCCGAACAGCGCGGCGTAGCTGTGCGCCATCAGCTCGTTGGCGCGCTTGGTTGCCGCATAGAACGACAAGGGATGCCCGGCCGGCTGGTGTTCCGAAAACGGCAGCTTGGTGTTGGCGCCATAGACCGAGCTGGTCGAGGCGAAGACCAGGTGTCGCACCCCGGTGTGCCGGCACCCTTCCAGCACGTTGAGCGTGCCGGTGATGTTGCTGTCCACATAGGTCTGCGGGGCCTCGAGCGAGTGGCGCACGCCCGCCTGCGCGCCCAGGTGCACCACGCGGTCGAAGCGTCCGGCCTCGAACAGCCGCGCCATGCCGGCTGCATCGGCAAGGTCCAGCTTAATGAAGCGGAACCCTTCAGACACCTCAAGCCGCGCCAGCCGCGCCTGCTTGAGCGCCGGGTCATAGTAGGCATTGAGGTTGTCCAGGCCGGTGACCTCATCGCCGCGTGCCAGGAGTCGCTGCGCGACGAATGAGCCGATGAACCCGGCCGCGCCGGTGACCAGCACCTTCATTTGGCGCCGCTGGCCTTGCGGATCACCTGCATGAATGCATCGTGTGCGGCCAGTTCCGCGGGCGTGGCGCTGATCACGCGCAAGGTGGCCGCAGGGTCGCGGCTGGGGGCCTGCGTCGCGCCAGTCGCCCGAACGGCGTCATCCAGCCCCAGCGAATTCTGCGCCCGCGTCATCGCAAGATACACGTCGGTCAGGATGCGCGCATCCAGCAACGCGCCGTGCAGTTGCCGATGCGAATTGTCGATGGCGTAGCGCTTGCACAGCGCGTCCAGCCCGTTGCGTTGCCCGGGATGCATCTCCCTGGCCAGGGCCAGCGTATCGAACACGCGGCAACGCGACTGGATGGTCAGGGCTTCGGTGCCGACGCCCTGGGCCCACAGCCGCAGCTCGCTGTCGAGGAACGCCACGTCGAACGGCGCGTTGTGGATCACCAGCTCCGCCCCGTCGATGAACTCGAGGAACTCGCCGGCCACCTGCGCGAACAGCGGCTTGTCCTTGAGCGTTTCCAGCGTCATGCCGTGCACCGCCGCGGCGCCGGCGTCGATTTCGCGCTCGGGGTTCAGGTATCGATGGAAGTGCCGGCCGGTGGCGCGACGATTGACCACTTCGACGCAGCCGATCTCGATGACACGGTGGCCGCGCGCGGACTCCAGGCCCGTGGTCTCGGTATCCAGTACGACCTGTCTCAAGCTGCTGGCCTCACGGAGCCGATGTTACCCCAAGCATGGCATCGATCGCGGCGTTGGCCAGTGCGTCCACATGTTCATTGCCTGCATTGCCGGCGTGTCCCTTTACCCAGCGCCACCTGACCGTGTGCGGTTCGCGCGCTGCGTCCAGCGCCATCCACAGGTCCACGTTCTTGACCGGCTTGCGGTCGGCAGTGCGCCAGTCACGGCGCTTCCACTGCGGCAACCATTCCTCGATGCCCGTGCACACGTACTTTGAATCCGTGTACAGCGTTGACATGCACGGGCCGCTTGAGGGCGCGCAAGGCCTCGATGGCGGCGGTCAGCTCCATGCGGTTGTTGGTGGTCTGGGACTCGGCGCCGGACAGCTCCTTGCGCACGTCGCCGGAGATCAGCAACGCCCCCCAGCCACCGGGGCCCGGGTTGCCGCGACAGGCCCCGTCGGTGTAGATCTCGATGGTCAAGTCGGTCACGAAGTGGGAATGGCGCCCAGCACCGGTCGGCGCTCGCGCCCAAACCGATGGCGCAGCGGCGTCATGCGATACACATGCTTGCGCGCCTTGATCAGCCAGCCTGCCGGCGGCAGCGGGTTGAGCAGGCCACGGCGCAGGATGCGCCTGGTGGACGGCTCATCTTCACCCCAGGGCACGCTGTACAGGTACATGCGCTGCTGGACCACTTCGTACCCCAGCAGCCCAAGCCAGTCGCGCACGCGACGTGCACGCAGCATCTGCCTGAGGCCCACCGGGTAGCTGGCGCTGTCCGCCATGGCGCGCAATCCCCACAGGCTCAACGGCTGGAACCCCAGCACGATCAACTGGCCTTCGCCGGTGAGCACGCGATCGGCCTCGCGCACGATGGCGTGCGGATCGGCGTCGAAGTCCAGGGTATGGGGCAACAGCAATGCATCCACGGAGGCGGTCTGGATGGGTAGGGCATTGAGTTGGGCCACGATGTCCACCCCCTCATCCGCTGCCTCGGCAACGATGCTCTGGCGCCGCGTACGGCTCGACGACAGCAGCTGGCGGGAATGGCCCCAGGTTCCCAGCTGCAGCAGCTCCAGGCCGAATACGTCGTCCAGCAGCCCATCCAGCAGCTGCGCCTCGGCGGCCAGCAGCTGCCGGCCCAGCTGGGTACCCAGCCAATCTCCTAAGGGATTCAAGGATGTTTGCATCGGGAAAAAAGGTGGCAATTATGTGACATCGCCGGTTAAATACCGGCCGGAAAAATCATAGGCTTATTGGGGTCAGTTCGGCCATTGCATCTGTCTGCACATGGGGGTGCAAGTTGATTGGAGCGGGATTGCGCACTCCGTGGCTATTGGCCGGCCTGGCGGCCGGCCTGGCAGCCTGCGCCAGCGCCCCGCCCCCCTCCCGGGCCCCGGCCATCCAGAACGTCCCGGTCACCATTGCATCGACTTCCGCCCCTTCAGGGGCTGCCCAGGAGCTCGACGCCCTGATTCCCCTGTCAGGGGCGGCGCTGGAGCAGATGCCCCAGCCGGAGCCCATTCCGCGTGACCTGCTGGACCGGGTGCGCGCCGGCATGGCGTTGGGCGACTTCCACCAGGCACGCATCGATCGCGAGGCCGACTGGTTTGCCAGCCAGCCGGAGTTCATCGAACGCACGTTCTCGCGTGCCGCCCCGTACATGCACTACATCGTCAACGAAGTCGAAGCGCGCGGCATGCCCATGGAACTGGCCCTGTTGCCGGTGATCGAGAGCGCCTTCCAGCCCTATGCCTACTCGCGCGCGCGGGCCACCGGCCTGTGGCAGTTCATGTCCGGCACGGGGGGGCGCTTCGGGCTCAAGCAGGACTACTGGTATGACGGCCGGCGCGACGTGGTGGCGGCCACCCAGGCGGCGCTGGATTACCTGGACTACCTGCACGACATGTTCGACGGCGACTGGCTGCTGGCCGTGGCCGCCTACAACTGTGGCGAGGGCACTGTGGCGCGCGCCGTGCGCAACAACGAGGCCGCTGGCCGGCCCACGGATTTCTGGAACCTTAAACTTCCCAAGGAGACGCGCGCCTATGTGCCGCGGCTGCTGGCCATGTCGCGCATCGTGGCCAACCCGGAACAATACGGACTGGCCATCGAGGGCATGTCCGACGAGCCGTACTTCATCCGCGTGGAGACCGGTGGCCAGATCAGCATGGAAGTGGGCGCGCAACTGGCGGGCATCTCCACTGAAGACCTGTACTCGCTTAACCCGGCGTTTCATCGCTGGGCCACCGATCCCACCGGACCGCACTACCTGCTGGTGCCGGCCGAGGCCGCCGACGGTTTCCAGCAAAGCCTGCTGCTGCTGACCGCCGACCAGCGCCTGCGGGTGGAACGCTACACCGTGCGCAAGGGCGACACCGTCAACGGCGTTGCCGCTCGCTTTGGCACCACCGCCGATTACATGCGCGAGATGAACGGACTGGCCCCGACCACCAACTGCCCTGCAGGCCGGCAGCGAACTGCGCGTGCCCTCGGCCATCAAGGCGCTGCCACCGCAGGTGCTGCAGGCCGCGGCCCGCTTCGACAAGCCCGGCAGGTCACGTCACTCGCACAACGTGCGCGCAGTTCACGTGGTTCGCCGCGGGGACTCGTTGTGGTCCATCGCCAAGCGCCACAACATGGACGTGATGGCGCTGGCCAGTCTCAATCACATCGATCCCACCGACACGCTCAAGGCCGGGCAACACCTGCAGCTGACCTCCGGCAGCACCGGCAAGTCCAGCTCGGCAACGATAGTGGCCGACTCGGATGGCCATCGCGTGACCTACGTGGTGCAGCGCGGCGACACGCTGTCGGGCATCGCGCACACGCTGCGGGTATCGGTGTCGAGCCTGCGTGACTGGAACGACCTGTCGAGCAAATCCACCATCAAGCCCGGCCAACGCCTGGTGGCCTACGTGCAGCGGGGCACCTGAACCGGACCGCCTAAGCCCTGCGCTATACTGGCGCGATGGGAATACTTACCGGAAAGCGCGCACTGATCATCGGTGTCGCCACGGATCGCTCCATCGCCTGGGGCATCGCGCAGGCCATGCATGCACAGGGGGCCACCCTGGCATTCACCTACGGCAACGAGAAGCTCAAGGACCGGGTCGAGCCGCTGGCCCAGTCGCTGGGATCCACCATCGTGCTGCCCCTGGATGTCACCGTCGACGCCCAGATCGATGCGGTGTTCGCGGCCCTGGGCAGGGAGTGGGGTTCGCTGGACATCCTGGTCCATGCCGTGGCGTTTGCGCCCCGCGAGGCACTGCTGGGGGATTTCGTCTCCAGCACCTCGCGCGAGGCCTTTGCCATTGCCCACGACGTGTCCAGCTACAGCCTCACCGCGCTCACCCGCGCCGCGGCGCCGCTGATGGCCGGACGGGCCGGTGCCGTCCTGACCTTGAGCTACCTGGGCGCGGTGAAGTCCGTGCCTGCCTACAACGTCATGGGCCTGGCCAAGGCCAGCCTGGAGGCCAATGTGCGCTTCCTGGCCGCAGACCTGGGGCCCAAGGGGGTCCGGGTCAACGGGATCTCCGCCGGCCCCATCAAGACGCTGGCCGCCGCGGGCATCCCCGGCCTCAGGCGAATGCTGGCCCACGTGGCGCAGACCTCGCCCCTGCGCCGCAATGTCACGCTGCAGGATGTGGGCAATGCCGCCACGTTCCTGTGCTCGGACATGGCCAGTGGCGTGACCGGCGAGATCCTGTACGTGGACGGCGGGTTCAGCACCGTCGGGATGAGCTTCCCGGCCGAACCGGCCGGCCCCTAGCGCTCCGCCTGCGGCGGGCCGCGCCAGTACCGTCTCGCCTGACAGCCGCGCCACGATCACCGTGCAGGCCGAGTCGGCCAGCACGTTGATGGATGTGCGGGCCATGTCCAGCAACCGGTCCAGCACCAGCAGGACGCCGATGGCCTCGGGCGGCAGTCCCACCGCCGTGAGTATCACGGTGATGGCCACCAGCGAGGCCGCCGGTATCCCGGCAATGCCCATCGAGGTGACCAGCGCCAGCACCACCACCGTGACCTGCGTGACCACCGACAGGTGCAGCCCATAGGCCTGGGCGATGAACAGCGCTGCCGCACATTCATACAGTGCGCTGCCGGCATGGTTGATGGACGTGCCCAGCGGCAGCACGAACCCTGCCACCCGCGCGGATACCCCGGCGCGCGTCTGCACACAGTCCATGGTCACTGGCAGCGTCGCCGAAGAGGATGCCGTGGAAAACGCCGTCAGCAGCGCCGGGGCCATGGCCGGAAACAACGCCCAGGGGCGCACCCGCGCCACCGCGCCGATCAGTGCCGGCAGTGCCACCCCCGCGTAAAGGGCCAGGCTGATAACCACGCACAGGCCGAACATCAGCAGCGGGCGCGCCGCATCCAGGCCCGCCTCGGCCGTGACTTTCAGGGTCAGGCCCAGCACGCCCAGTGGCGCCAGGCGCATGACAAATTCCGTCATGCGCATCATCACCTGGAACAGCGCATCCCAGAAGCGCGTCATGGACTCGCGGTGCACGGGCGCAAGCTGCGTGACGAAGTACCCGAACAGCAGGCTAAACAGCAGCAGCCCGACCAGCTTGCCGCTGGCGGCGGCCTCGAAGATATTGGTGGGGATCATGCCCAGCAGGATGTCCCCCACGTTGCGGCCGGCCTGCGACTGGACGCTGGCGTTGACGGCGCTGATATCGGCGTGCAGTGCCAGCAGGTCGCGTGCCGGCTGGCCATTGACGATACCCGGCTGCAGCGTGTTGACCACCACCAGTGCGATGACAATGGCGATCAGCGTGGTCAGCACGTAGAACAGCAGCGCGGTAATGCCTAAGCGGCCCAGGTCGCGGGTCCCACCCATTCCGGCCACGCCGGTGATGATGGAGGACACCACCAGCGGCACCACCAGCATCTTGAGCAGGTTCAGGAACGCGCTGCCCAGAAACCCACCCAGCGCCACCAGCGGCAGGCCCAGCAGGTGTCCGGTGCGGTCCACCGCCAGGCCCAGCACGACGCCTGCGGCCATGGCCCCGAGTATCCAACCCAGGCTCACCGGCCGTGCGCTGCTGCCGGCCATCGTCTTGCCTTACTGGAAGACCTGGGGATTGCGACTGACCTTGGCCGCGCGCATCACCTCTTCGAGGTAGGCGTCCATGTCGCGTTGCGTGTAGCGCTGCAATTCGCGCTGGGCGCGCAGGCGTTGCAGCTGCACGTTGTCCGTCAGGGCCGGCACGCGCACGGCGCTGACTTCCAGCAATGCAATGGCGCCCCCATCGAGACTCACCGTGCGGCGTTCGGGTTTGCCGGCCACCGGCGGCGGCAATGCAAAGGCCGCATCGCGCAGTTGCACTGGCAGGTCCGGTGCGCCGCGAGCCACGAACTTCGGCGCCTCGACCTTCAGCTTCATGGAGGCGGCCACCGCATCCAGGGATTCCCCGGCATTGACGCGGGCCAGTGCCTTGTCCGCAGCAGCGGCTGCGGCAACCGCGCCGCGCAATCGCGCCAGCTCCGCCACGATGGAGTCGCGTACCTTGTCCAGGGGCTGCAGCTGCGGCGCGTGGTGCTCCTGTACCTGGAAGATGGTCAGGCGATCCTCGCCCAGCTGCACCGGGCCGCCCACGCGGCGCTGGTTGAGCATCGCGTCGCTGAACACTTCACGATTGAGGTCCGCATCCGAACCCAGCGGCAGCCCGCCGGCCCCGCGATCAAATCTCGCCACCTCGCCGCGCTTGAGCCCGAACTCCTTGACCAGCGCATCCAGGTTGGCGCCGCCGCGCTCGAGCCGTTCCTGAAGCTGGTCCTGCTGGCTGCCGAACTGCGCCGTGGCCATCTCGGTGCGCAGCGTGGCGGCCAGTTCCGTGCGCACCTGCTCGAAGCTGCGGCCAGAGGGTGCCTGGATGCTGTCCAGGCGCAGCACGTGGTAGCCGTACTGGGTCTTGACCGGCGGGCTGAGCTCGCCCTCCTTCATGGCAAACAGACTTATCGGCCAGGGTCTTGTCCATGGCCTCGCGGGTGGACCAGTTGAGGTCACCGCCATCCTGCGCCGAGGCAGCTGTCCTTGGAGTACTGCTTGGCCAGGGCGGCGAAGTCCTCACCGCCTTTGATGCGCTCGTACAGCTGCTGCGCCTGCGCGCTGGCCTGGGCATCGGTGGTCTTGCTGTCCACGGTGATCAGGATATGGCGACCACGACGGCGCTCGGGCGAGACGTAGCTGGCCTTGTCCTTCTCGTAGCGCTCGCGCAGCTTGTCGTCCGATACCTGGATGGTGGCGGCCACGTCGGCCAGCGACAGCTCCGCATAGGCCAGGCGCACCGATTCAGGCAGCGTGTACTTGGCGGCGTTGGCCTTGTAGTAGGCATCGATCGCGCCCGGGTCGGGCGGCCCGTCAAACGCGAAGTCCTGCGGCTGCAGCATTACAAAGCGCACTTCGCGCTCCTCGTCCTGCAACGCCAGCAGGCGGCGGGTCTCGCCAGGGGTCAGGAAGTCCGTATCGCCAATGCTGGCGGCCAGCTGGTTGGCCAGCAGGCTGCGGCGCAGGTCGGTCTCGTACTCGGTCTCGGTCAGTCCTGCGGCGGCCAGTCGCGAGCGCGCTGCATCCACGCTGAACTTGCCCTCCACCTGGAACGCCGGCTCACTGCGGTAGGCCTGCTGCACCTGCTCGTCCGTCACCCGGTAGCCCAGCTCACGCGCATGCTGGGTGGCCGCGACGCTGCGCACGGCTGAATCAAGCAAGGCCTGCTGCAGCTCGTTGCGGCGTGCGTCGGGAAGCTGCCCGCCGGCGGCACGAATGTACTGTGGCAACTCCTGCTGCCAGCGGCGGTTGATCTCCTCGGCGGAGACTTCCTCGCCGTTGACCTTGGCCGCATAGGTGCCGCCTTTCATCCCCACGTCGATCAGTCCGTAAGCGCCCCAGGCCGCGAATACCAGGGTCAGGGACCCCAGCACCACGTACGTGAGCCACTTGTTGCCCTTGAGCTTGTCGCCAATGTTTTGCAGCATAAATTGTAGGTTTGGTCTTGCGTGAACTGGGCAGCGGACGGGACTCTGGGTGTAGTTTTGCGTGAACCGGCGGAAAGGACGGGACTCGAATCCGGCGACGGTATTAAGTGATTCAGTAAGTTACGGTTTCGCCGCGCGCCGAGGACCCTTTAAAGCCCAGTCCGATTCCCCGATTTGCCGCCAGCGACTGGTCGAGGTCCGAGGGGTGGGGAGTCTACCGGCCGCTGCGCGGTTCGTCGATTCCTCAGGAAGGTCGAGGTCGGCGGCCACGCCGGCCTAACAGTTCACTCTCGCCAATGCGGCGTAGGGGCGCGGCCTGCGCCGAGAGGGGCCCCAGGCCTGCGGCGCGCGCGATGCCAGCCAGGTCTGGCAGTGTCTGGTTTGTGATCGGTGCAAGGCGCTGGAGCCCGACGCTCCATTCATGCGCGATGCGGGCGGCCCAAGGGGTAAACCCCGGCGTCTGGCGATGGTGGCGCAACAACTCTGGCATAAGGTCAGATTGCGCCCCGGCGATCAGATCGACAATGCGCCGCTGCGCCGGCGGATCAATGCCAAGGCTGCCCTGCAGGAACAACGGCAGTTCCTTGCCCGGCATCCACACCTTGCGCCCTCCCAGGAACATTCCTGGAGCGTTATCGACATAGTGCTCGTAGATACGAATTGAGAGCAGGTCGTAAACCGGCGCCAGCCGCACGTCGTGGCGATTGGAGTAAAGCAGGCCGAGGTTCTTGGTGTGACAGTCGGCGTTGCCCAGCGCGAAGTTCAGCAGGATCATCGCTGCCAGCTGCTCGCCGGCCGCACGCGAATAATCGGCAGCCACCAGGTCGAGCACACAGCGTGCAACGCGCTCCCAGGAGGAGTTGTACTTCTGCTCCGGAGGAAGACCCAGCAGGCAGCACAGATCCTCGAAACCCAGACGCGCACCATCCGCGGCAATATCGAAGCGCTCCACTTGCAGTACCTGCCCGTCCTCGGAAACCTGCGATCGCGCTACAGGCAGGCCTGCACGCATGGCGACCTGCAGGCACAGGTGCTCATTGAGCGCCAGGAATGGCGCACGCTCGCTGGAACCCTTGAGTATATGCCGGGTAGTTCGCAGGCTCGCCTTGCGAAAGGCCGCCGCGAGTTCCGGGGTCAGGAACTTTGGCACCACTCCGGACACGCCACTTGCGGCATGCGTGTGCACGAGTTCCAGGAATCGATCCGCAGACCGTTCACCGTGCAGCAAGCCAGCAAGGGCCTGCTGGCTCAGCACCGGCGCCTCGTCGGGAGCCCGCGGTTGCATCGAAGGGGCTTGTTCAATTGGCGCGATATTGATTGCAGCCGCGCCGATGGCACCCGGGGGAAAAGGGGCCAGGCTCACGCGTCCGATCATCTTGCCACCGACAACGGCCAGCAGATCCAAAGGAGTGGCCCCCAGCAAGGGCCCCAGCTGCTCTCTGAGTACCGACAGCAGAAATCCTTCCGGGAGATTCATCTGGAAACAGGGATGCAGCGCCGGCCATGTCCAGCTGGTGGGCCGCACGGGCATGGTCAGCGATACGAAGTCGTGCTGATGAACGCCCGGCTGGTAGGTCAGCGCGTAAGTGAAGCTGTCCTCGGTGGAGAGTGTCGCGACCGGCCGGCCTTGGACCAAGACCTGCAGGGCTCGCACGCTCATCGCGAGGCAGGCCCGGTGTTGGCGCCGGAACGGACCTCATCGAGCAGCACTTCCAGCGTATGGCTTTTTGATATCTGCGGCTGCAGCGAAACCTCGAGCCCCAGCACATGCGCCAGGCGCAACAGGCGGCCAGCGGTAAAGCCGACAAGCTGGCCGCTTTCGAGCCGCGAGAGCTCCTCCTGGCGCAGCCCCGCCAAGCGCCCGACTTCACTTTGGGTCTTGCCCAGCGCCTTCCTGCGGGCCGCCAGCAATGCACCAAGTTCGGGAAGGGTTTTCATATATGCGATTCAAAACATACATAAACCATTAAGAGCCAAATTATGTGGTCAATAACATAATTTAGTCAAGCTGTTTATGAGTTTAGAGACATATTTTGACCAATACCGCCACAACATGTCTTCAATCACATATACATAGACGCAGTCCGAGGGTAATTGGCGGCCGGCGATCTGCAGCGATGCGAGCCTTGCGCCCGCGCAGCGTCTGGCCGGTGTTCTCACCCGAATCGAAAATCTTCTGCGCGTTGTCCGCCGGCGTGGCGAGGATCAGGCGAGGGATGATTCATCCGCGGCACAGGCACAAACCCGTCGATTGCCGCCCCAACGGCCCCACGCGCGACCGGATTTGCCAGCACAACAGGGTTCGGCGAACCCCGTTCAGCAGTGGGGCCGCCTAAGCTGACGGAAACTCAACAAGTTTCCGCTTCTGGTCTTGCCAAAGACTGGCGGAGCGGACGGGACTCGAACCCGCGACCCCCGGCGTGACAGGCCGGTATTCTAACCAGCTGAACTACCGCTCCGCTGCAAGACCTCTGATGATGGAATGGTGGGTGCTGAGGGGATCGAACCCCCGACATTCGCCTTGTAAGGGCGACGCTCTACCAGCTGAGCTAAGCACCCTCGTCACTGCGCCATCTACATCCCGCGGCCCCTACGGGCCCTCGCGAGGGCGCGTAGTCTAGGCAAGGCACACGCCGGTAGCAAGGAGTGCGTGTCAATGCGCCCGCAGCCCCTTGGAGGCCCGCCGCGCCCGCCGAACGCGCTTGACCGCCGCCTCAGTCCCGGGCGCCGGCTCGGTAGCTGCCGTGGCCAGCGGTGTGGGCTGGCGGGTCAGGGCGAACTGCAGCACCTCGTCGATCCACTTGACCGGACGGATCTGCAGGTTGCCCTTGATGTTGTCGGGGATCTCGACCAGGTCCTTTTCGTTATCCACCGGAATCAGCACGTGCTTGATGCCGCCGCGGGTGGCCGCCAGCAGCTTTTCCTTCAGTCCGCCGATGGGCAGCACTTCCCCGCGCAGGGTGATCTCCCCGGTCATGGCCACGTCCGAACGCACCGGGATGCGGGTCAGCGCCGAGACCATGGCCGTGCAGATGCCGATGCCCGCCGACGGACCGTCCTTGGGGGTGGCCCCTTCGGGCAGGTGCACATGGAAGTCGATGTTGGAATAGAAATCCTTGTCCAGGCCCAGCACGTCGCTGCGGCTGCGCACCACGGTCATGGCCGCCTGGATGGACTCCTTCATCACGTCGCCGAGCTTGCCGGTGAAGATCGGCCGGCCCTTGCCCGGCAGCACTGCCGTCTCGATGGACAGCAGTTCGCCGCCGACCTCGGTCCAGGCCAGACCCGTGACATGGCCCACGCGATCGGCTTCCTCGGCCTCCCCGTAGCGGAAGCGGCGCACGCCCAGGTACTTGTCCAGCGTCTTGGACGTGACCGAGACCGTGGCGCCCTTCTTCTTCTCCAGCAGCAGGCCCTTGACCACCTTGCGGGCGATCTTGGCGATCTCGCGCTCCAGGTTGCGCACGCCGGCCTCGCGCGTGTAGTAGCGCACGATGTCCAGCAGCACCTCGTCGGTGATCTTGAGCTCGGCATCCTTGAGGCCGTTGGCCTTGGTCTGCTTCGGGACCAGGTAGCGGCGCGCGATGTTGACCTTCTCGTCCTCGGTGTACCCGGGCAAGCGGATCACTTCCATGCGATCCAGCAAGGGTGCCGGGATGTTCATGCTGTTGGCGGTGCAGATGAACATCACCTCCGACAGGTCGAAGTCCACTTCCAGGTAATGGTCATTGAAGGCCGAGTTTTGCTCCGGATCGAGCACTTCCAGCAGCGCCGAGGACGGATCGCCACGGAAATCCATGGCCATCTTGTCCACCTCGTCGAGCAGGAACAGCGGGTTGTGCGTGGCGGACTTGGTCATGTTCTGGATGACCTTGCCGGGCATGGAGCCGATGTAGGTACGCCGATGGCCGCGGATCTCGGCCTCGTCGCGCACCCCGCCCAGGGACATGCGCACGAACTTGCGGTTGGTGGCGCGCGCGATGCTCTGCCCGAGCGAGGTCTTGCCCACGCCCGGCGGACCCACCAGGCACAGGATCGGTCCCTTGATCTTGTCCACGCGCTGCAGCACGGCCAGGTACTCGACGATGCGTTCCTTGACCTTCTCCAGGCCATAGTGGTCCTGGTCCAGGACCTTCTGCGCATTGGCGATGTCCTTGTGCACGCGCGAGCGCTTCTTCCACGGCACCTTGACCAGCCAGTCGATGTAGTTGCGCACCACCGTGGCCTCGGCTGACATCGGCGACATCATCTTGAGCTTGTTCAGTTCGGCGGTGGCCTTGTCCTTGGCCTCCTTGCTCATGCCGGCCTTGGCGATCTTGCCCTCCAGCTCGTTGATCTCGTTGCCGCCCTCGTCCATCTCCCCGAGCTCTTTGTGGATGGCCTTCATCTGCTCGTTGAGGTAGTACTCGCGCTGCGACTTCTCCATCTGCGCCTTGACGCGGCCGCGGATGCGCTTCTCGATCTGCAGCACGTCCATCTCGCCCTCGATGGCCACCAGGATGTGCTCCAGGCGCTTGCGCACGTCCAGGATCTCCAGCACCTGCTGCTTCTCGGCATGCTTGAGGGTCATCTGCGCGGCCACCGAATCGGCCAGGCGCCCGGGCTGCTCGATGCCGGCCAGGGCGGTGAGCATCTCCGGCGGCACCTTCTTGTTGAGCTTCACGTACTGCTCGAACTGGGAGATGACCGAGCGGGTCAGGACATCCATTTCCTTCTCGTCGTACTGCTCGACGTCGGCCTGGGAGGTCACGCGCGCGGTGTAGTAGTCCCCACCGTGCAGTTCGTCGACGCTGGCGCGCTCCACGCCCTCGACCAGCACCTTGACGGTGCCGTCGGGCAGCTTCACCAGCTGCAGCACCGTGGCGATGGTGCCAAAGCGGTACAGGTCATCGGGCTTGGGATCATCGATATCCGGCTGGCGCTGCGAGAGCACCACGATGCGGCGCGGATCGGCCTTCATGGCCTGGTCCAGGGCCAGGATGGACTTCTCCCGGCCAACAAACAGCGGCTGCACCATGTGGGGATACACCACCACATCGCGTACCGGCAGAACGGGAATCGTGTCTTCTGTGGTCACAGGTTCTGTCAAGGGGGCTCCTGGAAGGTCACGGGCGTAATTACGGCGATTCTAGGGTACATGCGTCCCCGCCGACCGGATTTCAAGGAGCGAACGAACTGGAACCCTGGAGGTTCCGCTAGCCGTGACCAGACCCGGTCGCACGGCGTGGTTCATCCACTGCATGCGGCTTTTCCGTGCGCGCGTCCTCGGACTTGTACACCACGTACGGCGGCGCATGGCCCAGGACCACGCTCTCGTCCACCACCACCTTGCTGACGTTCTTGAGCGTGGGCAACTGGTACATGGTGTCGAGCAGGATGTTCTCGAGGATGGTGCGCAGGCCGCGCGCACCGGTCTTGCGATCCATGGCCTTGCGCGCCACGGCCGCCAGTCCGTCGTCGCGGAACTCCAGCTCCGCGCCGTCCATTTCAAACAGGCGCCGGTACTGCTTGGTCAGCGCATTGCGCGGATCCTTGAGGATCGAGATCAGCGCCTTCTCGTCCAGCTCTTCCAGGGTTGCCACCACCGGCAGGCGGCCGACGAACTCCGGGATCAGGCCGTACTTGACCAGGTCCTCGGGCTCCACGTCGTGGAACAGGTCCGTGCCGTGCGGGCGGGTGTTGACGCTGCGCACGTCGGAGGTAAAGCCGATGCCGCCCTTTTGCGTGCGGTTGAGGATCACCTTGTCCAGCCCGGAGAACGCGCCGCCGACGATGAACAGGATGTTGGAAGTATCGACCTGCAGGAATTCCTGCTGCGGATGCTTGCGGCCGCCCTGGGGCGGGACCGAAGCCATGGTGCCCTCGATGAGCTTGAGCAGCGCCTGCTGCACGCCCTCGCCGGACACGTCACGGGTGATCGACGGGTTGTCGGACTTGCGCGAGATCTTGTCGATCTCGTCGATGTAGACGATGCCGGTCTGCGCCTTCTCGACGTCGTAATCGCATTTCTGCAGCAGCTTCTGGATGATGTTCTCGACGTCCTCGCCCACATAGCCGGCTTCGGTGAGGGTCGTGGCATCGGCGATGGTGAACGGCACGTTGAGCAGCCGCGCCAGGGTCTCGGCCAGCAGCGTCTTGCCGCTGCCGGTGGGACCGATCAGCAGGATGTTGCTCTTGGCGATCTCGACATCGTCCTTGGCCTTGATGGTGCCGGTGTTGCGGGTCTGCAACCGCTTGTAGTGGTTGTAGACCGCCACCGACAGGGTCTTCTTGGCGCGCTCCTGGCCGATGACGTACTCATCGAGGACCGACTTGATTTCCTGGGGCTTGGGCAGCTTGTCGCGCGAGCGCTCGGCCTTGTCCTCGAGTTCCTCGCGGATGATGTCGTTGCACAGCTCGACGCACTCGTCGCAGACGAACACGGAGGGACCGGCGATGAGCTTGCGCACCTCGTGCTGGCTCTTGCCGCAAAAGGAGCAATACAGCAGCTTGCCGTCGTCAGTGCGTCCGCGGGTGTCGTCGCTCATCCACTCACCTCCCGGAAGGAACCTTCCGGCTCACCATGTATATAGCACGACACTGCCTCGGCACGCAAAGCAGTGCGTCACGATAACGCATTGTTACTACTGGGGAAAATCGCCCGGCCAAAACGCCCGGGCGACGACCAGAAAGGCTATTTGGTGCCAGGGACAGCCAAAGAGGCGCGATCCGAGAGCACCCGATCGATGAGGCCGTAGCTGACCGCATCCTCGGCCCGCATGAAATTGTCGCGATCCGTGTCGTTCTTGATCCGATCCACGGACTGGCCGGTGTGCTTGGCCAGGATCTCGTTGAGGCGGTCGCGGGTGTACAGGATCTCGCGTGCATGGATCTCCATGTCCGCGGCCTGGCCCTGCATGCCGCCCAGGGGCTGGTGAATCATCACCCGCGAGTGCGGCAGTGCAAAACGCTTGCCCTTGGCGCCACCGGCCAGAAGGATGGCCCCCATGCTGGCGGCCTGGCCGATGCAGATGGTCGATACGTCGGGCTTGATGTACTGCATGGTGTCGTAGATGGCCAGGCCCGCGGTCACGTGCCCACCGGGGGAGTTGACGTACAGCGCGATGTCCTTGTCCGGGTTTTCCGATTCAAGGAACAGCAGCTGGGCAACGATGACGTTGGCCGAGTAGTCCTCGATTGGACCCACGGCGAACACCACGCGGTCCTTGAGCAACCGGGAATAGATGTCGTAGGCGCGTTCGCCACGCGACGTCTGCTCCACCACCATGGGCACTAGATTGAGGGCTTTTTCGTTCATGCCGTCATTCTACCCCTGGCGGCCAAATCCGGTGAGTTCGGCGAAGCTGATTGGCTGGTCGGTCACGCGGGCGCGCGCCAGCACCCAGTCCACGACCTGGTCCTCCAGCACGCCGGTCTCGATCTGGCGCATCGCGTCCTGGTTCTGCAGGTAGGCGCGGCGCACTTCATCGGCATTGGGGTAGGCGGCGGCCATTTCATCCAGGCGGGTGATCATGCTTTGCCGGTCGGCCTTGATGCCTTCGCGGCGCACCAGCTCGCCGATCAGCAGCCCCAGCATCACGCGGCGCCGGGCCGGTTCCTCAAAGGGCTCGCGCGAGGGAATCTGGCTGGCGTCCTGGTTGCCGGTGCGCTGCATCAGGTCGATCTGCATCTGCTGGACCTGCTGGTCCACCAGTGCGCGGGGCACCTGCACCGGGTTCTCGCGTGCCAGGGTCTCGAATACCTGGTTGCGCAGCCTGGCGCGCGACGCCTCGGCCGCCTCGCGCTGCATGCTGCTGCGCACTTCCTCGCGCAGCGCCGGCACGCCCCCTTCGCGCAGGCCAAAGGCCACCGCGAAGGCGTCGTCGATGGGCGGCAGTTCCTCGGCTTCGACCGACTTGACCGTGAGGTCAAACTGGGCGGTCTTGCCGGCCAGGTCGCGGCTGGCATAGTTGTCCGGAAAGCGCACCGCGGCGGTCTTTGATTCCCCTGCGGTCACGCCAATCAGCGCGGCCTCGAAATCCGCCACGGCGCGGCCGGAGCCGATGACCACGGCCATGTCCTTGCCCTCGCCGCCGGCAAAGGCCACGCCATCGAGCCTGCCCAGGAAGTCCACCGTCACCCGGTCGCCGCTGACACTGGCGCGCTCCACGGGCAGGTAGCGCACCTGCTGGCGACGCATGCTCTCGAGCATGGCGTCGATGTCCGCCTCGGAAATCTCGGCCACCGCGCGCTGGATCTGGTAACCCTCCACCGCCCCGACGGTAATTTCCGGCAGCACTTCGAACACGGCGGCGAACTTGAGGTCGCTGCCCGGCTCGATCTGGATGGGCTCGATGGTAGGTCCGCCCACCGGGCGCAGGTTTTCCTTGGCCACGGCATCGGAATAGGACTGGCGGATCAATTCATTGACGGCATCCCCGCGCACCTGCTCGCCGTACTGCTGCTTGATGACCTGCAGCGGCACCTTGCCCTTGCGAAAGCCGCGGATGTTGGCCGTGCGCGACAGGTCGCGCAGGCGGCGATCCACCTCGCCGGCCACGCGCGTGTGGGGAATCTCGACCTCGATCCGGCGCCCGAGGCCGGAGGTATTTGTCAGTGTGAATTGCATCGCAAATCCTTCGTCTGTCGTTCTGCTCTGGACTGTCATCTCTGGGCTGGTGCGAAAGGAGAGACTCGAACTCTCACGGGTTACCCCACTGGAACCTAAATCCAGCGCGTCTACCAGTTCCGCCACTTTCGCGAGAGCGGGAAATGGTGGGCCGTGTTGGGATCGAACCTACGACCAATTGATTAAGAGTCAACTGCTCTACCAACTGAGCTAACGGCCCATTTTAAAATGGGGTGAACGATGGGACTCGAACCCGCGACAACCGGAATCACAATCCGGGGCTCTACCAACTGAGCTACGTCCACCATCGAACACATCTTGCGATCAGTCTGGCGCGCCCGGCAGGACTCGAACCTGCTACCCTCGGCTTAGAAGGCCGATGCTCTATCCACTGAGCTACGGGCGCCCGTTTCAGGGCAACCGTCTCGATGCGGTCATGCACAGGCTGATCACTTCAAAATCTCCCCCGCTAGGGGGGCGGGAGTATATACGAATCAGCGCAGATCGAAGCCCAATCGCTTCAACGCGCTGACCAGATCCTCGCGCCCGTGCAGGGCGCCCGGGGTCAGCACCCGCCGGACCGAGTGCTGGCTCCACTGCGCCTGAGGCATTCCCTGAGACGCATAGAAATCGGCCATGACCTGGTCGTAATGCTGGACCGAGGCGTGCTGGGCGCCCAGCGCGTACTGCTCCAGATGCAGCACCGCGGACTGCGGCAGGCGCGGCTTGACAGCGGCCGGCCGGTCCGGGTCCGGATAGCCGATGCACATGCCAAATACCGGGAACACCTTGGGCGGCAAACCCAGCTCCGCGGCCACCCCCTCGGTCTGGTTGCGGATGCCGCCGATATACACGCAGGCCAGGCCCATCGACTCCAGCGCCAGCACCGCATTCTGGGCCGCCAGTGCGCAGTCGATGACGCCCAGCAACAGTGACTCGAGGAAATCCAGGCCCTCGGCCTTGAGGCCACGGTGGGCTGCCTGCTGGTCCAGGCGCGCCAGGTCCGCCAGCCACACCAGGAACAGCGGCGCCTGCACAATATGTTTCTGGTTGCCGGCCAGCACCGACAGCCGTGCTTTGCGCTGCGGCTCCTGCACGGCCACCACGCTCCACACCTGCAGGTTCGAGGAACTGGAAGCTGACTGGGCCGCCGCGATGAGGGTCGGCAATACGCCTTCGGGTATGGGCTGCGGCAGGTAGGCGCGCACCGAGCGGTGCGAGAGCAGCAACTGCAGCACGTCGTTGAACCGCACGTCGGCCGGGGCGGCCGCGGCGCCATAGCGCTGGTTCAGCGGGGACTGCGGGTCAGTCATAATCAACAAAGGATAATCCAGCTGCCACCGCAGCATCCGGCCACTGCCTCAAAAGTGTGACCGGACAGGTAATTGGTCGGGGCGAGAGGATTTGAACCTCCGACCCTCTGCTCCCAAAGCAGATGCGCTACCAGACTGCGCCACGCCCCGATTTTGGAATGATACCCTACGGCCCGTTTTGATATAGGGAGCTGCGGGATGACTGCGAAACTGATCGACGGCAAGGCGATTGCGCTGGCAGTGCGCGAGACCATCAAGGCCCAGGTAACGGCATTGCGCGCGGCCGGCAAGCGCCCGCCCGGGCTGGCAGTGGTGCTGGTGGGCGCCGACGCTGCGTCGCAGATCTATGTGCGCCACAAGCACCAGGCCTGCGAGGCCGCCGGCATGCACTCGCTGGTGAAGCTGCTGCCTGAGACAGCCACCCAGGCCGAGGTCCTTGCCGCAGTGCACGCGCTCAACGATGACCCGGCCATCGACGGCATCCTGGTGCAGTTGCCCGTGCCCAAGCAAATCGCCTCCAAGGCCGTGATCGATGCGATCGCGGTTGAAAAGGACGTGGACGGCTTCAATCCGGAAAACCTAGGACTGCTGGCCCAGCGCACGCCGCGGCTGCGTCCGTGCACGCCCTATGGCTGCATCAAGATGCTCGAACACGAAGGCATTGATCCGCGCGGCATGGATGCCGTGGTCATCGGCCAGTCCAACATCGTCGGCCGGCCCATGGCCCTTGAGCTGCTGATGAAGAGCGCCACCGTGACCATCTGCCATAGCAACACGCGTGATCTTCCCGGCCATGTGCGCCGCGCCGACCTGGTGGTCGCCGGCATCGGCAAGCCGGAAATGGTCAAGGGCGACTGGATCAAGCCCGGCGCGGTGGTCATCGACGTGGGCCTCAACCGCCTGCCGGACGGCAAGATCGTCGGTGACGTGGAATTCGCCGCAGCGCGCGAGCGCGCCTCCTACATCACGCCGGTGCCCGGCGGTGTGGGCCCGATGACCATTGCCATGCTGATGCAGAACACGCTCGAGGCCTACCGGCTGCGCAACCCCTAGCCGTCCCGTTCGGCGGCCGGCGACGCGTGGATCAGCACGCGAGCGCCACTGACATTCTTGGGCGCGGGCCGTCTTCGCCCGCGGCCGTGCACTCAATTGAGCCCGGACCGCTGCAACTGTTTGTTAGACGGCGCGATCTGTATTACAATGTATGACATGAAATCCTCAGCACTTACCGTTCGCCTGGATCCCGAGTTAGACCGTCAGGTTACACGGGCCGCAAAGCGCACTGGTCTTAGCCGAAGCGAGATCGTGCGCGAGGCTGTCCGTCGCCAGTTGGCGCTGGTTCAATTCCAGGATCTTCGTCGCCGGATTATGCCCCTGGCAGAAGCCAGAGGGTATCTGACAGATGAGGACGTATTCCGCGACGTCTCGTGAGAGTCGCCTTCGACACCAATGTGCTCGTGAGTGCCGTCGCAACCCGAGGGCTTTGCGCGGACGTGTTCAACCTTGTTTTGGCCGAGCACCAATTGATTGTGGGTGAGACCGTGCTCTCCGAAGTTCGAAGGGTGCTCAGGCAGAAGATGCGGGTGCCCGACGAGATCGCAGCCGAATTCGAAGCTCTGCTTCGGGCCGAAGCTTCGGTCGTGGCAAAGGCCAAGACTGTCTCGATCGTAGTTCGAGACAAATCGGACATGCCTGTCCTGGCCGAGGCCATTTCAGGCAAGGCTCAGGTGCTGGTCACAGGCGACAAGGACCTCCTTGAGGTTATTGGAAAGGTTCCACTCGAAGTGCTGACGCCACGCGGATTGTGGGAACGCCTCCGGGAAGACACTGGCGCCAAGCCGTGAGCGCCGTCTAACAAACCCCTATCGGCGCCGCCACAGCGTGGTGCCGTCGGGCTTGTCCTCCAGGATCACCCCCTGGCGTGCCAGCTCATCGCGCAACCGGTCAGAGGCGGCGAAGTCGCGCGACTTGCGCGCGGCCAGGCGCGCGGCGATGCGCTGCTCGATGTCCGTGTCCGAGAGCCCGGCCCCGCGGTCCCGGGCATCGGCACCCGGCGCGCGCAACCTGAACCATTGCTCCGGATCCAGCTGCGCCACGCCCAGCACCGCAGCCAGCTCGCGAAACACCGCAGCCAGCCGCGCCGCTGACTGCAAGTCGTCACCGGCGGATTTGCGTTCGTTGATCTCGCGCGACAGACGCTGCAGCACGGCCATGGCCTTGGGCGTGTTGAAGTCCTCGTCCATGACCGCGCGGAACTCATCGCGCCACCGGGTCGCCTCGCTGCCGGGTTTGCTGCGCGGCAGCCCGCGCAGCGCGTTGTAGATGCCGCTCAAGGTCGCATCCGCCTGCTGCAGGCCTTCCATCGAGTAGTTGATGGGGCCGCGGTACTGGCTGGACACCAGCGACAGGCGCAGCACCTCCGGGTGACGCAGGTGCGGCAGCACCTCGCGCAGCGTGAAGAAATTGCCCAGCGACTTGGACATCTTCTCGCTGTCGACATTGACGAAGCCGTTGTGCATCCAGTAATTGGCCAGCGGCTTACCCGAGGCGCCGCAGCTTTGCGCGATCTCGTTCTCGTGGTGCGGGAACTTCAGGTCCATGCCGCCGCCATGGATGTCAAAGTGCTCGCCCAGCAGCGTCATCGACATGGCCGAGCATTCGATGTGCCAGCCCGGCCGCCCGTCACCCCAGGGGGAGTCCCAGCTGGGCTCGCCGGGCTTGGATTTCTTCCACAGCACGAAGTCCAGCGGATCGCGCTTGGCCTCGTCCACCTCGACGCGGGCACCGGCGCGCAGGTCCGCCAGGCGCTTGCCCGAGAGCTGCCCGTAGTGCGGGAAACTGGTGACCGAATACATCACATCGCCGTTGGTCGCCGCGTAGGCGTGGCCGCGGGCAATCAGCGTCTGGATCAGCGCCACGATCTGCGGCACAAACTGCGTGGCGCGCGGCTCCAGGTCCGGGCGCGCGACGCCCATGGCCTCCGCGTCCTCGTTCATGGCCTGGATGAAGCGCGCGGTCAGTGCGTCGACCGATTCCCGGTTCTCGGCGGCGCGGCGGATGATGTTGTCATCGATGTCCGTGATATTGCGGACAAAGGTCACATCCAGCCCCGAGTAGCGAAGGTAGCGCTGCACCACGTCGAAGGCCACCATCATGCGCATGTGGCCGATGTGGCAGTAGTCGTAGACGGTGATGCCGCAGACGTACATCCGCACCTTGCCCGGCACCATGGGCTTAAATGGTTCTAGGTTCCCCGTCAGGGAGTTGTGGATCGACAGCATCGGGCAATGTTACGCGAATCGCGCGAGTCGCTGCCGCGCAGTGCCCTGCGGCATCGCGCGCAGCAGCGGGCCCAGCTCCGGCCCGGCCAGGCGCCCGGTCAGCGCCGCGCGCAGCGGCTTGAACAGCGCCGGCCCACGCAGCCCGGTGGCGGATTTGGCCGCCGCACTGATGGCTGCGAAGTCATTGCCGTCGGCGACCGCGGCGGCCGCGGCAAACAGGTTCTTGTCCGCAGCGGCAACCACCGCCAGGGCCTCGGCATCCAGCTGCGGCTGCGGGCCGAACACCACCTGCACCCAGGGCAGCACGTCGTCGGGCAGCAGCAGGTTGGGCAGCACCGCGGCGATGAAGCGCTCGCTGCAGGCCAGGGGCCTGCCCGGACGGCAGCCGCGAGCCCAGCCACTGTGCGGCACGCTGCGGATCGAGCCGGTGCACGGCCTCGCGCTGCCAGCCCAGCAGCTGCGACATCTGGAAATGCGCCGGGGAGCGCTGCAGGTGCGCCGTGTCGAACAGCCCGGCCATCTGCTGCAGCGACAGGATGCCTTCCACCGCCGTGGAATGCCCGAGGCGAAACAGGTGATTGGCAATGGCCTCGGGCAAGATCCCCTGCTCGCGCAGCGCACGCAGGCCGACCGCGCCATGGCGTTTGGACAGGGGTGCTCCGTCGTCGCCGGTAATCAGCGCCAGGTGACCATACTGCGGCGCCTGCATCTGCAGTGCCGAGAGGATCAGCAACTGGCGCGGGGTATTGGCCAGGTGATCATCGCCACGCAACACCTGGGTCACGCCACTCAAGGCGTCATCCACTGCGTTGGTAAAGAAGAAGGCGGCCGAGCCGTCGGCGCGCCGCAGGATGAAATCCCCGATGTCGGCGCAATCGAAATGCCGCGGGCCGTGTACCAGGTCGGTGAACAGCACCGCCCCGGTTTCCGGTACCGCAAAGCGCAGCGCGGCGCCCTCGCCCGCGGCCACGCGCGCACGCCGCTCCTCAGACGTCAGATTGCGGCAGCGCCCGGAGTAACGCGGCGACAGCCCTGCCGCCTGACGTGCGACACGGTCCAGATCCAGCTCCCGCGTGCTGCAAAAGCACGGATACGCGGACCCGCGCGCCTGCAGTGTGGCCAGCAGTTCGCGGTATACCTCGTGGCGCTGCGACTGGTGCAGGGGCGCCCCGTCCCATGCCAGGCCCAGCCAGTGCAGGTCCGACTGCAGCTGCGCCGTGTGCTGCGGCAGGCTGCGCACGGCGTCGGTGTCCTCGATGCGCAGCAGGAATGCACCCTGGCCGCGACGCGCCAGCAGCTCGTTGAACAGTGCAGTGCGGGCGTTGCCCAGGTGCAGTTCGCCGGTGGGGCTGGGCGCGAATCGTGTAACGACGGGGACGGACATCCCTACAATATAAGCCAACGATGCAATCCGACCGCTACCTGTTTGTCTCCGACCTGCATCTGGACGCCAGCGCGCCGCAGGGCATCGAGCAGTTCATTGCATTCCTCGACGGCCCGGCGCGCGATGCCGCGGCGCTGTACATCCTGGGGGACCTGTTCGAGACCTGGGTGGGTGACGATGACCCGGAGCCGGCACGCACCCGGGTGTGCCAGGGGCTGCGTCGCTACACGGATGCAGGCACGCCGTGCTTCGTCCTGCGCGGCAATCGCGACTTCCTGCTGGGCACAGGCTTCGAGCAGCGCACCGGCTGCCAGTTGCTGCCCGACCCGGTATTGCTGGAACGCGGGGCACTGCGGGTGTTCATCTCGCATGGGGACCCGCTGTGCACCGACGATCATTCCTATCAGGAATTTCGCAGCATGGTGCGCAACCCAGATTGGCAGGCGCGCTACCTGCGCTTGCCGCTGGCCACGCGCCGCGCGCTGGCCGAGACCGCGCGCCGCGGCAGCAAGGCACACACCGAGCGGCAGCACGCACGGATCATGGACGTGCATCCACAGGCCGTGGACGAGGCGTTCAGGGTCAGTGCCACCACGCTGATGATCCACGGGCACACGCACCGGCCGGCGGTGCACACCGTGCAGACCGGGTCAGGGACGGCGCGCCGAATCGTGCTGGGGGACTGGTACGGGAACGGCAGCTACCTGGCACTGCATGCCGACGGCCAGTTTGAGATCATTGCGCTGCCACCGCCGCCCGCGCCGCGCGCGCCGCCACCGGATCCACCGTCAGCGTCGAGTCCAGCAGCCGACGCGTGAATGCGTGCTGCGGCCGACGCAGCACTTCCTCCGTAGCCCCCTGCTCCACCACCCGTCCCTGGTGCAGGACCAGGGTGCGCTCGCAGACATAGCGCGCGGCGGACAGGTCATGCGTGATGAACAGCAGCGACAGGCCGCGCTGGCGGCGCAGCTGCACCAGCAGGTCCAGGATCTGCGCGCGCAGGCTGGCGTCCAGCGCCGACACCGGCTCGTCGCAAATCAGCACTGCCGGATTGGTGACCAGCGCGCGGGCGATGGCCACGCGTTGTGCCTGGCCGCCGGACAGTCGCTGTGACCGACGGTCCAGGAGCACCGGGTCCAGGCCCACGGCAATCAGCTGCTGCGGTCACGCGCGCCCGAACCTCGGCGTCTTGCGGCGCATCGCGCTGTGCGCCGTAGCGGCTCGGCAACCACCTGCTCCACCGTCATGGTCGGATCCAGTGATGCCAGCGGATCCTGGAACACCATCTGCATCCGGCGCCGCCGTGCACGCAACTCCTCGGGTGTCAGGATGGCCAGGTCCACGCCATCGACCAGCACCTGGCCACTCTCGGGACGATGCAACCGGAACAGCGCGCGCACCAGCGTGGACTTGCCGCTGCCGGACTCGCCCACGATGGCCAGTGCCTCTCCCTGGGCCAATGCGAAACTCACCGACTGCAGGGCTTGCAGGTAGCTGGCGCGCGCGAACAGGTTGCCGCGGCGCAGGTGCCGCACCGACAGGTCGCGCGCTTCCACCACCGGAGGCAAGCTCATGTTGCCGCCTCAGGCAGCGGCGGGTGCTCCAGCCGGCGCACGGATTCCAGCAACTGGGCTCCATAGGCGCTGGTCGGCGCCGTCAGCAACTGCAATACGCTGCCCTGCTCCACGACGCGGCCGGCCTTGAGGATCACGGCCCGGTCGGCAACGCGTGCCACCACGCCCAGGTCATGCGTGACCAGCAAGATCGACATGCCCAGGCGCCCTCGCAGTTCCAGCAGCAGGTCCAGCACCACCGCCTGCGTGGTCACGTCCAGCGCCGTCGTCGGTTCATCGGCCAGCAACAGGTCCGGCTCCGAGAGAATGGCCATGGCCAGCATCGCGCGCTGGCGCATGCCGCCAGACAGCTCGTGCGGGTACTGGCGCAACACCTGCTCGCGGATCTGGCATGTGCACGGTGCGCAGCGCCTCCAGTGCACGGGCCAATGCCTCGGCGGCATCGACCTTGCGATGTGCCTGCAGCACTTCCACCAGCTGGACACGAATGGTCAGGTATGGGTTCAGCGCCGACATCGGATCCTGGAACAGCATCGAGATCCGGTCGCCGCGCAGGGGACGCAATTGGGCTTCACCCAGCACCCACCAGCTCCTGGCCCGCAAAGCGCGCGCTGCCGACAGTCCTGGAACCGGGCATCGCCAGTCCCACCAGCGACAGCAGCAGCTGCGACTTGCCGGAGCCGGATTCCCCGACGACGGCAACCACCTCGCCGCGCGCCACGTTGAGGTCGATGTCCTGCAGCACCTGCAGGCCGTCGGCACGCGTCAGTGCCAGGCCGCGAACATCCAGCAGCGGTGCTTCCGAAGATGTAATCGGATCAGGCTGCATAGCGGTCCCGCAGCCGATCCCCGATGCGGTTGCACGAATACACCAGCAATATCAGCACCACCGCCGGCAGGAACAGCAGCAGCGGCCGGGCGCGCATCTGCGCGGCACCATCGGCCAGCATCACCCCCAGCGAAGTCAGTGGCGCCTGGGCGCCAAGTCCCAAGTAACTCAAGAAAGCCTCGGTAAGGATCACCGTGGGAATCGTCAGCGTCAGGTAGACGATCACGATGCCGATCAGGTTCGGGACGATGTGGCGCCACATGATGCCGGCGGAACTGACGCCGGCGATTTCCGCCGCCACCACGTACTCGCGGTGGCGCAGGCTGCGCGTCTGGCCGCGCACGATGCGCGCGATGTCCAGCCACGACACCGCCCCGATGGCAACGAACAGCAACAGCAGGTTGCGGCCAAACAGCACGGTAAGCACGATGACAAACGGGGTGAACGGCACCGAATACAACACGTCCACCAGCCGCATCATCACCGAGTCGGTGCGACCGCCCAGGTAGCCGGCCGCCACACCCCAGGCAACACCGATGGTCAGGCTGATCAGGCTGGCCGCCAGTGCCACCAACAACGAGATGCGCGTGCTCCACATCAGCCGCACCAGCAGGTCGCGGCCCAGGCTGTCGGTTCCCAGCAGGTGCGCATTGGCCCAGCCTGGCGCCAGATCGGTGTGATCCCAGGCAGGGGTGTAGTAGTCGTAGGGCGAGATCCACGGCACCAACACGGCAGCCAACACCAGCCCCAGCAGGATCGCGATGCTGACCTTGGGCAGTGGGTGGCTCATCGCAGGCGCACCCGCGGATCCAGCAGCGCCTGGCACAGGTCCGCCAGCAGGTTGGCACAGACGATTAACACCCCATAGAGGATGGTCACGCCCATCACCAGCGTGTAGTCGCGATTGAATGCACCCGTGACGAAATACCGGCCGATGCCGGGCAGACCGAAGGTGGTCTCCACCACTATTGATCCGGTGATCACCCCGACGATGGCCGGACCCAGGAATGCCACCAGGGGCATCAACGCCGGGCGCAGCGCATGCCGGAATAGGATGGCGCGCGTGGCAAGTCCCTTGGCACGTGCGGTGCGGATGTAGGGCTGTTCCAGCACCTCGACAAAGCTGGCACGCATGATGCGCGTGACGTAGGCCGTATACGGCAGCGACAGCGAGACCGCCGGCAACACCAGGTAGCGCAGCGACCCGCCACCCAGGTCCCCGGCCGGCAGCCATTGCAGCGTCACGGCAAACACCAGGATCAGCAGCGGCGCAGTGACGTAGACCGGAATGGAAATGCCCAGCAACGACACGCCCATGGCCACGCGGTCCAGCCACCCGCCGCGGCGCCAGGCCGCGCGCCCACCCAGGGGAATGCCCACCAAGCAGGCCAGCAGCAACGCGAACCCGCCGATGCGCAGGTCGACCGGAAACCCCTTGGCGATGAGGCTGTTGACGCTGGTATCCGGATACTGGAATGACGGACCCAGGTCACCGCGCGCCAGCTGCCCCAGGTAGCGCAGATACTGCTTGGCCAGGGGTTCGTCCAGGTGGTAGGCGTGCTCGATATTGGCGCGCACCTGCGCTGCCATGACCTTTTCATTGTCAAAGGGTCCGCCGGGCGCGGCACGCAGCAACAAAAATGCCAGCGTGATGATGGCCAGCAAGGTGGGAACCGCAGCCAGCAGCCGCGACAGCAGGAAACGCCACATCTACTGTGATTTCCCCGGCATTTCCAGGTACAGGTCGCGTGACAGATGGTTGTCCACGGAGTTGTCTACCCAGCCACGCACGTAACTGCGCACCAGGTGGCGGGTCTCGTAGTAGTAGATCGGGATCACCACCGCGTCCTCATCCAGCTGGCGCTCCGCGGCGTTGTAGTTGGCGTTGCGCACCTGCGGGTCGGCACTGGCCATGGCCGCGTGCATGTACGCGTTGTACTGCGGGCTGTCATAGAGCATGTAGTTCTGGACGCTGCCGATCATCGGCAGCGCCAGGAACGTCATCGGGTCCGGATAATCGGCAATCCATGCATTCCAGAACAGGTCCGGCTTGCGCAGCTCGCGGTTTTGCTGGTGCACCCGAAATTCCTCGCCGGTGAGCTGCACATTGGCGCCCAGGTTGGCGTGCCACATGGCCCCCAGTGCTTCGAACAGCAGGCGCTGCTCCGAACCGCCGGTGGGGAACGTAAATTCCACATTGAGCGGGTGTTGCGACGAATACCCCGCCTGCGCATAAAGCCGGCGCGCCAGCGCGTGACGCGCAGCCTCATCCAGTCTTGCCCATTGCGGCAAGTAGGCCGGATAGCCGGGCAAAGGTGGGACGCTGGTGTACGCGGGCAGGTACAGGCCCTTGAACAACTGGTTGGTGATGCGTTCGCGGTCAATGGCCAGCACCATGGCTCGGCGCAGCAGCACATTATTAAATGGTGCGCGCTTGGTGTGCATGCCCAGCATGACCGTGCCGAAATACGGCGCGATCCGCAGCTGGTCCCCGAGACCCGCGCGCAGCCACGGCAGGTCTTCCATCTGGAACCGGTCGGTGAAGTCCAGGTCGCCGGCAAGGTAGCGCGACGTTGCGGCTGCGCTGTCATCCAGCGGGTAATGGGTCACCGACTCCAGCCGCACCGAGGCCACGTCCCAGTAATGTGGATTGCGCACCATCTCGATGGGACCACCCACCGTGACGTCCTTGAGCATGAACGGCCCGTTACTGACCATTACGCCAGGCTGCGTCCAGCCCGTGCCGGCGCGCTCGACCGTGGCCTGCGGCACCGGCATCAGGTAACTGGTGGTCAACATGAACAGGAAATACGGTGCCGGGGTGGCCAGCCGCACCAGCAGCATGTGGTCGTCCAGCGCCTGCACGCCCAGGGTCTGCGGCGACTGCTTGCCACTGAAGATTTCCGTGGCCCCGGCAATGGGCGCCAGTTGCTGTGCCATGGGCGAGGCCTTGGCCGGATCCACGACCAGGCGCCAGGCATAGACGAAGTCCCGCGCAGTGACCGGTTCGCCATTGGACCACTGTGCATTGGCGCGCAAGTGAAAGCGCCAGGTCAGGCCATCGGCCGATGTTTCCCAGTGATCGGCGACGCCGGGGACGACGTTGCCGGCCGGGTCCGTTCGTACCAGCCCCTCGAATAGGTCCTGCGCCACGGTGAGCCCTGGCACGTCCTGGCTCATCAGCGGGTCAAGGGTTTTGGGCGCCGCAGACAGGTGGCGATTGAGGTGCGCGGAGGCCACACGCGCGGCGATCTTCTTGTCGGTCAGGGTCCCGGTGTGCGCATTATCCCTGTGTGTGCAGGCACACAGCACCAGCAGCGCAGCGGCCAGCGGCAGGGCAATCCCGCTGATCGCCGGGCGCGTCCTCATGCGGCCAGCTCCCGCGCCGGCGGACCTGAATGAAACCGAAACTGCGTATCCGGGCTGGTGACAAGTTCCGCCTCGCGCGCCGCCAGGCGCTGCAGGCTGCGTTCAACCTCGCCTGCCAGGGAAGGTTCACCGTTCGCGAACTGCTGCGCCAGCGAGAGATAGAGCTGCAGGTGGCGCGACTCGGCCACCGCCAGCTCCGCGTAGAACGAGGCCATGGGCTCGGGCAGGCGCGGCGCCAGCTGCTCAAAGCGCTCGCAGGATCGCGCCTCGATCAGTGCCCCGCACAACATGAGGTCCAGTCGTCGCGCCGGCTCGTGCGCACGGCACTGCGCGCGCAGCGCGCCCGCGTAGCGCCCGGGTGACAGCTTGGCAGGCAGCACCTTCAAGCGCGTCATCAATTTCTGTACCTGTTCGAAATGGCGCAGCTCCTCGCGTGCCAGCCGCGCCAGCGCAATGCCCAGCGCGCGATCCTGCGGGTACGCGAACATCAGCGCCAGGGCGGTGGATGCGGCCTTCTTTTCACAGTTGGCATGATCCACCAGCAACTCACGCCAGCGCAGCACGGCGGTCTCGACCCAGCTGTCGGGCGTGGATGCCAGCAGCAGTTCGGATCTGCAAGCGGTGGCAGCCACCTGCATCAGGCAGGCACCCTTGGCGCGCAGCGCCGCCGCCTCGAGCACCGCTTCGGCCTGCGCGGCCGTGTTGTAGCGACCCCCAGGCTGCTTGGCCAGCAACGCATCCACGTATTCCTGCAGGTGCGCCGCGGCGGCGGGCAGGCGCGGAATCGGCTGGTTGCGATGCTTGTAGATGATCGCCATGGGGTTGGGATCCGTGAAGGGTTTTTCGCCGGTCAGCATCTCGTACAGGATCACCCCCAGGCTGTACAAGTCGCTGCGCTCATCCACGGTTTCGCCATGCCCCTGTTCAGGGCTCATGTAATGAGGCGTGCCGAAGATCATGCCCGGGTCGGTGATGTCCAGTTCCAGGGCGGCATGCTTGGCCAGCCCGAAGTCGGTCAGCGCGATGCGGTCCTGCGAGCGCATCAGCACGTTGCCCGGCTTCAGGTCGCGATGCAGTGCGCCGGCGTCATGCAGTGCCGCCAGCGCGCCGGCCACCTGTGCAGCAAGGTCCAGCGACTCCGCCGGCGTCACGCCGGCGCGGATGCGCCGGCGCAGGTCGCCTTGCGGGAAATATTCCATGGCCAGGTAGGCGTGATCATCGGCAACCCCCAGCTCGTGGCAGCGCACGATGCTGGGATGGTGCAGGCGGTGGGCAATCTCGTATTCCTGCAGGAAGCGCTCGAAGGACTGGTCCACGCCAGAGTCGTCGTGCACTGAAGGGGTGACCTTGATCACCATCATCGCCCCGGCCTTCTCGCTCTCGGCAAGGTAAAGCTGCGCGGATGAGCCACCGGCCAGGCGGCGCACGCAGCGATAACCGGGGATGCGCACGGCGCCAAAGCGCCGCGACTGTTCTGCCTCCGGCGACACGCGCCAGTCGGCCTGCGCGCGCTGGTGCATGCGCGCCGCCTCGGCCAGCACCTCGATCAGCGTGTGATGCTGGAAGGTGCGCTTGGACAGGACGCTGAAGGCGCCCAGGATGCGCGCGCGTCGCGCCACCTCCTCGTTGTCTTCGGTGGTGAAGAACACCACCGGGGCGAAGCCGCGCCGTGCGCCAAGGCTCTCCAGCCACCCCAACCCGCGCCCGCCCAGCCACTCCTCGTCCAGCAGCACCACGTCATAGCCCTGGGCCAGGAATTCAATGGGCATCTGCCCGGCCTCGCGGCCGGATCGGCTGACCACGTCGGCGTCGGGCCACTCACAGGTGACGTGGTGGCGGATGAGCGCTCGATAGCGCGCGTCCTGGACAATCAGCAGCAGTCGCATGGTCAATCGCCGGATGACCCCAGGGCAGCCCAGGGCGCACGCACTTTTAGTTCACCGCTTTGAGTGGACTGTCGCGACGCTGCGCCTTGGCACCATCCGAGCGCTCCTGCTCGAGCCGATGCAGGTATTCCGGCGTGACGTCGCCCGTAACGTATTCACCCGAAAAGCACGAGGTGTCGAACTCGCTGATGGTGGCGTTGTCATGCCGGCAGGCGCCGATCAGGTCCTCGAGGTCCTGGTACACCAGCCAATCGGCACCGATCTGGCGCGCCACCTCGTCCACGTCGCGCCCAGCGGCCACCAGTTCCGAGGCCGCCGGCATGTCGATGCCGTACACATAGGGGAACCGCACCGGCGGCGCGGCCGAGGCGAAGTAAACCTTGCGCGCGCCGGCTTCCCGCGCCAGCTCGATGATCTGTGCCGACGTGGTACCGCGCACGATCGAGTCGTCCACCAGCAGTACGTTCTTGCCACGGAATTCCAGGTCAATGGCGCTTAGCTTGCGGCGCACCGAGCGCAGGCGTTGCTCCTGCCCCGGCATGATGAAGGTGCGACCGATGTAGCGGTTCTTGTTGAACCCCTCGCGATACTTGATGCGCAGCTTCTGCGCCAGCTGCAACGCACAGGTGCGGCTGGTATCGGGAATCGGGATGACCACGTCGATGTCGTGGTCCGGGTGTTCGCGCCTGAGCTTGTCGGCCAGGCGCTCGCCCATGCGCATGCGGGCGCGGTACACGGAGATGTTGTCGATGATGGAGTCGGGTCGCGCGAAATACACGTATTCGAAGATGCACGGCGTGTGCTTGACGGTGGCCACGCATTGCTGCGAGTGCAGCCGCCCCAGCTCGTCGATGAATACCGCCTCGCCGGGGGCCACGTCGCGCACCAGCTCGAACGACAGCATGGTCAGGGCAACGCTCTCCGAGGCCAGCATGTATTCCATGCCGCGGGCGCTGCGCCGCTGGCCCAGCACCAGCGGCCGGATGCCGTGGGGATCGCGAAATCCCAGCACGCCATGGCCAATGATCATCGCCACCACCGCATAGGCGCCGCGGCAGCGCCGATACACCGCATTGACGGCCGCGAAGATGTCCCCGGGGGTGACCCGCGGCGTACCCACGCGCTGCATTTCCGAGGCGAACACGTTGAGCAGGACTTCCGAGTCAGATCGCGTGTTGAGGTGGCGCCGATCCTCGCGCGCCAGCACCGCCGACAGCTCGGCCGCGTTGGTGAGGTTGCCGTTGTGCCCGAGGCAGATGCCGTACGGCGCGTTGACGTAGAACGGCTGCACTTCGGACTCGTTGTCGCCCCCGGCCGTGGGATAGCGCACGTGCGCGATGCCGACGTTGCCGCGCAGCGAATCCATGTCTTTCTGGCTAAACACGTCGCGAACCAGGCCGCGACCCTTGCTGGCGAACAGTTCGCCACCTTCGGCGGTCATGATGCCGGCGGCATCCTGGCCGCGGTGCTGCAGTACGGTCAGGGCATCATAGAGCTGCTGGTTGACCATGCTTCGACCGACGATACCGACGATACCGCACATCCAGCCTTCTCCAATATCAGTTGTCGCCGCCGGGTTTCAGGACATACAAACGTTCACCGACCAGCGCCCGCAGGGCCTTGGCCACCGGCTCGACCTGCGCCGCCAGCCGCGAGTGCTGCCACCAGCCCTCGTGGTCCAGGCGCACCGACTGGCCGAGGATGGCCAGCACTCCCAGTATCACGATACCGCGTGCCAGGCCCAGCAGGAACCCGAGGAACCGGTCGGTGCCGCTGAACAGGGACAGGCGCGCAAAATGCTTGACCAGCGCCCCGATAATGGCGCCGACCACCAGGATTGCAAGGAAGAAGATTGCGCGGCTGGCCCACAGCCCGTAGGGCTCCACCCGCAGGTTGCCGCCCAGGTGCGGCACCAGGCTGGGCGCCAGCTCCCATGACAGCCAGACGGCCAGCACCCACGTAACCAGCGAACAGACCGTGAGAAGGAAGCCGCGCATAAGCCCGAAGATCGCAGAGATCAGGACGATCCCGATGATTATGTAGTCCAGTGTAACCATTGACCTTCAGGACGAGACCGGATGCCGCGCGATTCTACACGCTTCAAGGTGGGCTCAAGGCGCCACCAGCGTGCCCTTGTGACCTGCTGCACTCAAACGGGCCTGCAGGGCAACCGCAGCAGCACGGTCCTCGGCCGGGCCTGCCAGAACGCGAAACAGTTCCTTGCCATTCTTGGTGCTCGGGGAAACCCTTACCGAATACCCCGCGGATCCCAGCGATGCTACAAGCCGGTCCGCATTGGCGCGCGCGGCAAAACTTCCCAGCTGCACCCACCAGCCATGCGCTGGCGCCACCGGATTGGTCGCGGGCTTGGGTGTTGCTGCGACCGCTGGCGGCTTGTCCGACTCGGGTGTGCTCGCCGGTGACTTGGTCGCCGGTGGAGCCGGATTCTCTGGCGCAGGACTGGCAGGCGCCGGCACTGCTTGCGTTGCCGGTGCAACCGGTTCGGGCACCTTGGCCGGTGCCTGCCCTGCCCCCAGGTCCATGGTGTAACTGCGCAGTGGTGGACCGGCATCGGCGGATTGCGCGTCGGGCGCAACGCCGGGGGGCCGCTGCGCGGGCCGACCGGAGAACAACTCCGGGACGATGATCACCAATGCGACGATGAGGATGAGCGCGCCGGTCAGACGTTCTTTGACTGTGCTAACCACGGACTCAGTATAGACCAAGGGCCTGCAGCGCCGGGGCGACGGCCAGGAATGATCCGCACACGACAATGCGATCCCCTGCACGCGCCTGCTGCGCGGCCATGCGCATGCCTTCGGGGATGCTGCCTGCCTGCAGCGCGCTGCTGAAGACTTGCGACCGCGACGCCAGCTGCGCCGCTGTCAGTCCACGAGGCGCGTCGATGCCGCAGACAACCCATGCATCAACGCTGCCGGCCAATGCCCTGGCCACGCCATCCACGTCCTTGTCGCCCAGAATGCCGGCAACGACCAGCGTCCGGCCACTGCAGGGACGGGCCGCGAGGTTGTCCGTCAGTACCCGCGCCGCTGGCTCGTTGTGCGCGACGTCCAGTATCCATTCCACAGGTCCTGGCACGACCTGAAACCGCCCCGGCGCGCGCATGGCACGCAGCGCAGCGCCAACGGCATGTGCCTCAAGTGCGCGCGGCAGGCCCATCGCGTGCAGTGCCGCGATCGCAGCGGCCGCGTTTGCCACTTGCCGTGCACCCGGCAACGCCGGCATTGGCAGGCCAGCCAGCTGCAGTCCGGGCATCTGAAAATCCCACAGCCCCTGCGCACCTGGATCGCGCATTGCGTAGTGATAGTCCTGGCCAGCCTGCACGGGGCGGGCACCAATGCGCCGTGCCTCGGCCAAGACCGCAGGCGTCATCTGCGGATCGGCCAGGACGGCAATGCTGCCGGCACGAAACACGCCGGCCTTCTCGCGCCCGATCACGTCGATGTCGGTGCCCAGCCAGTCGGCGTGGTCCAGGCCGATGCTGCAGACAATGGCCGCTGGCGCGTCAACGATGTTGACCGCGTCCAGGCGGCCGCCCAGCCCGACCTCCAGTATCGAGAACTGCACCGCGCGCGCGCGAAACACCAGCAACGCCGCCAGCGCGTTGTACTCGAAAAACGTAAGCGTGGTGTCGCCGCGGGCGGCCTCGATGGCCTCGAATGCGCGTATCAGTTGCGCGTCAGACGCCTCTGCCCCATCGACCCGGATGCGTTCGTTATAGCGCAGCAGGTGCGGCGAGGTGAATGCGCCGGCCTTGTAGCCACTGGCGCGCAGGATGCCGGCCAGACAGGCCACGGTGGATCCCTTGCCATTGGTGCCGGCCACGATCAGCGCGCGCGACGGGAGGGGCAGCAGCTGCAGGCGCTGGGCCACGGCGCCAATGCGGTCCAGGCCCAGGTCGATGCCTGGCCCGTGGACGGTTTCCTGCATTCGCAGCCACTGCTCCAGGCTGCGCGGCGTCATGGGCGAACCCGCACCCGTATCAGCTGGCAGCAACCAGCACCGGCTGCTTCATCAGCAGCCGCAGCAGGCGTGCGATCTGGTCGCGCTGGTCGCGGCGGTCCATGATCATGTCCAGCGCGCCCTTCTCCAGCAGGAACTCACTGCGCTGGAACCCTTCAGGCAACGTCTCGCGCACCGTCTGCGCAATCACCCGCGGCCCGGCGAATCCGATCAGTGCCCGCGGTTCAGCGATGTTGACGTCGCCCAGCATCGCCAGGCTGGCCGACACACCGCCGGTGGTCGGATCGGTCAGCACAGAAATATAGGGCAAGTGCTCCCGGGCCATCTGGGCCAGCGCCGAGCTGGTCTTGGCCAGCTGGAACAGCGACAGGATGGCTTCCTGCATGCGCGCGCCGCCGGAGGCCGAGAAGCACACCAGTGGCGAGCGGTCGGCGATGCAGCGCTGGGCGGCGCGATAGAAGCGCTCGCCCACCACCGAACCCATCGAACCGCCCAGGAACGAGAATTCAAATGCGCAGGCCACGATGGGCTCATCGTGCAACTTGCCGGCCAGCACAATCAGCGCATCCTTCTCGCCGGTGCTTTTCTGGGCCGCCGCCAGTCGATCCTTGTAGCGCTTGCTGTCCTTGAACCGCAGCGGATCCTCGGGGGTCACCGTGGCGCCGATCTCCATGCCGGTGCCCGGGTCGAGGAAGCGCGTCAGGCGCTCGCGCGCCTTGATGCGCATGTGGTGGCTGCACTTGGGGCACACGTGCAGGTTGCGCTCCAGCTCCGCGCGATACAGCACCGCGTCGCAGGCCGGGCACTTGATCCACAGCCCCTCGGGCACGGAACGCACGCGCCGTTCGGTCTTGATGCGCGACGGGACGATCTTTTCAAACCAGGACATGCCTACACCATCAGGTCCGCCGGGCAGCCCGCGGCAGTGGGCATGATATCGGAATCGTCAGGCAAGCCGAACACTGCCGGGTAGTGCACCCGCCACAGGTACAGGCCGGCCGCAGGCGCCGTGGCCGGTGCCAGGCTGCGGTTGCGGCCCGCAAGCACCTCCAGTGCCAGTGCCGGCGCAGCCTCGCCGGTGCCCACATGGATCAGCAGGCCGGCGATGTTGCGCACCATGTGGTGCAGGAATGCGTTGGCCGTGACCTCCAGCAGCACGAAATCGCCGCAGCGCTGCACCCGCAACTGCGACAGGTTGCGCACCGGGGATTTGGCCTGGCACTCGGCCGCGCGAAAGGCACTGAAGTCGTGGGTTCCCAGCAGCAGCTGTCCGGCTTGGGCCATGGGCTCGACCTGCAGTGGTCGATATACAAAGGCGGCCCGCCCTGCGACCAGGCCCGGACGCGCGGTGCGGTTGAGAATGCAGTATCGATAGGTGCGCGCCTGCGCCGAGTAACGCGCGTGAAAGTGCTCGGGCACAGCCCGTGCCCAGCGAATGGCAATGGCAGTGGGCAGGCTGGTGTTGGTACCCAGTACCAGCGCGCGCTCGCTGCGCTGGGCCGCGGTGTCGAAATGCACGACCTGGCAGCGCGCATGCACCCCGGCATCGGTGCGGCCGGCACCCGTGACAGCGGTGGGATGGTCCAGCAGTTGTGCCAGCGCGCCTTCCAGTGCCGACTGCACGGTACTGAGGCCGACCTGCTGCTGCCACCCGGAAAAGGCACCTCCGTCGTATTCAACACCGACGGCAAAGCGCGTCATGGACCCCCGTTACGGCAGACTGACCGGGGGTCAGCCTGGTATCGAATCGATCAGCCGCTGCGCTTCCTGCTTCTGCGTGACGGAACCTTCCTGCAACACCTCGTTGAGGATGCTGCGCGCGCCATCCGGATCACCCATGTCCATGTAGGCGCGGGCCAGATCCAGCTTGGTGCCCACCTCGCTCATGGTCACCGGCTCCAGGTCCGCCGACAATGCATCGACTTCGCTGGCCCGTGCCGCTTGCATGCGCTGCGTCTGGGTGCGCTCGACTTCGGGGATGGTCTTTGACGTTGCCGTATCGCTGTCCAGGCGGAAGTCCGTGTCGCCCACCCTGGTGTGCTTGCCAGTGGCCGCCGAGCCGTCGACGTCATAGTTGAGCTCGAAATCCAGCGACGGCACCCTGGAGGTCCGCGCCACCTCGTCGGTGCCCTCGCCCAGCGGCAGCAACTCGGTGGGCTGCTGGCCTTCCTGCGCAGCGGCGATCATGCGCCGCGAGGTGTCGTCCAGCCCGGCAACCAGCGTGGGGGAATCCGGGGATGCCAGCTCGCGCGTCAGCCGCGAATCATCCAGCAGCGTTGTGCGGGTAGTGTCCAGCCGGCCCAGATCCAGTCCCAGGTCATCCAGCGCCAGCTCTGCGGTCTGGTCGTTGCCGATGAACTGGTGCTGCGCATCGAGTTTCTGGCGCAGCGTGCCGCCATCGTGCAGTTGCGGCTGCTCGACGGTCGGACCTTCCTGTCCTTCCGGCGCGTTGAGCCGCTGCGTGGAGGACTCACCAAATCCGGGCTGGGCCATCTGGCGCGTCGTGGCCGTGGGCGCCAGCGAGTCGCCACCACGGGCCGGATCATCCAGCGAGAAATCCAGTCGCGCGGTGCCTTCCAGGTCCTGATCACGCGCGTTGGCGCCCAGGTCCAGATCCATGCTGCCTTCGGGCAGGAACTCCACGGACGGCTCGCCGTGCAGGTCGAAATCGATGTGGTTCTGGCCGCCTTCCAGGTTGAGGTCGACAACGGAAGGCCCCGGTCCGGTATAGGTCGCGCCGAACAGCGGATCCTCGGGGGCAAGCTGCTTGCCCATGATGAGAATCTTTTCCCATTCGCCCGGCTCGGCGGCATCGCGGGTACTGGCCAGGTCGCGTGCGGACTGCAGGAACTGGTCCTTGTTGCCCCAGACGAAGAACACCTCAAGCAGTTTGAGCTTGAGGTCACGGCGTGACGGCTCGCGCTGCAGGGCCAGTCGCACCAGGTCCGCTGCCTGGTCGTAGAGGCCGTAGGCCATGTGGAAATCGGCTTCGGCCAGCGGGTCGCCCTGGTCCAGGGCCGAGCCGGCGTCCATCCCGCTGCCGGTCATCGAATGTTCGGATTCGTCAAAATCAACCGTGCGGGCCAGTTCGTTGGCCATCGCCGGTCGCTCGCGTGTGCCGGATTCCTCCACCACGATGTTGCGGTCATCCTCGGCACCCACGGGCTTGCGCATCGGGAATGTGTCTGACGACAGATCCCGCGCGGGGCTGGCCGGGGAACCAAAGGAACCGAAGGTCGATTCAAAGGAGTTCGAACTGCGACGGCGCACCATGCGCAGCCCCAGCAACACGAGGGCAATCACCAGCAGGCCCACCGGGATGATCCACAGTGCCTTGAGCCGGTCGATGAGGGACGGGCCCTCCGGCTTGACAGCCACAGCCGGCACCACCGGCTTGGGCTTGGCCACAGGGGCCGGTGCAGGAGGCGCCGGCGGCTCGGCAATGGGCTCACTGGTCGCAGGGGGCGGTGGTGTAGCCGCTGCAGGCGGCGCAGCAGGCACAGGTTTTGGGGCAGCAGGTGCGGGGACCGGAGTGGCGGGCACCTTGCCCGGTGCGGCTGCGCCCTGCAGGCGCGCCAGCTCGGCATTGCGCAATTCCAGCAAGCGACGCGATTCGGCCAGATCGGCCTCGAGCCGCGAGACACGATCCTTGAGGGCCTGGCTCTCGGCATTGCCGGCGCCACCGGACCCGGTGCCCGGGGCAGCCGGCGGCACCAGTCGCAAACGCTGGTCGCCTGCCCCTTCAGCAGCAGGGGTGCGCCCTGCACTCCAGGCGGCCGACTGCTTGCGCACTTCCGTGGCCGCCTCGCCGGGATCCACCGCCGCCACGGCAGCGGCATCGGGCAGGCGCAGCACGGCGCCTGCATGCAGCTCATTAATATTGCCGGCAAAGGCACCCGGGTTTGCGCGGTACACGGCAATCATGGCGCGGTCACCGGCACCATTGGCGTTTGCCTGGCCATACAGCCGGCGGGTAATTCCCGACAGTGAATCGCCCTTGCGCACCTCGTAGCTGCCATCCGGGCTGGCCACGGCCGTTGGCGCGGGGGCTGCAGGTGGTGCAGCAGGTGGTGCAGCAGGCGCGGGCGCCGCATCGACCGGGCGGGTCACCACGCCACTGCGTTCGCCGGCACCGGTCACGGGCGCGGCCACGGGTGCCTCGCGCGTAGCTTCCGGGGCAAACACCGGTGGATCGAACAGGACCGTGTATTCGCGCAGGTTGCGGCCGCGGGCCCACGTTGCGTCCACCAGGATGGTGGCAAAGGGCTCCACCATGGGCGCGGTGGAAGTCAGCGAAATGATGTCCCGGCCATCGACTGCGCGTATGACCTTGACCTGGATTCCCGTCAAAAACGATGGATAATCAAGGCCGTAGCGGCTAAAGGTCTCGCGCGACGCGATCTGGGCCTTGAGGGAGGCCAGCTCTTCGGGGGTGGCAACCAGCTCGATTTCGGCATTCAGCGGCGCATTGAGGCCGGACTTCAGCTGGATGGGTCCCAGGCCCAGGGCAAAGGAAAGGCCGGGCACTACCGCCAGCAGCGACACTGCCACGCTTGCAACTCTAAGACGCATCAGGACTCCCCGAGACTCGCTGACATTTGCATCGAATCCCGTTCAAATACATTCACTTGGGTTCGATTTCTCGCTTTGCACGCCCTGCCAGCAATATAACTTAACCTACAAATACTCGCGAACCAATATTTCCGCGATTTGCACGCTGTTGGTCGCGGCGCCCTTGCGCACGTTGTCAGAGACGATCCACAAATCGAGCCCTCGCTCATGCGATATATCCTCGCGGATCCGTCCGACATAAACCGTGTCGTGGTTCGCTGCCTCGGTAGCTGCCGTGGGATATCCGCCCGGTTTGCGCTCGTCCAGGACGGTGACGCCGGGGGCCTTTTGCAGCAGTTTGCGCGCATCCGCCGCCGTGAGCTTGCGGCGGGTCTCGATGTGCACGGCCTCGGAATGCCCGAAAAATACCGGTACCCGCACCGCCGTGGCGTTCACCAGGATGGTCTTGTCCTCCATGATCTTCTGGGTTTCCCAGAACATCTTCATTTCTTCCTTGGTGTAGCCGTTGTCCTGGAACTTGTCGATCTGCGGGATGCAGTTAAAGGCGATGCGCTTGGGCAGGACCTTGACCACCGCATTCTTGCCGTTGAGCAGGTCAGCCGTCTGCGTGGCCAGTTCGTCCACGGCTTCCTTGCCGCCACCGGACACTGACTGGTAGGTGGCCACGTTGATGCGCGCGATCCCAGCAACGTCATGCAGGGGCTTGAGCGCCACCACCATCTGGATGGTGGAACAATTGGGATTGGCAATGATGCCGTGGTTGCGGTACTGCGCAATGGCGTGCGGGTTGACCTCCGGCACCACCAGCGGAATGTCGTCCTGGTAGCGAAACTGCGAGGTGTTATCGATCACCACGCAACCGGCGGCCCCGGCAATGGGCGCGTACTTGGCCGACACTTCCGCCCCTGCGGAAAACAGCCCGATATCCGCGCGCGAGAAGTCGAAGGTCTCCACGTCGATCACCGGATAGCTCTTGCCCTGCAATTTCACCGACTTGCCCAGCGAACGACTGCTGGCCAGCGGGAACAGCTCGCTGACGGGAAATTTCCGCTCTTCCAGCACCGTGATCATGGTTTCGCCAACCAGGCCCGTGGCCCCCAACACCGCAACTTTCCAACCCTTGCTCATCAGATTCCTCTATAGACGACTAAATAGTTTCTCAGATGGCTGGCGTGGTGGATTTCACGTCAGCGTTTTGCGCACGGTTGCGCAGGTAATGGTCCATCAGCGTCAAGGCCAGCATCGCCTCGGCGATGGGCGTTGCGCGCAGCCCCACGCACGGGTCGTGCCGCCCGGTGGTCACCACATCCACCGGATCCCCGGACAGGTTGATGGTGCGTCCAGGGACCTGGATGCTCGAAGTGGGCTTGAGCGTCAGGTGCACGATCACGTCCTGGCCGGAGGAAATGCCCCCCAGCACGCCGCCAGAATGGTTGGACAGGAACCCGGTGGGCGTCAGCTCGTCGCGATGTTCGCTGCCGCGCTGCCCGGCCGCCGCGGTGCCGTCGCCGATTTCCACGGCCTTCACGGCATTGATGCCCATCATTGCGTGCGCCAGGTCCGCGTCCAGGCGGTCGAACACCGGCTCGCCAAGACCTGCCGGCACGCCGGTTGCAATCACCGTTACCTTGGCGCCCACCGAGTCCCCGGCACTGCGCAGGTTCCAGATGTACTGCTCCAGTTCGGTCACCCGCGATGGGTCGGGGCAGAAGAACGCATTGTCGTAGGCCGCTGGCGGATCCAGCGGTTGCAGCACCAGGGTGCCCACCTGACTGACGTAGCCGCTGATGGTCACGCCCAGCCGCGTGGCCAGGTACTTGCGGGCGATGGCCCCGGCAGCCACCCGCATCACCGTCTCGCGAGCCGAAGAGCGGCCGCCGCCGCGGTGGTCGCGCAGGCCATATTTCTGCTGGTAGGTGTAGTCGGCATGCCCGGGTCGGAACCGGTCGCGCAGCTTGTCGTAGTCGCGGGCGCGCGCGTCGGTGTTCTCGATCAGCAAGCCGATGGGCGTGCCGGTGGTCACCCCTTCGAACACCCCGGACAGGATGCGCACGGCATCGGGCTCCTTGCGCTGGCTGACGAACTGCGAGACTCCCGTGCGGCGCCGATCGATGTCGGCCTGCAGGTCGGACTCCGACAGCGGCAGGCCCGGAGGACAGCCATCGACAACGCAGCCGAGCGCCGGCCCGTGGCTTTCGCCAAGGAGCTGACTACAAACGACCTGCCGAAGCTGTTACCAGACACCAGAACCTCACGAATCTAAATCCACCGCGCGCAACTGCTGCGCGGTCAACAGGAACACCCCGCCACCGCCGCGCGCGAATGACAACCACACGAATGGCACCTGTGGAAGTGCGCGACGCACGCGCGCTTCGGTGTTGCCCACCTCGACCACCAATACGCCCGCGGGCGTCAGGTGGCGCGTCGCCTCGCGCAACAACACGCGCACCGCGTCCATCCCGTCCCGCCCCGCCAGCAGCGCGCCGGAGGGCTCGTGGGCGTATTCCCGCGGCAGACGCCGAAACTCCGCCGTCCCGACATAGGGCGGATTGCTGACGATAATATCGTAGCGGCGCCCCTTGAGCGCTGCGAAGTAGTCGGATTCCAGCAATCGCAGGCGCCGCGCCAGGCCATATTCGCGCCGGTTTATGCGTGCCACCGCCAGGGCGTCTCGGCTGATGTCCACGGCGTCGACCCGGGCCGCGGGAAAGGCCAGCGCGCAGGCAATGGCGATGCAGCCGGAGCCGGTGCCGATATCGGCGATCCTGCGGACCTGCTGCGGGTCCACCCAGGGGGAAAATCGCGCCTCCACCAGCTCGGCGATCGGCGAACGCGGGATCAGCACCCGCTCGTCCACATACATCGGCAGCCCCGCGAACCAGCAGCGCTGCGTGAGGTAGACCACGGGGATGCGCTCGGCAATCCGTCGCGCCACCAGGTCTTCAAAGCGCTGGCGCGCACGTGCCGACAACGGCCGCTGCAGCTCGTCAGCCCGCAGTGGCCGCTTCAGCCCCAGTGCATGGGCCAGCAGGGCCGCGGCATCATCCGTCGCCGTTTCCGTTCCATGGCCGTAATGCAGCCGTGCCCGCCCGAGCCGTCGGGATGCCGCGCGCAGCGCCTGGTGGCGACTATGTAGTCGGGCGCGTGTGGCCACCGGCTTGTGAAATAATCGTGGCATGGCAAGGAATCGCTCTACGGTCTTTATCGGATTACTGATCGTGGCAGCGGCTGCGGCCGGCTATATCGTCGCACGGGCACTGCAGCATGGCCCACCCGTACTGGTCAGCGGCACCGCCATCCCGACGGCACTGCCGATTCCGGCGTTCAGGCTCGAGGATCAGGACGGGGTGGCCTTTGACAACGCAAGACTCGCCAGGGCGCCCAGCCTGATGTTCTTCGGCTTCACGCACTGCCCGGACGTCTGCCCCATCACGCTGGCGATGATGACCCAGCTGCATCGCGACCCGGGGCTGCGCGCACTGCGCATGGTATTCGTCACGGTTGATCCGGGACGCGACGATGCGCTGACTTTGCGGCACTATGTGGATGCATTCGGCGGCGGGTTTACCGCCGTGCGTGGCGAGGACGTCGCACTGGAGCCGCTGCTGCGGCACCTGGGCGTCGTGCGCGCCATCCAGCCACTGCCGGGTGGCGACTACGCAGTGGATCATTCGGCGACTTTATATTTCATCAACAGCAAGGGTGCACTGGGCGCGGTATTTACCCCGCCATTTGACAAGGAGCGCCTGCGGTCGGACCTACTCGAACTGGTCCGCAGCGAAGGCTGAAGGGAAGTATTGAAGAATAAGGATATCCAACTGTGTCAAGTCCGTTCGTAACACTGCAATACGTGCTGCCGCATCACCTGATTTCCCGGGTGGTGATGGTGGCCACGCGCGTGAAATTCGGCCCCGTGAAGAACTGGATGATTGGCATGTTCATGCGCGGCTTCAAGCCGGACCTCAGCGATGCGGTGGAAGAGGATCCGTTCGCCTATGCGAGCTTCAACGCATTCTTCACCCGCGCCTTGAAGCCCTCGGCCCGCCCGCTGGCCGGCAATTCACGGGTGCTGCTCAGCCCCGTCGATGGCATCCTGAGCCAGAGCGGCACGATCCGGGGCGGCAAGCTACTGCAGGCCAAGGGCCACCAGTACTCGCTCGACACGTTGCTGGCTGGCGCGGCCATCGACTGGTCCGCGCGTTTCCGCAACGGTCGCTTCGCGACCATCTACCTGGCGCCGAGCAACTATCACCGTATCCACATGCCGGCGACCGGCACGCTGGAGGATGCCTGGTATGTCCCGGGGCGCCTGTTCAGCGTCAACCAGGCCGCCGCCGCGCAGATACCAAACCTGTTCGCGCGCAATGAGCGCGTGGTGCTGCTGTTCAAGGGCGACTTCGGACCCTTTGCCGTGATCCTCATCGGCGCGCTCAATGTCGGCAGCATGGCCACCGTCTGGCACGGCGATGTCACGCCGCGCCAGCCGCGGCGCATGTACCGCCCTGCCCCTGCCCACGCCGGGGCAGCGCACCCTGCAGCGCGGCGCCGAGGTTGGCCGTTTCAACATGGGTTCCACCGTCATCGTGCTGTTTGGCAGGGATGCGGTATCGCTGTCGGCGGGATTGCAGCCAGGGCAGGCCCTGCGCCAGGGGCAGGAACTGGGAGTGGTCAAGGCTGGCGCCGCCGCGAAAGGCAGCGACGCGGCTTGAGCGACAACCCCTGGCGCCCGTCCGCGGCAATCGACACGCTGCGGCGCCGCGCCGCGCTGCTGCAGTCAGCCCGCGAGTTCTTCCGCGAACGCGGCGTGCTGGAGGTGGAGACCCCGGTGCTGCTGTCTGCCACCGTCACCGACCCGCAGATCGCCTCGCTGCAGGTGGATCTGGCGCCGCCGCGCTACCTGCACACCTCGCCGGAGTATCCGATGAAGCGCCTGCTGGCCGCCGGCAGCGGCGACATCTACCAGGTCTGCCATGCCTTTCGCGCCGGCGAGCGCAGCCGTACGCACAATCCGGAGTTCACGCTGATCGAGTGGTACCGCAGCGGCTTTGACCTGCAGCAGATCATGGCCGAGACCGCAGCGTTGATCGCACGCCTGCTGGCGATGCCCGGCGACACTGCCCTTGGCCTGGAATTTCTCGAGTACAACGACGCGTTCCGGCGTGAGCTGGGTTGTGATGCCCTGGCAACGCCAACGCCGCAGCTGGCCCAGCTGTGCGCAATACACGGGCTTGCGGCGCAGGCCATAGACTCCGCAGAGCGCGATGACCTGCTGGATTTTCTGATTGCCACCCAGGTCGGCCCGCGGCTGGGTGCGGGCAAGATTACCTGTCTGCATCATTACCCAGCCTCGCAGGCGGCCCTGGCGCAGCTCGATGCTGCGGATCCGCGCACCGCGCTGCGCTTCGAGGTATACGTGCACGGCCTTGAACTGGCCAATGGGTTCGTGGAGCTGGCCCATGCCGACGAGCAGCAGGCCAGGTTCACCGCTGACCGCGCGCAGCGCGCGCGGCGCCGGTTACCGGATGTCGAAGCGGATGCAAGGCTGCTGGCGGCACTAGCAGCAGGCCTGCCAGACTGCGCAGGGGTGGCGCTGGGATTTGATCGGGTCGCGATGCTGGCCACCGGCGCCACGACCATTGATGAAGTGATGGCGTTTCCCTGGGAGCGAGCCTGATGAACCGACCCGCTGGACCCATGCTGGGACTGGGGATGAATCCCGCAGCCCTGCAACGCAAGGTGCGACCCGGCACCAGCCGCCGTGCGTTGCAGTACGCGGCACCGCACACCGGGCTGCTGCTGCTGTTCCTCGTGGTAGTCATCGTGAATGCGGCCATTGGCATCGCCAATCCGCTGCTGTACCGGCAGATCATCAACGTGGGGATCCTGACCGGCAATGTCCCGCTGATCGTGCGCCTGGCACTGCTGGTGGCCGCCATCGGCATCCTCGACGCGGCGCTGGGACTGGTGCAGACCTACTTCGCCACGCGCATTGGCGGGGCGGTGGTGGTGGCGCTTCGCGCCAAGCTGTTCCAGCACATCCAGCAGATGCCCCTGGCATTTTTTTCCCGCACCCAAACCGGGGCGCTGGTGGCGCGCCTGTCGGGCGACGCCCAGGGAGCGCGCAGCGCCTTTACCGATGTGCTGTCGAACCTTGCCGGCAACTCACTGTCGGTGGTGGTCATCTTCGCTGCCATGATGACCCTGTCGTGGCGCATCACGCTGGTGGTCCTGGTACTGGTGCCCCTGTTCATGCTGCCGGCACGCTATTGGGGCCGGCGCATCCAGGCGATCACGCGCGAAGGCTATGAAGCCAACGCAGCCCTGAGCAGCGTGATGGTGGAACGCTTCAACGTGGCCGGTGCCTTGCTCAGCAAGTTGTTCGGCCATCCCGCCGAGGACATGCGCGTGTTCGAGGCGAAGTCGCAGCAACTGTCCTTGCTTGGCATCAAGGGCGGACTGTACGGCCGGATGTTCGCCAGCATGCTCATCCTCATGGCGTCCTTTGCATCGGCACTGGCCTATGGCTGGGGCGGTGCGCTGGTGGCCCGCCATGAGCTGGACCTGGGCACGGTGGTGGCGCTGGTGGCGTTGCTGGCCCGCCTGTTCTTCCCGCTGATCGGACTGTCCAACGTGCAGGTCAGCGTCATGACGGCGCTGGTTTCCTTCGACCGCATCTTCGAAATCCTCGACCTGAAACCCATGCTGGGGGAAAAACCCGGCGCAGTGCCAGTGCCGGCAGGGCCGGTGCACCTGCAGTTTGACCACGTCTCCTTTCGCTACCCGGCCGCGGCCGACATCTCGCTGGCTTCGCTGGAGTCCATCGCCATTCCCGAGCGCCGCGCGCCGCGCACTGTGCTTGAGGACATAGACTTCAGCGTGCAACCTGGGCAGCTGGTGGCGCTGGTGGGGCCCTCGGGTGCCGGCAAGACCACACTGACGCTGCTGATTCCGCGCCTGTACGACGTCCAGTCCGGTGCCGTACGCATCAATGGCATGGACGTGCGCGATGCAACCCTCGACTCGCTCAAGCGGCGCATCGGGGTGGTTACGCAGGACGCGCACCTGCTGCATGACACCATCCGCGCCAACCTCGCCTATGCCAGGCCCGAGGCCACCGACGAGCAGATGCGCGCGGCGCTGCGCGATGCGCAGATACTCGAAGTAGTGGATTCGCTGCCAGACGGGCTGGACACGCTGGTGGGCGAACGCGGCTACCGGTTTTCCGGCGGCGAAAAGCAGCGCCTGGCCATCGCGCGCCTACTGCTCAAAGCGCCGGACCTGGTCATCCTCGATGAAGCCACCGCGCACCTGGACTCAGGTTCCGAGGCCGCCTTGCAGGCGGCCCTGGAACGCGCCCTGTCCGGGCGCACGGCCATCGTGATCGCGCATCGGCTGTCCACCGTGCGCAAGGCCGACCAGATCCTGGTGGTGCAGGACGGGAAAATCGTCGAGCGCGGCACCCACGAGCAACTGGCTGCCGCCTCCGGGCTCTATGCACAGCTGTATCAGCAGCAGTTCGCCAGCCAGGAAGCAGTGCGGGAATCATGACAGCGGCTTAATGCCGCCAATCCCCCATTTAATAGTGTTGCCGGGCGGCGGGCGTAGACTCGCCTCGTCGAAGAATTAACCGGGGGCCCCCATGATTTATCTGCTTGCCTTGATCCCGGCCACGATGCTGACCATCGCCGGCTACTTCGTGCTGTACCTGTCGCACCGCTCCGAAGAACCCTTCCGGGCGTTCGGCAAGTACCTGGGATTCTGGGCAATCACGCTGGCAGGGCTCGTGATCCTGGGAGCCGTGTTTGCAGCTGCACACCACGGCCGTGGTGGAATGATGGGCATGCATGGCCGGCACATGTACATGTATGGGCCCTGGCAGGGTGGACCGCGCCACTTCAGGGGGCCGCCTGGCGAGCCTCGCGATCCGGCCGGTGAACCCCCGCCTGCGGGTCCGGAAACCGCGCCGGCTACGCCGCCTCCGGCACCGCCCGCACCGCAGCGTTAGTCAGCCGGCTGCAGCGCCGCGGGCCAGCCCGCGGCTTACTTGGCGCGCGAGATATACGCGCCGGTGCGCGTGTCGATCTTGAGGATTTCACCCTCATTGATGAACAGCGGTACCCGCACCACGGCGCCGGTCTCCAGCTTGGCCGGCTTCTGCCCGCCGGTGGCGGTGTCACCACGCAGGCCCGGATCGGTCTCCACCACCTTCAGGTCGATGTGCGGCGGCGGGGTGACCACCAGCGGCACGTTGTTCCACAGCGTGATGATGCAGTTGGTGCCTTCCTTGAGCCACTGGGCCGCGTCACCTACCGCGGCGGCGCCGGCGGCGTACTGCTCGAAGTTGTCCGGCACCATGAAATGCCAGAAGTCCCCATCCGAATACAGGTACTGCATGTCGGTGTCGACCACATCGGCGGCCTCCACCGTGTCGCCGGACTTGAAGGTGCGCTCGATGGTTCGCCCGGTCTTGAGGTTGCGGACCCGGACGCGGTTGAAGGCCTGACCCTTGCCCGGCTTGACCATCTCATTTTCGACGATCGAATAGGGGTCACTGTCGAGGATGATCTTCATTCCCGACTTGAATTCGCTGGTGTTGTAGCTCGCCATGTTGCTCTCTGATTTAATGCCGCCGGAACATGGGCGACACGTGACCTGGGAAATCGGGCGGCGAATGATAGCGGCAGAACCTCTTGCCCGCCAGACGGCGGAGTTCCCGGGATGGCAGCGCGAGCTGGCCGAAGCCGTGCGCGACCCCGTGGAGCTGCTGGAGCTGGTCGGGCTGACGCCCGGGCAGCTGGGCGACGGCAGCAGCGCGGCCTCGCTGCGCGAGGCCTGCCTGCAGTTTCCACTGCGGGTCCCACGGCCGTTCATCGCCCGGATGCGCCGCGGCGATCCTGATGACCCGCTACTGCGCCAGGTCCTGGCCGTGGGAGCCGAGCTGTTGCCCGCACCCGGCTACACCACCGACCCGCTGCACGAGGCCGCAGCACGCGAGGCACCGGGCCTGTTGCACAAGTATCACGGTCGCGCGCTGCTGATCACCACCGGGGCGTGCGCGGTGCATTGCCGCTACTGTTTCCGCAGGCATTTCGACTATGGGTCCGAGCAGCCCGAGTCCGGCGCCGCGCGCTGGTCGACCGCGTTGCGGCACGTGGCCACGGACGCGAGCATCGAGGAAATCATCCTCAGCGGCGGCGACCCGCTGTCGCTGGGTAATCCGCGCCTGTCCGGACTGTTGCGCGAGCTGCACGCCCTGCCCCAGCTGCGGCGCATCCGCATCCACACGCGCACGCCGATAGTTCTGCCCTCGCGTGTGGATGGCGGGTTGCTCGAGGCACTGGATGCCATCCGCGACAAGCTGGTGGTGGTCGTGCACGCCAACCACCCAGCAGAGATTGATGCGGCCACCGGCAGCGCGCTGCGTCGCCTGCAGTCGGTTTCAGCATCGCTCCTCAACCAGTCAGTGCTGCTGGCAGGCGTCAACGACAACGCGTCGACGCTGGCACAGCTGTCGACCCGATTGTTCGAATCCGGCGTCCTGCCCTACTACCTGCACCAGCTGGACCCGGTGGCCGGCGCGGCGCATTTCTTCGTGCCCGATGCGCGTGCCATGCAGCTGGCGCGCGAACTCAACGCCACCCTTCCCGGGTACCTGGTGCCGCGCCTGGTGCGCGAGATCGCGGGGGAACCGGGCAAGACCCCGCTCTAGGGTCCGGGACCGCCCCTGCGGCGACCCGACTGTGCCCACAGTCACAGAATCCGGCCTCATCAAGCCCGCTTGACCCCGGCAGCACATAAGATGGGGAGAGCTACCGGAGTCCAAAGTCCTTGACCGACAACGCCGCCGTTCCGCTGGTCGTCGTCAGCAGCGCACGCGACCCGGTGGAAGCACTCAACAGCCTGCTGCGCCGCCAGGGCATGCCGGCGCACTGCACCTGGATCCCGGCCGTGCAGGATCTGCCCGAGGCCTTGGAACAACTCAATCCGCAGATGCTGCTGTGCGTCGGCTCCGCGACTGCCGATCCCGCGGCCATTGCCCGGATCCGCGATCGCAGCACACCGGATGTGCCCCTGGTGGTGATCCGCTCGCAGGTCACCGAAGCACAGATCGCACTGGACATGGCCGCCGGCGCGCGCGACTGCATCTCGCTGGAAGTCGTGGACCGCGCCTATGCGGTCATCGTGCGTGAACTCAACGCCGCGCACATGCAGCGCGCACTGCATAACACGTTGCAGTCGGCGCAGGACTACCGCAAGCAGCTGGAAACAGTGCTCACGCGGTCCAATGACGCCATTGCCCAGGTGCAGGAGGGCATCCTGGTCGAGGCCAACCAGTCATGGCTGGAGCTGATCGGGGCACCGGACGCCACCGAGATCGTTGGCCAACCGGTGATGGACCTCTTTGAAGAGAGTAATCATGTGGCGCTCAAGGGCGCACTGTCGGCCTGCCAACAGGGCCGCTGGAGTGATCATTCGCTGCGCGCCGAACTGCGCACGGCCGACGGCGGCGCGCTGGCCCTGGAGCTGGTGCTGACGCTGGGGGAGCGTGAAGGCGAGGCCTGCGTACGGTTGATCGTTCCGTCGCAACGCCGCGAAGACCGCAACATCGCCTCGGACCTGTCGGAAGCCGTGCGCCGCAACCCGCATTCCGGACTGCTGCATCGCCAGCCCTTGCTCGAGACCATGCAAAAGCGGGTCGAGAAGCCCGTGGCCGGCGGCGGCCGCTTTGTGCTGAGCATTGCCCCGGACAATTTCGAGCGCATCGAACGCGAGCTGGGCGTCTTTCGCAGCGAGCAGTTCATCTGCGCACTGGCCGGACTGGCGCGCGTCCTGCTTGCCCCGACCGACATCCTGGGGCACTTCAGCGGCGCCGGGATGCTGGCGCTGCTGGAACGCGGCACGCCGCGCGACGCCGAGCAGTGGGGCGAGCGGCTGATCGACAAGGTGCGCCAGCATGAGTTCGACATCGAGGGGCGCAAGGTCAAGGCCTCCATCAGTATCGGCATCTCGGCCATGCCCAATCGCAATGGCCAGCTGGAGGCCGTCATCAGCGACGCGCTGGATGCAGTGCGGCTGCGGCGCCAGGGTGTCGGCGGCAAGGTCAGCGTCGCCACGCGCGACGACACCGACGCCCGCGTCCAGGCCTACGACGTGGTCTGGGTCAAGCATATCCAGGCGGCGTTGGCGGAAAACCGATTCCGCCTCGTGCAGCAACCCATCGCCAGCCTCACCGGCACCGAAAGCCGGATGTTCGACATGTTGCTGCGCATGGTGGACCCGCAGGGCAAGGAGGTGCTGCCATCGGAGTTCATTCCGCCGGCCGAGCGCAACGACCTGCTATGGCAGATCGATCGCTGGGTGGTGCGCGCGGCCATGAAATTCTCGGCACGCGCCAAGCCCGGCTGCCTGTTCGTGCGCCTGTCCGAAGCCAGCGCCACGGACACCTCGCTGCTCGAGTGGGTGGACGAGCAGTTGCGCACCATCAAGGTCGAGGCCAGCCAGATCTGCATGCAGGTCACCGAGGACACGGCAGCCCGCCACCCCAAGGTCGTGCCGCAGCTGGCCAGCGGCCTGCGCAGTCGCGGCCTGCGCTTTGCGCTGGAGCACTTCGGCGCCGGCTTAGATCCACTGCACCTGTTGGAATCCCTGCCCCTGGACTTTGTAAAGATCGACGGCTCGCTGATGCAGGGCCTTGCCGAGGACGTGTTGCAGCAATCCAAGGTGCGCGCGCTGTCGGACGCGGCCCACGAGAAAGGCGTCGAAACCATTGCCGAGCGGGTCGAGGATGCCAACACCATGGCCACGCTGTGGCAACTGGGCGTACAGCATGTCCAGGGCTACCTGATCCAGTCACCCGAGCAAGTCGTGATCGGCGGTCGCGAAAACGTCGCGGCCCAGGCCGGCTGATCAGCCCACTTCCAGCCGGTCCACCTTGCGATAGTTGCGCGACAGCACGGCGCCGCGCTGCGCGCGCTCGCCGCGATGGCCGGCCAGCTCGTTCCAGCTGAGCGTCATGCTGCGATCCCCGCACCACACCACCAGCTTCTGGCCCGACGTCAGGGTGGCGATGGCCACCAGCAGTTCTTCGCGCGCCAGGGCCTTGCGCGTGGGGATGCCGAACAGCTTGTTGCCCTTGCCGCGCGGCAACTCGGGAAGCTGCTCGCTTGGAAACAGCAGCAGCCGGCCTTCGGAGCTGGCGCAGGCAATCCAGGCCTCGCCCGCCGCCACTGGCACCGGCGGCAGCACCCGCGCACCTTCGGTGAGCTTGAGCACTGCCTTGCCCGCACGATTGCGTGAATGCAGCTCGCCCAGGCGCACGGTGAATCCGTAGCCGGCATCGCTGGCCAGCAGCCACAGGTCCTGCGGCTCACCGATGGCAACGCCGGCAAACTTGGCCCCATCCGGCGGATCCAGTCGCCCGGACAGCGGTTCGCCCTGGCCGCGCGCCGACGGCAGGCTATGGGCCGGCAGGCTGTAGGCCCGCCCGGTGCTGTCGAGGAACACGGCCAGCTGCGTGCTGCGGCCGCGCGTCACCGCCAGCAACCCGTCGCCGGTCTTGTACTGCAGGGTATTGGGATCGATCTCGTGGCCCTTGGCCGCGCGCACGAAGCCGCCGGTGGACAGCACGATGGTCACCGGCTCGTTGGCTACCAGCTCGGTTTCCTCGATGGCCGTGGCCTGCTCGCGCTCCACCAGCTTCGAGCGGCGCTCGTCGCCATACTCGCGCGCGTCTTCCTCGATCTCGCTGCGCACCAGCTTGTGCAGCTTGGCCTTGCTCTTGAGCAGCGCCTCCAGCTCGTCGCGCTCTTCAGCCAGCTGCTTCTGCTCTTCGCGGATCTTCATCTCCTCGAGCTTGGCCAGGTGGCGCAGCTTGGTCTCGAGGATCATCTCGACCTGTTCTTCACTGAGCTTGAAGCGCGCGATCAGCTTCGGTTTGGGCTCGTCCTCGCGGCGGATGATGCGGATCACCTCGTCGAGGTTCAGGTAGACGATCAGCAGCCCTTCGAGCAGGTGCAGCCGCCGCGTGACGCGCTCCAGGCGGTACGCCAGGCGCCGCTTGACGGTGGCGATGCGAAACTCCAGCCAGCGCGACAGCAGCGCCTTGAGGCCCATGACCTTGGGCCGGCCGTCCAGGTCGATGACGTTGAGGTTGACGCGGTAGCTGCGCTCCAGGTCGCTGGTGGCGAACAGGTGCGTCATCAGCTGGGTGGTGTCCACGCGGTTGGAGCGCGGGATGATCACGATGCGCACCGGGTTCTCGTGGTCGGACTCATCGCGGATGTCATCGACCAGTGGCAGCTTCTTGTCGCGCACCTGCTGCGCGATCTGCTCCTGCACCCGCGATCCGGAGACCTGGTGCGGCAAGGTCGTGATCACGATATTGCCGGTCTCCTCGTCCACCTCCCAGGTGGACCGAGCCCGGTAGCTGCCGACGCCCTTCTCATAGAATTCCAGCAGCTCGGCGCGTGACGAGACGATCTCGGCGCCGGTGGGCAGGTCCGGGCCCTTGACGTGTTTCATCAGCGCACGCGTGGTGGCTTCCGGGTCGTCCAGCAGGTGGATGCAGGCGCTGGCCACTTCCCGAAGATTGTGCGGTGGCACGTCCGTGGCCATACCCACGGCGATGCCAGAGGCGCCGTTGAGCAGCAGGTTGGGCAGGCGCGCCGGCAGGATCAGCGGCTCCTCCAGCGTGCCGTCGAAATTGGGCCCGAAGTCCACGGTGCCGGCCTCGATCTCCTCCAGCAGCACCGCCGCATAGCGCGTCAGTCGCGACTCGGTGTAGCGCATCGCGGCGAATGACTTGGGATCATCCGTGGATCCCCAGTTGCCCTGCCCGTCGACTATCGGGTAGCGATAGGTAAACGGCTGGGCCATGTGCACCATGGCCTCGTAGCAGGCCGAGTCCCCGTGCGGATGGAACTTGCCGATGACGTCGCCCACGGTGCGGGCGGACTTCTTGTGCTTGGCGCCGGCCGCCAGGCTCAGCTCGCTCATCGCATAGATGATGCGCCGCTGCACCGGCTTCAACCCGTCGCCCAGCACCGGCAGCGCCCGGTCCAGGATCACGTACATCGAGTAGTCCAGGTACGCCTTCTCGGTGAATGTGCGCAGTGGCTGGCGCTCGACGCCTTCGAAATTGAGTTCCTGGTCTTTCATCGACTGGATGACACCGGCCAACCTGGCTTAGGGGGCAGGCAGGCTACTGCCACGGGATCGACGCGGTCAACGTCAGCACCAACGGATCCCGACCGGCCATACCCCTTACTCACCCGGCCACCGCGTCGTCCCACGCCGCGGCCAGCCGCGCGTCCAGCGTGAGCAGGCACGCGCCGTGCTTCAATGCCAGCTGCAGGTACGCCGCATCGTAGGCCGACAGTGCCCAGCGCCTGGCCAGCTGCGGCAATTGCTCCCAGTCCGGCTCGGCGTAGCTGATCGCGAGCTTGTCGAGCAGGCGCCAACGGGCATCGATCTGCCGCACCTGCGCAGGATGGCGGATCAGCTTGGTGGTGCAAACGCTGGCCAGTTCGTAGCGCAGCAACGTGGGGGCGACCAGCCGGCCGGTCACGCTGGCCACGATGGGGGCTGCTTCGGGCTCGTCGAAAAGCACCGCCGCGATGGCGGAAGCATCAACGACGGTCGCGGGCATCGCGATCCCTACGCATGATGGCGGCGGATTCAGAGGGCTGGCCTGCGCCGAGCTTGCGCGCGCGCTGCCACAACTGTTCAAGGCCCAGGCGTCCGCCGGGATTTCCCGCGTCACGCGCCTTGCGTGCGGGCACGGTATAGGCCGGCGCAGCCGGCTCGGCCACGCGCATTGCGCGTAGGTCCGCTGCTTCCTCGGCGATCAACAGCAATTCGCGCTGCAGCGAACGGCGATTGGCCTGCGCACGCTGGCGCAGGCCATCGGCCACGGCATCGGGCACGCCTTTGATGGTCAGGGTCACGGGCATGGCGCCTCCAGAACATCCGAAACGCATCCAGAATGCATCCATTGCGATACGGAGTAAAGGGGTCGAGCAATGTCGGGGCGCAGCGCACCCCGGGACACTCATCCGCAGCCCGTGCGCTCGGGCCGCTCAGCCATCAAACCGTGACATCCGCCAGATTGCCTTTCTGTTCCAGCCACTCCCGGCGATCCCCGGCGCGCTTCTTGGCCAGCATCATGTCCATCATCTGGTCGGCACCGTCCTGCGCGCTGATGGTCAGCTGCACCAGCCGGCGCGTGGCCGGATCCATGGTCGTCTCGCGCAACTGCAGCGGCGACATCTCGCCCAAGCCCTTGAATCGGGTGACCACTGGCTTGGCCCTGCTCTTTTCCGAGACCAGGCGCGCAAGAAAGGCGTCGCGCTCGGCATCATCCAGCGCATAGCCCACCTGCTTGCCGGCATCGATGCGGTACAGCGGCGGCATGGCCACGAACACATGGCCACCGGTGACCAGCGGCCGGAAATGCCGCAGGAACAGCGCGCACAGCAGCGTGGCGATGTGCTGCCCGTCGGAATCCGCGTCCGCAAGAATGCAGATGCGGTGATAGCGCAGGTCCTCGATCTTGGCCGAGCCCGGATCCACGCCAATGGCAATGCTGATGTTGTGCACTTCCTCGGAAGCGGCCACCTGGCCGTGCTCCAGCTCCCAGGTGTTGAGGATCTTGCCGCGCAGGGGCATCACCGCCTGGAAATTACGATCCCGCGCCTGGCGCGCCGACCCGCCGGCCGAGTCACCCTCGACCAGGAACAGCTCGGAGCGCTTGGGGTCCTGCGTGGTGCAATCGGCCAGCTTGCCCGGCAGTGCGGGACCGGCGATCGCACGCTTGCGCGTCACGCGCTGGGCGGCCTTGAGGCGTTCCTGTGCATTGGCAATCGCAAACTGCGCGATGCCCTCGCCCGCATCCGGATGCTGGTTGAGCCACAGCGCCGTGCTGTCGCGCGCGTAGCCCTCCACCAGCGCCGCGGCTTCGCGCGAACCCAGGCGCTCCTTGGTCTGGCCGGCGAACTGCGGATCCTTGAGCTTGATCGACAGCACGAAGGAAACCCCGTTCCAGATATCCTCCGGGGTCAGCTTCACGCCGCGCGGCAGCAGGTTGCGAAACTCGGTGAACTCGCGCACCGCGGCACAGACCCCAGCGCGCAAGCCGTTGACGTGCGTGCCGCCGCCGGGAGTGGGGATCAGGTTGACGTAGCTTTCCGCCAGGCCGGGGGACAGCTCCGGCGCCCAGGCCAGCGCCCACTCCACCGAGTCCTGCGCCGATCCCTGCTTGCCGGTGAGGGGTTCCTTGGGCAGGCGCTCGACCTTGCCCAGCTGCTCCAGCAGGTATTCAGCCAGCGCGCCGGTGTAGAACCACTCGTCCTTTTCGCCCGTGGCCTCGTTCTCGAAGCGCACCTTGAGGCCCGGACACAGCACCGCCTTGGCCTTGAGCGTGTGGCGCAGTTCCGCCGGGGCGAAACGGTCGGTATCAAAGAACTTCGGATCGGGCCAGAAGCGCACCGTGGTGCCTGAATTCTTCTGGCCCACGGTGCCGATTTCCTCAAGCTTCGAGGAGACCTGGCCATTGCGAAAGCCGATGTTGTATTCCTTGCCACCGCGCCGGACCCAGCATTCCAGCTGTTTCGACAGTGCGTTGACCACGGAGACGCCCACGCCGTGCAGGCCGCCGGAGAAGCTGTAGTTGGCGTCGGAGAACTTTCCGCCGGCATGCAGCCGCGTGAGGATCAGCTCGACGCCACTGACTTTTTCCTTGGGATGGATGTCCACCGGCATGCCGCGGCCGTTGTCGGCCACCTGCAGTGATCCGTCCTTGAACAGCGTGACCTCGATCAGGTCACAGTGCCCGGCAGATCGCCTCGTCGACGCTGTTGTCGATCACCTCATGGGCGAGGTGGTTGGGGCGGCTGGTGTCGGTGTACATCCCCGGGCGACGGCGCACCGGGTCAAGGCCCGAGAGGACTTCAATATCGGATGCGCTGTAGGTCGGTGTCATTCCAGGTCGTTGATCAATGCGGCACGGGTCGCGGCGGGCAAGGATTCTACCCGGTGTTGGTACTGCGCGTGGTCCACTCCGGCGGCCAGCCCGGCACCGGCGCGCAGGGCGGCGACCATGCCTGGCGTCAGTTCGAAGCGCAGAAAATGCACGGCCGAGGTCTTGGTCTCGTTGGTGCGCTCCAGATCCTCGTCGGCAATTGCGAATACGGCCTCAAAGCCGGCCACCGGGTCCATGCCCCGACCCATGACGCGGATATAGCAGCGATGCTCGACGTCCTTGAGCTGCGCCAGGCGCGCGGGACGGCGCTGCACGTCGGCAATCTCGATCAGCATGGTGGCCTTGAGGTTGCGACCATCCGGGATCAGCGGGTTGTACGCCGCGAGTTCCTCCTCGATGCCGGCGGGCTCGAAGATGCGCTCCACGCGCAGCATCTCCTGCACCTGGTATTGCACCGTGAGCCGGTCTTCGAACAACCATGTCATGTCCGGACCGATGGCGACCTTGCGCACCGCCTTGTGCTCGAGCACGCGCGCCCGAAACGCCAGCCGCTCGCGTGCGTAGCGCTCCAGCGTCATCAGGTCCCCGGCTTCCAGTGCGCGCATGCGTTTTAGATTCCGTAAGCCAGGCGCAGCAAGCGCAGCGGATGCTCCGGTGGTCCCATGCCCTCGAGCCCGGTTTCGATCTGGTGCCCGGCCATGGGGCAGTCACTGGTGTAGTGGTCGGGCTGGGCGGCCTGGACCTTCTGCACCACCGGGCGACCGATCTTGACCGCCGCATCGCGAAAGCGGCTCTTGACCGCATAGGTGCCATTGTGGCCCGAGCAGCGCTCGATCACGTCAATGGTCGTCTCCGGCACCAGCCGCAGCACGTCGCGGGTCTTGAGGCCGATGTTCTGCACGCGCAGGTGGCAGGCCACGTGGTAGCTGAGCCTGCCCAGGGCGGCGGTAAAATCCGTGCGCAGCAGTCCGGCCTCGTGGCGCAGCCACAGGTACTCGAACGGATCAAAGATACGCGTGCGCACGGCCTGCACGTCCGGATCGTCCGCAAACATCAGTGGCAACTCCTGCTTGAACATCAGCACGCAGGACGGGATCGGTGCCACGATGTCAAACCCCTGGTCGATGAGTCCCTTGAGCTCGGGAATGTTGACCGCCTTGTATTCGGCCACCTTCTCCAGGTCGCCCAGCTCCAGGCGCGGCATGCCGCAGCAGCGTTCCTTGGCCGCCAGGTCCACCGTGATCGCGTTGTGCTCGAACACTGCGCACAGGTCAGAGGCCAGGTCCGGTTCGTTGCGGTTGGCGTAGCAGGTGGTGAACATGGCCACCCTGCCGGTGGTGCGCGCGGTGGCCTGCGGCACGATGGCCGGCCGCTTGCGCTTGCGCAGCCGGTCGCGCGCAGTGGTGGAGTGGTAGTCGGGGATCGGTGCCTCGCGGATGCACGCCGAGGGCCTTGTCCAGCAGCTTGCGCCCCACGCCGGTATGGTTGACCGCGTTGACGATCTGCGCCACCACCGGAATACCGGCGATGTTGCCCACCGCCTCGGTGGAGGCCAGCACGCGATCGGCAAGCGTGATTGCCGCCCTGGCGGGCCTTGAGGGCCTTGGCGCGCAGCATCAGGTGCGGGAAGTCCACGTTCCACTCGTGCGGCGGCACATAGGGGCACTTGGTCATGAAGCACATGTCGCACAGGTAGCAGTTGTCGGCGACCTGCCAGTACACCGGCTTGGGTACGGCGCTGACCTCCCCGGTAGGCGGTGGCATCGACCGCATCGAACAGCAATGGAAACGAATGGCACAGGCTGAAGCAGCGTCGACACCCGTGACAGATGTCGAAGACGCGCTCCAGTTCGGCGAACACCGCCTGCTCGTCGTAGAAAGCCGGGTTGCGCCAGTCAATGGGATGACGCGTCGGGGCCCCGAGACCGCCCTCCACTAGCGAGCGCCCTGCACTAGATAGTGTCGAGCGCGCTTTCTGGAACCGGTTGGCGTGCGAGCGCTCGGCCTTGGCCAGCGTCTCGAACCAGTCGGCGATTTCCGCGAACCCTTCCTCGCGGGCCGCCTTGGACATGCCCGGGTACATGTCGCTGTACTCGTGGGTCTCCCCGGCGATGGCGGACTTGAGGTTGGCCCGGGTCTCGCCGATGGGCAGGCCCGTGGCCGGATCACCCACCGCCTCCAGGTACTCCAGGTGCCCGTGCGCATGGCCGGTCTCGCCTTCGGCGGTGGAACGGAACACGGCCGACACGTCGTTGTAGCCTTCCACATCAGCCTTGGCTGCGAAATACAGGTAGCGTCGATTGGCCTGGGACTCGCCCGCGAAGGCGTCCTTGAGATTCTGCTCAGTCCTGCTGCCCTTGAGATTCATGATCAACTCCATGATGCGCGTCTGGTCGACGGGGAACGCGGCAAACTCTAGACTTGGCGACCGTGAGCCGCAAGTCCCGAACCCCCAGCACCACACCCGACTTCGAGAAATCCCTGTCGGAGCTCGAAGCCCTGGTCGCGCGGCTGGAGCGCGGCGACTTGCCCCTGGCCGAGGCCCTGGCCCTGTTTGAGCAGGGCGTGGCGATGACACGCAGCTGCCACGCGGCGCTGACCGAAGCCCAGCAAAAGGTCGAGATCCTGCTGCAGGAGGGCGGCGCCGTCCAGACCACGCCCTTCGAAACCGCAGCGGATCCGGACGATGACTGAAACCGGGCTGGACGCCCGGGTAATGCTCTGGCGCGATCGCTGCGAGCGCTACCTTGAGCGGTGCCTGGCATCCAACGACGTGGCCACCGCGCGACTGCTGGAAGCCATGCGCTACAGCGTGCTGGGTGGCGGCAAGCGCCTGCGACCAGTCCTGGTGTACAGCACCGGCCACGCACTTGGCGCAGAACTGGAGCGGCTGGATGCGTCGGCGGCGGCGGTGGAACTGATCCACGTCTACAGCCTGGTCCACGACGACCTGCCGGCCATGGACGATGATGACCTGCGCCGCGGCCGTCCCACCTGCCACAAGGCCTATGACGAAGGCACCGCGGTGCTGGTCGGCGATGCGCTGCAGGCACTGGCCTTCGAGGTGCTGGCCTGCGACCGTTCCACCGCACTGGATGCGCAGCAACGCCTGCAGCAATTGTCAGTGCTGTCGCACGGCATCGGCATCACCGGCATGGCCGGCGGGCAGGCCATCGACCTGGCCGCCGCGGGCAAGCCATTGTCGGCCGCGGCGCTGGAGGAGATGCATCGGCGCAAGACCGGCGCCCTGATTCGCGCCAGCGTGCTGCTGGGGGCCATTGCCGCCGGCATCCGCGCCGGCCCGGAATTCGACGCACTGGCGGAATATGGTGCACAACTGGGCCTGGCATTCCAGATCCAGGACGATGTCCTGGACGTGGCCGGCGATGCTGCACAGCTGGGCAAGGCCACCGGCGCCGATGCGGCCCGCGGCAAGCCCACCTACCCCAGCGTGCACGGGCTGGAAGCATCGCGGCGCATGGCGCGCGGCCACCGTGATGCGGCCATCGCTGCAGCAAACACGCTCGGTGACCGCGGCGCAGTGCTGGTCCAGCTGGCGCAGTTCGTGGTCGACCGCAGTTCCTGATAGGACAAGCAGCCCCGCGCGGCCGGCGCTAGACTTGATTGATGACCTCCGCAAGCTATCCGCTCCTCGACCGCATTGGCGGGCCCGCAGACCTGCGTGGGCTGGACAACGACGAACTGGTACAGCTGGCCGCCGAGCTGCGCGAGTTCCTGATCCAGACCGTGGCCACACGCGGTGGGCATTTCGCGGCCGGGCTGGGCACGGTGGAACTGACCATCGCCCTGCACCATGTGTTCGACACACCGCACGACCGCATCGTCTGGGATGTGGGTCACCAGGCCTATCCGCACAAGGTGCTGACCGGTCGCCGCGAGCAGCTGCACACCATCAAGCAGAAGGACGGGCTGTCGCCGTTTCCCAACCGTGCCGAGAGCACGTACGACGTCTTCGGCACCGGCCATTCAAGCACCTCCATCAGCGCGGCACTGGGCATGGCGATCGCCGCAGCCCAGAAGGGCGAGCAGCGCCGTGCCGTGGCGGTGATCGGCGACGGCGCAATGAGTGGTGGCATGGCATTCGAGGCGCTGAACCACGCCGGCACCCTGCCGGCGGACCTGCTGGTGGTGCTCAACGACAACGAGATGTCCATCTCCGAGGGCGTCGGGGCACTCAAGGCGTATTTCGGGCGCGTGCTGTCGGGGCGGTTCTACGCGCAGCTGCGCAAGGGCGGCAAGAAGGTCTTAAGCCAGATGCCCACCATCCGCGAGCTGGCGCGCCGCTCGGAAGAACACGTCAAGGGCATGATGCTGCCCGGGACGATGTTCGAGGAGATGGGCTTCAACTACATCGGACCCATCGACGGGCACGACATGAAGGCGCTGGTCAGCGCCCTGACCAATATCCGCCAGCTCAAGGGCCCGCAGTTCCTGCATGTGGTCACGACCAAGGGCAAGGGCTACGCCCCTGCCGAGGCCGACCCGATCACCTGGCATGGCCCCGGCCCGTTTGATCCGGTCAGCGGCACCATCTACAAGGAAAAGGCTGGCTCGCCCACCTATTCAAAGGTCTTCGGCGACTGGCTGATCGACGCGGCCGCGCAGGATGCGCGGGTCATCAGCATCACCCCGGCAATGCGCGAGGGTTCCGGCCTGGTGGAATTCTCGAAGCGCTTCCCGGATCGCTACTTCGACGTTGCCATCGCGGAACAGCATGCGGTGACCTTTGCCGCGGGACTGGCCACCGAAGGACTGCGACCGGTGGTCGCGATCTACTCCACGTTCCTGCAGCGCGGCTACGACCAGCTGATCCACGACGTGGCATTGCAAAACCTGCCGGTGGTGTTTGCGGTGGACCGGGCCGGGCTGGTCGGCGGCGATGGGGCCACCCACCAGGGCAGCTTCGACATCAGCTTCCTGCGCTGCATCCCCAACCTGGTGGTGATGGCACCCTCCGACGAAAGCGAGTGCCGCAAGATGCTGCAGACGGCATTGACCCTGGAGCGGCCCGCTGCGGTGCGTTACCCGCGTGGCACCGGGCCCGGCGCCAAGCTGCAGCCGGAGCTGCTGACGTTGCCGGTGGGCAAGTCACAGCAGCGGCGCGAAGGCCGCAGCGGACTGGCCATTCTCTCGTTCGGGCCATTGCTGCCCGCGGCCATGGCCGCGGCCGAAGAACTCGATGCCACGGTGCTGGACATGCGGTTCATCAAGCCACTGGACGGCGAAGCGCTGTTGCGCGTGGCGCTCAAATCGCGCGCCCTGGTCACACTGGAAGAAAACGTGGTTGCCGGCGGGGCCGGGTCCGCGGTTGCCGAACTGCTGGCCGCAGCCGGCGTGCTGGTGCAACTGCTGCAGATCGGGATCCCCGATCAGTTCATCGAACACGGATCGCGCGACGAATGCCTGGTGGCAGCTGGCCTCGACGTCGCGTCGGTGCGCCGGCGCATCACCGACTGGTGGCGCAACCAGCGCGCCGACGCACCCAAGCTGGCCCAGGTCTGATACCGAAAAACGAATTGGGGGACACCATGAATACTCCGAAATACGACGCGGACCGCCGCCGGTTTCTTGAACAGATGACCCTGGCCGGGATTGCCGGGGTCGGCGGCCTGGTCGCGCAGAACGTGACCGCTGCCCAGCCCGCGCCCGCGGCGCCCACCGCCGAACAGACCGCCGCTGCCGCCGCCAAGGGTCCCAACCTGGTTGCTGCGCCCCCGCCGCTGCGCGACGTCGCCGGCAAGGTGGCCTTCATCACCGGCGGCTCCAGCGGCATCGGCCTGGGGCAGGCACGGGTGTTCCACGACGCGGGCATGAAGGTGGTCATCGGCTACATCCGCGACGACCAGATCGGACCGGCCATGGACCAGTTCAAGACCGGCAAGGATCGGGTGCATGCCATCAAGGTCAATGTCATCGACCGCGCGGCCATGGCCGCGGCCGCCGACGAGATCGAGGGCAAGTTCGGCAAGATCCATTTGCTGTCGAACAACGCCGGCATCGGGCCCCTGACGCCGCTGTCGGCGACGGAACCCAAGGACTTTGACCAGACGGTCGCGGTGAACCTGACCGGCGTCTACAACGGCGTGCATATCTTCCTGCCGCGCATCCGCAAGCACGGCGAAGGCGGCCACATCGTGACCACTTCCTCCATGAGCGGCATCCTGCCCACTGAAGGAGGCGGCGCCGGGGCCTATACCTGCACCAAGTTCGCCTCGGTGGGCATGATGGAAATCCTGCGCTCCGAGCTGGATACGGCCAATGCCAAAGTGGGGGTGTCGGTGTATTGCCCGGGCCTGGTAAACACCAATATCTTTGAGCTGGAAAAGAACGTGAAGGCCGCCTTCAGCGAACCCGGCGCCAAGGCCGGCCCGGCCGACGCGCCGGTCAACGAGACGTTCATCCGCCAGATCATCGGCAACGGCATGGACCCGATGGAAGCCGGCCGCATCGTGCTGGCGGGCATCCGCAACAATGACATGTGGATACTGTCGCATCCGGAGTTCGGCCCCGGACTCAAGGAACGATCCGACGCGCTGCTGGGTTCGATCCCCAGCACCAAGGCGCCGGACACGCGCCTGGCGCAGGAAATAACGACCATGCACAACTCGCTGTACCTGCGCGAGCACAAGAAGCTCAAGGCGCGCCGCGGGCAAGGCTAGCCGGGCCGCCGGTTCAGCCGCGGATGTGACGTTCCAGTTTCATGCGGTCCAGGATCCGGCTGGCGATTTCCTCGACGCTGCACTCGGTCACGTCGACGCAGGGTATCTGGTTGCGCGCCATCAGCTCCATGGCGCTGCGCACCTCGAAATCGATCTGCGCGGCCGAGGCATAGCGGCTGCCGGGGCGACGCTCCTGGCGGATCTGCTGCAGGCGGTCCGGCCGGATAGTGAGTCCGAACAGCTTGTGGCGGTGCGGCTGTAATTCTCGGGGCAACGCCTTGCGCTCGAAATCCTCGTCGACCAAGGGCACATTGGCGCTGCGAATTCCGTACTGCAGGGCCAGGTACAGCGAGGTCGGGGTCTTGCCGGATCGCGACACGCCAACCAGCACCACGTCGGCGCTGCGATAGTCGCGCTGTCCGGCGCCATCGTCATTGGCCAGCGTGAAGTTGATGGCATCGACCCGCGCCGAATGCGCCGGATCGTGTCCGGCCTGGCTGATCCCGAAACCGCTGACGTGCGCTGACGGCCTGCCCAGTTCGGCCTCCAGCGGCGCCAGGAACGCATCGAAGAAATCCAGGAAGAAGCCGTTGGCGCCGCGCACGATCGCCCGGATCTGGTCGTCCACCAGGGTCGACAGCACAATCGGCCGGACCCCGTCAGCGGCTGCGATCTCATTGATGCGCAGCGCCACGCCATTGGCGTCCTTGACGCTGCTGACGAACGGCATGGTCACCGTGTGTGCTTCCAGCTCGCCGAACTGCGACAGCAGGCTGTAGCCCAGCGTCTCGGCCGTCAGGCCGGTGCGGTCCGACACGAAGCAGATCGTGCGTCCCTTCATGCACCTTTCCGGGCAGCCAGCCGCGTCCAGGTCTCCAGCACCGAATCCGGGTTCAGCGACATGCTCTCGATGCCCTGGTCGACCAGCCACTCGGCGAAGTCCGGATGGTCCGACGGGCCCTGCCCGCAGATGCCAATGTATTTGCCGGCGCGCTGGCAGGCCTGGATGGCCATGCGGATCAGCATCTTCACTGCCTCGTCGCGCTCATCGAAGATCGAAGCGACGATCGCCGAGTCGCGATCCAGTCCCAGCGTCAGCTGCGTCAGGTCGTTGGACCCGATAGACATGCCGTCAAAGTGTTCCAGGAACTGTTCGGCCAGCAGTGCGTTCGACGGAATCTCGCACATCATCAGTACTTTCAGTCCGTTCTGGCCGCGCGCCAGGCCCTGCCCCGCCAGCAGCTGCGTGACCGCCGCGGCCTCCTTCACGGTGCGCACGAACGGCACCATGATCTGCACGTTGAGCAGTCCCATGTCCTCGCGCACACGCCGGATGGCCTGGCACTCCAGCTCGAAGCAGGGCTGGAAGTCCGGATCAACGTAGCGCGAGGCCCCGCGGAACCCCAGCATCGGATTCTCCTCGTGCGGTTCGTAGAGGTTGCCGCCGATGAGGTTGGCGTATTCATTGGACTTGAAATCCGACAGCCGCACGATCACCGGCTCGGGGGCGAAGGCCGCCGCGATCTGCGACACGCCCTCGGCCAGCCGCGAGACAAAGAACTCCTGGGGACTTGAATAGCCAGCCAGGCGCGGCTGCAGTCGCGCCCGCACCTCAGGGTCGAGCGCGTCGAGGTTGAACAGCGCCCGCGGATGCACGCCAATCATGCGGTTGATGATGAACTCGAGCCGCGCCAGACCCACGCCGCGATTGGGCAGCATGGCGAAGCTAAATGCCCGATCCGGATTGCCCACGTTCATCATGATGCGCACCGGAGGCGTGGGCAGCGACTGCAGCTCCAGGTGCTGCTCGTCGTACGTGAGGATGCCCTCGTACACGTGCCCGGTGTCGCCCTCGGCGCAGGACACGGTCACGGCGGTTCCTTCCGGTATCGTGGTCGTCGCGTCGCCACAGCCCACCACCGCCGGCACGCCAAGCTCGCGCGCGATGATGGCCGCGTGGCAGGTGCGGCCGCCGCGATTGGTCACGATGGCTGCCGCGCGCTTCATGACCGGCTCCCAGTCCGGATCGGTCATGTCGGCCACCAGCACGTCCCCGGGCTGCACCCGCGCGATGTCGCGCACATGGGAAATCACCCGCGTCGTGCCTGCGCCGATTCGCTGGCCGATGGCGCGGCCCTCGGCCAGCACCCGCGACCGGCCGCGCAGCGTAAAGCGCTGCAGGGACAGCCCCTTGCGGCTCTGCACGGTCTCGGGCCTGGCCTGCAGGATGTAGATGTGCCCGGTCTCGCCATCCCGGGCCCATTCGATATCCATCGGACAGCCGTAGTGCTGCTCGATCTGCAGTCCCTGTCGGGCCAGGTGCTCGGCCTCGGCATCGGTCAACGAATAGCGGATACGATCCGCGGGCGGCACAGCCACCGTCATCACCCGCTCGCCGGAGCCTTTGGGCGCATAGACCATCTTCAGGGCCTTCGCACCCATGCTGCGCCGTACCACTGCGGACCTGCCCGCCCGCAATGCCGGCTTGTAGATATAGAACTCGTCGGGGTTGACGGCGCCCTGCACCACCATCTCCCCCAGGCCGTAGGAGCTGGTGAGGAACACCACGTCACGGAAACCGGAATCCGTGTCGAGCGTGAACATCACGCCACTGGCTCCCAGGTCGCTGCGCACCATGTGCTGGATGCCCACGGACAGGGCCACGTCGCGATGCTCAAAGCCCTGGTGCACGCGATAGGAAATGGCGCGGTCGTTGAACAGGGACGCGAATACTTCATGCACGGCCTGGAGCACGGCGGCCTCGCCGCGAACGTTCAGCAGGGTCTCCTGCTGGCCCGCGAAGGACGCCTCGGGCAGGTCTTCGGCCGTGGCCGAAGAGCGCACCGCCACGGCGATATCGCGTCCCTGTGCCATGTGCTGCAGGCTGGAGATTATCGAGCTGCGCAGCGCATCCGGCAGCGGCGTGGCCAGGATCCATTCCCGGATCTGTGCGCCCACGCGCGGCAGCGCGGCCAGGTCCTCGACATCAAGATCGGCCAGCACTGCGTGGATCCGCGCTGCCAGGTCCTGCTGTGCCAGGAACTCGCGAAACGCGTCCGCGGTCGTGGCAAACCCTTCCGGCACTGAAACGCCCAGCTGCGACAGCGAGCGCAGCATCTCTCCCAGAGAGGCGTTCTTGCCTCCGACGCGAGCTACATCATCGCGACCGACGTCGCGCAGCCCAAGCACTCGTTCCATGACGATCGTCCTGCTTCCCTTCCCGGTTCATCTTAAACCACGGAACCCACAGGTCAGGAAGAGAAGTCGACGAATGCGCGCGCGCCGGTGCCGGAAATACTGACTTCGACATCGAATATTTCGCGCAGCAGCGCCGGGCGGATCACCTCAGCCGGCGCGCCGTCGCCTGCCAGGCGCCCATCGCGCAACGCCCAAACCCGGCTGGCGCGTCGCAACGCGATGTTGAGGTCGTGGATCGATGCAATCACCAGCTTGCCCTGCTCCACGGCCAGTTGCTGCAGACGACGAGCGGCGTCCTGTGCATGGCGCGGATCAAGTCCGGTCAGCGGCTCATCCACGATCAGCAGGGCCGGATCGGCCACCAGCGCGCGCGCCAGCATGGCGCGCGCCAATTCGCCGCCCGACAGCGTGGTCACTGGCTGGTCGCGCTGTGCGGTGAGGTCGCAGGCGGCAACCGAACTGTCGATGCGCGCGAGGTCGGCGGCGGAAAACTCGCCGAATGCCGGCAGCGTGGGTGTCAGCCCCAGCCCCACCAGGCGATGCACCGGCAGCGGCCAGTCGCAGCGCGGGTTCTGCGGCAGGAAGGCGCGCTGCAGCGCCAACTCGCGCGGCGTGTACTGCGCCAGGGAGCGATTGTCGAGGCTGACGCTGCCCTGGTCCGGTGCCAGCAATCCTGCCAGCACCGACAGCAGCGTCGACTTGCCGGCACCGTTGGGTCCGATGACCGCGACAAACTCTCCGGCGCCGGCACTGACGCTAACGTCGTGCAGGATCACGCGACCGGCGCGCTGCACGCGTATGGATTGCGCCGCAATCCGGGTCATGGCGACATCCGCTTGAGTCGCAACACCAGCGCGATGAAGAATGGCGTGCCCACCAGGCCCGTCAAGACACCCAGGTTCAGTTCCCGGTCCAGCGGCAGCAGGCGCGTCAGCACGTCCGCAAGCAACAGCAGCAACGCACCGCACAGGGCCGACGGCCACAACACGCGCGCCGGCTGGTGCGCTGCCAGGGGCCGTACCAGGTGCGGCGCCACCAGGCCGATGAATCCAATGGTGCCGCTGACCGAGGTGGCCGCCCCCACCGCCAGTGCGGTCCCGATCAGCACGCGGCGGCGCAGTCGCGGCAGGTTCACGCCCAGACTCGACGCCTGCTGTTCGCCCAGGCTCAGTGCGTCCAGCGCCCGCCCCGTGCCCAGCAGCAACCCCGCGCCCACCAGAATGAACGGCGCCGTCAGCCACACCTGGTCCCAGCCCCGATCGGCCAGCGAGCCCAGCATCCAGTGGGTAATCTCAAAGGCCGCGTACGGGTTGGGCGCCAGGTTCAGCACCAGCGCCGTGCCCGCCAGCATCAGTCCGGACACCGCCGCCCCTGCCAGGATCAAGACCAGCGTCCCGCCACCGCTGCCCAGCGCCAGCGTCAGCGTCGCGGCGCCCAGGGCCCCCAGCAGTCCCAGCACGGGAATCGCCAGTGCGAAGGCCATGCCGATGCCGGTGTACAGCGCGATTACCGCGCCCAATGCGGCACCTCCCGACACCCCCAGCAGGCCTGGATCGGCCAGCGGGTTGCGCGTGAGTCCCTGCAGCACCGCCCCGGACAGTCCCAGGGTCGCGCCCACCAGGATGGCCAGCACCGTGCGCGGCAACCTCAGCTGCACGAGAATCAGGCGCGCCAGCTCCACCGATCGGGCGTCGCCATGCAACACCGAAGGCAACATGAATCCGGAGCGCCCGGTCAGCAGCGACAGCAGCGCCAGCAGCAGCACGCCGCCGCCCAGCCACAGGACCAGTTTGCGATGTGCGTTCATGGCGCGCTTGCGGCGCGCAGCGTGACTGCAAGGTCACGCGCCACCCGGGACGCGCGCGGCACACCGCAGCCATAGACGGCTTCCGGATAGGTGAGCATGTGCGTGCCCAGGCGCGCGCGCAGCACCGGATGCATGGCGATGAAGTTGCGCAACGCCGGCTTGCCACTGTAAGCGGCGCCGCGCATCACCACTTGCGGGTCCGCCAGCAGCACCTGCTCGAGGTCGTATGAGCGCGGACCGTTGTCGCGGGCCGCCAGGTTGATGCCACCGGCGGTCTCCAGGATGGTGTTGAACAGCGTGTCGCGTCCGGGCACGTCCTCTGCCCCGCCGCCCCAGCCGATCACACGCACCGGCTGCGCGGGCCGCTGGCGAGCCAGCTGCGCCAGGTCCGCGTCCATGGCGCCCAGCAATTCGCGCGCCCTGGCTTCTGCGCCCAGCGCAGTGGCCACCTGCCAGGTCACGCGCCGGATCCCCTCCCAGTCGGTCACCGCGTCCACTTCCAGCACCGGGATGCCCACGCGGTGCAGCAGCGCGCGCGTATTGGCGGTGGTGTATTTGCCGGCCAGTACCAGGTCCGGCCGCGCGGCCAGGACTTCCTCGGGGCTGCCGTGATTGACGGGCAGCTGCCGGGCCAGTGCCAGCAGCGCCGGGTCGCCCTCGGTGCGTGACAGCCAGGAGATGGAGACGATGCGCTGCGGCGGCAACAAGGCCATCAACAGCTGGTCGGTACACAGGTTCAGCGACAGCACGCGCTGCGGCGCCGCGGACTGGGCGGCATCGGCGGCCGCGTGCGCGGCCACGGCCAGCACCAGCGCGGGCGCAAAGCGAAACAGGTGGGAAAACAAGGAAACGCTGACCTCGCGACAACCGGACCCCTAAGGGTGCCGATCATCCCTGATCAGCCGCGCGCTGTCGCCTGCTCCGATTTCTGCAGCCGCTCGATCAACGAGCGCAGGAACACACGGTTGAACCGCAACTGGCAGGTCGGCGACACCTGTTCGAGCAATGTCGCACCCACCTTCAGCAGGGTGACATTGCCTTCGGCGCGCACCGAGGCCGAGCGTCGCGACCCGGGTACGTAGCTGGACTCGCCAAAGCAATCGCCGGTCTCGAGCCGGCCGATGAACCGGCCATTGCGCTCCACCGTGCAGCTGCCAGAGACCACCACGAACAGCCGGTCTTCCATGTCCCCCTCACGGATAATCTCGTCCAGGGGCCCGTGGTCCTGCCAGGAGCTGGCCTGCAGCACTTCCCAGATCTCCGCCTGCGAGAAGTCATGGAAGAACTTGAGCTGGCGCAGCAGGGCGAACTGCTCGGACTTCTCTATCTGCGTGGTCTTGGCCCGCAGCTTCTGGTGCACGCGGGTCAGCGCGGCGGCAAAGTCCAGGCCGCTGCGATAGCGCTTCTCGGGATCCTTCTGCAAGGCCATGGCCACGACATCTTCCAGCTCCTCGGGAATGTCCTTGCGCTGGGTGTGGATGGGTGCCGGCGTGGCGTACACGATCTGGTGCATCAACTTGGCGAGGTTGCCGCCGCGAAACGGCCGCGTGCCGGTCAGCAGCTCGTACATCACCGCGCCCAGGGAGTACAGGTCCGAGCGGTTGCTCAGCTCCTGGCTCTGCACCTGCTCGGGCGACATGTAGCTGGGGCTGCCGGCGATACCCTCGATGCGCGACAGTTCGGAGTCCGCCACCAGCGCAATGCCAAAGTCGATGATGCGCACGTCGCCGTCCTGCGTGTACAGCACGTTGGAGGGCTTGATGTCGCGATGGATCACGCCGCGCGAATGCGCGTACTGCAGCGCCCGCGCACACTTGTAGATTATCTCGACCACCACGTCGACGCGCAGCAGGTCCCCGGGCTTGCAGAAGGCAGCCAGGGTGCGCGCGCCATGCACGTATTCGGTAACCACATAGCAGTGGCCACCCTCTTCGCCCGCGTCGTAGATGGGCATCAGCTGCGGGTGCTGCAACAGGCCCACCATGTGCGCCTCGGAGAGGAACATCTTGCGCGCAACGTGGGCCTTCTCCGGTTCACCGGCGTCGGCGCTGTGGTAGACCTTGATGGCCACGTCGCGTCCGTAATACGGATCGTGCGAGAGATACACATTGCCAGTGCTGCCGCGACCGACTTCGCGCACGATCACGTACTTGCCGACCCGCTCCGGCGTCGGAGGTGCCGCGCGTTTGTCTTTTGCGATGCTGGCTGCCATGTACCGGAACGAACCTGCAAGAGTGGTCCCGAGCAGGATAGGCGTTGCAGCTGCGCAGCGACTGTGATGCGGCTCTTGTTCAGGTCAGGAAGTGGTCAAATGACTGCAGCGCAAAGCCCACCGGCTGGCCACGGTCGCGCACCCGCAAGCCCGGCGCCTGCTCCATCACGCCGATGCAGGTCACCGGACATTTGACATTAATCAGGCGCTGCGGCAATTCGGCCAGACGGTTGGCCGGTACCGTGAAGCACAGCTCGTAGTCATCCCCGCCGGTCAGGGCCGCGCGCAGCGCGCGCTGGCGATCCGGCATCGCCAACAATACTGGCGACACCAGTGTCTGTTGCGCCTCGATGGCCACGCCGCAGCCGCTGGCCTCGGCGATCTTCAGTGCATCACCGGCCAGTCCGTCCGACACATCGATGCATGCACTGGCCAGCCCGCGCAGCGCCATGCCCAGCCCGATGCGCGGCGTCGGGTACAGGAAGCGTTCGCGCAAGCGTGTGTCAGCCACGCCGGACCCGGGGCTGGCCGCACCTTGCAGTTCCAGTTGCAGGCCCGCGGCCGCTTCGCCCGGCCAGCCACTGACAAACAGCAGATCCCCGGGCAGTGCCCCGCTGCGCAGCAGCGCCGCCCCTGGCGGTACATGGCCCAGCACCTGCACGGAAACCGACAGCGGACCGGCAGTGGTATCGCCGCCGACTAGCGCCATGTCGTGTGCACTTGCCAGCTGCAGCATGCCGGCGGCGAATTTGCCCAGAAACTGCTCATCGACGCGCGGCAGTGTCAGTGCCAGCAGGTACCAGGCAGGCGCCGCACCCATCGCCGCCAGGTCGCTTAAGTTCGCGGCCAGGGCCCGATGCCCGATCGAGCGCGGCGCGCTATCGCGCGGGAAATGCCGACCCTCCACCAGCGTATCGAGGGCTGCCACCAGCTGGCCCGGGCGCGGTTCCAGCAGCGCCGCGTCATCGCCGATGCCCAGCACTATGCCGCGGCGACGCTCCTGCGAGCTGTCCGCGACGCGAAAGTAGCGATCGATCAGGTCAAATTCACCGAGCGCCACGGGCGACTCAGTGTTGCTCGGGTCGCAGCTCGCGCGCCGCCCGGTCCATCACCGCGTTGACAAATTTGTGACCATCGGTGGCACCGAAGCGTCGCGCCAGTCCCACCGCTTCACTGATCACGACCCGGAATGGCACTTCAGGATGCGCGCGCAGTTCCTGCATGCCGATCCACAATGCGGCGTGCTCCACCGGATCCAGCTGCTCTGCCGGCCGGTCGCACCAGCCGGTCAGCTGCACGTCCAGTGCCGCCCGGTCCTGGGTGATGGACTGCACCAGTGAGATGAAGAATTCGCGGTCCGTGCGCGGCGCCTCCTCGGCCTCCTCGTAGTCGCGCACCAGGTCCTGCCATTCGCAGGGGTTGAGCTGCCAGCGGTACAGGGCCTGCAGCGCCAGCTTGCGCGCCAGCGCGCGGCGCGGATTGCCGCGACCACGTGGCGCCGGAGTATTCATGGCGCGCCGATCTCTTCCAGAAGCTGCACCATCTCCAGTACCGATTCCAATGCTTCTCCGCCCTTGTCCATGCGTTCCGGGTGCGCGCGCTCCAGCGCCTGCTCGACGGTCTCGGTGGTCAGCACGCCAAAGGCCACCGGGACGCCGGTGTCGCGCGCCGCCTCGGCGATGCCGCGCGCCGCCTCGCCGGCCACGAACTCGAAATGTGCCGTTTCGCCGCGAATGACGCAGCCCAGCGCGACGATGGCGTCAAAGCGCCCGGTCGCGGCCAGCTTGCGCGCCGCCAGCGGCAGTTCAAAGGCGCCGGGAGTACGCACCACCGTCAATGCCTCGGGGTCACCGTCATAGCGTACCCACGCGGCGATCGCCCCGGTGACCATGGCGTCGACTATCTCGGCATTGAAACGCGCGGCGACCACGGCCACCTGCCGGCCACGAGCGCTGATGCCGGCCCTCGCGGTGACGCGATGATTGGACATCAGTCTGGATCGCTGCCGACGTACTCCGCGACTTCCAGGTCGAAGGCGGAGATGCCCTGCAGCTGCTTGGGTGCCGACAGCACGCGCATGCGGCGCACGCCCAGGTCCTTGAGGATCTGCGCCCCGATGCCATAGGTGCGCAGCACCGTGTGGGTCGCCGTTGCAGCGGAATCCTGGCGCGCCAGTCCCTGGATCGCATCGGCAAGGGCGCGTGGCGACTCCAGCTCACGCAGGATCACCAGCACGCCGCATTCGCTGGCGGCAATGCGCTCCATCGCGTCGCGCAATGTCCAGGCGCGTATCTCCCCGCGCACGCCGATCAGGTCGCGCAGCGTATCGGCAACATGCACCCGCACCAGCGGCAGCGACGGGCCGGCCAGGGAACCGCGTACCAGCGCCAGGTGCAGGTCGCGGTGCACATGGTCTTCATAGCAGTGCAGTCGAAACTCGCCGAACTCGGTCTGTACCGTGCGGTCGGAAATGCGCTCGACCGTGCGCTCGGTGCGCAGGCGGTAGCGGATCAGGTCACGGATCGTGCCCATACGCAGTCCGTGCAGCCGGGCAAACGCCTCCAGCTGGGGACGCCGCGCCATGGTGCCGTCGTCGTTCATGATCTCGACGATGACTGCGGCCGGCTCGAATCCTGCCAGGCGCGTCAGGTCGCATCCCGCCTCGGTATGCCCGGCACGCGTGAGCACGCCACCGGGCTGCGCCATCACCGGGAAGATATGCCCGGGCTGGCGCAGGTGCTCCGGGCGCGCATTGGGCGCCACCGCCGTGCGTACCGTGTGCGCGCGGTCGTAGGCCGAGATGCCGGTGGTAATCCCTTCGGCGGCCTCGATGGACACCGTAAAATTGGTGCGTCGCTCGCGATCGGTCTCGCTGACCATCAGGGGCAGGCGCAGTTGCGTGCAACGCTCGCGCGTCAGGGTCAGGCAGATCAGGCCGCGGCCAAAGCGGGCCATGAAATTGATGTCTTCGGGGCGCACGCATTGCGCCGCCATCAGCAGGTCGCCTTCGTTCTCGCGATCCTCGTCATCGACGATGACCACCATCCGGCCAGCGGCCAAATCGGCGAGGATGTCCTCGATCCGGTCAAAGGCCGGCGCTGACTCCACGAGGCGGGGACCGGTGCTCATGGGCGCGATTGTACCAGTCCGCGCTCCACGTACCGTGCGAGCGTGTCCACCTCCAGATTCAGCTCCCGGCCCGCCGCCAGATCCGTGAAATTGGTCTCCCCGGTGGTATGCGGGATCAGGTTGACCGTGAACTGGCGCCCCTCGACCGCGTTGACCGTGAGGCTCACGCCGTCCAGCCCCACGGAGCCCTTGGCGGCAATGTAGCGCGCCAGGTCCGCGGGGACTTCGACCACCACGCGCAGGGAGCTGCCCTGCGCGGCCACGCTGGCCACGCGCGCCCTGCCGTCCACATGCCCGGACATGAGGTGGCCGCCCAGGGGATCACCCACGCGCAGCGCCGGTTCCAGGTTCACCGGCGCGCCAACCTTCAGGTCCGCCAGCGTGGTCACGCGCAGCGTCTCCTGGGACACGTCGGCCTCGAACTGGCCATGGGCAAACCCCACCACCGTCAGGCAGACGCCATTGACCGCAATGCTCTCGCCGATGGCGAACCGGCTGGCCGCGATGCGCGTGGCAAGGGCCGTGGCATCGATGGCAATGCGCAGGTCGGCGCCGCGCCACTGCAGTCGCGCCACCTTGCCCACCGCCAGAATGATCCCCGTGAACATCGCTATGCGCCGACCGCGGTAATGCGCAGATCATCACCCACGGTCCTGCTGTCGGTGAAGCGCAGGGACATCTTTTCCTCCAGGTGCTGCAGCGACGGCAGGTCCAGCAACGGCCGCGCGCCCGCGCCCAGCAACGAGGGAGCGATGTAGACAATCAGTTCATCGAACAGCCGCGCCCTGACAAACGCACCGGCCAGGGTCGGTCCGGCCTCGACCCAGATTTCGTTCATGCCGCGCTGGCCCAGCAATGCCAGGACTGCTGCCAGGTCCGGCCGCGCACCGGCGGCCGGGATAATCTCTACCTGCACCTGCTGCAGTTCCAGCGCCCGGCGCCGCGCCGCGTTGTCGGTGACCCCGATGACCAGCACCGGGCCTTCGCGATCGATCACGCGCGCATCCGCTGGCGTGCGCAGCTGGCTGTCGAGCACCACGCGCAGTGGCTGGCGATCGCTTTCGTCGATGCGCACGTTCAGTGCCGGGTCATCGGCCAGGATGGTGCCCACGCCGGTGACGATGGCCGAGCTGCGGGCCCGGAAGGTCTGCGCATCCTGGCGCGCTTGCTTCGAGGTTATCCAGCGGCTCTCGCCCGAGGCCAGCGCCGTGTGCCCATCAAGACTGGAGGCCAGCTTCACGCGCACGAACGGCATCCCGGTGCGCATGCGCCGCAGGTACCCGGGGTTCAATGCCTCGCAGGCCGCCGCCATCAGGCCGCCGGACACAGCAATGCCATGCTGGCGCAAACGCGCCGCGCCGCCGCCGGCCACCAGGGGATTGGGGTCGTCAAGCGCGTAGACCACGCGTGCAACGCCGGCTTCAATCAGCGCCCGCGTACATGGCGGCGTACGCCCCTGGTGATCGCAGGGTTCAAGGGTTACATAGGCCGTGGCACCACGCGCGGCGGCTCCCGCCGCGGCCAGCGCCCGTGGCTCTGCGTGTGCCTGCCCCGCTCGCTCGTGCCAGCCTTCACCCACGACCTGGCCGTCGCGCACCAGCACGCAGCCGACCCGGGGATTGGGATCCGTGGTGTAGAGGCCGCGCTGCGCCAGGGCAAACGCGCGCGACATCGCGCGGCGATCCTCATCGGTCCATGCCGCGGGCTGTGCACTCACGGCTTGGCCTTTGCTGGTGGCACTGCATCCTGACGCGTTGCTTCAGGCGTGCCGCCGGACAACAGTGACAACTGGTCCTGGCTGGGCACACGACGCCGGCGAGTATGCAGCCGGTCGATCTCGTGACGGAAGGCGTCCACGTCCTGGAAACTGCGATAGATGGAGGCAAACCGCACGTAGCCGACCTCATCCAGGTGATGCAGCTCCTCCATGACGAACTCGCCCACGGTGCGCGCATCCACCTCCCTCTCGCCCAGGCCGCGCAGTCGCCCGCCAATGCGGCTGACCGCCGCGTCGATGGCCTCGCGGCTCACGGGGCGCTTCTGCAGTGCCTTTTCCATGCCGCCGCGCAGCTTGGCCTCCTCAAATGGCTCGCGACTCTGGTCGGACTTGACTATCAACGGCATGACCAGCTCGGCGCTTTCAAAAGTGGTGAAGCGCTCGCCGCAGGCCAGGCACTCGCGACGACGACGGATCTGGGCGCCCCCGCCGGCGAGGCGCGAATCAGTCACCTTGGTTTCTTCATGTTCGCAGAAGGGGCAGTGCATGCCGTTGACCGCGCGCTGTTACGCCATCAGGTTCAGGTTCGGTATACCGGGTATCGCTGGCACAGCTGCGGCTACTGCGCCGCGCACCTGCTCGACCACGGCCGCATCGCCATTGGCATCGATGATGTCCATGATCCATCCGGCCACCTGCGTGATCTCCGGCTCGCGAAAGCCGCGCGTCGTGGAGGCCGGCGTGCCCAACCGCAAGCCGCTGGTGACGGTCGGCGGCCGCGGATCATTGGGGACCGCGTTCTTGTTGACCGTGATGTGCGCCTTGCCCAGCGCCGCATCGGCATCCTTGCCGGTCATGGACTTGTCGGACAGGTCCAGCAGGAACAGGTGATTATCGGTGCCGCCGGACACCACGCGATAGCCGCGGCGCTGGAAGGCGGCAGCCATGGCGCGCGCATTGGCCAGCACCTGCACCTGGTAGTCGCGGAATTGCGGCTGCAATGCCTCCTGGAACGCCACGGCCTTGGCGGCAATGACGTGCATCAGCGGACCGCCCTGGGTGCCGGGAAACACCATGGAATTGAGGCGCTTGGTGATTTCGTCATTAGCGCGGGCCAGGATCAGTCCGCCACGCGGGCCGCGCAGCGTCTTGTGCGTGGTGCTGGTGACCACATCGGCAAACGGCACCGGGTTGGGGTACAGCCCGGTGGCCACCAGGCCGGCCACATGCGCCATGTCCACCACCAGGTACGCACCCACCAGGTCCGCGATGCGCCGAAACCGCGCGAAGTCCAGCGTGCGCGAGTAGGCGGAGAACCCGGCGATGAGCATGCGCGGCTTCTCGGCCAGCGCCAGCTGCTCCATCTGGTCATAGTCGATGCGACCGTCGTCGTGACGAATCCCGTACTGCACCGCGCGATACAGCTTGCCGGAGAAATTTACCTTGGCGCCATGCGTGAGGTGCCCGCCGTGATCGAGGCTCATGCCCAGGATGGTGTCGCCCGGATTGATCAGCGCCATGTAGGCCGCGGCGTTGGCCTGGCTGCCCGAATGCGGCTGCACATTGGCGTAGTCGGCGCCGAACAGCCGCTTGACCCGGTCGATGGCCAGTTGCTCGACGATGTCCACATTCTCGCAGCCGCCGTAGTAGCGCTTGCCGGGGTAGCCTTCGGCGTACTTGTTGGTCAGCACCGAGCCCTGTGCCTCGAGCACGCGCGGGCTGGCGTAGTTCTCCGACGCGATCAACTCGATGTGCTCTTCCTGCCGGAGGCGTTCTGCGGCCATGGCGCCGGCCAGGTCCGGGTCAAAGCGTTCTAGGGTCATGGAATCGGAATACATCTGCGCGTGTGTCCCTTGGGGGCGTCCGGAAATAGCCCGCCATGGTACCCGAAACGCTTCCGTCAGGACCGCAGCAGCGCCTCCACCACGGCATTCCAGCCACGCGCGATATTGCCGCGGTTGTAGCCGCCGCCGCCCAGCGCCAGCAGTCGACCATGTCCGAGCCGGTCGGCCAGCGCCGCCAGGTCCGCGGCTGCCCTGGCATGCGAGGCTTCGGTGAGGGCCAGGTGCGTGATCGGGTCACCAGCCATGCTGTCGGTCCCGCACTGCAGAATGATGAATTCCGGTTGGTAGCGTTCCACGTGCGCAATCACCGGTTCCCACGCCGCTGCGAACGCGGCGTCATCGGCGCCGGGCTGCAGGGGCATATTGAGCTTTGCAGCCCAGCGCCAGGTGCGTGCCGGTTTCCTCGACGCGGCCGGTGCCGGGGTACAAGAATTCCCCGTCCTCGTGCAGGTCGGCAATGATGACGGCCGGTTCGGACTCAAACGCATAGAACACGCCGTCGCCGTGATGCGCATCGATGTCCACGTAGGCGATGCGCGTGAGATTCGCGACGCGCCGCAACTGCTCGATCAGCACGCCGATGTCATTGAAGATGCAAAATCCGGCCGCCCCGTCGCGCGTGGCATGGTGCAGTCCGGCAATGGGCACAAAGGCGCGTTCGGCCTCCCCTTGCATCATGGCCTGCGCGGCTTCCAGCGTGGCACCGACCACCCGGCTGGTAGCCTCGTAGCAGCCACGAAATGCGGGCGTGTCGCCGCCGTCGAGGCGGCCTTGCCCATCGCCTGACTTCAAGCGCACGAAATCAACGTGCCGCTGGGTGTGAAAGCTCAGCAGTTCCGCGGCAGTGCACTCGCGCGAATCCGCGGTGCGACAGCGCCGATGCAGGCCGCGCTCGCGGAATTCGCGCAGGAACGCAGCTTGCCGGTCGGGGCCGAAGGGATGGCCGTCGGGGAATCCATAGCGACCGAGTGCGTCGTCCGCAATTACCAGGACGTTTCGGTCGGCCCCGGGCCGCGAATGGAGTAGCTGGGTCAAGCTGGATCGAGACTATCACGGCACTGCGTGATTCGCGGATAATCGCGCGATGGCCCAATACATCTACACCATGAATCGCGTCTCGAAGGTGGTGCCGCCCAAGCGCGTCATCCTGCGAGACATCAGCCTGTCGTTCTTCCCCGGCGCCAAGATCGGCGTGCTGGGCCTCAATGGCTCGGGCAAATCCACCTTGCTGCGCATCATGGCGGGCGTTGACACCGACATTGACGGCGAGGCGCGTGCCCAATCGGGCATTCGCGTCGGCTACCTGCCCCAGGAACCGCAGCTGGATGATCAGCAGACGGTGCGCCAGGCCGTGATGCAGGGCCTGGGTGGCACCTTCGGGCAACTGGCCACGGTTCAACCAGATCAGCGACCGGTTCGCCGAACCGATGACCGACGAAGAGATGAACAAGCTGCTCGAGGAGCAGGCAAAACTGCAGGATGCCATCGACTCGGCCGGCGGCTGGGAGTTGGAGCGCAAGCTGGACATCGCCGCCGACGCACTGCGCCTGCCGGAGTGGGAGGCGGTCATCGGCAAGCTCTCCGGCGGCGAGAAACGCCGCGTCGCATTGTGTCAGTTGCTGCTGTCGGCGCCGGACATGCTGTTGCTGGACGAGCCCACCAACCACCTGGACGCCGAGTCGGTGGCATGGCTGGAGCGCTACCTGGAGGAATATCCCAGCACAGTGATCGCCGTGACCCACGACCGTTACTTCCTGGACAACGTGGCCGAATGGATCCTGGAGCTGGATCGCGGCCATGGCATTCCATGGAAGGGCAACTACTCATCGTGGCTGGAGCAAAAGGACGCGCGCCTGAAGCAGGAGGAGCGCTCGCAGGAAGGACTGCGCAAGATGCTCGAGAAGGAACTGGAATGGGTGCGCAGAATCCCAAGGCGCGGCGGGCCAAGAGCAAGGCGCGCCTGCAACGCTTCGAGGAACTGTCCTCACAGGAATTCCAGAAACGCAACGAGACCAACGAAATCTACATTCCGCCGGGTGAGCGGCTCGGGGACATGGTCATCGAGCTCAAGGGCCTGTCCAAAGGCTACGGCGACCGGCTGCTGATCGACAACCTGACCTTCAGCCTGCCCCGCGGCGGCATCGTCGGCATCATCGGCCCCAACGGCGCCGGCAAGACCACGCTGTTTCGCATGCTCACCGGGCAGGAGAAGCCCGACAGCGGCGAGATCCGCCTCGGGCCCCAGCGTGAAGCTGGCCTACGTCGACCAGTCGCGCCAGCAACTGAACGACAAGCACAGCGTGTGGCAGGAAATCTCCGGCGGCCTGGACATCATCAAGGTCGGCAACTACGAGACGCCGTCGCGCGGCTACGTCGGCCGCTTCAACTTCAAGGGCACGCCAGCAGCAACAGCTGATTGGCGAACTGTCAGGCGGCGAGCGCAATCGCGTGCACCTGGCCAAGGTGCTCAAGTCCGGCGGCAACGTGCTGCTGCTGGACGAACCGACCAACGACCTGGACATTGAAACCCTGCGCGCGCTGGAAGAGGCGTTGCTGGCGTTTCCCGGATGCGCGGTGGTCATCTCGCATGACCGCTGGTTCCTGGATCGCATCGCCACCCACATCCTGGCCTTCGAGGGCGAATCCCAGGTGGTGTTCTTCGAGGGCAACTACCAGGAATATGCGGCCGACTACGAGCGGCGCAATGGCGAGGGCGCATCGCGGCCGCATCGCATCAAGTACAAGAAATTGACGCGCTAAAGGGCGCCAGGAGATCCACATGGCAGCGTATATCGTCTTCATGCGCGACCGGATGCGCGACACGGCCGAGTTCGGCAAGTACATGGAAGCCGTGCCGGCCACCCTCGAAGGCCATCCGGTGCGGCCACTGACGGTCTATGGGCAGATCGACACCCTTGAAGGGCCGCCGATCGAAGGGGCCGTCATTGCCGAGTTTCCGACCATGGCAGCCGCGCGCGCCTGGTACCAGAGCCCGGCCTACACCGAGGCCATGCAGCACCGGCATCGGGCCGGCGATTACCGCGTGTTCCTGATCGAGGGCCTTTGAGTACCGCTGGCGCGTGGAGCCCCCTGCGCCAGATCAACTTCGCAGTCCTGTGGTCCGCGGCGCTGATCTCGAACACCGGCAGCTGGATGCATGACCTCACGGCCGGCTGGTTCATGGCCACGCTCAATCCGTCACCGGCAATGGTGGCCCTGGTGCAGGCCGCCACTACCCTGCCCGTCTGCCTGCTGGCCTTGCCCGCCGGCACGCTTGCCGACCGCATGGACAAGCGCCGGCTGCTGATCATCGTACAGATCGGGATGATGCTGGTTGCCGCAGCGCTGGGCGTGCTGGTGCTGCAGGGTCGTGCCGGAACCCATGCGCTACTGGCGGCCACCTTCGCGCTGGGCGTGGGCACGGCGATCATGTCCCCGACCTGGCAGTCCATCATTCCCAAGCTGGTGGACCGGGAACACCTGCAGCCGGCCGTGGCCTTGCATGCGGTGGGCATGAACATCAGCCGCGCCATCGGGCCGGCGCTGGCCGGTGCCATCATCATTGCCTTTGGTGTCGCCTGGCCATTCCTGATCAACGCGGTTTCATTCCTCGCCGTCATCGCCGCACTGTGGTGGTGGCGGCCGCAGCCGACCCCCATTGCCGCAGGCACCGCGCACGCCCCCTTCCTGTCGGCGCTGCGCCATGGATTCCTGCACGCGGGCGAGAATCGTGCGCTGGGCAACACGCTGTGGCGTTCGGTACTGTTTTTCGTGTTCGGCAGCTGCTACTGGGCGTTGCTGCCGCTGGTGGCGCGCGAGCAGTTGCACGGCGGCCCGGGCCTGTTCGGGGTGCTGGTGGGCTGCATTGGCGTCGGCGCGGTCAGCGGCGCGATGTTGCTGCCGCGCTGGCGCGCACGGCTGGGGCTGGACCGGATCATCATTGCCGGCACGCTGGGCACTGCGGTTGCGATGGCGGGTTTTGCCCTGCTGCGGGTGCCGGCCCTGGGCATGGCCGCCGCGCTGATTGCCGGCGCGTCGTGGATCGCCTCGCTGTCCAGCCTCAACGTGGCGGCGCAGCTGGCGGTCCCCGATGCCATGCGTGCGCGGGGCATGGCGCTGTACACGGCGGTGTTTTATGGCTGCCTGGCGGCAGGCAGCATCTTCTGGGGCCAGGTGGCCACGCACCTGGGCCTGTCGGCGGCGCTGCTGCTTTCGGCCGGTGGTGCGGTCATAGGGCTCTTGCCTGCCGCCCGCCTTTCGGTGCGACCCGTCCCGGCATCCTGAACTTGATTCGTCTATAAATACAATGACTTACGTATTTATTTTACAACTGAAATATTCAGATATAAAGTAAATGCATGCCCCTTTCCCAGATCACGCAGCTCGAAGAGGCCGTGCGCCGGATTTCCAGCCGATTGCCCGAGATGCGCGTTCAGGAATCCATCCTGTGCCGGGTCGCGGTGATCCTGGGTCGCGACCTGACGTCGCGCCTTGACCAGTTGTTGGCCCCAGCGGGGCTGGCAGAGCTCGAATTTCGCTTGCTGGTGAACCTTTTTGGGCGTGGCGGTACGGCGTTTCCCGGCGAACTGTGCCCTGCCCTGGCGCAAAGCCCGGCCAATCTGACCCGCATCACCGACCTCATGGTGGAACGCGGACTGGTGACGCGTACTCCGGACCCAGAGGATCGACGCAAGCTGGCCATATCGATCACGCCCGCGGGCGAGCAACTGGCCAAAGAACTGGCCCCACAGGTGGCGCGCTACATGACGCGCCTGTATCGCGATTTCACCGAAGCAGAGCGCGTCCAGTTGATGGATTACCTCAAGCGCTTGATCGGCGCGCTCGATGTGCTGTCGGTCGAGGATTCGGAGCAGCAGGATTCTTCGCCATGAGCAGGCGGGTCGCTGCAAGTACCAGCGCCTGCGCACTGGTTGCAATGCTGTCGCTGACCAGTGCCTGCGAGTCACTGCGCCCACCGCCTGAGCCGGTGACGCATGAGCGGCAGGTCGCCCCGCTGCAGGCCCCCGCGACAACGTCCTCCGGTGCTACGCGATGGCCCGATGCCACCTGGTGGCGCGGGTATGGCGATGACACTCTCAACAGCCTGATTGAAACGGCATTGCACGATTCCCCCGGATTGAGCACTGCCACCGCGCGGTTCGCGACCGCCAGCGAGGATGCACGCGTGGCAGGTGCCGAAGCCGGACTGCAGGTTGATGCCAGCTTTTCCTATGAGTTGTACCGGCTCAGCGACAACGGCCTGATACCGCCGCAGTTCCTGGGCTACCACTCGGTCAATCAGTCAGACCTGGGAATCACTGCCAAGTACACCATGGACTGGTGGGGTCAGAACCGCTCGCTGATCGAAGCGGCCACCGACCAGGCGCGCGCCAGCCAGGCCGAGGAAGTGGGCGTGGCACTGACCCTGGCCGCCACGATCGCGCAGGATTATTTCAGCTGGCAGCTCGATGGCGCCAGGATCGCATTGCTCGATGAGCAACTGGCGACGCTGCAGCAGTCGGCGCTGATTGCCCAGCACCGTGAAAGCGCGGGCCTGGATCGCTCGGATGACGGTGATCGCAATCGCCGCGAGCAGGCAGTGGCCCGTGAGCTGCGCAGCCAGCTGCAGGGCGCGCAGCAGGTGCGCGTCATAGAGCTGGCGGCATTGCTGGGCGTTTCCCCGGACCAGGTGGCCGCACAGCTGCAGCCCCGTGCATTGCCCCAGCCGCATGCCGGGTTACCCGCCGACGCCAGCCTTGACCTGATTGCGCACCGCCCGGATATCGCCGCCAGCAAGTGGCGCGTAGAGGCCGCGCGCAAGAACGTGGCGTCGATCCGTGCCGAGTACTACCCCAACATCACGCTGCATGCACTTGCAGGGTTCTCCAGCGTCGACTTCGTCAAACTGCTGGAGCCAGGGTCGTTGGCCCCAGCGGTGGGTTTTGCCGTGCACCTGCCACTGTTTGACGCCGGGCTGCGCGGCGCGCGCCACGATGAGTCCACCGCGCGCCTGGCCGCTGCCGTGGCCAGTTACAACCAGACGATCGTGGATGCCGCGCGCGAGGTGGGCACCGCAGTGGCAGCGCTGCAGCAGTCCGCGGCCCAGCGCCAGGCACGCGCCGAGGTGATTGCCGCGGCCGATGCACTGCTGCGCTCGGCGCACACGCGCCAGCAATCCGGCGTCACTGACATACGCCCCGAACTGGAAGCCCGGATCTCGCTACAGCGCGAGAAAGACGCCAGCCTGCAGGTCGAGTTCGCGACCCTGGCCGCCGACATCCAGCTGCAGGCAGCCCTGGGCGGCGGACTGACTACAACGGAAAACTCCCCATGAGCGACAGCACGCAGACCCCAATTCCAATCGCCAGCGAGGCGCCCAACGGCAAGCGGCGGCGCATCTTCACCATCCTGGGGATCGTATTCGTGACCGGCGGCCTCGCCTGGCTGCTGCTGTCGGTGTTCGTGTTCTCGCGGCGCGAAACCACCGACGACGCCTACGTCGTGGGCAACCAGATACGCATCTCGGCGCAGGTGTCGGGCACGGTGATCGAAGTGCTGGCACGCAACACGTCGCGCGTTGCCGCCGGGCAGGTGCTGCTGCGGCTGGACACCACCGACGCTCAACAGGGACTGCTGCGCGCCGAGGCAGCACTGGCCCAGTCCGTGCGGCACGTGCGCCAGGAGCAGGCCGAGACCCACCAGTACGATGCACTGGTCAGCGCGCGCACGCTCGAGCTGCACAATGCCGAGGCCGACTTGGCGCGCCGCCTGCCGCTGCTGGCGGAAAAGGCCGTGGCCGAAGAGGAAGTCGGCCATGCGCGCGAAGCGGTCGCACTGGCGCAGGCGCAGCTTGAACAGGCGCAGCAGCTGCGCTCAGGGTCCGGCGCGCTGGTCGATGCCACCACCCTGCAGGACAACCCCTCCGTCCAGCAGCAACGCGCGATGTACGAGGATGCATGGATCGCCCTGCATCGGGCCGCCATTGTCGCACCGGTCAACGGCTATATCGCGCAGCGCAGCGTGCAGCTGGGCCAGCACATCATGCCCGGGGAACACCTGATGACGGTGATCCCGCTGCAGGATGTCTGGCTGGAGGCCAATTTCAAGGAACAGCAGTTGCGCAACCTGCGCATCGGGCAGCCGGCGACGATCACCAGTGATCAATACGGCGGCGGCGTGGTGTTCCATGGCCACGTCATAGGGGTGCAGGCCGGCACCGGCGCCGCGTTCTCGGTGCTGCCGCCGCAGAACGCCTCTGGCAACTGGATCAAGGTAGTCCAGCGCGTGGCCGTCAAGATCGCCCTGGATCCCAAGGAGCTGGCCCAGCACCCGCTGCGCATCGGGCTGTCGATGAGCGTCAAGGTCGATACCCGCGACCGCAGCGGCAGAGTGCTCGACAGCGAACCGGTATCGGACGTGCAGGAAGGCACTACCGCCTACGCCACCGATACCGCCGCGGCCGACGCGGCCGCCGAGGCCATCATCCAGCACAACGCAGGCCGGAACTAAGGCCATGGCCGAGGCGGCCGCACCGGTTGTGCCGGCCGGGGAGTTCCCGCCGCTGCGCGGCACCGCCCTGGTGCTGCTGAGCTTTGCCATCGGCGTGTCGAGCTTCATGGAAATCCTCGACATGACCATCGTCAATGTCTCGGTGCCGGCCATTGCCGGCAGCCTGGGGGTCAGTCCCACCGAGAGCACCTGGGCCATCAGCTCCTACATGCTGGCCGCCGCGGTGGTGCAGCCACTGGCCGGCTGGATTGGCCGGCGCTACGGCGAAGTGCGCACCTTCGTGGTGTCCAACCTGCTGTTCATCATCTTCAGCGCCATCTGCGGACTGGCCACCACCATGCCCATGCTGATCGTGGCGCGACTGATGCAGGGCCTGGTGTCAGGCCCAATGATGTCCGTGGCCCAGGCGCTGCTGCTGCGCAACTATCCGGTGCATCGGCGCGGGCTGGCCATGGGCCTGTGGGCCATGGTGGTGATTGTCGCGCCCGTGGTGGGCCCAGTGCTGGGCGGCTACATCACGGACAACTATTCCTGGCCCTGGCTGTTCTATATCAATGTGCCCACCGGCATCGCCGCCGCGACGGTGAGCTGGTTGCTGCTGCGCAAGCGCGAGTCGCAGCGCGTGAAAGTGCCCATCGACGCCATCGGCCTGGCCCTGCTGGTGATCGGCGTCGGCGCCCTGCAATTCCTGCTCGACCAGGGCAACGAGAAGGACTGGTTCTCCTCCAACGAGATCATCGCCGCAGCCGTCATCGCGGTGATGGCCATCGGCACGCTGATACCCTGGGAACTGACGGACAAGCACCCCATCGTCGACCTGCACCTGTTCACGCGGCGCAACTTCCTGGTCGGCACGATCTGCATTGGCGTTGCCTACTTCACGTTCACCGGCGTCAACATCATCTTTCCCCTGTGGCTGCAGACCACGCTGGGCTACACCAGCACCATGGCCGGATACGCCATGGCGCCCGTTGGCCTGGTCGCGCTGTTCATCGCACCGGTACTGGGCGGCAACATCGCGCGCATCAACCTGAGAGTGGCCCCGACCATCGCGTTTGTCATTCTCGGCAGCTCGCTGTTTTGGTTTTCACAGCAGAACGAGCAGGCCTCGTTCGGCCAGTTGGCAATGCCGCGCTTCATCATGGGCTTTGGCCTGTCGCTGTTCTTCCTGCCGCTGAACCAGATCATCATGGCCGGCGTCTCGGCCGCGGAACTGGCCTCGGCTGCGGGACTGTCGAATTTCGTGCGCACGATTTCCGGCAGTATCTCCACGGCGGCCTGCGTGTTCCTGTGGAACGACCGGTCCGAGCAGCATTACGCGCGCCTGACCGAGACCCTGACACCCGATTCCGTGGCCTGGGCCGACTACCAGACGCAACTGGCGCAGCAGGGCATCACCGGGGATGCGGCACTGACGCAGATTTCGCACCTGGCGCAGACCCAGGCCGCGACCCTGGGCGCCAACGACCTCTTCTTTATGTTGGCGCTGTTCTTCGTCGCGCTGATTCCGGCGGTATGGCTGGCAAAGCCGCCATTTCGCTCCATCGGCACGGGCGGCGCCGGGCACTGAAGCCCGCGCACGCCGGTCACCGGCTACACCAACCCCTGCAGGTAAGGCGCAGCGCCGCTGTCGGGGAATACCTCCCGATCAATCAATGCCGGCGACACGCCCAGGTGATCGCGCAGCACTGACTTGATCACCGAGCGCAGGTCCGTGGTCGGGGCCAGGTCGCGCCCTTCGTACAGCGCCCGGGCCGACAGGCCTGGCCATTTGGTGATCATCCGTCCGCCCTTGACCGCGCCACCCAGCAGGAACGCCGCCGCGCCGGTGCCGTGGTCGGTGCCGCGCGTGCCATTGATGGCCGCCGTGCGCCCGAACTCCGTGGCCACCAGCACCGTGGTGTGCTGCCAGGCCGGTCCCATGGCGTCATGCAGGGTGGACAGTCCCGTATCCAGTGCCTTGAGGCGCAAGGCCAGCGTGCCCTTGTCGGCGCCCTCGTTGGCGTGCGTATCCCAGCCGGTGGTTTCGAACACCGCCACGCGCGGACCGTGCTCCTGTGCCAGGAAATTGGCGGTGGCCTTGGCCGTCTCGGTGACCTGCCCCGCTCCGCGTCCCGCACCTGCACCTGCACCCTGCCCGGCACTCATGTCCGCTTCGCTGGGGGCCATTTCCTTGGCGGCCAGCGCGTCGGCCAGTCGCCGCGACAGCAGCGGATCGGAAGCATAAAGATCCCCCAGCCGTTGCATGGTGTCGTCGTCCACATCAGGCATGCGGTTGGGCGACCAGGAGGCCACCTCCACTTCCCCGCGCATCACCAGCGGCACGTTGGCGCCCAGCGCCACGCCGGCGTTGGAGCCTGACTTTGAATCCGGCAGGCCCGGCAACGCACGGTTGAGCCAGCCCGAGCGCGAGGCGTGGGCACGCGCGAAGCCGGTCTCCAGGACATCCTGTGCATCAAAATGCGAGCGCTCGCGATAGGGGGTGGATGCCGCGTGCACCACGGCCAGCTGCTTTGCCTGCCACTGCTGCGCCAGAAATGACAGCGAGGGATGCAAGGCAAACGTGTCATCGAGCCGGAACGTGCCACTGGACAGCGCCAGCTCGCCGCGCAATCGCGTGTAGTCCGGATCGCCCACCGGGGGCACCGCGGCCAGGCCATCCAGCGCGCCGCGCAGGATCACGAAGATGAAGCGCGCGTCGGAAGCGGCCGGCGCGGCCAGCGCCACGCGCGATACCAGCAATGATCCGCCCGCCAGCGCAGCGCCGGTGGCAAGGCTGCGGGCAAGGAAATCGCGTCGGGTGTTGTGCATGACCTGCTCCTCAGCGTCGCATGAAGTCCGGTGACGAGAGCAGCAGCGTCAAGGCCTGCGGCCCATCCTGTGCGCGCTCGATGGAGCGGCGCGTGTCCGCCTGCAGTGCAGGTCCCAGTGCGGTGTCGGCCACCTGCAAGGCGCTGTGGTCAGCCCCCAGCTTCTGGCCCAGCCCCTGTGCCCATTCGATGCGCTTGAGCAGCGCCGCCGAACCATCCCAGTCGGCACTGCGATCCGGCCAGCCCGCCGGCGAGCCGGGCTGGAAGTTTCTCTGTCCCAGCAGTTCAAAGGACTGCATCTCGCGGCGCCCTTCGCCCACCGGCAGGTCCAGTGCGCGGTAGGCGGAGAAGAGGTACTCCGCTGGCGTCTTGAATTTGGCCGCCGGCGCGGCCCAGGCCGCAGGCATGTCCAGCAATGCGCGATACACCGTTGGCAGGTCGCCGCGGGATTTCTCAAACGCGGCCGCCAGGTGGTTGATCGCGGCGTCGGGGGGCTCATCCGCGATGAAATGTCGGGCCAGCTTGGTGGCAAGGTGGCGCGCGGTATGCGGGCTCACCGCCAGGTCATGCAGCGCAGCCTCGCCCTGGTCGATGCCATCCTGCCGGTAAGTCTTGCCCAGCAGCACCTGCTTGCCGGGCTCATGCAGGATCTCGCGAAAATAGAACTTGCCCGGTTCGCCGCCCTGCAACCGGCCCAGGTTGCCGCCGATGGACCAGCCGGTGATGATCGATGCCAGCGCGTGCACATCGTCCTGCGTGTAGCCGGCGTCCACGCCCAGGGTGTGCAGCTCCAGGATTTCGCGCCCAAGGTTCTCGTTGAGCCCCACCTTGCGACCGCGGCGCCCGGCGATTTGCGCGGCCCGGGAATCCGGGCCCACCGACTGCGCATTGTCCAGGTACAGCAACATGGCCGGGTGCTGCTCCACCGCCAGCAGCATGTCGGAGAATCGGCCCAGCACATGCGGGCGTATGGCCTCACGCTCCATGGTGCCGGCCAGGCCCAGCACCACCAGCTTGTCCACCGACACCGCGAAGTGGTTGCTCCAGAAGTGCACCAGTCGCTCGACGAAGCTGCGCTCGCTGGTCACTGCCGAACGAAATCTTGCCGTGACATCCGCCTGGTAGGCCGGCAGATAGATGTCGCGCAGTCCCTTGGCCACGGCGATCACGGACTGTGCCGCGGGCTCGTTGGTGGCGCTGGCAGCCTGGCTGGCTGGCGTGACACGGCCGCCCTCGCGCCGTGCGTTGCGCTGTTCGATGACCCTGGCCAGCAGTTCACTTGACGACGGCAGCGCGTCGGCCAGCAGCGGTGCGGGACCCTTGAGCTGCGCCAACACGGCGCCGCGGGGGTCGGCGCCCAGCCCGGCCAGTTCGCCCGGCCTTGCTCCCAGCCCGAAGCGGTTGGCGGCAATTGCCGCGTCAATGATTGTCACTTGGCACTCCTCCAGACGAGGTTTACACCCCGTGGACGAGAGGTTCAACGATCAGGTGCCCCGATCGTTGACAAGGTCGACGTTATTTCGCTTCCTCGGCCAGCCTTGCGGTCAGGGCGTCCCGCGCGGCCTGTGCGTACTTGGCGCACTGCGTGTTGTCCTTGACGCTCTGCGGATTGTCGGCCGGGCGGTTGGCCATGCGCTCCATGAATCCGGAGGCGTTGGGATGGGCCGAGATCAGCACGTCGCAGGGCAGCTTCTCGATGCGCACAATCGAGCGCTGCAGGTCCGCGCCCGCGCCACTGTCGCCCCCGGCACTGAACTTGAATCCTGGCGACGCCACCGGCGCCAGGCTATCCGCGAACACCATGTTCAGGCACTTGTCCCCTTCGCAGGATTCCCAGGTATACGACGTGCCGCCCGGCGTGTGGCCCGGCGTGGGAATCACACGCAGGCGAATGCTGCCGACGCCCAGCAGTTGTTCGTCGGACAGGTTCCACACCTTGGCCACCGGCGGCACCGGCGGGGACTTGGCCTTGGACTGCGGATCGCCCTTATCCGGCTTGCCCGTGCGCAGCACTTCGGCAGAGGCGGCGCGCGCGTAGGCCGGCGCGCCTGACAGGCGCTGCAGTTCCGCGATGCCGCCGGCGTGATCCACATGGGTGTGGGAATTGAGGATGGCCTTGACGTCGGTGACCTTGAAACCCAGCGCCTCGATGTTGGCGGCAATCTGCGCCGCCGACTCCGGCATGCCGCCGTCGATAAGCACGTCCCCGAATTCCGACGTGATCAGCACCGCACTGATGTTCTTCATGCCCACGTACCAGGTGTTGCCGTAGATCTTGAACGGCTTGACCGGGTCATTCCACGTTGCGCAGTCAGGACACAGCGAAGCCAGGTACGACGGCTTGTCTTTGGCCAGGGTCGGCAGCGCTGCTACCAGCGCCACGGCAACCAGCAGGATCAGCTTCTTGTTCTTCATGATTGCGCGCACAGACTCCCCCTCTGGCATCTAGTTTACAAAGCGCCGTGCATTGCGGAACAGGCGCATCCAGCCGCTGAACTCGCCGGCGGCGGCCGGATGCCATGAATTCTGCGCCACGCGCCACGATCGCTCCGGGTGCGGCATGGTCAGCAGCACGCGCCCGTCGGCGCTGGTGATCGCGGCAATGCCCTGCGGCGAGCCGTTGGGATTTGCCGGATAGGTTGCGGCGACTTGGCCCAGGTTATCCACATAACGGAATGCGACCTGCCGCAATGCGATGAGTTCCGTGGCGGCCGTATCGGTCACGAATTCCGCGCGGCCCTCGCCATGGGCCACGGCAACCGGCAGCCGGGAACCGGCCATGCCGTCGAGCAACGCGGCCGGCGACTGCAGGATCTCCACCAGACTGAAGCGTCCCTCGAACTGTTCGCCGCGATTGCGAACGAAGCGCGGCCAATGTTCGGCACCGGGCACCAGCGACTTCAGTGCCGCCAACATCTGGCAGCCGTTGCACACACCCAACGTGAAGGTCTCCGGGCGGGCGAAGAAGCTCGCAAACTGCGCGCGCGTCGGCTCATGGAACAGGATGGACTTGGCCCAGCCCTCCCCTGCCCCCAGCACGTCGCCGTAGGAAAATCCGCCGCAGGCCACCAGGCCGCGAAACTCGTCGAGCCGGCGATGGCCGGCAAGAATATCGGTCATGTGCACGTCGTGCGGCTCGAATCCGGCCCGGTCCAGCACCGCGGCCATTTCCACCTGGCTGTTGACGCCCTGCTCGCGCAGCACCGCGATGCGCGGGCGCGCACCACTGTTTACATACGGCGCGCTGATGTCCTGCTGGGCGTCAAAGGTCAGCTGCACGGACTGACCCGGATCCTGCTCATCCAGCTGCGCTGCGAACTCCTCGAGCGCACTTGCCGGGTCGTCGCGCAGCAGCCGCATCTGGTGCGAAGTCTCGCTCCAGGCCCGGCGCAGCGATGCCCAACTGGCGCGGAACTGCTGCGCGCCGCATTCAATGTGCAGCTGCAGGCTGGTGGTGGGCACGCCGATGGCGTGCACGCAGTCACCCAGCCCATGGGCCGCGAATATCGCCACCACCGCTGGCACGTCATCGGCGGCTACCTGCAGCACCGCGCCCAGCTCCTCGGCAAACAGCCGCTGCAGCAGATCGGGGCCATCGGCAGGCAACTGCGCCTCGATGCCGCAATGCCCGGCAAAGGCCATTTCCGCCAGCGTCGCCAGCAGGCCGCCATCGGAAATATCGTGATATGCCAGCACATGCTCGGTGGCCCGCGCCGCACGCAGCGCCTCGGCAAACGCAATCAGCAACGCCGGGGCATCCAGGTCCGGCGGCTCATTGCCCAGCTGCCCGTACACCTGCGCCAGTATCGAACCGCCCAGCCGGCACTTGCCGCGGCCCAGGTCCACCCACAGCAGGCGGGTGGCGCCTGACTCCACGCGCAGCTGCGGCGTCAGCGTGCTGCGCACGTCCTGCACCGGCGCGAACGCCGAGACCACCAGTGACACGGGCGCGACCACGGATTTGTGCTCTGTCCCGTCACGCCACTGCGTCTTCATGGACAGGGAATCCTTGCCCACGGGAATCGCGATGCCCAACGCCGGGCACAGTTCCATGCCCACGGCGCGCACCGCGGCATACAGCGCCGCGTCTTCACCGGGCTCGCCGCAGGCTGCCATCCAGTTGGCCGAGAGCCGGATGTCGGCCAGTCGTGCGATGTCCGCGGCCAGGATATTGGTGATTGATTCGGCCACTGCCATGCGCGCGGCGGCGGCGGAACTGAGCAAGGCCAGCGGCGCACGCTCGCCCATGGCCATGGCCTCACCGCTGTGACCGTGGTAATCGCTCAAGGTCACCGCGACATCCGCCACCGGCACCTGCCACGGACCGACCATCTGGTCGCGACTGATCTGCCCGCCGACGGTGCGATCGCCGATGCTGATGAGGAAGGTCTTGTCGGCCACTGCCGGATGCCCCAGCACGCGCAGTGCCGCCTGCGTGATGTCGAGCCCCGGCAATGCCAGCGCCGGCAACGATGGCTGCAGTGTCTGGACCGCGCGCGACATCTTGGGCGGCTTGCCCAACAGCACGTCAATGGGCATGTCCACCGGTCGATTGCCAAAGTGCCGATCATGGACCTGCAGCAGCCCGTCGCCGGTCAGCCTGCCCACCACCGCGAACGGACAGCGTTCGCGCCGCGCAATGGCCTCGAAGCGGGCCAGCCCGCGCTCGGAGATCACCAGCACGTAGCGCTCCTGCGCCTCGTTGCACCAGATCTCCAGCGGCGTCAGCCCCGGCTCTGCATTGTGTATGTCGCGCAACTCGATGTGCGCGCCGCGCGCACTGTGCGCGACGGCCTCGGGAATGGCGTTCGACAGTCCGCCGGCACCCACGTCGTGGATCAGGTGCACCGGATTGTCGTCTCCCAGCGCCCAGCAGCGATCAATGACCTCCTGCGCGCGGCGCTGGATCTCCGGATTGCCACGCTGTACCGAGGCGAAATCCAGGTCCGACGAGGACTGGCCGCTGCCCACGGAGGAAGCCGCTCCGCCACCCAGGCCGATCAGCATGGCCGGCCCACCCAGCACCACCACGTGGGCGCCCACCGGGCATTCGTCCTTGTCCACGTGCATGCGACGGACATTGCCCAGGCCCCCGGCGATCATGATGGGCTTGTGGTAGCCGCGTGCGTGACTGGCATCGGCAAGGTGTTCGAAGGAGCGGAAATACCCGGCGATGCAGGGTCGGCCGAATTCGTTGTTGAAGGCCGCCGCGCCCAGCGGGCCCTCGATCATGATGTCCAGCGCGCTGACAATGCGATCGGGCTTGCCCAGGGTGCGCTCCCAGTCCCGCGGCAGATCCGGAATGCGCAGGTGTGACACCGAGTAGCCGACCAGGCCGGCCTTGGGCTTGGCGCCCTTGCCCGTGGCTCCCTCGTCGCGAATCTCGCCGCCGGAGCCGGTGGCCGCCCCGGGAAACGGCGAGATCGCCGTGGGGTGATTGTGGGTCTCGACCTTCATCAGGATGTCGACGGGCTCCTGGTGACCGGCGTAGATCCCGGTGGCCGGATCCGGGAAGTAGCGCGTGCCCACGTGACCCTGCATGACCGCCGCGTTATCCCGATACGCCGACAGCACGCCCTGCGGGGCCAGCGCATGGGTGTTGCGAATCATCGCAAACAGCGACTTGTCCTGCGGCACGCCATCGATGACGAAGCTGGCATTGAAGATCTTGTGGCGACAATGCTCGGAGTTGGCCTGCGCAAACATCATCAGCTCCACGTCGGTGGGATCGCGCCCCAGCCGCGCAAAGCTCTCGGCCAGGTACTCGATCTCATCGGGGCTGAGCGCCAGGCCCAGCGACGCATTGGCAGCGGTGATGGCCGCGGCGCTGCGGCCGACGGTGGCAACCGGTTGCGGCTGGTCATGGGCAAACAATTGCGCCACCTGCGCCCGGTCCAGCAGCACCGCCTCGATCATGCGATCGTGCAACGGGACGGCAAGCCGGGTCAGCTGCGCGTCGGTCAGCGGCGCGGCCGCGGTGACATGAAAGGCAATGCCGCGCTCGACCCGGCGCACCTGGTGCAGCGCACAGACATGCACGATATCGGTGGCCTTGCTCGACCAGGGCGAAGTGGTGCCGCGTCGTGGCGCCACCAGCAGCAGCTGTCCCTGTGCTTCGGTCGGTTCGTGGCGTGGCCCGTAGGTCAGCAATGCGTGCAGGCGCTGCCCTTCGGTGAGGGACAACGCTGACGCGCAATCGACCAGGTGCGCATAGCGGCTGGTGAGCCCCTGCACGGCCGGCTCGATGGCCTGCACCTGGCGCAGCAGTTTGGCGAGTCGAAAGTCCGAATGGGCCGGGCCGCCGGGCAGCTGGAGGATCACGTCAGGATTTTCGCCCCGAGTCTTTGGGCGACGGCGAGTACAAGGGTGTCGGGAACTGGGTGACGTTGCCCTCGAACTGGGTGATCTTGCTGGCCCCGCGCTTGCTGACTTCGTCGATGCGCAGCACAGAATGCATGGGCAGGTAGCTGCGTTTTACCCCTTCGAACTCGGCCTTGATGCGTTCCTCGGAAGGGTCCAGCACCACGCCGGCGCGCTCGCCGAACACCAGTTCCTCGATCTCGACGAAGCCCAGGATCCCGCCGTGACTGACCTTGCGGGCGTACACCTCGTAAACCTTGCCCTGGTTCACGAACAGGACCTTGAAAACGTGATTGGAAGCCATGTTGACCCGGGAGCACGGCGCAAAACTGGCCGCGCCCCATTATAGTTCAGTATTGGCATGGAAGGCTTTGGCGACTCATGGCATTGCGCCTGGACATCATCAGCGATCAGCGCCAGCGGCTTGGCGGACGGGCAGGTATTGTCTTCGGGGTGGCCGGGGGCAGTATTGGCCGGGCCGCGGACAACGACTGGGTGCTGCCCGACCCCCAGCGCTACCTGTCTGGCCACCACGCCCGCGTGCATTTCCGCCAGGGCGCGTTCTACCTGGAAGACACCAGCTCCAACGGGGTTTTCGTCAACGAAGCCACCTCGCCCCAGGGCAGGCGCGGCCTGTATGCCCTGCGCAACGGCGACATATTGCGCATGGGCGAGTACCAGATCCGCGTCGGCATCGACACCGACGAGGCGGTGCGAATGCCAGGCACCGCCACGCTCTCGGTGGTGGCGGTGGAGAGCGTGTCGCCACTGGAGGGTAGCGACCTGGGTGAGGATGACCTGGGCGCCTCATTGAACATCGAAGCGCTGATGATCCCGGCGGAGACCGCCGCCGCCGTCAAGGTGGCTGGTCCGGTGGGCGCAGCACGCCTGGGCATCGCGGCCGACTCGGCTCAGGAACGACTCAACCGGCTGCGCACCGCGGCACGGGCGCGCCTCGAAGGCGCGGGCGCACCACTGGCAGACGTGCGCACTGCGCTGCAGGCGTTCTGTCGCGGTGCCGGCGTGGACCCGGCCAAGCTGCCCATGGAAAGCGAGGCGCAAAGCCTGCATCTGGCGGGGCGATTGTTTCGCGAGCTGTTGCTGGGCGTGAAGGAGGTGCTGCGGGCACAGCAGGCATTTTCCGACCGCTACCGGATCGAGACCGACAAGCCAGAGGGACGTTCGCCGCTGGACCAGGCAACCGATGACTACCTGATCGGATTGTTCGCCGGGCACGAGCGCCGCGAGTTCGATGCGGTCATGCAGTTGCGTGGGTTCCTCGATCGCGCGGGCGAACACGCCGCTGCACTGGACCCTGCCCTGCGCAGTGCGCTGGTGCAGTTCATGGCGCACCTGTCGCCGGCCAGCATCGAGGCGCGCGTGGCAGACCTGGCAGGAAGCGGGCCTGTGGCCAACTGGGAACGCTATCGGGAAGTCTACGGCTCGCTGTTGCAGACTACTGGCCAGGAATTGCCGCACCTGTTCACCGAGGCCTTTGCCCAGGCCTTTGCGCAGCAGGTCGAGGATGACGCCGGCGAGGCCTTCAGGCCACCGCAGGAATAGGCGCGCGCCGCTCCTGCCCGCGATGGGTCAGCGGCAAGTCATAGGTGATGCTGGCGCCATAGGCCTCCGGGGACTGCGGATCGTGCCGCAGCTTGTCGAAGGTCAGCAGCCGCGTACCCAGTTCGAAGCTCTCGCCAATGTCGTGCGAGATCATGAAGATGGTCATCTTGTTGTCGGCCCACAACTTGAGAATCAGCTCGTGCATGTCGCTGGTGATGCCCGGATCCAGCGCGCCGAAGGGCTCGTCCAGCAGCAGTATTGCCGGCTCGGTGATGACCGCCTGCGCGATCGCCAGTCGCTGCTGCATGCCGCCGGACAGCTGCGCGGGGTAGCGGTTGCGCGAGGGTCCCAGGCCCACAGCCTCCAGCATGGTATCGGCCTTGCGCAGCGCCGCCTGGCGGCGCGCCCCGAACAACCTGCCCAGCACGCGCGAACCCTTCAGCTCCAGTCCCAGCACCAGGTTGTCGATGACCTTGAGGTGGGGAAAAAGCGAATAGCGCTGGAAGACAATGCCGCGCTGGGGTCCGGGTTCTGCGCGCATGGGCTGGCCATCGATCAGTATCTGGCCCCTGGTGGGTTGTTCTATCCCCAGCAGCATCCTCAGGAACGTGGTCTTGCCGCACCCCGAGGCGCCGACAATGGTCACGAACTCGTGGTCCGCGACTTCCAGCCTCAGGTTCTCCAGCACCACGTGCTCGCCGTAGCACTTCCACACGTTCTGCACGGACACGGTTGCCATCAGCGCCCCGGCTCCGCCCAGGCAAAGGCGCGGGTGCGCAGCACCCCCAGCAGCCAGTTGGAGGCCACCGCCAGCAGCGTGATCCAGACCACATAGGGGATGATCACGTCCATGGCCAGGTAGCGACGCACCAGGAAAATCCGGTAGCCAAGTCCTTCGGTGGCGGCAATGGCCTCGGCGGCGATCAGGAACAACCAGGCCGACCCCAGCGTCAGGCGCAGCGAGTCGATCAGCCGCGGCCAGGTCTGGGGCAGCACCACCCGGGTGATCACCTGCCAAGTCGACGCACCCAGCGTCTGCGCCTTGATCAGTTGTTCGGCGGGCAACTCCATGATCTTGAGCGCCAGGTCGCGCGCTATGACCGGCGCCACGCCAATCACGATCAGCGCAATCTTGGAGGTTTCGTCCAGGCCCAGAGCGATGAACAGGATGGGCAGCAGCGCCAGCGGCGGCACCATCGCAAAGGCGGACAGCATGGGCGCCAGCAGCGCGCGCAGGCGCGGCACCACACCCACCGCAATCGCGACCACCAGGCCGATCAGCGAGCTGATTCCCAGGGCGATGCCAATGCGCCGCAGGCTGGCCCAGGTGTCGGCCCACAGCAGGATGCGGCCGCTGCGCAGGTCTTCCTCCAAGGCGTAGCTGCGCACGGCGGCGCCGATCTTGGCCAGTGACGGCAACAGCTTGTCGTCGGCATTGGCCGCCAGCCGCCATTGGGAAAACAGCAGGTAGACACCCAGCACCGCAAGAAACGGCAGCACCCCGAGCGCGATGGCTTCACCGCGCGCGGGCTGCTGGTTGATCAGCCGTCGCACCGCTACAGCTTGCCGTCCGTCGCCAGCTTCATGTAGGTGGTGTCGAAGCGCATCTTGATGTTCTTCGTGTCGCCCAGTGTCTTGCCACCCGGAAACTCGATACCCACGTCATCGACTGAGCGGGCCCCCTTGCCCAGCAGTCCATGGCTGAAGGAGAACTTGCGCACCAGGTCCATCCTGGTAATCAGGCTGGGGCTGGTGGTGGCCATGAGCGCATCGCCGGGCTTGGCATACAGGAAGGTGGTCGCCAGCTGTTCGTTGAAGCCCTTCAGGTCGGTGCCGGAGGCCTTGGCCATCGCCGTCAGCGCCGCCGACGCCTTGGCATCCTTGCCGCCCATGACCGACAGGGTCTCGTACCAGGCGCCGACCAGTGCCTTGGCCAGCTTGGGGTTTTCCTTGAGGGTCTTGGTGTTGACGACCATGAGGTCAAGGATTTCGCCGGGGATCTTGCTGGAGTCGAACACCAGCGAGGTCTTGGGCATTGCAGTCACCGAGGACAAGCTGCGGCTTCCAGGTCACCGTAGCGGTCACCGCCGGCGTGGCAAACGCGGCAACGATGTCGGCATCGGAGGTGTTGACCACCTTGATGTCACGCTCCTTGAGCCCCACCGTGTCCAGTCCGCGCGCCAGCAGGTAGTGCGAGACCGACAGCTCCACCAGATTGATGGACTGGCCCTTGATGTCCGCCAGCTTCTTGCCGGTCCCCTTGAGCACCACCCCATCATTGCCGTTGGAGTAGTCGCCCATGATCAGTGCAGTGGAGTCCACCCCGCCGGCCGACGGGATGGTCAGCATGTCCATGTTGGTCATGACGCAGGCGTCGTACTGGCCCGCGGTGTACTGGTTGATGGACTCGACGTAGTCGTTGATCTGGGTCAGTTCGATCTTGATGCCGTACTTGTCGGCCCACTTCTTGAGGATGCCGCTCTGCTGGGCGTAGTCCCAAGGCATCCAGCCCACGTAAATGCTCCATGCCACCTTGAAAGAGGTCTTCTCGGCGGCGGCGGCCGGCTGTACTGCGGCCACCATTACCCCGAGCAGGGCGATTGAAAACATTCGGGCCAGACGCTGCATTGATGTCTCCTGTGCGCTTGCGGCACACGCTATTGGTTCACGCATGACTGCAAGCCACGTGCCGCGACTGCCATTCGTGGCGAGCCCCGAATTCAGGCAGGCTTGCGGCGCACCTGCCCTGTGCAGGTGCGTCACTGGCTCACGGGCGCCCCAAGACCGTGCGCCGCCTGGGCATCGCATTGGGCGGCGGTGCAGCGCAGCGCGCTTGCAGCCTGCCTGCCGGCTGGTATGTGCCTTGCATTTGCATGGTTCGTTTCGGTGCATGAGGTGAGGGATGGGGCGTGCGTTGGTGCCGACAATCAATCCAGAGTGGCAGGCGTTGCTACCCGGTGGTGCACACTGGTCCGGCGTGCTGCGCCGCGGGCTGTCGCTGCGGCTGGAGGCAACCGGGGCTGACGCCAACGTCACGGCGCTGTTCTTCAGCCGCGAGCAGCCACTGGAACGCTACAACATGGCCGACACGCTCAAGGCCCAGCACACGGCACACCTGACCACCGGCTGCGTGTGCTACTCGGACATGGGACGGATACTGTGCGCCATCACCGCCGACAGCTGTGGCTGGCATGACCCGCTGTGTGGCCTGACCGACCCCGAGTCCATTGCAGCGCGCTACGGGGCGACCAGTTACCAGCAGCAGCGCAACGGGCGTTTCGTGAGCGCGCGCGAGGGCCTGACGGTGGAATTGGGCAAGCACGGCCTGGCTGACCGCGACCTCATCGCCGCGATTAACTTCTTCAGCAAGGTCCAGGTCAATGAAGCCGGTGACCTGCAGTTGGTGCCCGGTCACTGCCACGCCGGGGATGCGGTGGACCTGCGCTTTGAGATGGACACCATCGTGGTGCTGCATGCAGGCCCGCATCCACTGGCCATCGGACCCACCTATGCGCCCCCGGGTGTCCTGCTGCAGGCCTATCGCAGTGCGCCGATCGGCCCGGACGATGCCTGTCGCGGCCGCTGTCCGGAGAATGAACGCGGCTACCTCAACACCGAACGTCACCTGCTGTGATGGGCGCCAGTGTGGCCACCGCTGACGCAATCGTGCCGGCCGGCGAACCCTGGATGGGTGTTGTCCGGGCCGGCCAGCTGCTGCGCATCATCGACCTGGAGGGCAACCAGGCCGTAGATACGCTCTTCTACAATGCGCTCGACCCGCATGAACACTACAGCGCGCAGGACACCATCTGCGCCCAGGGCAACATCTACCTGACCACCGGCTCGACGCTGCTGTCCAATCGCGGGCGGCCCATGCTGCGCATCGTGGATGACACCTGCGGACGGCACGACACGCTGGGCGGAGCCTGTTCGGCCGAGAGCAACACGGTGCGCTATGCGCTGGACAAGCGGCACATGCACAACTGTCGTGACAGTTTCCTGCTGGCCCTGGCGCGCGCGGACCTCGGGCTCAGCAAGCGCGACCTGCCCAGCAACATCAATTTCTTCATGAACGTTCCGGTCACGCCCGCCGGCGGACTGACGTTTGCCGATGGCATCTCCGCCGCCGGTCGCCATGTCGAGCTGCTGGCGTTGCAGGATGTGCGGGTGTTGATCTCCAACTGCCCGCAACTCAACAACCCCTGCAACGGCTACAACCCGACACCGGTACGGGTAATCACCCGCAACGCCGGCTGATCCCTCGCATGTTCAACAAGATCCTGATCGCCAATCGCGGCGCGATTGCCTGCCGCATCCTGCGCACCCTGCGCCGCATGCAGATTGCCTCGGTGGCGATTTACTCCGAGGCGGATGCCAACGCAATGCATGTGCGCCAGGCCGACGAGTCCTTCTGCGTGGGCCCGGCGCCCGCGGCGCACAGCTACCTCAACCAGGAACGGATCATCGAAATCGCGCGCGCCTGCGGTGCCCAGGCCATTCACCCCGGCTACGGCTTTTTGTCGGAAAACGCCGCCTTTGCGCAAAGCTGCGAGGCGCAGGGGATTGCCTTCATCGGCCCCACGCCGCAGCAGATGCGCGATTTCGGGCTCAAGCACACGGCCCGCGCACTGGCACAGGCCAACGAGCTGCCGCTGCTGCCGGGCAGTGGCCTGCTGCAGGACATTGCTGCCGCCCTGGCCGAGGCACAGCGCATCGGCTACCCGGTAATGCTCAAGAGTACCGCCGGCGGCGGCGGCATCGGCATGCAGCAGTGTCATGGGCCCACCGACCTGCAGCGCGCGTTTGATTCGGTGCGGCGCCTGGCGGCCAACAACTTTCGCGACTCCGGGGTGTTCCTCGAGAAATACCTGGCCAACGCGCGCCACATCGAGGTGCAGATATTCGGCGACGGCACGGGCACGGTCATTGCCCTGGGCGAACGCGACTGCTCGATCCAGCGGCGCAACCAGAAGGTGATCGAGGAAACCCCTGCCCCTGGTCTGTCCGCCGCAACCCGGGAAGGGCTGCATGCCGCGGCCATACGCCTGGGCAGTGCCGTGCACTACCGCTCCGCCGGCACGGTGGAATTCGTCTTCGATGCGGATGCCCAGCAATTCTACTTCCTCGAAGTCAACACCCGGCTGCAGGTGGAGCACGGGGTCACCGAGGAAGTCGGCGGCATCGACCTGGTCGAATGGATGATCCGCGTGGCCGCCGGCACAGCCCCTGCGCTGCGCCTGCATCGCCATGCGCCGCAGGGCCATGCGATGCAGGCGCGCGTCTATGCGGAAGACCCGGCGCGCGGCTTTCGCCCGTCAAGTGGCCTGCTGACGCGCGTGCAGCTGCCGGCCGGGGTGCGCGTGGACAGCTGGATTGAGACAGGTACCGAAGTCAGCGGGTATTACGATCCGCTGCTGGCCAAGATCATTGCGCGCGGCGCCACCCGCGCCGAGGCCATCGGCAATCTTGATCGGGCCCTGGCGGCCACCGACATCCACGGCATCGAGACCAATGTGCCCTGGCTGCGCACCGTGCTGGCACTGCCGGAGTTTGTAGCCGGTCGGCCCACCACCCGTCTTCTTGACAGCCATGAGCCGGTGTTGCCGGGCATCGAAGTGCTCGAGCCGGGCACGATGAGCACCATCCAGGACTGGCCCGGTCGCGGCGGCCTGTGGGACGTGGGCATTCCGCCCTCCGGGCCCATGGACGCGATTGCGCTGCGGCTGGCCAATCGCATCGTGGGCAACCCCGAGGGCGTGGCCGCCGTCGAAATGACCGCCACCGGCGCCACCCTGCTGTTCAACGCACCGGCCCTGATCGCGCTGACGGGCGCATCGATGAACGCCGTGCTGGACGACGCGCCGGTAAAGTTCTGGCAACCCATCCCCGTCGGCGCCGGCAGCAGGTTGCAACTGGGCGCGATCAGCGGCGCCGGTCAACGCAGTTACCTTGCAATCCAGGGCGGGCTGGACCTGCCCGAGTACATGGGCAGTTGCTCCACCTTTACCCTGGGCCGCTTCGGCGGCCACGGCGGCCGCGCGCTGCGCACCGGGGATGTGCTGCGCCTGGCCGGCGTAGCGCCGGACCTTGCACGCTGCACGTCATTGCCGCAGGTACTGCGCCCAGTCTACGGTGCGCAGTGGCTGATAAGTGTCATCGACGGGCCGCACGGCGCGCCGGACTTCTTTACGCCGCAGGACATCACCGCCTTCTACGCCGCGGACTGGGAAGTGCACTACAACTCCAGTCGCACCGGCGTGCGCCTGATCGGACCCAAGCCCACCTGGGCACGGCAAGATGGCGGCGAAGCCGGACTGCATCCGTCCAACATCCACGACAACGCCTACGCCATTGGCAGCATCGACTACACCGGCGACATGCCGGTGATCCTGGGGCCTGACGGCCCGAGCCTGGGGGGCTTCGTCTGTCCGGCAACCGTGACCATGGCCGACCTGTGGAAACTGGGACAGCTGCGGCCCGGGGACAGGGTGCGCTTTGTTGCCACGACGCCGGATGTGGCGCGACAGCGCCTGCTGCAACAGGACAGAGCCATCGCCACGCTGCAATCAAGTGCAGCGGTCGAGCCGCCGGTGACGCCGCCCGCGCGTGTCGATGCGCGCAACAGCCCGGCCGTGATCCTGGAAATTGCCGCGCAGGCACAGCACGCGGCGGTGTGTATCCGCCAGGCCGGGGAAGACAACCTGCTGGTGGAGTTCGGTACGCCGCAGCTGGATCTGGCACTGCGGTTCCAGGTACAGGCACTGCTGGACGTGCTGCAGCAGCAGGCCATTGCCGGGTTCCTGGAACTGACGCCGGGCATCCGGTCGCTGCAGGTTCATTTTGATGCGCGCCAGCTGACACAGCACCAGGCGCTGGCGCATGTAGTAAAGGTGATCAAGGCCCTGCCCGATGTGGAGTCGATGCGACTGCACAGCCGCATCGTGCACCTGCCCCTGTCGTGGGATGACCCGGCCACGCAGTTGGCCACGCAGCGCTATATGCGCTCGGTCCGGGCCGACGCGCCGTGGTGTCCGGACAACATAGAGTTCATTCGCCGCATCAACGGACTTGAATCGGTTGATCAGGTCCGGGACATTCTCTTTGGCGCCAGTTACCTGGTGATGGGCCTGGGAGATGTGTACCTGGGTGCGCCGGTAGCCACGCCCATGGATCCGCGGCATCGCCTGGTCACCACCAAGTACAACCCGGCACGCACCTGGACGCCGGAGAATGCCGTGGGCATCGGCGGTGCGTACCTGTGCGTGTACGGCATGGAAGGACCAGGTGGCTACCAGTTCGTCGGTCGCACGGTGCAGATGTGGAACCACTACCGCCAGAGTGCGGACTTTCGCGGCAAGCCCTGGCTGCTGCGGTTCTTCGACCAGATCCGCTTCTATCCGGTGAGCGCGCAGGAACTGCTGCGCATCCGCGCGGGCTTCGTCTACGGACAGCATCCGCTGCGCATCGAGGACACGTCCCTGAGCCTGGGTGAATACCGGTCGTTCCTGGCGCAGCACGCACAATCCATCGCGGCATTTCGTGCCACGCAGCGCACGGCCTTCGCTGCCGAGCGCGAGCGCTGGCGCGCGCAAGGCATTGCCGATGTGGAACCGGTCGAGCCCGCGGCAGCGCAAACTGCGGCCGCCCTGCCCGCTGGCTGCGTCGCCATCCGGGCACCGGTGACCGGCAGCGTGTGGCAGGTCAATGCCGCCGCTGGCCAGGCGGTGCTGGCCAACGATGAGCTGCTGGTGCTGGAGGCCATGAAGATGGAGATTGGCGTGCGGGCGCTGCAAGCCGGGCGGATTGAAGCGGTGTATTGCACTGCCGGCAAGCCGGTGGCCGCCGGCGACCTGCTGCTGGCATTGCGCCCGCCGGGTACGGCAGCATGAACACTGGCGTGGCGCAATTACTGGCCGCCTATCGCGCGGGCACCACCAATCCGCGCGCGGTGGTCGAGGAACTCATTGCGCGCAAGCACGAGGCAGACCCGTTCAACGTGTGGATCTGCCGTGCCGACGATGCCGCGCTGCGCAGCCGCGCCGACGAACTGGCGTTGCTGCCGCCGCAATCCTTGCCGCTGTATGGCATCCCCTTTGCCATCAAGGACAACATCGACTACCTGCCGCTGCCAACCACAGCCGGGTGTCCTGCCTTCAGCCACACGCCAGAGCACAGCGCGCATGTAGTGCAGCGGCTGCTGGACGCCGGGGCCATGGCCGTGGGCAAGACCAACATGGACCAGTTCGCAACCGGACTGGTGGGCACCCGATCCGCCTATGGAGTCAGCCGCAACAGTTTTGATCCCGCCTTCATCAGTGGCGGCTCCTCTAGCGGGTCGGCACTGGCGGTAGCACTGGGCCAGGCCAGCTTCGCGCTGGGCACGGACACGGCCGGATCCGGACGCGTGCCCGCGGCCTTTAACAATCTGGTCGGTTACAAACCCACGCTGGGCGCCCTGAGCACGCGCGGCATGGTGCCGGCGTGCCTGTCCCTGGATGCCATGTCGATATTCGCCGCCACGGCCGAAGATGCAGCCCTGGTCGCCAAGGTCGCCGTCGACCACGACCTGCTGGATCCCTGGTCGCGACCGGCCACCGCCGCGCCGGGTCGCGGCTGGTCACAGCGCGCACAGTTTCGGTTTGCCGTACCGGCAGCCTCGCAACGCGAGTTTCTGGGCAACAGCGAATACGCCAGGCTGTTTGAGCTGCAGATCCAGCATCTGGTGAATCTGGGCGGCCAACCGGTGGTCGTGGACATCACCGCGTTCCTGGAATGCGCGCGACTGCTGTACCAGGGACCGTGGCTGGCCGAGCGCTATCTTGCGGCACTGCCGCTGATCGAGTCCGACCCTGCAGCGCTGCTGCCGGTCACGCGCGAAATCATTGCCGGGGGCGCAAAGCCCTCCGCACGCGATTCCTTCCTCGCACAGTACCGCCTTAAGGGACTGCGGCGGGTCGCCGATGCGATCTGGGCACAGGCCGACGTGCTGCTGCTGCCCACAGCGCCGACGCACTTCACCATCGAGGAGGTTGCCGCAGAACCCATCGCACGCAACAGCGACCTGGGTTACTACACCAATTTCGTCAACCTGATGGACCTGGCGGCAGTGGCGGTGCCCGGCGGATTCACGGTGCGCGGGCTGCCCTTTGGCGTGTCGCTGATCGCCCCGGCGTGGACGGACGATGACTTGCTGCGTCTGGCGGCGCGGATGCAAGGCGGGGCCATGGATGGCCCTGCCCTGGCGGCCACCGGTGGCTACGTTGACATCGCGGTGTGCGGGGCCCACATGAGCGGGTTGCCGCTCAACGCGCAGCTGACGTCACGCGGCGCCTGGCTGCGGGCCGCGACGCAAACCACGGCAGAGTACCGGCTCTATGCATTGCCCGGCGGACCACCCTACCGGCCAGGACTGGTCCGGGTCGGAAGCCAGGGCGCAGCCATCGAGGTCGAGATCTGGCGCATGCCGGTAGAGCACTTTGGCAGCTTTGTTGCGGGCATTCCCTCGCCATTGGGCATCGGACGGCTGCGGATCGCAGACGGTACCGAGGTGTCAGGATTTGTTTGCGAATCCCACGCCCTGACGCAGGCGGTGGATATCACGCGCTTCGGTGGCTGGCGTCGCTATCTGGCAAGGGGATGAATTCGTCGTGGTCCGCGTCCGGCAGTTTCATGCGTCCGGCGCGCCAGTCGGCCTTGGCCTGCTCGATGCGCTCGCGTGACGAGGACACGAAGTTCCAGTCAACGTAGCGCGGCCCCACCGATTCGCCACCCAGCATCATCAGCGTCGCGTCGGTCATCGCCCGTACCACCGCTCCCGGGCCGGGCTTGAATACCAGCATCTGCCCGGGCCGGAAGGCGTTGCCATCGACCTGCACCTCGCCGGCCACGACGTACGCGGCCCGCTCCCCGTACTGGTCCGGCAATTGCGCCGAGGCCCCTGCGGTCATCTGCACATGCAGGTAGAACAGCGGCGAATGAATGACCACCGGGCTGCGCTGCCCATAGGCTTCGCCCGCCACCAGCCGCATCCACACGCCACCCGCGTCGAGCACGGGCAGCCCCTGGCTGTCGTAATGCGCAAAGCTCGGCGCGGTTTCCTCCTCGTGGATGGGCAGCGCCACCCAAGCCTGGATGCCGTGCAGCGAGTCGCCCTGGGCGCGGGCTTTCTCGAAGCGCTCCGAATGGGTGATGCCCCTGCCGGCGATCATCCAGTTGACCTCACCGGGCTGGATGGGCAGCGTCGATCCCACACTGTCTCGATGGACGATCTCGCCACTGAACAGATAGGTGACCGTGGACAGTCCGATATGCGGGTGCGGGCGCACGTCCGCGCTGCGCGACAGGCCCGCCGGCAGCTGCACCGGGCCCATGTGGTCGAAGAAGGCAAACGGACCTACCATGCGCTGCGCCGCGGCGGGCAGCACGCGGCCCACCTCGAAGTCCCCGAGGTTCTTGCGCCGCTGCTCCAGGACCGCCTGCAGCATGGCTATGGCCCCAACCTGATCGGGGATGACCAGGCACGTTCCACGATCAAAAGCGGCAGGTGACCGGGCATGTTCACTCCCAACTTCGCGGCGTCACAGGGGCTCCCGCGCGGCGATGGAATATCCATCACATACGCAGTATCGGGCAGTCTACTACCTATCGAGCGCGGCACGACACATGGCCGCAATGCTCGCATCGACGTCTTCGGTGGTGGTGGCCCACGAGGACACACTGATGCGCATGGCGGCCCGGTTCTGCCACTGCGTACCACCACACCAGCAGGTGCCATCCGTCTGGATGCGCTCGATTACCGCACGGGTTTCCTCGTCGCTACCGAATGACACGAGCACCTGGTTGAGCACCACGTCATTGAGCACTTCGAACCCGGCATTGCGCAGTCCCGTGGCGAACCGACTGGCGTGCGCACAGCAGCGTTCCACCAGGTCTGCGACGCCACTGCGACCCAGGCACTTGAGCGCGGCCCACACTTCCACGCCGCGCGCGCGACGCGACAACTCTGGCGTGAACTGCATGGGTTCGCGTACCGCTGACTCCTGCAGATAGGCCGCGCCCGTGCCCATGGCGCCGCGCAGCGCCGCCGGATCACGCACCAGCGCGATGCCGCAGTCGTAGGGAACGTTGAGCCACTTGTGCGCATCGGTAGCCCAGGAATCCGCCAGCTCGGCATCCTTGCCCAATCCGGCACGCGCCGGGGCTGCGCGCGCCCACAGCCCAAAGGCACCATCCACGTGCACCCAGCCGTTGCGCTGGCGAGCCCATGCAACGATGGGAGCGGGCGGGTCGAACGCGCCGGAGTTCACGTTGCCATGCTGGATGCACACGATGGCCGGCGAGTCGATCTTCGGCAGCGCCTCGGCGCGCATGCGCCCTTGGCTGTCGACCGGCACCTTGATGACCCGATCACGGCCAAGACCCAACAGGGCCAGGGCCTTGAAGATCGTGACGTGCGCGTCAGCTCCGACGATCACGGGAACTTCCGGTGCGCCGAACAGGCCGCGGGACTCCACGTCCCACCCCTGCTGCGCGAGCAGGCAATGTCGCGCGGCGGCCAGTGCCGTGAAGTTGGCCATCTGCCCGCCGGTGACGAATGCGCCGGCGCAGCCGCGCGGCAAATCCAGGATCTCCAGGATCCAGTCCAGCGCGATCTGCTCCAGCAACGTCGTGGCCGGCGCTGCCGCCAGCAATCCGGTGTTCTGGTCCCAGGTGGTGGCCAGCCAGTTGGCCGCCACGGTGGCCGGCAGCGAACCGCCGATCACGAAGCCGAAGAAACGCCCGCCTGCAGAGGCCATGGTGGCCGGCGATCCAAAGCGATCGAGCAGTTCCAGTACTTGCTGCGCGGGTGCAGGCCCCGCGGGCAATTTTCCGCCCAGGTGCGCCACCAGCTCGGACAGCGCCTCTTGGGTCGGTGCAACCTGCCGGCGCGCGAGACCGTCACGATAGGCAATGGCCCGCAGCGCGGTGGCCGTCCACAGTGGCTCGATGTCGTCGCTTTGCCGCGGGGGATTCATGACGCTTGCGGATCATAGCGCGCGGCCGCAGGGGACTGGTGCCCCGCCGTGCGCTAATATCCCTCGGATACCAGAGTCATGGCCACTGCATCGGCGCAGTGGCGAATTTCGCACACCGGTGGGCTCGGACGATCTGCAGCGCCACCGACCGAAGCACTTCAGGAGCACATGAATGGCTGAGATTGAGATTCACCACGAGCACGGACACGAGGCCGACGGGATGACCCGGACGGTGGGCATGCTCGTGGGCGTGATCGGCGTGGCACTGGCCTTCGTGACCATCGCCGCGCACCGCCAGCATACCGCCGCCGTGATGCATCGGTCCGAGGCCAACGACGACTGGTCCTATTACCAGGCCAAGAAGATCCGCGAGCACACCAGCGATGTGGCCGCCCAATTGGCCGTGGCCCTGGGCACCGACAGCGCCAAGGTGGACGCGGCCGTGGCCAAATTCAAGGCGTCGCAGGACAAGTACCAGCACGATGCGGACGAGACCAAGAAGGAAGCCGACGCAAAGGTGCAAGAAACCGAACGTTCCGAACACCTGGCGCTGCGCTTTGACCTGGCCGAGGGATTCCTGGAACTGGGCCTGGTGCTGACGTCGCTGTACTTCCTGGGGCGGCAGAAACTGTTCCCGGCCTTCGGTGTCAGCGCGGCTGCAATCGGTTGCGCGATCGCCCTGTCCAGTCTCGCGATCTAGAACCGCAAAGGACCCAGTCGATGAAGCACTTGCCGGTCATTTACCCATCCTGCATTCGGGACGGCCGGTTGGCGGCCACCGGGACACCTGTGCAGGCACCTCGCGAGGATCAATTCGAATGCCTTTGAATAACATTGCGCGCCGCGCGTTCATCACCAATGCCCTGCTCGGCGCCGCTGCACTGCCGGCCACCGCGCTGCTGTCACGCGCGGCGCGGGCCGATGACGATTTCCCGACGCTGAAGGAAGACGACACCACCGCGAAGTCCATTGCCTATGTCGCGGACGCCACCAAGGTCGATGCCAAGGCGTTCCCGCAGTACAAGGCGGGCCAGGACTGCAGCAACTGCAAGCTCTACGCCAGCGACAAGGGCGCACCCAAGGGCGTGTGCGAACTGGTGCTGGGGCAGTACGTGCTGGCCAAGGGCTGGTGCAAATCCTGGGAACCCAAGCCGGGCAAGTAGGAGCACGGCTTGCCCGACATCTTCCTGTCGTACAGCCGCGACGACCAGGCCATCGCGCGGCGGTTTGCCGAAGGCTTCGAGCGCGAGGGTTTCAGCGTCTGGTGGGACCAGACGCTGGATCCGGGTGACGCCTACGACCATGTCACCGAGCAGGCGCTCAAGGAAGCCAAGGCGGTAGTGGTCCTGTGGTCCAAGAAGTCTGTCGCGTCGCGCTGGGTGCGCGCTGAAGCCACCCTGGCCGATCGCAACAAGACGCTGGTCCCGGTGATGGTCGAGGCCTGCGAGCGACCGATCATGTTCGAACTCACGCAGACGGCGGACCTTGCGGGCTGGGCTGGGGACCGCAGCGATCCGGCATGGCAGGCGTATGTTGCCGGGGTGCGCAGGTTCGTCGAGCGCGGCACGGCCCATGGCACGCAGCCTGCAGCCGCAGTCAAAGGCACGCCCGCAGGGGATGCACGCGTTGGCAAGCCATCGCGCCGCAGGTGGGCATTGGCCGCCGCCGCACTATTGCTGGTCGCGGGGACTGCCCTGTACGTCTGGCACCGCACTGCGACAGTGGCCGCACCAACCGTGGCCCAGGCCACAGCCACCAAGCCGCGCATCGCCATCCTGCCGTTTGAAAACCTGTCCCCGGATCCGGCCAACGCCTTTTTCGCCGACGGCATGCACGAGGAAATCCTCTCTGCGCTTTCCAACAGCGCCCCGGGACTGGAAGTCATCTCGCGCACCACGATGATGACGTACCGCACGACGCCCAAGCCGGTTGCCCAGATTGCCAAGGAACTGGGCGCGACCTACGTGCTGGAGGGGTCCGTGCGGCGCGACGGCGAGGACGTGCGCCTGACATTGCAGCTTATCGACGCCAAAACCGACGCCCATGTCTGGTCGCAGAACTTCAACCGCAAGCTGGTCAAGGCAATGACCCTGCAGTCGGAAGTCGCCGGTGCCGTTGCCTCGCAGCTGGCCGTTCAGCTATCACCGGCTGCACATGCAGCCACGGCACCGCCGACCAAGGATCCCGTTGCCTACGACCTGTACCTGCAGGCGCGCCTTGCAGCACGCCAGATAAACGGCGGCACCAGCCGCGCCGAGGCAAAGCGGGTCTACGACCTGTACAGCGCCGCCATTGCGCACGACCCGGACTTCGGCGTGGCCTATCTTGGCCGGGTATCACTTGGCCCCAACGGCATCGCCTCCACTAAAGTGGAGATGGACGCGTGGGTGCGGCAGGCGCGCCAGGACGTCGCATCTGCGCGCCGGATTCTGGGCAATGACCCGCGCGTGGCACTGTTCGAAGCCGTCAATGCCAGTGGCGGTCCTCAGAGGGACGTTGCGAAGACACTGGCATTGTTCGACGCCGCAGAGGCGCAGGGACTGAACGATCCGGAAATACTGATACTAAAGACCAGCATCCTCGTTGCGGCCGGCAGGATGGAAGAAGCCCTGTCGCTCGAGCAGCGACTGGTCACGCTGGATCCGGCCAACACCTCGGCACTGGTAGCCTGGGGTGCCGATTGCTGGATGGCCAAGCAGCCACAGCAGGCACTGCGCGTTACCGACCTTCTCATCGCGCGTCTGCCCGACCAGCTGGATGAGTGGACGTGGTTCCGTAACAGCCTGATCTACAACTTCACCGGCAACAACGATGCCTTGCAGCGGATGGAGATCAAGTCGGCGATGCCCGGAGTGGATCCCGGGCTGCTGGTGCCGCTGCAGCTTTACGTGCTTCGACACCAGCGGCGCTATGACGAAATCCGGCGACTACTGAACCGGCAGCCCGGACCGCTAATGCCTGAAACCGGAATGTTCCAGTCCTACAACCTTGGGTTGCCGCCGCCACCGGTCGCCGAGATGCGTGGCTGGGCAAATCTGCTGCTAAATGATAGGGCCGCAGCAAAGTCCGATGGGCTGACGACGCTTCGGATGTTGGGTCAGGCGACCGAGGCCGACCCGCAACTGACCTGGCTGAGTCGGCTGCGCGTGGCTGAAGGCCAGCTGTTCGCCGGCGACAATTCAAAAGCGGCCAACACGGCGCGCGAGGGCATGGCCCTGATTCCGCGCTCCGGCAACGCGCTGCAATGGCTCTATGCAATGAACATGGCAACCGGCGTCCTGGCCTGGGCAGGCCAGAAGGACGAAGCGGTGACCATGCTTGAGCAGCTGGCCGATGCGATCCCAGGGGTCTCGCCAGCGGCCATTGCTCGCGATCCGATCTATACCGTCGCACTAGCTGACAATGCACGCTTCCAGGCACTCAAGGCCAGGCTCGAAGCGCAACTGGCGGCGACGAAGCTATAGGCACGGCAAACTACCCGAGCATGCGGGCATGTTGCTTGCGAAATTCAACGATGGCGCGATCGGCTGCCACGATGCGGTCGTCCCCCGCGTCTTCACTGGACGCCGGCGTCTGGGTCACGACCACGCGCCGGTCCTGATTGAGGATGAAGCGATTGCTCTGCGACAGCAGCCAACCCAGCGGGCGCGCGAGCAAGCCGGGACCGAATTGGTGATACACCCGCAGGTAATAGCGCGTGGTGTGCTCGTTGATGGGCACGAAGGCAATGAAATTCTTGAAGCGCGGGGCGATATTGAGCAGCCAGATGCCCGGGTAGAGAAATTCCAGCCCCGGCTGGGCCCCTGCGGCGGCAGCGGCCAGCTCTGACATATCGCGCACCGGTCCATCATCCTTGCGGTTGGTCGGCCAGACGCGAATCCCCGCGTCGCCCGCCTCTACATATGGCCCTTCGACAACGAAGCGCCCGCTGCCCCCGATGGTCGTGCGGTGCACAAATGGCAGGTGTGCGACATCGAGCTGGTTTTCGATGGCGCGCGTGTAGTGCACGGGCCAGTCCACGGCGATCGTGTATTGGTGCCAGCCGGATTCCAATTGCCCAAACCAGGGGATTTGCGACGAAGCCGCTGGCGGCTCCCCCAGCCACAGCCACACGAAGCCGTGCGCCTCGCGAACGGCGAACGACCGCACGGCCAGTCCCTTAGGGATTTTGCCGCCCTTGCCCAGCGAGGGGATATGCACACACCGGCCCTGCCCGTCGTAGCAGAAGCCATGGAAGGGACACACGATGTGATCGTCATCAATGTGGCCGGCACTCAGCGCCGCCCCCAGATGTGGACAACGATCCAGGTGTGCGTGCATCTGGCCGTCCGCGCTGCGCCAGAACACCAGTTGCATCCCCAGCCGCTCAAGTCCTACCGGCTTGCGGCGCACTTCCCGGCTCTCGAGCAGCGGATACCATTGATTGCTGGGGATGCGCATGACCTAGCCACTGCCCACGGGATTGTTGCCGGCGCGCAGCGCCCAAGGCAGCAGGAACACGAACAGCGCGCACAGGGTCATGGGAACCATCAGCGCACCCAGCACCATGGTCGGCGACAGCGACTGCTTCATCAGCCAGGCCAGCGCCAGCGGCCCGAAGAAAGACCCTGCCCGGCCCACCCCATTGGCCCAACCCACGCCCGTGGACCGAAGCTCGGGCGGGTAATAGGTCGATGCCAGCGGTGCCAGCGTCAGGCTGGCGCCAATGCCGCCAAAGCCGATCAGGATGACCAGCAGGACCCACATCCAGGTGCTGCCCGGGTTGGTGGCACAAAGTGCAAGGGCAATGGCCCCGGTAAGGTAGACGCCCACCAGCGCCAGCACGGTGCGCCCTCGATCGGCCTGGGTCGACACGAAGTAACAGCCGGTCAGGCCACCGATGGCCAGGAAACTGGTCACGCGCGAGGCTGCCGCCAGTGTCCAGCCATTTTGCACCAGCAGGGTCGGCAGCCAGCTGAACAGTCCGTAGTTGGCGAACAGGTTCAGCGCGGTCAGCAACCACATGAACACGGTGCGGTATCGATAGCGGGCAGCAAACAGCGATGACACCTGGTCCAGCATGCTGGCCGGTTGCGCGCGCGCGGCAACGCGGTCGACCCTGGTTTCCGGAATTCCCCACAGGCAAAGCACTGCAATGACCAGCGGCATGATGCCGCCATAGGCAAACAGTCCGCGCCAACCCCAATGCGCCGACAGCAGCGGCGCGATTTGCCCGGACGATGCGGCACCGATCGCAAAACCGCTGGCCATGATGGTGACCAACGTGACGCGCCGGTCGGCGGGGGCCAGATCGGCAACGATGGCAATCGTGATGGTCACCACCGCGCCCAGGCCGCAACCGGCCAGCGTGCGCCATGCGGCCATTTCCAGTGGCCCGCCACTGTGCATTGCGCCCAGGGTCGCCAACCCTAGAACCAGCAGGCTGGCGATCAACAGCGGGCGGCGGCCGAAGCGATCTGCCAACGGACTCAGCAGCATCGCCCCAAGGGCCATTCCGGCCAGGGATCCCGACGCGGCGGCGGCGAAGGCGGTGGTCGCGACGTGGAACTCGCCTGCCATCAACGGTATGGCCATGGCCAGCATCTGTGCGTCATAGCCGTCAAAGAACGCGGCCAGCGCACACAGCACGATCGCCCACCACTGACCTGTGGTCAGCGGCGTCCTCCCCGTTTCACTCATCCGTCAACGGTAGCCGAATATTGGCGGAAAGACGATGACCACCAGCGCCGCCCACACCGAGTACACGGGAAGGTAGGCGACCTGCCAGCGCTCCAGGGCCGCGAACGAACTGCGACCGCGCAGGAAGCGCAGGTACAACCACGCCGACACGGCGAGGTTGGCCAGCAGTATGAGGTTCTCGCCCAGCGCGGCCACCCTGTTTGGGGTGTACCCGTACGCGGAGATGCGCGACGCGACTGCCGCCAGCGCGTCCACATCCACCACCAGGGCAACCACCACCAGCAACAGCTGCAGTCCATCGAACAGGTCCGGTGCTGCTGCCATATCGCGCGCCGACGCGGCATACAGCACCAGGCCAACGACCAGCACCAGCAACAGGTCGAACACGATCAACACCCCGCGCTCGACGCCGATGGGATTGCCCGTCCAGAGCATGGTGGCGAGGAACGCCAGCAGCAAGGCCGTCAATAGCGGCGTGAACAGCCTGGTCAACACCGGCGCCATGTTCTCGATGACGCTCTTCTTTGCCTCCACCAGCCAGGATCCCACGATAACCGCGGCCATCGCCCCGCAGGGCACCAGCCAACTCTGGGCCAGCCACCCGGCGTTGATGCCGATGGCCCTGAACATCATCATGGTGAACGAGGTAAGCGCGCCCCCGCCCAAGGCGATGAGCACGTAGTAGATGAACAGCTCGCCGGTGAATCTCACGAAGTCCATGCGCCCCTGGCCGGCGAACCAGTGACCCCCGACGTAGGCGACACCCACCACCAGCCACAGGGCGATCGGCAGGTGCAATGCAGTCAAGGCCTGCGTATCGCTGCGCATGCCGAAGGGAAAGACATTGGCCAGTAGTGCGGCCCCGGCAAAAGCCAGCGCCAGCGACCCCAGCGTTGCAGCGTGCAGCCCGCGCTTCCAGGCGAAGTAGCCGGCAAGCAGCGGCAACACGAACAGGCTGGCATTGCGGGCGTAGAAACCCTCGGCATCGCCGATGGTGTAGCCGAACAGCACGGGCAGCTTGATGGCCAGCGCCGCGGCGGCGGCCAGGCCCAGGACGACCAGCCACTCGGTGCGCGGGGCGCTGCCTGCCTCATCCGCATCGCCCGGGGTGATGACCAGCTGCTTCCAAAGCCGCTCGGAATACTCAAGGGCGAACTCACGCGACAAGGCGTTGAGGCTGCCCATGCGCTTGACCGCCACGAGGAAGGCCTCGTCGGGCTTGAGACCCGCCTCGGTCAGCTCCGCCACCTGCTCGCGCAGGTGGCCCTCCAGTTCCTGCACGTCGCGCGCGGCAATGGCCGGCAGGCGGCGCAGGTACTCGCGCCAGAGGGTGATCTGCTGCTCAAGCGCCGCGTCATCGCCGCTGGAACTCATGCGATGGCCGCCTTCATCCACAGGCCGCGCAGTGTCCTGTCAACGACCTGCCACTGTTCCCTCTGGGCTGCCAGCTGATCGCGCCCCAGTTTGGTAATGCGGTAGTACTTGCGCTTGCGCCCGGTCTCCGAGGCCCCCCACTTTGCGGCCACCAGTTCCTGTCGCTCGAGCCGGTGCAGCACCGGATACAGCATGCCGTCGGTCCACTGCAGCTGGCCGCGAGACAGGTCCGCCACGCGCTTGATAACCGCGTAGCCGTAGCTGTCACCCTCGGCCAGGATGGCCAGTACCAGGGGCGTGGCAGAGGCGGCGACCAGGTCCTTGCTCAGATCCATACCTAACAGTCTTATACATAGCTCTTCTATGTATAGCAATCCAGGGCGACAAATTCCTTTAATATCGAATGTCTAAACCAATCGCGCCGGCCCGATTAAGATTCCTTGGACCAAGGCCCGCTGGGGGGAGGCCAGGATCCGGCGCTTGCGGGTCGTGGCCGGGATTTGGAGTGAACTTGCCTACGGAATGTTCATGCACGGGACGCTGGGTTTGCCAATTCGCTGCCTCGGCCAAGGGGCCGCTTGCTTCATGGTGATCGCGCCGCGAGCGGTATTTGGCCGCGCTGCGGTTCTGCGCAGGGGTCCGCGATGACCGATTACTGGCACGCCGTCCGGGAGGCGGGCACGCGCCTTCGAACCGATGTGCGTGCCGCCACAGGCCGGATGCTTGCCGCATTCGGCGACCGCCAGGCCAGGGCGCGCGAGCCCTTCGATGCCAAACAGATCCGGCAGGTGCTGATCGTGCGCATGAATGGGCGCATGGGCAACACGCTGTTTCTCACGCCCCTGCTGACCGCCATCCACGACGCGCTGCCCGAGGCGGCCATTGACGTGCTCACGGGCTACCGGGAGGCCGGCGACCTTCTGCGCGGCATTCCCGGGGTGCGCAAGGTCATGATCCTGCCGCACAAGAGATGGTGGCGCTTTCGCCATACACTGAAATGGCTGCGCGACTTTCGTGCGCAGCACTACGACCTTGCGATTGATCCGGTCCCCAACTCCTCCGGCGGCCGGATGGCACTCACCCTTGTGCATACCCGCTGGCGCCTTGGCTTTGCCGGCCATGACCAGTGGTTGCGGCTCGACTGCGCGGTGGACCAGCCGCGCGACGTCCCCCATGAAGCGCTGCGACCGCTCGCGCTGGTGGCACCGGCCTTCGGCATCGAACCGGCACCATCCGCGGCGTGCCTGCGCATCGCCAACAGCCCCAGCGAGCTGGAAGCAGGCGCCGCGCTGATGGCAAAGAGCCTCGGCCTGGCCGCTCGACGCCCGGCGGCCGGCTCGCCGGTTATCGGATTCTTTGCCAGCGCGCGCGACCAGAAGGACCTGGGCGCGGAGTGGTGGCGACAATTCTGGCAGGCATACCTGGCGCTGGCACCGGACACGGCGCCGCTTGAAGTGCTGCCCACCGAGCGCCACCGGCCCATCAGCGCGGACTTCGCCACCGTGCATTGCCCGTTGCCGCGCCAGCTGGCGGCGACGATTGCAAAAGCCGACTGGTTCTTCAGCGCCGACACGGGCCCCATGCATCTGGCCAGCGCCGCCGGCGTACCGACCATCGCGTTCTTCGAGTCGACGGATCCGGCCGTCTACGGGCCCATCAAACCCAATGACGTGGTGTTGCGCATCAATGACATGACCGCGCAGGACGTGGCCAGGAACTGCGCCCGCCTGGTGGCCGGGGCACGATCGGATGCCGGATCGACCAACCCGGCCGGTCCGTCCGGCCCGCGCAACCTAGCCGGGAATCCGGTCTCCCCGGATGCGCTCTACCAGGGCACTGGTTGATTTTTCCGGCATCAACGGCACCAGCACGACCCGGCCACCCCAGGACTCGACCAGATCGCGACCGACCACGTTGGCCAGCGCGTAGTCCTGTCCCTTGACCAGCACGTTGGGGCGCACCATGCGCAGCGTTTCCAGCGGCGTGTCCTCGTCAAAGATGGTCACGGCGTCGACACATGACAATGCGGCCAGCAGGTTGGCCCGTTCGGCGGCAGGGACGATCGGCCGCTGCGGCCCTTTGAGCCGGCGCACCGATTCGTCGCTGTTGATGGCCAGCACCAGTACGTCGCCCTGCCGCGCGGCATCCTCCAGCAGCGACAGGTGCCCGGCATGCAGCAGGTCGAAGCAGCCATTGGTGAACACCACGCGCTTGCCCTCGGCGTGCCAGCCGGTGGCACGTGCGGCAAGGCTGTCGCGGCCGATGACCTTGCTTCCGGAAAGGCCGGCCAGGGCACTGCGGATTTGCGCCGGTTCGACCGCCACTGCCCCCACGTCGCCGACGGCGATGCCGGCGGCCACGTTGGCCAGCTCCATGGCCTGGCGCGTTGCGGCGCCACTGGCCAGGGTAACGGCCAGCACCGCGATGACGGTATCCCCCGCGCCGGTCACGTCGGACACTGCACGCCGCACCGCCGGCACATGGATCGACTGCCCATCGGCATCGACCATCAGCATGCCGCCGTCGCCCAACGTCACCAGCATCGAGTCGAACCGGCCGGCCTGGATGAACGGACCGGCAGCCGCGGCAATGGCGTGGGTATCGGTTTTTTCCAGCGTCTTGCCAGCGGCCAGCGAAAGCTCCCCGAGGTTGGGCGTCAGCAGGTTGGCGCCGCGATACGCGGCCAGGTCGCGCCGCTTGGGATCAACCAGAACGCGGCAGTCCAGGCCGTGCGCGTGATCGATGAGCGCCCGGATGGTCTTGTCCGTCAGCACGCCCTTGGCATAGTCGCTGAGGATCATCACTTCCGGCCTGGCCCCCGCCTGCAGCTGCTTGAGCAAGCGATCGCCCAGGTCCTCCGCGCGCGGCGGCGCGTCCTCCCAGTCCAGTCGCAGCAATTGCTGGCCGTGCCCCAGCACGCGCAGCTTGCGCGTGGTTTTGCGGCCGCTCTCGACCAACACCGCGCGGGTGTCGACATTGGCGCGCGCGCAACTGGCCAGCAGCCGCTGGCCGGCCTCGTCATCACCCAGCACGCCGGCAAGCACCGCATGACCCCCGAGGGCTGCGACCTGGCGCGCCACGTTCGCAGCGCCGCCGGGGCGGTACTCGACATCGCGCACGCGCACCACCGGCACCGGCGCTTCCGGGGAGATGCGCTCGACCAATCCCAGCACGTACTCATCCAGCATCAGGTCGCCGACTACCCACACCTCGCGTCCCCGACACCGCTCGATGATGTCGAGCAGCGAGTGATACTCCAGCGGATGCGCTTTGCCGGTCATTGGCCAGCTTCGGCCGCACGCAGCCTGGCGTCGAGTGACTCGCAGATCGCGTGGATGCAGATACCGTGCACTTCCTGGATCCGGGCGGTGACGGTTGACGGTGCGGCGATCACCAGGTCCGCCTCGGCCGCAAGGGGCCCGCCGGCTGCGCCGGTAAAGCCAACCACCCGACAGCCACGCGCGCGTGCGCTGCGCGCGGCTTCGAGGACATTAGGCGACTTGCCGCTGGTGCTGATGGCGAACAGCAGATCGCCGGATTGCGCCAGCGCCTCGACCTGGCGCGCGAAGACCCGGGTGTAGCCATAGTCATTGGCCAGCGCGGTAAGGGTGGCCGATCCGGCCGCCAGCGTCACCGCGGGCAATGCACGCCGCTCGTCCCGATAGCGGCCAACCAGCTCGGCCACGAGGTGTTCGGCATCCGCGGCACTGCCGCCGTTGCCACAGGCCAGTAGCTTGTTGCCGCGCGCGAAGCAGTCATGCAATTCGGCGGCGACCTTGTCGAGCACGGCCGGCAGCGTGGCGGCGGCCTGTGCCATGACCCGCGCGTGGTCCTCGAACATCTGTGCAATGGTCATCATCGATGATTGCTTCCATCAGGCCGGGACTCGGCAAGGATTTCGCGCGTCAGCGCCCTGAGGTCATCATAGACAACGATCCCCTGCGGCGACAGCGCCGCGGCGGCCCGACCCTTGCCGGTGAGCACCAACGCGGCCGGCACGCCGGCGCCGCGGGCGGCCTGCAGGTCGCGGCCATCGTCCCCGACAACCAGCGTCTGGGCGGCGGCAATGCCGGACGCCTCGACAGCGGCCTTGATCAGGCCCGGTGCCGGCTTGCGGCAGTCGCAGCCCGCACCCGGCGCATGTGGACACACCAGCAGGGCGTCGATGCGGCCACCAGCGACCTCGACCTCGCGGCGCATGCGCGCGTGCACGGCGTCGAGCTCGTGCGCAGTCATCAAACCGCGGCCGACGCCGGACTGGTTGGTCGCGATGGACACGCGCACGCCAGCACGCGCCAATGACGCCAGCGCCTCGAGCGAACCGGCGATCCAGCGCCAGTCCTGCGGGCGCGTAATGTACCCGTGGTCCGGCGCCTCCTCATTGAGCACGCCGTCGCGATCGAGAATGACATGGCGCACCTGCACGAAGGACGTCCGGGATCAGCGGTAGCGGTCTGGCGCGGCCAGATACTGCTCGACGTAGCGGCGCACGCCCGCCTCGATGGTGCTGAACGCCCGATCGTACCCGGCATCGCGCAGCCGCTGCATGCGCGCCTCGGTGAAGTACTGGTAGTTAGGGCGTATGGCTTCGGGCATCGGCACGATCTCGATCTGTGCCGGCACGCCCGCCGCGGCGGCCATGGCCCGCGCGACGTCGGCAAAACTGCGCGCCTGTCCGGAGCCCAGGTTGTACAGTCCGTTGACGGCTGGCTGGCCAAGCAGCCACAAAACCACGTCGACGCAATCCTCAACGAAGACAAAGTCGCGCTGCTGGCCGCCATCCGGGTAATCAGGATGGTGCGAGGCAAACAGGGTTGCCGGACGCCCGGCTGCCACCAGCGGATACTTCTGCGCGATGACACTTTGCATCGTGCCCTTGTGGTACTCGTTGGGGCCGTAAACGTTGAAGAACTTCAATCCGACCCATTGCGGGGGAACCGGGCCACCCCGGTCCACGGTGTCAGCCACCCACAGGTCAAAGAACTGCTTGCTCCAGCCGTATGCGTTGAGCGGCCGCAACCGTGCCAATGCCTCGCGTGGCAGGTTGTCGTCGAACCCCCGTTCGCCGGCACCGTAGGTCGCCGCCGAAGAGGCGTAGATCAACGGCGTGTCGTGCGCCGCGCACCAACTCCACAGGAGCATGCTCAGGCGTACGTTGACCTCGTAGATGAGATCGGCATCGCGTTCAGTGGTGGCAGAGATGGCGCCGAGGTGGATGATTGCCTCGAGGTGCCGCTGCGCCTCAAGCCAGTCGTACAACGCCTCCGGGGCGATCAGCTCGCTGAAATCGGACTTGGCCAGATTGCGCCACTTGTCATCGCTGCCCAGCCGGTCACACACGGCCACCCGCATGCCGCGCCCGCACAGGGCAGCGACCACATTCGAGCCGATGAATCCGGCGCCGCCGGTCACCAGTATCATTCGTTCGTCCCCGGGTTGCGCGAAAAGCTCATGCTACTGGACAATTGCCGCGCTGCGCCAACGCGGCGCAGTCGCCACGGGCTTCACTGCTGAAGTGGCGGAGAGGGTGGGATTCGAACCCACGGTGGGCGTAAACCCACGCCTGATTTCGAGTCAGGTACATTCGACCACTCTGCCACCTCTCCGCGGCCCCGGTCTTCAGGGGGCGCTATTCTAGGGAACATGGAACCTGAACGCATTACATTCCCCACCGAATACCCGATCAAAGTCGTGGCAAGGGCAAGCCCCGAACTGCGCGGTCGCCTGGACGCCGTGTTTGTCCGCCATTTCGGGCGATTCGAGCCCAATCGCGTCACCGAGCGCGCCTCGGGACAAAGCAATTTCCTGGCGCTGACCTATGCCATGGTGGTCCAGGGCGAAGACCAGCTCAAGGCATTGAACGCGGAACTGCAGGCGACTGAAGGCGTAGTGCTAGTCCTGTAGCAACGGCCCGTCCGGTCTGCTGCACGTCGCCCGGCACACCCAGGTCGCGCAGCTGCGTGACCTCCATGCCCACCATCCCGCAGGGATTGATGCGTGCAAACGGTGCCAGGTCCATGGCCACGTTCACTGCCAGGCCGTGATAGCTGGCGCCGCGTCGAATGCGCATGCCGACACTGGCAAGCTTGCGCCCATCGACGTAGACCCCCGGTGCGTCGCGGCGACCCATTGCCTGCACACCAAACGGCGCGACCAGGTCGATCACCGACTGCTCAAGCCTCACCACCAGGTCGCGCACGCCGATGCCCAGACGCCGGATGTCCACCAGCGGATACACCACCAGCTGCCCGGGACCGTGATAGGTCACCTGCCCTCCCCGGTCAGTCTGGACCACGGGAATATCGCCGGCGGCAAGCACGTGGCTGGGATCGGCCGCCATTCCCAGGGTGAACACCGGGGGATGCTCCAGCAGCCACAACTCGTCGGGAGTGTCGGCACTGCGCTCTTCGGTGAAGCGCTGCATGGCGCGCCAGGTCGGCTCGTACTCGACCCGCCCCAGCCAGCGCGTGATCACGCGTGGCTCGACAGGCCCACGTTGTTACCGGCGAGCGCCTGCTCGGCACGGTAGCTGGAGCGCACCATCGGGCCTGCGACGCACTCGCGAAACCCGCGTTGCAGTGCCGCGCGGCGGTAATCCTCGAATTGCGCCGGCGTGACGAATCGTGCCACCGGCAGGTGATTGGCCGTCGGCCGCAGGTACTGGCCCAGGGTCAGCAGGTCAACCTGGGCGGCGCGCAGGTCATCCATGGCCTGCAGGATTTCCTCGTCCGTCTCGCCTAAGCCCAGCATCAGGCTGGACTTGGTCAGCACCTCAGGACGATGCCGCTTGGCATGCGCCAGCACCGCCAGCGTCTGCTCATAGCCGGCGCGCGCATCGCGCACACTGTGGGTCAGGCGCCGCACGGTTTCCTGGTTCTGGGCAAACACCTGCAGGCCTGCGTCCACGACGGTTTCCACGTCACGCAACACGCCCTGGAAATCAGGAGTCAGCGCCTCCACCGCAGTACCCGGGCTGCGCGCGCGGATTGCGCGCACGCAGGCGGCGAAATGCGCTGCGCCACCGTCGGGCAGGTCATCGCGATTGACGCTGGTCAGCACGATGTACGACAGCCCCATCAGCGCCACGCTATGCGCGACGTTGGCGGGCTCTTCGGCATCGAGCCAGCCATGCGGGTTACCCGTATCGACTGAACAGAAACGGCAGGCACGCGTGCACACGGCCCCCATCAACATGATGGTGGCGGTGCCTGCATTCCAGCATTCCCCGATGTTGGGGCACTTGGCCTCCTCGCAAACGGTGGCCAGCTTGTGCGCGTGCACGTTGCGGCGGATCTGGGCATAGCGTTCGCCGGTGGCAGGCAGCGCCTTTAGCCAGCGCGGCTTGCCGGTCAGCGGGGCCGCTTGCACTTCCGCGGCGCGCGGCTTCTGCCCATCGCGGATGGCCGTGAAGCCCTGGGCGGTCCGGTATTTCTCGCCGCTGCGCGCACTGGTCGCAAACGGCGCCGCGGGCTCGGCCACGACTTTGATGCCCTTCAGGTCGCTCATTGGGTCGCTCATCGCCTGCTCATCGTCGCATGCTGGCAAGTTGCACGTCGAGTTCGCGCAGCCGCTGCGGCGTGCCGATATCGAGCCAGCCCCCGGCGTGCTTCTGCCCGCCCAGCCGGCCGGCTGCCTGGGCGCGTAACAGCCATGGCAGCAGTGGAAAACGACCCGGCGCCGCCCCGCTGAACAGTTCCGGCCGCAGCAGCGCGATCCCGGAATACGTCAGCCGCTGGCCGTCGTCGCCGATGCGCCCCTGCGCATCCAGCCAGAAGTCGCCAGCAACGTGATGCGCCGGATTGGTCACCAGCACCAGCTGCGCCAGGTCCCCGGCAGCAATGCGCAGCGACGCGAAATCAAGGTCGGTAAACACATCACTGTTGACCAGCAGGAATGCACCCTCGCCCAGCAGCGGCAATGCATTGAACAGTCCGCCCCCGGTCTCCAGCGCCGGCCAGGGCTCGCGGCTCCAGGCAATGCGCACGCCGAAGGCACTGCCGTCGCCCAGCGCTTCGACAATCTGCTCGCCCAGCCACGACACGTTGATCACCACGTCCTTGAAGCCGGCGCCCGCCAGGCGCTCCAGGTGCCAGGCAATCAGCGGCCTGCCGGCCACTTCAAGCAGGGGCTTGGGTCGCAGGTCCGTCAGCGGCCGCATCCGTTCGCCGCGGCCGGCGGCCAGCAGCATGGCCTTCATGCCGGCACCGCGGCCAGGGCCCGCTGGTTGGCAGCCGGCAGCCCCGGCACCAGTTTGTGCTCGACGAATGCGCTAAACGCGCGTAGTTCCGGATAGCCAAAGGCAACCTGACGCACGTATTCGAGGGTGCGCGGCAGGTCGCCCAGGTAACCGGACTTGCCGTCGCGATGGTGCAGGCGCGCGAATATCCCCAGCACCTTGAGATGACGCTGCAAGCCGATGAGATCAAACCAGCGCAGGAACTGTTCGGTCGAGGCGCCCGCCAGCATCATGTCCTGCTCGCGCAGGCGATCCCGGAATTGTGCCACCCACTGCTGCACCCGCGCGCGCGGCCAGGCCACGTAGCAGTCCTTCAGTATGGATGCCAGGTCATAGGCCACCGGCCCGCGCAGCGCGTCCTGGAAGTCGATCACGCCGGGCGAGCGCTGGGCGGTGATCATCAGGTTGCGCGAGTGGTAATCGCGGTGCACGAACACCAGGGGCTGCTCCAGCGCCTCGATGACCAGGAACTCGAACGTCTCGCGCAGCAGCCGCGATTCGACGGCGTCGGGCTCGAATCCCAGATGCCGCAGGCAGAACCAATCGGGCAGCAGCTGCATTTCCCGCAGCAGTACCGCCCGGTCGTAGGGCGGCAGGTGCGCGGATGCACTGGCGCCGTTCAATTGCAGCCCCGCAAGCTCGTCGAGCGCGGCGCTGTACAGCCCATCCGGATCGACCCCTGACTGCAGGGCGGTAAGCATGTGGGTGGAACCCAGGTCCTCCAGCAGCGCCAGGCCGCGCATGGTGTCGTGCGCGTACACGTGGGGCACATGCACGGAGCATTGCTCCAGCAAACCCGAGACCTGCAGGTACCCAGCGAGGTCTTCGTGCGCCGGCGGCGCGTCCATGACGATGCGGGTGCCGCCATCGGGCAGCCAGGCGCGAAAATAGCGGCGAAAGCTGGCATCAGCGGAAGCCGGCGCCAGCCGCAGGGCACCGAGCTTCAGGTCAGCCTGCAGCCACTGGCGCAGCAAGTCGAGTCGCGGGTCAGGTGTCATGGATGCAGAACAGTATAATGCGGCCCTTGATGCACATGTCCCGATCCAAGGTGCTGGCCGTAGCCGCTGCCGTTCTTACCGGCATCTGTGGATCCAGGATCGCCGTCGCGGCGGAACCTGCACCTGCGACGCAAACGCCACCGGCGGTGGACACTGCACCGGCGGTGGAAGCCGCGGACAGCGCCAACTCCACCATCGACCTGCCGCATTGCCCGGACAGCGCGTTCGCCAATGAAGAGTCACGCAAGCCACTGCGCTCGGTAATGCGATTTGACGAGCCGGTGGAGATCACCAGTGACGGCCTGCAACTCGAATTCATTGGCGACGCGGACGTGCGCGGCAATGTCGAGGTGCGCCAAGGCGACAGCGTCCTGCATGCAGATGAATTGAGCGTTGATCACGAGACCAATTCCGCCGCGGTGCATGGCAAGGTCGAGTACCGCAACCCGCAGCTGATCCTTCGCGGCGATGCCGGCTCGCTGGTTGATGGGGAAGCCCAGTTCGAAGGGGCCCAATTTGAGCTGCCCCTGCAGCCGGCGCGTGGCGAGGCCAGGTCACTGCATCTGGATCGCGGCGGCATCCTGACCCTTGAGGGCGTCAGCTACACCACCTGCCCGGTCGAACACCCCGACTGGCACATCCGGGCCGACAGCATTTCGCTCAACACCACAACGCGCATGGGCACGGCTCACGACGCGCGCGTTGATTTCCTGGGCGTGACGGTACTGCGCGTGCCGCTGATCACGTTTCCGGTGGGCGACGTGCGCAAGAGCGGCTTCTTGTTTCCGACCATCGGCACCACCTCGCGCGGCGGATTCCAGACGTCGGCTCCCTATTACTTCAACCTGGCACCCAACTATGACCTGCTGGTTACCCCCACTTACTACAGCAAGCGCGGCCTGGATGCGGGTGGCCAGTTTCGCTTCCTGACCAGTTCGAGCCAGGGGCAGGTCAGCGGCAACCTATTGCCCTCGGACAGCCAGTACGGCGCGACGCGCAGCTATCTGAAGACCGTGGACCGCACCGAATTGCCGGGTGGCTGGCGACTGGTCGTCGACGCACAGAATGTCAGCGACGCACAGTATTTCGAGGACTTCGCACAGGGAGCCGACGGCACCAGCATCGCGTTCCTGCCGCGCCTGGTGCAGCTGGCTTTTCGCGACCCCAACTGGGATGCAGGAGTGCTGCTGCGCAACTACCAGACCATCGACGAGGCGCTGGCGCCGGTGGACCGCCCGTATTCGGAGGTGCCGCGTGTCTATGCGCAGGCCACCTGGAAGGGCCTGGCCGGCCTGCCGTTTGAATACGGCTTCGACACCGAGGCATCGGGATTTGTGCGCGACGTCGGGGTCGAAGGGTGGCGCCTGCATGTGATGCCCCGCGCCGCGCTGGACCTGCAGGGTCCGGGTTATTTCCTGCGCCCCGCCGTGGCCTATGACCTCACCCAGTACCAGCTGGATGGCACTGCCCCCGGGGAAGATCGTTCGCCGGGCCGTTCCGTCCCCACCGTCAGCGTCGATGGCGGGTTGCTGTTCGAGCGGGGCATCGGCAGCCGGGGCGAGCGACGCATCACGCTCGAGCCACGGTTGATGTACCTGTACACCCCGTACCGCGACCAGAACAACCTGCCGGTATTCGATACGGCCGAACCGGACCTCAACTGGATAGAGCTGTTTCGCACCAATCGCTATGTGGGGCTGGATCGCCTTGGCGATGCCAACCAGGTGTCACTGGGCGTCACGTCACGCCTGTTCAGCAGCGCCAGTGGTACGCGCTTCCTGTCGGCCACCCTCGGACAGACGCTTTATTTCGAGTCGCCGCGCGTGGTACTGCCGGATGAAGTGCCCCAGGACCGCAAGTCCTCGGACCTGATCGCGCAGCTGGAACTGCAGGCATTCAAGAACTGGAGCGTGGACATGGGCCTGCAATGGGACCACCAGCAGGCGCGCGCCGAGAAGTCCGAATTTCGGATCCAGTACCGGCCGGAGCCCGACCGCGTGATAAACCTGGGCTACCGCTTCCAGCGGGATCGGCTGGAACAGGCAGACGTCTCGGTGGCCTGGCCGATCAACAACACGTGGCGCGTCTACGCCCGGTCGCTGTATTCCCTGCGCGACCGGGAGTCCATAGAGCAGTTTGCGGGGTTTGAGTACGGCAGCTGCTGCTGGCGGGTCCGGGCCGTGGCACGCGAATACATCAGCTCGCGCTCCGGCGCGCACGACAGCGGGGTGTTCATCCAGCTGGAACTCAAGGGCCTTTCCAGTGTCGGACTTGCTGCCGATGCTTTCCTGGAGCGCTCGATTCGCGGATACTCTGTCCGCGGAAACTCCCCCTGACGTAACCCCATGAATTTAAAGAAACTAGCCTGCATACTCCTGTTCGCCGCCGCGATTCCAGCAAGCTACGGACAGGACGCAGGGGATTATCCCGACTTGCATGGCCCGGGATTGAAGCCCGGCGACCACGGCGCCGGGCGTGACGCCCAAAAGCTCCCGCCACGCCCGCCCAGCCCTCAGGTGGCGCCCGCGACCATTACCGTGCCGAAATCCGGCGTACTGCTGGACAAAGTCGTTGCCGTCGTCAACGACGGCATGGTGACGGAAAGCGAGCTCGAGGAGCAGACCGTCACCATCCGCGACCGGCTGGTGAGCCAGAAGACCCAGCTGCCGCCGGATGACATCCTGCGCAAGCAGGTGCTGGACCGGCTGATCATCCAGGAGATACAGGCGCAGCGCGCCAAGCGCATCGGGCTGAAAATCACCGATGAGCAGGTCAATGCCGCGATGAACGACATCGCGCAGCGCAACAACATCACGCTGGCGCAATTGCCCGCCGCGATCGCCCAGCAGGGCGTGGACTACGCCAGCTATCGGGACAACATCCGCCGCGAGATCACCATGCAGGCATTGCGGCAACGCGACGTGCTCAGCAAGATCGTCGTCACGCCGCGCGAACTGGATCTGTACTTGGAGCGCATGCAGAAGATGCCCTCCGATCAGATGCAGTACAACGTGTCGCATATCCTCATTGCGGTACCGGAAGACGGCGCGCAGACGCAGGTGGACCAGCTTGCCGCCAAGGCCGAGGACGTGCGCGCCCGGGCCGCGGCCAACGAGGATTTCGCAAAACTGGCCGTTGCCAATTCCAATAGCCAGACGGCGCTGGAAGGCGGCGCGCTGGGTTGGCGCCGGGGCCCGGAACTGCCGACATTCCTGGCCGATGTGGTCGTGACCCTCAAGCCCGGTGAGGTCAGCCATGTGCTGCGCACGCCGACCGGGTTCCACATCATCAAGCTCAATGAAGTGCGCAGTGCGACCGGCAACATGATCGTTGACCAGACGCATGCGCGGCATATCCTGATGCGCCCCAATGCGCTGCAGGATGACGCCACGGTCCGGCAGAAACTGTCCGGCATCCGTGACAAGATCCTCAAGGGCGAGGATTTCGCCGTGTTTGCCTCCAGCCTGTCGGAAGATACCGGCTCGGCGGTCAATGGCGGAGACCTTGGCTGGACTGGCCCGGAGTCCTTTGATCCGGAATTCGAAGCCAGGCTCAACGCGCTGTCGGATAACGAGATCAGCGAACCGTTCCACACCCAGTTCGGCTGGCACATCGTGCAGCTGCTGGGGAGACGCAAGTTCGATACCACTGAAGACGCCCTGCGCGATCGTGCCTTCAGGCAATTGCGCGAGAGCAAGGCCGACGAGGAAACCGAGCTGTGGTTGCGACGCCTGCGTGACGAGGCTTTCGTCGACACGGATGTCTGAGCAGCCGTGACGCGGCGCCGCCCGCGCCTGGCGCTGACCAGTGGCGAGCCGGCCGGGATCGGCCCTGACCTGTGCATCCAGCTGTCCGCCCTGCAGGGGGCGGACTACGACATCGTGTGCTTCGCGGATTCGGACCTGCTGGCGCAGCGCGCCCAGGCGCTGGGCCTGCCCTTTGCACCGGGACCGGCATTCAAGGTGGAAAATGTCCGGCTGCAGGTGCCGGCGCAGGCGGGCAAGCCCGACCCGCGCAATGCCCATGCAGTGCTGCAGATGCTGGACCGCGCGCTGGATGGCTGCCGCGATGGCAAGTTCGACGCCATGGTCACCGCGCCGGTGCAAAAGAGTGTCATCAACGACGCCGGCATCGCCTTTACCGGCCACACCGAATACCTGGCGGCGCGCTGTGGCGTGCCCCGCCCCGTAATGCTGCTGGCCTGCGAAGCCATGAAGGTCGCACTGGTCACCACGCACCTGCCCCTGGCACAGGTCAGCCGCGCGATTACCGCCACGGCGCTGGACGAAACCATTGCCATCGTCGATCGCGACCTCAGACGCCTGTGGGGTATCGCCGCGCCGCGCATCGGCGTCTGCGGCCTCAATCCGCACGCGGGGGAAAGTGGCCATCTGGGCCGTGAAGAGATCGATACCATCGCCCCGGCGATCCAGCGCGCCGCGCAGCGGGGGATCAATGCCACGGGTCCCTGGCCGGCGGACACCCTGTTCACGCCGCGACAGCTACAGAACTTCGACGTCGTGCTGGCGATGTATCACGACCAGGGCTTGCCGACCCTCAAACACGCCAGCTTCGGCAACGCGGTGAACGTCACCCTCGGACTGCCGGTGCTGCGCACTTCGGTTGACCATGGCACCGCGCTGGATCTGGCCGCAACCGGCGGGGCCGATGCCGGCAGCCTGGTGGCCGCGGTACTGCTGGCCGCCCAGCTCAGCCGCGCGATGCCTGGCCGGTGATTCGCGTCCGCAAGCGTTTTGGCCAGCACTTCCTGCATGACCCTGCCGTCCTGCAGCGCATTGCATTATCGGTGCAACCCAAGCCTGGCGATCGACTGCTGGAGATCGGGCCGGGCACCGGCGCGTTGACCGCACAGCTGCTGCAGGCCCTGCCCCAATTCGATGCCATCGAGATCGACCGCGACCTGGCAGCAGCGCTGCGCGCGCGCTGGCCAACCCGCCTGACGCTGCATGAGGCGGACGCGCTTGATTTTGACTACGCCGGCCTGGCGCGCGCGCGTGGCGGTCCCCTGCGGGTGGTTGGCAACCTGCCGTACAACATCTCCACGCCACTGCTGTTTCGCCTGCTGGACCAGGTGGAGCACATCACCGACCTGCACGTCATGCTGCAACGGGAAGTGATCGACCGGATGGCAGCGCAACCGGGCGGCAAGGACTACGGACGCCTGACGGTGATGCTGGCACCGCGGCTGCACATCGAAAAGCTGTTCGACGTCGGCCCCGGCGCATTTACCCCGCCCCCGCGAGTCTGGTCGGCAGTGGCGCGGCTACAGGTCCTGCCCCAGCCGCGCTTTGCTGTACCGCCGGCGTTTGCCCGCGTGGTCAGCGCCGCATTTGCCCAGCGGCGCAAGACCCTGCGCAACAGCCTGCGGGCACTGGTGCCCGAATCGGCCTTCGCCGCCACGGGCATCGACCCACAATTGCGTGCCGAGGTGCTGGCGCCGAAACAGTTTGCCGACCTGGCAGCGCTTGCGCTCCCCGGTGACGTATGATTTGTTTGCACCATGCAGAACTATCGCAAGCTACTGGCCGTACTTGAGCTCTCCGATGACGGCGTCCGGGTGGGCGCGCGGGCGCTGGAATTGGCCGCGGCCAGTGGCGGCGCGGACGTGACGCTGCTGCATGTCGTGGAATACATGCCGGTGGAGCCGCTGAGCGATTCGCTGCTGCCGGCCATCCAGATCGAGTCCGAGCTGCTGGAAAGCGCGCGCGAGCGCCTGCAGTCCATCGCCAACGGCCTGCGCGATCCGGCGCCACCGTGGCAGGTGACCTCCGGCAACGTGAAGGCGGAGATCGTGCGCGTGGCCCGCGATGGCGGGTTCGACCTGATCGTCATCGGCAGTCACGCGCGCCACGGCCTGTCGGGCCTGGTGAACCTCACGGAAGACACGGTATTGCACAATGCCCCGTGTGACGTGCTGGCCGTGCGCCTGCCCAATGTGCGTGCCCCCACATGACCAACAGCATCCGCGTGCTGGTCGAGACCGCCTACTTGCCGGACCAGTCAGATCCGGTCGAACGGCGGTTCGTGTTTTCCTACACCATCACCATCCGCAATGAAGGCGACGCCCCCGCCCGCCTGATGCAGCGCCACTGGATTTTCACCGACGCCAACGGCAAGCAGCAGGAAGTGCGCGGCGATGGCGTGGTGGGCGAACAGCCGCGACTGCAGCCGGGCCAGGGGTTTCGCTATTCCAGCGGCACCATTCTCGAAACCCCGGTGGGCGCCATGGAGGGCAGCTACCAGATGGAAACCGATGGCGGCGATCACTTCGATGCGCCAATCGCGCCCGTGCGCCTGGCCATGCCCGGCATCCTGCACTGACCCCCGGCGCGATCTTCCCCCTTTGACCCGCTACGCGATCGGCGACATCCAGGGCTGCCATGAGCCGCTGGTGCAACTGCTGCGCAAGATGCGCTTCAAGGCCGACCGTGACCAGGTGTACTTCACCGGCGACCTGGTGAACCGCGGCCCGCAATCACTGAGCGTACTGCGGCTGGTGAAATCCATGGGCGCCAACGCGCGCACGGTGCTGGGCAACCACGACCTGCACCTGCTGGCGCACCATTTCGATCCCGACCGGCCCCTGCGCCGTGGCGACACCCTGACGCACATCCTCAAGGCGCGCGACCGCGGGGTGCTGCTGGAATGGCTGCTGCAACAGCCGCTGCTGATCCACGACCCGGCGCACGGCGACCTGATCGTCCATGCCGGTCTGGTGCCGCAGTGGTCCGTGGCACAAGCCGCGCGCGCCGCCGCGGAGGCCGAAACGGCGCTGCGTCGCGACCCGCGCGGTTTCCTGGCCAGCATGTATGGCGACACTCCGGACCGCTGGGACCGGGCCGTCAAGCCGCCGGACCGCTGGCGGCTCACGGTCAACGTGTTGACGCGGCTGCGGTTTTGCAGGGCCGACGGCACCATTGATCTGCGGCCCAAGGGTGCGCCCGGCACGGTGGCCGCGCCGTGGCGTCCCTGGTTCGAGCATGCGCGGCGCAAGAGCGCCCGGCAGCGGGTGATCTTCGGTCACTGGTCGACACTGGGTTTATTGCGTCGCCCCAACCTGCTGGGGCTGGACACCGGTTGCGTCTGGGGTGGCAAGCTGACCGCTGTCAATCTCGATGACCCGGATGCGCCGGTTATCCAGCGGCGGTGCCGTGCCGGCCGGGCAGCCGGCGCCGACTAGGTCTATCATCCGGCGCCTGATTGCAGGCTTTCCCACACGATTACTGAGGTATGGCATGAAGATCTCGATGCACAACGCGTCTGTCGGCGTATTCACGAAACTGTTGCAGAACCTGGGAACACAGCTCGAAAAGGCCGAGAAGTGGACTGCCGAACGCAAGATCGACCCCAACGCAATCCTGCTGTCGCGTCTGGCACCGGACATGTTTACGTTCACGCGCCAGATCCAGGTGATGACGGATCAGGCCAAGGGCGCGGTCAGCCGCCTGGCCGGGCTGGAGGCGCCGCGCTATGAAGACACTGAAACGACGTTCCCGGAACTCAAGGCCCGGGTCGCCAAGACCGTCGCCTACCTGCAAAGCCTGGACGAGAAGTCCTTCGAGGGGTCCGAGACCCGCGCCATCACGCTGAAGCTTGGCCCCCCGGGAGCGCAGCAGGAGATGAAGTTCGAGGGCCTCAACTACCTGCTGGGATTTGCCACGCCCAATGTGTATTTCCACTATTCAATGGCGTACGCGCTGCTGCGCCACAATGGCCTGGAAATCGGCAAGCGCGACTATATCGGCGGCTAGTCCTCACCAGCTCAACACACGTCGTCCCAGCATCGCCCCGGCCAGCGCCAGCACGGCCGCGGCGATGCTGTACCAGGTGGCGACGAACAGCGGACTGTCGTCCGGGCAGTGCGTGGCATAAAGCAGCCCGGCAATGCCGGCGGCCAGCAGGCCCGCAAGGGCGCCCGCCAGCGCCGGGCGCGACGGTGCCGAAGTACGCAATGCCATGAGCCCGAAGGCCAGCGGCGCTGCGCCCATCAGCGGGATCATGGTCAGGCACCAGAAACTGTTGTGTCCCACCAGCGCGCGCAGCCACTGGCCGCGCGGCAATACCACCAGCTCCAGCACCACAGCGATGACCAGCAGCAGCGGGACCAGCCAGATGGCCAGGGTCCAAAGACCGCTGCGCGCGCCCGGCCGCACGCGGCGCAGCAACAACCCACCCGCGGCCATGAGCAGCAGGACATTGAGCACCAGCTTGGCATTGAAGCGCACGGTGCCCAGGGCCTGGGCAAGGTCGGGCCTGAACCGCGCCATGATCACGAACAGCGCGATGGCAATTGCTACCCCGGGCACCAGGCCGCGCGCCAGGGCGCGCCCCGGCGGCGGCACCACGGTTTGATCGTTGGCCAGCGCGGCGATGAGATCGGTGGTGCGCATCAGGCCTCGGTCCGCAGCTGCGTTGCCAGCGCGCGCAGCGCGCGATGCAGCGCCACGCGCAGCGCACCCTCGCTCATGCCCAGGGTCTGCGCCGCATCGCGCGCCGACCTGCCTTCAATTGAAACCAGGCGCACGATGGTGCGCGGTCGCTCCGCCAGCGTTTCCAGCACGCGCTGCACATCAAGCCCCGCGGCATCCTCGGCCGCGGAGCACGGCAAGGCCGCCTCCTCCACGTCGTCCAGGGACAGTTCGGCGCGACGGCCACGGCGGCGCATCACGTCAACGAGCTTGTTGCGACTGATTGCCGCCACCCATGGCGACACCGGATCGGCGGCGCGCCAGGTATTGCGCTTCAGGTGAATTGCCAGCAGCGACTCCTGCACCACGTCCTCCACGTCCTGATCCCCAAGGCCCATGCGCCGGCAACGGTTTCGCGTAGTGCCGCGCAGCCAGGGGGCCAGCGATTCCAGAAAGCGCCGATAGGCGGCCTCGTCGCCGGCCAGACCCTGGCGCATCCATTGTGACCACTGCGCCTCCCGATCCTGGTCCACGCCCACCTCGTCCCGTTGATGGATTCGCCCACGCTGGCCGGTTCGTTACAGCCGCGCGTCATCCTTGCAGATGTAACGAATCGCGTCGATGCCCCGTATTGGCTGATACTGGACCGCAATTCGGCCAGACCGACAACCTAAAGAGACACAAGGAGAGCCTCAATGACCCGTTCGAATCGCCTCGCGCTGATTGGATCCCTGGCTGGCCTGCTGAGCGCCGCCGCCGCTGCAACCGCTTATGCTGCCGACACCCCCGCGGCGGTGGACAAGGACAAATGCTTTGGCGTCGCGCTCAAGGGCAAGAACGACTGCAAGGCCGGTGCGGGCACAACCTGCGCTGGCACGTCAAAAATGGACTACCAGGGCAACTCCTTCAAACTGGTACCCAAGGGCACGTGCGAGACCATGTCGGCCCCAGGCGGGCGCAAGGGTTCGCTGACCGCCCTGAATCGTGACGTGCCCAAGATGTAGGGACCGAAGATGACCGCGGCCGATACGTCAAACCCCCGCGTGCGACCGCGCGATTCGCACCAACCAGCGCTGCCCACGGGCGCTGGCGTGTGCCTCAAGCCACAACACTATGCCGAGGTGCTCGATTGCACCGACCGCCCCGCCTTCTTCGAAGTGCACGCGGAGAATTACCTGTGCGCCGGGGGTCCGGCGCACCGTTACCTGGAAGCGATTCGTCGCGACTGCCGCCTATCAATCCACGGCGTCGGCCTGTCGCTGGCCGGGCCTGACGCCCCGACCGCACCACAGCTGGCGTCGCGGCGTGCGCTGCTCGACCGCTATCAGCCGGATGAATTCTCCGAACACCTTGCATGGAGCAGCCTTGCCGGTGAATACCTCAACGACCTGCTGCCGCTGGCCTACACCCGCGAATCACTCGACCACGTGGTCGCGCAGGTGGGCCGCACGCAGGATGCGCTGGGACGGCGGATATTGATCGAGAACCCGGCCACCTACCTGCGGTTCACGCGCAGCACCTACAGCGAGAGCCAGTTCCTGTCTGAACTGATCAGCCGCAGCGGTTGCGGCCTGCTGCTGGACGTGAACAACGTGGTCGTGTGCGCCGCGAACCACGATTTCAATGCCCTGGAGTATGTGCGCGACCTGCCCCTGCGCAGCGTCGGGGAAATCCACCTGGCCGGGCACGCCGCGCGCATCGACTCCGCCGGACATGCCCTGCTGATCGACAGCCACGACGGTCCGGTCCAGGCCAGCACCCTGGCGCTGTATGCGCAGGTACTGCGCCTTACCGGGCCGCTGCCCACGTTGATCGAGTGGGACAGCCAGCTGCCAGCGTGGCCGCGACTGCTTGCCGAAGCCGCGCGCATCCAGGTGCACCTGGCCGACCCCGGGAGCGTGCATGCTGCGGCATGAATTCACGCAGTTCGCCGCTGCATTGACCGGCCCGGCCCCGGTGCCTGGCGGCATTGTGGCGCCCCCCGGGGCGGTGCTGCACGAGCGCTTCGCGGTGTATCGCAACAATGTGTTCGCCAGCCTCATCGACGTGCTGGCGCAGCGGTTTGCGGTCACCTGCGCCGTGGTGGGTGAGGACTTCTTTAGGCAAATGGCCCGCGCCTACATCCAGCAGTGCCGCCCCACCAGCGCCGTGCTGGACGACTACGGCGATGGCTTCCCGGATTTCGTGCGGCAATTCCCCGCCGCCACATCCTTGCAGTGGCTGGCAGACCTGACGCGCCTGGAGGTGCTGTGGTCGCAGAGCTGGGCGGCGGCCGACGCGCCGGCGCTGGCCATCACCGACCTGGTTGGCATACCACCCGACGCATTGCTCGAGGCCCAGGTCGTGGTGCATCCGGCCACGCGACTGCTGCGCTCCGATGCGCCGGTGGCCAGCCTGTGGCAGGCGCACCAGGATGCGTCAGCCGGACCTGTCGGCCATCGCGTGGCACGCACAGGACGTGCTGCTGACCCGTCCCGGGGCCGAAGTGCAGCTGACCTTGCTGTCCCCGGGCATCGCCCCCTTCGCCCAGGGGCTGCTGCAGGGCAAGTGCATTGAAGCCGCAGCAGCTGAGGCGCTCGAGGCGTGCGCGGACTTTGCCATCGGCCCGGCGCTGGCCGGCCTGTTGACCAGTGGATTCGCAGTGGAGCTCAAGCCCTCATGCAACTGATCAAGTGGCTGCGCGATTTGCCCTTCACGCGCCTGGCACCGCTGGCGCAGTTGGCGCTGCGCATAGCCCTGGCCGTTCCGTTCTTTCGCTCCGGGCTGACCAAGTGGGATTCCTTCGGTCACCTCTCCGACAATGCCGTCTACCTGTTCCGCGAGGAGTTCCGGCTGCATATCCTGGGCATGGAAATTCCCTATCCGGCCCCGGCGCTGGTGGCGCACCTGTCAGGCATTGCAGAGATAACACTCCCGGTGCTGCTGGTGCTGGGACTGGGCACCCGCTGGGCGGCCATGGGCCTGCTGGCAATGACCTGCATCATCCAGCTGACCGAGCCTGACGGCTGGGCAAACTTTCATCTGCCCTGGGCCGCCATGGCCCTGGCGCTGATCACCTGGGGAGCAGGGCCCCTGTCGCTGGACGCCCTGCTGCGCAGACTGGTGCCGGCTAGAACAGCCCCTCGATCTGGCCCAGCTGGTTGAGCCTGATCGAGTTGGCCGAGGGCACCTTGGGCAGGCCGGGCATGGTCATGATCTCGCCGCAAACCACGACGATGAACTCCGCGCCGGCCGACAGGCGCACGTCGCGCACGTTGAGCACGTGGCCGTTGGGCGCCCCCTTGAGGGTCGGGTCGGTGGAGAAACTGTACTGCGTCTTGGCAATGCACACCGGGTAGTGGCCGAACCCGGCGTCCTGGAATTCCTTGAACAGGTCGCGCACCTTCTGGTCGCCGGTGATGTCGCTGGCCCGATAGATGTTCTGCGCGATGGTCTTGACCTTGTCCCACAGTGGCATCTCGTCCGGATACAGCGGCTTGTAGGCGGCCTTGCCGCTCTCGGCCAGCTTGACCACTTCCTTGGCCAGCTCGACGGTGCCCTTGCTGCCATCGGCCCAGTGCGAGCAGAGGATGGCCTTTGAACCCACGCCTGCGCACAGCTCCCTGATCAGGTCGTGCTCGGCCGGCGTGTCGGCAATGAACTTGTTGATGCCCACCACTGCAGGAACGCCGAACTTGCCGACGTTCTCGATGTGGCGGGCCAGATTCTCGAAGCCCTTCTTCAGTGCCACCAGGTCTTCCTTGCCCAGCTGGTCCTTGGCCACGCCGCCGTGCATCTTGAGCGCGCGCACGGTGGCGACGATGACCACGGCATCGGGCTTGAGGCCCGCCTTGCGGCACTTGATGTCAAAGAACTTCTCGGCACCCAGGTCGGCGCCAAAGCCGGCTTCGGTCACCACGTACTCGCCCAGGCGCAGTCCGGTCTGGGTGGCCATGACGCTGTTGCAGCCGTGGGCGATATTGGCGAACGGGCCGCCATGCACGAAGGCCGGGTTGCCCTCCAGGGTCTGCACCAGGTTCGGGCTCAGCGCATCGCGCAGCAACACCGCCATGGCGCCGTCGGCCTTGAGGTCGCGTGCGTAGATGGGCTTCTTCTCACGGGTGCGCGCAACAATGATGTTGCCCAGTCGGCGCGTCAGGTCCTCAAGATCGGTGGCGAGGCAGAAGATGGCCATGACTTCGGAGGCCACCACGATGTCGAACCCGTCTTCGCGCGGATAACCGTTGCCCGGGCCGCCCAGGGAATTGGTGATCTGGCGCAGCGCCCGATCGTTCATGTCCACCACGCGCTTCCAGGTTACCCGCCGGACGTCGATGCCCAGTTCGTTGCCCCAGTAGATGTGGTTGTCGACCATCGCGGCCAGCAGATTGTTGGCCGCGGCAATGGCATGGAAGTCGCCCGTGAAATGCAGGTTGATGTCTTCCATGGGAACGATCTGCGCGTAGCCGCCGCCAGCCGCGCCGCCCTTGACGCCAAAGCACGGCCCGAGGCTGGGCTCGCGCAGGCAGATCACGGTCTTCTTGCCGATGGCGTTGAGTCCATCGCCCAGGCCCACGGTCGTGGTGGTCTTGCCCTCGCCGGCCGGGGTCGGACTGATCGCCGTCACCAGGATCAACTTGCCGGGCTTGCGCTTCGAGATCTCCTTGACCGCGTCCAGCGACAGCTTGGCCTTGTACGGGCCGTAGTGCAGCAGTTGATCGCGGTTGATGCCGATCTTCGCAGCCACGTTCTCGATGGGCTGCATCTTTGCCTGGCGCGCAATCTCGATATCACTCAGGGGCATGGGCGTTTGACCTTGGCGTTGTGTAAAGGGGTGCCCGCTTGCCGCGGGCGTGGCCGCGAATGATCCTCCAAACCTCCCCGGCGACGCCAGCACCAAAGTGCTGGAAATTCATGCCCCGGGCAGCTTTTCACTTATCATTTGCCCCTCTTTGGTCGGCTGGCAGGGGTCCATGGGCCGTATTTTCGAAGTCCGCAAGCACACCATGTTCGCGCGCTGGAACCGCATGGCGAAGCAGTTCGCCAAGATCGGCAAGGAAATCACCATCGCGGTTAAATCCGGGGGCGGCGATCCGGCCAGCAACCCGGCACTGCGCCGCGTCATCCAGAATGCCCGCGCGGTCAACATGCCCAAGGACAAGGTCGATGCGGCGATCAAGCGCGCCCTGGGCCGCGATGCGGCCAATTACACCGAGGTGCTGTACGAGGGCTATGCCCCGCACGGCGTGGCGGTGCTGGTGGAAACGGCGACCGACAACCCGACGCGAACTGTCGCCAATGTGCGCAATCTCTTTACCAAGGGCGAAGGCAACCTGGCCACCAGCGGCAGCGTGAGTTTCATGTTCCGCAAGATGGGCGTATTTCGGCTTACGCCCGACGGGGTGGACCAGGACGACCTGGAGCTGTACCTGATCGACCACGGCCTGGACGAAATGGGTGAGGGAACCGGCGAGAAGGGCGAACCGCAACTGGTGGTGCGCTGCGAATTCGAGAAATTCGGGCAGCTGCAACACGCCCTGGAGCAGCGCGGAGTTGCCGTGGTCTCCGCAGCGCATGAATATATCTGCAACGCGCCCACCACCCTGCCCGAAGACCAGGCCGCCGAAGTCATGGCACTGCTGGACAAGCTGGAGCAAGACGAAGATGTACAAAACGTCTACCACACCCTGGCGTAACGGCGCGTTGCTGGCATTGATCGTTGCCACGCTGGCCGTTGCCGGCTGCGGTGCGGCAGATACCGGCCCGGTCACGACTGAAGATCGACCGGTTGGCGCGTTCCAGGCCATCAGGCTGGATGGCGCCGCGCAGCTGGACATTCTGGTGGGTCCCGCGCCGTCACTGAGCATCATCGGGAGCCAGGATGCCCGGGCCGCCTTTACCGCGCACGTGGCGGGCGACGAGCTGGACCTCGACTCCCACGGCAGTGTGTGGAAGCCCAGCATCGGCAGGATCAAGGTTCGAGTGACGGTACCGCAATTGCACGGCCTGAACGTCAGCGGTGCCGGGCAGATCACGGTCAGTGGCATAAGTGGCGACGCCCTGGATGTATCGATCGACGGCGCATCGAGCCTCGAAGCCAACGGCAGGGTCGGCACGCTGACGGTAAGCATGGATGGTGCTGGCAGTCTGGATCTGTCGCGCCTCGAAGCGGTTTCCGCCACCGTGACGGTCAACGGCGCCGGCAGCATCGAGGTCAACGCCACCGGCTCGCTCGTCGCCACCGTCAACGGGGTCGGTTCAATCAACTACTATGGCAAGCCGTCCAAGGTAACCACTGCGATCAATGGCGTCGGGAGCATCTCCCCACGCTACAGGGACCACTAAAATAATGCGTTCATTGTTCACGCCCGCCTGCCGGGTTGGCCTGCTGCTGTCACCTGCCCTGTTGCCCCTGCTGGCTGGCGCCGCCAATGCCGCGGAGCCGGCCACCGGCCCACCGCTTGAGGCCATCGTGGTCAGTGCCACGCGGCTGCGCGGCGTCGCGGACGATGACGTACCCGCCTCGGTCAATACCGTGCGCCTGGACGGGGACAGCAATCGTCCGCTGGTCAATGTCACCGAGGCGCTGGCCGGCGTACCCGGGGTCATAGCCCTGGATCGGCAGAACTACGCCCAGGACACCCAGCTGTCCATCCGCGGGTTCGGTGCGCGATCCACCTTTGGCGTGCGTGGCCTGCGCTTGTATGCCGACGGCATCCCCGCCTCGATGCCCGACGGCCAGGGACAGCTGTCGCACGTCAACATGCTGGGCGCCGATACCATGCAGGTCATGCGCGGCCCGTTCTCGGCGCTGTACGGAAATTCCTCCGGCGGCGTGGTGCAGTTCTGGAGCAAGCCTGGGGCCGATGGCGACCCGACGCGCCTGCGCGCCACCTACGGCAGCTTCGATACCAGCAGCATCGGCGCGCAGACCATGGGCCAGGTGGGCAGCTTCAACTACAACCTGGCCGCTTCGCAGTTCAAGACCGATGGCAGCCGCGAGCACAGCGCCGCGGAACGCGATTCGGTAAATGCCCGCATCGGCATTGACGTGGGCGAGGGACGCACCCTGTCCCTGGTGGCCAATTACCTGGACCTGCCCGAAGCCCAGGATCCGCTGGGGCTGACCACGGCCGAGTGGCATGCCGATCCGCATGGGGCAACCCCCACTGCGATCCAGTTCAATACCCGCAAGTCCGTGGAGCAGCTGCAGGGCGGACTGGTATTCGAGCAGCGATTGGGTGATTCCCAGACGCTGCACCTGATGGGGTACGCCGGCAACCGCGACGTGGTGCAGTTCCTGGCCATTCCCGTGGCCACCCAGGCCAACCCGCTCAACTCCGGCGGCGTGGTGGACCTCAGCGGCGACTATTACGGCGGCGACGTGCGCTGGTCCTGGCAGGGCCTGCTGGCCGCGCGGCCCATCGAACTGACCGTGGGCGCCAACACCGACCTGCAGCAACAGCACCGGCTGGGCTATGAGAACTTCGTCGGCACCACGCTGGGGGTGCAGGGCCGGCTGCGACGCGATGAAGACAATCAGGTGCAGAACGTCGACGAGTTCGCCCAGGTGTGGTGGCAGTTGGCCGACCGCTGGTCAGTGCTGGCGGGGCTGCGGCACAGCCAGGTGCAATTCGACTCGGTGGACCACTACATCGTGGGCAGCAATCCCGATGACAGCGGCAGCACGCAGTACAGCAATTCCACTCCCGTGGCCGGCATCATGTTCCGCCCCAACCTGCCGCTGCGTCTTTATGCCTCCGTGGGCAAGGGTTTCGAGACCCCCACCTTCAACGAGTTGGCCTATCGGGCCGATGGCAAGCCGGGCCTGGCGTTCTACCTTGAGCCGGCGGTCAGCAAGAACTACGAGCTTGGCGCCAAGTGGCGCTCCGATGGCGGCGTCGAAGTGGACACCGCGCTGTTCCGCGCCGATACCGACAACGAACTGGCCGTGGCGCGCAATACCGGTGGCCGCAGCAGCTATCGCAACATCGCGGCCGCGCGCCGCCAGGGCTTCGAGGGCGGCGCGCGCATCCCGATGGGACACGACCTGCGGCTGGAGATGGCCTACACGTACCTGGATGCCACCTATCGCAGCGCCTATCTGATCTGCGTGGTTCCCGGCTGCACCGTGCCCAACGTGACGGTTCCGGCCGGTGCGCGCATTCCCGGCGTGGCCGAGCACGAAGGCCAGATGAAACTGGAGTGGACGCCGGGGGCCTGGTCCAACGCGCTGGAGTTCGTGGGAATCAGTGCACTCAACGCCAATGAAACCGGCACGGTTGCCGCACCCGGCTACGGATTGCTGCACGCCGAGGTCGGTCGCAACTGGAAGATCTCCGGGGGCGAGCTGCGCGGATTCGCGCGGCTCGAGAACATACTCAATCGCAACTACGTCGGTTCGGTGATCGTCAACGAGGGCAATAACCGCTTTTACGAGGCGGGGCCGGATCGTGCCATCACCGTCGGCGCGCAGTGGCAGTGGCGCTAGGGACCACTAGAAGGAAGCGCGCGTACCCCAGCTGACCTGCAGCGCGGTGGTGTCCTTGTCGTAGGCCGAAGGCGGCAGCTCGGCCTGGACGATCCCGCCATCGCCGGTGGACAGTGGCAGCACTACGCGCTGTGCGCCCCGCACCTGCAGGGTCTCGAACCGCGAGGGCGACATCCGGAAGGCGATGCGCACCGGCCAGGGCTTCTCGCCATCGCGGGTGAGCGTGATCTGCCCGGTGGGCGGCACCTGCTGCAGGTCCAGGACCAGCGTATTTCGCTCCCAATACTGCAGGACCACGGGCATCGGCCATGTCGGCCGGGGCATTGACGTTGAGCTCCCGGACCGGCTGCGGCGCGGCGGGCGCGGCTGCCTGCCACGGCCACCAGGACTTGACCGTGGCACAGCCGGAAACCGTCCCCAGGCTCAGGGCCAGCAGCAGGAACGCGCCACGGCAATTGCGGTACATGGGCTTCATTCTACAATGACCGCACGATGCTCCAGCCTTTTGACTTCAAACAGTGGATCGAATCACACCGCCACCTGCTCAAACCCCCGGTGGGCAATCGCCGGGTGTATCCGGATGGCGACTTCATCATCATGGTGGTCGGCGGCCCCAATGTGCGCAGCGATTTTCACGTCGATCCGGGCGAGGAATTCTTCTACCAGCTGGAGGGCAACATGGTCCTCAGGACCGTGCAGGAGGGCCGGGTCGTGGATGTACCGATCCGCGAGGGAGAGATCTTCCTGTTGCCGGCCAACCTGCCGCACTCCCCGCAGCGCCAGGCCAATACTGTGGGGGTGGTCATCGAGCGGCGCCGTCGTCCCGGGGAACAGGACGGCCTGCAATGGTATTGCGAGCATTGCAGCCACAAGCTGTATGAGGAATTCTTCGAGCTGACCGACATCGAGTCGCAGTTTGCGCCGGTGTTCGACCGCTTCTACGACAACCCGGCGCACCGCACCTGCGGTCACTGCGGCCAGGTGGCGCCAGTACCCGAGAGTCGCCGGACCAGGACCTGATCGCAACGTGCCAGCCACGAGTATTGCAGCCAGCGCGGTGAACTTCGCCGCCGCGACTTCGTTGGCCCTGGAGCTGGATTTCAATGGCGTACAGCCACAGCACTTTGGCGCGCCCCCGGCCAGCAGCACGCCGTTTCGCATCGGCAGCTTCGAAGGGGATGTGGCGCAAGGAGCCAGTTGCAACTGCAGCAGCATCACGCTGATTCCGCACTGCAATGGCACCCACACCGAGGGGGTGGGTCACCTGACCACCGGCTTTCGCCCACTGCACGACTTCGTGCCCATTGGACCCATGCCTGCACTGCTGCTGACCCTGGAGCTGGTCAGCGCCGCGGACACCAGCGAAGACAGCCTGCCGCCGCCGCAGGCTGGGGATCGCCTGGTCACCCGCGCGGCGCTGCTCAAACACTGGCCGGCGACATTGCCCATTGCACCACGCGCCGTGCTGCTGCGAACCGCCGGCTCTCCTGCCGGCCAGGCCAGCTCCACGCAGGCCAATCCTGCCTACCTCACGCGCCAGGCCGCCAACGAACTGGTACAACGCGGCATCGAACACCTGGTGGTGGACCTGCCGTCCGTGGATCGCAGCAGTGACCAGGGCAAGCTGACTGCGCACCGGATTTTCTTTGGCCTGCCCGCCGGCGCCACCGATGCGCGACTGGCCACGCGCCCCCAGTGCACCATCACCGAGTTGGCGCAGTTTCCTGCTCGGGTTGCCGACGGCCCCTGCGCGCTGCAGCTGCAGCTGGCGGCGTTCACCGGCGATGCCGTACCCAGCCGCCCCATCCACCTGCCACTGGTGATCGCATGAGTTCCGCACAGCCCCAGGCGCAGTTGCACGAAAAAGCCCGCGTGCTGGACGCGGCCGATCCGCTGCGTTCGTTCCGTGACGCCTTTACGCTGCCGCACGGTGCCGATGGCCACCCGCTGATCTACCTGTGCGGGCACTCCCTGGGACTGGCCCCGGATGGCGCCCGCACGCTGGTGAACGAAGAGCTGGACGACTGGGACCGGCTGGCCGTGCTTGGCCACCATGCCGGACGACGACCGTGGATCACCTATGCAGAGCAGCTGCAGGACGGGCTGGCCCGCCTGACTGGCTCATCGCCGGGCGAAGTGGTGGCGATGAACTCGCTGTCGGTGAACCTGCACCTGCTGATGGCCAGCTTCTACCGCCCCACGCCCCAGCGCCATCGCATCGTCATCGAGGCCGGGGCGTTTCCGTCGGATCGGCATGCGGTGGCCAGCCAGATCGCCTGGCATGGATTCGATCCGTCCGAGGCACTGCTCGAGCTGGCGCCGCACGCCGGCGCCGACACCATCGAGGAGTCACAACTGGAGGCACTGTTGAGCCGGCACGGCGACAGCGTGGCGCTGGTGCTGTGGCCCGGCGTGCAGTACCTGACTGGCCAGGCTTTCGATGTCGCACGAGTGGCCAACGCCGCGCGGCGCGCGGGCGCGCGCTGCGGCTTTGACCTGGGCCACTCGATAGGCAACCTGCCACTGCACCTGCACGAAGCGCAGGTGGATTTCGCCGTCTGGTGCAGCTACAAGTACCTCAACGCGGGCCCCGGCGCCATCGGTGGCGCCTTCGTGCATTCGCGCCACAAGCGCAGCGAACTGCCCGGACTTGCCGGCTGGTGGGGACATGACCCGGCCACGCGCTTTCTCATGGGGCCCACCTTCACCCCCGCCAGCGGGGCGGCCGGCTGGCAGGTCAGCAATCCGCCCATACTCTCCACCGCGCCACTACTGGCGTCACTGCAATTGTTCGATGCCGCAGGCATGGCGGCACTGCGCACCAAGTCCCTGGCCATGCACGCGATGCTGCGCGCCGAACTTGCTGCGCGGCTGGGCACGATGGTGGTGCTGGTCACGCCCGCCGAAGAGGCGCGCCATGGCTGCCAGCTTTCGATGCGCATTCGCCAGGGCACTGACCCTGCCCGCGATGCAGGTCTGCAGGTCTTCGAACGCCTTACGCAACTGGGCGTGGTGGCTGACTGGCGCGAGCCAGACATCCTGCGCGTGGCACCGGCACCGCTGTACAACTCGTTCGCGGATGTCGCCGCCTTCGTAGCCCTGCTTGAACAGGCATTGCTGCGATCCGCATGATCACCATCGTCGGCGCAGGCCCGGCCGGATGCCTGCTGGCGCTGCTGCTGGCGCGTCGCGGCCAGCCGGTCACGCTCTTCGAGCGACGGCCCGACCCGGCACTGCAACCCGACGGCGCCGGCCGCTCGATCAACCTGGCCCTTGCCGCGCGCGGCATTCGCGCCCTGCGTGAAGCCGGCGTGATGGACCGGGTCACCCCGCTGCTGGTACCCATGCGCGGTCGCAGCCTGCACGACGGCGGCACCCCGCAGTTCCTGGCCTACGGCCAGCGGCCGCAGGAAATGATCTATTCGGTGTCACGTGCCGCCCTCACCGGCTGCCTGATCGAGGCGGCTCGCGCCCAGCCCGGCGTGACGATGCATTTCAACCAGCAGTGCCTGGCATACGCGGGCAGCGGCAGGCTGCAGCTGCGCGACACCAACAGCAATCGCGAATACCACGACGATGGCCAGCGGATCATCGGCGCCGACGGCGCCGGCTCCACGGTGCGCCAATCACTGGCCAAGCAACTGGGCTTCGTGGTTGACGAGGACCGGCTTGGCCACGACTACAAGGAACTGACGCTGCCGCTGCACAACGGCCGCCCGCCGCTGGCCATGGATGCCCTGCACATCTGGCCGCGCGGCGGATTCATGCTCATTGCGCTGCCCAATGCCGATGGCACCTTCACCGCCACGCTGTTCCTGCCACGCGCGGGCCCGCACGGGTTCGAGCGGCTGGACACGGGGCGCAAGGCGCGCGACTTCTTTGCCCAGGAGTTTCCCGACGCACTGGACCTGATTCCGGATCTGGCACAGCAGTTCGAGGCGCATCCGCAGGGGCTGCTCGGCACAATTCATTGTCCGCAATGGCACGATGCAGAACGGCTGCTGCTGGTCGGCGATGCGGCCCATGCCATCGTGCCGTTTCATGGCCAGGGCATGAACTGTGCCTTCGAGGACTGCCGCATCCTCGATGCCCTTCTCGCGAGCCACCCGGCCGATGCGTTTGCGCGGTTCGCTGCGCAGCGGCGCGCCGACTGCGCGGCCATTGCCACCATGGCGCTGGAGAACTATGCCGAAATGCGCGAGACGGTGCGTGACCAGCACTTCCGCAGGCAACAGGCACTGGCCATGACGCTGGAACGCGACCACCCGGATCGGTTCATACGGCGGTACGCGATGGTGATGTTCCACGACGAAATCCCCTATTCGGTGGCCCTGGCGCGTGGCCAGGTGCAGCAGGGGATCCTGGATGAACTGACCGCGACGCCCGCCGATCCAGGCCCGCAGGTCGCCGCCGGGCTGATCAGCCAGCGGCTGCCGCCGTTATCCGCTGCAGTTCGATAAAACTCATCGCGTAGGGGTTCTTGGCGTCTGCCGCGCGGTATTCACGCGACACTTCGCGCCATTGATCCGGCTGCAACGGGGGCATGAACGTGTCCCCCACAACCGTGCAATGCACGCGCGTCATCTGGATCACATCCAGCTGCGCCATGGCCATGCTGAAGACCTCGGCCCCGCCGATGACCATCAGCTCATCGGCAGGTGCGGCGCGCTTGCGCGCCTCGTCTAACGATGCCACGCGCGCCACACCGGGCCATTCGACTGCACTGCGGGTCAGCACCAGGTTGAGTCGCCCCGGCAGGGGCTTGCCGATCGACTCATAGGTACGCCGGCCCATCAGCACCGGCTTGCCCATGGTGATGCGCTTGAAATGCGCCAGGTCCGCCGGCAGGTGCCAGGGCAGCGCGTTATTGCTGCCGATCACGTCGTTATCCGACGCGGCCACCACTGCCGTGACCTTCATGCGCGCTTCCTGGCCACCTTGCGCTTGCTGCGCTTCTTGGCGCGCGGCTTGGGCCGCTTGGCCGGCCACAGCATCGTGCCCCGGCACTTGGGCGAATCGCACCGGCAGGCGTAGATCAGGTCGATATCCGGAGGATCTTCGCGGTCGCGCCCGATCTGGTAGTCGTACCCCAGTTCCTCGCCCTTCTTGATATCGCGCGTGGCATCGATGAACACCCGGCCCTTCTCGGTCTCGGACTCGCAATTGCCAGTGCAGTGGTGATTGATCCAGCGTGCCTCATTGCCATCGAAGGAGGCGTCGATCACGGTGCTGCGGTCGGCGATGAACAGGAAGGTGTGGTTGTTGTTCACGTCCTCCCCTTCGTAGCGGCGGTTGGCTTCCTTGTGCGAAATGCGCTGCCCGAGGTATTCAATGATGCGCGTGCCCTTTGGAATATCGCGGCGTGCGAAGCAGCCGTTGCCGTGCACCTTGGAACGCCGCACGATCAGCCACTTGTTGGGCGGCCGGACGACTGACTTGGTCTTGGCCTTCAACTTGGCCGTGGCTTCCACAGCCTTCTTCTTTGCCTTTGCCATGATCAGACTGCCACCCTGGCCTTGATCGGCGCGTAATGCTGGTAATTCACGAATTGAAAATCCTCCAATTGATACTCGAAGATGCTGGCTGGCCGTCGCGTGATCTGCAGCTGCGGCAGCCCCAGGGGCGTGCGCGATAATTGCAGGTCAGCCTGCTCCAGGTGATTGACGTAGAGATGACAGTCGCCGCCGGTCCAGATGAAGTCCCCCACGCCCAGGTCAGTCTGCTGCGCGATCATGTGGGTCAGCAACGCATAGGATGCGATGTTGAACGGCACGCCGAGGAACACGTCGGCACTGCGCTGGTAGAGCTGGCAGGACAGCCGGCCGTCGGCGACGTAGAACTGGAACATCACGTGGCATGGCAGCAGCGCCATCTGCTGCAGCTGGCCCACGTTCCAGGCGCTGACGAGCATGCGCCGCGAATCCGGATTGCTGCGCAGCGTGTCGATCACGCGTGCGATCTGGTCGATGCTGCCGCCATCCGGGGCATCCCAGTGACGCCACTGCCGACCGTACACCGGGCCCAGTTCGCCGTGCTCATCGGCCCATTCATCCCAGATGGTGACGCCGTGCTCGCGCAGGTAGGCCACGTTGGTCTCGCCCCGCAGGAACCACAGCAGCTCATGCACCACTGACGCAATGTGGATGCGCTTGGTCGTGAGCAGCGGAAACCCTTCGCGCAGGTCAAGGCGCATCTGCCAACCGAACAGCGACAGGGTGCCGGTGCCGGTGCGATCCGCCTTGGGAACGCCGCGCTCGCGCACGGCGCGCAACAGCTCAAGGTATGCCTTCACGCCGAATAATTGCCCGAGGGTTGCGGCTGCATCTGTGCACGCACCAACAAGGTTGCGCCCACCAGCAGCATGGGTAGCGACAGTAGTTGCCCCATGGTCAGCCAGTCGCCGGCCAGGTAGCCCAGCTGCGCGTCCGGCACGCGCACCAACTCGATGAGGCTGCGCACGATGGCGTAGTAGACCAGGCCCAGGCCGACTATGGCACCGCGCGGCCGCGGCTTGCGCGAATACCACCACAGCAGCACAAACAGTCCCAGGCCCTCAAGGCCCGCCTCGTAAAGCTGCGAGGCGTGGCGGACCACCGGTGCCCCGCCGGCAGGGTTGGGCACCAGGAAGCCCCATTTGGAAGTGGTGGTCGCACCCCACAGCTCGCCGTTGATAAAGTTGCCAATCCGGCCGGCACAGATGCCCAGCCCCGGCAGCGGCGCGGTGAAATCCAGCACGTCCAGCGCCTTGCGGCTGCGAGTGCGCGCGAACAGGATCAGGCTGACTATCACGCCAGCCAGGGCTCCGTGGAATGACATGCCCCCTTGCCAGATCTTGAACGGGTACAGCAGGTCACCGCGCCACAGGTCCAGTCCATAGACCAGTACATAGCCGATGCGCCCGCCCAGGATCACGCCCAGCATGGCCCAGAAGATCAGGTCGTCCACGTCCTGCACGCGCCAGGTACTGCGTGGGCGTGCGGCCTGGCGCCGCGCCAGCCACCAGGCCGCGACGAAGCCGATCACGTACATGATCCCGTACCAGTGGATTTGCAGCCGGCCCAGGTGCACGGCGACCGGATCGATGTGTGGATAGTGGATCATGGGACGATTCTATCGGGAAACATGACAGAACAATGCCTTGAGGTAACGCGTTTCAGGCATGGCCGGATGCACCGGATGGTCCGCTGACTGGCCACCGCTGGCGATGATGCGCAGTGTCCGCCCGGCATTCGCCGCGGCGGCCTGCAGCAGCAGGGGCAAGGATTCGGCTGGCAAATGCCATGAGCAGGAACAACTGACCAGCAGCGCCTCCGGGGCGGCAAGGCGCAGCGCCAACTGATTGAGCTTGCGGTATGCGGCCTCGCCGCGCGCCAGGTCCTTGCGCCGCTTGATGAATGCCGGTGGATCCACTACCAGCACGTCAAAGCGCTCGCCCCGTGCGTGCAGGGATTCAAGCACATCAAAGGCGTCGCCCCTCTCCACTGCGATGCTGGTGCCATTGGCCTGGGCATTGCGCCCGGCCCAATCCAGCGCCGTCTGCGAGGAATCCACGCACAGCGCATGGGCCGCTCCGGCGGCCATGGCCGACACGCCCCACCCGCCCACGTAGCTGCACACATCCAGCACCCGCGTACCGGGGCGCAGGTGCTGGCGCAGCCATGCCCGGTTGGCCGTCTGGTCATAGAACCAGCCGGTCTTCTGGCCATCGGCAAGGGGTGCGGTGAACCGCAGGCCCGCCTCGAGGATGCTGATCTCACCCGGTGGCGCAGCGGCGGAGGCCCCGGCCACGCGAATTTCCCTGGGCAGGGCTTCCAGGTCGCGCGCCCCGCCGTCGTTCTTCCAGACCAGCACGCGTGGCGCCAGCAGCGCGCCCACCTGCGCCTCGACCAATTCGCGCAGCTGCTCCATGCCCAGGGTGGCGATCTGGCCGACCAGCACATCCCCGTAACGATCCAGGATCAGTCCCGGCAAGCCGTCGGATTCCCCAAACACCAGGCGGTAGTGCTCGCCCCCGATGTAGCGCTCACGCAAGGCCAGTGCGCTGCGCAGTCGACTGGTGACCAGCGGCGCGCCAATGGGCTCCTCCTCGATGCGACTGACAATGCGTGCGCAGATCAGCGCATGCGGATTGACCAGCGCGAAGCCGAGGAACTGGCGCTTGTGATCCACGATGCGCACTGCGGCACCGCCAGGCACATCGATCAGTGGCGTCGCGGCAGTGTCGATCTCGTTGGAAAACACCCAGCAGTGCCCGGCGCGAATGCGGCGGTCTTCATGGCGCTTGAGCACCAGCTGTGGCAGTTCGGTGCCCCCGGGTTCGATCACGAATTTCGCCGCTGCAGATCTGTCATAGTGCCGGGCAGTTTACTGCAATCCACGATCATGATCGCCAACACCAGCCCGTCATCGCAAAACCTGCTGGCCGACGAGACCAGCCCCTACCTGCTGCAACATGCAGGCAACCCCGTGCGCTGGTATCCCTGGGGCGAAGCCGCGTTTGCTGCAGCCCGCGCCAGCGGCAAGCCGGTGTTGCTGTCCATCGGCTATTCCGCCTGCCACTGGTGCCATGTGATGGCGCATGAGTCCTTTGAGGACCAGACCACCGCTGCATTGATGAATGAGCTGTTCATCAACATCAAGGTGGACCGTGAAGAGCGACCGGACCTAGACCGCATCTACCAGGTCGCGCACCAGCTGCTGACCCAGCGCAGCGGCGGCTGGCCGCTGACCATGTTCCTGACGCACGATGACCAGGTGCCATTCATTGGCGGCACTTACTTTCCGCCAGCAGAGCGCTATGGAATGCCGGCATTTGCCACCATCCTGCAGCGCGTCGCCGATTACTACCGGCTACGGCAGGATGAACTGCGCGGCCAGTCCCATGCGCTGGTCGAGACCCTGACCCGGCTGGAACAGCCGCAGCCGCACTCCGCCGCATTGACCGACGCACCGCTGCGCGCGCTTCGCCTGCAGCTGGGCACGCGCTTTGACCGGGAATACGGGGGCTGGGGGCCGGCGCCGAAATTTCCGCACGCCGGAATCATCCAGTTCCTGCTGCACGCCTGGCGCGCCACGGCGCAGGAAACGCCGGACCTGCAGGCGCTGTTCATGGCCACGTTGACCCTCAAGCGGATGATCGACGGCGGGCTGTACGATCACCTGGGCGGTGGCTTTGCGCGCTACAGCGTCGACGAGCGCTGGGAGGTGCCGCACTTCGAGAAGATGCTCTATGACAACGCGGCGCTGCTGTCGGCCCTGAGCGATGCCACGCTGGCCACCGGTGACGCACTGTTCGCACGCGCCGCGAGCGAGACCGCGCAATACCTGCTGCGCGACTGCCTGCTGCCCGGCGGTGCGTTCTGCTCCTCTTTCGACGCCGACTCCGAGGGCCACGAGGGCAGGTTCTACGTCTGGACGCGCGAGCAGGTCGTGGCCGCGCTGGGCCAGGAAGCAGCCGCATTGTTCTGTGCGCACTATGGGCTCGATGGTGAACCCAACTTCGAGGGACGCTGGCACCTGGTCGCGCGTGGCGACTACGAAGCGCTTTCCGCAACAGACCGCCAGCGCCTGGACCAGTCCCGGGCCACCCTGCTGGCGCTGCGCAACCTGCGTACCTGGCCAGGCCGTGATGACAAGGTGCTCACCAGCTGGAACGCGCTGGCCATCCATGGCCTGGCCGATGCTGCCCGGGTGCTGGAACGACCGGACTTGGCCGCCGCTGCGGCCGCCGCGCTGGACTACCTGCGCGCCTACCACTGGCGCGACGGCCGGCTGCTGGCCACTTCGCGCGCCGGCGTTGCCCGACTGCCCGCCTATCTTGATGACTACGCGATGCTGATCGACGCGATCCTGGCGCTGGCCACGGTGCAGTTTCGAGCCGCCGATCTGGCCTTTGCGGTGCAGCTGGCTGACGCGCTGCTTGAAAGATTCGAGGACCAGGCCAACGGTGGCTTCTTCTTCACCGCGCATGACCACGAGGCGCTGATCCATCGCAGTCGCGTGTTCGCCGATGACGCCATGCCGGCCGGCAATGCGATCGCCGCCCAGGTGCTTCTGAAGCTGGGCTGCCTGCTGGGCGAGCCGCGGTACCTGCTGGCGGCCGAGCGAACACTGCGCGCCGCGTGGGGCCCGCTCAGCGAGCAACCGTTGGGATACGTGCATCTGGCCACCGCACTGGATACATACCTGCAGCTGCCGATCATCGTGATCTTGAGAGGCCAGCCAGAGCCACTGGCTCTGTGGAGGGCTCAGTTGCAGCGCATCTATCAGCCGCGCGCCATGATCATGGCAATTCCTGAAGCGGCTACCGGGTTGCCCGCAGCGCTGGCCAGCAAGGCGGCGCAGGGACAGATCGTAGGTTACGTGTGCCGCGGCACACACTGCGAGGCGCCGGCGACCAACATCGCCACCCTACGCGAGGCGCTGCAGGGCTCCGCGTAGGTCGGCAAGCAGCTGTGCGTCGCGCCGCGGATCGAATTGCGGCGCCGCGTTCCAGTCGTAGCTCCAGGGATGCGCCGAACGCAGCGACGGATCCTCGTGCTCGTAGCGCGGCACTACGTGGACATGCAGCGCGGGTTCCTGGTTGCCGAAAATCGCGTAGTTGATGCGCAGCGCCCCGGTCACCCCCAGCAGCGCATCGCCCAGCAGCGCCGCATCCGCCAGCACCTGCGCCCGCGCAGCACCGTTGAGTGCATTCAAGGTCCCAACCACCGGATCCGGCAACAGCAATGCATAGCCGCGCAGAAACTGCTGCTCCCCCAGCACCGACCAACCGGAGTTCATTCGCGCAATGCAGGTTGGGTCCTTCCCCGCCTGCAGCATCCTGACCCGACGGTGGATTGCCGTTTCACCCTGGCTGTTCATGAAGCCACGCCGGATCCACGGAACATGAACCAGGCCGCCGCCACCATGCACAGTCCGGCCCAAAGGTAGTCAAGCTTGATCGGGGTACGCATGTAGAAGATCGCGAATGGAACAAACACCGTCAGTGCAATGATCTCCTGCAGGATCTTGAGCTGCGGCAGGGAAAGGGTTGTATAGCCGATGCGGTTGGCAGGCACCTGCAGGAGGTATTCGAACAAGGCGATGCCCCAGCTGACCAGTGCCGCGATGATCCACGGGCGACCGGAGAAGTTCCTAAGATGCGCATACCACGCAAACGTCATGAAGACATTGGAAAAGGTCAGCAGCACGATGGCCGCGATTGCCGGCGGAATGGTTTGTGGCATAGATATAATCCTACCGCCACCGGCTTGTTCCCATCGCTGCATTAGTCGAAGCCCTATGTACAAATATCTTCAGTCGACCCTGTTCAAGGTGGGTGTGGGCCTGCTCCTATTGGGCGCAAGTCCCCTGCTATTTGTCATCGTCGCCGCCGCCATCGGCCTTTGGCCTGACCCACATCCAAATCCGGTCGGCCCGGGCCTGCTGTTCGCCCTCACCTTCTGGCCGGCCATGATCTGCATTGTGGTGGGGGCCATTCGGGTCCGGCGCCGCAGCTGACCGGCCATGTGGCTTGCGCCCGGGTGCCGCGGATCAACAACAAAGGCGATGGCGGACGCTTGCTGATGAAGCATCCAGGCGGCGCACCACGCCCCTGAAAGTCCCTTGCAGACGGGACCGCCCGCACCGGTACTGAAGGCAGGGGTTGATGCGACCGGGGTCGGCGGTCTTGCGGCATATGGCGCAACATTCAAACCGGTGCCGACCATGAAATTTCGCATTCTCGCCGTATTGACCCTGCTATTGGTCGTCACCGCCATTGTCGCGTTTTGGGTCCAGCCCGCCAGTGTGCGGATCGCGGATCCCAGCAAGCCCGTCGAATTGACGCTGCACTCACAGCATCCACTGGCCACGTGACGGCAGCTGCATGTGGAGGGGCGCGGACAAATCGACGGCGCGGCGGAAATCACGCTGCTGCTCAATGGCCAGCCGTACAAGACGGAACGGGTCAATGGCAACGTGCGCTTCACATGGCGGGTGGACTGGCACGCAACCGAGGCGGTGATCCGCTACGCGCCACTGACCGCCAAGGGTGGCTCCCTGCAACTGCGTTACCATTTTTACGGTTCGTGAGGGCACCCGCCTTGGTCATCCGACTGTCCTGGTCCCTGGCTGCGATCCTGGCGCTGGTGCTGGGAGGTGGCACAGCCTGTGCCGCCCCGCCAGCAACCGCCGCGCGCCTGGCCGAGCTGGAAGACCGCGAAGCGATCCGGCTGGTATTGCGCGATTACGGGCGCCTGCTTGACGAGCGCCACTTCGACGAGTTTGGACAACTGTTTGCCGCAGACGGCGAATACGTAAGCGCCGGCACGACCACCCGTGGCCCATCGGCCATTGCCGAGAGCCTGCGGCGCACCATGACGGGAAATTCCCTGGGCCTGGCCGAACCTAATTTCCACGTGCTGTTCAACGAACAAATTCGCCTGCACGGCGATCAGGCAGCGGCGACCAGCCAGTCTTTTTTTGTCGCGCCCGGACCGGATGGTGCGCCACAGTTGATAATGATGGCCAGCTACGAAGACACGTTCGTACGCACGCCGGGTGGGTGGCGCTTCGCGCGCCGTATCGTTCACGGCAACATGGTGTTGCGACCAGCAAAGGGTGGGAAATGAACAAGTACAAGAGCATCACGGAGCGCGCGCTGGTGGCGGCGGCGCTGATTGCCAGTGTGGCATTGCTGCACGCGCAACCGATCAGGGCCGGCGGCGAGGCCGGCCCGTTGAGCCTGCGCGACCAGGGTTTCTTCTGGGTAGGTGCACGTCCCACGAAGGTTGCCGCCGGGCTTATTGGCTTCGGCCCACCAGGCCCCGGTACGGCCATTGAGGGTCAGATGTACGTGGGATTCCAGCTGGCTGCCAAGAAGCGTCACCCCTACCCGCTGGTCCTGGTGCATGGCGGGGGCGGCCAGGCCACTGACTGGATGGGTACACCCGACGGCCGCGACGGCTGGCTGGACTACTTCCTGGCCGACGGCTTTGACGTGTACTTCGTCGACCGGCCGGGTCACGGCCGTTCGCCCAACTCACGTTCCTACGGCGAGCTGGGCATTCCCGCGACCACCGAGTTCATCTACAACGGCTTTACCAAGTTCAGCAAGCAGTACCCAGGCGGCGGCGCACTGGGCACCAAGGAACTCCTGCAGCACACGGCCAGCTCCGAGCCGGGGCCCACCGTGTCAAACGCCGTACTCAAGGAAGACCTTGCCGAGCTGCTCGACCGCATCGGGCCGGCCATCGTGGTGGTGCATTCCGCCGGCGGACCATCGGCCTGGCTGGCGATGGAGGCACGGCCCAACCTGGTCAAGGGCGTGCTGGCCATCGAGCCGGTCATGGGGATCACCGACTTTCTGGCGCCGTTGATCAGCTTCAGGCCGGCACTGGCGGCCGGTGAAAAGATCGCAACGGCAGATCGGCCTGCCGAGGGCGCGGGGCTTGCCCCCTGTGCCCTGCAACCGGACAACGCCGTACGCAAGGTGCCGGCCTATGCCGGCAAGAAAATTCTGTTCGTAGTCTCGCCGCAGTCTCCGACGTTCACGCCCAACGTGCATTGCTCGGTGCACACGCTCAACCAGCTGGGCGCCGACGCCAAGCTTGCGCGGCTCAAGGAGGATTACGGCATCGAGGGCAACGGCCACTTCATGAACGAGGAACTGAACAACGGGGTGATTGCCAAACGGATCTTCATTCCGTGGCTGTCGGCGATCAAATAGTGGCGGCATGCGCATCGAGCTTGACGATCTGGCAGGCCCACAGGTTCGCGCCCTGCTCGATGAGCACCTGGCCAACATGCACGAACTGTCCCCGCCCGAGAGCGTGCATGCGCTGGACATCGCGGGCCTCAAGGGGCCCGATATCACTTTCTGGACGATCTGGGAAGGCGCCGTCCTGCTGGGGTGCGGCGCGCTGAAGGAACTGGATCGCGCGCACGGCGAGGTCAAATCCATGCGCACGCCCATGCAGCTGCGCCGCCGCGGGGCTGGCCGCGCCATCCTGACGCACATCATCAGAGAGGCAAGGTTGCGCGGCTATACGCGCCTTAGCCTGGAGACTGGTTCGATGGCCGGATTCAAGCCTGCCCAGCGCCTGTACGAGAGTTTCGGCTTTGTGTATTGCGATCCGTTCGGGCCCTACGGACCAGACCCCAACAGCACCTTCATGACGCTGTCCCTGTAAGCATTGCACCACCGGCACAGCAGCCCGCATGGGCTGACCGTGCAGGTGTTTGCGATGTGCGTGGCAATGGCGGGCCTGTGCCGCGGGTGTATTGCCCGCGCGTTGCGGTAGATGCGTGGGCCTGCCACGTGGCCTATGATGCGTTCAATCAGGCGGGGGACCAGGCAATGAACGACGAGACCGTGAATCGACGACAGGTTCTGGCCGGCATGGCCATGGCGGCGGGCAGCGCCACGCTGCTTGAGGGGCTTGGCGCCCGCAGCGCTGGCGCCGCGGAGGCGCCCGGCTACGGTCCGGCCCAAGCGCCCACCATCACCGACGTGAAGGACAAGGTCGCCTATATCACCGGCGCGTCCAGTGGCATCGGCCTGGGTATCGCGCGCGTACTGCACGAGGCCGGCGCCAAGGTGGTACTGGGCTACATCGACGACAAGCAGATCGTCGATGCATTGAAACTGTTCCCCGCCAACGACCCGCGCGTGCACTCCGTCAAGCACGATGTGATGGATCGTGATGGCTGGGAGCGAACCGCCGACGAGATCGAAAAGAAATTCGGCCCGCTGCATATCCTGGTCAACAATGCCGGCGTCGGACTGCAGGCTCCGGCCAGCACCGGCACGTACAAGGACTGGGAGTGGGGCCTGGGCGTGAACTTCTGGGGGCCGATCCACGGCGTGCACACCTACGTGCCGCGCATGCTGGCCAGCAAGCAGGGCTCACAGATCGTCACGACCACTTCAACCAGCGGCATCCTGCCCGGCAGCGGTGCTGGTATCTACACGGTATCCAAGATTGCCGCTGTCGGGCTGATGGAAGAACTGCGCCACGAGCTGCGCGAGACCAACATCGGCACTTCCGCATTGGTGCCGGGATTGACCACGACCAACATCGGGCGCAGCGAGGACTATCGGCCTGCTGCACTCAAGAACGATGGACCGCCGGCGGTCGCCCCTGGCGCACAGCCGCGGCCCGCCGGCGCTGCCGGTGCGCCCCCGCGCGCGCCGCGCCCGCCGCCTCCGGCAAACCTGGCGCCCGGCTGGGCGCGTCCCCAGGACCCGCTGGTGGTCGGGCGCTTCGTGCTCGACGGCATACTGCATAACGACCTGTTCATCATCCTGCAGCCCGAATACCGCCAGGGCGTCGAGGCACGCAGCAATGCGCTGCTGGATTCCATGGTCGGGTTCTCGCCCATGCCCCCGGAAATGATGAGCGGCAATTACTACCGCACGCCGATATATGTTCAGGAGATCGGGCATCGCACGGTAACCAGACAGCGCAGCATTCCGGGCACCTGAACGAATCTTAACGAGCCAATCCCGGGCCAGTTGCCAGAGACTGTTCAGCGGCGCAGTCTTGCGCCCCAAGACAAGAAGGAGGAAGTCATGCGTCTCGCCTATTCCATACTCGCGACCCTGTCCCTGGTTGGTGCTGCCGGACTGGCTGGCGCCGCGCCCGCCCTGGACGCTGCCGGCAAGTGCCGCGACAACGGCAAGTTCGTGGACCAGAAACTGTGTACCACGAGCACCGCCACGGCCACACATTGCCGGGATATCAAGACCAAGAAGTTTGCCAAGTGCGGCACGCCCGGGACCGAACCGGTGCCAGCTGCCAAGTAGTGCGCGGATGGCCGGCACCTGTCCGGTGAATTGACTGGACGTGGTGCGCGGCCTCGCCGCGCAGCGCGCCGGCGTATAGTCGGCGCATGAACACCCAATCATGGTATTCCCGGTTCGCTCGCGCAGCGGCGCGCTTCACCGGCAGGCCGGTGATCTTTGCGCTGGCCGTGATGGTCATCGTCGTATGGGTTATCACCGGCCCGCTGTTCCACTTCAGCGACACCTGGCAGCTGGTCATCAACACCGGCACGACCATCGTCACCTTCCTGATGGTGTTCCTGATCCAGAACGCCCAGAACCGCGACACGGAAGCCATCCAGGTCAAGCTCGACGAGCTGATCCGTGCAACCAGTGGCGCCCACAATGCGCTGCTCGATCTGGAAGAACTGGAAGACGCGGCCCTGCAGGATTTTCGCCGCCGCTACCAGCAGCTGGCACACCTGGCACGGGCGCAGCTGGGACTTGGCAACCTCGACACGGACTCCCCCGAAGCCTGATCGAACCGGGATGACACCATGGACAGCCGCTCACCGACCAACCTGACATCGACCTTCCTGCGCCTGCGACCCGACAGCTCGATTGAACCGCTGTCGTCAGAGGGATTCTGGCCCAGCCTGATGGCGGGAAAACTTGGCACATTCCGCCACGAATACCTGGTGACCACTTCCTCGTTCCACGAGGACTGGCCCAACTGGGAAGTGCATCCCAATGGCGATGAAATCGTCTGCCTGCTGTCCGGAGCAGTGACGTTTGTATTTGAACGCACGGACGGCAATGAACAGATCAGCCTGGGTCACATCGGTGACTTCGCGTTCGTGCCCCGAGGCATCTGGCACACGGCCCAGACCCGGGTCCCGACGGTGATGCTGTTCATTACCGCTGGCGAAGGCACGCAGGGCCGACCGGCACTGCCCTCCCCGACTCGATAGCGCTATCCTGCTGCCACCATGAACACCAAAGCCGGATTCCTTTGCAGCGCTGTCTTCCTCACGTTACTGACCGGCTGCGGGACGATATTCGGCAGCAAGGCCGCACTGGCGCTGTTCGGGACCTCGTGGACCGTGACCGGCCTTGCCGACGGCAAGGGCGGCGTTGCCGGGTTGATCGCCGGCAGCAAGGCCACCATGCACTTTGGCACCGAGGGCAACCTGTCCGGATCGGCCAGCTGCAACAGCTACACCGGCCACTACTCAATCTCCGGCACCCAGGTCAAGTTGCCCGATACCTTCGCCAGCACGCGCAAGATGTGTGTCAATCCGGGCGTGATGGACCAGGAACAGGCGTTCTTCAGGGCCCTTTCCGCCTCGACCACGGGCCGCATCGAAGGCAAGAAGCTGGAACTGCGCGATGCAGCCGGGACGCTGCAGATCAGCGCGACGGGAACCTGACAATGGCGGACGCGTGGAACCCCAACCGTGAGTATTCGCGCTGGCAGGAAGCCCCGCTGACACTGGTCTACAGCGTCCTGACGGCGATCCTGTTTGGCGCAGTGCTGACGGACACCACCTATGCCGCGGCCCTGCGCAGCGTGCTGACCCCGGAACAGAAGCAGCAAGTGTACGGCCTGGTGTCCGATTCCATGCCCATGGTGCTGGTGTCGCTGCTGAGCCTGGTGTGCGGCGCGGTGGCCACCATTACGGCCGGCCGCAATCGCCGGGCGCGCTGGACGCTGGGCAGCAGCGTCGTGTTGCTGCTGGTCGGCAACGTGCTCATCCCGTTGCTGGCGCCGCACGTGCGGCTGGACGACTCCCCAGGCCTGGGCCCGTTGCTGCGCAATGTGCTGCACGCACTGGTGGTGCTGCTGGCCGTGCTGGGCTGCCTGTCCTGGCGCAACCCGCTGCGTTACTCGTAACGCAGCGCCTCGATGGGGTTCAGCGCCGCGGCGCGGCGCGCCGGCACGAACCCGAATACCACGCCCACCACCGCCGACGCGAGTATCGCCATCACCACTACCAGTGGGCTGATGTGCATGGGCCAGGTCAACAGGGCGGCGATGATCCACGACACGCCCAGGCCGGTTACCAGGCCGATCATGCCGCCCACCATGCACAGCAGCACCGCTTCGGTGAGGAACTGGCCAAGGATGTCCGAACCGCGCGCGCCGATGGCCATGCGCAGCCCGATCTCGCGGGTACGCTCGGTAACCGACACCAGCATGATGTTCATGATGCCAATGCCGCCGACCACCAGCGAGATGGCCGCGGTGGCAGCCAGCAGCAGCCCCAGCGTGCGCGCAGTCTGGTTGCGCGTCTCGAGGATGTCGGCGAAGTTGCGGATGATGAAGTTGTTGGGTGCGTCGGCCGTGATGCGCCGGCGCTCGCGCAGCACGCGCTCGATGTCCGTCTGCACGTCGTTGATGTCGTAGCGGTCATCGACCTTGACCAGGATCTGGCCCACCTGGTCCGGGACGTTGATCCGGCCCACCAGCCGCGAGCGTGCGGTGGGCAGCGGCACCATCACGATGTCGTCCTGGTCGCGACCACCGGCCTGCCCCTTCTCGGTCAGCACCCCGATCACGGTAAATGGCGCGTTGTTGAGACGCACCGTGGCGCCCAGCGGATCGGCCACGCCAAACAGCTCGCGGGCCACCGTGGCGCCCAGCACCACCAGTTTCTGGCCGGAACTGGCTTCCACCGCGTCGAAGAAGCGGCCGGTCTTGACCGGCCATTCACGCACGTTCTGGATTTCGGCGCTGACGCCCTGGACGCGGGTCACCCAGTTGGCGTTGCCCACCACTATATTGGTATTGCCCTCGAGGTTGCCCGACACACCGGCGATGCCGGTGACGCGCTCGCGCAGCGCACGCACGTCCTTCTCGCTCAGTGGCGGGGCCGAACCCACGCCGCCCTGCCTGCCGGCAACGTTGGCGGATCCGGGGAATATCGTCAGCTGGTTGGTGCCCAGGCTGGCGATCTGGTCCTCGATCTGCTTGCTGGCGCCGCCGCCAATGGCCGACATCACGATGACTGAGGCCACGCCGATGATGATGCCCAGGGTGGTCAGCACGCTGCGCAGCATGTTGAGGCGCAACGCGACCATCGCGGTGCGTACGAACTCCAGGATATTCATAGCGCCAGCTCCGCGGTGGCGCGATCCTCGACGATCCGGCCATCGCGTACGCGCAGCAGGCGCTTGGCATGGGCGGCCACGTCCGGCTCGTGGGTCACGATGATGACCGTCATGCCGCTTTGGGTGAGGCGCTTGAACAGCCCCATGATCTCCAGGGACGTTTCGGTGTCGAGCGCACCGGTGGGCTCGTCAGCCAGGATCAGGCTGGGGGAGTTGACCAGCGCCCGCGCGATGGCAACACGCTGCTGCTGTCCGCCAGACAGCTGGGAAGGCACGTGTTCCATGCGCTCACCCAGGCCCACTTCCTTGAGCCGCTGCTGTGCCATCTCGTTGGCCTTGGCCTGCCACTCGGGATTGCGCGAATACACCAGCGGCAGCTTGACGTTTTCCAGGGCCGTGGTGCGTGCCAGCAGGTTGAACTGCTGGAATACAAAGCCGATGGTGCGGTTGCGCAGCTTGGCCAGCGCGTCGCGATCCAGGCTGCCGATGTTGATGCCGTCGATGTGCAGGTCGCCGGAGGTGGGTGTGTCCAGGGCGCCGATCATGTTCATCAGCGTCGACTTGCCTGATCCGGAAGGCCCCATGATGGCGACGAACTCGCCACGATGAATCTCGAACGACACATCGCGCAGCGCGTGCACGGCGAAGTCCCCGAGCTGGTAGGTCTTGGTCAGGTGCTGCGCCGAGACGACCGGCGCGTCCGGCGCAGCTACAGTCACTTTTTGACCTCGGCGCGCGCACGGACAATGACCAGGTCGCCTTCCTTGAGGTCCGATTTCACTACTTCGGTGAACTTGTCATCCGCCACGCCCAGCCGCACCTGGTGCGCCACGGGCTTGCCGTCTGCCAGCGTCCACAACGTGCCCTGCCGGGACGCATTGGGCGCGCCACGCGCGCTGCGCAGTGCGCGGTACTTTTCCATCTGCTCGGGGGTCAGCACGCTGGACATCATGTTCTCGAACCGCTGGCGCATCGCCTGGCCCTGCTGATTCTGGTTGTTGAAATTGCCGCCGCCCGGAAAGCCGCCGCCACCGCCACCACCACCGCCACCGGGAAACCCGCCGCCGCCGGCCGCACCGGTGATGCCGCCCTGCTGGCCGGCCTGCTGGCGGATCTGCGCAACCAGTTCCTCGCGCGCCTTGTCCAGCTTTTCCTGCTGTTCCTTGGTCAGGCCCAGCTGCTTGATCATGTCCGCGTTCATGCCGCCGCGGTTCTGCCCGCCGCCGCCGCCAGGGGCGCCACCGGCAGCGCCAAAATCACCCAGGCCCGGCACGGCGCCTGGGGCACCGGGCGCGCCTGCGGTACGCGCCACGCCGGCCGGCTGGAAGCGCGCGGCGTCATTGGGCGCGCGCACCACGTTTTCGCGACGGTTGGTGACAATGCGCACGTTGGCCGTCATGCCCGGGATCAGCATCTCGCGCGGATTGTCGGCCTGGATCATCACGCTGTAGGTCACGACGTTCTGCACCGTGGTCGACGCCAGGCGCACCTGCACCACGCGACCCTGGAACGTCTGGTCCTGGAATGCGTCGACCGTGAAGGTGGCGTTGTCGCCGTCCTTGATCGAACCGATGTCGGCCTCATCCACCTTGGCCTCGATCTGAATGCGCGACAGGTCCTGGGCAATGATGAACAACAGCGGCGCCTGCAGGCTGGCCGCGACGGTCTGGCCCAGGTCGATGGAACGCTGGATCACGACCCCGTCGATGGGCGAGCGAATCTCGGTGCGCGACAGGTCGATGCGCGCCTGGTCAAGGGCTGCCTTGCGCGTCTGCAAAGATGCGGTGGCGTTGCTGAGCTGCGCCTGCGCGATCTGCAGGTCGCCCTCGGCCAGCTCGACATTCTTCTTCGCGGTCTCGACGTCGCTTACCGCCACCAGCTGCTTGTTGTACATCTCCTTGACCCGGTCATTGTCGCGGCGCGACTGGTCCAGCGAGGTGTGCGCCTTGCGCAGGTTGGCCTCCGCGGTACCGATGGTGGCCTGGGCCACCGCCAGGTCCGCTTCGGCGGAAATGACTCGCGACTTGTAGGTCTGCGGATCGATCACCGCCAGCAGGTCGTTCTTCTTAACCGCGGTGTTGAAGTCGGCATGCAGCTCGGAGATCTGGCCGGAGATCTGGGATCCCACGTTGACCGTCACCAGGGCGGCCACCGAACCGGTGGAGCTGATGGATTTCTCCACCGTGCCCTTGTCTATCACCCCGGTTTCATAGCTGACGGCCGGGCCGCCGCGGCCCGCCAGCAGGCGCCAACCGAAAAAGGCCACCAGCAGGACGACAAGCGCCCCCGCTGCCCGCTTGATCCAGGGATTCGACAACACTTTCAGGACCTTCCGGAGTTTGTTATTGGACCAGCTCTACGACCCGTGTCCCGGCAATTAGTTCTCGGGATGCCCCGGCCTGCCCCCCGCTGGCCGGCCTGCGCGGCCTCCAGCAGCCCCTTGCCCGCCAGCCAGTCGCGGTCAAACAGCCGGGATACGTACTTTGCACCCCCATCGCACAGGATGGTAACGATGGTATGGCCGGGTCCCAGCTCGCGCGCCAGGCGGATGGCCCCGGCCACGTTGATGCCGCTGGTGCTGCCCAGGAACAATCCTTCCTGGCTCAGCAGCCGGTAGACCGTCTGGACGGTCTCCGGATCCTCCACGTGCAGCGCCGTATCCACTGGCGCATCCTTGAAATTGGCCGTTACCCGGCCGATGCCGATGCCCTCGGTGATCGATCCGGTGCCGGTGGCCTTGAGCTGGCCGTTGCGCACGAACTCGAACAGCGAACTGCCGGGCGGATCCACCAGTGCCGTGCGTATCGACGGTCGCCGCGACTTGAGGTACTCCGAGGTTCCGGCCAGCGTGCCGCCGGTGCCGCTGGAGGCGACAAACGCATCGATGCGCCCACCGGTCTGCTGCCAGATCTCCGGGCCCGTGCCATCGACATGCGCGCGCCGGTTGGCCGTGTTGTCGAACTGATTGGCCCACACCGCCTTCGGCAATTCGTCGGCCAGCCGCCGCGCCACGTGCTGGTACTGATTGGGGTCGCTGTAGGGAACCGCCTTGACCTTGCGCACCTGGGCACCCAGCGATTCGATCAGCCGGTATTTCTCCGGCGCCTGGTTGTCGGGCATCACGATCACGCAGCGATAGCCGCGCGCATTGCACACATGCGCCAGGCCGATGCCGGTATTGCCCGCCGTGCCTTCGACAACGGTGCCCCCCGGGGCCAGCACGCCGCGTGCCTCGGCATCGAGCACGATGTACTTGGCCGCCCGGTCCTTGACCGAGCCGCCCGGATTCATGAACTCGGCCTTGCCCAGGATCTCGCAGCCGGTCTGCGCGCTGGGGCCGGCAAGCCGGATCAACGGCGTATTGCCGACCACATCAACGAAGCCCTTGTGAACTGTCACCCACCCGTCCCCTGTTCTGCGCTGCCGGATTGTCCAGTCAGATCCTTGGCCAGCGCCAGTGCGGCGACTTCACCGACGATCAGCAGTGACGGCGATTTTAGGTGCGCGCTGCGTGCCAGTGCCGGCAGTTGGCCCAGCGTCGACTTGAGCACGCGCTCGTCGGGCCAGGTGGCACGCTCCAGCAATGCCACCGGCTGTGCCGCGCTCATGCCGTGCTGCGCCAGTTGCGCCGCGATGTGATCGATCTGCGCGGCGCTCATGTAGAACACCAGCGTGTGCTGCGCCTGGACCATCGCCTGCCAGTCGAGGCTGGCGCTGTTGGCGCCGGTGGCGGTCACGAAGGTTACCGCCTGGGACAGGCCGCGCATGGTCAGCGGAATGCCGGCGCTGGCCGCAGCGCCGATGCCTGCGGTGATGCCGGGCACCACGACCACCGGAATGCCCGCGGCGCGCAGCGCCTGCAGTTCCTCCCCGCCGCGGCCGAAGATGAACGGATCGCCACCCTTGACGCGTGCCACGCGCAGGCCGCGCCGGGCCTGCTCGATCAGCAGGCCATTGATGTAATCCTGCGTGGTTTCGTGGCTGCCCGGGGACTTGCCGACGTTGATTTTCTCAGCGTCGCGCCGCGCGCGGCCGATGATCGACTCGGGCACCAGCCGGTCGTAGAGCAACACGTCGGCCTGTTGCAGCAGTTGCTGGGCGCGCACGGTCAGCAGGTCCGGATCCCCCGGCCCTACGCCAATCAGGTACACCTCGCCCAGTTGGCCGGTGGCCGCGACGCGTGCCTGGGCAATCGCCGCCTGCATCTGGACATCCGCCGTTGCCGTGTCGCCACTGAGCAGCTGGGTGGCGACCGGGCCATTGAAGAAGCCGTCCCAGAACCGCAACCGCTGCGGCAGCCCCGGCAACGCGCCCTGCACGATCTGCCGCCACCGACCTGCGTATTCGGCCAGTGCGCCCAGCCGTTCCGGCAACAGTGCCTCGATCTGCGTGCGCACCCGGCGCGCCAGCGTTGGCGAGCTGCCGCTGGTACCCACGGCCACGATCAGCGGCGAGCGATCGACGATGGCGGGAAAAATGAACGCCGAGCGCTGCGCGTCATCCACGACGTTGACCCAGATGCCACGCTCGCGCGCCGCGCGCGACACCGCTTCATTCACGGTCGCATCGTCGGTGGCGGCAACCGCCAGGGCTGCGCCCTCCAGCTGTGACGCGCTGAATGGCACGGGCCGGTGCTCAATGCGCCCCAGGTCGCGGAACACGGCCAGTTCGGCGCACAGCTGCGGGGCCACCACGCGCACCCGGGCGTGTGCCTTGAGCAGGTGTTCGGTCTTGCGCTGCGCCACGTGCCCGCCGCCGACCACGACGACCAGCCGGTCACGCACATCAACGAATATCGGTAGGTAGTCCATCCAGCCCCAAGGGTACCAGCGGAGCGACCTGCGCTCCGCGCAGCTATCAGGCCGGTGTCTTGGCTGAAGCGACTATGCGGATGCGCGGCTGCAGCCCGCACTCTTTGGAATCCGTGTTCTCCCACCACCAGCGGCCCGAGCGACTGTCGGCGCCCGGTTCCACCGCGCGCGTGCAGGGCGCGCAACCGATGCTGGGAAACCCGCGATCGTGCAGCGGATTGTAGGGAAGCTTGTGCGCGCGGATATAGGCCCAGACCTCGTCATTGGTCCAGTCCAGGATCGGGCTGATCTTGTACAGGTCATTGGTGCCGTCGAACTCCACGGCCTTGACCTGCGCGCGCGTCGCCGACTGCTCGGCGCCGCACGCCCGTCACCCAGGCGCCGGCGCCCTTGATGGCACGACGAAACGGCTCGACCTTGCGGATGTGGCAGCAGGACTGGCGCTCGGCCAGTCCGTTGTAGAACCCGTTGATGCCGTTCTCGGACGTATACGCTTCCAGCGAAACCGGATCCGGGTAATAAAGCCGGATGCGTCGCTGGTAACGCCGCTCGAGGCGCTCGAGCAGCTGGTAGGTCTCCTCGTGCAACCGGCCGGTGTCGATGCTGAAGATCTCGATCTGCGGCACATGCGTCCAGATAAGATCGGTGAGCACCATGGACTCGGCGCCCAGGCTGTTGGAGTACACCACCTTGCCGTGTTCCTGCACGGCAGTGCGCAGCAGCTCGATGGCAGCGCGCACCTTGGCCTCCGGCACGGCCACTTCCTGGCGCTGCGCGGGGCTGGGTCCAACGGCGAGCTCTTTACCTGACATGTGGCCATTCTCGTCAGGTCGCTCATATCATTGGTGCATCAGTAATGCAGATAAAGTCCATGGGGCGTTATCTCGAAACCGCGGGGAAACCGTGACCTAAAATCCCGCCCTTCATGGCAGGATGCCAACCTGTAGCCCCGTAGCTTGCCGCACTGCACCAATCCGGTTGGAATCACCATGAGCCGAATCTCGCTGCGCCGCCTGCGCCAGGACCCCCACATCCGGGCCCTTACCCGGGAGGCCCGGCCGCACCCTGAGCAGTTCATACAGCCGCTGTTCGTCGTGCAGGGCATCGCGGCGCGGGAGCCGATTCCGGGCCTCCCAGGGGTTTACCGGGACACGCCGGCCTCGTTGCTGGCCCAGGTCGAGGCGGACCTGGCCGCCGGGGTGAGCAAGTTCCTGCTGTTCGGGGTCCCGGCCGAGCACCGCCTCAAGGCCATCGACTGGTCGTTCACCTCGGGCCAGATCGCCGCCCTCAAGAAGCGCTTCGGCAAGGACATCTGGCTGGCGGTGGATGTGTGCCTTTGCTCCTCGACCCCGCACGGTCACTGCGGAGTGCTCAATGACAACGCGGATCACGTGGACAACGCGGCCAGCGTGGTCGAACTGGTCGCCGCAGCGCGTGCTTATGCGCACGCGGGTGCCGACTGCGTCGCCCCGAGCGACATGATGGATGGACGCATCGGGGCGATCCGCACTGCGCTCGACGGCCATGGGCACGAGCGCACCGTGCTGATGAGCTACGCGGCCAAGTTCCACTCCAATTTCTATGGTCCGTTTCGCGTCGCCGCCGATTCGGCGCCCAAGACGGCCAGCGGCCTGTACGATCGCGCCAGCTACCAGATCGATCCGTCGCGCGCCGGGGATGCGTTGCTGTCGGTGGAACGCGATATTGCCGAAGGCGCCGACATCCTGATGGTCAAGCCCGGCCTGCCCTACCTGGACATACTGGCGGACCTTTCGCAGCCGCTACGCCCAGCCCTGGGCCGTGTATGAAGTCAGCGGCGAATACGCCGGCATCGAACTGCTGGCCGAGCAGGGGCTGGCCGATCGCGCCGCGCGCACCGCGAGGCGTGGACTGCATTCGTGCGCGCCGGTGCCAGCATGATCATCAGCTATGGCGCGCGCCATACGCGTGAATGGCTGGCCGCTTGAGTCGTTCCGACGAGCTGTTCGAGCGCGCGCGCGCGGTGTCCCCGGGTGGCGTGCACTCGCCGGTGCGCGCCTTCAAGGGCGTCGGCGGCACGCCGCGGTTCATGACCGGCGCCCATGGCGCGTACATCACGCGACATCGACGGGCGCGACCTGATCGATTTCTGCATGGCCTTCGGGCCGCTGATCCTCGGTCACGGCAATGCGGCGGTGCGCGACGCGGCGGTGGCCGCCATCCATCGCGGCTGGAGCCTGGGCACCGCCGAGCCGTACTCGCTGGCACTGGCCGAGTTCATCACCCGGCACATCCCCTGGGTGCAAAGCGTGCGCTTCGTGAATTCCGGCACCGAGGCGGTGATGTCGGCGCTGCGCGTGGCGCGCGGGGCCACCGGTCGCGACAAGATCCTCAAGTTCGATGGCTGCTACCACGGCCATACCGACTCGATGCTGATCCGTTCCGGCTCCGGCCTGGCCGAAGCCACCGTGCCCGACAGCGCCGGACTGGACCATGCCACCCTGGGCGGCACGGTAGTGGCGCCGCTGAACGACGAAGCGGCGCTGGACGAGATATTTGCCCGCCACGGCGCGCAGATCGCCGCGGCCATCATCGAGCCCCTGCCTGCCAACTACGGCCTGCTGCCGCAGCGGCGCGAATTCCTGGCGCACCTGGCCAAGCTGTGCCGCCAGCACGGCGCGCTGCTGATCTTCGATGAAGTCATCAGCGGCTTTCGGGTCGGCCTGCAAGGCTGTGCCGGCTACTATGGCATTCGAGCCGGACCTGGTCACCTACGGCAAGGTGATCGGCGGCGGCTTTCCCGTCGGCGCCTATGGCGGCAAGCGCCAATACATGGAACTGGTGGCCCCGGCAGGCCCGGTGTACCAGGCCGGCACCCTGAGCGCCAATCCGGTGGCCATGTGCGCCGGGCTGGCAACGCTGGAGCAACTGCAGGACGGCCACCTGTACCGGCAGCTGGAAACTCTGGGCGCGCAGCTGGAGAGCAAGCTGGGCAGGATCGGCGGCGTGACCGTGCAGCGCCTGGGCTCGGTGTTCTGGCCCTACCTGGCGCCCAATGCCGCGCCGCTGCGCAGCCTTGCCGATCTCAAAGCAAAACCGGCCGCGGATTTTGGCCCGGTGTTCCACAAAATGCTCGACGCGGGCATTTACCTGGCGCCCAGTGCGTTTGAAGTCGGGTTTCTGTCCGCCGCGCACACCAACGCACACGTGGATGCACTGGCCGCAGCACTGGCAAACGCGATGAGTCAGCTGCCGTAGCGATGTCGCGGGTGCACCAGCGAGCCTGATGCCTCGGACTGGTAGGCCACGCTGAAACGATGCAGCTGGGCGATGGCCAGATCCGGGTCCTCGCCTTCTGCTAAATCAAAGGCGTCGAACCCGCAGCGCGCCAGGAAATAGATCTGGTCCACGCGCACCATGCCCACGGCACGCAACTCCCCCTTGTAGCCATGCCGCTCGCGCAGCATCCGCCCCAGGGTAAAGCCGCGCCCGTCCCCGGTACTGGGAAACTCGACTGCAATCAGCGGTAACCCCGCCAGGTATGGCTGCAGTGCATCGAGCTCCTGGTCCACGGGCTTGAGCAGGACCGCCCGCGTGGCCACCGGTTCCCCGGCAGCCATGGCCTTGAGGAACTGCGCCAGCGGCAGGATCAGCCGCTGCTGCGCCGCGCGCGCACTGCTGGCTGCCTCGTCGGTCTTGTCTGCGGCGAGATGCCATTCGTCGACCGCCAGCGCGCGGCCCTTAATGAGCTGGGCCATACACCGATTCGCGGAACGGGGTAACGCCGATGCGGCGCACGGTCTGCAGGAACTCTTCACCGTCCTCGCGACGGGCAACATAGACATCCAGCAGCTTGGCAATAGTGGCGGCCACTTCGGTCTTGGCCACCGACGGTCCAATGACCTCGCCCAGCGATGTCACGCCGCTGACCGATCCGCCGATGGTGATCTGGTACCACTCCTCGCCACGCTTGTCGACGCCGAGGATGCCGATGTGCCCCACATGGTGATGGCCGCAGGCATTCATGCAGCCGGACATCTTGATCTCGATGTGCCCGAGGTCATACAGGTAGTCAAAATCGTCAAAGCGCTCGTGGATCTGCTTGGCAATGCCTATGGATCCGGCGTTGGCCAGGCTGCAGAAATCCAGCCCGGGGCAGCAGATCATGTCGGTGAGCGTGCCGATGTTGGGAGTGGCCAGGCCCAGCGCATCCAGTGCCTGCCAGGTCTCGATCAGGTCAATCTGGCGCACTTCGCCCAGCACCAGGTTCTGGTCGTGGGTGACGCGCACCTGGCCACTTGATACGCGGTCAGCCAGGTCCGCAACGCTGTCCATCTGCGCCGAGGTCATGTCCCCGGGGGCCTCGCCATGCTTCTTGAGCGAGACGAAGACCGCGCGATATCCGGGCACCTTGTGCGCGCGCGTGTTGTAGCGATACCAGGCCAGAAACGCCGCGGACTGGCCCTGGGTGACGTCCGCGTCAGGCAGGCGCTCGTAGGGCGGCGGCGCAAAGAATGCGCGCACGCGATCGATCTCGGCGACCTGCAGCTGCGGCGATGACTCGAGGATGAGCCGGAACTCCGCCTCGACGGCATCGCGGAACGCCTCGGTACCCATGGCCTTGACCAGGATCTTGATGCGCGCCTTGTGGATGTTGTCGCGGCGTCCTTCCAGGTTGTAGATGCGCAGGATCGCCTCGAGATACAGCAGCAACTGCGCCCGTGGCAGGAAATCGCGGATCTTCTTGCCGATGATCGGCGTGCGCCCAAGGCCGCCGCCGACCAGCACTTCGAATCCCACCTCGCCGTCGGCGTCGCGCCGCATGTGCAATGCCGATGTCGTGGACCTCGGAGGCAGCGCGGTCTGCCGGCGAACCGGTCACCGCGATCTTGAACTTGCGCGGCAGGTAGGTGAACTCAGGGTGCAACGTGGACCACTGGCGGATGATTTCGCAGTACGGGCGCGGGTCGTCGATTTCATCCGGCGCGATGCCGGCGAAATGATCGGCCGTGACATTGCGAATGCAGTTGCCGCTGGTCTGGATGGCATGCATCTCCACGGTCGCCAGGTCCGCCAGCATGTCGGGCACGTCCTCGAGCTTGGGCCAGTTGTACTGGATGTTCTGGCGCGTCGTGAAGTGCCCATAGTCGCGGTCGTACTTGCGCGCCAGGTGCCCCAGCATGCGCAACTGCCGGGTCGACAGCAGCCCGTAGGGAATCGCGATGCGCAGCATGGGCGCATGCTTCTGGATGTACAGGCCGTTGCGCAGGCGCAGCGGCCGAAACTCGTCCTCGGTCAGCTTGCCGGCCAGGAAGCGCGCGTCTGGTCGCGGAACTGCGCCACCCGTTCGGTGACCAGGGTCGTATCGATGTCGTCGTAGCGGTACATGGTGTACGCGCGATTTTACGGGAAATACGCGCCGGGACGCAGGATATGGACGTTATTTCGACCTGCGCAGGGGTTATCTGTACCCCTCAACCCGTGGTTTGCAGTCCCTGCGCGATTCCACTGACGCTGGCAAGCAACGCCTGGAACAGGTCCTCGTCCTCGCGCGCGGTGGCCCGCCAGCGCCGCAGCAGGTCGATCTGCATCAGGTTCATCGGGTCCACGTACGGGTTGCGCAGCTGGATGGCCCGCTGTTGGGTGCGATCGGAGTCAAGCAGCTCGGTGGAGCCCTTGATGGCCAGCACCGCGTCGCGGCAATGCAGGTATTCATCGCGCAGCAACGGCGCGAATCGCTGCAGCCCCGGGGACACCAGCTGCACGTATTGCTCGGCGATGTCCAGGTCGGTACGCGCCAGCTGCGACTCCAGGTCGTCAACCACGGACGTGAAGAATCGCCACGTGCCATAGGTCTCGCGCAGGGCTTCCAGCTCGCCCGCGGCGATCGCCGCGTGCAGCGCCACGCCCGCGCCATACCAACCGGGCATGAAGTACCGGGCCTGCGACCAGGCGAACATCCACGGGGTCGATCGGACCCGGCGCTCACCCGGGTCAGTACCAATCGCCTCCCAAATCGAGCGGGAGCTGATCTGCATGCGGTCGATCACGTCGATGGGCGTGACACTGCGGAAGAAATCCTGGAAGTCACGCTCCTCGATCACCAGCGCGCGCCATGCGGCCCGGCTGTGCGTGGTCAGCCGGGTGATGTGCTCGTGTTGTGCTGCCGACTCCGGTTGTGCCGTGCCACGACGCCGTGCCTGGGTGGCAATCGCCAGCGCGCCGCAGGCGCGCTCCAGCGTGCGCAGCGCGTTGGACTTCAACCCGTAGCTCTGGCTCAAGGTCTCGCCCTGCTCGGTCACCCGCAATGTCCCGTCAATGGTATCCGGCGGCGCGGCACGAATCAGTTCATCCAGGCGCAGGCCGCCGCGCGCCACGCTGCCGCCGCGCGCGTGGTAGATCACGGCCGGTTGGCCAGCGGCGGCCAGCGACTGCGCCAGGTCGCGTTGTGCGTCATGCACCGCCAACCGCATGCCCAGGAAGCCGCTGTCGCGGCTGGCCTGCGAGTAGCCCACCAGCACCGGCTGCGGCACGTCGCGTGCGACCAGGTGCGCCTTGTAGCCGGGATTGGCCAGCAGCTCACGCATGGTGGCGCCGGCGCTGCGCATGCTGTCCCCGGATTCGAACAGCGGGGCGAAGTCCAGGCCGATCTGGCCCGAGCGGCGGTCATCAACCCCTGCCCATCGGGCCAGCACCAGCGGCGCCAGCACATCCTCAGGGCCCTGGGTGCGCGCAACGATGTAGTTGCCGATGGCCGCGTCGCCGTAGCGACTGCGGCACTGCATGGCGGTCTCGAATACGGCCAGCGTGCGCTTGCCCAGTGCATCCAGCGGCGCCACCGGCCCGGTGTTGCGCTCCAGGATCCCGGTCAGCCGTTGCAGCCGGTCACCGGCATCGCGCTGCATCCACTTCGGATCGTCCAGCCCCTGCCCGATTACCTGATGATGCACATCGGCACGCTGCTTCAGGTCCAGCGTGGCCATGTGGAAGCCGAAGGTGTCGACGCGCAACATCAGCCGCCGCACCAGGTGGTAGCCCGCATGGGTGCCGCGATTGGCCAGCAGGCTCTGCGCCGCCAGCTGCAGGTCGGCGCGCAGCTGCTCCACGCGCTCGTAGCGGCTGGCCCGGCCGTCATAGGTATGACGCAGGCGCTGCCCGACCTGTGCGAAGAACACCCGGTACGGCATCTGGTCATGCCGCGCGGGAGCCTCGGATTTCGCGCCCGGCAGCAAAATGCTGTACTCGTCGATGCGCCGCCGCAGTGCCGGCGTGATGGCCACGCGGCTGGCGCTTTGCGACAGCAGCTGCGACAGCTGCCGGCACTCGGTGAAATATTCGTTGACGATGACCTGCTGCTGGCGCGCCAAGGTATCGCGTATCGACTTGGCATGGACGTCGGCGGAACGCTCCATGTCACCACCGACCCAGCTGCCAAACTGCAGCACGATGGGTGGATCGAGGTTCGCCACGCTCAGGCCGTAGAGCTTCTCCAGTGCGCCGGCAATCTCTTCGTAGAACGTCGGCACGATCCGGTACAGCACCTCGGCAAAATGAAACAGCGCGTGCTCGCGCTCATCCGCCACGGTCAGCCGCTGCCGCGGATGCTCTTCGGTCTGCCAGCCGGTGGTTATTTCGGTGCGCAGCCGTGCCCACAGGTGGCGGCGCTCCTGCGGCTCCAGGCTGGCGTTGAGCCGGTCCAGCAGCGAGTCGGCCATGCGCTGCTGGCGACGCAATTGCGTGCGTCGGGTGGATTCGGAGGGATGGGCCACGAGAATCGGCTGGATGCGCAACGTGGCCAGCAGTTGCAGCACATCATCCAGGGCCAGGCCCTGCTGCTTGAGCTGGGCCAGGGCATCCTCGATGCCGCCGGGCTGTGGCCGGCCGCTGTCGGCCAGGAAGTACTCGCGCCGGCGGCGAATCCGGTGCACGCGTTCGGCCAGATTCACGGCCTGGAACCAGGTGGAGAACGCGCGCACCAGATCGCGGGCCTGGGCCGGCGGACGTCCGGCGACGCGCAGCGCCAGGCCGTCCCCGGCCGCGCTGCCGTCGCGACGCCGCTGGATGGCTGCGCGCCGATCCCCTTCCACCAGGTCATACAGCGACTGGCCGCCCTGCTCGCGCAGCATGTCGCCCACGAGCACGCCCAGCTCATGCACGTCCTCGCGCAGTGCCAGGTGCTTGGGGGGAAACTGAATCTGATCTCGGTCCACGGCGCCGCGATTCTACCCATGCGGGCGGCGCGAATGGCATTCTGATCGCGTGAAACGCGATACCGCCATGGGATTGTCGCTGGCTGGCGCCGGCGCGGTCCTGTTTGCCAGCAAGGGCCTGTTCTCCAAGGCGCTGTTCCATGGCGGCATTGACTTCATCACCATGACTTGCCTGCGGGCGCTGCTGGCGCTGCCCATGTTCTTCGCGTTGGGCCTGTCACGCGCCGTGAAACCCTGGCGTGCCTCCGGCAAGGCCATCGCGCTGGCCGCCCTGGCCGGAGTGCTGTGCTACGGGTTCGGGTCGATGGTGGATTTTCGCGCCCTGGAACTGATCGACGTGAGCTTGGAGCGCGCGTTGATATTCACCTATCCGGCGCTGATCGTGGCGTGGCTGGCCATCACGCGGCGCGTGCGCCCTGAACGGGGTGCGCTGCTGGCACTGGGCCTGACCTACGTCGGGATCGTGCTGGTGGTGGGCGCCTTTGACGCGCACCTGTGGCGCCAGAACTGGTCAGGCTCGCTGCTGGTGCTGTTCAGCGCGATGACCACTGCCAGCTACTTCCTGCTGGGGGAGCGCTGCATCCCGGAGCTGGGCAGCGGCGGCTTCACGATCATCGCGATGACGGCGGCGGCGGTGGTCGTCAGCACCGCATTCGTGTTCACCCATCCGCTGTCGGTCATCGCCGCGGTGACATGGACCCAGTGGCTGCTGCTGCTGGCACTGTCGGTGCTGTGCATGTTCCTGCCCACGCTGCTGCAGGCCGAAGGCATCAAGCGCGTGGGCGCGGAACGCGGCTCCCTGGCCGGCACCATCGGACCGCCCGCGGCATTGTTCATGGGCGTGCTGCTGCTGGGTGAGCGGCCGGGCGGCTGGCAGCTGCTGGGCACGGGCCTGATCCTGGTGGGCATCTATGTCACCTCCCGCAGGTGACCCGCCCGCGCGGTCAGTGTGCGGCGGCCAGCAACTGGGTGTAGCGCGGCTTGGTTTCGGCCAGGATCTGGATCACGGCCTCGCGGTCGGCCTGTGGAATGCTGGCGCTGATGCCGGTCTTGTCGCGCCCCTGCAGGATCTCGGCAATGCGCATGTCCACGTAGTCGCGCGCGTAGGCGGGCAACGCCTCGAATGCATCCGAGTAGACCATGAAGCTCAGCGGATAGCGGAACACGCGTGAGTTGAGGTCCAGCTCGCGCAGTGAACGGCCCTTGCCATCGCGCGGACCCTGCGCCGAGAAGCGCGCCGCGAAGCCACTGCCACTTTCCACGCGGTCCGTGACTTTGGCCGCGTCCACGAAGAACAGTGCCCGCACCAGCGGCTCGATCATCAGTTTCACGGCCGACTTGTCGTTGGGGTTGACGTCGGCCCAGGATCGCGGCACCGACAGCGTGCTGCTGCCTTGACGCGCCATCACCGTGCGCACCTTGTAGTTGACCCGGATGATGAGGTTCTGGATGGTGCTCTGGTGCTCCATCACCAGCAATGCGGCGATGTCGCTCTTGTCGGACGGGTACCGATCGGTATTGAAATACGCCGGCGAGGGTGCGCAGGTTGGCGTGCGACAGCGTACGCAGCTGCCCGTTGTCCTTGGCCTCGCGCAGCGGCAGGTTGCCCAGGTGGGCCTGCTTGCCGTCGTGACCGGTGACGTACCACCCACCCCAGCGTTCGGCGATGGGCGTGCGGTCGTTGACCTCGCTGGCACTGTCATAGGTGCGCGGGTCGGCGGAATTGTCCACGGGTGAGGACATGGCCAGCACGCGCGGTACGCCACCACCCATCATCGAGTAGGTGTCGTGGCAGGTCAGGCAACGGCCGCCATCGCGCTCGAAGGCCACCACGCCAGGTGCGCGGTTGTCCATCACATAGAATACGGTGCCCAGTTTCGCATCGATGGCCGCCAGCTCCAGCAACGGGCCGCCCTGCACCCACGCCACGTATGCCGCGTCCCCGAAATAGACCGCGCGCGGCGTGCTTGCGGAAATATAGTCGGTCTGCAGGCTGGTCTTCGAGAACACCAGCACTTGCGTATCGACGTTGATGTCCAGTCCCTGCAGCACCGAGCGCAGGTAGCCCCATTTGGGCTCCCAGTCGAGCTTGGTCTCCCCGGTTTTGATTCTTTGCTGCAGGCGCCACACCGGGTTGTCCCGGGCCGCTCCCGAGTAGTCGATGATGGGATATTCCTGATCGTAGCGAGTCGCATTAACAAGGAGGCGTTCCGAATCGGCCAACAGCACCCCTGGAATCAGCGTTGCCGCCAGCAGTGCCGCAGCAATGGTCGTCATCTCGCGTTTCACAGTAGGTTGGATCATGGAATCAGGTGGCAAGTTCCCGGGCTCGGTCAGATCAGGGATAAACTCAAACTAGCCGGTCAACACGATCGCCTCGGCATGTTCGACCGCATCGGGCATTCCGTAAACAACAATCAGGTCCCCTTCATTGAGTACTGTCGAGTCCGCAGGCTCGCGCCCGGTAATCCCGTTGCGCCGCAATGCCGTGAACGCGACCTCGGCACCGCGGGCGCGCAATTCGGCCAGCGGCCGGCCCACGGCCCAGGCGCGCGGCGGCACGACGATGGAGGCGATGCCTTCCCCGGGCTCTTCGGGCACGCCGCCGGCGTCCCCGGCATCCGCCGGCACGATGCTGCGCAGCGTCGAATAACGTGCGCGCCTGATCTCCCCGACCGTACGTACCACGCGCGTGACCGGCACGTTGAGCAACATTAGCACCTGCGACACCAGCATGAGGCTGGCCTCGAAAGTCTCGGGCACCACCTCGGTGGCGCCAGCCTTGACCAGCCCCTCCAGGCCGGCGTCATCTGCCGTGCGCACCAGGATCGGCACGTCGGCCCGATGCTGGCGCACGGCGCGCACGATGCCGATGGAGATTTGCGGATTGGCGAAACTGATAACCACCGCGCTGGCGGTATCGATGCCGCAGGCCACCAGCACGTCCTCATCGGTTGAGTCGCCATAGATCACGGGAAAGCCGGCATTGCGGGCCGGCCGCACGCGCGCCAGGTCCAGGTCAACGGCGATGTACTCGAAGCCCTGGGACTCCAGCACCCGGGCGATGTTCTGGCCGACGCGGCCATAGCCGCACAACACCACGTGCTCGCGCCGCGCCACTTCGCTGGTGGCGGCATCCTCGCGCTCGATGGCCCGCTGCGGCGGCCCGCGTTCGCGCAACAAGAACCGCGCCACGGTCTTGTTGTAGCGGATCCCGAACGGCGATATCAGCATCGTCACTACCAGGGCCAGCAGCAACGGTTGCAGTATGGTCGCGGGCAGCGAGCTGGACTGCAGCAACAGCGTCATCAGGGCCACGCCAAACTCGCCGCCGGCACCCAGTACCAGGCCGGTGCGCAGCGCCTTGAAGTTGACCGGCACGAACAGCCGCACCGCAAGGGCAGCGGCCGCAACCTTGACCACGACAAGCCCCAGCACCGTGGCCGAGACCAGCAGAAAGTGCTGCGCCAGCAGGTTCACGTCCAGCAGCATGCCGAGGGATATGAAGAACAGGCCTAGCAGCAGCTCGCGAAACGGCCGCACCACCGCTTCGATCTGGTGCCGGTATTCGGTCTCGGCCAGCAGCATGCCGGACAGGAAGCCCCCCAGCGCCAGCGACAGCCCGGCGCGCTGCGTCACCCAGGCTGACGCCAGCACCACCAGCAACACCGTCAGCGTGAACAGTTCCTTGAGCCTGCTGCGGGCGATCTCCACGAACAGCGGCCGCAGCAGCACGCGACCGATGAAAAGGACCACCAGCAGCGCAATCAGTCCGCTGCCCAGGGTCCGCAGGATGCCCATGGCACCGGAGTTCTGTGCGGTCGGGCCGTCGACGATCAGCGTGGCCATCGCCAGCAACAGGACAAATGCCAGGTCCTGGAACAGCAATATCGACAGCGCCAGGCGTCCGTGGGTGCGGTTGATCTCCGCCTGCTCGGTCAGCTGCCGGATCACGATGGCGGTGGAGGCCATCGACAGCGCGCCGCCCACCACCAGCGCCACCAGCCAGGAAAGGCCCAGCAACATGCCGATGGAGCTGAACGCGGCAGTCGTGAACGACATCTGCACCAGGCCCAGGCCGAACACCTCGCGGCGCATGGCCACCATGCGCGGCCAGGAAAACTCCAGGCCCAGGGTGAACAGCAGGAACACCACGCCGATTTCCGCCAGCAGGCGGGTCTGGCTGGAGTCGTCCATGAACCCCAGTGCGTGAGGTCCGACGAACAACCCTACGGCAAGGTAACCAAGGATGGGCGGCAGGCCCAGGCGGCGCGCAACGGCGACCACCAGCACCGAGGCCAGCAGCAGCACCAGTACCTGGGTCAGCGGCTCATGAATCATCGCCGCTCAAGGATAGCGCAGGCCCGGCGGGACCTGCTGAAGTTGCCTCAGGCGGGGAAGAACTCGATTGGCTTGGTCGCGGTCATCGTCGCCACGTCCTTGCTCGAGAAGCGAATCAGCTTCACGCGCGCAATGATCTTGTGCTCCAGCTCCGGGTCCTTCAATTCACTGGAGACCACGCGACATTCAGTGACTTCGCCCGAAGGCGCAATCGTGAACTCCAGCACCACCTTGCCCTGCAATTCCGGCCGATCGCGCAGGGCCCGCGTATACAGCGCATAGATCGCGCCCTTCTGGCGATCGAACTCGAGGGCGACTTCCTCTTCGCTACGCGAGGCCTTGCCGCTGTTGCCGCTGTGCGTGGCCGCCGCGTTGGCCCCCACGGCCGCGACGCTTGAATTGACTTTGGTCGTGTCGTAGCCGGTCAGGGTGCCGGCGCCACCACCAAAACCGCGGCTGGAGTTGGCAGACTGCACGCCGGCGCTGCCGGTACCGGCCTTGGAGGAGATCAGGGAGCGCTCCGCCTTGGCGTCTTCTCCGACAGCACCGGTAAGATTCTTGGTCGGGCTTGGCATGTCCTGGGCCAGGTCCCGGCGCAGGTCCGCCAGCTCGTCCTTCAATTTCATCAGGCCCGACTGCTCGGCCTTCTTGCGGGCTTCGGCGGTGCGATCCCTGGGCACTTCGGTCTTGGGGATGGGCTTGGGCTGCTCCACCGGCTTGGGCGGGGGTGGGGGCGGTGGGGGCGGCTTGGCCTTTTCCTCCACCATGATGCGCGCCAGGCGCTCGGGCACGGCCGTCGCCGCACTTTCCTTGGGCCGCGGCAGGTTCAGCAACGGAACCAGAGTACCGACCACCAGAAATATCGCGAGGCCGATCAGCGCCAGGCGGCGAAACCGCCGGCTTGATTCCTCATCGCCCTCCCAGGGCAAATCGTAACTTCGGTAATAGGGTGCGAGTACCACTGTCTGCTCCGCTAGCGCGCCGGCAACATCGACTTGTCCACGGGCTTGTCCTTCTGCACCGTCGCCAGGGAAATCTTGCCGAAATCCGCGTCCGTGCAGGTCGCCATGATCTTCTTGATTACCTCGTAGGGCAGCGACTTGTCGCCCATGACGGTGATCTCCCGCTCTGCAAGATCACGCTCTGCCATCCGCTGTCCGATCAGCATGGGACGCTTCAGGGCCGCGCGCAGTGGCGCGATGATGGGGTCCGTGCTGGCCTTTACTTCGGCAATCGACGTGACGCGCTCGCCCTGGACGAACACCTCGTCCTTGGTGAGCATGACGACCACGGTCTCGCGTGGCTTGGTCGTGACGATGGACTGCGGGATTTCGATGCCCTTGGAGTTCTGCACCACTTCCACTTCGGTGGAGTAGATCAGCAGGAACGACACCAGCACGCTCAGGATGTCGATCATGGGAATGAGGTTAAGGTCACCGGCCGCGCGGTTGCGCAGGTGGTGCTCCAGCATGCGCCGTGCGCGACTGGACATCATGGCTTGGCCCCCGGCGCCGGGGGCGCGTCAAAAGTCGGCGCATCGCCGATGGACACATTGGGAAACAGTTCAGCCTGCACCAGCTGCGTGCCCTGACGCTGTTCAACGATGCGAACGGTGTCCATTACCTGCACCAGCGAATCGTAGGGAATGTCCTTTTCGAGCAGCACCGTTGCATCAATGAGCGCCGGATACCGCGACTTTATGAACTGCAGGTATTCGGAAAGCTTCGCCACGTCGTAGGGTCCGGCCGGGTCGGCGCGCAAGAATGTAGCCAATACCCCGCCGACGCGATCGGCTACCTGCACCCGGTCGTTGCGCACAATCACTTCCAGCTGCAGGCCCGGCGGCGGCTCGACGAAGGCGGCATTCTGGGTCGGGAGTTTCAACTCCAGAATAACCGTGCGCGAGAACACCGCCGTCATCAGCAGGAACGTGACCAGCACCGTGAAGATGTCGATCATCGGCACCAGCAGCAGCTCCGCCGGCTTGCGGTGGCGCTGCTCGAGCCTGCGCATGCTGTAGTTGCGACGCATTGGCGCTGGTCCTGGCTACTTGGCTGCTTCGTCGCGACGTTCGGTAATCGAATTCAGGAACTTCACCGAGGCCATCTCCAGGCTATCCACCAGTTCGGTGGCCTTGGTCTGGATCACCGAGTGGATCACCAGCAGCGGCACCGCGGTCATCAGGCCGAAGGCCGTGCAGTTCATCGCCACCGAGATACTGGCCGACAGCAAGTTGGCCTTCTCGGCAGGATTGACCGTGGCCACGGCGCCGAACGCCGAGATCAGGCCCATCACCGTACCGAGCAGGCCCAGCAGCGTCGCCAGGTTGGCAAACGTGGCCAGGTAATGGGTGCGCTTCTCGAGCTTGGGCAGGATGCCCATCAGGCTCTCCTCCATCGCCTTTTCCACGTCTTCGCGACGCCGCGCGCCCTGCACGCGTGCCAGGCCGTAGCTGAGGATCTGGCCGATGGCCGATCCCGACTGCGATGCGATCTGTGCGGCCTGGCGGAAATTGCCCTGCCCCAGCAGCGGCTCCACTTCCTGCCACAGCGTGCGATTGCGGGCGCGCACCACGGTCAGGTAGACGTAGCGTTCAATCGCGATGGCGACGCCAAATACCCCGACGATCGCGATCGGATACATGAAATGCCCACCGTCCTGGAAGAAGCGGGCAACGGTCGTAAAGAAATTCATCGTAAAACTCCCTTGCTGGTCAGCAAGACTCCCTGCACCTTGAAACCATCGCGGCGAAATTGCTGCGACCTATTTCTCAACCTCGGCCGCGGCACGCCCCGACCCGCCCGAGGCGGTGTCCGGGCGCAACGCCTCGTAGTAGCGGTTCTGTCGCCGAAACACATCACGATCCACCGGGGCCAGTACTTCGTCGAGCAGGCTATTGACGGGCCGCCCGGTAAGGTCCCCCAGATCAGAGCGCTTCCACGGCACGACGTAGAGCACGCGGGGCAACTCGCTGTTTCCCGTGATCTGCGTCGCATCCAGCTGCAGCCGGTCCTGTGCCTTGCCGCCGCGCGCCGCAGGCGCCTCCGGCTTGGCTGAAGTCGCTGGCGCCTTGCCTGGCGCAGTGGGTTTGCCCGACGCAGGCGCAGCTGTAGCCGCAGGCGGTGCCGCCGCGGTGACTGGTGCCGGTGCGGGCGCGGGTGTTGCGGCCGGCGGCAGTGCAGAAGTATTGACGGCCGGCTCCAACGGAGGTTCGGCGGCAACCAGTTGCATGCAGATGCCCAGCGGCAGCAGGGTTGCCAGTGCACATCGCAGCCTGTTCATGGCGTGGCCTCCGCTTTTTCGGCAGATGGCGCCGCCGCCTTGCCGGACCTTTGTCGCACGTCGGCTATCCAGCCGGTCACGGGCCGGTCTTCGCCCGTCAGGGCCTTGTAACGCTCGAAGCTCTCGATGGCCGCACCCGGATCGCCAAGATACACATCCCGGACTATGCCAAGGTTTCGATGGGCCGGCGCATAGTCGGGATCCACCGACAAGGCGCGCGTGTAGGACTCGACGGCGGCCTTGAAATTGCCACGCTGCCGTTGCGTGACGCCCAAGTCGGTCAGGGCCATTGCGCTGCGCGGCGCGCGACTGACTGCCGTTGCGAAGGCCTGCTCTGCTTCTTCGAGCCGACCCGTCGTGCGCAACTGCACGCCCAGGTTGTAGGCGGCGCCGCCCAATTCGGGGGCCGCCTCCATCAACTGCTTGAATTCCAGCTCCGCATCCACGGCCTGACCGGCCTCAGCCTGCTTCACGGCGCTGTCGAACTGCGCAACCAGGCGCGGCGCCGGTTCAGCGGCAACCGCCGGGGCCGGGACCTGGGCAGTCGGGGCAGTAGCAGGCGTGCCGCCGGTGGGTGCTGGCACCTGCGGCGCAGGCGGCTGCTTCTGGGGCAGCACCAGGGACCTGGTCCAGGTGCCCACCATCTCGGTCTTGCCATAGCGGCCGGGCAACAGCTTGGCCAGTGCCGCGAAGCTGGCACGCACTCCATCGTCGTAGATCCCATCGCGGGCGTGCACGGTGTTGGCCTCGTGCATCTTGATGGCCTGTTCCTCGAAGGGCGTGGCCTGCTCCTCGAGCAGCAGGTCGTATTGCTCCAGTTCATCCGCCGACAGCTTCTTGGGTTTTTCGGAGGCCAGCAGATCGGCGGCCAGCTGGCGATACAGTTCGGCCATTTCGAAATTAGCCTGCGTGGTCACCTCGGCGACGTTGTAGGCCGCCGCCTCGCGGTACCCGTTCATGGCCGTTTCCAGCGCGCGGCGCTTGGCCGCCAGGGAATTCTTCAGTGGCGCCACCAGCTGCACGCCGCGGAAGGTATCGCGCGCCGGTGCGGCCAGGGCAAGGCTCGCCTTGGCGGCCAGGTACTTCGTGCGATCGGTGCGCGCCGCGCCGGCAGTCGCGTCGGCCTTGACGATTTCCCGCTGCCAGTACTGCACACGTTCGGCGTTGCCAGCCTTGGCCGCGTAGTCGAGCAACTTCTGGCGCGTTTCGATGCGCTCGGGCACCGGCGCGGGGAATTCCGCCACCAGCTGCTCCATCAGGACCACGGTCTTTGCCGTGTTGCCGCTCTTGGCGTACTGCTCGGCGGCAATGTTCATGGCCTCCAGGCGCAGCTCCGGGGCCTGGGCCTTGTTCTGCGCGATGCGCTCGAATTCCGGCGCGGCAGCGTCGGACCGCCCGGCATTGAGGTACGCCACGGCAAGTTTCTGCGTGACGTCCGGCTGCTGCTTGCTGGCCGGATAATCGCGGCGGAAGGCCTCGAGCACTTCGATGGCGCGCGGCCATTGCTGCAACTTGATCAATTCGGCCGCCGCGTCGTAGCGGGCGGTCTCCACTGCCGCCGTGCCCGGGGCAACGGTGGCCACGCGCAGGAAATCATCGACCGCGCCGGCCGCGTCGCCGGCGGCGCGTTTGGCCTCGGCCTGGCGGTATACGGCAACGGAGAGCTGCTCGCTGATCGCCTTTTGTTGGGCGGGATCGCCCGCTGACAGAGTGCGCGCCTGCAGCCATGCCGCTTCGGCGGCACTGAACTGCCCCAGGTCAAACTGCGCCTGGCCGATCACGCTGTAGCCAATGCGTCGCTGCGCGGGTTCGGCCGGCGGCTTGCGTGCCACCAGTATCCCGCCCACTTCGATGGCGCGCGGCAGGTTCTTTGCCGTGTACAGATCCTGCGTGGCGCGAGTCAGCACCCCGTTGCTGTCAGGGTGCTGCGGGAACGCCTGTGCAAAGCGCACGCCGGACTCGATGGCGCGTGACTTCCACGGCCCCTTCTCGGCGGCTGACAGCTGTGGCTCCTGCTTTTGATAGGCATCGAGGGCTGCATAGCCTGCCTTGGCCGAGTCAGGTCCCGGCGCATAGGCGTAGGCCGTGCGCTCGTACTCATCCACGGCGGCGCCGAACTGGCCGCCTTCGTACAGCACGTCGGCCAGGTGCATGTTCACCTGCGCGGCGTCCAGGTCATCCGGGAACGATTGCAGCTGCAGCCGGTACCAGTGCGCGGCCTGCGCAAAGTCTTCCGGCTTCTTCGATTTCTGCGCCTCGGCGTGGTAGTACGCCGCCAGGTCGGTCAGGTGCAGTTTGATCTCGGTGACGATCTGCGGATAGTCGGCGCGATTACGCCCCTGCCAGAAGGCCGTGCCCAGGTTGTAGTGCTCGACATAGTCACGCTTGCCATCCAGCACCAGCTGCGCAAATCCGCCCTTGCGATAAGCCTCGATGGCCTGCGAAGAAAGCATGGGTGAGAATTCATTGTTCGGGTCGCGCGCCACGAACGCGCGATAGGCCGCGGCGCCGTCCTGGTAGCGCTGCTTGTCCACGTACAGGTCGCCCAGTCGCGAATACAGCAGTGGCGAATAGGCCGGGCTGCCAATCTGGTTGACGAACCGGTTCAGCGGCTCGACCCCATCCATGTAGGAAAACGTGACGCTCATAACGCGCAGCGTGTCCTCGATCATCTCGCGGTCCGCGCGACCCAGCGTTTCGAGCTGGCGAAACTTGCCCGGCTTTGCCGGATCCAGCAGCTTCAGGTCCAGCAACTTGGCAAAGACCGGCAGGCTCTCCTCGTTGAGCGACTGCTTGAACAGCGACCACCCCTGCTTGTACAGGGCTTGCTGGTAGAACCCGCCCGGCCCGCGACGCGTCACTTCGGCATAGGCGGCTTGCGCGTCCTTGTAGTGCATCGCGGAGAACAGCAGCTCGCCACGCCGGAAATGCACTTCGGCGATTTCCCGCGACGCCGGGAAGCGGCGGACGATCTCGTCCAGGGTCGCCAGCGCCTTTTCCGGTTGCCCGGTGGTTTCATAGGCACGTGCCAGCTGGTAGAGCACCTGGTCGTTGCGCGGATAATCCGGGTAGGCCTTCAGCAGCAGCGTGTACAGGCGAATTGCCTCGGCGCCGCCCAGGTCCACCTTGGTGACCTCGGTGGCCAGCCGGTCCAGTTCACCGCTTTCCAGCGACAGGTCGCCCAGGCGGCGCATGGCCTCGGCGCGCAGCGCCGGATCGCTCTTCTGCAGCTCGAGGAACCGGCGGTAGTTTTCCATGGCCTTGCCGGCGTTCACGTTCGACGGCGCGTCCTTGCGGACCTCCACCTTGCGCTTTTGCAGGTCCTTGAGCGTGGCGTCGTCGGCGCTGGCGGCAAAGGCCGGCAATGACAGCACCAGCAGGGAAACGAATGTGGCCCGCCGGATCATTTGGGCGCCTCTGCAGGACTGGCAGGTTCCGCAGGTGTTGTTGCATCGGCTGGCCGCGGCGCTTCCGAGGCGCGGTCGTAGATGGTGGCCAGCGCAAAGCGCGCCTGGATTTCGTAGTCCTTGATGCGTTGCTGCTGCGCCTGCAGTTCATCGATGGCGATCTGGCCCAGCAGGTCCACCTGCGCGGTGGATTCCTTGGCCAGGCTGGCGCGCAGGGCGGACATGCGTGCCTGCAGCGAGGCAATCCGGGCCGCAAAGTCCCCGGTGGTGGTCGGGGCGATCTGGCGTGCCTGCTGCACGCGCAGCCAGCGGTTGTTGGCCTCGGCCAGCGCCTTGTCCAGGTCCTTCAGTTCCCGTCGCTCCGCATACAGGCGGTCGCGATAGGAACTGCGCAGGTCCCAGAACAGCACGCCGCGTATCAGGTGCAGCTTTTCCTGCATCCCCGCCAGCTGCGGATTGGCCGGATCCGCGGCAATCGCCGCCTCGATGCGCTCGACGCGTCGCCACTGGTCGCGCTGCGTGGGCGTTCCCAGCGCCGCGACATCCTCGGAGCCTATGATTTCGTTGAACCTGCCTTCGGTGGCTTCGCGGCGCGTGGCCAACGTGCCCACCGCGTCGCTGGCCAGCAGTGCGTCCACCTTGGGAATGCGCTCGGCATAGGCCTTCTCGCGCGCCTCGATCATGTCGTTGTACACGATCATGTTCTCGTCCCAGCGCTCCAGCGTAGAGCCCAGGAACGCCATGTCGCGATAGTTTTTCAGGCCCTCCTGGAAATCATTGCCGGCAAGGATGGGGTACAGGTAGCGCGATTCCGGCGCATCCGGCAGTTCCTGCATCTGCCAGAACCAGCCGCGCTGCGGGCTCTTGCCATCCTCCTGGCCCAGCAGGTTCTTTATCAGCTGGCCATCGCGGATGCGGCCCACCGACTCGTCGATGCGGCCGGACTCATTCGAGAAGGAGGTCAGCGCCTTCTCGTAATAGTCGGCGGCCTGGCCATTGGCGCCGAGCTTGGCAAATGCATACGGCACGGCCAGGTATGCCTCCTGCACGGCAGCATCCAGCAGGTTGCGATCGCGCAATTCCAGCCACGGGGTGAGCGCGGCCTCGTAGTCATTCTGCGCCGCGTCGGCCCAGCCCAGTCCCAGCAGCGCGCGCGTGGACTGCGCGCCGTTGAGGCGCACCCGCTCGAGCATCGGCTTGGCCAGCGCCGGTTGCTGGTTCTGCAGGTATGCAAACCCCAGCGCCAGGTTGGCCTTGTCCTTCAGGGCCAGCAGTTCGGCATTGCTCGACTGCAGGCGACCGACCGAGTCCAGCTGCCGGGCGCCCTCTTGCAGGCGGTTGCTGCGGATCAGCGCCACGCCCAGGTTGAACCGCGCATAGGCCATCCAGGAGCTGTTGGTCTTCCATGCCTCGAGCAGCGCGATGGCCTCGTCGTAGCGGCCCAGGTGCATCAGGGCATTGGCGCGCAGGTGCTGTTTTTCCGCTTCCATCAGCGGCGGCAGCGTGCTGTCGATACGCTGCAGGGCGTCGACGGTGCGATCGTAGTAGCCGCGCGCGTACCAGACCTTGGCCAGGTAGAACCACGCCCTGCCCCGCACGCTGGCGGGAACCTCGGGGCCGGCCAGCACGCTCTCGAAGCGCCGACCGGCCTCGTTGTGCATGCCCAGCTGCAGGTACAGCCCGCCGGCGAGCAGGTCCGCCTCGCCCTGGTGATGCGGCATCAGCTGCCACTGCGAGTAGGCTTCCAGGCGCGTCAGCGCCTCGAAGTCCTCGCCAATGAATGTCTGGAACAGCACGTCACCGTAGTGCAGGTCCTGCACGTGCGTGCCGGGCAACTTGTCCGGAGCCTTCTTCGCAGCATGAGCGACGGAAAAGACCGCGACTGCAAGTACTGCGATGGCAAAGCGCGACTTCATCAGGACAGTTATTCCCAGTCCTTGATTTCAAATTCCGGCTGCTGCTTGCGCTGCTTGTCGGAGATCTTGAGCTCCAGGTACTTCGCGCCCACCGACTTCTCGAACTTCAGCTGTGCACCACGCGAATAGTCCTGGCCGTTGGGCCCCTTGCCGGTGAACAGCGCCACCAGCTCGTGGCCGCCGACGCGCAGGTTGCCCAGGTACAGGCGCTGTACGCCGCCCTTGAGCAGGGCCTCGGCCTCGCGCGGCGTGTACAGGTACTTGGCCACCTGCTTGTCATCCATGCGCAGTTCCACGGTGTCCAGCGCAAAGAACGCGCCCACATCCATCGACAGAAACACCGCCACCTGGGTATTGGCCGGAAACAGCAGCTCCTCCTCCAGCACGAACAGGTCGCGGTTGAGGTCCACCACGTCCTTCTTGATGCCCTGGATGTCCTCGTCCAGTGCGCGCGTGTCCGGTGCGGCCACGGGCGCGGCGGCATCGGTTGCAGGTTCAGCCGCGACCGGGCTGGCCGTGGCTTGGGTGGCCCCAGGGGCTGCGGCTGGGGCTGCCGGCGCCGCAGGCGCAGCAGCCTGGGGGGCCGGTGCCGGTGCCGACGGCTGCGCCGGATAGGCCGTCGCCGTGGTTGCCAGCAGGGCCAGCAGCAGGGCGGATTGGATGAACGAACGATTCATTGCGTAGCTTTAGCCTCTCGTCATTCGTTGAGCAGTTGTCGGGTCTGTGCCAGGTAGCGGGTTTCATCCCCGCGGTGGAAGTCGCGATACACGTAGCGGATGGCCCCGGCGCGATCCACCAGCAGCAGCATCGGCAGGTTGTCGACCCGATAGGTGCGCGCCACTGTCTTTTCAGGATCCAGCAGCATGGGAAAGCTGGCCCGGTGCGCTGCAATGAATTGCGCTGCCTTGGCCTGGTCGTCGTCCACATTTACTGCCAGGGCAGTAAGACCGGCCGACTGGTAGGTATCAAACATCCGACTGAGGATGGCCAGCTGGTCGCCGCACTGGTCGCAGCGGCTGCCGAAAAAGGCCAGCAAGACCACCTCGCCGCGGTGCTCGGAGAGGCGAACGTTGGGCCCCCCGGCCGATCGCAGGGCGAAATCGGGGGCTGCGAGGCCCGTGAGGCGGTAATCAGCTGCGGTCGCGGGCAGGGTCAGGGCCGCGAGGCCAGCCGCCAGCAGAAATAAGGAGTTCCGTCGATTCTGCACAGCAGCAAGCACCCTGGCCGCGATTTAACAATGTCATAGAGGATAGCGCGCCCGTCTTGCGAGGCAATGACCCGGTTCACACGATCGGACTAAAGGCTGTCAGGGCATCACGCTGTGTCGATCCGCCCAGACCCGTGGCGGGGAACATGCCGGGATCGGCGAAGGTCCCTTCCGTGCCGTGCAGGCCCATGTAGTTGAGGATCACCTCTTCCACCAGCAGGTTGACCGCGTTGGCGCCCGGGTGCGAGGAGGTGACGACCGAGCCGTCGCCGCTGTACCAGCCAATCTGGTTCATCGTAGGCGAACGCAGCGCCGGCCTGGCCGTGGGACTGTAGACCAGGAAGAACGTCGCGGCCGTTGACTGGTTGTCACCGGTCCACACGCCCTTGCCGCGACCACCGACCGAGTTGTCGATCATGCCGCTGGAAGACAGCGAGCCGTCGCTGAACACATAGATCATCAGCGGCTTGCCCGCGCGTGCCGCGTACTCCAGGCAGGCGCCGATGCACTGGCCGGCACGCTGGTCGCGCGCCTCGCCGGTCATGCGGTCACCGGTGTGGTAGTCGAAGCCGCCCATCTGGATGGTGCCGGCGCCGGCGTTGCCATCGATGACGGTCTTCATCACGGCGGCGGTCTTCTGGAACTCACTGTCCCCGTCGTACTCGGCTTGCGTGAAGATCGCGCCCGAGGCCCCGACAATGCGCGAGTCCTTGGCCGGGTCCAGGGGTGAATTACCAAACGTTTCTGCCAGATAGGCGGACTTGATGACGCCGCACTTGTTGAACTGCTTCAGGGACGCATCCGTGGTCGGGCCCATCAAGGTGTCCACCATGGCGTGCTTGCGATAGGTCAGTACCGCCATCGACTCCATTACCGATATGGCATCGGCCGGGTTGCTGAACATGGTGCCCAGCTCACCGGTATCCACCAGGCCAGTCACGTCGCTGGCTTGCGAGACCTTGGTCGGGCGGATCTTCGGATCGATCATGGCGTAGGGGGCCATGGAATTGCCGCCGGAATCGGAACTGACCGACCCGATCAGCGTCAGCAGTTCACCCCGGGAGCCGGTCCTGGCAATGCCATACATGGGGTTGTGCGGATTGTTGCCGGTATCGTTCTGCGAGCTGGCCGCGATCATGGTGCCGTTGGACTTGGCAGCCGTGGCGGCCTGGGCGCGCATCTTCATGCCGCGCAGCAGCGCGCTGTCGCCGTGGAACGCCAGCCCGAAATCCGTATTTGTAAACGTCGGCAGCGACGGCAACATGTTGCCGGGAATGCCCAGCTTCGAATAGCCGGCTGTCGTCAGCGGATCCAGCTGCCCACCCTGCCCGCCGACCAGCACGTTGGAGCCGGCGATATTGGCGCCACCGGAGAGGTCAAAGCAGATGAACGGAATCTTGCCCGCGCCGGGGGTGATGCCGCAGCCCGCGGAACCGATGCCACCCAGGTCCGCCAGCACATTCGCGTGCGCACTGCGTGCGGCCAGCGCGGCGATGGACGGCACCACTACCGTGGCAGCGCCGGTCAGCAGGCCGGACGCGATGAACTCGCGGCGCGTGCGCGGGCGGGTGTGATCCGCGTGCAGGATCGGATCGTTGAGCCCACGGCCCTTGGGAATAGTGCGGATGTAGCGCATGGTCGTTAATCCTTATTGAATTGACAGCACGCCGCTGCCCAGAGTCGCACCGCAGGCCGCCTTGGCAATCGTGCCACTGCTGCCACCATTGGCCGCCAATTTGCCGATCAGCGAAACAAGCTCGGTGCGTGCGTCGCTGTTGGTCGGCGACGTCGGCAGGTCCGTGCCATTGGTCTGCTGCAACAAGCCCTTCTGCAGCAACGGCACCACCAGGATGTCCGTGCCCGCCCCGGCGAACTGCACATTGCCGGGAATGGTCAGGTCGGCGTTGAGCCCGGGGAAGAACGCGGCCCGCAGCGCCGGCGTATCGACCATCACCGAGCAGTACTTGATCGCCAGCTGCGCAACGCCGGTCTGGTTCGCGGCCAGGAAGGCGTTGAAGTCCGGCACCGGCGGCAGCTGCTGCTGCACCTTCAGGTACGTGCTACGCACGCCCGCCTGGGTGGTGGCGACGCCGGTCACCCGCGACAAGCTCTGGTTGAGCTGCTCGTAGGTACGCATGCCGATGTCCGACTGGGGCGGCAGGTCCGCAGGCGGCTGCGATACCGGCGTGGGGTCGGTGCGAACGTTGGTCTGGGAACCGATCTGCTCGAAGCTGAGGAAGAACTGGTCCGCCGCCGGGCCCTTCTGCAGCGCGATCACCGTGCCCACCTGTGCCAGCAATTGCCCGGACTGTGCCGAGTAGTTGGCGTCAGTGACCGTCGTGTTGAGCGTGGCATAGGCCTGGCCGGACTGGGCCTCGGAGCCGTTGATGCCTATGCGCATGCCCTTGATCACGATGGAACCGGGCTTGGCGTTGGGATCGAGGCTGATGAAGGTCGGCTTATTGAACAGGTAGGCGTAACTGTCGTACTGGCTGCCCTCGAACATGATGTAGCTCTGGGGCACGCCCGTCAGCGCCGTCACGTTGAACAGCAGGAAGTAGCGCTCGCCCACGCCGGCAGCGAAGTTCTGCTGGATTTCCGCAGGCGTCAGGATGCGATCGTGCACGGCCACCATGCGCAGCACGCCCTGCCACTGGCGGTTGTTTGAAGTCTCGTTGCCCAGCACCAAGGCAAAGGTGTCGTCCCAGTCGGCCAGGGAGCCGCCCGAGCGCGGGTCGACGTCGCCGGTGGGGTTGCCGTTGACATACAGCTGCCGGCCCTTGACCGGATCAAAGGTCAGCACCACGTGCTGCAGCGAAGCCTGGGCATCCTTGTCGGTGTCCTTGGTCAGCAGCGACGGCGCGCCATTGGCGCCGGTGGTGCTGGACCGGCCCAGTGCCTCGTACTGGTACGCGCGCTGCGCCAGGGTCACGTTGCGCGTCATCACGCCACCGGAGTAGCTGACGATGTAGGCATCTTCCTGCGCGACGTTGGCAGGAGCCGCCCAGACCTCGATGCTGTACTCACCCGTAGCCGTAATGCGATCGGTGAGCTTCTTGCTGGCCGTGGTCGTGCCCTGGGCCTTGCCGGCCGTACCCAGATTGATGCCCCAGCCGCCCACCCACGCGGCGGTGCCGGACAGCGTCAGGTTCAGGGCCGGCTCAACGCCGCTGGTGTCGAACACCGTGCTGCCGGTGCCAGTCTTGAACTCGTACTTGGCGATCACGTGCGAGTCGATGCGGTTGCCGCCCGCGGCCACCGTGCCGTCGTACAGCGTCAGCGCCTTGCTGATCACCAGGTTCGGATCCACCGGTGCGACATTGATCCCGTCGACGAAGGCCTGGATGGCGGCCAGCATCACGGCCGAGTCATTGGCGCAGCTGGCGGTCCAGCAATTGTGGAACTCGTCGTGCAGGCGCACGTACAGGCGCGAGTTGGCCGGGTTGTCCAGGTCGATCTTGGCGCGCGCCGCCGCGTAAGCCTCGTTCACGTCCGCACTGGCAAAGAACGGCGACTGTTGCGCGTTCACGCCCGTGGGGGAGTGGCAACGCAGACAGCCACCCTGGCCGCGCACCAGCGCCCAGATGGTGTTCTGGAAGCTCTTGCCGTTGGTGCCTACGTCCGAGGCCGCGGCCGGGAACGATTTGCTGGCGCCCACGCTGATGTCGGTCGGTGCCTGCAACTGGATCTGGGTACCGCCGCCGGCAGCCGAGCCGGCCCAGTTCTTGATCCAGGTGGTCATGATGTCGGCGCAAGCCTGGTTGCTGGACAGCCAGCAGTTATGGCCACCGCCCACCTTGGTCACCATGCGTGACTGGTCAGGCTGGGTCAGGTTGACCACCGTGTTGGCCGCGGCAAACGCGAGGTTGACGTCGTCATTGCGGGCGAACTGGGGAGTCTGGCCGGTGGCGTTGTGGCAACCACCGCAACGATTGTTGGCCTTGATGTTTTCCCACAGGTTGATACGAAACGACTGCACGTCGGCCGTGGCAGGGGCCGGGCCGGTGTAGTCGGCAACCGTCGGTGCCGTGGTTTGCGGATTGACCGTCGTGGCCGCACCACCGCTACAGGCGGCAAGGGTGGCCAGCAGGGCCGCAGTGAGGAGATAGCGCATCGTGTTCATTGGCGGTTCCCTTACTGGCCCATGCAATAGACGGCGGTTTCAGCGAAGACCTGCTTCAACTTGTAGCCACCGGCCTTGAAGTCGGCCTTGACGTCCTGCACCTTCTGGCGGTCCGCGGCATTGACCGGTGGCCTGAGGCACACGGTCTTGAAGACTTTTTCCACTGCGCACTGTGCGAACTGGTCGCTGCCGGCCAGTTCCTGGCCCAGTGACTTGGCACCATTGCCGGTGCCGGGCAGCGTGCTGTCCCAGCCCAGCAGCTGGTTGGCGCCCTTGCGCCAGTAGTTGTCCCAGCCGTCGCTGTGCGTGACGTAGCCGGGCTTGAAGTTGTCAGTGTTAATCGCGTACTTCTTCTGGACCACCCCGGCGGTGTACTGAATGCTGCCGGCGGTCTCGTCGTAGTTGTAGTACGCGAAGGACTGCGCCATCGGATCCATGCCGCTGTGGCAGCCGATGCAGCCGTTGAGGAACAGGCGGCTGTCCCCGCCCGGCGAGCGGCTCACGTCCTGGCGGATGCGATCCGGCGGGCGCGAGGTGTCCTGCACCTGCTCCATGTCCTTGCACATGTGGTTGATCATGGTGAAGCGGAACATCGCGCGGTTGGTGCCGTTGATGAAGAAGGCCTGCGCGCCGGCGCGGGTCGTCATCACTCCGGCCGTGGCCGGCCCCGGCAACGGGGAATGCGCGGACTGGGTCGAGGCCACCAGCACCGTCGGGTCACCCAGGTTCAGGTCCTGGTCTTCCAGCGCCTGGTAGAGGTTGTTGTCGGTGGCCGAATAGGCCGGTAGGCCGGAGCCGCCCACATACAGCACGTCGCCCGACAGCACCTGCCGGTAATCGACGCCGTCGCGGATGATGCCAATGACGGTCGCCGTATAGTCATTGAGTGGCACGAACGAAGTCTGGTCGCGGTTGGTCCAGGGCGTGATCCAGTTCTTGAGCGTCGCGTTGTAGAACGACGGGGCCTGCATCGCGATGTTGGCCGCCGCGACCGGGTCGCTGGGAATCAGCGCGGTCATCTGGTCCAGCACTGCCGCGCTGGGCGGAGCGCCGGCCAGGCGATCATGCAAGCGCTTTGCCTGTGCGCGTGGATCGGCGTGCGTTGGCATGGCTGCCAAAAGCGACAGTGTGACAAGCGTCGTGCCTGCCATGATCCTTGCGCCCGTATGCAGTCGTTTCATTTTCGTCAGTCCTCGTGTCGCGCTGTGCGCGCATCGCCATGTGTCGTCGCGATGCAATGTAGCCACGTTTTATCGACTTCCGAAATGTCTCAAAGGGCGCACGTCGCAACGCCGAGACATCGCGGTGAATTAAGTCACAACGCGGCTATTTTCCCGATGGAATGAGAGCCGCGTCACAGCGGAATTGTGTGCGCACAGACTACTAACGTGATGCGTCAGCGAGCGACGCGAGAGGGACGATCAGAGTGAACAGTTTCAACTACAGCTTCAGTCAACTTGCCAGCCGCGCGGCGATCGCCGGCGTGACTGCATTGCTGGCTGCGTGCAGCGGCAGCGGCAACGTGAGCCTGGGCAGTGGCCAGGCCGCGGACCCGGGCACGGTGGATTTCCCGGTGGCTTATGTGAAGCGCACCATTCCGAAGAAGCAGGACGACGTGCGCGCAGTGCGCGACACCACGCCCTCTGCCGACCTGTGGGTGCGCGATAGCGCCTCCCCCTCGGCCGTGGAACGCAACGTCACGACCCGGGTGACCGGCACCACGGACCTCTACGATATAAAGGACGTTGACGTATCCAGCGATGGCAAGAAGTTCGTGTTCGCCATGCGCGGACCCCTGGCCAAGAACCAGAACGAGCGCGACCCGCCGGCCTGGGCGATCTGGGAATACGACATCGCCGCGGACAACCTGCACCGCGTGATCGCCTCGGACACGATTGCCAATGAAGGCCAGGACATCGCGCCGCAGTACCTGCCGGACGGCCGGATCCTGTTCTCCTCGACCCGCCAGCGCCAGTCGCAGGCCATCCTGCGCGATGAGGGCAAGGCCGGCTTCGAGGCCCAGACCGATGACCGCAGTGAAAGTGCCTTCGTGCTGCACGTGATGAAGGCCGACGGCACGGACATTCACCAGATTTCATTCAACCAGAGCCACGATCTGTCGCCATCGGTCATGGCCGATGGCCGGGTGATGTTCAGCCGCTGGGACGGCGCCACCGGTCGCGGCGTGCACCTGTACACGGCCAACCCCGACGGCACCCACCTGCAGCTGCTGTATGGCGCGCGCAGCCACGACACCGGCAGCGGCGCTTCGACCATCCAGTTCACCCATGCCCGCGAAATGCAGGATGGCCGGATCCTGGCGCTGATGCGCCCGTTCACCGGCACTGATTTCGGCGGTGATCTGGCCATCATCGACACGCGCAATTTCGTGGAGAACACCCAGCCACTGGCCAGCAGCTCCAGCATGAGCGGCCCGGCGCAGACGCGAGCCACGCCCAATGACGTGTCGACCGTGCCGGGTCCCTCCCCCGGCGGGCGGTTCCGCTCGGCCTATCCGCTGTGGGATGGCACCGGGCGCATCCTGGTGAGCTGGTCGGAGTGCCGGCTAATGGACACCTCCGTCACGCCCAATGTCATCGTGCCGTGCACGCCGGCGCGCCTGGCCGATCCCAACGCACAATCGGCCCCGCCGCTGTACAGCGCGTATATCTTCAATCCCGCAGACAACACCTTCAAGCCGCTGTTGCAGCCGGTCGAGGGCGTGATGATCACCGACCTGGTGGCAGCGCAGCCGCGCATCCCGCCGGCGGTCATCCTCGACAAGGTGGCGGTCATCGACTTCGACCCGGACCTGGAGACGCAAGGGGTCGGCATCCTCGACATCCGCAGTGTCTACGACTTCGATGGCGTGGACGGCGCGGCGCCCGACGCGCCCAACGTCGCGACCCTGGCCAATCCGGCCATGCGCACGGCGGCGCAGCGCCGGGCGCGGTTCGTGCGCCTGGAGAAGGCGGTATCCCTGGGCGACAAGAAACTGGGTTTCCCCGACATAAACAATGCCGCATTTGGGGCCTCGAACTTCATGCGCGAGATCCTGGGCTACGTGCCGGTTGAACCGGACGGCTCGGTGCAGGTACGGGTGCCGGCCAACGTGGCATTCGTGATCTCGATCCTGGACGCAAATGGTCGCAGCCTGTTCCCCGCGCACCGCAATTGGCTGCAGGTACGACCGGGGGAAACCCGCCGCTGCAACGGCTGCCACCTGCCAGGCAACGGCGCGACGGATCGTTCCCATGGACGCGACGGCACCAGCAACTCCGCCTGGAATGGCGCCGCGGTCACGGGCGTGCCGTTCACTGGCACGGAAGCGCGGTTCTCGCCCAACGCGGGGGAAACCATGGCACAGGTGCGCGCGCGCACCACCTGCGTAACCGGCAGCACCTGCTCGGCGCTGGCCAGCGTCAATGTCGTGTACACGGATGAGTGGACCGAGCCGACCACTGCCGGTCGTGCCAAGGATGCCGCCTTCAGCTACACCTATAGCGGCCCCGGCGGACTGACCACTGCGGCACCGACCAGCCTTGGTTGCCAGACAACCTGGGCTGCCACGTGCCGCATCGTCATCAACTACGTGCAGCACATTCATCCGCTGTGGAAAGTCGATCGCATGGCCAACACCTGCATCAACTGCCACACCCCGAAGGACGCGGCCAATGCGGCCATGGTGCCCGATGGCCAGCTGGACCTGACCGATGGACCTTCCAACGATGAACCCCTGCAGGAGAACGCATATCGCGAACTTCTGTTCAATGACAACGAACAGGTAGTTAATATGGGCGTGCTGCAGGACAGGTTGGTGCCGGTACCCGTTATCGATCCGAAAACGGGAATGCAGGCGATCGATCCGGTGACGGGGCTGCCAGTCACGACGCTGGTGCCGGTCACGGTATCGCCGTCGCTGACCGCCGGTAGCGCGCGCGGTTCGCGGTTCTTCAGCGAGTTTGCGCCGGGAGGCTCCCATGCGGGGCGCCTCACGCCTGCGGAGTTGCGTCTGATTTCGGAGTGGGTCGATATCGGTGCTCAGTATTTCAACAATCCGTTCGATCCCGCTGTTCCGCTCAACTAGCGCCCTTGTCGCCTCGGTCCTCCTGACGGTGGCCGCCTCGTTCGGCAGCGTCGCGACGAGTGGTGACAAGGAGTTGCAGCAGCTGTTCATCGCCGAGCCGTACCTGGAGCTGCATGAGGGCCCCGGGCGCGGCTACGCCGTCACCCAGGTGGTGCCGCGTGGTGATGCCATCGACGTGCTGTACCGCCGCACCGAATGGTTCCGGGTGCGCACCCAGCGCGGGGTGGAAGGCTGGGCCTACGAGGGCGACATGGTGAAGACCGTGCTGGCCGACGGCAGCGCCTTTTCCGTGGATCTGGGCGACCGTGCCGGCTACACCGCTCACAAATGGGAACTGGGCGTACTGGCAGGTGACTACAGCGGCGCTACGCTGATCTCCATGTACCTGTCGCGTTCCTTCAACGAACAGCTGGCCCTGGAACTGACCGCCTCGCAGTTCCTGGGCAATTTCTCCAACGGCTACACGTTGGATCTGGGGCTGACGCACGTTTTCCGCCCCGACTGGCGACTCTCGCCGTTCTTGACGCTGGGCACGGGGTTCATCAAGGTCGAGCCCAAGGGCACGCTGGTAGTGCCCGACGACCGCACCAACCAGACGGCCTACGCGGGGGTCGGCCTGCGCTACTACTGGACCAGGCGGTTCTTCGTACGCGGCGAATATCGCACGCACTACGTGTTCACCAGCCGCAACGAAAATCAGGAGATTGACGAATGGAAACTCGGGCTCGCGTTCTTCTTCTGACAGCGCTGCTGCCCCTGGCGGGCTGCGCGTCACTGCACTGGCCTTGGTCCAAGGACCAGGCTGCGGCGGAGGAACCCGTTGTGGTGGAAACGGACGATACGGCCAGTGCGCCCCCCAGCGTCATCGAGCCGCAAGTGGAGCGCCGCAAGGTCAAGGTCGCCTCCATCGGTGCCGAGAACATCGAGGTCGGCGCCTATTTTGGCGCCCTGTCCATCGAGGATTTCGGCACCAACAACGTTTACGGGGTGCGCGCCGCGTACCACGTCACAGAGGACTTCTTTTTCGAGGCCAACGTTGGCCGGTCCACGGCTGGCCAGACCAGCTACGAGACCCTGAGCGGCAATGTCCAGCTGCTTACGGATGATGAGAGGCGTTTCACGTATTACAGCCTGTCGCTGGGGTACAACCTGTTTCCAGGCGAGGTGTATCTCGGTCGCGGCCTCGCCATGAACAGCGCGTTGTACCTGTTGGGTGGTATCGGCAGCACCAAGTTTGCGGGTGATCAGCATTTCACCGTGAATTTCGGCGCCGGATACCGGGTGCTACCGACGGATTGGCTGGCGATACACATCGATGTCCAGGACCTGGTGTTCCAGTCTGACCTGCTCGGCAAGGACAAGCTCACCAACAACATCGGCGCGTACATCGGTGCGACTGTGTTCTTCTGACCGTTGGAGGTTGCCGATCATGTCTGTCAGGAAATCAATGCGACTGGCGCTGGCGGCGCCCCTGCTGTTTGCCACCCTGCTGGCGATCCCGGCCGTGGCGGTCAGCCCCTCGGGCCCCGCGCCCCTGTTCCAGCTGCCCAGCATGGCCGGCAAGGACGTCAACCTCGCCCAGTACAAGGGCCAGGTGGTGATGATCAATTTCTGGGCCAGCTGGTGCGGGCCCTGCCGCACTGAAATGCCCATCCTCGAGAAGCTCTCCGCCAAGTACAAGCCCATGGGATTCGCGATGATCGGCGTCAACGTCGAGCCGGACTCCAAAGTAGCTGCCGACTGGCTGAAGGTCACCCCTGTCACTTTTCCGATACTGTTCGACACCAAGAGCGAAGTGAGTAAGCTCTACGCCATAGCCAACATGCCCAGCACCGTGATTGTCGATCGCAAGGGCAACCTGCGCTGGAAGCATGTGGGCTACAAGGCTGGCGACGAGAACGAGTATCTGGATCAGATCCGCGCCCTGGTGCGCGAGTAGGAACGACCATGCCCAGGCTGACCGGCCGCACGATGCTGGCGCTCGCCATAGCGGGCACCTTGCTGCTATCGGCCTGTGCGCCCATCGAGCCCTGGGTCAAGCCCTACGAGCGCGAGAACCTGGCCAATCCCATCATGGCCATCGATCCGGATCCGATCTCTTCGTCCTACATGGATCACGTCCTGGACGTACGCGAAGGGGCAAGTGGCGCCACCGGCGGAGCCGGTGGCGGTTGCGGCTGCACCTGATACCCGTGGCAGTGCGTCGATTCCTGACCCTGGTGCTGCTGCTGGCCTCCGCGGCCAGCCAGGCGGCCGTTTTGCCCGAGGACCGGGCCGACGTCATGTTCCACCGCTTCTCCGGTGGTGGCCTGGTGGTGGACGGCCCGTCGATCCTGGTGCGCAAGAAGCTGGGCGATTCGTTTTCCGTCACCGGCAGCTATTACGTCGACACGATTTCCAGCGCCTCGATTGACGTGGTGACCACGGCCAGTCCCTACACCGAGCGGCACGAGGAAAAGGGCCTGACGCTGGACTACCTGCACGGCAAGACCACCTATACCGTGGGGTACCTCAACAGCGATGAACCGGACTATAAGTCCAACACCATGTTCTTTGGCCTCAGCCAGGACATGTTCGGCGACCTGACCACCGTCAGCCTGGGCTACTCGCGCGGCTGGGATGTGGTCGGCAAGCGCGGCGACGCCGCCTTCTCCCAGGATGTCGACCGCCGCAGTTACACGGTGGGCCTGAGCCAGGTGCTGACGCGATCGATGCTGCTGTCGCTCAACTACGAAACCGACACCGGCCAGGGTTACCTGCACAGCGCCTACCGGTCGATGCGCTTCGTCACCCCCGGCAACAGCTATGGCTACGGCCCGGAGGTTTATCCGGATACCCGCACTGGCAATGCTGCGGCCGCGCGGCTCAAGTACTTCCTGCCGTGGAAAGCGGCCCTGGAGGGCGGCTACCGCTTCTATTCCGACACCTGGGGCATCACGGCCCACACCGCGTCCATCGAGTACACCCAGCCCATGTGGGGCAAATGGGTGTTCAACGGCTCGTACCGCTTCTACACGCAGACCGGCGCGAGTTTCTACTCCGACCTGTTCCCCAGCGCCAATTACCAGAACTTCATGGGGCGCGACAAGGAAAACTCCGCGTTCAGCGACAACTCGATTGGCGTGGGCGCCAGCTATGAATTTCCGGTCAACTGGATTGCGTGGTTCAAGAAGGGCACGATCAATTTCCAGTACAACCTGATGATGTTCGACTACAAGGATTTCCGGGACCTGACCAACTACCCGCCGGGTACGGCCACGCCGGGTACCGAGCCGCTGTATTCGATGAATGCCAGCGTCTACCAGCTGTTCCTGTCGATCTGGTTCTGACGTCCCGGTTCTGACCGATCAGGGCGGCTGCAGGCCCTTGGAGTAGCTGACCTTGCCATCCGCAGCAATGACGATGGCGTCCGCGTCGGTCAATCCATTGATGAACGCCAGGCCCTTCTCCGGGCCCAGGATGAACACCGTCTTTGACAGCCCATCGGTGCGGGTGGCGTTGGAAGCGATGATGGTCACGCTGCGCACGGCATGCGGCGACATGCCAGTCTTGGGATCCAGGATGTGGTGGTAGCGCACACCGCCTTCCTCGAAGAAACGCTCGTAGTCGCCCGAGGTCGAAAACGCGGCGTCCTCCAGCGGCAGGCGCAGCACGTATTGATCCTTGTGGTCCGGATGGCGGATGCCAATCACCCACGGCTTGCCGAAGCGGTCGCCCATCACCCGCGAGTCGCCCCCGGCATTGACCATGGCCCGGTCGATGCCCTGTGCCTTGAGCAGGTTGATGCCTCGGTCCACTGAATAGCCCTTGGCGATCCCGCCCAGGTCGATGCGCATGCCGGGCTTGCCAAAGGCCACCGTGTGCGCCACCGGGTCGAACTTCAACTGGCGGTAGTCGATGCTGGGCAGCGCCGCGGCAATGGCTGCGCTGTCCGGATGCACGTGTGCCCGATAGTCATAGAGGTAGCCGACACTGGCGTAGGTGATGTCGAACACGCCGTTGGAAAGCCGCGAATACTCCTGCGCGGTCTGCAGCAGGTCGTACAGCTCCACGCTGATGGCCACCGGGGCTTTTGCCGCCCCGGCGTTGACACGCGAGACCTCCGAATCGGGCTTGTACGTGCTCATCAGCACGTCGATGCGGCGCATGTCGGCGAACACCGACTCCATCGCCGCTTCGCCCTTGGCATGATCAGTGGCCCACAGCTCCACGGCACAACGCGTGCCCATGATGGGTTCTTCGCGATACAGCCATTCGGCCTGAACGGCCGCTGAACGTGCGATGCCGCAAAGCACAACAATAAAGGGCAGCAGCTGTCGTAGCATTGCCACCGGTGCGGGCTTGTTCATCGCCGCACGATACCGGAGGATCCACCATCATGCATACGACCCGCTTCCTGACAGCCGTGGCCTGCTCACTACTGGCGCTGGGCGCCACCACCGCAGCGCAGGCACAGGCACGCGAAGAGGCGAAGTTGCTGGTGGCGGCACAGGTGCTCGATGAGTTGCGCGGCGAGCCCGACCAGCAGATTCCCAGTCAGCTGCTGCAACGCGCCTATGGCGTCGCGGTGGTTCCCGACGTCACCAAGGCCGCGTTCCTGGTGGGTGGACGCCATGGCACGGGGGTGCTGTCGGTGCGCGACAGCCAGGGTCGTTTTTCCAATCCGTTGTTCATCGACCTCACCGGTGGCAGCTTCGGCTGGCAGGTGGGCGTCCAGGAAACCGACATTGTGCTGGTGTTCGTCACCAAGCAGGGCGTCGAGGGCATCGAGCATGGCACGCTGACCCTGGGCGCCGGGGCTTCGGTGGCGGCCGGTCCGGTGGGGCGCCAGGGTGAAGCGGCCGTCAGTACCAAGGCAGAGGTCTATTCTTATTCGCGTGCCCGGGGGCTGTTCGCGGGCTTCGCCCTGGACGGCACCGTCATCACGGTCAGTGACAGCGCCACCGGCAGGTTCTACGGCAAGCCCGCCGCGCCGGCCGCGGACATCATCAGCGGCGCCGTGACCACCAACTCCGACAGCGTGCGGCGCTTCCTGGCCGCGCTGGCCGCCAGCACCGAAGGGGCAGCGCCGGGTGTGCAGGCCAGCGCTACGGCGCCGGCGCCTGCAAGCACCCCTGCGCCCGCACCTGCGGCCAATCCAGCCGCCACCCCCGCACAGACCTTTCCGATGCCGGAATCCAAATAGCCCGCGACCGGCGACTAATGGCGTGGCAGCAGCCACAGCGCCAGCGGCACGTAGACCAGCGCCAGCAGCACTGAGATGGAGGCCGCGCTGGCGGCTCGCTCACGATCCAGGGACTCGCGGTTGGCAATGACCACCGCGCTGAAACCAATCGGGGCCGCGGACCCCAGCAGGATTACCGATCGGGTCAGTCCTTCCAGGTCGAACACCCACACGCATAGCAGTCCCAGTGCCAGGCCCAGCACGATGCGCAGCGCCAGTGTCGTGAGCACGGCCGCGTCGCGAATCAATCGTGCATCGAACAGCACCCCCAGGGCCACGATCACCAGCATCAGGATGACGCGGCCGGCGGTTCCCAGCACCGTGGTGACAATGGGCGGCAGGTGAATGCCGCCGACATTGAGCCCCAGGGCCACTGCCAGGGCCCACAGCGGCGGAAAGCTCAAGACACGCCGCAGTATTGCCGTAAAGCCGGTGCCGTGCCCGCCGTATACGGCAGCCACGGCATACACCAGCGACCCCTGCAGCAGGGCATTGCCAAAATCAAACAACGCCAGCTGCGCGAACCCCACCTGGCCCCACGCGGCGATGACAAACGGAAACAGGAACCCGTTGTTGATCGACGTGCTGCAGATGGTCAGCGCGCCCTGCCCTGGCCGCGGCAGTTTCAGGGCCCGCCCTGCCAGCAGTGATAGCCCCATGGTTACCAGGATGATCAGCACTGCGCAGACCGGCAATGCGACCAGGTCGGCGCGCAGGGGAATGCGGCTGACATCGGCCAGGAACAGCGCCGGCAGGCCCACGTTGACCACCAGCTTGAGCATTTGGCCGGCATGTGGCGGCTGCAGCCACCCGACGCGCCGTGCCACGTGGCCGGCGATAAAAAGGCTGATCAGAAGCGCAATCTGCAGGTTCGCCGGCATCGCCAGATAGTCAGGCACCTTGCCGGATATGTCACGGGGAACTAGTCATGGATCGCCGTTGTCAGAGCACGCAGGGCCCTGATTCGTCACAGGAATCAGCCCAACCCAATGTCCAGACTACTGTCCTTCAAAACCCTTGGATGTCACGTTAATATCCAAGGCCTAGGAATATCGGGGGAATCATGAGCAGCCAGATCTACGGACGAGTTTTCATTTTCTCTGCAGCCCTGGCGCTCGCCGCCTGCGCATCGAATACGGCAAAGCCGCCTTCCGGCGACACGGCGCAAGCCAACTTGGCGGTGGCCTCGCACCAGGCAGCCACGTCAGACGCCACCACACCGACTAATCAGGAGCACGCACTGAAGGTTGGCAATGGCTATCGCAAGGTCACCAAGAACGGCCAGGAATATTATTGCCGCAAGGAAATAGAGACCGGTTCGCTGGTGAAGGCGCAGACCACCTGCCTCACCCAGGCAGAAATGACGGCTTTGAGCCAGAACGGTCAGGATCTGCTCAACGGTGTCAGGAACACGCCCGGCACAGGGCCCGCCATGGGCCCCAGCGGTGGCACGTACAACTCCGCCATATCGCATTAGAGGTTTGTTTGAGGCGGCGCAGCTGGCAGAGCCGGCCGCCGCCCATGGCTTGAGGGTCGCCCCGCGGCCCCTGATCGCGCTTCGAAGCGGAACGTCCCCACCCCGCCGACATAATCTAGCCGCCGTATACTCGATGCCGCACGGCCTGTGCATTGCACAACGCCCCGACGCTCATAGGGGTGTGTCACAGTTATAATCGAAGGGCTGGGAAATCCAGGAGGAAACATGGGTAGCCGAACCTACGGAAAACTCTTTGTGTTCTCTGCCGCCCTGGCGCTGGCCGCCTGCGCATCGACCGGTCCGGCCTCCGGACCGCCTTCCGCCGACACCGCGCAAGCCAATCTGGCAGCTGCCTCGCACCTGGCGGCAACCTCAGACGCAACCACACCCACCGATCCTGAGCACTTCCTGAAAGCCGGCAATGGCTATCGCAAGGTCAGCAAGAACGGCGAGCAATATTATTGCCGCAAGGAAGTGGACACGGGCTCGCGTACGCGGGTGCAAGTCACCTGCCTGACCCGCGACGAGATGACGGAGCTGAGCCAGAACGGCCAGGACCTGCTCAACAATATTCGAGCCGTGCCTGGGAGCGGCCAAGGTGGAGGCTCGCGAGTCAACAGTGCCGTCAGCAACATGAACACGCCGTAGGGAGTGGGAGCGCCGAAAACTCAACGTTTCGGTAGTCGCGGCAACCCCTTTGCCGCCATCCCTGCACGAACCGCCAGGCTCTTCCACAGGGCCAACTGACGATGTCGGCGTTGCGGCCACGCGTGGACTGCTTCAGCGGTTTGTCTGCGGGTCGCGTTATTTCAGCATTTTCCCTGCGGCTATGACCCTATCGCAATGATCTGGTTAAGGCTTTCGCAGGCGCGCGCGTATGAATCCTCAGGAACCTTCCTAAGTGGATGCGGCTTTGCCTTTCTTGCTCGCCAATCAAACGATTTTGGTTGATGGCTGAGGATGAAGCTGGCCGCGCCTTTCGCGCCCGCAAACTTTACGGCGAACGGATTGGTGTCGTTATAAGAGGCAGTGGTCATCGGCAAACCGATCACGATCCCGGTTCTCTCATTGAATTCGCGCGGGGACAGCACAACCAAAGGGTGCACGTCTCTCATTTCTCGACCGGCCTGGGGATTGCAGTCAATCCAAATCATGTCTCGCCGGTCGGGGCACCATGACTTCCGGGTGGCCACTAGAGCACCTCGTTGCCAATCGGTCCGGTGGTCATAGCCTCACCACTGTGCAGATCCGGATCAAATGCCGCTAGCTTCTGCGCGAGCGTCAGCTTGGGCTCACCAAGCGCCTTGACCAGAATGTTCGAATCCTGAGCTGATACCTCGACCGGTTGGCCGACCCTAAATCGGGCCGACCGAGCCACGGCCGCAGGAATCCGTACAGCAAGGCTGTTGCCCCACTGCTGAACAGTCAACGTTGCACTCTTTGCCATGCTCGCTCTCCTATGTATCAACAAGTTTATACATGGGACTACAGATGTCAATCGGGCTCTTGAAGGCAACTGGCAGGGGCCCGCTCAGGCCAGCCGGATCGAACATATCCTGCGCCGCGCAGGTGAAGGGGTCTCGCCTCGCGAGTTCGGCGATAACTGTACGATTTCTTCGCGAACTAGTGCTGGAGGTGATCCTAGGCGAGCAGGTGGGGCAATTCCCTTGGCCACGTTGCGCCCCGAACGCAGTCCCGGCCGAAGATGGCCGGCGGTGTTTTCAAGGAGGTATTATGGCGCCATGCCATTCATACAATCCGTGCACAACCTGCGCGCACCCCACACCGAATACCCGCGTCCGTACGGCATCAGGGTCAGCCTGCGACCCAACGACCCGTTTCGCAAGATAGTCGGTCCGGACTGGAACCGCATGCACTGGTACCGCAGCGCGGACGAGCGCGAGGTCGCGCTGGAGGAGATGCGGCGCCGGCACGAGTATTCGCGTCCGCAGGACGCGCCCACCCACCTGTACACCAAGGTCGAGAACCTGGCGGCCAGTCGCGGGCTGGCCTGAACGCGTTACTGCCGCGGCCTCAGTAGCCGCGCCCCACCGACAGGAACAGCGCGGTGCTGCCGAGGGTGTCATACCCGAACGCGAAGTACACCGGCCCCACGAACGTGTCCACGCCCATGAACAGGCTGAAATCCTTGCGTGCGGAACTGAAATCCATGTCGCTGCGTGAGCGCCAGGTATTGCCGGTCTCGAACGAGGCACCGGCGTACAGGGGCAGATTGAGAAACCCCTCCCCGCCATTGCCCAGCTTGCGCATGTAGATCAGGCGCACGATGCCCAGCTGCGGCCCACTCAATGTGTCGGCCGGCAGCCCGGAGAGATTGAGGAACCCCCCTAGCGGGAAGAAATTTCGCGCATCCGAAGGCCCCGGATCGATGAGGGATCCGGCGGTGGTCCAGAAGATGCCGGTGTTGCGCCCCCAGGAATGCACCGCGCGCCAGTCAAAGCGCAGTGCATCGGCGGCGGCGTCTTTCGAGAAGTCGCCCAGCTGGCCGCGCCACTCCAGGCCCAGGGCCTCACCGCGCCTTGGGAAGGACACGCTGTCGAGTTGGTCCAGGCTGTAGCGCAGGAAATACTGCGTGGTGTTGAACGGCTGGGGCGGTGCCGGTGTCTCGCGGAACCGCTCGATGAAGCTGCCGGCCTCGCGCTCCACCCCGAGCCGGATCTCGCCTGAGTTGTTGATCGCGCGCCCCAGGTCCGCACCAACAGTCAACGACCGCACGCGCAGCTCACCCACCGGCTTTTCATTGAGGATCTCGGGCACGTTCTGGACCTCGAACAGCGCGTGTGGTGCGACAAACCAGCGTTGCTGCAGCGAGAACGGCAGGTACAACTCCGTGCCAATGTGCGGACTGACCCCTATCTGTCCGTCCCAGGTCCACTCCGCGCCCAGGCTGTTGAGCTCGGTCATGACGATTCGCGCCGCGGCGTCGTAGGTGGCATTGCCATTGAAGTCGTCCTGCAGCCGCAGCGCGAAGCGCAGGTAGTTGGGGCCCCACGAATTGCGGCGCGCAGTAAAGGTCAGCCCCGTGGGTCCCGCACCGCTTGCCGGATCTTGCGCGTCGAGCCTGTAGTCCAGTGTCTCCAGTACGCCCTGCCCGTAGTAGCGATTGACGCGCTTTTGCAGGTCCTTGGTGTCCAGCGGCATTCCCGCAAGGTCCCCGAACAGCGCCGCCACCGGCGCCGCATAGGCCTCGGACCCGGCGTCGACCCGCACGAAGGCCACTGTTGGCGCAGTTGCCCCCGGCCTGCGGCTGGCCACGTAGCGCGCGTACTGTTCGGCATTCATCGACAGCGAACCCAGCCGTGCCGCGGCCTCGCGACCGGCGGCCTCGCCCAGCGCCACCGTCTTGGGGAACTTGCTGAAGTCAAAAGAGGACGAGCGTTGCAGCGCCGGGCTGATCAGGATGTCGCGCGGCCCGAGCAAGGCCCGCTGCTTCTCGCTTTCACGGCTGATCAGGATGGCCAGCATCTGGTTCGACACGCTGGGCACCGAGGACAGCTGTTCACGCGTCAAGAGTGGAAACCCCACGTCCACAACGATCAACACGTCCACGCCCATGGCGCGCGCAATGTCCACGGGCAGGTTCTTGGCAATGCCGCCATCCACCAGCAACCGTCCGTCGCGCTCGACGGGCGCGAATATGCCTGGCGCGGACACGCTGGCGCGCAGGGCGGTGACCAGGTCCCCGCGATCGATCACCACCGGGTCCCCGGTTTCAAGGTCCGTGGCCACGGCGCGGAACCGCGTCGGCAGGTGATCGAAGTCAGGTACCAGGGCAACCGGCAGCGTCAGCTGCCGCAGGATCTGCGTCAACTTCTGGCCCTGGATTAGGCCGCTGGGCAACTGGAATTCGCCGTCGCTGAACCCCAGGGGAAATTGCACCGGATACTGCCGGTCCTCGCGTTTGCGGCGAAAATTGAGGTCCAGGCGCTGCGGACGGTCGCGGAAAGCATCCTTCCAGTCGACGCTGGCGAACTGGCGTTCGATCTCCTCTGCCGACATCCCGCTGGCATAGAGCCCACCGACCACCGCCCCCATGCTGGTGCCGGCGATGGCATCAATGGGTATATGCAGCTCCTCGAGGACCTTCAGCACACCCACGTGCGCGGCTCCGCGCGCGCCGCCACCGGACAGCACCAACCCTATTCGCGGCCGATTTGCAACTTCCTGGGGCAATTCCTGCGTTGCCGCCACCATTGGGACCAGCGCCATGGCGAGGGTCAACAGGCTGGCAACCGACTTTGGACATGCGCGCATTGCCACAAGGATAAACGTCCCCTGCGTCCCGGCGCCATGCACGTTAAAATTCAGCGGCATGTCGATCTACATCATCTCGCTGGTCTTCCAGGCACTGCTCATCGTTCACTGCGTCAAGACTGGCCGCAACCAGATCTGGATCTGGGTGCTGGCGCTGCTGTCCTTTGCCGGTGTCATAGCCTATGTCGTCGCCGAATTGGTTCCGGACCTGCTGCGCAGCCGTACGACCCAACGCACCTTCAAGGGCATGAAAAAAGCACTGGATCCACAGGCCGACCTGCGTCGACTCGAGGGACAGGCGCGACTGACCGGAGGCGTCGACGCCAACCAGCGACTGGCCGAGGAGCTGTTGCGCCAGAAGCGCACCGGCGAGGCAATCACCGCCTACCAGCAATGCCTCAAGGGCCTGTACGAGCACGACCCGAACCTGATGCTGGGCCTGGCACGGGCGCAGTTTGCCCATGGCGACGCGACGGCGACGCGCGCGACCCTGGATGAGCTGATCCGCCTGAACCCGGAATTCAAGTCCCCGGAAGGCCACCTGCTGTTCGCGCGCGCGCTGGAGTCCGAGGGCGACTTCGCGCGTGCCCTGGAGGAATACGGCGCGCTGGCGGCCTACTACCCTGGCGCGGAGGCCGCCGTGCGCTATGCGCAACTGCTGCGCCGCCAGCAACAAGCCGGGCAGGCCCGTAAGGTACTGCAGGAACTGATGGACCAGGCCACGGTAGCCCCGGCACATTACCGGCGGACTCAATCGGATTGGCTCAAACAGGCTGAGCGCGAGCTGGCCGGACTGGAAGGAATTTCATGAACGAAGCGAAGATCATCTACACCCTGACCGACGAGGCGCCGGCCCTGGCGACCTGGTCCCTGCTGCCCATAGTGCAGGCTTTCGCCGGCAGCGCCGCGGTGCGGGTGCAGACGCGCGACATCTCGCTTGCCGGGCGCATCCTTGCCAACTTTCCCGAGAATCTTGCGCCGGAGCAGCGCCAGAGCGACGACCTGGCCGAGCTGGGCGAACTGGCCACCACTCCGCAAGCCAACATCATCAAGTTGCCCAATATCAGCGCCTCCCTGCCCCAGTTGCAGGGCGCGATCGAGGAACTGCAGGGCCAGGGGTACAAGGTGCCTGCCTATCCGGAGGCACCGCAGGACGCGGCCGAACAGCAGGTACGCAAGCGCTACGCCAAGGTGCTGGGCAGCGCGGTCAACCCGGTGCTGCGTGAAGGCAACTCCGACCGGCGCGTGGCCAAGGCGGTGAAGCAGTACGCAAGAAAGCATCCGCATTCCATGGGCCAGTGGTCGCCTGAGTCAAAGACCCGCGTGGCGCACATGAGCGAGGGGGACTTCTTCGGCAATGAACAATCCGCGGTGATCCCCAGGGCCGGCAACCTGCGCATCGAATTCACCGACCGGGCCGGCAATACCACGGTGCTCAAGGACGCGGTCGCGGTTCGCGACGATGAAATCATCGCCACCACTTTCCTCAGCGCCAGTGCGTTGCGCGATTTCTATGCCAAGACCATCGTCGCGGCGAAGTCGGCCGGGCTGCTGCTGTCACTGCACCTCAAGGCCACGATGATGAAGGTGTCGGATCCGATCCTCTTCGGGCATGCGGTCAGCGTCTACTTCAAGGACCTGTTTGCCAAGTACGCGGCGCTGTTCGACAGCCTGGGCGTCAACCCGAACAACGGGGTTGGCGCCCTGCTCGAGAAGCTGCAGGGGCTGCCGGCTGAGCAGCGCGCGGCGGTGATGGCCGACATCGCGGCCATACAGGCGGCGCAGCCGCCGCTGGCCATGGTCGACTCGGCCAAGGGCATCACCAACCTGCACGTACCCAGCGACATCATCATCGATGCGTCGATGCCGGCGGCGATTCGCGCCTCGGGAAAGATGTGGGGACCGGACGGCAAGCTGCATGACATGGTGGCCATGATTCCGGACCGCTGCTATGCCGATGTTTACCAGGTGGTCATCGACGACTGTCGCCAGCTGGGCGCCTACGACGTGCCCACCATGGGCAACGTCAGCAACGTCGGACTGATGGCACAGGCGGCCGAGGAATACGGCTCGCACGACAAGACCTTCGAGATGACCGAGGACGGCACGATGCGCGTCGTCGATGGCAACGGTACGGTCATCACGCAACATGAGGTGGGCAAGGGCGACATCTGGCGCATGTGCCAGACCAAGGACGTGGCCATTCTCGATTGGGTCAAGCTGGCGGTACACCGCGCGCGCGCCACCGGCCAGCCGGCCATCTTCTGGCTCGATGAGCAGCGCGCCTATGATCGCAACCTGATCGCGCGCACTCGGCAATGCCTGGGGCAACTGGACACCACCGGGCTCGACGTCCGCATCCTGGCGCCGGCGCAAGCCACGCGTGCCACGCTACTGCGCGTACGCGCCGGCCAGGACACCATCTCCGTCACCGGCAACGTGCTGCGCGATTACCTGACCGACCTGTTTCCCATTCTGGAACTGGGCACCAGCGCCAAGATGCTGTCCATCGTGCCGCTGCTGCAAGGCGGCGGCCTCTACGAAACCGGTGCCGGCGGCTCAGCGCCGAAGCACGTGCAGCAGTTCCTGCAGGAAAACCACCTGCGCTGGGACTCGCTGGGCGAATTCCTGGCCTTGCAGGTGTCCATCGAGGACCTGGGGTCCAAGACCGGCAATGCCAGGGCCAAAGTCCTGGCCGATGCACTGGATGTAGCCAACGAGAAGTTCCTGGAGACCGACAAATCTCCGTCGCGCAAGGTGGGAGAACTGGACAAGCGCGGCAGCCACTTCTACCTGGCGCTGTACTGGGCCCAGGCGCTGGCGGCACAGAGCGCGGATTCGCAGCTCAAGGGGCTGTTCGCGCCAATCGCCGACAAGCTCACGCGTGACGAGGCGACCATCGTCCGGGAGCTCAATGCCGTCCAGGGTCGACCCGTGGACGTGGGCGGTTACTATCACCCGGACCCGGCCAAGTGCTCCGCGGCAATGCGCCCGAGCCCGACATTCAACGCGGTAATCGACGCACTGCTGCGCGCCGCGCACTGACGGAGCTTACCTGGGGCCGCGCGGCACCTGCTGGGTGATGCAATGGATGTTGCCGCCACCCAGCAGGATTTCCCGTCCCGGGACGCCCACGACCCGGCGCTGCGGGAATATGCGCTTGAGCCTGGCCAGCGCCGCCCGGTCGGTGCGCGCATCTAGCAGCGGCATGATGATGCCGCCATTGGCGATGTAGAAATTCGCATACGAGGCTGCCAGTCGTTCACCGGGCCGCCGCGGTTTGGCGCTGGCGCGATGCAGGATGCCGGCCGCTTCGGCCCGGGTGGTCTTCAGGGGTCCTGGCGAGGGCAACGTGTGCACCTTGAGCTTGCGGCCGCGCGCATCGCGCGCGTCGCTTAGCCGCTCAAGTGCATCCTGGGACACGCGCCACTGTGCATCGCGGCGGTTGGCAGGAAAGGTCAGGCACACTTCGCCCGGCCGGGCGAAGCACGCAAGGTTGTCGATGTGGCCATCGGTCTCGTCGTTGATGACCCCATCGCCCAGCCAGATGATCGTAGATACGCCCAGGTAGCTGCGCAGCAGTTGTTCGACCTGTTGCCGTGACAGCTGCGGGTTGCGGTTGCGATTGAGCAGGCACTGCTCGGTCACCAGCAGCGTGCCCTGCCCGTCCGTATGGATGGCGCCGCCTTCCATTACCAGCGGCGCGCGATAGCGATCGCAGCGTTCGATCTCGGCAACTTTGCCGGCCACCAGGTCATCCTGGTCCCAGGGGAAATAAAGGCCGCCATCGAGACCGCCCCAGGCATTGAACTGCCAGTCGATGGCGCGGCGCCGGCCGGCTGCATTGACCACGAAGGTGGGACCGACGTCGCGCATCCACGCGTCATTGCTGGACAGCTCCACCATGCGCACACTGGCATCCAGCTGCGCCCGGGCAAATTCGAACTGGGCGGTGGAAACACCCATGGTGACGGGCTCGAAGGCGGCAATCGCGCGCGCCACCGCCGCGAAAGCCTGCTGTGCCGGACGCGCGCCGTCACGCCAATTGTCGAGCCGTTCGGGCCAGAGCATCCACGTGCCGGCATGTGGCTCGAATTCGGCAGGCATGCGGTAGCCATCGGCCATAGGGCGTGCGCTTGAGAACTCTACTCATGCTTGCAGTCTAGCAGTCCTGCCAGCAGCGCCAGCCTCCTCAGTAGTTGAACGTAACGAGTATCGCGTCCGTATAGGTGCCGGGTGGCACGCTCTGACCGGCAGGAATTCGCCCGTAAATCACCGCGGTCACCGTAGCGGTGGGCTGCCCGTTGGATACCTTCAGCGATGCGCTCCCGGTCTGGGTGCCGCCTGTGCCGTCGCCACCGATCTGCGTAAGCGCCGGGTCGAGATAGAGGTTGTAGTAGAGCCGGTCCGTGCCCGACAGCATGTAGCGATTCGCGGCAACGCCGCTGTTGCCAGGGCTGTAACTGGAGACAAGGTCGAAGGTCGTGGCCCCGCCACTGGTCCAGGTACAAGTAGCGGTAACCGACCCGTTGACGTCCAGGTCGGTGGCATTGAGCGGGTTGTAGACCCCGAAGGCCGGGCCCGTGGCGGTAATGGTGCAGGTTCCCGCGGCGTGCCTGCCGCCGCACAAAGCGCTGCGGCAAAACAGGCGAAGCCCTGTCGCAGCCGATGGTCGGACACTCGCCCAGCCCAAGTCATGGTCCGCCGGCACTCCCCGGGCGGTTGGCACCCGTCTCAGTAGGTCACTGTGACGAGGATGGTATCCGAGTATGCGCCCGGGCTGGCGTTCTGCAGAGGTGGTACACGGCCAAAGAGCGTGTAGGTTCGCGAGTCCGTGGGGCGAAAGAAGATGACCAGGGTCATGTTGTCGGAAATGGTCAGCGTACCGCCGGTGCCGTCCCCGAGGACCTGCGTGTGGGCCGAACTGTCATATAGATTTGTAGTAGAGGGGATTCGCGCCGGAAAGCATGTAGCGGCTGGCCGGGTTGCCGCTGAACCCGGCCCCGAAGCTCACAGTGAAATTGACCGCTTCGATCAGCGTAGTCAGCGTGCAATTGACCGTCGCCGAGCCGTTGGTGTCGGTGGGCAATGTGTCGAGCGTGTTGTAGGCGCCGAAGGCCGGACCGGTTGCCGTGGCCGTGCAGCTGGCCGACTTGGCGACCACCGGACCAGGGCGAGCACCAGCACCGCCAGCGGCCAGCGAGTGGCAACCCATCGCGCTACGGTCGGGCCCCCGCCGAAGTGGCACACCGGACCGTACCCAGGTCGGGCAGCGGATCATCGCCGAATGGCAGCTGCACCTGGAATACGCAGCTGCCGCCTTTCCATTCGACGGTGCCACTGGCACCGTGGTCCAGGGTCGTCACGTAGGTCAGTCCATTCAGCGCGACCTTGAACGTGCCGCCATTGAAACGCACGGTCGCGCCTGCCGGCACCGGCTGGCCATCCTCGCGCACCAGGCTGAAGGTGCCGGGGGACGTGCGCTGCACCGGGAACCGCGCGACGACTCCGCTGCGATAAGCCGGGCGGATCTCCATCTGGCGCGATTCGATTGCCGTATTGAGCGGCAGGTCCTGCGGCTCGATGCTGATGCGATTGATGTCGTAGGACAGCAGGTTGGGCAACAACGCGCGACCACTGGCATCGGTGTGGGCAACCAGCTGGTTCTCCAGATACACCGGAACGTCGGCGATCCCGCCCACGTCGACGACCGCGAAGCTGCCGTCGATGCGCCGCGACGCGCGCAGCATGCCGTCCAGCAGCGTCGCCCCGCCGCGCAGGTACAGGCTCTGCCCGGCCAGATCCGTCAAAGCTGGCTGCGCGCAGCTCCAGTTCCGCCCCGCTGAAGCGCTGCAGCCACCACGCATCGTAGTCTCCATTGGTCGAGGCGCCCACGCGCCAGCCATGGCCCACGCCCACAGGGGCGGTCTGGGTCACCGAGGCGCGCAGCTGGCTGCGGTCCTCAGTGTCGCGTGCAGCGTATCGGCCGACGTTTCCAGGCTGCGCTGACGATCCAGCTGCATCGTGAACGTCAGGAAGCCCTGGGTCTGCTGCGTGCTGCCGTTGAGGCGGCTCAACGAGAAGTTGAGCGCACCGTGGCCCAACTGCACGCTGTGGTTGAAGGTGTAGGTCTGATTGCCGGCACCGTCCTGGTACTGCGTGCGTGCGAACGCCAGCATCGAAGTGCCATAACTGCCGAAAGTGCCAGCTGCCCTGGGCGATCCCACGCATGCGCATGCGAAACCGCAGCGGCTCAGGATCGGCCGCGCGACGAAATCCGTCACTGGCGTAGTAGGCGGTGAACCCAATGCTGCCGCGCACGTTGTGCCGCTCGAAGCCCAGGCCACCCAGCCCGCCGCTGTCCCGATCGTCGCCGCCTGCGGCCAGCGTGACCGTGCCGACGCCTACGTTGCCCAGTAGGCCGGCCAGCTGCGTGCCGCCGCGCGCCCGCCACCCTTGAGATACTCGGCATGGCCCTCGACGGTCACTCTTGGTCAGGCCGTGCCGGACACTGGCACTGGTCAGCACTGGACCGTAGTCGAAACTCGACAGCGTGTAGTTTTCGCGCACCGCGCCGGCGGAAACGGAAAACTGCGTCAGGCCCGGCGCCAGCAGCGACGGGCTGGAATAGAACGCCTGCGAGAGCACCACCTACGCCCCAATGCATCCGCGCACCACGAGATTGACATCGCCGGCGCCGGTCAGCGGCGGCAGGTCGTCGATGGTGAAGGGACCCGGCCTGGACATCCTGCGACATGACCTGCTGGTTGTTCACAAACACATCGACCGTGGAAGGCACCACTGCGCTGCCGGTGGCCCCCAGCATAGCGGCGTCGTCACGAGATCGGGCCGGATGCCAAAGTTACGCGCGAAGCGCACGCCGGCGAAACGCAATGCACTGCCCCAGGATCCCGGATCCTGAAGGAATCCCCCAGGGTAAGGGTCTGCAAGTGGTCCGGGAAATCCCTCGTGAATGTCGTGTCCAGTCGCACATGGTCGGTCGCACTTGCCGTATGGCGCGTGACCGAGGTACTGGTCAATACCCCGTAGCCGCTGAACAGTCCCAGCTCGGCATAGGCGCTGCCGCTGGTGGCGCTACGGGTTTGCTGGGCATACAAATCATAGTTGGCGAACAGGCCGGTGGCACTCGGCCATGGGCAGATCTGACCCGGAATTGGCGGCCGTGAGCCGCTGCCTGGCGAAGGCCTCGCCGGCAGCTGCAGCATGCAGCATGCCACTTGCAGAGTCGAATGGACCTGAGCACCTGCGATGGCATCGAGCCGGTAGTACCGATGCCCTTCCTGCTCATGCGGTGGCTGCCGAGGTAACACCGAGGCGCGCCTAGGTCCCGGTCCTCGATCCAGTAGGCACCGGCTTCGTCGCGCAGCACCATGAGCATTTCCTCGAACGTGCTGCCGTTGACTTGCACCTGCACGACCTGCTCCTCCCACGCGGATTCGGCCGCGCGGGCGCCGGTCACCCGTCCCTGAGCCAGCAATGCCACTGCCACAATAAGCAAAATCCGCGACAGCGGATTGCGGCCAGATGTCTTGCTCGAGCGGGTCATGCTGCGGCCCCGGGGTCGGGCAGCTACGGGCGCGGCGCGACTGCCGCCTGCGCGTTGAAATCACCCTGATCGCTGGACCGACCACGTGTGCGGTGGCAGGCCAGGCCCCGTGCCCTGGACGAGCGGCGTCGACAGTCCAGCTCGTGCGACTGCCAGGCAACACATACTTCATCTGCTGGACCCGCACCCGCTGCGGCCAGCCATCCACCGAAACCTCAAATCCGGTGACCTGCACGTGCGCGGTCCCGCTATTTGCAGCCTCGACCAGCCACTTTCCGTCCGCCTGGGGCCGTATAGCCATTCGAGCCTGCCGGCCGCCTTCTGAGCGGCGCCACGAACAACGGAACTCCGACTCGCAGGGCCATATTCAGCGTGTTGGCTTCGGCCTTTGTGGCCTGCGGGATCTCCTGGAAGAAAACAGCGATACGCCACTTCTCGCGTCGCGTCGGGTTCCCGGCGCAGCGCCACCCTCACGACTTGTTCGCTGTTGGGCGCAACGGTAAACACAGGTGGAGTGGTAAGGACATCCCGCGTATCTGCATAGGATTCTTCGCCACCGTCCTGCGTCCAGGCAACGACCTGCGTCTGCACTGTCAGCGGTGCGGTGTCGGCGTTCCTGATCGTGACGACGCCAGCTCGTTGGCCTGGCGCCAACTCGATGCGGGTGGGTGAAACGCTGAAGGATCCGGCAGGCGCAGATTGAGCAGCCAGCAGGAACAGGGTAACGACGCAACAGCAGGGAAGATTTGGCCGCATCGTCGCTCTCAATAGGTAATGGTTACAAGGACGGTGTCTGTGTAGGTTCCGCCCGGAATCGACTGATTGCCTCCGGAATCCAGAATGCGCCCGCGAATGGTGTGTACGTTAGCATTGTTCATGCCGCCTACCCGTGCCAGTGACTCGGTCAGTCGCCAGGGTCTGACCCCAGTTTTGCGTTCGCGGTGGATTTCTGAACAGCTGGTACGCAAGCAATGCCGCCCCCTTCTGCATGCTGCGGTTGGTTTCCGTGGCACCTGCGAGCAAGACCTGTGCCCAGGCCTATCGCGTAGGGCATGCCATTAGAACAGAGCACCCGGATCTGTCCATTCGCGTTTCTATTGCCAGCACCCGGCGTATAGGTGCCAAACGCCATCGTTGCTGTGGTCAACAGGCAGTTGTTGACTACAGTGGCTGTCACCGCAAGTGATTGCCAGTGCCGCGCCCGCACCGGCAGACGCCGCGCAATGGCGATTGCACAGCTGCATCAATATTCGACGCGAGACGGTCGACTCAATGCACGACGTTGACCGTGATCGTGTTGTCAATATATAGCGCCGGCAGTAGTCGCCGCCAAGGTTGGCGCCCGAGTCCGGAATCGTTACGTAGACAGTGAATGCAGTGGCAACCGCCCCCATGCCGGAACCCGACCCTGCCAGCGTGTCCGTGCCAGCCGTGATGCCCGAGTTGAGTGTGCGCGCCGCGTCGCGGAACAGCGTGTAGCTGCAGGGGCAGTGCGCCATTGGCCATGCGTCGGGTGGTGACCGTGGCTCCGACGAAGAAACGTTCCCGGCATTGAGGACCACCGTATATGCCGTGCCGGAAGTACAGCGCACGCTGACCGCCGAGGTCTGCAGAACGTTGCCATTGCCGGGCAGGTAGGTGCCGAAGGCCATGGCCGTTGCAGTGGTAATGCAGTTGGCGACGACCGCCGCGGTGACCGGAAACGTGGTCGTAGCCGTGGCTGCGCTGGCGCTGCCGGCCGTGATGGCCGCGGCGGCCGCTAGGGCAACCTTGAAGGACTTATTCATGGATTCTCCCGACGCGAATGTAAGTGGCGGGAGATATTGTCGCGAGCGCGGAACATGCCTGCTCATCAGAGCGGCCGTGTCCAGAAGACCATCGCTGGCGAGGCAGTAATTTCCCTGCACGCCCCGTAAGGACCGACTAGTGCGGTATCAGTAGGTGATGGTCACGAGAACCGTGTCCGTAAAGCTGCCAGCGGCGGCCAGCTGGTTGGCTCCAGCATCCGGTATCCGCCCGTAAACGGTAAGGGTCTGCGCAGTTCCAAGTCCGGCACCAGTGCCGTTAACCCGATCGGCGACCAGGGTCTGGCCCCAATTCTGCAGCCGAGTCACGTCCTTGAACAACGAATACGACAGCAAGGCCGCGCCGTTCTGCATGCTGCGATTGGCTTCTGTGGCGCCCGTGGCGAGGCCAGTGCCCAGACCCACCGCATAAGTCATCCCGTTGGTGCAACGAACGATGACTGAACCGCTGACGTCCACATTACCATTGCCCGGCGTGTAAGTGCCGAAAGCCATCGTGCCGGAATTGAACAGGCAATTGGTGGCCACGGTGGCCGAGACCGCCAGGTTGCCTGTGGTAGTTGCGGCGCTAGCGCCGCCCGCGGTGGCCAATACGCCGACCGCCAGCGCAACCTTGAGATACTTGTTCATGAACACTCCTGAAGCGAAAAAGTGGATAGCTCAGGGGCATTGTTGAATTTGCGGCGCAGCAGCGTTGTGACTGCACTCGCAGTTCCGGGCTGCCAAAGGCCAATTTTCAAGTAGTTGCGGATTGCCGCGCATTCGATCGGCAAGGTAGCGCTGTGACGTGCTCCTCACTGTACCCAGGACCCGGCCCGGGCTACACAGGACTCAGGAGGCCAGCATTTTCAGTAACGCGGCGATACCGTCGCCTGCACTGCGCGCTTTTTCCACGAGTGCCAGCGGCAACTCCAGATCCGCGGCAGCGGATTCGACCAGGCTGGGCGGGGTAACTGATTCGCGAACATGTTCGGCAGCCAATGCCTGCGCCAGCATCAGGACACGCACGTCTATGGGTCGCAGCAGCGCTGGCTGCTCCACACGCCAGCCGCGCAGCAATGCGCCCAGGGGCAGAGACAACGCCCAGTGGGAAATGACACGACACTCCAGATCCTCGTCGCGGGCGGCCGCCAGCTCCTGCATGACCGGGCCATCAAGGCGTTGGCCAGATGCGAGTTCGGCCGCCGCCAGTGCGCGCAGTGCCACCAGATCAACCGCCCGTTGCAACAGGCCGGCCACGGTCAGCAGTGAAGCGTTGCTTTGTGTTTCAAGCGCCAGCACTCGCGCAAAGCAGGCACAGGCCAGGGATTCCTGCCACAGGCCTGCCATTTCCTGCTCGCGCCCGGGTGCGCAGAATAGGGAATCGCGCAGGCTCTGGAGTGATCGGATTGCGGCGGACCAGGCGGCGAGCCGAACCGCATCCTGCTGCAGATATCCGGTGCAGGCGGCAATTCCTGCAGGTTTCGGTGGCACCCGCCGCAGCGCAAGTCCCAGTTCCTGCAACACCCGCGCCTCGCCCGTATCGCTGACGGCTCGTGCGGTGTTGAGGTAGACGACGCTTGCTGCGTTCATGGCTTGGATTATGTGTGACCCGGAAGCGGCGCGCCGCCTCGCTTCTTGATTTCGCGGGGTCTGTCACAGACAGCTCCCAGATCCAGCTGCGGTCAGCTTTTGTCCAATGCCTGGGCGAGATCCGCGATCAGGTCGTCGGCGTCCTCCAGTCCCATCGAAAGCCGCACGGTCCCCGGATCCATGCCCGACAGGGCCGCCAGCTCCGGCGGCAGGTCAGAACCCATCAGGGAAGGTGGAATGATCAGGGATTCCGGCGAGCCCATACTGGCCGCGATGGCAAACAGCTGCAGGGCATCGGCGAACCGGTCCCCTGCCGCGGCGCCGGCGCGCATGTCGAAACTGACAATCGTGCCGAAATCCCGCATCTGCCGCGCAGCCAGTGGGTGTCGCGGATGACTCGGCAATCCCGGGTAATGCACGCGAGCAACCTTGTCGTGTGACTCCAGGAACCGCGCCACCTGCATGGCGGTCGCGCACTGGGCCTCGTAGCGAAACAGGTAGGTCTTCATGCCGCGCTGGATCAGCCAGGCGGCATGTGGATCAAGTACGCCGCCCAGCAGCACGAAATCCGGGCGCAACCTGCGGATCAGTTCCGCAGAGCCGATAACAATGCCGCCCATCACATCGCCATGCCCCGACGCATATTTTGTCAGGCTGTGCAGGAACAGGTCGATGTCCGTGTCGCCGTGCTGGTGGAACCCGGCCAGCGTGTTGTCCAGCAATGTCAGCGCGCCAGCGGTGCGCGCCAGTGCCGTGATGCGCCCGATATCGGCGATGCGCGTTACCGGGTTGGTGGGGCTCTCGAAGATCACCAGTCGCGTCGGTGTGTCGGCAAGCACCCGCGCGATTCCCGCATCATCCTCGATCGACAGCATGGTATGCCGCACGCCATAGCGATGCAGGGTGCGGCGAATCAGGCTGCGTGTTGGGGAATAGGTCTCGACAAAGCAAAGCACGTGATCGCCAGCCTTGAGCAGCCCGAGCAGTGTCTGGGCGATGGCACCAACGCCGGAAGAACACACGATCGCGTCCTCCCTGCCCTGCAGCGCCGCCAAGGTCTGTTCAAGCTGGCGCGTGGTCGGGTTGGCAGAGCGGGAATAGAAAAAACCGTCGCGCTCACCGCGCAGGCTGCGCAGCGTCTCGGCAACGGTGGCGTGCTCGAACTTGACGCTCTGGTATACCGGCGCCACCAGCGGCGGATTGTCATCGCCCAGCGCGATCATTGGCGGGTGGACGAGACGGGTGCGTTCTTTCATTCGGCTAGCCTAACACCGGCCAGCCCGTCACCGGCAGGCGCGCAGTCGCTCGATGGCCTTTTCCAATGTGGAATCCTGTTTGGCGAAACACAGGCGCAGCAGACTATGTCGCACCGGCTCCCGGTAGAACGGCGCCAGCGGGATGGTGGCCACGCCCACCTCCTCCAGCAGGCGGGTCGCTGCTGCCTGGTCATCCAGTCCCGCCAGCAGATCGCTCTGGCCGTAGTCGACCAGCGTGAAGTACGTGCCTTGCGACGGCAGCACGCGAAAGGCACTGTCGGCGAGGCCCGCCGTCAGCAGGGCCCGCTTGCGCGCAAAAAACGGAGCCAGGCGCGTGAACGCGTCCGTCGTTTCAACCAGGTAGGCAGCCACCGCGTGTTGCAGCGCCGTGGCGATGGTGAAGGTGTTGAACTGATGGACCTTGCGCAGCTCGGTTGTCAGCTGCGCGGGTGCGACGCAGTAACCAATTCGCAAACCGGTGGCGTGCAGCGACTTGCCATACGAAAACACGGCCAGCGCGCGCTCGCGCAGTCCTGCATGCGACAGCACGCTGCAGTGACCCGCTGGCTGATAGACGATGTGCTCGTAGACTTCGTCGCTGAGCACCAGCGTGTCGCGATTGGCCACCAGCGCCGCCAGCTGATCCAGGTCAGCGCGCGACATCACCGTGCAGGCAGGATTGTGCGGACTGTTGATGATGATCAGTCGTGTGCGCTCATTGACGGCCGCGCGCACCCGGTCCCAGTCATAGGCAAAACCCGGCGGCAGCAATGGCACGTGTACGCAGCGCCCACCGGCCAGGCGCACGGCCGGATCATAGGAATCGTAGGCCGGGTCAAACACCACCACTTCGTCTCCGGGTCCCACCAACGCGAGGACCGCGGAGAAGATGGCCTCGGTGGCTCCCAGTGTAATGGTGACGCAACGCCGTGCCTCCACGGCAATGGCGTGCCGCTGCGCCAGCTCCTGGGCTATCAGGTCCTGCAGCGCCGGCAGTCCGGCCATGGGCGCGTACTGGTTGTGGCCCGCCTGCATGGCCGCGGTCACCAGCTGCGTCAGGCGCGGATCGATCGGGTAATCCGGGAACCCCTGCCCGAGGTTGACCGCGCCCAGCTCGTGCGCACGCTGCGAGATGACGGTAAAGATCGTCGTGCCCACATCCGGCAGCTTGCTGGTGATGTCGCTCACAAATCCCCCTTCGTGCCCGCGGGCACAAGGTCTGCCGCGGCAAGCGCCGCCCCCACGACTCCGGCGGCCGCACCGAACGTGGCCGGCCGCAGTTGCGCCGGCGAGCGCAAAAGCGCGCTGAACTGGCTGTAATTCTCGCTGACACCGCCGCCGATCACGATCAGCTCCGGCCAGAACAGCCGGTGCATCGCGTCCAGCACCGCGTTGACCCGCACGCTCCACTGGGCCCAGTCGAGCGACTCATCGGCACGCGCGCGCGCCGAGGCGAAATGTTCGGCTTCGCGGCCGCCAATCTCCAGGTGCCCCAGCTCCGTGTTGGGCACCAGGTGCCCATCCGTGAACAGCGCCGACCCGATGCCGGTCCCGAAGGTCAACACCATCACCGTGCCGCGCGCGTCGCGCGCCGCACCCAGCCGCACTTCAGCCAGGCCCGCCGCATCGGCGTCGTTGAGACAGACCACTGGCACGCCGATGCGGTTACGCAACTGCCGCTGGATGTCTGCGCCAATCAGCGAAGCGTCCAGGTTGGCCGCAGTGCGCACCACGCCATTGCGAATGACCGAGGGGAGCGCTACGCCGATCGGTGCCCCGGACGCGTCGGTGCGGGCAAGCGCGCCGATGCTGTCCACCAGTTGTGCCGCCGTGCCTGGCCTGGGTGTTGCCACGGAGGCAAGTGGCACCAGCAGGCGGCCGGACTGGACGTCAACCGGCGCAGACTTGATTGATGACCCGCCAACGTCGAGTCCGAGGATGATCTGGGGCATGGCCTGGCTCACGGGTTACTGCCCCACTTCCGCCATCCTCATTTCCCGCTCGCGACGCCGTTCCTGACGCTTGAGAAGGATCGCAGACACCACCACCCCGCTGGCCACCACCAGCACCATCAGCGTCGCCAACGCGTTGACACTGGGGTTCACGCCCAGGCGCACCTTGGAGAAGATCACCATCGGCAGCGTGTTGGCGCCGGGACCGGAGACGAATTGCGACACCACCACATCGTCCCACGAAAGCGTAAAGGCCAGCAGCCACCCCGACAGGATGGCCGGCATAATCAGCGGCACCGTAATCCGGAAGAACACCTTGGCCGGTCGCGCGCCTAGGTCCAGCGCGGCCTCTTCCATGGAATCATCGAACGACGCCAGGCGCGACTGAACCACCACGGTTACATAGGACATGGTGAAGGTGATATGCGCCAGCGTGATGGTCAGCACGCCGCGGTCGAACTGGTAGTGGAACAGGGCCTGCAGCAACTGCTCGAATGACACGAACAGCAGCAACATCGACAGCCCGGTGATCACTTCGGGCATGACCAGCGGTGCGGTGGTCAGACCCTGCAGCAATGCCCGGCCCCGAAACGGGCCAAATCGCGCCAGCACCAGTCCGGCCAGGGTGCCCAGGACCACCGCCCCGCTGGCGGTCATAGCAGCAACCCGGATGGACAGCCAGGCGGCCTGCAGCACCTGCCGGTCGTGCAGCAACGCCGCGTACCATTTCAGGGTCGGTGAGTTTTCCGCATCCCAGACCGTGACCAGGCGCGAATTGTTGAACGAGAACACGATCATCGAGAAGATCGGCAAATAGAGGAACAGCAACCCGAGCCACAGCGCTGTCCGCGAAAATAGTCGCTGTGACTTCATTTGCGGTTCGCCTGCAGTTCCTTGTTCTGCACCCGCTGGAAGACCATGATCGGCACCACCAGCAGCAACAGCATGACGATCGCCACGGCGCTGGCCTTGGGCCAGTCGCGGTTCATGAAGAACTCGTCGGACAGCAGCTTGGCGATCATCAACTGGTCCGTGCGCCCCAGCAGCGTGGGAATCACGTACTCGCCCACCGCCGGGATGAACACCAGCAGGGAACCGGCCACGACTCCGGGCATGGACAGGGGCAGTGTGATGCGCAGGAACGAGCGGATCGGGCCGGACCCCAGGTCCTGTGCCGCCTCCAGCAGCGTGAGGTCATGCTTCTCCAGGTTTGAATACAGCGGCAGGATCATGAACGGCAGGTACGAATAGACGATGCCGATGTATACCGCGAAGCTGGTGTTCATCATGGCCAGCGGCTCGTGGATGACATGCAGCCACAGCAACGCGTTGTTGATGACCCCGTCGGTCTTGAGCAAGCCAATCCACGCGTACACGCGCAGCAGGAACGAGGTCCAGAACGGCAGGATCACCAGCATCAGATAGATGTTGCGGCCGGTGGGCGATGAGCGGGCGATGGCATAGGCCATCGGATAGCCGATCAGCAGGCAAAATATGGTCGACACTGCCGCCACCTTGAGCGAATAGAACCAGGCGTCCACGTACAGCGGCTCATGCAGCAGGTAGCTGTAGCTGGCCAACTGCAGCTTAAGCTGGATCGCACCGTCCTCAGCCCAGCGCAGGATCGGGTCAAACGGCGGCCGGCCCAGCGGCTGGAAGTCCGCGAACGAAATCTTGAGCACGATCAGGAACGGGATCAGGAAGAACACCAGCAGCCACAGGTAGGGCATGCCGATGACCAGGCGCTTGCCGGACCAGTTGCGCAGCACGTACTGCGACCAGCGCGGCGGGCCGAACCTGAAGAACAGCTCCCACAGCGGACCGGCCCTGCCGCTGGGCCAGGATTGCGAGTGGTTGGCTGGGCGGCTCACTGCGTTACGACGATCGGGCTGCTGGCGTGCCAGGTCAGATACACCGTCTCCTCCCACAGGATCCGCTCGTCGTCGGACAGGCGCTCGACGTTGGGCAGGGTGACACGCACGGTCTTGCCACTGTCGATCTTCACCAGGTAGATTGAGACATCGCCCATGTAGGCGATTTCCTTGACCACGCCGCGGGCGAAGTTCTCACGCGTATCGGCCGGGGGCGTGCGCCGGATCTCGATTTTCTCGGGACGAATTGCCGCCCAGACCACCGCGCTGGGCGCGGCACTGATGCCGTGGTCGACGTAGATGACGCTGCCCAGCTCTGCCGACTCGATGCGCACATGATCGGGCAGGTCTTCCACCAGCCGGCCCTCGAACATGTTGACCGAGCCGATGAAGTCGGCGACGAACTTGGTCGACGGAAACTCGTAGATCTCGGTGGGCGTGCCGATCTGGACGATTTCGCCGCGGTTCATCACGCCGATGCGCGAGGCCAGCGTCATGGCCTCTTCCTGGTCGTGGGTCACGACAATGAACGTCACCCCCAGCTGCTCCTGGATGTTGATCAGCTCGAACTGCGTGTGCTCGCGCAGCTTGCGGTCCAGCGCGCCCAGGGGTTCGTCAAGCAGCAGCAGCTTGGGGCGCTTGACCAGCGAGCGAGCCAGTGCGACGCGCTGGCGCTGCCCACCGGACAGCTGGTGCGGCTTGCGCAGCGCGAATTCCGTCAGCTTCACGATGTCGAGGATGGCCGCCACCCGGGAGGCAATCTCGGCCTTGGGGATGCGCTCCTGTTCCAAGCCGAACGCCACGTTCTTGGCCACGGTCATGTGCGGGAATAGCGCGTACGACTGGAACATCATGTTGACCGGCCGTTCGTAGGGCGGGATCTCGGCCATGTCCTGTCCGTCCAGGAAGATCTGCCCCGACGAGGGCTCCTCGAAGCCGGCCAGCATGCGCAGCAGGGTGGATTTGCCGCAGCCCGATCCACCCAGCAGGCAGAAGATCTCCCCCTTGTAGATCTTCAGCGAGACATTGCTGACCGCGACGAAATCACCGAATTTCTTGGTGATGCCCTCGATCCGTATATACGGCTCGGCCTGCGGGTCACGCCAGGGTTCATGCTTGTTCCTGTCGTTGCGTCGCTCCGTCATGCTCGCGCCAGTTACTTGCCGGTGCGGAAGCGTGTCCAGGCTCGTGTCAGCAGGCGTTGAAAGTCCGAGCTCTCCGGCAGGTCAGGCACGATCTTGGAGAGCATCGCCGGGGTCGGATAGACATTCGGGTTGCCCTTCACGTCCGGAGAAACCGTCGGCCACGAGGCTGCATTGCTGTTGGCATAGCTGAGGAAATTGCTGTTCTTGGCTGCCACATCCGCACGCAGCATGTAGTCGATGAACAGGTACGCGTTCTTGACGTGCGAAGCATCCGCGGGAATGGCGAAGTCATCAAAGAACATGACCGCACCTTCCTTGGGGATGTTGTACTTGATGGTGATGCCCTTTTTCGCCTCGACTGCCCGATCCCGCGCCTGCAGCGCATCCCCGGACCAGCCCAGTGCCAGGCAGATCTCGCCATTGGCCAGCTGCTCGATGTACTTGGACGAATCGATCAGGCGGATATAGGGCCGCACCGACTTGAGGACTGCCTCCACTGCCTTGAGGTCCTCAGGGTTCTCGCTGTTGGCGTCCTTGCCCAGGTAGATCAGCACCGTGCCCACCACTTCGCTGGGCGCGTCCAGTACCGACACGCCGCACTTGGCGAACTTCGACACCACTTTCGGATCCCAGAACATGGCGAAGCTGTCGACCGGGGCATTGGGCATTGCTTCCTTGACCTTGGCCTCGTTGTAGGCCACGCCGGACGTGCCCCACATGTAATTCACGCCGTAGGCATTGCCCGGATCAAACACTTCCTGGCGCTTGGTCAGTTCCGGGTCAAGGTTCTTGTAGTTGGGCAGCTTCGATTTATCGATCTTCTGGTAGATGCCGGACTTGATCTGGCGTGCCAGGAACGATGCGGACGGCACGACCACGTCATAGCCGGTACGCCCCGCCAGCAGCTTGGTTTCAAGCAACTCGTTGGAGTCCATGACCTCGTAGTTGACCTTGACGCCGGTTTCCTTCTCGAACGCCGCGAGCACCGTGGGCTCGATGTAGTCGGACCAGTTGTAGACGTTGACGACTTTTTCCTCGTCGGTGTCGTACTTGACCGCAGGGGCTGCGCCGACCGCGGGTGCTTTCGCATCGGAGGCTGCCGGTTGCGGGGCCTTGCCGCCACAGGCGGTCACCAGGATCCCCAGGGCGAGGAGGAGCGATACGCGGTGCAGGTGAGCGGGCATGTTAAACTCCCTTTTAATACTGAACAAAACCTTATTCAGGTTTATATAACAGTCACGCCGGGCTTGAAAGCTGCAACTCGGACCAGGTCTGATCCAGGGTGCGCCAGGCCTTTTCAATCAGCTCGTCTATTTCGGCGCAGGTGATGACCAACGGCGGTGCAATGATCATGGTGTCGCGGGTGGCCCGCATGACCAGGCCGTTGGCGATGGCATTGTCCCGGCAGCGCTCGCCGACTTTGCCGCGCGGCTCAAACCACGCGCGCGCAGACGAACCACCCGACTGCACTGACTCGCCAACAGGGGCCAGCGGCTGCTTGCTTCGCACCAGCTCCAGCGCGCCCAGCAGCCCGACCCCGCGCGCCTCCCCGACCAGCGGGTGTTCGGCCAAGGCCGCCCACTTGCGCTGCAGATAGGGTCCGGCCACATCGCGGACGTGTTCGACCAGGCGCTCGCGCTGGATGATCTCGAGATTTGCCAGCGCCACCGCGCTGCACACCGGATGCGCCGAGTAGGTGAAACCGTGCGCGAACTCCCCGCCCTTTTCGATCAGCGTACGCGCCACCCGATCGCCCACCATCACCCCGCCGATGGGCAGGTAGCCGGACGACAGCGCCTTGGCCATGGACATCAGATCAGGGCGCGTGCCGTAGCGCTCACAGCCGAACCATTCCCCGGTGCGGCCGAACCCACAGATCACTTCGTCGGACACCAGCAAGATTCCATACTGGTCGCAGATGCGCTGGATCTCCGGCCAGTAGCTGTCCGGCGGGATGATTACCCCGCCGGCGCCCTGCACCGGTTCTCCGATGAACGCGGCGACTCTTGCCGGTCCCACTTTAAGGATCCGCTCTTCGAGTTCCGCCGCAGTGCGCCGGCCGAATTCCTGGGGGACAGATCACCACCGTGCTCAAACCAGTACGGCTGGTTGATGTGCTCGACGCCGGGCATGGGCAGCAGCCCCTGGGCGTGCATGAACGCCATCCCGCCCAGACTGGCGCCGGCAATGGTGCTGCCGTGGTAACCGTTCCAGCGCGAGATGATGACATTGCGTTCGGGCTGCCCTTCCAACTGCCAGTAGCGACGCACGAGCCTGATGATGGTGTCTATGGATTCGCTGCCGGACCCGGTCAGGAATACATGCTGGAACTGGGGCGGTGTGACCTCGGCCAGCTTGGCCGCCAGTGCGATGGCCGGCGGCGTCGTGCACTGGAAGAAGCTGTTGTAGTACGGCAGCTCGTTCATCTGGCGGGCAGCGACTTCCGCCAGCTCGCGCCGGCCATAGCCCACGGCCACGCACCACAGGCCAGCCATGCCATCGAGCAGGCGCCGGCCTTCGGCGTCGAAGAGATAAATCCCTTCGCGCGCGCGTGATCAGGCGCGTGCCGTGGCTGGCGATCTGCTTGGAGTCCGAGAATGGATGCAGCAGGTGTGCCGCATCCAGCGCCTGCCACTCGCGAAATCCATGCGCCTGGCTCATGCAGTACCCCGCGACTTCAGACGTTGAGCAACAGGTGTTCGCGCTCCCAGGAACTGATGACCTGCAGGAACACTTCGTATTCGGCAGTCTTGACGATGGTAAAGGCCGCCACGAACGGCTCGCCCAGGATGCGGATCAGCGGCTCGCTTTCCTGCAGGCGACGCAGCGCGGCGTCCAGCGAGCGCGGCAACGCAAATGGCATGTCATGCGCGCTGCCGGCGATCGGATCGGAGGGCTGCAGGTTCTCCACCATGCCCAGGTAGCCACAGGCCAGGGACGCGGCAATCGCCAGGTAGGGATTGGCGTCGGCACCGCCCACGCGGTTCTCCACGCGCCGGCTCTCCGGGTCCGACACCGGCACGCGCAATCCGGCCGTGCGGTTGTCATATCCCCACTGCACGTTGATCGGGGCCAGCTGCTGGCGCGTGATGCGGCGGTAGGAGTTCACGTTGGGCGCGAACAGCGCCATGGCCGCCGGCAGATACTTCTGCAGGCCAGCGATGTGCGCGAAGAACAGCGGCGATGGCGTGCCGTCCGGATTGCTGAACACGTTGGTGCGCGTCTTGCGGTCGAGGATGCTCTGGTGGATGTGCATGGCGCTGCCCGGCTCCTTGCCGTGCGGCTTGGCCATGAACGTGGTGTACATCTTGTGGCGCAGCGCCGCCTCGCGCGCGGTGCGCTTGAACAGGAATGCCTGGTCTGCCAGGTCCAGCGGATCGCCGTGCAGCAGGTTGATTTCCATCTGTGCCGGGCCGTCCTCGTGGATCAGCGTGTCGATCTCGATGTCCTGCGCTTCGCAGAAGGCGTAGATGTCATCGAACAGCGGATCGAATTCGTTGACCGCGGCGATGCTGTAACTCTGTCGTCCCGGCTCCGCGCGACCTGAACGGCCAACCGGCGGCTTCAGCGGATAGTCCGCATCGATGTTGGGCTCGATGAGATAGAACTCGAGCTCCGGAGCGATTACCGGTTCCCAGCCGCGCTGTGCATATAGCTCCAGCACATGGCGCAGCACGTGCCGCGGCGCCATGGTCACGCGCCGGCCATCAGAATAGAAGCAGTCGTGGATCACCTGCGCCGTGGGCTCGGCTGCCCAGGGCACGACTCGCACGGTGCGCGCATCGGCCTTGAGCACGATGTCGATCTCCGCCGGACTCATTGCCGCGGAGGTATCGGCCGGATAGTCGCCGGTCACCGTCTGCAGGAAGATGCTTTCCGGCAGGCGCATGCCCGCATCGGCCGCGAACTTCTCGGCCGGCATGATCTTGCCGCGCGCGATGCCGGCCATGTCCGGAATGATGGCCTCGACCTCGGAGATGCCGCGCTCGCGGAAGAATTGATGGATGTCACTGGTCATGAATCACCTGTTTGAGTCGCGCGTCGCACGGTCGCGCGCCGCGTCGCCAAATGTCCTGAATAGGGCCGTGGAGAACGGGTTGTCGGCCGTCTGCCACTCCGGATGCCATTGCACGGCCAGCGCAAAGCGGCGCGCGCCCTGGACCCGAAACGCCTCAATGAGGCCATCGTCGGCCCGCGCTTCCTCCACGAGGTTGTGCCCCAGCGTGCGTACACCCTGGTGGTGCAGTGAATTGACCATCAGGTGGTCAGTGCCGGCAATGGACTGCAGCAGGCCCCCCGCGGCCAGCTGCACCGCGTGCGACGGCCCGTACTGCTCATCCAGCGGCTGCGTCGCGTCCTCGTGATGCACGCGATGCCCGGGCACTTCATGCACGTGCTGCCAGAGCGTGCCGCCGAAGGCCACATTCATTTCCTGGAACCCGCGGCAGACGCCAAATACCGGCACGCCTGCTGCGATGGCCCGCGGGATCAGCGGCAGCGTGGTCGCATCGCGCTGCGGATCATGCAACGTGCCGGCCCGGCTGGGCTCGCCGCCATAAACGTGCGGCTCCACATTGGACGGACTGCCCGTGAACAGCAGCCCATCGAGTTCCTGCAGCAGCTCATCCAGTGCCAGCTCCTGGCCCAGCGACGGGATGACCAAGGGCATGGCCTGGGCCGCATCCAGTACGGCGGTGATGTACTTTTCGCCCACCGCGTGGAACGGGTGTGGGCCCAGCATTCGCCGGTCCGCCGGGATTCCTATGACGGGGCGTCTGACTCGCATGGCATTTCGTTTAAAATTATTGACGCCCTGAAGCGGCTGTCCGGTAGGCGATATCAAACTCGCGGAAGGCCCGCGTGCCGTTGATCCTGCCGGTATGCAGAGGGCGTAGAGCCATTAAATCATACTGTCGCGGGGTCGTGCCGCGACTTCCGGCCGGATCGTGGCTAAGTCCGTGAAACAGTGGATGAAATTGCCAGTGGCTGACCGATCGGCGTATGCTCGTGTACCTATATCTTAAACAGTCCTTTTGCTAGGGAGCGCAGGTGTCGCAGGAACTGGAAGCCTTCATGGACACCCGTCCAGCACTGCGTTTCCTGGACCTGCTGCTGCACGATCTCAATGGCGTCGATCGTGGCAAGCGCCTGGATGCGGCCAGCGCACCGGCTGCCTTTCGCAGCGGGATGCTGCTGCCCGGATCCATGTTCGCCATCGATGTGGCAGGCGGCACGGTGCAGGAGACCGGCCTGGGATTTGACGAAGGCGATGCCGACCGCCCTTGCCTGCCAGTGCCCGGCACGCTAGTGGACGTGCCGTGGCTGGATCACGGGGTGGCACAGGCCCAACTGACCATGCACGAACCCGACGGCCAGCCGTTTTACGGCGACCCCCGCCACCTGCTGGAGCGGGCGACGCAACAGCTACTGGGGCTGGGCCTGCGACCGGTAGTGGCCATCGAGCTGGAGTTCTACCTGATCGATCGCGAACGCACCGCGCTGGGGCTGCCGCAACCGCCGCGCGCACCGCTGACCGGCCGCCGTGAATATCGGACGCAGATCAACTCCATGGTCGACCTGGATGAATACTCGGCCGTGCTGGCAGACATCGACGCAGCCTGCCGCACGCAGCACGTTCCGTCCACCACGGCGCTTGCCGAATACGGTCCGGGACAGTTCGAAGTCAACCTCATGCATTGTCCCAACCCGCTGCTGGCCTGCGACCAGGCCATGCGCTTCAAGCGCATCGTCAAATGCGTGTCGCGCCGCCACGGCATGGACGCGACCTTTCTACCCAAGCCCTATGCCGACATGGCCGGCAGTGGGTTGCACGTGCACGTCAGCCTCAACGACGCGCAGGGGCGCAATGTCTTCGCGTCGGAGAGCCCGCTGGGCAGTGAGCCCATGCAGCACGCGGCCGCCGGGTTGCTGGCGACCATGGCCGATGGCATGGCGCTGTTCGCGCCGCTGGCCAACTCCTGGCGGCGATTTCGCGCCGAGAGTTACGTGCCCCTGACTGCCGACTGGTCCATCAACAACCGTGGTGCGGCGCTGCGCGTGCCGGCCAGCGATGCAGCCAACCGGCGGCTGGAGCACCGCGTGGCCGGCGCGGAGGCCAATCCCTACCTGGTCATGGGCTGGATACTCGGCGGGATCCTCAAGGGGCTCAATGACGCGCGCGCGCCCCGCGATCCGCTGACCGGAAACGCCTACCACCCTGAAGGCGCTCTGGGCGAGGGGCTGCCGGGTTACTGGGCAACAGCGCTGGAGCGTTTCGAGCGAAGTGCCTTTGCCCAGCAGCTGCTGGGCGAGAAGCTGCACCGGCTGTACGCGCGGGTAAAGCGACGCGAGCTTGATGACTTCAGCGCTGTGGTCACGCCACACGAGTGTGCGCTGTACCTGCCGGCGCTGTAGTGTCCACGTGACCATGCAGACACCGGACAGCGGCTCGTGGTATTGGGCATCCCAGCCTGAACCACCAGCGCTGGCGCCCCTGCAGGGAGAACACGCATGCGATGTCGGCGTCGTCGGCGCCGGCATCGCCGGCCTGTCGGCCGCGCTGCACCTGGCGCAGCGCGGCTACCGCGTCACCGTCCTGGAAGCACAGCGCGTTGGCTGGGGCGCATCAGGGCGCAGCGGCGCACAGGCCATCTTTGGTGTCGCCGCAGGCCAGGACAAGCTCAAGGGGCTGCTGGGCGCGGCCGATGCGCGCCGCATCTGGGACATGTCCGTGGAAGCCCTGGCGCTGCTGCGCGAGCTGATTGCCGCGCAGGCCATCGACTGCGACTGGCGCAGCGGCCAGATGCACGTGGCGATCAAGCCGCGGCAGCAACGCGAGCTGGCCGATTGGACCCGGGAGCTGCACGACGCCTATGGCTACAAGTCGGTGCGCTACCTGGATCGCTCCGCGGTACGCGCCCTGGTGGACAGCGATCGCTACATCGCCGGCATGCACGACAGCAACAGCGGTCATCTGCACCCCTTGAAATACGTGCGTGGCCTGGCGGCGGCCGCCCAGCGCGCTGGCTGTACCATCCACGAGTACAGCCACGTACATCGACATCAACGCATGGATGGGTCGCTGCGGCTGGACACTGACCACGGCCAGTTGCGCTGCAGGCAGATCGTCTATGCGGGCAATGCATGGCTCGGCGGCACGGTTCCCGCATTGGCAAGACGCATCATGCCGGTGGGCACCTACATCATCGCCACCGAGCCCCTGGGCGAGGTGACAGCCCATGCGTTGCTGCCGGAAGACACCGCAGTCACCGATATCAACTGGGTGCTGGATTATTTCCGTCGCAGCAGCGATCACCGCTTGTTGTTTGGTGGGCGCGTCAGCTATTCAGGCCTTGAGGCCTTCGATACCGCTCACCCTACGCGGCAGCGCATGCTGGCCGTGTTTCCGCAGCTGCGCGAGGCGCGCATCGAGTACGCCTGGGGCGGCTATGTGGACATCACTATGAACCGGGCGCCGGACTTCGGTCGCCTCGAGCCGGATGTGTACTACCTGCAGGGATTTTCCGGGCACGGCATCGCCCTGACGTGCCTTGCCGGCAAGCTGGTGGCCGAGGCCATTGCCGGCACCGCGGAGCGCTTTGACGTGTTCGCGCGGATTCCACATCAGAACTTCCCGGGCGGTGCGTTGCTGCGCCGGCCGGCGCTGGTGCTGGCTATGCTTTATTATCGATTGCGCGATCTGTTGTAACGGGCTGAGCTGCTCACCCGTTGCCACAGCAACAGGCAGGCCAGAAACATCAGGAGATTGCGGTCCAGCGATCCGCCGCCGCTGCGCGGTGCACCACCTGCACTCTGGGTGCCATTTGCGCCAGAGGCGCCACCAATCGGCGATCCGCTTCCGGGATTGCCTGTAGACGACGGACTAGAGAGAACGACTTCAAACGATCCCTTGTTGTCGAAGAAGGCGGTTTCTGGTGCCGACTTGGCGTCCACGTAGTAGTGCCCAACGGCGCCCTGCGCGGTGGCGGCCTCGGCTGAGCGGGATCCCTGTTCCCCGTCGCCCCACGTCAATGTCACGTCGCGCACGAGGGAAAACGAAATGGGAGGTCCATTGGACTGGGCAGTCACCGCGTAACTTACAGTCATCGCGCCGCTTGATCCAAGGGCGCGTCGCGCGCTGACGATCACCGGTGTGCCCTGCACTACGGGCACGGGAATAGGCGGGGCCTCCAGGAAAATCAATCCCGGACTGGGAAGATTCGTGCCCAAAAGCTTTATCACCGCATCGCCACCTTGCAGCGGGCCACCCGCATAAGCACCATGACTTAGCATCAGGCTACCGTCGGCCTGTTCAGAGAACAGTGCAAAGGCAGCTTCCATGCCAACTACGGCAATGCCACCGTTGCCGAAACTCCTATCCAGGTCCGGATAGTAGACGCCGCCAACGCGCAGACGGGCGATCGCGACCAGGGTCCTCCCTTCGTCACTTACCATCAGGGCCTCGACGTACACAAACCCCGTCTCGGGTCCTGCGAGAACCTTGCAGGAACGCACCCGGCCAGGCGCTTTCGGAACGGTACCAAAGTCGACCACCGTCCAGTCGTCCCCGTCTCCATTGATGCCCGTGTGCGACAAGTCCGGCAGCAACAGCGAAATCACGCACGTGTACGGCGCGTACAAGGTGGCGCTTGGACCCGACACGAAAACGTAGTTGTCAGCGATGCGTGGCGAAAGGTTAACCCCAAATGCTGCTACCCCCGCACGGCCCAGGTCCAATGACACGACCCTTCCCGCGGGATCAAAGACCGTAAGCCCATTTTCCGATTCAAGTGCAGCATACCCATTGCCGATTGGCTGCAGGGTCAAGCCACCGAACTCGCTACAGGCGCCCAGAGCCGCCTGCATAGCGGCGTGGTCATATTCGATTTCGATTGCGCCGGAGTACGTCAACCGGAACATGCGCAAGTCGTCTGCACAGTCGTAGATGGAGTTGAAATACCCTACCAGCACCGCAACCTGACCTCTGGCCATGGGTGCGATTGACAGAATCGTGGCATGCGAACCGGACGCGGACAATTCCGGGTTGGGAAAAGTGGCCACCCCGTTTAAGCCAAATCCGGCGTCCAGAGCGCCCGCCGACGTCACCCGGACCAGCTGGGCTGCGGTTTGACTACCGGTGGTAAGTGCAAAATACAGATTGTCAGACGAAGCCGCTGCCACGGTCACTCCGGCACCGTTGAAGGTAGTGCCCTGGCTCAGTGCGAAGTGTCCGTCCGGGCCGAAGGTCACATCGGGGTGCCCCTGGGTATTGAACATGTAAATATTGATGCCGTCGTCTCCGGTTACGGCGGTGACAACGCGCCCATCAGGGGTCACAGCCATTGTGGTCGGGGCGCCGCGATTGATAAGTACTCCGTGATCGCCATAGCTCGCGTCAAAGTCGCCGATGCCGGCCTGCAGGAACGCTGACCACATCAGAGCTGCTGCCGTGGCTAGAGCCGTTTCCGGTCGGAGAGCTTTCATTGCCGGCACCTGCAGCGGAATCGAGGCTGACAGTCTGGCTGCGGCCAGAGGTGCATTGCATGAACGGACGCCCAAGATTGCGTGCAGAATCACCAAAGGTTTGCCAAAGCCCAGCGCACACCGAAAAAGTTGAACCATAATCGGCACATGCAAGGTTCCGAGGCGGACGTGACCGACAACGCAGCCACGCTTCAGGCGGGTGATCTGCGTATCGACCTGGGACGCCAGTGCGTAGAGCGCCACGGCGTGCCGATCGAGCTGCCCCGGCTTTCCTTTGACCTGCTGGTCGTGCTGCTCCGGGCAGCACCGAACATCGTGTCAAATGAGGAGCTGATGTCCACGGCCTGGAAAGGCCTGGTGGTCAGCCCGGAGACCGTGACCCAGCGCGTCAAGTTACTGCGCGACGCCCTGGGTGACGACCCGAAACAGCCGCGGTATGTGGAAGGATTGCGTGGCAGGGGCTATCGGTGGATTCCAGCCGTGCACGCGGTATCCCAGGCCGCTGGCCTGACCGGTTCATCGCAGACCGCTGCCCGCACACCTGGCACCCGGTGGGTCTGGCCCCTAGCGGCCCTGGCCGCCGCATTGCTGATTGGTTGGTCCTTCCTGCTGTCGAACAGGAATCCGAGCCCTGCCGCACGCGGACCCGTCACCGAATCTGATCGCACCATCGCCGTTCTGCCATTCGTGGCGCCGCAACCGGTAATCCGTGGCGATCTGGTGGCGGGACTTGCCGACAGCGTCAATGCGCGACTGGCGGACATCCAGGGGCTGACAGTGATCTCCGGATACTCGTCGTCCCAATTCGATGCTGCGACCATTGATCCTCGTGACGCCGGCCGCGCACTGGGCGCGCGTTATCTGGTGCTGGGATCCCTGCAGGCATCGGGCGAGCGGACACGGATTATCGCCAAGATCATCGACAGCCAGTCCGGCGCCCTGGTTTGGACGCAAACATTCGATCGTGCATCCGGCGATTTCTTTGGCATGCAGGACGCGGTGGCCGCCGGCGTGGCGCAGGCCCTGCAATCGAGAATTGCGGGCCTGGATCCGAAGATACCCACTGGTGAGCGCAGCGCCAACATTGAGGCCTACCTTGCATACCTGCGTGGCAGAACCCTCTTGGGGCGCACGACCATCGTAGGATCGACCGCAGCCGAGCAGGAATTCCAGCGATCCCGCCAGCTGGACCCGACTTACGTGCCAGCACTGATGGGCATCTACGATGCGCGCATGCAGGCGACCAGCTTGCGAAGGACCGGCATGGACAAGGCGCTGGCTGACAACGCGCCGCTGATGGAACAGGCCCGCGCGCTGCGAGCTGACTCCGGTGCCATCGATATCGCCACCGCGATGTGGAGCAAGCAGCCCGACAGCGTGCGGGCACAACTCTTTGAGCGTGGGCTGGCCCGCGACCGCGCCAATGCGCGGGCCATGACCGCATATTCCGAACTGCTCGACAGGATGGATCAAACTGCTGCGGCGGACCGGTGGCTGAGCCAGGCGCTGCTGATTGATCCGCTATGGCCGCGCGCGCGATTTCGCGCTGCGCAACGCAGTTTTGCCAGTGTTGGCGCAGCGGTCGAGCAGCAGAACCTCAAGACACTGGAGCTTGATCCCAACTACTACCCGGCACTGCAGCGGCGCGCAAAGTACCAATGGCAGCGTGGCGAGATTGCGCAGGCGATCATGGTGATCGAACGGGCAATCGCGTCGGACCCGGAGAACCCCTGGGGGCTGCACACTGCGATTGCCTTTTATCTTGACCTCAATCAACCGGCCAAGGCCGAAGAACTGGCGCGGCGCAATGCCGTGGCCATGGCCAGCACCCGCTCCCTGCGGGCACAGTATGCCGGCGACTGGCGAACTGCAGGGGCGACTGCATTGGCAGACGAAAGTTTCATCTTCGGCGCGGCTGAACGCTGGGGCGTTCCCGCGGCACTTCGCGATTACGCGTTGCGAACCGGGGAGACGGGCAAGGTCATCGACCTGCTTGCGCGGCGCTATGAGCTGCCCCTCGACAAGGACTGGAAACTCACCCCATTTAATTTTCGCGAGGGCCAGTTGCTGGCCCATCTGCTGCTGGTCCAGGGCAAACGCGACCAGGCGTTGCGCCGGCTGGATGCGGTCATTGCATGGATTGACGCCAACGCGTTCATGGGACCCATCTACAACCTGCGAACCAAGGCACAGGCGCTGGCACTCAAGGGCCAGACAGATGCAGCACTGGCGTTGCTGGCCCGATCGTTTCGCGAAAACGACTACACCCAGTGGTGGTACACCCTGCGCCTGGATCCCACCTGGGACGGATTGCGAGACGATTCTCGGTTCATCGCTATTGTCGATGCCGTCCGGGAACACGTGGATGAGGAATCTGCGCAACTGCAGACACTGCGCAGTCAGAGCTCCGATCCTCTGCACGCCAGTGCAGGCCCGGCCCGGTCGCCAGGTCCGTGAAACGTCCGCTGCCTGCCCTCGCGCTTGTGACGCTATCGGTTACGGTCCGTGCTGGTGCACCAGAGGCACTCACGGAGATTACCGTGACCGCTCGCCGCGTGGCGGAAGACGCCAGGACGGTGCCCCTTGCGATCGACGTGATAGGCGTTGACCGCCTCGGCGCTGGCGGCGTCAGAAACCTGCCGAATTTGGCGGAAGTCGTGCCGGGCCTGAGCTTTGAGTCGTTTTGGGGCGGCAGCGGTGCGGCCCCGGTGATCCGCGGGCAGTCCCAGGCCAGCACCGCGGGAGACAACGTCGGCGTGTTTGTCGATGAGATTTACCAGGCCGGTCGCTCGCAGATTGATATGGAAATGCTCGACTTCGAGCGCATTGAAGTGGTCCGCGGTCCGCAGAACACCCTGTTCGGTCGCAGCACTTTCGCAGGAGCCATCGAATACGTCTCGCGTCCGCCGACCGCCGAGCGCACCGGCTACCTGCAGGCCGAGCTTGGCAGCGATGGACTGGCGGGCGTGCAGGGTGCCTGGTCAGGCCGACTTGCCGATGGTCCCTGGCTCGGAAGGCTCGCGCTGAGCCACCGGATAACGCAGGGCACACAGACTTCGACGCTGGGCGAAAACCTGGGCGGTTCCCGACGCGATGCTGCCGCTGTCACCCTTGCGCGCCGTTCGGCCGACGAGTCCCGCGATGTCGTCACGCTGAACGTTCGATTGAATCGCGGCCAATTCGGGCACCCCGCTACGACCACGTTAAATGCCGCGGACTTCAACTGCGGCGGGCGGGACGCCACGTCGGGAATCTGGACCTACTTCTGCGGCCGGATGCCGGTGGACAATGAGTTCGCGGTGAGTCCCCAGCTGCCGGATAGCGATGGCAGGTCCGAACAGGCGTCGCTGCGCATCGAGCAGCCGGTGGGTGATTTGACGCTGCGCTCGCTCACCGGGTACTACCACGCCAGCTCCAGCGCCTATCGCGATTTCGACGGCTCCGATGCCGGGCTGCTCTCGGGCGTCTGTACCATCGGTGTCAACTGCGGACCGGGAGCAACATCGACAGCCCTCACCCGCTTCGCGTCTCCAAATGTCGTGTCGAACATGGAAGTGGATACCACCGACTGGTCGCAGGAACTGCGCCTGAGTCACGACGCCACGTCCGGAATTTCATGGTCGGTGGGCCTGGCCGCCTCCTGGACACGCGAACTGACCAGCAGCTTGTTCGGCGCGGATCGGGGAAATCTGAGCACCGAGGAAAAACTGACCGCGATCGACGTCTCCAATCCGGATCGCGTGGGGCCCCTGTCCAGGCTGAACCTGGCCCTGGTGCCCGACTCGCGCAGCCAACAGGTCCTGCAAAACCAGGGGGTCGAACAACGCAGCGCACTGGCGGCCTTCGGGGTGCTGGAGTTGCCCTTTGCCGACCGCGCGCATGCACGGGTGGAACTGCGTGTTTCCCGTGAGACGCAGCAACTTGACTCGCGTTATGCCAATTTCCAGATCGACGATTCGCCGGACTTTCCGCAAATCAATTTCACCGTGGTCACTCCGCGGTTCGCCCTGGACTATCGCCCGGCCGACAACTGGTATGCCTATGGCTCCCTCGCGCGTGGCGCGCGCGCCGGCGGCATCAATCCAGTTCCCGGACTCACCGCAGAGGAACGCCAATACGGCCCCGAATACAACTGGACCACCGAACTGGGGGTTCGCCATCAGTCCGAGTCGTTCGTGCAGGAGTGGCAGGCGACGGTCTATCGCATCGACTGGCAGGACACCCAGATCCTGGGGGTTGCCTCCAGCCCGGGCGTGAATAGCCTGATCATCGACAACACCGCGGGCCTCACGACCCTCGGGCTGGAAGCACAGCTGCATCTGCGCTTAGGAGAGCGACTACAGGCCAGCATTTCCTACAGCTATGCCGATCCGCGCTTCGACAAGGGCAGCGATGACGCCGGGTCCCGGGTATTTTGCGGCCTGACGGCCAAGCCGCCGGGCTCCAGTTTCTGCCAGTTTGGCCCACCACGCACGCCTTCCAACGGGAACATCGCGCTGGTGCCCTATCTGGACGACAACCTTGCCCAACGTGTAGCGCGCAACAGCTGGTCCACGACATTGCAGGCGTTGCCGATTGCGTTGGCAGGAGACTGGCGGCTGCGCGCCGACGCGACCTTCAGCTATCAGGACAATGTCTACGAGCGCCCGATCGATGGGGCCAGTTACGGTTCGCGTGGCCTGCTCAGCGCCCGCATCTCGCTGCAACGCGGCCCATGGCGCGCCGAGCTGTGGGGCAGGAACCTCACCAACGATTCCTATATACGTGCGGTGGCCAGCCGCGGCCAGGTGTTCTATCCGTCACTGCCGCGGCCGCTGGATCTTCTCTATGGCGATGGCCGGCGCGTCGGGCTCACCGTTTCCCTGGAGCTGTGAGCCAACGGACACCGGCCGCCAATCCCATGGCCTGAATGTGAAAATGCCCGCGCGGTTTCCCACGCGGGCCGTTTTCAACTGATCCCCGGCGGGAACTACGCGATCGAGAACCCCTCGCGCGTAATCGGCAAGGTGCGGATCCGGTGGCCCGTGGCCGCGAAGATCGCATTGCAGATCGCCGGACACGCCGGCGGAAAGGCCGGCTCGCCCACGCCCGTGGGCGGGTAGTTGGTGTCAAGGAAGTGCACGTCTACCACTGGTGGTGAAATCGACATGCGCGGCAGCCGATAGGTGTCGAAGTTCTGCTCCTTGATCCGGCCGTTCTCGATGTTGACCTCCAGGCCCAGGGTACCGATGGCATCCACCACGCAGCCCTGCACCTGGTTCTCGGCACCGGACAGGTTGACCACCGGTCCGATGTCGGCCACCACCGTCATCTTGTGCACGGTGACCTTCTTCTTTGCATCGACGCTGACTTCGGCCACTTCGGCAATGTGCCCCTGGTGGCTGAAGTGGAACGCCAGGCCCTGGAAGTGACCCTTGGGCAGAGGCTTGCCGTAGCCGGAACGCTCGACCGCGGACTTGATGACCGCAACCGCGCGCTCCGGGTTGAGGCCGCCGCCGCCGAAGCCCCCCGGCGGGCCACCCGCGGCCGGTGCCGGCGCGGCCTGCTTCTGGCCAAACACTTCGACCAGGAACTCGGCGTGATCGCGCTTGGCCGCCGTCGACAGCTCGTGCATGAACGACTGCACCACGAACCCGGTGGTGTTCGATCCGGGCGCGCGCCACGGACCACAGGGAATCGCGAATGGCTGGTTGGTGACCGACAGCCGGTAGTTGGGCGTGTATTCCGCAGGGAATTCATTGGGCGAAGGCCAACCACCGCCGGCCACCGCGGCCGGGGGCCGGCCATTGGTCGGGGCGGGCGCGTTTGAATCAGTGAACGAGATGGCATGCCCGGACCACGCGGTCAGCCTGCCCTTGTCATCCAGCGCCGCCTTGAATTGATGGAAGCCGCCCGGGCGATAGAAGTCGTGCGTGATGTCGTCTTCACGCGTCCACATCAGCTTCACGGGAATGCCGCCGGCCTGCTTGGAGATGGCCGCCGCTTCGCAGGCGTACTCGTGCATCAGGCGACGACCGAAACCGCCACCCACGCGCAGCTGGTGCAGGGTCGAACGGTCCTGCGGCACGCCCACCACCTTGGCGGCCAGCGTGCGCGCGCCGTCGGGGATCTGCACCGAGCCCCAGATCTCCAGCTTGTCGCCGGCCGGATCCTTCTGGTACCAGGCCGTCGTGTTCTGTGGCTCCATCGGCGAGTGCGAGATGAACCCGAACGTGTAGAAAGCCTCTACGTACTTGCCGTTCTTGAGGCCGGCATCCACATCGCCGACGGTCTTGAGCACCTGCGCGCCCTGGGGTTGCTTGGCGATTTCCTTGGCCTGGGCGCTGAGCTTGGTCCAGCTCTCCTTGGCCGCATTGGTCTCGTCCCAGGTGATCTTGAGCTTCTTCTTGGCCGAGAATGCCGCCCAGGTGTTATTGGCCACGATGGCCACGCCCGGCATGACTTCGGTGGCCTGGCCCGTGCCTTCCACGATGAAGGCATCGACTACGCCCGGCAGCATGCGGATCTCATCGACATTGGCCGATGCGACCTTGCCGCCGACGGCCGGGCATTTCTGGAATACCGCGACTTTCAGGTTGGGCAACTTCTGGTCGACGCCAAACAACGGCTGGCCGGTAACCAGCTTCACGTTGTCCACGCCGGTCACGCGCGTGCCCATGAGCTTCCAGTCCTTGCGGTCCTTGAGCTTGAGCTGCTGGGGATTGGGCACCGGCATGGCCGCGGCGGCCGTGGCCAGCTGGCCGTAGCTCATGCTGCGGCGGCTGGCCGCATGCGTCACCACGCTTTCAGACGTGGTGATCTCGCTCTCCGGTACGCCCCATTCCTTGGCCGCGGCGGCCACGAGCATGGCGCGCGCGCCGGCGCCGGCGCGACGCAGCGTGTCGTAGGCCAGCGGAATGGACAGCGACCCACCGGCGAACTGCGCGCCGTAGACCGCCGAGTTGATGGGCGCCTGTTCCACGGTGACATCGGACCACTTGGCGTCGAGTTCCTCGGCCAGGATCACGCCAAAGGCGGTCTTGATGCCCTGGCCGATTTCCGGGTTCTTCGACAGCAGCGTGATCTTGCCATCCGGAGCAATGCGTACGTAGGCGCTGGGGTTGAACTGCGGTCCTGGCGGCGGGCCGGCCGGACGCGCGGCGCCACCCTGGGCCTGCTGTGCATCGGCGTCCTCGGACCCGAAGCCAAAGGCCAGCACCAGGCCACCGCCCACGGCTGCGCTGACGCGCATGAAGCTGCGGCGGCTCAACGCGCCAGTCAGCGGGTTGGCAGTGGCGGAGTCGCGCTCGAGCTGCTCGAGGATGGCGCGCGGATAGTATTCGTTGGTCGGTACGGCGCTCATGAAGCACTCCCGTTGATCGCCTGGGCCGCGGACTTGATGGCCTTGCGGATGCGCAGGTAAGTGCCGCAGCGGCACAGATTGCCCGACATGAAGCTGTCGATGTCGGCGTCGGAGGGATTCTTGTTCTGGCGCAGCAGTGCCGTGGCGCTCATGATCTGGCCCGCCTGGCAGTAGCCACATTGCGGCACGTCATGCTCGATCCAGGCCTTCTGCACGGCAGTGAGCGTGCCGCCCTGGGCCAGCCCTTCAATGGTGGTGATCTTCTGTCCGGCGACGGCCACGGCCGGCACGGAGCAGGAGCGCACGGGGGTGCCATTGAGGTGCACGGTGCAGGCACCACACTGGGCCATGCCACAGCCGAACTTGGTTCCCACCAGGTTCAGTTCGTCGCGCAGCACCCACAGCAGTGGCTGGTCATCCGGCACATCCACATCGTGGTCGGTGCCGTTAACGTTGAGTTTCACTTTGGCCATTATGTCCGTCCGAATATAGCGTTATGGTTATCACCCCGAGGGCCGGGAGCATAACCGGGTAGGGGCAGGTTTTCACGCGTGGCGCAGTTCGAAGCAGCGGTGAATCCGGGGATTGCCCTGGAAGTCGAATGGCAGCGTGGCCGGGGATATGTCTGCTACCCGGAACTGCCCGCTGACCCCCGGGTCCAGGGCGAACTTCTGGGCGTTGGTTGAGAACACCAGAAGGCCGTCGCGCGACAGCAGCCCCATGCACTGGCCAATCAGCACGGCATGGTCGCGCTGCACGTCCAGCACTCCCTGCATCCGGGCCGAATTGGAGAACGTCGGCGGATCCAGGAAGATCAGGTCGAAGGCCGGCCCGCGCTGGTCGGACAGCCACTGCAGGCAGTCCGCCTGCAACAAGTCGTGGCGGTCTGCAGCAAAGCCGTTGAGATCCAGGTTGGCCCGCGCCCAGTCCAGGTAGGTGCGCGACAGGTCGATGCTGAGGCTGCTGGTGGCGCCGCCGGCCGCAGCGTGCAGGCTGGCCACCCCGGTGTAGCAGAACAGGTTAAGAAAGCGCACGCCCTTGGCCGCGGCGCCGATGCGCTGGCGGGTCTTGCGATGATCAAGGAACAATCCTGTGTCGAGGTAGTCGTCGAGGTTGACCCGGACCTTCAGGCCCGCCTCCTCCACGACGTGGAACTCCTCGCGGCGGTTGACCTTGGAATACTGGCCCCCCTCCTTCTGCCGCTTGCGCGTGCGCAGGTGCACATGGTCCAGCCCAATGCCGGTGACTTCCGGCAGCACCGCCAGGGCTTCCTCGCGGCGGCGCCGCGCCGCCACCGGGTCCACGGTCTGCGGCGCAGCGTATTCCTGCACGTACAGCCAGCGCTGGCCTTCATCCGGACCCGCGCCGGTGTACAGGTCCACCGCCAGCGAATACTCCGGCATGTCGGCGTCATACATGCGCCAGCAGCCAACGTTTTCGCGCCGCGCCTGCTTGCCCAGTCGCTGCAGGTTCTTGCGCAGGCGGTTGGCGAACATCTGCGCACCGGGGGTCTGCGCCAGCTCGGGGGTGTCGATGACCACGCCGCGCGCGGCGCGCCGCTGGTTGCGTTCGCCGGGCGCAAAGCGCAGCAAGCGGCATTCGATGGCGCCATTCCACACCGTGTGCACGCGCGAGGCCTCGCAGCCCAGCAATTGCCCCAGCGCCGGCTCGCCAGTGATCACCGCCGCGTTCCAGGCGGCGAAGGGTTCACGCAGGGCCACCCCCAGCGCGCGGTGCGCATCGGCCGCCTCATCGGATCCGGGAATCCGCAGGCCATAGGGAGGATTGACGCACAGCAATCCCGGCGGCGCATCCGCCGCCGCGTTCATGGGTTTGAGCTGCGCGATATCGCAGTGATCAAACACCAGGTCGCGACCCACGCCGGCGCGACGCGCGTTGGCAGAGGCCGTGGCGATGGCGCCGCGATTGCGATCCGCGCCGCGAATGATCACCGCAAGCTGGTCGCGGATGCGCGCGCGCGCGGCCATCTTCAGTTGTTCCCACAGCCCCGCGTCGTGGCCACGCCACCCCTCGAACCCCCAGTAGTCGCGCAGCAGCCCCGGGGCCGTATCGGTGGCCATCCAGGCCGCTTCGATGGCAAAGGTGCCAGAGCCGCACATCGGGTCGAGGAACTCGCCACCCTCGGCGGCGATGCGCGGCCACTGCGCGCGCACCAGTATCCCGGCGGCGAGGTTCTCGCGCAGCGGCGCCTCGCCGCCTGCCAGTCGATAGCCGCGGCGACTCGACGACTCCCCTGCCAGGTCGATCAGCAGGCTGATCTGGCCGCGCTGCGCGTGTGCATGCACCCGCAGGTCCGGGCGACTGGTCTGTATGGAGGGCCGATGTCCCGTGGCATCGCGCAGCTGGTCGCAGATGGCGTCTTTTAGCTTCAGGGCACCAAAGTGCGTGTTGTTGATGGCGTCATGGTTGCCCGTGAACTCGCACGACAGCGTGCCGTTGGGATCCAGGTGCGCCGTCCAGTCCACGCTGCGGCCCAGGTCGTAGAACGCGGCGGTGTCGGCAACCGGTGCGCGCGCTACCTCGAGCAACACGCGGCTGGCCATGCGCGACTCCAGGCAGCGCGCGGTAGCCGATCTCCAGCGACCCCTCGAAGCTGACCCCGCCGGCGCTGTCGCGCACCGCAGTGGCGCCCAACGCCGTCACCTCGGCGGCCAGCAGGTCGGCAAAACCACGCGGCACGGTGGCCACGAAGCGCAGTGCGCCGGCTTCGGTGCGCGGCAGGCTCACGAGGGTGTCTTCACAGCCGGCTGATCCTCATGTCAGATCAATCCACGTCGTCTTGAGCTCCGTGTACTTGTCCAGGGCATGCAGCGACTTGTCGCGTCCCATGCCCGACTGGCGAAAACCGCCGAACGGCACCGTGATGTCGTCAGCGTCATAGCAGTTGACGTACACCATGCCGGTGCGCAGCGCGCGCGCCATGCGGTGTGCTGTGGCCAGGTCGCGCGTCCATACCGCGGCGGCCAGTCCATAGCTGCTGTCATTGGCCAGGGCCAGGGCTTCGGCCTCATCGCGAAACGTCAACGTCGCCAGCACCGGGCCGAATATTTCCTCGCGCGCGATGCGCATGTCCGGGGCCACGCCATCGAACACCGTGGGTTCGATGTAGCTGCCGCCGCTGTCGCGCCGCACCTGCGCCCCGCCCAGCGCCAGTCGTGCGCCCTGCGCGCGCCCGGAATCGATGTAATCCAGCACGCGCTGCAGGTGCGCGGCATCGACCATGGCGCCCAGGCGCGTCGCGGCATCGAGTGGATCCCCCGGGGCCAGCTCGCGCGCGACCTTGGCGATGTGCTCGAGCATGGCGTCCTTGAGGCTCTCGTGCACCAGCAGGCGCGAGCCGGCCGAGCACATCTCACCCTGGTTGAAAAAGATCGCCAACGCGGCCGCGCGCGCCGCGCGCGGCACGTCCTGGTAATCGGCCATGACGATGTTGGGCGACTTGCCGCCGCACTCCAGGGACACGCGCTTGAGGTTCGACTGCGCGGCGTAGCCCATCACCTGCTTGCCGGTGGCGGTGGATCCGGTAAAGGCGATGCCATCCACGTCCATGTGGCTGGCCAGCGCGCGGCCGGCGGTGTGACCAAAGCCCGGCACCACGTTGAATACCCCCGGAGGCAACCCGGCTTCGATGGCCAGCTCGGCGAGGCGCAGCGCGCTCAAGGGGGATTTCTCCGAGGGCTTGAGCACGATGGAGTTGCCGGCGGCCAGCACCGGCGCCAGTTTCCAGGCCGCCATGATCAGCGGGAAATTCCACGGCACTATCGCCCCCACGACGCCCAGGGGTTCGCGTGTGACCAGCGCCAGCGAATCGGCGCCGGTCGGGGCCACCTGGTCGTAGATCTTGTCCACCGCCTCGGCGTACCACTCGATGCAATTGGCGGCGGACGGAACATCCACCGCCAGGCTGTCGGATATCGGCTTGCCCATGTCCAGGGTTTCGGTCAGTGCCAGCTCCTGCGTGTGCGCGCGCAGCAGCGCCGCAAATCGCTGCAGCACTTGCTTGCGATGCTTGGGCGCCGATCGCGACCAGTCACCGCGGTCAAAGGCCGCGCGCGCACTGCGCACGGCCGCATCCACATCCGCCGCGTCGCCCGCGGCCACCGCCACCAGCACCCGGCCATCGATGGGACTGATGCAATCGAAGGTCGCGCCGGACACGGCGTCGTGCCAGCGACCGTCAATGAACACCTGGCGGCGTGGCCGCAACTGGCCGGCGCGCGCGTGCCAATCTATTTTTTCCGGGGACGTCATGGGCGTGGGGATTATCCGCGACTCAAAAGGACGGCGGCGTGCCGCAGCTGACCAGTTCACAGGGCTCGCGACCAACATTGCGAAAGCGGTGCGGCAGGTTGCTGGCAAAGTAAAACGCCTCGCCCGGGCCCAGCACCCGCGTCTCGGTACCCACGGTGACCTCGATGCTGCCACGCACCACCACGCCACCCTCCTCGCCGCGGTGGGTGAGCATCTGCTCGCCGGTCTCGGCGCCGGGTTCATAGCGCTCGTGCAGCAGCGTCATTTGCCGGCCATTGCGTTGCGCGGCCACCAGGCGCAGCGACACCGCGCCGCTGCCCAGCTCCACCAAATCTCCCGCGCCAAAAAACACCGGCGTATGCTGGTTGACATCGGTGGTGAAGAACTCCGCCAGCGACATCGGGATCCCGTCGAGCAGTTTTTTCAGCGAGCTCACCGACGGACTGACGCGGTTCATTTCCACCAGCGAGATCAGGCCGTTGGTGACGCCGGCGCGTCGCGCCAGTTCACGTTGCGACAGCCCGTGCAGCTGGCGGATGGCGCGCACGCGGGCGCCCACGTCCATGGTCATTGCGATGTTCATCCCCGTGGTCATGGCTGGTCCCCGGTGGCTCCTGGAAAGCGTTTAGGATAATCGACAATCCAGCGTTATTTGGGTATGTGTCGCCCCGAGTGTCAACTTTTCTTATCATCCGCGGCTATCAACGTAGGAGCGCCCATGAACCGAGAGGACCTCGAAGCCCACTGGATGCCGTTTACGGCCAATCGCCATTTCAAGGCGAAGCCGCGCATCCTGGCGCGCGCCAAGGGCATGCACTACTGGACCGATGACGGTCGCCAGATCCTCGATGGCGTGGCCGGCCTGTGGTGCGTGAACGCGGGCCATAGCCGCCCGGAGATCACCAGCGCGGTGGCCAAGTCCCTGGAGCAGCTGGACTTCGCCCCGCCGTTCAACATGGGTCATCCGCAGGCATTTGAACTGGCCAATGCGGTCAAGAAGATTGCGCCGGCGGGCATGGACCATGTGTTCTTCGTCAACTCCGGCTCCGAGGCGGTGGATACCGCGCTCAAGATTGCGCTGCAGTACCAGCGCCTCAAGGGCGAAGCCACGCGCACGCGCCTGATCGGTCGCGAGCGTGGTTACCATGGCGTCAACCTCGGCGGCACTTCGGTGGGGGGCATGGTCCCCAACCGCAAGGCCTGGGCGCCGGTCATGGTGCCCGGGGTTGATCACCTGCCCCATACCCACGACCTGGCCAAGAATGCGTACTCACGCGGGCAACCCGAGCACGGCGCAAACCTTGCCACCGAGCTGGAACGGCTGGTCGCGCTGCACGACGCGTCGAGCATCGCTGCGGTCATCGTCGAGCCCATTGCCGGTTCCACCGGCGTGCTGGTGCCACCCAAGGGGTACCTGCAGAAACTGCGCGAGCTGTGCACCAAGCACGGCATCCTGCTGATATTCGACGAAGTCATCACCGGTTTCGGACGCACCGGTTCGGCCTTCGGCGCGCAGGAGTTCGGCGTGACGCCTGACATCATCACCTGTGCCAAGGGCCTGACCAATGGCACGGTGCCCATGGGCGCGGTGATCGTAAAGAAGGAGATCTACGACGCGTTCATGACCGGGCCGGAAGGGGCCATCGAGCTGTTCCATGGCTACACGTACTCCAGCCATCCCACCGCCTGCGCGGCCGGGTTGGCTGCGCTGTCCATCTACGAACGTGACGGCCTGTTCCAGCGCGTGAAGGACATCGCCCCCTACTGGCAGGATGCGGTGCATAGCCTCAAGGGGCTGCCGGGGGTCATCGACGTGCGTAACTACGGCCTGGTGGCCGCCATTGAATACGAGCCCATCGCCGGATCCCCTGGCGCGCGTGGCTTCCAGACTTTCCTCAAGTCCTTTGACGCGGGGATACTGGTGCGCGCGGCCGGCGACATCACCGCCCTGTCGCCGCCCCTGGTCATCGAGAAGAGCCACATCGACGAGCTGGTGGGCACCCTGGGCAAGGTCATCAAGACTTTCTAGGTCCACCAATGAAAAGGCCCGACGCAAAGTCGGGCCTGATCATCGATCCGCTGGACCCAGTCCGGGTCCAGGGGTTCGTCCTTACACTTACTTCCAGGGCAGCGTGGTCTGCACACCCACCCAGGCCTTGGCATCGGTCTTGAAGATCTTCGCGCCATAGTCCTTCAGGTCGCTGCCGTCGATGTACTTCACGGTGCCCGTGAAGCGCTTGAAGGCATAGCTCACGCCCACGTTCCAGTCGACGTAGCCGCCGTTGTTGGCGTCGCTCCAGTAGCTGCCGTCGCTCCAGCCCACATGCGCCAGTCCGGTGAACCCACTGCCACCCAGCGGGGCCGCGAGATTACCCTCGAGGTAATAGGCAGTTCCACTGAAGTTTGCGGGCCGAGTATTGCCTGCCCAATCCCACGAGTAGGACAACTTCACGTTGAAGATGCCGTGCGTCAGGCTCGCGTAGATTTCCGGGTAGTTGTAGTCAGAACCACTGACGTAGGTGTAGTAGATGATGCCGACATCAAAGCCCACAGCCTTGGCCGCGTCGCCTCCGGTAAAGCCGGTGAACACATCCAGCTCGACCTGCGGGTTGCCAAACCCCGTCTCCGCGTCAGGATAGAAGTGGATGTTGCTGGTCCATGCCCCCGCGTAAAAGCCGCTCGGGTGGGTGTAATTCAGACCCACCTGCACGGCCGGATCGCCGGCGGTTTGCGAAACACCGCGGAAGTCGTAATCCCAGACGACGGCCGGAGTCACCGTTATATCGGCACTTGCGGCCCCAGCGACAGCCAGCAGGGCGCCGGCCAATATGAAACGCGACTTGATCATTGATTTGTTCTCCTAATCGGGGATGTTGCAATTGTCCCACTCGGGGACAATGCAATCAGCGTACCAGCGCGACGGACCCCGCTCCCTTGAACGCGCACACACCCTCCCCGTCAGGGTCCAGGCCTGAGCAATCCATCCCCCATTACGGCCTTACGGTGATTGATTTAAATACCAATTATCCCAGGCGCAAATCTCTTTCCGCTGCCGCCCAAGCCGGATGACTCCAAACGGTCATCCACCCTGTTTCCTTTTTGCAACACCACATTATCACTGCACTATCGTGGTGCGGTGTTTCCAGAGGGCGCACCGATTTGGTTATTGGCCGAAAGTCCAGCCAGCGCTTCCCAGTCCCCCGCCGCGGCGGCGAAGGCCGAGCGTGCCCGCCAATAGTCGCGCAGCAGTCCTGCCTGCTCTTCTTCGGCAGAGATCGCCGCCAGGCGCTGGCGCAGGTGCTGCGGTTCACCCGGGTCCGACACCGGACCCAACGCCGCGGCGATCTGGCGCTGGTTGGGCAGGATGGTGCGCTCGTACTTCTCCAGCAGAGTTCGGGTAATGCGCATTTCAACCGCGTGGGTACGCAGGTCGGAACGGGCCGCGAGCTTCACCGCCTCCAAGGTACGCAGCGCCGAGCGCAACTCGGCATCCCCGGCCAGCAGTTGCGCCTGGCGATGGTCAAAGAACGGCAACTCGATGACGGCGTTGGGCCCGATGAAGGTGGTGCCGCCCACTACCGTGTCGCGGAAGAACCCCAACTCGAATTCATTGATCCAGCGAAAGCGCCGTTGGGTGGCCAGCGCCCGCAGCCGTGCATCAATTGCCCAGGTGGCCGCGCGCACGTCAAAGCGCCGCTGCAGGGCCTGGTTCTCGATGGCAGCCGGATCCGGATCGCTGGCGGGCAATGGCGGCAGGCCCCCTGCCAGCTGCCAGTCATCATGCCAGCCGGCAAGGCCCAGCAGTTCCGCCAGGTGCGCGCGCGCCGTGGTCGTATCCACCTCGGCACGCAGCGCCGAGCCCTCGACGGTGAAGACGTCATTGCGCTCCTGCGCGACATCCAGGGGCGACAGGCCGGCGCCGTTGGCTGCTTTCACGACCACGGAATCCAGCGCTGCATTGGCGGCGGCGGCGCTGCGGTTGCGCAGTTCCTGCACGCGCAGCGCAGCGCTGTATTCCAGCCACGCCTGCGCCACCAGCACCGCGTGCGTGGTGATGCGTTGTGCGGACTCCAGTCGGGCGCGCTCCAGCTCATGCCCGGCCACGGCAACCCGGTCGGGCATGTTGAGCAGGCCGATGACGTTCTCGAGGATGCCCACACTGAGGTTGTGCGAGGGATAGTAGGCCGAGAAATTGCCCCCCGATTGCCGCATGCCGATGATCAGCAACGGGTTGGGCGCCGTGCCGGCGGCCACCACGTCGGAACGGGCAACCTCGATTTTCTCCAGCGCCAACTGCAGGTCCGGGCTGACCAGGAAGGACACGGCAACGGCTTTATCCAGGGACAGGCCGCCGGTCAGCAGGGCCTCCACGCTCTGGCGCGCCGCCGCATCGGCGGCCTCATCCTTGCGCCAGACGAAGCCGGAGGAGGTCTGCGAAGCCACCAGTTTTGCGGTGGCGTCCACGTTTTCGCGGGATGATGGTGCGGCGCAGCCGGACAGCATCAACATCAGGCTGCCCGCCAGGCACAGGAGTCGGGATGGGTGCGGCCGCATGCCGGGGCACTATATAGTGCGAGGCCACAATTGACCAAGAATTCAATGGAGAAGACATGAGTCTTACGACTCTGCAGGAACATCGGGTTGCCGGCGGCACACTGCGCTTCTGTCGCCACGACAGCACGGCCACGCGCACGCCAATGAAGTTTTCACTGTTCCTGCCCGACGCCCCGGGACCCCGGCCCCTGCTGGTGTGGTTATCCGGACTGACCTGCACCGAGGAGAATTTCACCACCAAGGCCGGCGCCTACCACGGCGCGGCACGACTGGGCCTGGCCATTCTGGCGCCCGACACCAGTCCACGCGGCGAAACCGTTGCCGATGACGCGGCCTTTGACCTGGGACAGGGCGCCTCCTTCTATGTCAATGCAACCCGGGAGCCGTGGGCCGCGCACTTCCAGATGGAGCGCTATGTCACCGAGGAACTGCCCGGCGTCGCCGCCGCCGCGTTTGCACTGGATCTGGGCAGATGCGCCATCAGCGGCCATTCCATGGGCGGCCACGGCGCCTTGACCCTGGCGCTGCGACACCCGCAGCTGTATCGCAGCGTGTCGGCCTTTGCCCCGATCTGTTCGACGACCCGTTGCCCCTGGGGACTCAAGGCACTGGAAGCGTATCTTGGGCCGGACACCGGGCAATGGCGCCAGCACGATGCGTCGCGCCTGATCGAGAATGGCGCCGGACGCGGCCGGTTCGACACCCTCCTGGTCGAGCAGGGCACGGCCGACAACTTCATGGTGCAGCAATTGAAACCCGAACTCCTGGAAGCCGCCTGCGCCAGCGCCGGCCAGCCACTGGCCCTGCGACGACGCGCGGGCTATGACCACTCGTATTATTTCGTCAGCACCTTCATTGCCGAGCACCTGCAGTGGCATGCCGAGCGCCTGTCATGAGCGCGCGTCCCCGCATCTTGTTGACGCGACGCTGGACCGAGGAAGCCGAGCAACGCCTGGCCGCGCGTTTCGACGTCACCCGCAACCAGCAGGACGTGCCGCTGACGGCCGAGCAGCTGGCGCAGGCCATGCGCGAACACGACGCGCTGTGCCCCACGGTCACCGACTCGATCACTGCGGCGATCCTCGGCACCGAGGGTCGCCGCGTGCGCCTGATCGGCAATTTCGGCGTCGGCTACAACCACATCGACGTGGCGGCTGCGGGCCAGCTGGGCATTCGCGTTTCCAACACCCCGGACGTACTGACGGACACCACCGCGGACCTGGCCATCCTGCTGATGCTGATGGCCACGCGCCGCGCGGGTGAAGGCGAGCGGGAGCTGCGCGGCGGCAAATGGTCCGGCTGGCGGCCCACGCACATGATGGGCCAGGGGCTGGCGGGCAAGACCCTCGGGCTGATCGGTTTTGGCCGCATCGCCCAGGCCACGGCGCGGCGCGCGCACCTGGGGTTTGGCATGCACATCGTGTACAACAGCCGCCGTCGCGTCGAGCCGTCGGTCGAGGCCGAATGCAGCGCGCGCTATCTGGACAGCGTGGACCAGCTCATCGCCGCCAGCGACGTGATATCGCTGCACTGCCCTGGCGGGGCCGCGACCCATCACCTCATCAATGCACAGCGGCTGCGCCTCATGAAGCCCACGGCCGTGCTGGTCAATACCGCGCGCGGCACGGTGGTGGACGAAGCGGCGCTGGCCCAGGCGCTGGCCGCAGGCCGGATCGCCGCGGCAGGACTGGATGTGTACGAGCGCGAACCGGTGGTGAACCCGGACCTGCTGGCGCTGGACAACGTGGTGCTGCTGCCGCACCTGGGCAGCGCCACGCTGGAAACACGTACCGCCATGGGCCTGCGCGTGGCCGAGAACCTCGAAGCCTTCTTCGATGGCAAGCCACTGCGCGACCCGGTGGTGTAGCCGCACCACCCCATGGAGGCATGGATAGAGGCATATCTGCGGCGCGAGCGGCTGCCGGACAGTTATCGCGCCACCATCGTCAACGCGCTGGTGCCCCTGGCCGCGGCCACCGCGCTGCGGGTGCGGCAAAGCGACCAGCTGGTAATTGTCGGCATCTGCGGGTCCCAGGGCAGCGGCAAGTCCACGGCCACGGGCGTGCTGTGCGAGCTGCTGCGCCAGGACGGCCTGCCGGCAGTGGCATTGTCGATCGATGATTTCTACCTGCCGCGGGCGCAGCGCGAGGAACTGGGGCGCGTGGTGCACCCGCTGCTGCGCACGCGCGGCGTGCCCGGCACGCATGACGTGGAGCTGGCACAGGCGGTGATCGATTCGCTGGGCGGAACCGAGCCGGTGCCACTGCCCTCATTCAACAAGGCCGTGGATGATCGACGGCCGCGCAACCAGTGGCCGGTGTTCCAGGGACCGGCGCGCGTGGCGATCCTCGAGGGCTGGTGCGTGGGCGCAGCGCCGCAGAGCACGGCGCAGCTGGCGCAACCGGTCAATGCGCTGGAGCGCGAGGAAGACGCCGCGGGCCACTGGCGCGGCTACGTCAATGAGCAGCTGGCCGGACCCTATCGCGGCCTGTTCGACCGCCTGTCGCCGCTGGTGCTGCTGCAGGCGCCGTCATTTGCCGTGGTCTATGGCTGGCGCCTGGAGCAGGAGCACAAGCTGCGCCAACGCCTGGCCACTGAAGGCGCGGACACGGGCGGGGTCCTGTCCGACCAGGCCATCGCCCGATTCGTAAGCCACTACGAGCGCTTGACGCGGCACATCCTCAGCGAGATGCCGCACCGGGCCGATCACGTCATCGCGCTGGATGCGCAGCGGCGCGCGCAATGGCTGCGCTGATCATGTCGCGAGCCTGCGCCGCGTCACCCCAGCCCAGCACCTTGACCCACTTGCCCGGCTCCAGGTCCTTGTAGTGCTCGAAGAAATGCTGCACCTGGCGGATGGTGATGTCCGGCAGGTCGGTATAGTTGTGCACGTGCTCGTAGCGCTGCGTGAGCTTCGGGGTCGGCACGGCCAGGATCTTCTCGTCGCCGCCGGCCTCATCCTTCATCAGCAGCACCCCCACCGGTCGCACCGCGATCACTGAGCCGGGCAGCAGTCCGCGCTGGTTGGCGATGAGCACATCGCACGGATCGCCATCGTCGGACAGCGTGTGCGGGATGAACCCGTAGTTGCCCGGATAGCGCATCGAGGTGTAGAGGAACCGGTCCACCATCAGCGCGCCGGATTGCTTGTGCATTTCGTACTTGATCGGCTCGCCCCCGACCGGCACTTCGACCACGACATTGACTTCATGCGGGGGATTCTTGCCAATCGGCAGTGCTGCCAGGTCCATCAGGTCTCCGGAAAATCCACGGGTGTTTGCCCGACTATAAGGCATCGCGCATCATGCCCGGCATGCAATCGGCCCCTCCTGGCAGCGCCCCGGTTTTTCGTCTCGACGGACTGCAGAAGCGCTACGGGGATGGCGCGGCGGCCGTGCTGGCGCTGCGCGGGGTTGACCTGACGGTGACCGAAGGGGAGCTGCTGGTGCTGCTGGGTCCTTCGGGCTCGGGCAAATCCACGCTGCTCAACATCCTGGGCGGACTGGACCGCCCGACCGCAGGCCATGCGTGGTTTCGCAACCTCGACCTGGCCCGCGCGTCCGAGACCGAGATCACCGCCTACCGGCGGCACAACGTGGGGTTCGTGTTCCAGTTCTACAACCTGATCGCCAGCCTGACCGCGCAGGAGAACGTCGAACTGGTCACGGAGGTGACCGACGATCCCATGCCCGCGCGCGACGCGCTGGGGCTGGTGGGTTTGTCGGAGCGCACAGCGCATTTCCCGGCGCAGCTGTCCGGCGGCGAACAGCAGCGCGTGGCCATTGCGCGGGCCATTGCCAAGCGTCCCACCGTGCTGCTGTGTGATGAACCCACCGGCGCGCTGGACGTGGCCACCGGCGTGCGCGTGCTGGAGGCCCTGGTCACGGCCAACGAACAGCTGCACACCACGACGTTGCTGATCACGCACAACGCGGACATTGCCCAGATGGGCGATCGCGTGGTGCGCTTCTTTGACGGTACCATCCGCAGCGTCGAGACCAATGCAACACGGCTGCGTCCGGCGGACCTGCGCTGGTGATACGCCGGCTGCCCATCCTGGATCGCAAGCTGCTGCGCGACCTGTCGCGCATGAAGATGCAGGCCGCGGCCGTGGCCGCAGTCCTGGCCTGCGGCATCTGCCTGTTCGTGATGGCCACGGGCATGTACGGGTCCCTGGCGCGGGCGCGCGACGATTACTACGACAGCAGCCGCATGGCCGACATGGCCACTGGCGTGGTCCGGGCACCGCTGCAACTGGCCCGCGACCTGGCGGCCGTGCCGGGCGTGCGCACGCTGGAGGCGCGGGTGTCGGGCGTGGGCCTGCTGGACCTGCCGGGCCGCAGCGCACCGGTGTCCGCGCGGCTGGTGTCGCTGCCACCGGACCGTGCCCCGCGCGTCAATGACATCGTGCTGCGCGCGGGCAAGCTGCCGGACCCGGCGCACGGCGCCGAGGTGCTGGTCAACGAGGCCTTCGCCGAGGCCAATCACATTGCAGTGGGCGCCAAGATGGGCGCGCTTATCTACGGCAAACGCAGCGACGTGGTGGTCGTGGGCATCGCCAGCAGTCCGGAGTTCGTGTTCGCCGTGGCCCCCGGCGCATTGTTGCCCGAGCCGGAGCGATTTGGCGTGGTGTGGATGGGACGCGAGGGGCTGGGCCATGCCTTTGACCTGGACGGCGCCTTCAACGACGTGGTGTTGCGGCTGGAGCCGGACAGCAATCCGCGCGCCGTGGCCAGCCGCATCGACCGGCTGCTGGAACGCTATGGCGGTCGCGGCGCCTACGGCCGCGACCGCATGCTCTCGGCACAGTTCCTCGCCGATGAACTCAGTACCTTGCGCACCATGGCCGCGATCCTGCCGCCCTTCTTCCTGCTGGTGGCGGCCTTCCTGCTCAACGTTTCCCTGTCGCGGCTGGTGGCCACCGAGCGTGCCAACATCGGCTTGCTCAAGTCCTTTGGCTATGGCGATGCCAGCATCGCCTGGCACTACGCCAAGTTCGCGCTGGTGTTCGCGCTGCTTGGCGCAGCCGTGGGCATGGTGCTGGGGCTGTGGGTGGGCCAATACGTGGCCGCGATCTACGCGCACATCTACCGCATCCCGGGACTGCATTTCGATGCCGGACCAGGGGTGTACCTGGCCGCACTGGCGGTGGCACTGGCCGCCTCGGTGGTCGGCGCCGCGCAGGCGGTGTTGCGCGCCACGCGCCTGCCACCGGCCGCCGCCCTGGCGCCCCCGGCCCCTACCAGTTACGGCCGGCTGGGGCGTGCCACCGAGAACGCTGCCGCACGCCTGGATGGCAAGTCGCGCATGGTGGCACGACGCATCGTGCGCTTTCCGCGCCGATCGCTGACCACCGTGGCAGGGGTGGCCATGTCCATGGCATTGCTGGTCACCGCGCAGCACTTTCCGCTGTCCATGGACTGGATCATCAGGGTCACGTTCGGCATGTCGCAGCGCATGGACGTGATGGTGACGTTTCCCGAGGCCGTGGATGACGCGATACTCAAGGACATCGGTCGACTGCCGGGCGTGCTGTCGGTGGAACCGCTGCGCAGCAGTGACATGTTCCTCGAGGCCGGCAGCCACCGGCAACGAAACTCCGTGATCGGCGTACCGCCCGATGCCATGCTCAACCGCGTGCTGGATGAGCACCTGCAGCCGGTTGTGCCGCGACCGGATGGACTGACGCTGTCGGAGAACCTGGCGCGAAAACTGGGCGTGCACACCGGCGACCTGGTGCGACTGCAGGCCACTGACGGGCATCGCGCCAGCGCCGTGCTGCCCGTGGTGGCGATCGTGAAGCCCTTCTTAAGCGCCCCGGCCTACATCGAACTGGAGGCGCTCAACCGGCTGCTGCGCGAGCCGGCGCGGGTCACGGCAGCCTACCTGTTGCTGGACCAGCGCCAGCGCGAGGCATTCAGCCTGCGCGCCAAGCAATTGCCGCGCATCGTATCGGTAAGCTTCCTGGACAATGCCTCGGCCTCGATGCGCAAGCTGCTCAGCGAGGGCAGCGGCTTTTTCGCCAGCCTGTTCGTCGTGTTCTCCTCGCTGATGGCCGCGGGCGTGGCCTTTTCCGCCGCGCGCGTCACCCTGTCGGAACAGGAGCGCGACCTGGCCACCTTGAGGGTACTGGGCTTCAGCCGGCGCGAGGCTTCCTATGTGCTGCTGGCCGAGCTCGGCGCGCTGCTGCTGGTGGCTTTGCCGGGCGGGGTAGTGATGGGCATGGTGATGTCGCGCTGGCTGATGTCGCAGTTTGAAACCGACCTGTTCACCTTTCCGTACGTCACCAATACGGCCATCTATGGCAAGGCGGCGCTGTTCGTCATCGCCGCAGTCACCGTGGCGACATTGGTGGTGCGCCGCGGAGTGGATAAGCTGGACCTGGTGGGTGTGCTTAAATCGCGTGACTAAAGCTGAATGTCCCATGGCCAAAGAACAGATGAATCAACGCCAGCGCCGCGTGCGCTGGATCTGGACCGCTGCGGTGGCCATTGCCGCGGCGGCCCTGCTGTGGGCGTTCGCCCCGCGCGCCACCGAAGCCGACTTCGTGACCGTCGACCGGGGTGACGTGCGCGTCGAACTGGTCGACGAGGGTCGCACGCGCATGCACGACGTGTATGTCGTGTCAGCGCCGGTGTCCGGCCGCGTGCTGCGCGTGGAAGTGGAGCCCGGCGATGCGGTCAAGGCCGGCGCGGTGATCGCGCGCATGACCCAGGCGGCGGCGGGCTTCCTCGACACCCGCTCGGACCTTCAGGCCCACGCCACAGTAGACGCCGCCGCAGCGCAGCTGCGCGCTGCCGAATCGGACCTTGCCTTTGCCATGCGCGACCACGAGCGCACCCGCAGCCTGGCGGACCAGAAGCTGGTTTCCGCGGCCGCGGTCGACACCACCCAGGCGCGGGTGGATGCGGCGCGCGCCACGCGTGACGCCGCCGCTGCCGGCCTCACCCGTGCGCGCAGCGCGCTGCAGCCGGCAGAGAAGATGGCCGGCGGCACCATCGCCGTGCGTGCCCCCGTGGCCGGCCACGTGCTGCGCGTGCCACAGAAGAGCGAGAGCGTGGTGCTGGTGGGCGCGCCCATCGTGGAACTGGGCGATCCTTCGCACGTCGAGGTGGTGGCCGAATTCCTGTCACAGGATGCCGTGCGCATGCGCCCGGGGCAGCCGGCGACCATCGAGAATTGGGGTGGCGCTCCCCTGCCGGCCACGGTGGACCGGGTCGAGCCGGTGGCGCGCACCAAGATCTCCGCGCTGGGCGTGGAGGAACAGCGCACCAACGTGATCCTGCAGTTTCGCGACCAGCACCAGGCGCAGCAGCTGGGACACGATTACCGGGTCGATGCGCGAGTGGTGGTGGAGGTGGCAAGCAATGCCGTGCGGGCGCCGCTGGGCGCGCTGTTTCGTCGTGGTCAGCAATGGTCGGTATACGAGGTGTTAAATGGCCGAGCTGTTCTCAAGAATGTTCAGGTTGGCGTCGCGGACGCGGGTTACCGCGTGGTGACGCAGGGACTGGCCGCGGGTGACGTGGTGGTGCTGTTTCCCGGCAGTGCGATCAGTGACGGCATGCGGGTGCGTGCGCGCAAGTCGGCGGCTGCATCATGAGGCTGGCCGCCGGGCTGCTGGTCGCCTCCGCATTGACCCAGGGCGCCGTCGCCGCCGAGTCGGCCACCGCGACCTATGCGCAGTACTGCGCGGTCTGCCATGGTGCCAACCTGGAGGGCGGTGAAGCAGGCCCTGCGCTGCGCGGCCGCGCCTTTGTCGGCAAGTGGACCGGCAAGCCGGTGGCGGAACTGTACGAGTTTACCCGCCGCACCATGCCGGTCACGCAGCCGGGGGGCCTGACCCGCAGCCAATACTCGGACCTGGTGGCGCTGGTGCTCACGCGCAATGAACTGCCCACCGGAGACCTGGCAAAGGCCGTGGCCGCCGCAGCCGTACTGCCCGACACGGAGTGGCTGCAGCATCGTGGCGACGCCGGCAGCACCAACTACTCGCCCCTGGACCAGATCGACGCGGGCAATGTATCGCAGCTGAAGGTGGCGTGGCGCTGGCGCTCCGACAACTTCGGACCTGCGATCTGGCCCAACCTGGAAGTCACGCCACTGATGGCCAATGGCGTGCTGTACGCCACGGCTGGCGCCTCGCGCAGCGTGGTGGCCATCGACGCGCGCAACGGCGAGACGCTGTGGGTGTATCGCCTCGATGAAGGCACGCGTGGCTCGATTGCACCGCGCAAGGGACCAGGCCGGGGCCTGGCGTTGTGGCGCGACAATGGTCGCGACACGCTGTACGTCATCTCGCCCGGCTACCAGCTGCTGGCACTGGATGCCAAGAGCGGCCGGCCGGTCCGAATCCTTCGGCACCTCAGGCATCGTCGACCTCAAGGTGGCGCTCAATGAGCACCTGGATCCGGTCAACTCGCCCATTGGCGCCAGCTCGCCACCGATCGTGGTCAATGGCGTGGTCATCGTGGGCTCGGCCTTTGCCGCAGGCGCCGCCCCGCCGACCAAGGAAATGCCCGCCGGCGGGGTGATGGGTTTCGATGCGCGCACCGGACAGCGACTGTGGACCTTCCGCACCATCGCCCCGGTGGGCGATCCGGGCGCGGGGACCTGGACCGATGAAGCGCGCAGCTACACCGGCAACACCGGCGTGTGGGCGCCGATCAGCGCCGATGTCGAACGTGGGCTGGTCTACCTGCCGGTGGAAGCACCGACCAGCGACTTTTACGGTGGGCACCGCCCCGGCAACAATCTCTATGGCGACAGCCTGGTGTGCATCGACGCACGCACCGGCGTGCGCCGCTGGCATTTCCAGCTGGTGCATCACGATATCTGGGACTACGACACGCCCACCGCGCCGGTATTGCTCGACATCACCGTCAAGGGCAAGCGCATCCCTGCGGTTGCACAGGTCACCAAGCAGGGACTGACCTACGTGTTCGACCGCGTCACCGGCAAGCCGGTGTGGCCCATTGTCGAGCGCGCGGTTCCGCAAAGCGATGTGCCCGGTGAAGTCACGTCGCGCACGCAGCCGATTCCCACCCTGCCCGAGCCGTTTGAGCGCCAGGGCGTGACGCCGGACATCTTCAATGACCTCACGCCGGAAATTCATGCCGAGGCGCTGCGCATCGCCTCGCGTTATCGCTATGGGCCCGTGTTCTCACCGCCGTCCGTGGTCACCCCCACCAACCTGGGCACCTTGCAGATGCCAGGCTCGCAGGGGGGCTCCAACTGGCAGGGCGCGGTCGCCGACCCGGTGCATGGCGTGCTGTACGTGTCCTCGACCTCCACGCTGACCTACATGGGCCTGGTCAACGAGCCAGAGCGCTCGAACCTGCGCTACATCCTGGCCGGCAGCCGCGTGACCGGGCCCTTTGGCCTGCCGCTGGGCAAGCCACCCTGGGGCACGATCACCGCGCTGGACCTGAGCACGGGCAAGCGCCTGTGGTCCGTTCCAAACGGCGACACGCCCGACTACGTCCGCAACCACGAGAAGCTGCGCGGCGTAGCGGTGCCGCGCACCGGTCACGACGATCGTGCCGGCTTGCTGGTCACCAAGACGCTGCTGTTCGCAGGGGAAGGTGCCGGCATGTTTGTCGCTTCCGAGGGCGGCACCAAATTCCGCGCGCACGACAAGCGCACGGGCGCCATCGTCTGGGAGACCGACCTGGGCCTGCGCCAGAGCGGACTGCCGATGACCTACGTGGTCGACGGGCGGCAATACATCGTGGTGCCCGCGGGCGCACCGGGGGAGGCAGGACAATTCCTGGCGCTGCGGCTGGAGGAGCCGGTCAGCGGTACCGCGGCAGCACCAGCGACCCGAAGGTGAGATACAGCGAACTGCGGCCGTCGAAGGTCCTGCCATAGCCCAGCTGCAGCGGACCAAATGGCAGGTCCACGCCCAGGAAGACGCTGGCCGCCCCGATCAGGTCGTTGAGTGCGACATCGCGGCGGTCCTGCCAGACATTGCCCCCTTCCAGGCTGCCGGCGATGTACACGGGCACGTCGAACAGCAATCCGGGCTTGGTCAGGCGGTGATACATGATCGACCGCAGCAACAGCATCTGGTTGCCGATCAGCGCGAATTCACCCACGCCGGAAAGGAACGTCAGTCCACCGAGGAAGGATTGGGTCTGGAATGAATTCACGTCATCGCCGGTGATCGAGGCGCGACCGCCCAGCAACAGCGTATTGGTCTCGAACTCAAAAGCCTTGTCGATGGAAACGCGCAGCTGGCTGCCGTTGAAATCCGAGCCCAGGCCGGTCTGGTAGTTGGCAAATTCCACCTCGGCACGCATGCCGTGTCGCGGAAAGCGCACGTTATCCAGCGTGTCCCACAGCAAGGTCGTGTTCAGGCCCCCCAGGTCCGCCAGCTGCGCGGCCGGCAGGCTGGGATCGGCCACCAGCCGCACGGCGTGGTCCTGGCCCCGCAGCAGGCCGAAGGACAGGCGCAGTTTGTCGCCGAAATCCCGTCCCAGCTGCAAGGTGCCCAGCCAGCTGCCGACCCGGTACTCGGCAACCGTGTCATTGCCCTGCAGCAGCGGTTGATCGATGACCGAGTAACCCACCGACGGGGCCACGTACCAGGCGCCGCGCCCGCCAAAGGGCAGATACAGGTCGGTCTCGATCTTGGTCAGGCGCCCCAGTCCGCCCAGCGTGCGCCACTCGCCGCCCTTGTCGGTCAGGTTGGTCACGCGCGCCTCCAGGTTGAGCTGGTAATCGCTGCGCCCGGCGAAGTCGTCGCTGATCTGCAGGCCGCCACGAAACACCAGCCGTCCCAGCGCCGAATCCACCGGCGTGATCTCGACGCCCGTGCGGCCCTGCTCGTCGGTCACCATCCGGTAGTTGATCGATTCGTACGTCCCGCGTCCGTAGATGCCTCGGATTTCCTCGTCCAGTTTGGCGCGGTCCAGCGGCTGGCCCACCTTCTGGCTGAGACGATCTCGTACGTACTTGGCGGTGCGGCTTGAACCGGATATCACGTGCACGAACTGCACCGGGGGCTCCTTGGGCACCTTGTATCGCTGCGTTTCGCGCCATGCCAGGTACTGCGCCTGCGGCACCGCGAAGGAACGCAGCTGTTGCACCACGGCCTCGCCGGCCTTCTCTCCCAGCGCGATGGCCTTGCTGGCGTCGTTGAAATCGGCCCCGCCGATCTCGCCCAGATCCGGCCGTATGAGCAGGTCGCGCGCCGTGACCCCCTGCAACTGCTCCTGCGTGCGCGCCTGCATCAGGCCGTTGACCATCTGCAGCAGGATCTCCGGACCGCTTTTGACCGATTCCGCCGGCAGCAGGGGCGCCCCGACATCCACGATGATCAGCCGGTCGACGCCCATGGTGCGCATGACGTCGATGGGTACGTTGTCGACGATGCCGCCATCCACCAGTACCTTGCCCTCGTGGTGCACTGGTGCGAATGCGCCGGGTACCGCCATGCTGGCGCGCACTGCCAGGGCCAGGTCCCCGGAGGAGAACACCACCGGCTTGACCAGCCCGATGTCCGTGGCCACGCACCGAAACGGAATGGGCAGTTGGTCGAAACTGGCCATGGCCCCGCGACCGAGGAACCAGTCACGCATCAGCAGGTCCACCTTCTGGCCGCGCACCAGGGCGGAGGGATAGCGGACCTTGCCTTCGTTGATGCCAATTTCAATGTTGGCCAGATTGCCCAGGTCGGTCTCCTTCTGGCGCATGGGCGTTTCTTCGCGGTCTGTTGGGTCGCGAAATAGGCTGACCCAGTCGATGGAACTGACGATTTTCTCTATTTCCTCGGGTGACTTTCCGGAGGCGTAGAGCCCGCCGATAATCGCGCCCACGCTGGTGCCGGCGATGGCGTGGATGGGAATGTGCTCGCGCTCGAGCACCTTGAGAATGCCGATGTGTGCCGCGCCGCGGGCCCCGCCCCCGCCCAGCACCAGGCCGATGCGTTGGCCCGCCGCAGGTCCAGTCTGCGGATCAGCCGCGGGTACCGCAGCGTGGGCCGCCAAAGTCAGCGTGAGAAAAAAGAGCGACAGGAGCGTATTGGATACGTTCCTGTATCCGCGGGTCATTGCGCCGGTTCGATCCTGAGAATCGCCCCATTCGGCTCGTCGGTTGCGATGTACAGCAGGCCGTCCGGGCCCTGCTTCACGTCACGGATGCGCTGGTGCAGGTCCACCAGCAATGATTCGCGTCGCAACTCCTCCAGCTTGTCGTTGAGCAGCACGCGATCCAGGCGCCCGGTGCCCGGGACTTCGCCATAGCGCAAACCGCCAACAAACAGGTCGCCCTTCCAGCGCGGCAATCTGTCGCCGGTGTAGAACGTGAGGCCGGACACCGAGATCGAAGGCATCCAGTAAATGACGGGCGGTTCGAACCCCGCATGCGTGGGCTGGTTGCTGTCGGCCTGCCACGGGCCCGGGTAGGTGCGGCCCAGGCTGACCTGCGGCCAGCCATAGTTGCGGCCGGGCTTGATCAGGTTGATCTCATCGCCGCCATTGGGTCCCATCTCGCTGAGCCACACCTCGCTGGTTCCTGGCCGCACGGTCAGTCCCATCGACGAGCGATGGCCCAGTGTGTAGATCTCCGGCCGGTAATCGGGTTTGCCGACGAAGGGGTTGTCCTGCGGCACGCTGCCATCGTCCTTGAGCCGCAGCACCTTGCCGATCAGGGACTTCGGATCCTGTGCGTCATTGCCGCCAGTTGCCACCCACAGCATGCCATCGGGGGTGATCGCGAGGCTGGCCGTGCCATGCAGCTCCGGGCTGGCCAGGATGTCGCGCACGTCGGTCAGGGCCCCGCCCTCCAGGCGCGCACGCGCCACCACTAGCGCAGCGTTCTTCTCATCGGAGGGCTTGTTGTAGACGAAATAGATCCAGTGGTTCTGCGCAAAATGCGGGTGCACCACCAGACTCATGTAACCGTGCACTGCATCCAGCGCACCGGACTTGCCCTTGAACCGGGACGCCGGCGCACCGGCGATGGGCTTGGGGTCAAGCACCCCGTTGCGGATGATGCGCAGCCGGCCCGCGCGCTCCGTTACCAGCAGTTCCCCGGTGGGCAGGAATGCCATGCTGTAGGGATATTCCAGGCCGCGCGTGACCACCGTGACGCGCACGTCCTGTTGTTCTGCCGTGTGGTACAGGAACGGCCCTGCCCCCAGGGGCTGGTTTGCGAGCCCCGTGGGTGCCACAGGCACGCCAAAGGCGAACGGGACTGTCTGTTGTGCCAGGGCCAGACCGCAGCTGCCCAGCAGTGCTGCGCCCAGCAAAGTGAAACGTACAAACTTCATTGAGTTACCCCGACCCGGAGGGGCGCGCCAGGCGCGCCGCTCCGGGCACTGAAAATCCGGATCTTGCGATCAGGCCAGCTAGTTGGGGTTACGGCTTGCCCGGCGTCACGGTCGTGACTTCTTCCGGATCGGTCACAACGCCAACGCGGTTCTCAGACACCCAGAAGTCCAGCTTGTCGCCTTTCTTCAGGTCCTTGTAGCTCTCGACCTTGCCGTTGACATGCAGCTTGGCGCCCGAGGTGGGGGTGAACGTCAGTGGGTCCATGCCCGCGACGGGATCACCCACCACGTTGGTGAACTGCACTGTGACGCTGCCCTTGTCCATGCCCACGACCTTGCCCGAGAACATGGCCGAGTGAACGCCGTTCTTGACGCTGACGGTCCTGCAGACCGCGGGGGCCTTGGGGTACTTGTCGAGGAATTCCTTCTTGTAGGTCATGTCCGAGCATTTGTTGTTCATGTCCGCGGCGTTGCCTACCATGCTGGCGAGTCCCAGACCCGTAGCCAAAGTGGCCAACGTGAGAAATTTCGTTCTTGTCATGATTTGATGTCCTTGATTGAAATTCGATCCCTGCGGGTACGGGTGCCCCCGCGTCCCTGTGGAATTTATAGCACCGACGGGTAAACCCTGCCACCGCCGGGCGCTATCCGGGGTCCTTAACCCGCGTTTTACGCCCTCCTGGGCCAAAGTCAGGTAGCCGCCGAGCGGCCCCTGCGCGGTCAGGCCGCTGCAGCAACGTGGCCAAGGTTTGACGCGAATCTGGGCGCAGCATGCGTGGTTCCGGCCGGTCTTCAGTACCTGCCACCTGTCACCGTCCTTCACCCGATGCCCGGCGGCAAGTACGCCCCGACCGCCAGGACCACGCACCGGCTAGTCCTGGTGGGCAAGCCCTGCACCGGTGCCGTCGGCGCACTGTCGGGGCGACCCGCGGCCCCACTCTCAAGGCACGGTTTCGCCCATCAATACCGTGCCTGACGGCCTACCTGTGCTTGCCGGTGTCTGGCCATCGCCGAGCAAGGCCCGGGCTAGTGCAGATGCGGGATAAGCGCGGCGGGGAAGTCCCGATTCTCCAGTCCACCGGCCTGGATCCATTGTCGCGTGGACTCGCGGGCCGCCGCGATCAGGGTGGCGCCGTGCGAATAGTCATAGGAAGAACACCGCAGCGGACAAAGTGGCGGCACCAGGCACAAGTGCGCGCGCTGCGAGTATTGCGCGAAATCCACCCGCAGTTGGCGTGCGCCCAGCAGGGTGATCGCGTGCATGGCCCTGCCGATGGCGTGTTTGGGTATGGCGGCTTCGACACAGGTGAATCCACACGGAACTATGGTCAGCCGCGTACAGCCGAGCCTGATGGCCGTGGATATGGGTGTACCAGTTGCTACGGCGCCGTCCACGAGTGAGCGACCACCCAACATCACGGCGGGGAATACCCCAGGGATTGCCGTGCTTGCGAGGACGGCCTCGATGACCTCCCCTTCCGACAGCAGCACTTCAATTCCGGTTGCCTGTTCAGCGGCAACGATGTGCAGCGGCACCTGGGTAGCGCTGAACTGGCGAAACGGCAGTTCCCGTTCGAGCAGCTGGCGAATTCCCCGCGAATTGGCGATGTGTCCCCGCCATCCAATGAGCCCCAACAGGGATGCCATGGAAACAGGCAGGATGTCGCGCGTTCGCACCTTGCACCACAGATCGGTCACGCGAGCCAGCATTGCCGCGGTTGGCTCGTAGGCCAGGAACGCGCCATTGAGCGCGCCCGCGGACACGCCAACGATCAAATCGGGACGCACCCCGGAGCCAATGAGTTCGGCCAGCATACCCGCCTGGACCGCCCCGAGGCTGCCGCCGCCGGCGAGGACGAACGCGTGCTTGGAGCTTGTAGTGGTCAAGGGCCTGTGGCCTGCATCAATCAGGGCGCGATGCCCACCGCCATGATCTGTGCATCACCATGGCGCTGGGCCAGCAGGACAAACAGCGAAGCGTCCGCGGGATACGGCGGCAGCGGCCGGGCACGCTTTGCCGCCTTCCCGTTCCAGGCTTCCAGCCGATACATCTGGCGCACCACGTTGGACTCGTGCAACAGGCGACCGGCATTTTCGCCGCGCCCGATGGCTGTCTGTGCTGACGGGAGAACGGCCAGCAGCAGCAGTGCGCAATCGCAGCCGCCCGCGATTTCTGGCAGTTCGGCGCGCAACGCGTTATCGGCGATGGCCAGCCGAATCACAGCTGGCGGCCGCGCGGCGCCGATGACCTTGAGCACGGCGTCGCGACTGCTGCCCAGCACCTCGCGACTGCCATTTACGATCATTTGCGGAGTGTAGACGCCGCGCTGGCCCGCTATGCTGGCATACGCATACTGCCGTGCATCGGCTGCATCGGAGCTGAACCGGTCATGCCATCCCAGGTCGTCCCAGTACGTGACGTGATATGCCAATGGCAGCACGTCGTTCCTTCTGGCCAGCTCCCCGAGCAGCGCCTCGGCAGGCGGACAACTGTTGCAGCCCTGCGAAGTGAACAATTCCGCCACCACGGGTGCGACAAGCGCCGGTTGTAGCTCACCGGAGTGAATGCCAGATCCTGATGTCAGGCCTGCCAGTGTGCCGATCACCAATAGCGGCGGGTATCGCATACAGGCTATACGCACCGCTGCGAGCGTCCGTTACAGCGGGCCTCTACGCCGGTTTGGCCAGTCCCGCGCGATAGACCGGCGTCGGCACGCCTGCCATCCGCGCCTTGAGCTGCAGCGCCAAATGCAGGGAATGGAAGCGGCACTGCATGAGGTTGCCACCCTGGAACCACAGTCCCTGCTGTGCAGTGGGCTTCCACATGTTGCGCAGTTCGCCCTGCCACGGCCCGGGGTCCCCCTGGGTGCCCGACCCCAGGCCCCAGCAGGGGCCGACGCAGCGCTGCACCTCCGGTGAGATCAGCTGGCCAACCGACTCGTGCATGGGCCGGTAACCGGTCGCATAGATGATCACGTCGGCGGGCAGGAAGCTGCCGTCGGCCATGGTCAGCCCGGCGGCGCCGATCTCGGCGATCTCCCCATGCCGCACAGCAATCTCGCCCGCGGCGATCAGCTCGGAACCGCCCACATCGATGTAGTAACCGGCGGCACGGCGGTAATAGGCCATGAAGAACCCAGTCTCGTCTTCCCCGTGCCAGAGCTGAAAGCCGCTGTCTTGCAGCCGCTGGTAGAAGGCAGCGTCGACCTGGCGCAGGTAGTCGGTAAAGGCTTTCTCGGCGGCCAGCCGGGGACGAAATGGCGCCGCGGCGAACATCAGGTCGGCAAGGTCGATGTCGGCGCCGGGCTGGGCGTAGTAAAGGGTCTTGGCGCCCTCGCGCATGGTATCGGCGCGCACCACAATGGTAGGCGAGCGCTGGATCATCGTCACCTGTGCATCGTGTTCCCACAGGTCCACGCAAATGTCATGTGCAGAGTTGTTCGAGCCGATCACGATGCAGCGCTTGCCCGCCAGAGTGGCGCCGCTGCCGTGGTCGGCCGAATGATATTGCTGGCCACCAAAGCGCTGCGCCCCGGCAATGGCGGGAATGTGCTTGGCGCCGGACAGGCCCGTGGCCAGCACCAGCTGCGTTGGCCGCAAGGTCAGCGTCTGGCCGCCCCGCGCAATCGTGACCGTCCAGACGCCCGACTTCTCATCATGGCTGGCGGCGGTGCACACGGCACCGCCCCAGAAATCGATTTCCATTGCCTTGGCATAGATTTCCAGCCAATCGGCGATCTTGTCCTTGGACGTGTACAGCGGCCAGTGATCCGGGAATGGCAGGTAGGGAAAATGGTCCAGGAAAACCGGGTCATGCAGGTACAGGGATCGGTAGCGCGAACGCCAGCCGTCGCCCGGTTTATCCAGCGCATCGACCACCAGCGTAGGCACGCCCAGGCGCTTGAGCCGCGCGGCCAGCATCAGGCCATTGTGGCCGCCGCCGACGATCAGGCAATACGGCTGCACGCTGTGCCCGAGCGTCTCGGCGGTCTGTTCGCGCTGGTCCAGCCAGGTGCGGCGGCCCTTTTCAGCGCGATGCGCTATGCCGTCGGGACGGCGCGGCCCGCCAATTTCCTCATGGCCGATAAGCTCGACCATGGCCGTAAGCAGCACGTGGGCGCGGCCCTCGCGAAGCTGGACATGCCCCCTGCAACGCGCGCTGGCGGTGGTGAACGTGAACCAGCCCTGCGTGTCGTCGGTCATGGGCAGCGCCGGATCATCGGCGATAAAACCGGTTGCGCCGATCAGTCCGGCCTGCTGGCCCACCATGTCGGCAATTGCCGCACGCCCATCGAGGGTGACAATGTCCCAGGTAAAGGCAAGCAGGTCGCGCCAGTAGCACTCATCAACAAACAACGTGCCCCAGTCCGCGCGCGCAGGCACCGCCACCGCCGCGGCAAATCCTGCCAGCCAGTCGCGCACCGGCTGCGACATCACGCCTTGCCTGGCATCGGATAGTCGGCGGCGTTGTCTACCCAGCCGCGCTCGGAGAAATCCAGGCGCGGCGGCGCGAAGACATCCACCAGCCGCATTCCCTCCCCGGCGATGCCCTGCGAAGTGTGGATGATGCCCGCGGGGATGATGGTCGTGGACGGACTGCCCACCTGCAGGTGCACGTCCGGCCGCCAGTGCTTGCGGTTGGCGGTCCACGGCACGCGCAGATGGTGCAGCCAGCCGCCTTCAAGGGCCACCGAACCCTGCTCGAAATCGGCGTGCGAATGCGGCGTCAGCTGCGTTTCGTCGCGCGGCTCAAGGAACCGGGCATAGGGCACCATCATGAGCTTGCGCGTGCGAAAGGCATGCACCATCCCGCCGCGCGCATAGGCGTCGAGCGTGGAATAGCGGCGCAGTCGATAGCCACCCACCGGTTCGGGCCAAGCCTCGATGGGCGCCACTTCGGGCGCGCCAGCAGCATACAGCGCGGCATTGGGCGCAAGCCCGGCCAGCGCCTCGTCCGCGGTGATCTGTTGCACCACCAGGCCGGCCCGCTCGAAGCGAACGGTCCATTCGCCCGGCGGCAGGATGGCCAGGTCCTCAGCGCTCAGGCTGTCGCTTTCAGCCCCGGCGCTGACCGTGATACCGCCATCGAGTGCATAGAGGAACTGCTCGTCCCTGGCAGTTCCGCTCATGGTCGCGCCGGCTTCGCCCTGGCTCAGCACAATGGCGAAATTGGCGCCGCGAGTGATCCAGGACCGCACGCCCTTGCCGAGAAGCTGGGGCGCGTCCTGGTAGTAGCGACCGATCGATGGCTCGCGAAACATTCAGGGCTTCTTCTGGCCGGGGTTGAAATTCTCGGCAATGGATTCCGGCGGCACCGTGGGCGCGGCCCCGCCCATGAACAGCGGCACAAAGGTGCGCTCGAGATAGCGCCACTTGCCATCGTCGCACTTTACGCAGCGGTCGATCAGGTCGGTGATGATGATGGGCGGAGCCGTCGGCAAGATCGGGGTGCCATCCGCGGCGTACAGCATCATTACGCAATACGTGGTGGCATGGTCCTCGTCAGCAAACTCGGCACGAAAATTGGTGATGACGTGGCGCGAGGTGCGTGCGCCGCGATCCTGGCGCCAGGTATAGAACTGTTCGATGGCGGCGCGGCCGACCAGTGGCTTGCCCGGGCCGCCGTGGAAAATGCCGTCTTCGACATACATCTGCGACACGCCGGCCCCGCCCTTCATGTCGACCTCGTACCAGTAGTCGATCATGTTCATGTACAGCAGCTGGGTCGCGATGGCCCTTTGTTCGGGTGTCATTGGCATATCGTATCGCCGGTGCAGGTCAGTCGGCCATCTTGCGGCCGGCCGTTTCGCGGGTGCCGAACCGCCACAGCAGCGCCACCGCAATCGACGCCAGCCCGAACGCCAGGAACACCAGGGTCGTTGACTTGGTCATCTGCAGCACGATGCCCACCAGCAATGGAGTCAGCATCGATGCGCCGCGCGCGACGCTGCTGGACGTACCCAGTGCCAGCGAGCGGATGCGCGTCGGATAGGTCTCGGCCGTATACGGCCAGAGCACCATGGAGCCAATCGAGATGCCGATCTGGCCGATGATCGCAAGGGTGACCAACCCCAGCGTCGCGCTGTGATCGATGAAGATCATGGCCAGCAGCGCAATGCCACCGATTGCCGTGCCGAACATCGGCAGCGGGCGCCGACCGATCCGGTCGATGGTCAACTTCAGTATGACCGGCAGGATGAAGATGCTGACGGTCGCGACGGCGTTGTAGCGCAGCGCCTGCGCGACGGGAATCTTGAACATGCTCACGTAGAGCGAGGGGATCCAGGTTGACAGGCCGAAGGAGCCGAATGCGGTCAGGAACCAGAGCAAGGCCGTCACGATGGACGTGCCGCGCACCTCGCGGGCGAACAGCATGGCAAACGGAACCCGCGCACCGTCACCTGAAATGGGCGGCCGCACTACAGGCGGGGGACCACTGCCCAACCGCTCGAGCGACCGCGCCGCCTCCTCGACACGACCCTTGCCCGCCAGCCAGCGCGGCGATTCGGGCAGGGTCAGGGTAAAGGGCAGCACCAGCAGCGGTGCCGCACCGAGCGCGAACATGATCCGCCAGCCAAAAGCCGGAATCAGAAATGCGCCTGCCAATGAGGCGAACCCGAAGCCGCTGACCATCAGGAACTGGAACGTGCCGAAGTAGCGACCGCGTGTTGCGGTAGGGGCGATCTCATTGATGTAGCTGATGGCACAGGGCAGCGCCCCGCCGATCGCCAGCCCCTGCACGGCGCGCAAGCTGATGAGTTGTTCATAACTGCCCGCCAGCGAACAGGCGAGTCGCCAGCAGGCTCATGACCAGGACCAGCAACCTGAGCAGCGGCAGTCGTCCGAAATGCTCCGCCAGCGAGACCGAAGATGATCGCGCCGGCGAACTGGCCGGCAAAACCCGCCGATACCAACGCGCCGGATTGCACCGCCGACAGCCCCCATTGGCCGATAAGGACGGGAAGCGTATAGGCGATAACCAGGCTGTCCCATGAATCGAACAGCATGAGCAGGCCCAGCAGATAGGGGGCCTTGGCGCGAACCGACCAGGAGCCTGCTCCGTCCAGTGTTTCGCCGACCCACGATGAGCCGGAGGCAGAAATCGCCACTGCGTTAGCCACTTGCCATCTCCCCCGGGCCGTTGCTAGTTCTTGGTATCGCATTTCAGGTTACAAGGCGTCGTTGCATGGTGTCCATTGAACCATCAGCCGCGCTAGCCCGCCGCGTCGTGACGGACTGGATTCAGAGACTATGTGTCGGACAATCCCCGTTTGGCGCAATGATAATCACGTGCCAATAGCCGCCATTGAACACGTTCAGCTTGCAATGCCACCGGGAATGGAGGATGCGGCGCGCGAGTTCTATCAGGGCGTGCTCGGCATTCCGGAGGTACCGAAACCGCCGCGCCTCGCAAAGCGCGGTGGCGCGTGGTTCGAGCGCGGATCGCTGAAGATTCACTTGGGCGTCGAAGCGGACTTTCGGCCGGCGCGAAAGGCGCACCCCGCGTTATTGGTTGTGGGCCTCGAGACCTTGATCACGCGCCTCAAAGAGCACAACGTCAACGTCATCGACGATGATCCCCTGGCAGGGATATCTGCGGGTTTATATTGCGGATCCATTCGGCAACCGAATCGAGTTGATGGAACCACGAAATGGAAGGTAGCTCAACGAGTACCTGGTTCTTCAAGTCCCGGGAAGAGCATCCTTGGGACCATCACTGACCCGAAGATATCGGGCTCTCACGTGGTAAGCCCTTGCAGAAACTCCAGGATCCGCGCGCTGAGACGCACTAAGTCGAATAACAAAGGACCGATCATGAAAAAGGTATCTACTGCTCGGCTACGACCCGGACACCGTCGATTTTTCCGACCCCGCGCTACCGCCAGGCATGACCGCCGCGAAGGTCCACGCCGGTATCGAGGTTGCGATGAAACAGTTCGCCTTGCGTGGCTGGGACGCGCACGTCGGGTTGATCAGGCCGGATGACACCGCTGGGCCGGCAGTGGAGCGACTGCTCAGCCTCGGCAGGCTATGACTGCGTCGTAATCGGCGCTGGCGTCCGGTTGCCGCCTCGCCTCCTGCCCATCTTCGAGACAGTCATCAACGCGGTGCGCAAGGCCGCCCCGGGCGCGGCGATCGCCTTCAACACGCGACCGGACGACAGCGCCGACGCGGCAGCCCGATGGCTACCACTTCGAAGTGGCCGCCTGAAGATCAAGTCGAGGTAAGCTGCCCGCAACAACAGACGGATGGACATCGGCAACTCAGCCGCGAAGGCTGTCGGCGCAGGCAGACGTATCGCCCGCTGCTGCATACCCTTGTCCAAATGACGAGGTATTCTGCCGAGCCTCGCTGATTGGGTATCTCGGCCCAGACAGCGGCACCGACCGACCCCGCAAACGGCCAGGTGCATGGTCGCCAGCCGAAGGAGAGGCAATTGCATTACCTACTGTTCTACAGTTCGTGCCCGATTATCTTGAGCGGCGGCCACAATTTCGCGATGACCACCTGCGGCGCGCGTGGGATGCTCGCTCGCGGGGTGAATTGATTCTGGCGGGCGCGTATGCCGATCCGGCAGACGGAGCAGCATTGCTGTTCCAAGCCGACTCTGCCGCTGTTGCCGAGCGCTTTGCCGCCGAAGACCCCTACGTTCGCGCCGGTCTGGTGACCAGCTGGCAGGTGCGCAAGTGGACGACGGTGGCGGGCGATGCACCCGCCACGGTCGTGCAACCCGTGGCTGTTAAGTAGGTGGCCGCACAGTCAGCTGACGTGAAATGGCGGCGCGGGCTATTGACGGGATTAGTTTGGAGGTGGACGTGATAACACACACCGGTGGGTGCCACTGCGGAAAGGTACGATTTGAAGTTATCGCGCCTGCGATACTCGAGGTGTCGGACTGCAATTGCTCCATATGCAGCAAGTCCGGTTACCTGCACCTGACAGTTCCGCGCACGCGCTTCAATCTGCTGTCCGGTTCTGAAACGCTGACGACCTACACATTCAATACCGGTACTGCCAGGCACATGTTCTGCTCGGTCTGCGGCATCAAGTCCTTCTATGTTCCCCGCTCACACCCGGACGGATTTAGCGTTAACGCCCGATGCCTTGACGCCGGTACCATACAGGAGCTGGTCATTACCAAGTTCAACGGCCAGGAATGGGAGAGGCAATATCCCAGCGGCCGCGGACCGACGCTTGATTCCTGAATGAACCAGCCCTGTAGCAGCTGCGGCGGAGAGTTGATCCAAAAGAGTCGTTGGCGGCTGTTCACCGTTGGCGTGTTCTTGGTCGCTTCGCCGCTGCCGCTGCGCCTCTTCCCATCCTCTTCTGGCCAGGTATCGGCCTGTCGCTGGTGGGGGTGTACCTGATCTTGTGGGCTACCGTTGGCAGAGGCCTATGGTGCAGGCGATGCAAGACCTTTAGGGGCGTGCAATCGGCACGGCACGCCGCCGCTGGATCGAAACGCTAGTGCCTGCCAAGAAGCGTCCGACCACGATCGCCGGGTATATCCAGGCCGCGCCACCCGAGAGCCAACCACACCTGCGCCGGCTGTATGCCATCCTCAAGGGCGTCGCTCCTGATGCCAAGGAGGCGATAAAGTGGGGAACTCCGTTCTTTGTTGAGCCCCGATTCCTGTTCGCCTTCGCGGCACGCAAATCGCACGTCAGTTTTGCGCCCATGGCGGCCGGGTTAGAGACTTTTCGCAAGGACCTGGCCAAATACAGGACGACTAAGAACTTTCTGCACATCCCCTACGACCAGCCCCTGCCAGAGGCATTGATTCGCAAGATCGCCAGGCGCTGCGTGCGGGCGGTGCGTGCACGTGCAGACGCTGCTTTCTGGTAACACCAACCCGTCAAGGCCACATTGAATATGACACCACTTGCACTGCAGTTCGCCCTACACGGATCGATCGCGCTCTTCAGCGGGCTGGTCGGCGGGCTGTTCTTCGCGCGTGCCATCAAACGCAAGCACGGCGAGGTGGCATGGCGAGTGGTGCATGCGGGCGGCCTTTCCGCCGGCGCCATGCTCCTTGCCATTGCGGCTCCGTCGCAGTGGCTGATAATGAGTGCGGCGACAAACATAACCATGGCGATTGGACTGATTGGCGGTTCATACGTGCTGTGCCTTGGCATGTACGTCGCGGCCATCTGGGACGTACGCGGCATACCCGGTGGCGGTACGGCGCTGAATCGTCTGGTCGCGGCCCTATACTCGATCGGGACCGTCATGACGCTGCTGGGTGGCGCATTGCTTGTAGTCGGGTTGCTGCGCAGGGTTCTGGATTCCGCTGCATGAGGAGGTAAGGGCCGATGGCCGCATTAGACAACCAGGACGTGGACCCGGCGCTTTGGCCGCTGGTGGAGGCGTTCCCGCCCATTGACCTGTCCGCCGAGACCCTGCCCGGCTTTCGCGCCGCGATGGTGGAACTGTCGGTCAAGCCCGACCCAGCGACCCATGTCGATGTCCGCGTGGAGGAAGTGGCAGCGCTAGGGATTCGCTGTCTGCTCTTCCGGCCGCATTACACGTCATCCGGGGCGTTGCTGCACATACACGGCGGCGGATTCGTCATGGGCAGCCCCGAGATAGACGTGGCCCGCAACATTGAGCTGGCACGGAAGACGGCATGCACTATCCTGTCGGTGGACTATCGCCTGGCGCCAGAGCATCCGCATCCGGCCGGGCTTGAGGATTGTCACACCGCGCTGGCCTGGCTCGCGGCACAGGCGAAGTCGCTGGGAATCGCGACAGGCCGCATCGGCGTGATCGGCGAGAGCGCCGGCGGCGGCCTGGCCGCATCACTGGCGCTGCTGGCCCGGGATCGACGGACGGTCGATCTGGCCGCCCAGGTGCTGATCTATCCCATGCTCATCCCACCCGGCCAATCCATCGATGCCACCGACCCTGATCCGCGCACGGGTCGCTACATCTGGACACGCGCATCCAACAATTTCGCTTGGTCCGCCAATTTGGCTGGGACATCCGTGAACACCGCCACCATTGCTGGCCTCGCGTCAAACGTCGGCGGACTGCCGCCAACATTCCTGGCCGTGGGCGAGCTCGACCTATTCGTGCATGACAATCTTGCCTACGTCGGCAGGTTGCTGAGTGCGGGATGCTCAGTGGAGGCGCACATTTTCCCGGTGCCATCCACGGCTTCGACAGAATGGTGGATGCGGTGGTGAGCCAGAGCTATACAGCGCGACTTGTCGCATTCATCCAGCGACACCTGGGCTGAAGCGTCTCAGTCTCCGAAGTAAAAGCGAAGCCGTTCTCCCCAATAGCGCGACGCGTTGCCGGATCCGGGCACGCACCGATTGAACCTGTCGATGGCCATGCCATAGCTGGCGACATGCTCATGTCCCACGAAGGGCGCATCGCTTCCCCAGAACATCTTGCCGGGTCCGATGCGCCCTAGCAGATCCTGCGCGTATTCCACGGGAAGATCCCAGTCCAGGGAATGATCGTTGGGATGGCGGAAACCCGAACTCAGCTTGACCCAGGCATTGCGCGATCGAGCAGCCGCAGCATGCCCTGGTAACTGGGCGCGGCCAGGCGCGGCCCGGGATCATGCCAGCCAAAGTGGTCGATCAAGACATTGACCCCCGTGTCCATCAGCCGACTGCCCACCTCGACCAGGCGCGCACCCTCGATATTGAGGTGAACATGCATGCGCAAGTCGCGCAACCGGTAGCACAGCCGCTGAAAGTCTTCGCCCGCAAGGTCGGGAAGTGGATTCTTCATGAACCATTGCAGCCGCACACCGACTATGCCGTCGGCCTTCATTGATTCGAGTGTGTAGAAGTCTATGCTCGCGTCAACGATGGCGGTCGCGCGCAGTCGCTTGTGCGCGCGCAGGGCGCTGATCGAATAATCATTGTAAGTACCGAACAGGCTAGCCGCCGCGATCACCCCGAACTGCACGCCATGGGCGTCGAGGTCAGCCAGAAAATCCTCTGCCGAATAGACGTAGTCGGGTCGCGTCCACGCGGTGCTGACAAACGGCATACCCGGCCCCCATACATGCGCATGGCAGTCGATCAGCGGCCCGTCCCCCGCCCCGGCCTGCGTGCTCAAGCAAGTGCCTTGCCGTAAATACGATGCGCCGTGGCGCCAAGGAAGTCGGCGCTCTCCTGCGCGTTCAGCAAAGCGGCGGAAGCGCGCACAAGGTCGATCATCTGGTCATAAGGAGCCAGGCTCTGGCCTACATCCGATCCCCATACCATCCGTTGGGCACCGAAACGATCCGCCAGCACCCGTACGAAGGCGGCGCTATCGAATTGTCGGTCCCGGAGCCGATCGAAATTGATGTCGGTCACCTTGAAATGGACATGACCCAGCTCGCCGAACTGCGCAACGCTCTCCGCTATGCCGAAGTCCGGTGGAGGCGGAATGACATAGTCGAGCCCTTGCGACACGGCCCAGCGGGTTTCCGGTGTCGAGGCGTGGGGAACTCCGACATGATCAATCAGGATGGGAAGGTCGCGAAACCGGCGCGCGATGCCCAGCAATGCGGCGCGACCCGCCTCGTTGTTGCGGCGATAAAGAATGACCGTGACCGGCAGTGCGAGGTCAGAAGCGGTTCGCCAGAGCCCGAGTGCCTCGTCGCTGTCGAGCCATGCCGTGTCGTGTTCCGTCAGCTGCGGCGCAACCATGCGCAAGCCGCCCAAGCGGCACTTCGCCGCGATCCCCTTTAGCGTTTCGGGGGACGCCGGGTCCTGTGCATCGAGCACGACGACCGGCACGAAACGGCCGGGAAAGGCCGCTGCCGCATTGAGCGCGTAGCTGTTGTCGTAGCCGTAAATCGTCGCACGCTGGACGATGCAGGCATGGGCGACGCCGCTTTGATCCATTGACTTCACCAGGTCCTCGATTGGAAACACCATCGGGCTGACCGGAATCTTGGACCCGCCACGCAGTGTCGAATACGGGTAGCGCTCGACATCCGCTGACAGCACGTGGGCATGGGTATCAAAAAGCATCTCTCTGCCTTATAAAGTGGTAATGCAACGCATTCCATATCCAGACATCGCCAAGCTACCCGAGGTCGTACGCAAGACGCTGGCGGCAGTGCCGCTCAACGTCGTGCGCATCAATGCCCACGCCTCACAGCCAATGTTCGAGGCCCAGGGCCAGCTCGGTCGGGCCATCGCCAATCCGGAGGTGCTTGAGCCAAAGCTGCGCGAGACCGTTGTCCTGCGCGTGGCATACCTCTCGAACAGCGCCTATGAGCTGCATCATCATATTCCACTCGGTCGCGCGGCAGGGCTGACCGAAACCGAATTGACCGCGATAGGCCAGCCGCGACTATGCCGCGCTCGATCCGCTGCTTGCCGCAGCGGCACGCTTCACCGACGAGGTGGTGGCACAGCTCTCGCCCGCGGACGAGACCCTGGCGCAGCTGCGCAAGCTCGCTTCCGACCAGATCGTCGTCAATATCGTCCTGACCATCGGCTGCTACATGTCAATTGCGCGGCTAATCGCAGTGACCGGTATCGAGCCCGATACGCACGCGCTGACCCACTTGCCCAGCAGCCTGGAAGACGCTGCGCAGTAAGGACGTGCGCTTGCCGTTCATTCACCGGCTCGCGCGCACCGTCTCTGCCGCTGCCTTGCCGAACAGCGTGGCGTCATTGCTGACCATGACCAGCGAGTAGCCCATGGCAAGGTAGCCCTTGGCTTCGGCTGGCGTGCCCGCCGCGATACCGGACAGGATACCCGCACTTTTTGTAGCGCTGAGCACAGAGCCGACCAGCGCCTGAACTTCCGGGGTATTGGCGGGCTTGCCGCTGGACAGAAAAAGATCCCCAAGCCCAACGAACAGACCGTTCACGTGCTTGAGCGCAGCGAACTGTGCGGCCACTTCCAATGATGCCCAGTCCTCCAGCTGGATCATGCGCAGACATTGCTTGTCGCCGCGCTCCAGGTATTCCGGCAACGGCATCAGTGACCAGCGCCCGGCGCGCGAAGTGAACCCCAGGCCGCGCTCCCCTGCCGGGCTGAAGACCATCCGTGCGGCAATGGCCGCCGCAGCATCCAAGGCTGGTGATGCGCGGCACCAGCAGGCCATCCGCGCCCGCGTCCAGTAGCGGCTGCACCGGCGACCCCAGGTGGTCGGGCAGGCGCACCAGCGCCGCCATCCCCATGCGTTGCGTCGCGAAGATAAGCTCGTACACCCGATCGAGCGACAGGGGCGAATGCTCCATGTCGAGCACGACGAAATCGAAACCGGCATGGGCCAACAGCTCCACGGTCTCGAATGCGGGGATCTTGACCCAGGTGCCGAGCAAACCCCGGCCGGCGGATCGAATCCGGTTCATGAATCCTTCAGTCATCGTAACGAGTCTCCCCTCAAGCTGTGCCAGACCGGCAGTGACACTTGTCCCGGGCGGCAATGTACGGTTCGCTGATGCAGTCTGCCTTGCCGGATCCCCCGAATTGCCCTTTCTTCCATGACCGACTTGCCAGAATAATAAGGCGGCACCAGCAGCCATGTCGTACTAAGTATCCGAGGGGGATGTCGATGTCGTATCGCGCAAGGATTCTATCCCTTTGCCTGGCTTTGTCATCCGGCCTGGCGCTGCCAGCGATATCGCGATAGCCCAGTCCTCGCTCAACGAGCTGGCGCGCGACGTGGATCGTGCCGAATCGATGCGGGCAGTTAAGCAACTGCAACGAACCTATGCGCAGTACTCCCAATATGGCCTGTGGAACGAGATGGCCCAACTGTTCGCCGAGGATGCCACCTACACCTTTGACAAGGAATCGGTGAAGGGCCGCACGGCGATCGCCGCATACATTGCAGCCCATGAAGGCGGTGGCCAACAGGGACTCAGGCCGGGCGCCGTGCATACCCAGATCATCGACCATCCGGTGGTCAACCTGTCAGTCGATGGAGAATCGGCCAGTGGTCGCTGGTATGGATTCTTCCTGTTGTGCGACAGCCAAGGCAACGCCAGCCTCCAGGGCGGCGTTTTTGAAAACCGTTACGTACGCGAAGGCGGCCGCTGGAAGATCGGCGCCTACCATTTCTTCCCGCAGTACGCCGGCCCCTATGAGACCGGCTGGACCAACTGGAAAGGACAGGACCTGGGCATCCTTGCCTACCACTTCACGCCGGACGAGGCCGGCATTCCCATTCCCGCCGCCCGTCGGCGCCGCGCCCACGACCAAGGCGACACTTGCCCAACTCGAGGACCGCATTGCGGTAATGAACGACGAGAGCCTGGTGCGCAACCTGCAGGCCGCCTACGGCTACTACGTTGACCGCCGCATGTGGGATGACGTCACCGACCTGTTCGCTGCCGACGGCGTGTACGAACTGGGTGGCGTCGGTGTGTACGTCGGCGCCAAAGGCGTACGCAAGGCACATGAACGCATGGGCCCGGCAGGACTGACGCATGGCGTGCTCAACGATCGCCTGCAATTTGACACGACGGTCAGCATCGCCCCCGGCAGGCGCGAAGCCCGGGTGCGCGGCATCGAGATGGGAATGCTGGGAGAGGCGGACAAGGGCGAGGCGTATCTGGGAAGTCTCGGTGTTTGACAATCGCCTCGTGAAGGAAGACGGCATCTGGAAAGTGCGCGAGATGCGCGTATTCCCGTTGTTTCGCTCCGAGTACAGCAAGGGCTGGGGCAAGAGCCGCATTGTGGAGACACCCCCGGCGCGCTGGCACCCGACCGGCCGTTGCCCAGCGCCGATGCCGGCGCGCAGGACCGCGTCATTCCGGCATTTGTCAGCACCGCATCCGGTCACCGGCAAACCGGTCACGGCGCCCCAGGGCATGAAACTGGTTGCGACCCAGCCCCTCACCGGTGCCATCGCAGCACCTGCGCCACAGCCGGCCGCGGACAAGGCCACCCGGATGAAGGAAGCCGCGCGCAAGTTGATGGTGGCCGAGGCCTACGACGGTGCTGAGCACGTCTCAACGTCGTACGGTTTCTTTGCCGACGATTCCCAGTGGAACTGGCTATCGGCCCTGTTCGGCAAGCAGGGCACCAAGCAGATTCCCTTTGCCGGGTACTACACCGGCTACGAGCGCATCGCCCATGCGCTCTTCCTCGAGTATGGCGAACCGGTCGATGTGGCCACGGCCAAGAAGGCGGCCATCGCCTTCCATTGGCGCATCCAGCCGGTGATCATCGTGGCGCCCGATGGCCGTTCGGCACGGGTTCGCACCTACCTGTTTCACCCAAATACATCCAAGCAAGGCTCCAGCACGCTGTTTGGCGCCATGTATCCGGATGATCACCTGATTCTCGAGGACGGCATCTGGCGCCTGTGGAACCTGTCGCTGGACGAACCCTATTTCGAGATGCCGGACTGGAAAGGCGGCTGGTCCGCCGCCAAGGACAAGCCCGCCGCAGCGGCGCCGCGCTGTGGCGCCCCCGCCCCCGCCGGCCAACCCCAATGCCCCGCCCCGGCCCAAGCGCTATTTCGGCCCGGCGCTGGTTGCGGAGTACAAACCGGATGTGCCGATTACCGAGCTGGGTGCACGCCAGGAGCATTTCCGTGGCGGCACCGGGGAACCCTGGGAGTGGCCCAAGATCCTGCCCATGTGGTGGGGCTACAAGAATCCCGTCAGCGGGCGCGTGCCCGAGTTGTTCCTGCCCGACTGCGTGCCCTGCGACTACGCGCCTGACATGAGCATGGTGAAGCACGGGTACCTGCTGCCGTCCACGGACCCTGCAAGGAGCGCGGACTGAGCTCAGTGCGGACCCTGCAGGATGCCCGGCGCCCGCAACTCGATGGCGTAGATGTGCTCGCAAGCGGCGATGTAGAGCGTCTTTGCATCGTCCCCACCAAACGCAAGGCTTGAGGCGCACAGGCTCTTGCGCGGCTCGGCGTCTCCGGTCGTGGGCAGATAAATCAGCCCCAGCAGCTTACCCGAGGGTGCAGTGATACGCACGGTGCCGGGCAAGGGCTGCGTCGACCAGAGGTTGCCAGCCCGATCGGTCTTCATGCCATCGCCAATGCCCGGACCGTGCGTGAACAGTTCGCCCAAGCCCACGCTGCCATCCGCCTGCAACGGATAGCGCATGACCTTTGGGTCCGGCGACATGGTTCCGGCAGACAGGTAAAGATACTTGTCGTTCGGCGAGAGCGCGATGCCATTGGGTTCGGCGCCCAGTTGCTCGCGGCTCACCACCATCGTGGTCACGCCATCCTTCCAGCGCCACACGGAGTTGCGCATCTGCGCCAGCCCGCCGTTGATGCCGCCGCGAAGCCCCACGTCTGAATCGGTAAAGTAGATCGCGCCATTGGCGGCTAATCGCGACATCGTTGGGGCCGTTGAACCGCTTGCCTTCGACGGCCTCCACCAGCACGGTGCGGGTGCCATCCTTCTCCAGCCGCTTGATGGCGCGATCCTGCCCTGCGCACCAGACCAGGCGGCCCTGCCGGTCAACCGCCACGCAACCGGGCCCCATCAGGATCACATGCGCGCGGCCAACCACGGCCAGCTTCCCGTCGTTGGCGAAATCCGTTCCGCTGTAGCCCGCCTGGTCCAGGAATACCGATACCTTGCCGGCCGGGGTCACCTTGTAAACGACGTTATCGATGATGCTGCTTGCCAGCAGGTAGCCCTCGGCACCCTTCTTGCCCCTGATCCAGACCGGTGTGTCGACAAACCCGAACCCGGACGCGACGATACTTAGCTTTGCATCGGGCGCAAGCAGCGCGTCGAGGGCGGGATCGGACTTGCTGATGCTGAACGACTGCGCCGAGGCATATCCGGCGTTGCGGCCGGCGAATCTGCCAACAACAGGCACAGGCACATCGCTACCAGAGTCGATGGCACCCAGCCGCGGGACGGCAGCGCAACACCCGATGAGCCTGTCATTGGTGATTTCCCACTACACTTGCTGTCACTGCGAGCATAGTCGAATCCAGGGGGTGCGGCGAATGAAGCACGTTAACGGTCCGTTACTGTCACTCATCGCGCTGCTGCTGACGCCCCTGATCATGGTGCTCGTGCTTCGCGCAGCAAGCGCTCCATGCGTGGGGATGGGCCGGCGCCGGCCGCGCGCCCGGCAAGCATCACGCGCGCTGACCCGGGCATCGACGCACTGCTGGCCCCGGACGCCCAGGTCGAAGCTGGTGGCCAGCGGCTTTGGCCTCAACGAAGGCACCACCTGGGTGCGCGATGGCAAGGGCAGCGGCTTCCTGCTGGTGGGCGGGTTGCTGGATAACGTGCTCTACAAGATCGCGCCCGACAATACTGTCTCGGTGTTCATGGAGAAGGCCGGCTATACCGGCACCGATGTCGAGAACGTCGGCGCCCAGACGCGCGCCGGCCGTTCGCACGTGCTGCTGATCGGTCCGTCATGCTCGGGCGTCGATCCCCAGGGCCGGATCATCTGGTGTGCCGACAACGATCGCAAGGTGATGCGCCTGGAGAAGGACGGCACGCACACCGTGCTGTCCGAGGGCGGCGAAGGCAAGCGCTTCAATGGACCCAACGACATCTCGATCAGGTCCGACGGCGCGATCTATCTTGCGGACAATGACTTCGGGCTGCGCGGCGCGGGCAAGAGCCCGCTCAAGGAACTGCAGGACGGGATCTGGCGAATCAAGGATGGGCAGACCACGCGCGTCCTGTCGGACACGCAGCTGGGTGGCATCCCCAACGGCATCACGTTTTCGCCCGACGAGAAATACCTGTATCTCGACGGCGGGCAACCGGATCAAACGCTACGCTGTGAACACCGACGGAACGCTGGGTGAATCGACACTGTTCACCGAAGGCGTCGGCATCGGCGACGGGATGCGAGTGGACGCCAGGGGCAACCTCTACTCCACCGGTGGCGCCGGCCCCGGCGTGGTGCGTATCACCTCGCCCGAAGGCAAGCTGCTGGGCACGATCAACCTGCCCATCCTCGGCGCGGAGCCCAAGAAGCAGATCTGCTCAACCAACGTGGCGTTCGGCGACAACGACGCCAGGACGCTGTACATCGCCGGGTGCGATGCGGTGTACAGGATTCGCCTCAAGGTCCCGGGCATCCTGCAGGGGCCTGGGCCTACGCCTTGAACCCCTTAGCCACGAGATAGACCTCGCGCGACTCCTTGCGGGATGCCGCCGGCTTGCGGATGAGCACTTTCTCGAAGTGCATGCGCAGCTCCTTCAAGTACTGATCCGACCCCGAGCCCTGGAACATCTTGGCCGCGAAAGTCGCACCGGGCTTCAGGGTCTTGCGCACCGTGTCGAGCGCCAGCTCCAGGAAATAGATCGACGTGGCCTGGTCGGCCGAACTCAATGCCGGTGATGTTGGGTGCAATGTCGGAAATGATCAGGTCGAACTTTCCGCTCACCCAGCCAGTCGAGCACCTGCTGCACGATGCGCTCGTCGGTGAAGTCGCCCTGGATGAAATCGACGTTCATCAGGCGCATCCATGGGCAGGATGTCGGTGGCCAGCACGCCGCCCTTTCGCCGACGAGCTTGCCGGCCACCTGCGACCAGCCGCCGGGCGCGGAGCCCAGGTCCATGATGCGCATGCCGGGACGAATCAGCTTGTCCTTTTCGTTCAGCTCGATGAGCTTGTAGGCCGAGCGCGATCGATAGCCGTCCTTCTGCGCCTGCTTGACGAAGGGGTCGCTGAGATGTCGCGACAGCCAGTTGGCGCTGCTTTTTGTTCGAGCCATCTTTGTCAGGGAGCCATGCGCTAGAATCGGCGGATTCTACTACCCTCTGCCGGATTTACCGGCCAGGAAGACGCCGGTGATCCGCATTACCGAGTTGCCGTTGCCGCTCGATTACACGTCCGAAACGCTGCGTCAGGCCGTACTGAAGCGCCTCGCGATCCCCGCTGCCGACCTGCTCGAATTCGCCCTGTTCAAGCGCAGCTACGACGCGCGCAAGAAGAACAGCGGCATTCTCTTCATCTGCATTGTCGACGTCACCGTGCGCGACGAAGCGGCGGTGTTGCGGCGGCTCGCGCGCGATCGGCACGTGGGTATCGCCCCGGACACGAGCTATCACCCGGTCGCGCAGGCGTCGGCGCAACTGACCAAGAACGCCCGCTGGTCGTCGGTTTTGGCCCCTGCGGACTGTTCGCGGCTCTGCTGCTCGCGCAAATGGGCTTCAAGCCCATCGTGCTGGAGCGCGGACGCGACGTACGACGCCGCACCCGCGACACCTGGGCGCTGTGGCGGCACAACACCCTGACGCCGGAATCCAATGTGCAGTTCGGCGAGGGCGGCGCGGGCCTGTTTTCCGACGGCAAGCTCTACAGCCAGATCAAGGATCCAAAGTTCTACGGCCGCAAGGTCATGCACGAGTTCGTGCGCGCCGGCGCACCGCCGGAAATCCTGTATGTCAGCAAGCCGCACATCGGCACGTTTCGCCTGACCGGCGTCGTAGTCGGCAATGCGCGAGGAGATCATCGCGCTGGGCGGTGAAGTGCGCTTCGAGAGCAAGGTCACCGATCTGCTGCATCGAAGAAGGCCAGATCGAAGGCGTGACGCTCGCCAGCGGCGACACGCTGCACAGCCGCCACGTCGTGCTCGCGCCCGGACACAGCTCGCGCGACACGTTGCGCATGCTGGAGCAGCGACGCGTGCATCTCGAGGCCAAGCCGTTCGCCATCGGCTTTCGTATCGAGCATCCGCAGTCACTGATCGACGTGGCGCGCCTCGGGCGTTTTGCCGGTCACCCGAACTGGGCGCCGCCGACTACAAACTCGTGCACCACGCCGCGCAACGGGCGCTCGGTCTACAGCTTCTGCATGTGCCCTGGCGGCACGGTGGTTGCGGCCACCTCCGAGCCGGGGCGCGTGGTCACCAACGGCATGAGCCAGTACTCGCGCAACGAGCGCAATGCCAACGCGGGCATCGTGGTGGCGATCAATCCCGAGCCGGATTTCCCCGGCGGCCCGCTTGCGGCGTTGCGTTGCAGGAAGCGCTGGAGTCCACGGCCTATTTCCTGGGCGGCAGCGACTACTGCGCGCCTGGCCAGCTGGTCGGTGATTTCCTGCGCGGCGTCAGCTCGACCCAGCTCGGCGACGTCACGCCTTCCTATAAACCGGGCGTGCGGCTCGGCGATCTGTCGCAGGCGCTGCCGGCCTATGCGATCGACGCCATACGCGAGGCGTTGCCTGCTTTCGGCAAGCAGATCCGCGGCTTCGACCGTGCACGATGCCGTGCTCACCGGCGTCGAAACCCGCACCTCCTCACCGGTGCGCATCACCCGTGACGCCGGAGTCGCTGCAGAGCCTCAATGTGCGCGGCCTTTACCCGTGCGGCGAAGGCGCGGGCTATGCGGGCGGCATCCTCTCGGCCGGCGTCGATGGCATCAAAGTGGCCGAAGCCGTCGCGCGCGACCTGTCATGAGAGCTGAAGACGACGCCGCACGAGATTGCGGACTGTGCCGCATGGGCGGTACTTGCGCATGCGACAGACCGTCGACCTTGCTACACTTGGGCGCGGTCCCGGCAACGAGTAGAAACATGCGCCTTCGGCAAGACACCTCATCCATTCTGGCTCCTTGCCTTGCTTGCCCTCGTAGCACTGGTTTCGCAAGCCGCCCCGCACAAGGTCGCGGACGACCCGCAACTGCGGTCCAACGCTGCGTTGATCTTCGACGAAACCAGCTGCCACGGTGCTTTATTCCAAGAACGCCGATGCGGTGGCACCCATTGCCTCCATTACCAAGCTGATGACAGCCCTGGTCGTGCTGGAAGCCGGGCAGCCACTTGACGAACTGCTCACCGTCGAGAACGCCGATCGCTCTGCGCAAAAAGGCGCCGCGTCGCGTTTGACCATAGGCGCCAAGCTCAGTCGCCGGGAGCTGCTGCACTGGCCCTGATGTCCTCCGAGAACCGCGCCGCGCATGCGTTGGGGCGTGCCTATCCGGGCGGCCTGGCCGCATGTGTGCAAGCCATGAATGCCAGGGCAAGGTCCCTGGGCATGACGCACGCGCACTTTATCGATCCGACCGGACTGGACGAGGGTAACGTTGCCAGCCCGCGGGACCTGTCCAAGCTAGTAATGGCCGCATCACGCAACCCGACCATCAGCGCGCTGTCCACCGATGACCGCTACAGCCTCAAGGTGGGGCGCTCGATGCTGGAGTTTCGCAACACCAACAATCTGGTCAGCAAGCCTGCATGGAACATCGTGGTGCAGAAGACCGGCTACATTTCCGAAGCTGGCAAGTGCCTGGTACTGAAGGCGATCATCAACGACCACTCAATAGTGATGGTGCTGCTTGATTCGTTTGGCAAATACACGCGCACCGCCGATGCCAATCGCGTGAGAAAATGGTTGGAAGCTTCTACCGCCAACCGGGCCAGGGAAACGTAGCGGCACAAGTGAAATTCGACGACCTCAAGAAACTCCACCAGAAGAAGTTTCGCCAGGAATTGGGGTATTACCTCCTGGAAGGCGAGCACCTGGTGCAGGAACTGCAGAGGGCGGCCGTGCATGATGAACGCCTGCGCGCCAGCGAGATCTACTTCACCCGGGACTTCGAACACTGGACCACACCGCTCAAGGCGCATCTGGTCAATTCGCGCCACATGATGCAGATCAGCGAGACACGCTCGCCGCAGGGCATCGCCGCAGTGGTGCCGATGCTGGCGGCACCGGCGCCACGGCCCGGGGAGCGCGCGATCTACCTGCATGAGATCCAGGATCCGGGCAATCTCGGCACCATCCTGCGCACGCTGGCCTGGTTCGGGGGGTTTCGATGTCTGCTGAGTCCCGACAGCGTGGACGTCCACAATGGCAAGGTGGTCCGGTCGAGCATGGGGGCCATCTTCCACGTTCCCGTGGAAATCGACGTTGCGCTGGACACGCTCCCAGCACGCTTCACACGCATTGCCTGCCTGGACCTGCGGGGCCGGTCAATCTCTGCACCGGATTTCCGCGATTTCGACTGCTACATTTATGGCAATGAAGGGCGCGGCTTGCCACACGAGGCGCTGCTGGCGGTGAAGGCACAGCCATTTACGATTGCGGGAACCGGGGCCATCGAGTCGTTGAACGTCGCGACAACCGTGAACATCTGCCAGTACGAACTGAGCCGACCCTAGGCCAATACCGCCTTCCCGGTCGGGAAGCACCCTGTGACAGAATCGCTATGTTTGTTAGGATATAGCGACAAACGGGTATTTGCCGGATCTGTGCCAGGGAGCTTTCATGCGTTTCAGGATTGTCTTTGCCATTGCCATGGGCGTGGCCTCATTTCCGCTGCTCGCCCAGGTGCCCGCTGCGACAGTCAGCGTCCACAAGTCCAGCGATGACACCCTGGAAGAAGTGGTAGTTACATCACGTCGTCGCGAGGAGAACCTGCAGTCGATTCCCGCCGCAATCTCGGCGATCTCAGGCGAACTGATCGACAGCTCCTACACGGCCAACACCCAGCAGCTGAGCCTGCTGGTGCCCGCTCTGTATTACAACTCCGCCAATCCGCGCAACACCGCCTACACCATCCGCGGCCTGGGCTCCAACACGCTGTCCATCAGCGCCGCCAACGACGGCATCGAGCCGGGCGTGGGCTTCTACGTGGACCAGGTCTACCACGCCCGCCCCGCGACGGCGGCTTTCGACTTCACTGATCTTGAGCGCGTGGAAGTGCTGCGCGGGCCGCAGGGCACGCTGTTCGGCAAGAACACCACTGCGGGCGCCATCAGCATCATGAGCCGCGCGCCCAGCTTTGAACCCGAGTCCAGCGGTGAAATGTCCATCGCCAACGATAACTACATGCAGGCCAAGGGCTCATTCTCCGGCCCACTGAGCGAATCCCTGGCCGGTCGCCTGGCCGTGCAGTACACACGGCGCGACGGCGTGATCCACAATGTCGTGACCGACCAGGACCTCAACACCCTCAACAACTTTGCGGTGCGCGGACAGCTGCTGTTCCTTGCCTCCGACGCCCTGCAGCTGCGGTTCATCGCCGACCTCTCGGACCTGGACTCGGTGTGCTGCACCCAGACTTACCTGCGGGTAGGTACCAGCCTGCGGCCTGCGTCACGCCAGTATCCAGCCCTGGCGGCGGGGCTGGGCTACGCGCCGCCCAGCACCAACGTGTATGACCGACTCAGCGACATCGATGCCCCCCTGCACATCGACACCCAGGACGGCGGTCTTTCGCTGATTGCGGACTGGGCGCTGAATCCCGGCACCGTGACCTCGGTCACCGCCTGGCGCTACTGGAACTGGGACGTTGCCAACGACCGCGACTACACCGGCCTGCCGATCCAGACCATCCAGCGCATTCCCTCGCGCCAGGACCAGTACAGCCAGGAGTTTCGATTCGCCTCCAAGACGGACGGCCGGTTCAACTACGTCGGCGGTCTCTACTTCTTCAACCAGAGGATCACCGGCACGCCGATCAGCGTCTACGGGGCCGATGCCGCGTACTGGCTGCTGAACCCGACCAGCTTCAAGGTGCCGATTCCCGCCAACCTGCTGGATGGCTACGGACAGTACGGCAATTCCGCATACGAGCTGAGCAGCTACGCGGCCTTCGGCGAAGGGAACTTCAAGTTTACCGACCGCCTGACGGGCACCCTGGGCCTGCGCTACACCTACGAGGACAAGAATGGCGATTACGCCACCACGGTCTCCGGCGGGCTCAACCTCGCCGGACTGCCCCCGGCCACCCAGGCAGAACTGCTGAAGGCCAAGCTCTCGATTTTCCGCCCGCAGAGCTACACCGCCGCGGACAACGGCGGCAGCGTCTCTGGTCGCACCAATCTTTCCTTTCAGGCAACCGACGACGTGCTCACCTATGTGAGCATTGCCTATGGCTACAAGTCCGGTGGCCTCAACATGTCGGGCCTGCCGCTCGACGCTGCCAACCAGCCAGTGCTGGCGACGGCCGTGATTGAAGACGAGCGCAATGAGACCTTCGAGTTGGGCATGAAGTCCACGTTCCTCGAGAATCGCGCGACGCTCAACCTCGCGACCTATTACACGGTGGTGAAGAACTACCAGGCCAACATCGTCTCCAGCCAGGAAACCGCCGCCCTGCGCTCCTATCCGGCGAACATCCCCGAGGTGACGGTCAAGGGCGCGGAAATGGATTTCACCGCGCTGCTGTTCCGGGGCCTGACGTTGCGCGCCAATGCAGCCTATGGCGTGGGTTCGAACACCGATTATCCGCAGGGGCCCTGCCCGCTTGAAAAGCAGACCGCCTCAACCGTGGCCTGCGACCTGACCGGCGTGCGACTGGCCGGCCTGTCGCGCTGGGTGGGAACGCTGGGCCTGGACTACGCAGTGCAGGCGGGCAGCGGCCAGTTTATCGCCCATGCCGACTGGTATGCCCGCACCGGCTACAACAGCGACACATCGGCTTCCCAGTACACCTGGATTGATGGTTACAACGCCACCAACATGAGCGTTGGCTATCGATTCGCCAAAGGCTGGGAAGTCGACGTATTTGCACGCAACCTGTTCGAAGCCAACTACATCACTGCGCTGACCATCCAGACCGGCAATTCCGGCCTGATCCTGGGCCAGCCCAGCGATCCGCGGATGATAGGACTGACAGTGCGCGCCCGTTTCTAGGACGGTCGGGACTGGCCCGTTGGCCGCTGATCCAGGGATTAGGATCAGTGCGCCAGCGGGTCGGGCCTGATCTGGAACTTGACGATCTTGCCCGTGGTGCCCTTGCCGCCTTCGATATGCCACACCAGGTGCGTCCCGTAGTTGGCGTACAGGCCACGTCCCTTCCAGCCGGCGTTGGGGTCGTCGATGCGCCCATCCAGCCCACGCTGGTAGAAGCCCAGCGGATATGGGACTCGCAGATAGGTCCATTTGCCGGTGGCAGGATCCAGCGCGATCAGTGAATCCGAATTGGACCCCGTCAGGATTGGCGTGTCCTTGCCCAGGCCGGAGATGTTGAACCGGTCCACCCAGCCAAAGTAGTGGAAATCGGCCGGGTAGTTGGTGCCCTTGAATCGCGGGCCCTGGGTTTGCCACACGGTCCAGCCTTCAGGGCACAGCTCACCCTTGTCGGCTCCGGGACCGTTGGTCTTCTTGCACTTGCTGCGGTCGAAGCGCGCCCACTGCGAGGTGGCAGCCATCGCCACCCACGGCCTGCCGCTGCTGTCGATGTCGATGCCGCGCGGGTTTAGCGTGCCCTTGGGTACGCGATACACCTCCGACACGCACGACTCGGGGGGATTGGCGCCGCGATTGAGGCGCACGATGTAACCGCGCTCCTCACCCGTGGCGCCTTCAGAGGCGCCCCAGACGACGTTGCCATCGTTGGGATCGGGAATCAGTGAATACAGCGGCTTGCGGATTTCGGTATCCAGCTTCGGATCCGGGTTGGCGTTGTTTGCCGCATTCCAGGGCTTGGTGATCTTGCCGTCACCGTTGGTATCGATGATCTGCGGACACCAACCCTGCGACAGCTGCTCGTCATGGGTGGCATCGAACTGGCGGGTATTGATCCAGCCGAACATGGGGCCGATCAACTCATTGAAGTACAGCGTGTGATCCGGATCGCTGGCGAACTGCAGGTGGTGGGTCCCAAAGCAGGTATCGATCAGCTCGAACTTGCCAGTGGCCGGATCATAAACTGAAGCCTGGCGGGCGCTGTTGCGCAGCGGGTAGTACACGGCGTACTTGTTCTTGCTGCCTTCCTTGCAGAATGCTGGTTCGTCGTTGCGAATCTTCGACGTTGCCCACACCCGGCCGCGCCAGTCCATCATGGGGTTGTGCGGGTCAGCCGGATTTTCCTGGCCCCACACCCACTCCATTCCCCAGAAGTTGGAGGGGCGTGCCGGCGGTGGAAACCGCGTGGTGACCTTGCGTGGATCCTCGCGTGTGGGGATTTCTATCTTGTAGGCATCGTTGGTGACCGGATCGACCACATTGATGGTGCCGTGGCCAGCCGACACGGCGTAGATCGGACCGTAGGGATTTACCGTGGGATTGAGCTTGTCGGTGGCGATCTCGTCATGCATGAAGTCCTGCGGTCCTCCGATATCCCACAGGGTTACCACCACATTGCGCTCGATGCCCTGCGGGCGCGGCGGCATGGGGGGCACCTCGCCCGATGCAACGGCGCGGGTCCAGTCCGCCATGGTCTTTGCCTGGCCTTCCCCACCGAACTGCAGGAATGCCGCCTGCATCGCGCTGCCGCGCACGCCCAGGGAAGTGCGATAGAGCCACGCGTCCTCGTGCGATTTGAAGCCCAGCTTGGCGAAATCCATGTGTGTAAGCGTGCGGGTGAGCTGGTTGCCCAGCTGGTGGCAGAAGTTGCAGTCCTTCTTGAAGCGGTGCATCCAGTCATCCTGGCTGAGGATGGCTGGCTGGAAGCCGTTGCCACCAGCGGCCGTTGGGCCGGTACCGGGAAAATTGCTGGCCGCCGGCACTTGCAGCAGCGACAACCAGTAGTCGCCGGGATAGACCTTGGCCGCGTCTTTAGGGTCCTTGGCCACTTCAGCCTTGAGTTCCAGACCGGTGTCGCCAGGGCGGCCCTTGACCTTGGCCGAATCGAGCAACCCGTAGCCACGCACCCAGACGTTGTAGGTTGCGCTGGGCAACTGCGGCAGCGTGAAGCGCCCCTGATCGTCGGTTACCACGATCTTGACGAAGGGGGTGTTGGTTTCCCGCGTCTCGGCGATGACCCACACGCCGGCTTGCGGCCCGGTGCCATCAGTGACGCGACCGGAAATGAACCCTTCCGGATAGGCCCGCTTCGCGGGCGATGGCGCCTGCGCGAATACCGCTACTGCCGCAAGGGCAAGGATCAGTGCAACTACAGCACGCGATGGCGCGATCATGATTCCTCCGTTTGCCGCAGGGGCAATAGTACGTGCAAACGGCCAATAATTACCGCAGTGCCGGTAACTGCACCTCGAGCACGAGCCGATCTCGCAGCGTCACGCTGCCGCTGAGGAATCCGGAAGCACCGATCTCCATCGCATAGAACAGCACCCGCTCGCTGTCTCTGTTACGCATGGACGTCGGCGGTCCCAGCACGCTGATCACCTCCAGCTCGCTCATGCCGGAGTGCACCCGCTGCCACTTGGAGGCATCCAGCCAGGTGCCACTGCTGGTCGCTGCCGCCGGGGATGCCGAGGGTGTCCGGGGCTGCCCCACCGGTCGCGCCAATTGGGAGCGCAGCTCGTTGATCTGCTGCGACTGGGCCTGCACCTGTCGCTGCAGGTCCCGTACGTCCGTTTCCAGCTGGGAGATCTTGAAGTCGTCTGCTGCCGTCGCGGCCATGGGCACGCACAGCAACAGGGCGGTCAGGTGATGGCGTGTCATAAACGCTCCATCCGAAGGGGTGCTGGGCGGCAGAGCATACACCCGCGCTTGACATGCAAGTATTTACTTGCCTATTATTCGGACAGGTAACTACGCTCGGAAATGACATGGCGGAGCGCCCCGATACCGACCTGTTGTTCAAGGCCCTGGCCGATCCCAGCCGCCGCAAGTTGCTGGACCTGCTGCAGGCGCACGACGGGCGCACGCTCAACGAGCTGTGCGAACACCTGGACATGACTCGCCAGGGCGTGACGCAGCACCTGGACCTGCTGGAGGCGGCCAACCTGGTGGCCACCCTGCGGCGCGGCCGCGAGAAGCTGCATTTCCTCAATCCCGTGCCATTGCAGGAAATCTACGAGCGCTGGATTGCCAAGTTCGAAAAGCCGCGCCTCAAGGCGCTCTCATCCCTCAAGCAACGACTGGAGAAGGCCAATGGCTAGATCAACCTTCGTCTACGTGACCTATATCCGCACCACCCCGGAAAAGCTGTGGTCGGCCCTGACCGACGCGGAGTACATGAAGCAGTACTGGTTTGGCACCAGCTGCATAAGCCAGTGGACGGCGGGATCCTCCTGGAAGATGGTGTCGGGAGACGGCCAGCTGTTCGATGACGGTCAGATCGTCGAGGCGATCCCGCCGCGGCGGCTGGTCATTCGCTGGCAGCACCAGAACAAGCCCGAGCTCAAGGCCGAGGGCGAGTCACTGTGCACCATGGAACTGGAACCCAATGGATCCGCGGTCAAGCTGTCCATCACCCACACCATCGAGCGAGACCCCTCGAAGTTCATCACGGCGGTGTCCGGCGGCTGGCCGAAGATCCTTTGCAACCTGAAATCCCTGCTGGAGACGGGCTCAATCGCCGCTGACGGACCCGTACCCCGCCAGTCAGAAGTAGGCGCCATCAACCGGTCCGCGCAAGCGCGACTGGAGGGCCACCGTAATTGCTTGTTTCGTATGCCCTATTTCAGGCTGGCGAAATCTCGAGGCAGCGGCGCAAGAAGGCGGGCAGCGGCCGGACCGGGCGCCACGCAGACCCTTGTCCGTGCCGCTGCCGGCCATCATCGACCGGCTGGCGTCATCGGCGGCCTGCGCCGCTGCCATACTGGCAACCCCTGAGGTGGCAAGGTGCAGCGGCAAGCCCTGCGGCAGCATAGTCGTCGGACATGCCGCGTCGGCCACCATGACCGCGGACTGGACGCATGCGACCAGCGTCACACTGATCAGCAGGAGCGCACTGATGGGCGGAACCATTGAACTGACCGGACCGGACTTCGCCACTGGCATCCCCGATCTCGACGACGGCGCGATGCTGCAGGGGCACTACGATCACCACGCGGTGGTCGCCGTGCGTCGAGGCTCCGGCTACTTCGTCGTGGCCGCCGCCTGCGCGCACTGGGGTGAGAACCTCGCCGGCGGTGCGGTCATCGGCGACACCATTCGCTGCGCGCATCACCACGCGTGCTTTTCGGTTCGTACCGGCGAAGCGATTGGTCCGCCTGCGCTGGCGCCGATCCAGACCTTCAAGGTCGAGAACCGCGGCAGCGGCCGCATCGTCACCGGCAGGACACCGCCGGCCTCGCCGCACGACATCGCAGGTGGCCCGTCGTCGGTGGTCATTGTCGGGGGCGGTGCGGCCGGTTCTGCGTGCGCGCTCGCGTTGCGCGACGAGGGGTACGCCGGCCCGGTAGTGCTGCTCAGTGCCGACCAGGACCTGCCCTGTGACCGGCCAAACGTGTCCAAGGACTACCTCGCCGGCAATGCGCCCGAGGAATGGCTGTTCCTACGCGACGCCGACAGCTGGAAGACCGCCGGAATCGACGTGCGGCCCAGCACCACGGTGGCGTCGATCGACCGCTCCGCCAAGTCGGTGCACCTGTCCAACGGCAGCACGGCAAGCTATGGCGCCCTACTGCTGGCCACCGGTGCCGATGCGATCCGTCTGCCCATCCCCGGGGCCGACCTGCCGCATGTCCACGTGCTGCGTACCGTCGCCGATGGACGGAGGATCCTCGCCGATGCCAAGGTCGCGCGCAGCGCAGTGGTCATCGGCTCGAGCTTCATCGGCATGGAGGCCGCCGCATCGCTCAAGGCGCGCGGCCTGCGATGTGCACGTGGTTTCCCCCGATACGGTACCGTTTGCGAAGGCACTGGGGCCTGCGGCCGGTGGTGTGCTGCACGCCGTGCACGTCGAGAACGGGGTGACGTTTCATCTGGGCAGGAAGCCGGCATCGATCAACCCTGCCGAGGTCACGCTCGATGACGGCACGAAGATACCCGCGCAGCTGGTGGTCATGGGCGTGGGCGTGCGGCCATCGCTGGCGCTAGCCGAGGCCGCAGGCCTGAAGGTTGATCGCGGCGTGCTGGTCGACGCGCAGCTACGCACCTCCGATGCCCGCATCTGGGCGGCGGGCGACGCCGTGCGCTACCTCGACCCGCGCAGCGGGGACAGCGTGCGCATCGAGCACTGGGTGGTCGCCCAACGTCAGGGCCAACTGGCCGCGCGCGCAATGCTGGGCCAGACCATAAAGCTCGACCAGGTGCCGTTCTTCTGGACGACTCAGTTCGGGGTCTCGTTGCGATACGTGGGTCACGCCGAATCGTGGGACCGCATCGACATCGCGGGAGACCCGAAGTCGAAGACCTGTGCGTTCGCGTACCGCAAGGGCGGCCGGACACTGGCACTGGCTTTGTACGGGCGCGATTACGACGCGCTCATCGCTGAAGATGCACTGGCGCGGGGCGATGAACCGGTACTGTCCAGACTTGTGCCCACCTAGCAGCTGCTGACCGTCACTGGTGATCTCCGCTGCCGCCAGCGGTGCATTGCTGCCGGCGGTTTGTGCCGAAGGTGTGTAAATCACGTGCCGCTGAACCGTCCGCCGGCATTCGGGCAGGGGACGTTCTTCCTCGCCGGGCATCGAAATTAAGGGGTCTTTCACATTACGCGTAGTCGACATATGTGTCGATTACGCGTAATGTGAACGGATGTGGAATGACCGCCAGACCATCGAGATCTTCCACCTGCTGTTCCTGCGGGCCTTCGGCGCGCGCGTGGACAAAGCCCTCTTCTGCCCTCAAAGGCGGCTGCAATCTGCGATTCTTCCTCAAGAGCATCCGCTACTCGGAAGACATGGATCTGGACATCCAGACAATGGCCGTTGGCACGCTGCAGAACAACGTGAATCGCCTGCTCGAAGCGCCGTCATTCGTGCAGGCACTGCGAACACAGGGCATCGAGATTGCCAGGACCGCGCTGCCCAAGCAGACCGGGACGACGCAGCGCTGGAAGCTGACCCTGCGCATCACCGAGTCCGGTGCCGAGGTACCGACCAAGATCGAATTCTCGCGGCGCGGCCTGGATGAGCAGACTGCGGTGGAACCCGTGGACGCCGGAATCATCCGGACGTACCGCCTCTATCCGGTAATCGTGCAGCACTACTCGCGTGCACGCGGCCTTTGCCCAGAAGGTCTCGGCGCTGGCATTGCGTGAACAGGTTCAATCGCGGGACGTGTTCGATCTGAAGCTGCTGCTGGATGCAGGAGGCGCCGGAGCAACCACTACCCGCGACAGCAGCCGCCCATCTGGCCACCGCAATCGACAATGCGCTTGGCCGTCGACTATCGACGCGTTCGCCGGCCAGGTCCTCGCCTATCTGGAGCCCGAGTACCAGGAGCATTACCGAACCAAGAAGGCCTGGAACGAGCTGCAGGAACAGGTCGTCAACGGTCTGGAGGCCTTGGAGCCATGAACCAGATCGAAGCCCTGCAGCGACTGCAAACGCTGGCGACTCCGGTCGTTGAAACGCGTGACGTGGCCGCGCTGTTGCAGGTGTCACCCAGCAATGCGACCACGATTCTCCGCCGACTTGCAGGCAAGGGGATGATCATCCACCTCAGCCGCGGTCGATGGTTGGTCAACGAGAAGATCGACCCCTTGCGCTACCCGAACTAATCTCGCGCCCTACCCGGCTTACATCTCGCTGCAATCGGCGCTGTTTCATCATGGTCTGATCGAGCAGATTCCATCGATTGTGTATGCCGTCACACCGGCGCGGCCTCGCCGTCTGCGAACTCCGATGGGTACGATCTCGTTCCATCGCATGCCGCCGGCGCTATTCAAGGGCTTCGAATTGTCACCGACATCCGATGCCAAGATCGCGATCCCCGAGAAGGCTCTGTTCGACCTCCTGTATCTTGCGCCGGGTAGATCGCGCATTTTCTCCAGGTTGCCGGAGCTTTCCATCCCGCGGCACTTCCGGTGGCAGCGCCTGAAGGACTACGCGCGGCAGGTAAAGTCGTCCGGTCGGCGGGCATATATCGCCGCGCGAATCCAAACTATTAGGTCCGCCATTGAGACCGGGCCAATTCAATAGCCAGGTCACCACCCGCCGAAGGGTTGCGTTGACCCCGCCTTCATTGGCTCGCTGCAGGACGGCGTGGAAGAGGGGTTTTCGCCGAATGCCGACAATTCTTGAGCGGCTGGCAGAATGATTATTGGTGGAAAGGGAGGGACTCGAACCCTCGACCCCGGCATTATGAGTGCCGTGCTCTAACCAGCTGAGCTACCTTTCCAACACCGATTCCCGCCGGTTGCCGGGCGCGGCCGCGGATTGTCCGGGCCGCGCGCTGGGGGTGTCAAGCCGCCCTGCGCCTCAGGCTCAGCCGCCCCCGCCCCCTGACCTCCCGCCCCGTCCCCGCCCCGGGCCGCGCTCCTGCTCCAGCTGGCGCTCATGCTGCAGGTCCCGGGTGGAATCGAGCTCGCGGTCCAGGAAAAAGCTCAAGAAGGTGCGGATGACCGCGATCAGCCCCAGCCTGGCCAGTTGGTCCCAGGTCGGTTCAAACGACGTTCCAACAATATCGGCGGCCAGCTGGAAGGTAAGTCCGGCCACCAGCCAACGCGCGAAATTCAGCCATACCGCGCGCCGCTCGGTATTGGGGATGGCCGGGTGCAGGGCTACCCGCACGATGCCAACCGCGGCCTCCAGTGCGCCTGCGGCAATCACGACTATTGCAAAGGCCTCCAGCGTCAGCGCGACGTAATGTCCGACCAGCTGCAGCATGTTTTCCACTTTCTAACTTCCTTGTGCGTCCGCGCGCATCACGCAGCGGAACCCCAGGTGACAGGTGGACGTATCGATGGTCTGCGGCATGCGAGCGGCCGGCCGATACCGTCGGCAGTAGTTGGGTGCGCACAGGTAGGACCCGCCCTTCATCACCTTGCGCGGGATCTTCAGATCTGGATTGCGCGGATCCACGCTGGCATCGGCGCTGCCGCCACGCGGATTGCCGATGGTGCAGCAGGCATGCTGGATCTTGCCGTGGTCCTGGTACCAGTCGGTGGTCCATTCCCAGGTGTTGCCGGTCATCTCGTACAGGCCGTAGCCGTTGGGCGGGAAACTGCCCACCGGCGCGGTCCATTCGAAGCCGTCCTCCAGCAGGTTCTGCCACGGGAACTGGCCCTGCCAGGTATTGGCCATGACCTTTCCGCCGGGCATCAAGTCCCCTTCCCAGGCGAATTCCGTATCCACCAGGCCCCCGCGCGCCGCATATTCCCATTCCGCCTCGGTGGGCAGCAACTTGCCGGCCCACTTGGCGTAGGCCTGCGCATCCTCGAAGGCCACATGCACCACCGGGTGCTTCCACAGACCCCGCAATGAGCTGTCCGGCCCGCGTGGATGGCGCCAGTTGGCTCCTGGCACGTAGGTCCACCAGTTGTAGGGATTGCCCAGGTCCACCGGGCCACTGGCCTTGCGAAACATCACCGACGAGGGCTCCAGCATTTCCGGCAAGGCGCCGGGATAGTCGGCCGGATTGACGGGCCGCTCGGCCAGCGTGACGTAACCGGTGGCATCGACGAACCGCTTAAAGTCCGTGTTGGTCACCGCATGCGTGTCGATCCAGAATTCATCCACCCGTACCGGGTGTGCGGGCGCCTCTTCCGGGTAGTGGCTGTCTGAGCCCATGCGAAAGGTTCCACCGGGAACCTTCGCCATCCCCTCATTCACTTTGCCGGCGCCGGGGCGTCCGACTTGGCTCGCCACTTCTGGTAGGGGATACACACGACCGCGGCCACCACCACGTATAACAGGATAAGTGCCAGCGCCGGTTTCGTATCCACGGCCGTTCCCGAGGTCGCCACCGCCAGTGCCACCGCGGGATGGCGCGACGCCGTGGACATGGCCAGCGCCGTGCGATCCGCCGCACGCGGACCGCCCAGCACGTGCCCCACCGCAATTCCGACGATCACCATGCCAAACATTACCAGCAGGGTTCCATTGCCCAGCAGTGGCTGCACCACTGGCCACAGCTTGACCAGCAGCGGTATGACGGCCACCACCAGCAGGATGCCAGCCCCTGTCATGATCACGCCGGCCGCCTTCTCGGCCGCCGGAATCAGCTTGCGGACCACCAGGCCTGCCACCAGCGGCAGCAGCACACTGGTCAACATGGTCTTGGCCACCGCACGTGGCGCCAGTGCCGCCTCCCCGCCAATCAGGTGGTTCGCAATAAGCACCGCCAGCGGCACCACCACAATGGCCAGCAGCGACATTGCCACCAGCAAGCCCACCACGTACTCCATGCGTCCGCCGGCAGACAGCTGCTTCTTGTAGAGGATGGGCGGCACCGGGGACACGGCCAGGGCCGCCAGTGCCACGTCCACTTCAATGGGCAATGCAAAAGTGATCGCGATGATCACGGCGACGGCCGGCATCACGATATTCATGGCCAGGAATGCCCTGGCAAGCAGGGCCGGCCGCCTGAACAGGTAGGTGGCGTCCTGGAAGGTGGCGGTCAGTCCCAGACCGAAAACGGTCAGCATGATGCTGCCCTGCAGGACGACCATCAACCATTGCGAAGCGGTCATGCGGGTTCCTTTCTACATGCGCAGCGACAAGTGGAATTTCGAATTGATCCGGGCAACAGGATACACCCGTCGCCCGCAACAATAGCCAGGCCGCCTAGCCGCCTGCGGCCCCGGTGGTCAACGCCTGCAGTGCATGTTCAAGCTGCGCATGGATTTGTTCGGAAACGCGGACGTAACGTCCGGCACCCACTGTCACCCCGGCGCGCAGTCGCTTCAGACATTGAACCGGAAGTGCATGACATCGCCTTCGCGCACGATGTATTCCTTGCCCTCCAGGCGCAACTTGCCGGCCTCCTTGGCCCCATGCTCACCCTTGCAGGCGATGAAGTCATTGAAGCCAATGACTTCGGCGCGGATGAAGCCGCGCTCGAAGTCCGTGTGGATGACGCCCGCCGCCTGCGGTGCCGTGGAACCGGCCTTCACTGTCCAGGCCCGCACTTCCTTTTCCCCGGCGGTGAAGTACGTCTGTAACCCCAGCAGCTCGTAGGCGCCGCGGATCACACGGTCCAGCCCCGGCTCGTCGAACCCCAGGTCCTTGAGGAACTCGGCGCGTTCGCTGTCTTCCAGTTGCGCGATCTCCGCCTCGATGGCCGCGCACACGGCCACCACCACGGCGCCTTCCTTTTTTGCCCGTGCACGCACGGCGTCCAGGTGGGGATTGTTGCTGAATCCGGTTTCGTTGACATTGGCGATGTACATGATGGGCTTGAGCGTGAGCAGGTGCAGCTCGCGCAGGTCCTTTCGGTCGTCCTCGGTCATCGGCATCGAGCGTGCCGGTGCGCCGCTGTTGAGGTGCCCCTGCAGCTTCACCAGCAGGTCGCGGCGCCGCAGGGCTTCCTTGTCGCCGCCCTTGATGGCCTTGCCGGAGCGCTCCACGGCCTTGTCGACGCTGGCCAGGTCCGCCAGGCCTAGTTCGGTATCGATCACGTCGATGTCGGAGATCGGGTCGATACGTCCGGCCACGTGCACGATGTCATCGTTGACGAAGCAGCGCACCACGTGCGCAATGGCATCGGTCTCGCGGATGTGCGCCAGGAACTGGTTGCCCAGGCCTTCGCCCTTGGACGCGCCGGCCACCAGCCCTGCGATATCCACAAACTCCATGGCGGTAGGCAGGATCTTCTGCGGCTTGACGATGGCCGCCAGCTGCGCCAGCCGCAGGTCCGGCACCCCCACCACCCCGACATTGGGATCGATGGTGCAGAACGGATAGTTCTCCGCCGCGATCTGCGCGCGCGTCAGCGCATTGAAGAGGGTCGACTTGCCGACATTGGGCAGCCCGACGATTCCACACTGGATTCCCATTCTTTCAGTCCTTCGGCGCGCCGGCGCGCGAGTGCAGCTTCTGCATCGCCACCGCCGCACCCTGTTCAATCACCAGCGGCACGATGTCGGCCGCTGCAAGTACGCCTGGTTCCAGCTGCGCGCGTTCGGCCGCGGAGCTGCGCGACAGCAGCCATGGCGTCACCTGTTCACGGTTGCCGGGATGACCCACGCCCAGCCGCAGCCGCCAGAACCCCTCGCCCAGATGGGCAATCAGGTCCTTGAGGCCATTGTGTCCGCCGGAGCCACCGCCTTGCTTGAGGCGCACTTCCGCCGGCGGCAGGTCCAGCTCGTCATGCACGACCAGCAACTGCGCCGGTTCCACCTTGTAAAACGTGGCCACCGCCGCGGTCACCTGTCCGCTGTTGTTCATGTAGTCCTGCGGCTTGACCAGCCACAGCTCGCTCCCGCCAATGCGGGTGCGTGCCAGCTCGGCATTGAATTTCGGTTCCGCGCGAAACGCGCCGCCGTGGCGGCGCGCCAGTTCTTCCACCACCCAGAACCCCGCGTTGTGACGCGAGGATTCGTAGTCGCGCCCGGGATTGCCCAGGCCCACGATGAGTTTGACCGCGAGCCCAGGCATGTCCGGAATCGCCTACTTCTTGCCGCCTTCCTTCTTGGCGCCTTCCTTCTTGGCGCCTTCCTTCTTGGCATCGGCAGCCGCAGCCGGTGCCGCGCCCTCCTTCTTGGCGTCCGCGCAGCGGCAGCAGGGGCTGCCGTCGCGACAACTGCCGCTTCCGCAGCCACCGGCTCGGCCTCTTCGGCGCGCGGGCTGTGGATGGAGACCACCGGGATGTCACGACCCTTGGTCAGCTCCGGAATCGTCACGCCCGCCGGCAGCGGGATGTCCTTGAGGAACAGCGTCTCGTTGAGGCTCATCTGGCCCATGTCCACCGACAGCGACTCGGGCAGGTCCTTGGGCAGGCAGACGATTTCCACGTCCGACCTGAGGTGCGACACGATGCCGCCCTGCACCTTGACGCCCGGGCGAGGTCGCCGCGTTGAGGAAATGGATGGGCAGGTGGATGCGGATGGGCTGGTCAGCCAGCACGCGCTGCAGGTCCACGTGCACCACGGTACTGCGCGCCGGGTGTATCTGCACGTCCTTGACGATGGCCTGCTCGGGCTTGCCGTCCACATTCACGGTAATGATCGTCGAGTAGAAACGCTCGTCGTCGATCATCGTCTGCAGGCTCAACTGGTTCAGCGTGATGTTGGCCGCCTCACCTTTTCCCCCGTAGAGGATGGCTGGCACCTTGCCCGCGTGACGTAGGCGGCGGCTCGCACCCTTGCCCTGGTCGTTACGCGTCTCGGCGCCGACTTGAAATGACTTACCCATGGTTATCTCCTTCACATTGCAACAAGGCACATCGCCGCGACCAGCGCGTGCCACCTTCAAAAAACCTCTAGTCGATGTACATCGAGCTGACGGATTCCTCGTCGCGGATGCGGCGGATGGTCTCCGCCAGCAGCGCTGCCACCGACAGCACGCGGATGCGCCCACAGGCGCGCGCCGCGGCGGACAGCGGGATCGTGTCGGTCACCACCAGCTCGTCCAGCTGCGAGCCGCTGATGCGCTCGACTGCCTTGCCCGACAGCACCGGGTGCGTGATGTAGGCCACCACGCGCAGGGCGCCCTGCTCCTTGAGCGCCTCGGCGGCCTGGCACAGCGTGCCGGCGGTGTCCACCAGGTCGTCGATCAGGACGCAGCTGCGGTCCTTCACGTCGCCGATGATGTTCATGACCTTTACTTCATTGGCGCGCGGACGGCGCTTGTCGATGATGGCCAGTTCCGCGTCGTCCAGCTGCTTGGCCAGCGCCCGGGCCCGCACCACGCCGCCCACGTCGGGCGACACCACGACGATGTCCTTGTACTGCTGCCGCCAGGCATCACCCAGCAGCACCGGCGAACCGTAGACATTGTCCACGGGGATATCAAAGAAGCCGGTGATCTGGTCGGCATGCAGGTCCACCGTCAGCAGCCGGTCCACTCCGGCGTCGGCGAACATGTTGGCCACCAGCTTGGCGGTGATCGCCGAGCGCGTCACGCGTGGCCGGCGATCCTGGCGCGCGTAGCCGAAGTACGGCACCACCGCGGTGATGAGCTTGGCCGACGCGCGTCGACAGGCATCGATCATCACCAGCAGTTCCATCAGGTGATCATTGGTGGGCGGACAGGTGGGCTGCACGATGAAGACGTCGCGACCGCGCACGTTCTCCATGATCTCCACATTGACTTCGCCGTCGCTGAACCGTCCCACGGAGGCACGGCCCAGCGGCACCGTCAGGTGTCGGGCGATGTCATGGGCAAGCGCCGGATTGGCGTTGCCCGTGAAAAGCGCCATTGATTGGCCGTCCACGTAGCTAACCTTATGATTTCGTTAGGTAACTGTTAATTATAGCGGAAAAATCGCCAAAACCGACCCCGACCGCACAGATTCAGGGGCGATTTTCACCAAGGGCACCGTCTTTGAGGGAAAGCACGAGCCCAAAGAAAAGGGGGGCGACGTTGCCGTCGCCCCCCGAAGTTGCAGACTAGATGTCTTCTTTTAGAACCGGGCCTTCAGACCAAGGTAGTACTGACGACCGATCGTGTCGTAGTAACCCGCGTTGGTCGTACCGGCACCAGAGCTTGCCAGGCTGTACGCGGTCGGGGAGACGCAGCCCAGAGCCTTGGCGGCCGCATCGCAGGTCGCCGCAAGGTGTGCCGAGTTCTGCGCCGCCGTCATGGTCGGGTCGTATGGATAGCCCTTGGTCTGGCCAGTGATCGCCGGATCGACATCAAACAGGTTGGAGATACCCGCACGCAGTGACAGCGTCTTGTTGATATTCCAGTTGAAGTTGAAGTCGAAGATGTCGTAGCTGGAAGCCGCGACTTCCGTATCAGGCGTGTAGCTGAGGATGATCCCCGGCGCACCAGCCTGGACGGCCTTGTTGTTGGCGATGATGGCTTCCTGGCCGGCATGCTGCGCACTGTAGATCGAAGGCAGGTGCCTCCAGGTCAGTCCGAAGCTCATGTCCTGCAGGATGTAGCTGAAGGTCGTGAACAGGCGGTAGTCATAAGAACCACCCTGGGTGCCTGCCAGCGTCGGGCCAAACGTGCCCTTCCAGTCGGTCTCCACGTCAAAGTTGGCCGGCGAAGTCTTGGTCTTGTAGTAGTCCAGGAACGTCGCCTGCACGTTGACGCCAAACCGGCCGGGGACCTTCTCCAGACCCACGTCGCCGAAGCCCACGATCCAATTCACGCCCACGTCGATACCCGCGGTCTTGATCGTGGCCTGGTTGGTGTACACGATCAGGGCGCTCAGCGCGCCGCCATTGGCCGTGTTACGCGGCACGTTCTGGCAAGCCGCGCTGGCCGCCTGAGCTGCCGCCTCTGCCGCCGTGGTCACCTGCACTGCGCCGTAGCACAGGTAGGCTGCGTAGTCGGTCGAGTCCTGCTGGATGGCGTCCTTGATGTTGACGCTGTACCAGTCAATCGTGGTCGAAATACCTGATAGCCAGGGGTTCTCGGCATGCGAGGTCATCACGATGCCCGCCGTCCATGTGTCAGCCTCTTCGGACTTGAGGTTCGGGTTGCCCTGCTGGTTCAGCCAGGCAAATCCGCCACCAGGTCCGGGAGCAACCGCGTTGCCATTCGGGCCGTAGTAGGCCGTCAGGGCCGCCGGGGTCATCTGCGCCTGGCAGATCAGGTAGGCGCTGGTGGCACTTGCCACCGTCGAGCCAGAAGCAAGCTGCGTCGCTATGGGCTCGCCGGCAGGATTGCCGGGCTTGGGATCCGGCGCCACGCCACCGGCACCGTAAGGCGCGTTGGAGCGGCCGCTGCAGGCGTCACCGAAGTTGCCGCCAGTGCCGAAGAATTCCTGCTTGTTGAGGAACAGCTCGCCCAGGTTCGGGGCACGAGTGGCCTTGTTGTAGCCACCACGGACACGGAACCAGTCGTTGATCTCGATGTTGGTCGTGGCCTTCCAGGTGAAGGTGCTGTCCGTGTCGGAGTAATTGGATTCCCGACCGCCCAGTTCCAGTTCCAGCTTCTTGAGGAACGGCAGATCCGAGAGCACCGGGATCAGCAATTCGCCGTAGTAGTCCATGACATCGGTCGAGACGTCCAGGTAGCCGGTCGGATACACACCGATGACCTGGTCCGTGAACGACACTTCCGACTGCAGGATGTCCGGGGTGAACTGCGACCAGTTCTTGCGGAACTGGAAGCCCGCCGCGGCGCGCACTTCGCCGGCCGGCAGATTAAATACGCCGCCCTGGAAATTCAGTTCAGCAATTTCCTGCTTGTTGTGGGTGTTGGTCTGCAGATCCGCATTGACCGAGTTAAGGCAATCCTGTGACGGTGGCACGTCGCCACCGAAGATCGTCTGGTAGAACCCGGTGGTGCAGGTGCCGGTGGCAGCGCCGAAGCCCGGGGATGCACCGGTGGAGTTGCCGGTGATCGCGGCGTTGCGGCCGTAGTCAGGCTGCGTGACCATCGCACGCCAGCGCGTCAGGGAGTTGTTGCCGGAGGCCTGGTTGTACGTGTCGGACTCGCCGTGGGCGAAGTAGGCGTCGCCGGTCCAGTCCTTGAACGGCAGGTCAAACCGAATGCCGCCTTCCACCTGCCAGACCTGGTTGGTGTTCTCCGTCGCGCGCGACGAGAAGCTGTTGAACGGATAGGTCTCCAGGACCCAGCCGCCGGCCGGATTGGCGCGGCTGTTCATCAGGGCGGCCATTTCCACTGACACCGGATGCGAGGCGCCGACCGTGCCGGTGGCCTTGAAGTTCGGGTTGGCATACAGCGCGCTGGTCGGATTCTTGATGGCGGCCTGTACAACCGCCGGATCGGTCCAGTTCAACGTCGGCAGCAGCGGGCTGTCCGTGGTCGGGTTGTACGGGATCGTGGCTTCCCAACCGAAGCTGGCGTTGGCCGGGAACAACACGGTCTGCGTGGTGCTGGTGGCAAACGTGCCGCGCGCATAGGCGGTGACCGAATCGGTAATGTCGTACGTGCCCGACGCGTACATCGAATGTCGGGTCTGCGGCGAGCTGGTCAGCGCATCCGGGTTGTACCACTTGAGCATCTGCGTGACCTGGCCCGCCACGGGAATGGCGGGGTTGGTCGGGCCCGTTCCGGTACCCGGGGTGACAAGGGTGCCGTCGTAGGTATTCTGCAAGTAGTACTGACCTGAGCCGACTACACCGCCGTTGTCAGTGAACTTCGCCACGTTGTTGCCGGTCGCAAAGACCGTGCCATTAGCGTTAAAGCGGAAGCCCTCGAACACGCCGAAGTCGTTGCCGACGCCCCGCACCCCGGGCGACAGCGGCGGGTTGAATGCCGATGCCGGACCCGTCGTGTACGGCGGGCGGTTGGGGAACAGCGCGTTAAGCGTGTTGACGTTGGGCGGGTTGAACGAGAAAGCCGTATTGAACCCGTTGTAGCCGAACACGAAGAAGTCCGGGCTGCCGACGGTGGGATCCTTGAAGGAATCCGTGAAGAAGCTGCGGTTGTTGCGGTAAGCGGCGTCGCGGCTGTAGTACTCGGTCTCGAACGTGACGTTGCCGCGGCCTTCGGCGAAATTGGTGCCGAACAGGGCATAGGCGCGAATTTCTTCGTTGTCGCCGGCCTCAGCCATGCCGTACTGGACGTCGAATTCGGCGCCCTCGAAATTGTTGCGCGTGATGAAGTTGGTCACGCCGCCGATGGCGTCTGCACCGTACACGGCCGATGCGCCGCCGGAGATGATTTCCACGCGCTCGATCAGCGCCGAGGGGATGTAGTTGATGTCCGTAACCATCAACGCGTTGATCGGCATCGAACGATGGCCGTCCACGAGGACCAGGTTACGGTTGGGGCCGAAGCCACGCAGCGAGATGGAGGAAATACCCACTGTGTTGACCGGCGTGATCTGCACGTCGAACTGCGCGGTGGTCGGTCCGGTGGACGGATTGAACTGCGGCAACTGGTTGAGGTAGGACTCGATGTTGAGTCCCTTGCGGTTTTCCAGGGACTCGGCTTCTACCGAGACCAGGGGGCTGTTCGAATCATAGTCACGGCGCAAAATGCGCGATCCGGTGACCTGAACTTCCTGTAGCTCATTGCCTTCTTCAGCAGCGCTTACCAGTGGTGCATAGCTGAACATCGCGGCGGTTCCCAGCACCGCGGCAACGGATGCGCGCACAAGATTCGGCCGATGGCCGGATTGACGTGTAGTCACGTGGATAGTCCCCCTAAATAAGAAATCAATTCGTTCTAAACAGACTCGATCGCGCCAGTCGCTCTTTGGCTACTGGCAATCTGCGGGCGAGCATATATCTGTTTGTTGCGAAGGTGCAAGCGGCGTTGGTATTGCACCACACCGGACCAGAGAACTTAATGTTGGCTGGGGTGGAAGGATTCGAACCTCCGAATGGCGGGATCAAAACCCGCTGCCTTACCACTTGGCGACACCCCAATATCAAGTCGGCGAGCGCTCGAGCCCCCGCACGACAAATCCTTTCCACTGCCGCGGCAACTGTGTGGCGATAAGTTGAGCCGACGCTGCCGAATCAAACTGCGCGAACAGGCAGGCGCCGGTTCCGGTCAGGCGAGCATTGGCGCGCGCCCCCAGCCAGTCCAGTGCCTCGGCCACCTCGGGATGACGTTGCCGCACCACCGGCTCGCAGTCATTGCGACCGCCGCCCGCCGGCACGGCCGCGATTCTGCTGGCCGGCGTATCGCGGGTCAATTGCGCCGCGGCGAAGATGTCGGCCGTCCTGACCGCCACGCCGGGGTGCACGATCAGATACCAGCGCGCCGGCAGGTCCAGCGGCACCAGCCGTTCGCCGCGCCCGGCGGCCCAGGCGCTGTGGCCATGCACGAACAGCGGCACGTCGGAGCCCAGCTGCAACCCCAGGTCCGCCAGTCTTTCGCGCGACCACCCCAGTCCCCATTGCCGGTTCAGCGCCAGCAGCACCGTGGCCGCATCAGAACTGCCCCCACCCAGGCCCCCGCCGGAGGGGATGTGCTTGGTGACATGGATGGTGGCGCCCAGCGGCGTGCCACTGGCCTGTTGCAGCAGGCGCGCCGCTCGCCAGGTCAGGTCCTCAGCGTCGGGCAGCTGTGCCAGCAGCGGATCGGACGGCGGCGGATCGCGGGCGATCCTGCCTTGCATGTTGGACTGCACGTCCACCTCGTCGCACAGGTCCACCAGCTGGAACACGGTCTCGATGTCGTGGTAGCCATCGGTGCGCGCGTCCCGTGATATGCAGGAACAGGTTCAGCTTGGCGGGGGCGAGATATCGCATGGCCTGGCACCGGTGCTTTAAGGTTGCAGCCGCCAGCTGTCAATGACAATGCGCAGACGCAGGTCCTCGCGCGTGGCGCGCAGCCGCCTGGGCAACGACACCGTTGCCCCTGCGGCGCGCTGCGGCTGGTATTCCTGGTATTCCACCAGCCAGCCCTGCTGGGCCAGGGACAGCAACTGCCCGTCCGCACTGCGCGATTCCTGGCTCTGGCCCTGTGGCGCCGCAAGTCCCAGCAGCCAATAACGAAGTGCATCCAGTGGCGGCGCAAATCCCAGCTGCTGCTGCACCGCGTCCTGGGCCGCGGCGTCCTGCAGTGTCTGGCCGCGCGATTCCAGGCGCAGGTGCCCGTCACCGAACTGCATTTGCAGCGAGCCGGCCCCCATGGGACCTGCCAGCCGTACCGATGACACTGCCCCTGCCTGGTTCCAGTTCATGGAGGCATTGAAGCCTTCGCTGCCGGCGGCCACCGCAACGCGCCCTTCAACCTGGTAGTTATCCAGCCCGGCAATGAGCGCGCGCTGCGCCGCCGGATCCAGTACCGCCAATTCGCGCCGCGGCGTCGACGTACAGGCGGCCAGCAGGACCAAGGCACCGACCAGCCAGCCGCGCCCCACGGCCAAGCAGTGGCTGCGCCTCAATGCGCAGTGGCCGCCGGCTCGCCGGTAAGCCGTGCCATGGTGCCCCGCAGCCCCTTGTGGTCGGGACTGCGATTGAGTGCCTGCTGCCAGATGTAGCGCGCCTGGCCTTGGTCACCGGACTTCCACAGCACCTCGCCGTAGTGCGCGGCGATCTCGCTGTCGTGGCTGTTTTTCCAGGCTCGTTCGAGCACCGGCAACGCCTGGGTAGCCTTGCCGCGCCGGTACAGCACCCAGCCCAGGCTGTCCTGGATGGCCGGATTGTCGGGCGACACCTTCAGCGCCTCGCGCACCAGTTGTTCGGCACGCGCCAGCTTCATGTTGTGGTCGGCCAGCGTGAAGCCCAGCGCGTTGGTCAGTTGCGGATCGGCGGGCCGTTGCTTTGAGCGCGCCTTCGAAGGTACTTAGCGCTTCCTTGGTGCGCCCACCGGTCTCGAGAATCGTGGCGCGCTGGTACACAAGGTCCGGGTGATCCGGATAGCGCTGCAGCAGCATGTCGATTCCCTGCAGCGCGGCATCCACGTCACCGGCCTGCGCCAGCAGCTGCGCGGTGGCAATGCCTACCTCGATGGCCGACTCCGGGTTCTGTGCCGCGTATTCGGCCAGCAGCGCCAGCGCGTTGGCACGATCGCCATGCTTGAGCAACAGGCGCGCAGCCGAGGTGCGCGCCGACAGCGCCACCGAGCTGTCGGCCAGCAACCGGTAGTTCTGCACCGCGCGTGCATCGTCGCCGCGTCGCTCGGCCAGCTGGCCCAGGAAATAGAGTGCCATGGCGGTGGAGCCACGCTCGCCCATCATCGGACCGAGCCGCGCTTCGGCTGCATCGAAGTTGCCTTCATCCAGGTCCAGCGCCACCAGGCGCCGCTCGGCGCCCGAATGCGTTGCGGCCACCGCGGACATGCGATCCAGCTCACGGCGCGCGTCCTCATGGTGGTCCGCGGCCACCTGCAGGTCCGGCAATATAAAGACATCCTCCCCCTTGAGGGAGTCGCCCTGCGACTTGACCAGCGCCCGGGCGCCCTCGATGGCCGCGTTGTCCTCGCCCAGTGTCGACAGCGCGCGCAGCACCAGCGTCTGCGCCGGCATCATGTCCGCTTCGATTGCCAGGGCGCGTTGTGCGCTGTTCATGGCAGCGCGCATGTCCTGTGCGGCGACTCCCAGCTGCGCCTGCGCCAGCAGCACGTCGGCGGAAGGATCCTCCCCGACCAGCACATCACCGAACACCTGGTGCAGGGCCGTGGCGTCGGTTTCCTGCTGCAGCGCCTCGGCAAATCGCAAGGGATCCTGTGTCCCGGAGGAACCGGACTCGCGCCAGGCAATCAGCGCAGTGCGCGCCTCACCCAGGTCATAGCGCTTGAGCGCGACCAGCGCTGCGGCCAGCGCCGCATCGCCGGAATAAGGGGCAAGCTGCCGCCAGCGCGCGGCCGCGGAGCGCGCCGTGGCCAGCTGTTCACAGCCCACCGCCAGCTGCGTGGCGCGCGTTGCCACGCTGACCTCCGCGCTGACCTTTGCAGCTGACAGGTAGTTCTCGGCAGCGGCGCGGCAATCACCATCGCGCAGCGCGTTCTCCGCAGCAAGGATCGACTCTGATTCGCCCCGCGCCGGGGTGGTCGCCGCGCCCGCACTGGTACATGCCACCAGCAGGACTGCCAGAATTCGCATTGGATAGGGCATCATCCCGTCACTATAGCCGTTCCGCCCATGAAACCCTCGATCCGCCTCAAACTGGAAAAAACCACCGACCGCTTCGAGGAAATCGGCCATTTGCTGGCTGATCCTCAGATCGCCGGGGGCTCGCAGAAGTTCCGCGAACTATCGATGGAATACGCGCGGCTGGAACCGGTTGCCGCCGGTTTTCGGGCCTATGCGCAGCTGGAATCCCAGGATGCTGCGGCGCAGGCCCTGGCGGCGGACCCCGACCCCGAAATGCGTGTCATGGGCGAGGAAGAATCCGCCCGCCTGCACCAGCTGCTGGCCGAACGCGACCGGGCCTTGAGCCTGCTGCTGCTGCCCAAGGATCCGCGCGATGAACGCAACATCTACCTGGAAGTGCGCGCCGGCACCGGCGGTGACGAGGCCGCCATCTTTGCCGGCGACCTGCACCGCATGTATACCCGTTACGCGGAGACGCGCGGCTGGCAGGTGGAGATCCTGAGCGAGAACTACGGCGAACACGGTGGCTACAAGGAAATCATCAGTCGCGTGGTCGGCCGCGGCGCGTTTTCCTGGTTCAAGTTCGAGTCCGGCACGCATCGCGTGCAGCGCGTGCCGCAGACCGAGGCGCAAGGCCGCATCCATACGTCGGCCTGCACGGTGGCGGTGCTGCCGGAAGAGGACGAGATCGACAGCATCGACATCAATCCGGCGGACCTGCGCGTCGACACCTTTCGTGCCTCCGGTGCCGGCGGTCAGCACGTCAACAAGACCGACTCGGCCATCCGCATTACGCACCTGCCCACCGGCCTGGTGGTGGAGTGCCAGGACGAGCGCTCGCAGCACAAGAACCGCTCGCGTGCCATGTCACTGCTCAAGGCGCGCCTGCTGGCCGCCGAGCAGGAGAAGCAGGCATCCGCCCAGGCGCAGTCGCGCAAGCTGCAGGTGGGCAGCGGCGACCGTTCCGAGCGCATCCGCACCTATAATTTCCCGCAGGGCCGCGTCACCGATCACCGCATCAACCTGACGCTGTACAAGCTGGCCGACGTGATGAACGGCGCGCTGGATGAGCTGCTGGAAGCCCTGCAGCACGAGTACCAGGCCGAGGAGTTGGCCAACGTCGTCGGGGATTGAAATGGATTTGCCGTGACATTGCATCTGGCCGGCGGTCCGCTGGCACTGTTTGCCCTGGTCGCCTCGATCACCCCCGGCCCCAACAACCTGCTGTTGATGCGTTCGGGAGCGCAGTTCGGCATCCGCCGCACGCTGTGGCATGCACTGGGCGTCGAGATCGGGTTCATCGGATTGATGGTGCTTTCCTGGCTGGGCGTGGGGGCCATCCTGCTGACCCTGCCAGCGGCGCTTCACGGTGCTGCGCTGGCTGTGCTTGGCCTACCTGCTGTGGCTGGCCTGGATGATATTGAAGGACGGGCATGCGCCGGATGCCGCGCGCAGCCCGAGTGCACCGGGTCGCCCGATGCGCTGCGTCGAGGCCATCCTGTTCCAATTGATCAACCCCAAGGCCTGGATGATGTCCGTGACGCTGGTCAGCGCCTTCTATGGGGGCGTGGCCCCCAGTGCCGCGGACATTGCAGCCGCCACGCCTGATCAGTGTGCCTATCGGCACCCCTGCACGATGATCTGGACTGGCCTGGGGCGCCGCCCTGCACCGATTGCTTGCCATGCCGCGGGCCCGGCTGTGGTTCAGCTATGCGATGGCGGCGCTGGTGGTGACATCGGCGGTGTGGATGCTGTAAGGCGCGGCGCCCGCGCCGCGCCCCATGCGGTGACTGTCACGGCGCCGATGTACACCACCGGTAGCGCCAGCAGGCCCGCCATCAACCAGCGCGAGAATGACAGCCCCGCATGACTGGTCTGCGCGCCCTGCCCGGCAAGGTTCATGACGATGGCCATGAGGATGCCAGTCAGCAAGACGAACACCAGCACCGCGGCGGCCAGTGAACCGAGGATGGCGGCGACTTCAAGCAGGCGACCGCGCACCAGCTCGATGCTGCGCCGTATGGCCGCCACCGGATCCAGGTGCTCGTCGATCTGCGCAATCCAGGCGAACGTCGTATACACCAGCGCCATCAGGCCCGGAATGACCAGCAGGCAAGCGCCCACCAGGATGCCCAGGGTGGCCAGCAACAGTACGCCCAGGGTCTGGGGCAGGCCGATCAGGCCCTGGCGCAGGCTATCCAGCGCGCCAATGCTCTCCCCGCGCGCCAGCGCCAGCTGTTCGCGCAGCACCCCTGAATAGCAGATCAACATCAGCACGGTGCTGGCCACGTACAGGCCCCACCACTCCGGCGTGTGCATCAGCCCGTGCGCGTCGCCGCTGGCAGCGGCCTCGGCGCCCGGCACGCCACTGGCCGCCACGCCCAGCACCGCAAGTGGCAGGCACCGGGGAAGGCAGACCTGAAATAATGGCCAGGCGGCGCCCAGCACGTCGCGCACGCCCAGCGACATGGGCTGAGGCAGTTTTCTTGAGGTCGATTGCACCGTGGCAAATGTAGCAGAGCAGCAAACCACCCGAAGCCTGCTGGCCGCGGCCACTGCCGCCGGCGTCGACCGGATGGATGGCGAAGTGCTGCTGGCGGCGCTGACCGGCCGCAGCCGTGCGCAGTTGATTGCATTCGACGATGCGCCGGTGGACGCGCTGACCGCTGCGATGTTCGAGGCCGGCGTGCAGCGGCGCGCGCAAGGGGAGCCGCTGGCCTACATCACCGGCGTGCGCGAATTCTGGTCCCTGCCGCTGGTGGTCTCGCCCGATGTGCTGGTGCCACGACCGGAAACGGAGCTGCTGGTGCAGCTGTGCCTGCAACGACTGGGCACCACCCCCCGGCAGGTGGCGGACCTGGGCACCGGGTCGCTGGCCATTGCCGCGGCACTGGCCAGTGAACGCCCTGCGTGGTCCGTCGTGGCCACCGATCTTTCACCCGCGGCGCTGCAAATCGCCGCCATCAATCGCCAGCGACTGCAATTGCCCAACATCGAATTGCGCGCCGGGGACTGGTGCGCGGCGCTGGGTACCGAGCAGTTTGACGCCATCCTGGGCAATCCCCCCTATGTGGACGCGGCGGATCCCGCGCTGGCGGCATTGGCGCATGAACCGCGCATGGCCCTGGTTGCCGGCGCGCAGGGCTACGCGGACCTTTTCGCACTGGCCTCGGGCGCCCGAGCGCACCTGCGCCCCGGCGGCCTGTTGCTGCTGGAGCATGGCAGCGGCCAGGCGGGGCGACTGGGCGCCGAACTTGTGGGGCTGGGCTACGCTCGCGTAGTCTGCCACCGCGATCTGGCGGGCCATGACCGCGTCACGGAAGCGCTCTGGCCTTAAGCTTTCCACTTTCAACGCAAGGGCAGCACATGGTTCGTTTCGAAACTTCTCTGGGTGCATTCACGCTTGAGCTCGATGCGGTGAAGGCGCCGATTTCGGTCGAGAACTTCCTCTCCTATGTCGATGAGGGTTTCTTCGACGGGTTGATCTTTCACCGCGTGATCCCGGGCTTCATGATCCAGGGCGGCGGATTCGCGCCCGACATGTCGCAGAAGAAGAACCGCGCCCCGATCCGCAACGAGGCGACCAACGGCCTCAAGAACTCCCGTGGCACCATCGCCATGGCGCGTACCAACGAGGTCAACAGCGCCACGTCGCAGTTCTTCATCAATCTCTCCGACAACGGCTTCCTCGACAATTCGCCGGGCAACTTCGGCTATGCAGTGTTTGGCAAGGTCGTGGACGGCCTCGACACCATCGATCGCATAGCCAAGGAACGCACCGCGCGGCGCAAGGGCCATGACGATGTTCCGGCCACCGACGTGGTGATCCTCTCGGCCAAGCGGGTGCCCGCCAACGCTTGATGCGCAAGCTCGCGCGTGTCCTGGCCCTGGCAATCTGTACAGTGCTGCTGCTGTCGGTGCTGGCGGTGCTGACGTTGCGGTACGTGCCGCCGTGGACCACCGCGTTCATCGTCGAGGCACGCGTGGCCTCGTGGTTTGACCATGACCCGCGCCCCTGGAAGCTGCAGCGCCAGTGGCGCAGCCTCAATGCCATTTCCCCGCAATTGCAGCTGGCGGTCATCGCCTCTGAGGACCAGCGCTTCCCCAGTCACGACGGGTTTGACTTCGACCAGATACAAAAGTCCCTCGATGCAGCCGAGCGCACCGGCCACACCCGCGGCGCCAGCACCATTTCGCAGCAGGTGGCCAAGAACCTGTACCTGTGGGGCGGACGCAGCTGGGTACGCAAGGGACTTGAAGCCTGGTTCACGGTGCTGATCGAGTGGCTGTGGCCCAAGCAGCGCATTCTCGAGATGTACCTCAACATCGCGCAGTTCGGGCGCGGGATCTACGGTGCCGAAGCCGCAGCGCAGGCTTTCTATCGCCGACCCGCCGCGCACCTGACGCAGCCCCAGGCCGCACGCATGGCTGCGGTACTGCCCAATCCACAGCGTTTGCGCATCGATGCGCCCAGCCCCTATGTGCTGCGTCGCGAGGGACAAATCGAGGCGCAGATGCGCGCGCTGGGCGGGACTGACTACCTGTCCAAATTGTAAGGGGGCGACAGCGTCCGTACGGACGTGGCCACGCGTGCACGATGCATGGCTGCGGCCACCAGCGCAGTCAGCGGGCGGATTTCTCGGCGATGCGCGCCAGCAGCGCCTGCACTTCGCCGCGCCGGCCCTTGTCGGCGACTTCGCGCCCGGCGCGCGGCGGCGCGGACAGCGCCCGCTGTGCGGCAACCCTGGCTGCCGGATAGTCTCCCTGGCGGAACAGGAAGTCGGCATAGAAATAATTTGGATCGATGCCATCGTGGTCCAGTCGCAGTGCCGCTTCCAGATAGGACCTGGCCTTGTCGCTGCTGCCAAATCCGATGGGCCACCCGGGAACCTGGGCATACAGCGCGCCCAGGCAGGTCAGTGCGCTGCCGTTGAGGGCGCCGGGAAAGCGCAGCTGCGCCTTTTCAAGCAGTCCCCTGGCCTCCTTGGCCAGCGACAGCCCACCCAGGTCCTGTTTCAGGCTGGCAAGCGAAGCGGTGATGATCCCGTCCCAGATCAGCAACTCCGCCGCATCCGGCTGCGCCGCCACCGCAGTGTCGGCAGTGGCCTTGAGTCTGGTCATGGCCTCTGTGCGTGACGACGCCGGGGACTCGTAGCGGATGCGGGCCCACTCGCCCTGCAAATCACTAAGGTTCGTGGCTGTCGCGACCACGCACACCGCGAGGCCAGTCAGCAACCTCGCCGTGAATTTCTTCATGGACGCTCCCATGGCGGCCACCCGCCACGATCAATCAAGGCGGCCGTATGAACTGCACGACTGCTGCGGACACTGGCCACATGTCTGTCTGCGTCAGGCCCGTGCAACTGCCAAAGCTTCAGTTCAGCGTATCCAGCGGCGGGGCTGGCGGTACCGCCAGGAACAGCTGCCCTGCGTCGACGGCGTCAAAGGTATACGGGCGCTGGCAGAATTCACAGGTCACCGTGACCGCACCCTGCTCGGCAAGTATCGACTCGATTTCCTCGCGGCCCAATGACTGCAGCATGGTGGCCACCCGCTCGCGTCCGCAGCGGCAGGCAAAGCCCACCGGGCTGGCGTCGAACAACCGCAGGTCGTGACTGGGGAACAATCGCGCCAGCAGGTCATCCGGTTCGCGCGCCAGCAGTTCCTCGCGATCCACCGTGGCCAGCAGTGCGGCGGCCTCCTCCCACAGGTCATGCAGCTGCGCTTCCCCGGCCTCGCCGGGCTCCCCGGGCGTGGGCAATTTCTGCAGCAGCACCCCGACGGCGCTGAAATCGCTGGCCGCAAGCACCACGCTGGTGGCCACCTGCTCCGAGGCCTCGAAATACTGTTCGAGGCAGGCCGACAGGCTGGTGCCCACCAGCGGCACGATGCCCTGCCACGGCACCGTGCCTTGGCCCTGCTCGACGGAAATGATCAGTTGCCCGTCACCGACCAGTGCCGCGAACTGCGCGTCATCGGCAGTGCCTGCGGCCAGGGCCTGCGGATCAACGTGGGCGACGCCGCGCAGCGTCAGCTCGCTGGTGGCCTGCGCCACCAGCATCGGCACCAGGCCACTGCCGCCCTGCAACTGCAGCGTCAGCGTGCCATTGAACTTGAGCGATCCGGCCAGCAGCACGGTGGCAGCCAGCGCTTCCCCCAGCAGCTCGCGCACGGCCGGCGGCAACTGCTGGTGCTCGCGCGCCTCGCGCCATGCCTCCTCCAGGCGCACCCAATGACCGCGCAGCGGCGCATCCTCGAACAGGAAGCGCCGCAACTGGTCCTGTTCGCTCACTGCCTGGCGCTCACGGTGCGAGCTTCTTCTTGAGCAGCTCGTTGAGCAGCGCGGGGTTGGCCTTGCCGCCGGTGGCCTTCATCGCCTGCCCGACGAAGAAGCCGAACAGCTTGTCCTTGCCGGAGCGCAGGTCGGCCAGCTGCTTGGGGTTGGCCGCCATGATTTCATCGATCACCTTCTCGATGGCCGCGCCATCGGTGATCTGCTTCAGGCCGCGCGCCTCGATGACCGTGTCGGCATCGCTGCGGTCGGCCCACATGACCTCGAACACTTCCTTGGCCAGCTTGCCGGAGATGGTGTTGTCGGCAATGCGCTGCAGCAGGCCGCCCAGCTGCGCGGCGCTGAGCCGGCTGGCGCCGATGTCGATGCCGTCCTTGTTCAGTGCCGCGGAAAAATCACCCATCACCCAGTTGGCAGCCAGCTTCGCCTCGCCCGGCACCGCCGCGGCGACCTGCTCGTAGAAGTCCGCCATTTCCGCAGCTGCGGTCAGCAGCTGCGCGTCGTACTCCGATAGCGCGTACTGCGTGACGAACCGCGCGGCCTTCTGGTCCGGCAGTTCCGGCAGCACGGCACGCTGGGCCTCGATGAAGGCCTCGTCGAGGACCACTGGCAGCAGGTCCGGATCGGGGAAATAGCGGTAGTCATTGGCCTCTTCCTTGGACCGCATGGAGCGCGTCTCGTCGCGATCCGAATCGTAGAGGCGCGTTTCCTGCTTCACCTGGCCGCCGGACTCCAGGATGGCAATCTGGCGCTGCACCTCGATGTTGATCGCCTTCTCGACGAAGCGGAATGAGTTGAGGTTCTTGAGCTCGGCGCGCGTCCCGTACTTTTCGGCGCCCCTGCGGCGCACCGACACGTTGGCATCGCAGCGAAACGAGCCTTCCTGCATGTTGCCGTCGCAGATGCCAAGGTAGCGCACCAGGGTGTGCACCTTCTTCATGTACGCGACGGCCTCGCGGGCCGATCGCATGTCCGGCTCGGAGACGATCTCGATCAGGGGCGTGCCGGCGCGGTTGAGGTCGATGGCCGTGACGCCCGCGTGGCCTTCGTGCATGGACTTGCCGGCATCCTCTTCCAGGTGCGCCCGCGTGATGCCCACGCGCTTGACGCTGCCGTCTTCCTGCATCACGTCGAGCTGGCCGCCGGCGACGATGGGCAGTTCGTACTGGCTGATCTGGTAGCCCTTGGGCAAATCCGGATAGAAGTAGTTCTTGCGCGCAAACACCGAGCGGCGCGCCACCTTGGCGCCCACTGCCAGCCCGAACTGCACGGCCATGCGCACGGCCGCGCCATTGAGCACCGGCAGCACGCCCGGATAGCCCAGGTCCACCAGGTCCGCCTGGGTGTTGGGCTCGGCGCCATAGGCGGTGGGGGAACCGGAAAAGATCTTGGTGCGCGTGGCCAGCTGCGCGTGGATCTCAAGACCGATGACGGTCTCCCAACCCGTTTCAGTGCTGTCCATGTCGTGGGCGTGGCTCATCGGGCACCTGGCTCGAAGTCCGCCGCGTAGCCTGCGGGCGCGCGCAGGTGCCAGTCGGTCTCCTGCTGGTAGCGATGCGCGGCGTTGAGCAGCCTGGCTTCCCCGAAATGCGGACCGATCAGCTGCACGCCCACCGGCAGCGCCACTGGCGAAACCGCAGGGGATGGACATGGCAGGCAGGCCCGCCAGATTGGCACCAATGGTGTAGATGTCGTTGAGGTACATGGTGATCGGATCGCTGGTCTTGTCACCGATGCCGAAGGCCACGGTGGGCGTGGTCGGTCCCAGCAACAGGTCCACCTCGTCGAAGGCGCGGCCAAAGTCCGCGTTGATCAGGGCCCGCACCTTCTGCGCCTTGATGTAGTAGGCATCGTAGTAGCCGGCCGACAGCACGTAGGTACCGGTCATGATGCGCCGCTTGACCTCGGCGCCAAAGCCCTCGGCCCGCGAGCGCTGGTACAGATCGAGCAGGTCCCGGGGATTTTCACAGCGGTGCCCGAAGCGCACGCCATCGAAGCGCGCCAGGTTCGAGGAACACTCCGCCGGCGCCACCACGTAGTAGGTGGGCACCGACAGCGGCAGGCTGGGCAGGCTCACCTCCTTGACCACCGCGCCGAGGCTGCGCAGCACCGCCAATGCCTCGCGCACCGGGCCTTCCACTTCCGGCGCCAGCCCGGCCCCGAAGAACTCCTTGAGGATGCCGACCTTCATTCCCGACAGTGGTGCATCCAGCGTGGCCCGATAGTCGGGCACCGGTACATCGACACTGGTGGAATCGCGCGGGTCGAAGCCGGCCATCGCCTGCAGCGTCAGGGCCGCGTCCTCGGCCGAGACCGTGATGACCCCTGCCTGGTCCAGGCTGGAGGCGAACGCGATCATGCCGTAGCGCGACACCCGGCCATAGGTGGGCTTCAGGCCCGTCACGCCGCACAGCGCGGCGGGCTGGCGGATCGACCCGCCGGTATCGGTGGCCGTGGCCAATGGCGCCAGCCGGGCGGCCACTGCGGCGGCCGATCCACCGGAGGAGCCTCCCGGCACGCGCGTGACATCCCAGGGATTGCGCACCGGGCCGTACCAGCTGGTCTCGTTGGACGAGCCCATCGCGAACTCGTCCATGTTCGACTTGCCGATCATGACCATGCCCGCGGCCGCCAGGCGTTCGACCACCGTGGCGTCATAGGGGGACACGAAGTTGGACAGCATCCTCGAGCCGCAGGTGGTCAGCACGCCGGCGGTGCAGAAGATGTCCTTGTGAATCATCGGCACGCCTGTCAGCGGGCCGCCGCTGCCGGCGCTGCGTCGCTGGTCGGCGACAGTCGCGGCGGCCAGTGCGCGCTCAGCGGTCACGCTGATCAGTGCGTTGAGCTGCGGCTGGCTGCGCGCCACGCGCGCCAGGGCGTCGCGGGTCAGTTCCACGCTGGAGTACTGACGGGAGGCAAGGCCCGCCGCCAGGCGGGCCAGCGTCGCGGCGGCCACTACTCTATGACTCGCGGCACGAGGTACAGGCCAGCCTGCGCCTGCGGCGCGTTGCGCTGGTACTCATCGCGCGCGTTGCCAGAGGTGATCTCGTCCGCCCGCAGGCGCTGCACCTGGCCGGTCAGCGGATGCGACATGGGCTCCACGCTGGCGGTATCCGCGGCCTCCAGCTCACTGACCAGGCCCAGGATGCGGCTCAGCGAATCAGCATAGACGGGAATCTCTTCGGGCTTGAGCGCGAGACGCGCAAGCCCTGCAATGGTTTCAATCTGACGGGCTGTGAGGCTCATGTGAGGAAGGCCGCAATTCTCGGAAAAAACAGTTCCAAATGATACACATCGCCTTGCGGTATGTCCCTGCCGTTGCTAGATTAGCGCCCGCCTCGCCACTCCACGCCCGCCAAGGTTTATCACTAAATGTTCAAGCGCCTGCGCGGCTACTTTTCCAGCGACCTTTCCATTGATCTGGGCACAGCCAACACACTGATCTACGTGCGCGGCAAGGGCATCGTGCTCAACGAGCCCTCGGTGGTGGCGATCCAGGACGAACCCTCCCGCGGCGGCAAGATCATCGTGGCCGTCGGCGCCGACGCCAAGATGATGCTCGGGCCGCACCCCCGGCCACATCACCGCCGTGCGCCCGCTGAAGGACGGCGTCATCGCCGACTTCACCTATCACCGAAAAGATGCTGCAGCACTTCATCAACAAGGTGCACGGCAACCGCTTCCTCAAGCCCTCCCCGCGGGTGCTGGTGTGCGTGCCCTTTGGCTCCACCCAGGTGGAACGGCGCGCCATCCGCGAGTCGGCCGAGGGCGCCGGCGCCCGCAACGTGGCCATCGTCAGCGAGCCCATGGCCGCGGCGGTCGGCGTTCGGGCCTACCGGTGCACGAGGCGCGTGGCTCGATGGTGCTGGACATCGGCGGCGGCACCTCCGAGGTGGCGGTGCTGTCCCTGAACGGCATCGTCTATGCCAATTCCGCGCGCATCGGCGGCGACCGCTTCGACGAAGCCATCATGAACTACGTGCGCCGCAACTACGGCATCCTGATCGGCGAAGCCACGGCCGAGCGCATCAAGATCGAGATCGGCTCGGCCTATCCCGGGCAGCAGGTCAAGGAGCTGTCGGTCAAGGGACGCAACCTGTCCGAGGGCGTGCCGCGCAGCTTCACGCTGAACAGCAACGAGATCCTGGAAGCGTTGCAGGAACCCCTGCAGGGCATCGTCGGCGCGGTGAAGCAGGCGCTGGAGCAAACCCCGCCGGAGCTGGGCGCGGACGTGGCCGAACGCGGCATCGTGCTGACCGGCGGCGGCGCGCTGCTGCGTGACATCGACAAGCTGCTGATGGAAGAGACCGGCCTGCCGGTGGTGATCTCAGAAGATCCGCTGACCTGCGTTGCGCGGGGCGGTGGCCGTATCCTGGAGCTGATGGACGAACTCGGCCCCGGGCACTTCGGGCTCGAATAACAGAGAGGTTCCGCATGGCATTTGCCGGCGGTGGCCTCAATCGCCCCTCGTCGCGGGACTCTGCACCGGGACCGCGCTTCGTCTTCTTCGCCACCCTGTCCATCGTGCTGATGTATTTCGACCAGCGCGATGGCTGGAGCGAACATATCCGCTATGCGCTGCAGGCAGCCGCCTACCCGGTGCAGGTTGCAGTGGGCTCCCCGGGCAAGCTGTGGGACGCCACGCGCGACCTGTTGCAGACGCGCGATGCCTTGCGCGCCGAAAACGCGCTGCTGCGCCAGCGCGAACAGGTGCTGTCGCTGCAAGCGATGCGCCACGCTGCGCTGGAAATCGAGAACGCGCGCCTGCGCGGCCTCAACGCCGCACTGCCGCCGCTGGTCAACCGGCACGCCCTGGCGGACGTGGTGAAGGAGGACCTGGGCAGCTCGCGCCAGCGCCTGGTCGTCAATCATGGGGCCCGCGACGGCGCCTATCGTTCCCAGGCCGTGGTCGATGGCACCGGGTTGATGGGGCAGCTGTATCGGGTGGGTCCGTGGAGCGCCGAGGTCATGCTGATCACCGATCCGGAGCACGCAGTACCGGTGCAGGTGGTGCGCAACGGCTTTCGCTCCATCGCCGTGGGCTCCGGTGCCGCCGATGAACTGTCGCTGTCCGTGCCGGTCAACGCCGACATCAAGAAGGGCGACCTGCTGGTGACCTCCGGACTGGGCGGGGTGTTTCCCGCGGGCGTGCCGGTGGGCGTGGTCACGGCAAACGTGCGCGATCCAGACCAGATCCTTGCCCAGGTCAAGGCAAAGCCCAGCGCGACGCTGGCCAATGACCGCGAGGTGATGCTGCTGTGGTTCGACGCCCGGCACCCGGCCGCGCCCGTCGCACCCCGCCTGATCGAACAGCTGCCCGAGCCGGTGGTAGGCCAACCGGTGCTGGGCCCACCGGCCCCTGACGCGGTGCCGGCGGCCGCAGCGCCGGCCAAGCCTGCGGCCGCCAGGCCCGGTGCCAAACCGTGATCATGGGCCCCCGCGATTCGCCAGCGACTGGTCTACGTGACCGCGGTCATGGCCCTGCTGCTGGGGATCCTGCCGCTGCCGCAGTGGCTGTCGGTGCTGTGGCCGCATTTCCTGGTGCTGGTGGTGCTGTACTGGTCGACGATGACCCCGCGCGCCGGCGGCATCCTGCTGGCGTTCCTGGCGGGCATCTGTCTGGACGTATTCAACGGCTCGCAGCTGGGCCAGCACGCCCTGGCACTGTCGCTCCTGGCGTATCTTGCGATCCGCCTGCACCTGCTGACCCGCGCCAAGCCCATCTTCGAGCAGAGCCTGCTGGTGCTGCTGGCGTTGTTCGTCTACGAAGGGGTGTTGTGGGCGGTTGATGGCTGGAGTGGCCAGCCCATCAGCTCCTGGACACGCTGGGTGGCGGTGCTCACCAGCGCGCTGGCGTGGCCCCTGATCGTCGGCCTGTTGGGCCGCCTGCACCGCCCGCGCTAGCCGCAACTAAGGACAACCCGCATGGCCGGCGCAGTGCGCATCAAGGATCTCCACAAGGAACTGCGCATGTTCCAGCGCCGCACCGTGGTGGCCGCTGTGACCATCGCGGGGCTGTGCCTGTTGCTGCTGGGTCGGCTGACGCTGCTGCAGATCATCCGCTATGACTATTACACCGAACTGGCCCAGGGCAACCGCGCGCGCCTGGAACCGATTCCCGCCAATCGCGGGCTGATCCTGGATCGCAGTGGTGCCCTGCTGGCCGAGAACCAGCCTTCCTACCAGCTGGAGCTGGTGCGTGAGCAGGTGCCAGACCTTGAACAGACCCTCAAGGCGCTGGTGTCGCTGGACCTGATTGCCGCCGATGAACTCGACGACGTGCGGCGACTGATCCACGCGCACCGCGGCTTCGAGACCGTGCCCATCCGCCTGCGCCTGACCGAGGAGCAGATCGCGCGCTTTGCCGTGTACCGCAACCAGTTCCCGGGCGTGGACATCCAGGCACGCTCCACGCGCTTCTATCCGCACGGTTCACTGGCGGTGCATGCGCTGGGATACGTGGGCGCGATCAGTGAATCGGACCTGTCGCAGATTGATCGGGCCACCTACGTGGGCACTTCGCTGATCGGCAAGCTGGGTGTCGAGGCCGCGCGCGAGACCGAGCTGCACGGCCGCAACGGCTTCCAGGAAATCCTGGTCAACGCCCAGGGCCGTTCGGTCAACAACCGCGGCGTGCTGGGCCGCACGCTGCGTCGGCAGGCACCCACCGCCGGCACGGACCTGATCCTGTCGGTGGACCTGCCGGCGCAGGAAGCCGCGGAGAAGGCGTTCCAGGGCCGGCGCGGCGCGGCGATTGCGCTGGATCCGCATACCGGTGACGTGCTGGTGATGGCCAGCATGCCCGGGTTTGATCCGGGCATCTTCGGCCGCGGCATCACGCGCAGTGAATATCGCGATCTGGAATCCAACATTGACCTGCCGCTGTTCAATCGCGCCCTGCGCGGCATCTATCCGCCGGGCTCCACCGTCAAGCCCGTGCTGGGCATGGCAGGCCTGGCCTACGGCGTGATCACGGCCACCGAAACCCGCTTCTGCCCCGGCATCTACCGCGTACCCAACACCAACCGCATCGCGCGCGAAGGCAAGAGCGGCGTGCACGGCACGGTGGACATGCGCTTGGCCATCGCCGAGTCCTGCGACGTGTACTTCTACGGACTGGCCTACGCGCTGGGCCCCGACCGGATCTACGAATTCATGTCGCCGTTTGGCTTCGGCAAGCTCACCGGCATCGACATTGCCGGCGAGCGCAGCGGCCTGCTGCCGTCGCGCCAGTGGAAGATGCAGCACTTCAAGAACCCCTCTGACGGCGCCTGGTATCCGGGGGATTCGGTCAACTTCGGCATCGGCCAGGGCTTCATGTCGGTCACGCCCATGCAGATGGCCCAGGTGGCAGCGGTGCTGGCTGCACAGGGCAACGTGTTCCGGCCGCGCGCTGGTGTCGGCCATGCGCGATCCGGCCACCGGCAAGGTCAGCAAGATCGACCCGGTGGCGCTGCCGCGCGTGCAGGGTGGCACCCCTGAACAGTGGCAGGTGATCATGGAGGGCATGCGCGAGACCATGACGCGTGGCACCGCGCGCGCCATCGCCAAGACCGCCGAATACAACATGGCCGGCAAGACCGGTACCGCGCAGGCATTCAGCGTGGCGCAGAATTCAAAATACGTTGAAAAGAATGTCGAGGAGCGGCTGCGTGACCACTCCTGGTTCATCGCCTTTGCGCCGGCCGAGGCACCGCAGATCGCAGTGGCCGTGTTGGTGGAGAATGGGGGCTTCGGCGCCAGCGCCGCGGCGCCCATCGCGCGCCAGATCATGGATGCCTACCTGTTGCCGCGCCTGCCCAAGCCCGCCAATGGCGCGGCGCCTGTGGCACCCGCGCCGCCTGCTGCCACCCCTGACGCTGGAGACGCCGACTAATGATTCGCATCACGCCCGGATCGGACTCCACCGCGCGGCGCACGTTGTCCGGCGCGGCGCGGGTGCTGCTGGCCCTGAAGCTGGACGGTCCGCTGCTGGTGGGTCTGTCGCTGGTGTCCGTCTATGGCCTGATCGTGCTGTACAGCGCCTCCGGACAGGATTGGGGCACGGTGCTGCGCGCGGGCGCCCGGCTCGTGATTGGCACCGTGGCCATGCTGGGGTTGGCACAGGTGCGTCCGCAGCAGTTGCGCGCTGCGGCCCCGTGGCTGTGGGGCCTGGGACTGGTGCTGCTGATCGTGGTCGACGCCATGGGCGTGATCGGCAAGGGCGCGCAGCGCTGGCTGGACCTGGGCATCATCCGCTTCCAGCCCTCGGAGATCATGAAGCTGGCCGTGCCCATGTTCGGGGCCTGGTACCTGCGCGAACGGCCCTTGCCCCCACCGTGCCGGATCTTGCCATGCTGGCCGTCATCATCCTGGTACCGGCGGGGCTGACTGCCCTGCAACCGGACCTGGGCACGGCCGTGCTGATCACCATCGGGGGGCTGCTGCTGGTGGTCATGGCCGGCCTGTCGATCTGGTTCATGCTCGGCGCCGTGGCCATCGGCGGCGTGGGCGCCTGGTTTGGCTGGTCGATGCTGCACGACTACCAGCGCAACCGCGTGCTGACCTTTCTTAACCCGGAAACCGACCCGCTGGGGGCTGGCTACCACATCATCCAGTCACAGATTGCCATCGGCTCTGGCGGATTGTTCGGCATGGGCTGGCTCAATGGCAGCCAGTCACAGCTGGAATACCTGCCGGAGCGCCACACCGACTTCATCTTTGCGGTGATCGGCGAGGAATTCGGCTTGCTGGGCTTGGCGCTGCTGCTGCTGCTGTACCTGTTCGTCGTGGGACGCGCGCTGTACCTGGCGTCCCAGACCCAGGACACTTTCGCGCGCCTGCTGGCATCGAGCCTGGCGTTGACGTTCTTCGTCTACGTCTTCATCAATACCGGCATGGTCAGCGGCTTGCTGCCGGTGGTGGGCGTGCCCTTGCCGCTGGTCAGCTACGGCGGCACGTCCATGGTGACCCTGCTGGCCGGGTTCGGTATCCTCATGGCGCTGTATTCGCACCGCAAATTGATCGGATCCTGATGGGACGGCTGACACGGACGGGTCTGTTGATTGCTGTTCTCTGGACAACCCACGCCTTGGCCGCCGAGCCGGGCTTGGACGTCGCGCGCCAGGATGTGCAGGATTTCGTGGGCACCATGGTCACGCAGCATCAGTTCGATCGCCAGGCACTGACCTCGATACTGCAGGGCGCGGTCCACCAGCAGCGCATCGTCGACGCCATCTCCCGTCCGGCGGAAAAGTCACTGGCCTGGTGGGAGTATCGCGCCCGGTTCATGACCGATGAGCGCATCAACGCCGGGGTGCAGGTGCTGGTGGCCAACCGTGAAGCGCTGCAGCGCATCGCCGGCGACAGCGGCGTGCCGGCGGAATACCTGGTGGCCATCACCGGGGTCGAGACTTTCTTCGGCAGAACCACCGGACGCTACCGCGTGCTGGATGCGCTGGCCACGCTGGGATTCGACTATCCCCCGCGCGGCGCATTCTTCCGGCGCGAACTGGAGCAATACCTGGTGATGACCCGCGAGGAAGGCCTGGATCCGCGCGTGCCCCTGGGTTCCTACGCCGGGGCCATGGGCATCCCGCAGTTCATGCCCTCGAGCTTTCGCAAGTATGCCGTCGACGGCGATGGCGATGGACATCGCGACCTGTGGCAGACGTGGCCGGACGTGTTTGCCAGCATTGCCAACTACTTCAAGGAACATGGCTGGCGCCCCGGCCAGCCGGTGCTGGCCGACGCCACCATCGACGATTCCCCGGACGATCCGGCTGTCGCCACGGTAACGCTCAATGAAACGGTGGCGGGCCTGCGCAAGCGCGGCTACCGGTTCGACACCACCCTGCCGGCTTCCGCACCGGCCATGCTGGTGCCGGCCGCCCTGGAACAGGCAATGTCCTGGCGCATCGGCTTCCAGAATTTCTTCGTCATCACCCGCTACAACCGCAGCCCGCTATATGCGATGGCAGTGCACGACCTGGCGCAGGCCATCGCCGCCCGCTCGGCTGCGGCCAACACATCGCCCGCAACGCCTACGCCTGCGCCTACGCCCGCGCCTGCGCCTGCGCCCGAGAAATGAAGTCCGCCTGCCTGTTGGCCCTGCTGGTACTGGCCGCTTGCAGCGCCGCGCCACCGAAGCCGCCAGCGCAGCGGCAAGTGCCCGTGCCGGCAGTTTCACCCACCGCAGATACCCCGCCCCCGCCGGCCCCTGAGGTGCTCGACGCGATACCCGATGCGGTCCCGCGCGTGGAGCCGCGCAGCACGCACGGCAATCCGGTGGCCTACGAAGTATTCGGCAAGCGCTACTTCATCCTTGCCAGCGCCGACGGCTACCGCGAGCGCGGCGTGGCTTCCTGGTATGGGCCGACGTTCCATGCCCGCCCGACCTCCAGCGGCGAGCCCTACGACATGTACGCCATGACCGCGGCACACAAGACGCTGCCCATCCCGGCCTATGTGCGGGTTACCAACCTGAGCAACGGACGCAGCGTGGTGGTGCGGGTCAATGATCGTGGCCCGTTCGTCGACAACCGGATCATCGACCTGTCCTATACCGCGGCCTACAAGCTGGACATGACCCGTGCCGGCACGGCATTCGTGCAAGTCGAGGCCATCACCCCGGGGACACTGGGCGAGGCCGCGCAGGCAGTGGCCGCGCAACCTCCCCCTGCGCTGCAGGGCCCGGTGCTGTATGTGCAGGCGGGCGCCTTCGGCGTGGCGGCCAACGCCAATCAACTTGCCGAGCGGCTGCGCCGCGAGGGCATAGAATCCGTGCGCGTACTGGAGCCTGATGCAGCATCAACCCTGTATCGGGTGCGGGTGGGACCCATTGCTGACGTTGCGACCTTCGACGCCATTGCGCAGCGCATCGAGCGCCTGGGCATCGAGACGCGACTGGTGTCCGAATGAAACTTTTAACTGAACCGGAGAGCTTCCCGAAGATGAGAATTTGCAATGTATTGCTGCTGGCCCTGGTCACCACGCTGGCAGGCCTCGCGCCGCTGCAGGCGGCAACTGCCCCCGTGGCGGCCCCCGCTGCACCCGCGGCATCCCCCGTACCGACCCCACCGGAAGTGCCCACCAGCGGCTACATCCTGATGGACCACGACAGTGGTCGCGTGCTGGCGCAACAGCGCAGCGACGAGCGCATGGAGCCGGCCAGCATCACCAAGCTGATGTCCGCGTACATCGTGTTCGTGGCGCTGCGTGACAAGCGCCTGGCCCTGACCGACCAGGTGCTGGTCAGCGAGAACGCATGGCGCACCGGCGGCTCGGCCTCGGGCGGATCCACCACGTTCCTGGAAGTGCACTCGCAGGTCCCCGTCGAGGTGCTGGTCAAGGGCATGATCGTGCAGTCGGGCAACGACGCCACCATCGCGCTGGCGGAAAAGATCGGCGGCACGGAAGGCGGCTTCGTGCAGATGATGAATGAATATGCCAAGCGTCTGGGCCTGACCAATACGCATTTCGACAACAGCTGGGGTGGGCCGTCGGCAGCGCATTATTCCACGGCGCGGGATTTGGCCAACCTGTCGCGGGCACTGATCCGGGACTTTCCGGATTACTACCACTATTACTCGATGCGCGAATTCACCTGGAACGGCAAGACCCAGCCCAACCGTAATGGCCTGCTGGAACGCGACCCCAGCGTCGACGGCATCAAGACCGGCCACACCGACAGCGCCAAGTACTGCCTGGTCAGTTCCGCCAAGCGCAATGGCATGCGACTGGTCTCCGTCGTGCTGGGCTCGCCGTCGATTAAGGCACGCGAGGATGCCAGCGCCGCACTGCTCAATTACGGGTTTACCTTCTACGAGACCGTGCAACTGCAGCAGGCCGGCAAGGTGCTGCTGCAGCCGCACGTGTACAAGGGCGCCACCGAGACGGTGGGCGTGGGCAGCCTGCGTGACATCAGCGTCACGCTGCCGCGCGGACAGTCCGCGACCCTCGCCAAGGAGGCTACCGTCAAGGGTCCGCTGGTGGCACCCCTGGCCGCACATAGCCCGGTGGGCGAATACACGGTCACGGTGGGCAAGGAAGTGGTCGCGCGCATTCCGCTGGTGACGCTGGCCGCCGTCGGGGAAGGCGGGCTGTGGCGTTCGATGGTGGATACCGTGAAGCTCTGGTTCCAGTAGCACACGATGGCCGAGCCGCTGCCCTGGTGCTACCTCAACGGCCAGCGCCTGCGGCTGACCGAGGCACGGGTCTCGCCGCTGGATCGCAGCTTCCTGTTTGGCGACGGCATCTACGAGGTGATTCCCGTCTATGACGGCAAGCTGTTTCGCGCGGCGCAGCACCTGGCGCGCCTGGCGCGCAGCGCCGCGGCCATCAGGCTCAAGGACCCGCACGACGCGGCGCAGTGGACGGCGTTGTTGCAGGAACTGGTTGCCGCCAATGGCGGGGGTGACCAGTACGTGTACGTGCAGCTGTCGCGCGGGGCCGAGTACGGGCGCAATCACGCGCCGCTGCCTGACATCGCACCCACGGTGTTCGCCTACTGCTCGCCCTGGCCGGTGCCATCACCGCAGACGCTCAGCGCCGGCCTGTCGTGCATCACGGCCGAGGACACCCGCTGGGCACGCCGCGACATCAAGTCCGTGGCGCTGCTGGCCAACGTGCTGCTGCGCCAGCTGGCGGTGGATGCCGGCGCGGCCGAAACCATACTGCTGAGCAACGGGGAGCTGCTGGAAGCCAGCGCCTCCTCGGTGCACGTGGTGCGCGGCGGCGTGGTCCTGACACCGCCCAATTCCAGCCGCATCCTGCCGGGTACGACGCGCTCGGTGCTGGAGGAAATCCTCGATGCACTGGGCGTAGCGCGAAGGAGCGCGCCGGTGACCGAAGCGCAGCTGCGCAGCGCCGATGAGGTGTGGCTGGCCGCGGCGACCCGCGAGGTGCAACCGGTGACGTCGCTGGATGGCAAGCCGGTGGGCCATGGCCTGCCCGGTCCGATCTGGCGGCAGGTTTACGATCGCTACCAGCTGCTCAAGCGCGGGTAGGTCAGGCGCCCTGGCGCGCACTGGCGAAGAAATCGCCCAGCAGCTGCGCGCATTGCTCTTCCAGCACACCCCCGAAGACATCCACCCGGTGGTTGAGCCCCTTGAGCGCGAAGGCATCGATCAGGCCCCCTGCTGCCCCGGCCTTGGGATCAAACGCGCCGAAGACCACGCGCCGCACGCGCGCATGCACCATGGCCGCGGCGCACATCAGGCACGGCTCCAGCGTCACGTACAGCACGGTGTCGTCGAGGCGATAGTTTCCCGTGGCCGCGCCGGCCGCGCGCAGCGCCAGGATTTCTGCATGCGCGGTGGGATCGTGCAGGGCCACCGGTGAGTTGCCGCCACTGGCAATGATTTCACCAGCGCGCACCAGCACCGCGCCCACCGGCACTTCCCCACGCGCCGCCGCGGCCTGCGCCTGGGCAATGGCCAGGCGCATGTAGGCCGCATCATTCACGGATTGCGTAGTACTTGCGCGCCGGCTCGAGCACATCCCACCAGCCGGAGAATCCCGCCGGGCAGATGAATGCATCGCCGGCCCGGAAGGTGCGCTGGCTACCGTCGTCCCCGGTGACCACGATCACCCCCACAAGCAACAGGCAGAATTCGCTCTCGGTGTAGATCACGCGCCATTTTCCGACCGCGCAGTCCCACAAGCCCGCGTGAAAATGTCCGTCCTTGCTGCTGTAGTAGTTCCACGTTCGCTGCACCGGATCGCCGCTGACGATGCGGTCAGCCGGGGGCCGGGAGTCCTGGGGTGGCGGCGGCGGGAAATCGATCGCGATGACCGAAGAAAATGTCGCTGCAACGGAATCATTCATCGCAAGTCTCCGGCTCACCCTGGTCTGCGCGGCACCAGTACCTGGGCGACCATATCCTGTACCACTTCACCGCGCTGGTTGAGCGTCTGGCAATGCACGCTGATGATGCCGCGATCGGGCCTGCTGCGCGATGGCCGGATCGACAGGATTTCCCCGTGCAGGGTAAGCACGTCCCCGGCGCGCGCCGGTCGCGGCCAGCTCAGTTCGCCACCCAGCCCAATGAACCCCCATGCCAGCCTGGGTCCGCTGGTCACCAGCAGGCGCATCGACAATGCAGCCGTGTGCCAGCCACTGGCGGCCAGTCCCTGGAAAAAGCTGGCCTGCGCGGCGGCTTCGTCGAGGTGAAATTCCTGCGGGTCAAATTCGCGCGCGAATGCCTTGATGCCGGCCGGCGTCAGTTGCGCCGGATCGCTGGTGAACTTCTGCCCGGTGGCCAGATCCTCCAGGTAAACCAGTTGGCTCACCGGACGTGCCCTGCAAAGGCTCCCCGGCGCGCCAGCAGCAGCAATGCCCCCAGGGTCACGATGCCGGCCACGCACACGAATCCCCCCACCGCCGCAAGCCCGAAGTGCGTGGCCAGCCACGTCGCCGCGTAGGGCGTGAGTGAGCCGCCGACTATGCCGGCGAAGTTAAAGGCCAGCGACGCGCCGGTGTAGCGCACCGGCGTGGGAAACAACCCCGCCAGCACGCTGCCCAGCGGCCCGTAGAACATGCCCATCAGCGCCATGCCCGAGGCCAGACATAGCCACACCGACAGCGGATCGCGCGACTCCAGCAACGGCGCCAGCACCAGGCCGAACAGCGCGCACCCCAGGGCTGCGCCCAGCAGGATCAACCGTGGGCCATGGCGGTCAGCCAGGCGAGCTGACAGCGGGATGGTGGCGGCGAAGAACGGCACGGCCAGCAATTGCAGCACCAGGAATCGCTGGCGCGAGTATCCCAGCGCGCCCGTGCCCCAACTCAGGGAAAACACCTGCAGCACATAGAACAGCACGAAGATCGACGCCGAGGCGAACGTGCCCAGCACCACGGTGCCGGCATGCGCGCGCGCCACTGCAAGGATGGGGCGACGCACACGCTGATGGTTGCGAAGCACCGCGGTGAATGCCGGGGTCTCCTCGATCCTCAGGCGAACATACAGCCCCACCACCACCAGCAGGGCACTGGCCAGGAACGGCACGCGCCAGCCCCAGTGCAGGAACTGTGCGTCATTGAGGTAATGGGCCAGCAGCAGGAACGCCCCACCCGAGCAGATCAGGCCCACCGGCGCACCCAGCTGCGGAAAGCTGCCGTACCAGTTGAGCTTTCCCGGCGGCGCATTCTCCGTTGCCAGCAGCACCGCGCCGCCCCATTCGCCGCCGAGACCGAATCCCTGGCCAAAGCGCAGCACGGCCAGCAACAGCGGCGCCGCGACGCCAATGGTGGCATAGGTCGGCAGCAGCCCGATCAGCACGGTGGACAAGCCCATGGTCAGCAGCGCCGCCACCAGGGTGGCCTTGCGTCCGATGCGGTCTCCATAGTGGCCAAAGACGGCCGAGCCCACGGGACGGGCGAAGAACGCCAGTGCAAAGGTGGCCAGTGACTGCAGGGTGGCGGCAGCAGGATCAGACGCCGGAAAGAACAGCTTGGGGAACACCAGCACGGCGGCCGTGCCGTAGATATAGAAGTCGAAGAACTCGATCGTGGTGCCGATCAGGCTCGCGAACAGCACCCGGCGAGCAGAATTCAACCCTACTTCTCGACGAATGCCCGTTCGATGACGTAGTCGCCGGGCTCGCCGATGCGGTGCGAAACCTCAAAGCCGCGTGCGTCGAGCAGCGCACGGGTGTCATGCAACATGCCCGGGCTACCGCACAGCATGAACCGGTCGGTGGACGGGTCCAGCACGGGCAGGCCCACGCAGCGCGCCAGGGAACCATCGGCAATCTGGTCGGTGAGCCGACCGCGGGTACGAAACGGCTCGCGGGTAACCGTGGGGTGGTAGATCAGTTTCTCGCGCATCAGTTCGCCCAGGAACTCATGCTGGCGCAGTTCGTCGTTGATGAAGTGGGTGTATGCAAGGTCACTGACCTGGCGCACGCCATGGGCCACCACGACGTGCTCGAACCGCTCATAGGTTTCCGGATCCTGGATGATGCTCATGAACGGGGCCAGGCCCGTGCCCGTGCCCAGCAGGTACAGGCGCTTGCCGGGCTTGAGGTCATGCAGCACCAAGGTGCCGGTGGGCTTGCGGCTGACCAGCACTTCGTCGCCCACGGACAGGTGCTGTAGGTGCGAGGTCAGGGGACCGTTGGGCACCTTGATGCTCAGGAACTCCAGGTGCTCTTCCCAGTTGGGACTGGCGATGGAATAGGCGCGCAACAGCGGACGGTCGCCCACCTTGAGGCCCAGCATCACGAAGTGCCCATTCTCAAAGCGAAAGCCCGGGTCACGGGTGGTCCGGAACGAAAACAGGTTTTCGTTCCAGTGCCGGACCTGGGTAACGCGCTCGGTGGCGATAGCAGCCATGGGGTAGAGGCTACGGGGTTTTGTATGTCAGAAAAAGCCTAAGAGCGCGTAAATGTATAACAAATAGTCATAAAGCTACTTCAGGCGCTTGGCCTGCACCGAGTAGGACTCCTTGCCATTGGCCACTACCGCCACCTGGTAGTTGCCCATCGAGCGCTTTTCCACGTGAACGGTGTCGCCGGGTTTGACGACAAACACCGAGCGCCCCTCCATCGTCTGCCACACCTGGGCATTGTCCAGGGTGATGCGATACATGTTGCCCTGGGTCGGCAGCACGGCGGTGACTTGCGCGGTCAGGGCGCTCGGGGCCGTAGCCTCGGCGGCTCTCTGTTCGGCCGACTTATGCATCGAATCCGCGCCCAGTGAACCGGCGGCAGCGGGGGCCACGACCACCGGTGCCACCGGCGCGGCCACCGGGCCCTTCTTGGCAGTGGTCGCAGGCGCCGCGGACAGCTGATCGAAGCAGGCCAGCCGCGCCGTGCTGTCGGCAATGGCAGAGCAATGCCGTATGTCCTCGGCCGTAGGCGCAGCCGCCAGTGCCGCCCCACACACGCACAGCAATGTCAGAAAGAGAATTTTCGATTTCATGAAGACTCCGTTGTCCGGGTTGGGGCTCAACTGCCAGCGGCCGGCTTGTCCCAGGCGGTTTTGCCCTGGTCCTGTCCGGCCACCGAGTAAAGCACCTGCGCATTGCGCGTCTTCTGGAAATCCTCCAGTGACTGGCCGCGCATGGCGGCGTAGATGTGCAGGTTGGTGGTGCCGATCACCGCGCCGAGCTTCTCCAGCAGGAAGAAGATCACCCCGTAGTGGATCAGCGCGCGCCAGTCGCGCCGCAGCAGCATGTCGCGTTCCTCTTCGGTCAGCTGGTACTCGACGAACAGCGGCTGCGGATCGCTGAGGAACTGCTCGCGAAACGCGGGCTTGATCAGCTCGTGCAGGAACGTGTTGAGCCGGAACGCCTTGACGCTGCGCTCGATGGTGAACGGATAGGTGCCTTCCAGCTTCTCCATGCCGGCCAGTTCGTGGCCAACGCGCAGGTTGTACTGCGCCAGGGTCTCGTCCTCCGGGTCGTCCGAGTCGTTCTCGTAGATCACGCTGGCAATCGGGGTCATCGACGGCAGGTAGTAGGTCTGGTGCAGCTTGTTCACCTTCTTGGTCAGCGCGCCGCGCATCACCAGCCACATAATCACCTCAGAGCCTTCCATGCCGCCGAGCCTGGCGTATTCGGCGATGGTGACGTTGGTCAGGCCTTCCGGGTCCTTTTCCAGCCGCTCGAGGAATTCCATGTCCCAGGGGGTGTTGTTGAACCCGCAGCGCTCGCCGTGGATCTGGTGCGACAGGCCGCCGGTACCGACGATGGCGACCTTGAGATCCTCCGGGTAGCTCTCGATGGCCTTGCGCAGGGACTTGCCGAGGTTGAAGCAGCGCCGCGCCGAGGGAATCGGGAAGTTGAGCACGCCGCACTGCAGCGGCACCATGGCGCAGGGCCAGCCGTTCTCGTGCGGCAGCAGCAGCGACAGCGGCGAGAAGCAGCCGTGGTCCAGGTCCTTGCCCTGAAAGTAGGCCAGGTCAAACTCATCGGCGACCAGGCCGGAGGCGATGTGCGCGGCCAGCTTCGGATGGCCCTTGATCGGTGGCAGCTTGCGCGGACCGCCGCCCTCGTCGGCCGGTCCATATTGCTCGCCGACCCCCAGCGAAAAATGCGAATAGTGGTCGAAGAAGAACGACGTGATGTGGTCGTTGAAGATGTAGAACAGCACATCGGGCTTTTTCGCGGCCAGCCAGTCCTGGACCGGCTTGTAGCCTTCGAAGATGGGCTTCCAGACCGGATCCTGCTGCTTCTTTGCGTCCAGTGCGAAGCCGATGGTGGGGGTGTGGGATGTCGCGATCCCACCGACGATAGTGGCCATAAAAAGTACTCCTCGATTCCTAGTGCGCTTCGGCCTTGGCTTTCTCGGCAGCAGCCGCGGCGGCAGCATCCTGCGCGCGCGTCGTGCGCTGTCCAAAGAACTGGCCGTCGGCCAGCTGCACCGACACCACATAACCACCCTCGGTGCCGTCGCGCAGCGGGGCTGCATTCACGGTGACCGTGTCGCCGACATTGACCATGCCCTTGCGATAGCCGGCACGGTACATGTTGTTGGTGCTGTGTCCTTCAAACCTGATGTCGTGCGTTCCCTTGGCGTCCGTGACGCTGATCAGCAGGCGCATGTGCGGGTTGATGGCGGCGAATTCCTTCACCACGCCCTTGTAGGAAATGGATTTGGTGAAATCAAACTGCACGGCCGAGTGATGCGCCGACGCAGGCGCGACCCAGCCCAGCACGGCCAGGGCGCTGATGCCTACGGCCAGCCGCGGGATGCGCAATTTGGACATGGGAGAGAACCTTTGCATGGATTTTCGCACTGCTAGGGAACTGAGACACCGGCCTGCTTGGCCAGTTCCTCGAGCCGATCGCGCCAGACCTCTTCGTCGCACTCATAGGGCAGCAGCCTGCCGTTGGGCACCTGGGCCCAGCGTTTCTGGATCCTGACCGGGGCGCTGTAGAAGGCCGGATCGGTCATGGTCATCTCGACGGCCAGGATGCGCCGCCCCTGCTCGTCCTTGCCCTCCAGGTGGTAACGCTCGACGATGGTCGCGGCGTCCGAATGCGACGTGGTGCGCTGATCGACCTGGTCGACCAGGTTATCCGTCTCCACTACCAGCGTGTCGCCTTCCCAGTGTGCCGCGGAATAGCCATTGCGACCCGGCACCCGGTCCGCCTGTGGCGCGTTGCGCGCGCCAAAGTAGAAGCGCCGGACTTCCGTGTGCGCCTCGTAAATGACCGTGATCTGCTCCGGGCGCTGGATGATCTCCATCGGATAGCCGCCGGAGCCCAGCATGGAACCGGGCATGCCGGTCCCCAGGCACACGCCGCCGGGGGAAGCACCGCTCTTGGCCACCAGTCTCTGATAGGCATCGATCCGCGCCTTGGCTTCGGGCTTCAGCGGCGGCGGCGAAGTCTCGGGCCCGCGCGCACCGCCAATTGCCGGTCGGCCCGCGTTGGTCCAGACGCCGGTGAAATCCGGCGGACCAGCGGCCACCGCGAGGTTGGCGCACAACGCACTGACGAGCAGCGTTGCAAGCTTCCCAACCCCCGCTGAATGGCTCATTCTTACCTCGAAATCGGCGTCGCGATCTGACCGGCAAGCCTAGGGGCGCCACCGGCGACTGTCAAAACCATGAGGCTTCCAGAACCGTGCCCCCGGCAGCGACCCAATTGTCAGCAAGCCCCATAGCCCGCCTGCCCAGCCTGTATGTCCCGCACGGTGGCGGACCGTGCTTCTTTATGGATGACCCCGCGGGGACATGGACGGGCATGGCGCAGTTCCTGCGCGACTTGCCCGCCAGCCTGCCGCAGCAGCCGCGCGCGATCCTGGTGGTGTCCGGGCACTGGGAAACCGCCGGGTTCATGTTGACCTCGAGTCCCAAGCCGCCGTTGCTGTTCGACTACTACGGATTTCCCACCCATACCTACCAGCTGCGCTACGACGCGCCGGGCGCACCGGAACTTGCGCTGCGGGCCGCGCAGCTGCTGCGCGCGGCCGGCTTTTCCGCCGGGCTTGATGCACAGCGCGGCCTGGACCACGGTGTGTTCGTGCCGCTGAAGGTCATCTATCCGCAAGCGCAGCTGCCGGTGGTCGAGCTGTCGCTGGACCGCAGCCTGGATGCCGGACTGCAGCTGGCCGCCGGCCAGGCGCTGGCCCCGCTGCGTGACGAGGGCGTGCTGCTACTGTGCGCCGGGATGAGCTTTCACAACCTGCGCGCGCTGGGCGACGCGCGCGCCACCCTGCCCGCACAGCAGTTCGATCACTGGCTGCAACAGGCCGTCGCGCTGCCTGGCAATGATCGAAGTGACATGTTGCAGCGCTGGCAGGATGCGCCGGCCGCGCGATTCTGCCACCCGCGCCCCGAGCACCTGCTGCCGTTGATGGTGGCCGCCGGTGCCTCGGAGGCCCCGGGCCGGCGCATATTCAACGAACAGGTGCTGGGCACGATGATCTCGGGCTTCGGGTTTGCATGAAGTTCATCCTGCGCGTGCTGGGCATCATTGCCGCTGCGATCGGGATCTTGCTCGTGGTCCTGTTGCTGTACCTGGCGTTTGGCGACCTGGGTGTGCACAAGGGACGCATCGAGAGCTTCGTGACGCGGCAGATCGGACGCCCGTTCGCCATCGATGGCCCCTTCACCCTTACCCTTTATCCGGCCATCAAGATGCAGGCCGACCAGGTCCATATCGGCAATGTGTCCTGGAGCGCCACCCCGCAGTTGCTGCAGGTCGGCCACATCGCCACGCAGATAGACCTGTGGTCGCTGGTGTCCGGCCCGATCATCGTGCGCCAGCTGGAGCTGCGCGACGTCACCGTGGTGCTGGAACGCAATGACAAGGGCGAGAACAACTGGACGTTCGGCGACCCCAACGCACCGCCGCCGCCGAAGGACCTGTCCGACGCGGGGCTGAAGAAACTTCCCATTGCCTTCTACCATGCCACGCTGCAGAACCTGCACGTGACGTACCGGGCCGCCGGCGAGGAAGAACGGCAGGCGCGCATCGAGTCACTGACGGTGCTGCCAGGATCCGACCAACTGCTATCGATCGAGGGCAAGGGATCGCTGGACCAGTACGCCGCGGCGCTGTCAGGCCAGGCCGGCCCCCTGGAATCGCTGGTGGCCGGCCGCAATATCCGCATGGCGATCAACGCGTCGCTGGGCAACCTGCGGGTGGATGCCAAGGGTTCGATTGGCACCCTCAATCCGCTCAACGGGACTGACCTGAAACTGACCGTCGACAACCCGGACCTGGGCACCATGTTGCGCAACTTGCGCCTCCCGGTGTTCGCCGACGGCCCGATGCACCTGCAAGGGACCCTGGCCGACACCGGCACGCGCACGCATATCGATGTGCAAGCCACGGCGGGCGACATCAGCGCCAGCGTTGACGGATCGCTGGCCGTGCTCGGGCTGCGCGACTCGGAACTGCAGTTCAAGGCGCAGGCCCCTGACGCGGCGCGCCTGGCGGCCGTGTTTGATATCAAGGACGTGCCGGCCGAAAAGCTCGGTATCTCCGGTCACGTATTTATCACCCATACACGGCGCAAGCCCGCAGGGCGCAGCGTTCGCGGGACCCTGCAGGTAGCCCTGGGTGATCTGAAGGTCGACGCGCAGGGCACGCTGGGCCACCTGCATCCGCTGGATGTCACCGACCTGAAGCTCACGGCCGACGACCCGGACGCCGCCGGGCTGCTGCGCACGCTGCGATTGCCGGTGCTGGCCAGTGGCCCGATGCACCTGCAAGGCACTCTGGCCGATGATCGCAAGAACCAGCGCGAACTCGTGCAACTGCAAGTGACAACCGGCGACATCAAGGGCAGCCTCAGCGGCTCGTACGCCCCGCCAGGACTTACGAATCCGGAAGGGCAAATCACCGCGCAGGTTCAGGACGCCGCGGCGGTGCTGCGCACGCTGCAATTGCCGGAGGTGGCCAGCGGCCCGATGCAGCTGGAAGGCAGCCTCGCCGATGACCGCGAGAACCAGCGCAAGCGCGTCCAGCTGCGAGTGGCGTCGGATGAGATCAAGGGCACCGTCAGCGGCTCGTTCGCCCCGCCGGGACTTGGCAATCCGGAAGCGCAGATCACGGCGCAGGTAAAGGACGCCGCGCGCCTGGCAGGCGCGTTCGACATCAAGGGTGTGCCGGCCGCAAAGCTGGACGTGGCCGGGCACGTGGCCGTGTCGCCCGAGCAGCTCAAGCTCGATGGTGTCAGCGCCAGTCTGGGTTCCACAACGCACGTAAAGATCGACGGCGCCATTGCACGCACGGGCGTGCGCACCGCGACCACCCGATTTGATTTTTCCACCGACAACCTGGCGGACCTGAAGCAGGACTTGCCCGCGCAGCCGGCCAAGGCCAGCGGCACCCTGGTCAGCACGCCCGAACAGTTTGAATTCACCAACCTGTCGGCCGTACTGGGCAAGACCCAGGTCGCCGGCACGGCGAAAATCGGCCGCACCGTGCCGCGCCACATCGAGGCAGACCTCAAGTCGCCCCTGCTGGACCTGACCCCGCTGATGAGCAAGCCCGCCGCCACTGCAGAACCTGGCAAGCCCGTGCCCAAGCCCGAGACCAAGCCCGAACCCAGGCAGCACCTGTTCGCCACCACGCCCTTGCCGCTGGACAAGCTGCGCGGCCTGGATGCGCATCTGCGGGTGAACGCGGCTGAGCTGCGTGCGGACACGCTGCTGTTCAGAAGCGTCGATGCCACGGTCACGGTCAAGGACGGACATCTGCAGGCGCAGGCCAAGGCCAACGGTGGCTACAGCGGCAGCCTGGAGGGTTCCGTGGATGTCCTGCCCACCTCCGCGGGCGCTGCGGCATTGAAGGTGAACCTCAACCTCAAGGACTTGCGCGCCGGCTTTGCCGGCGGCGACACGGTCAGGCACGAGGAGGTGCCCCCGGCCACCCTGGTGACCGACCTGTCAGCCAATGGCAGTTCGCCGCGGCAACTGGCCTCGAGCATCAACGGCAAGTTCCTGTTGTCGCTTGGGCCGGGCAAGACGCGCAAGGGAGCCCTGGGCAAGGTCGGTGGCGACACGATCAGCCAGCTGTTCAGCAAGCTCAATCCCTTCGCCAAGGAAGATCCCTACACGGAACTGGACTGCACCGTGACGCGCGTGGATTTCAAGCACGGCAAGGCCGCCATCGCGCCGGTGCTGGTACAGACGCGCAAGGTCACCGTCACCGCCGATGGCAGCGTCGACCTGGTCACCGAGGCGCTGGCCCTGAACTTCAACACACGGCCGCGCAGCGGCATCGGCATCAGCCCGGGAATGTTCACCAATCCGTTCCTGGAGCTGCGCGGCACGCTGCTCAAACCCACCGTGGGCGTGGGCGCCAAGGGCGTTACCTCCGGCGCACTGGCCGCGGCCACCGCCGGGGCCACAGTGATCGCAAAGGGCGTGGTGGATCGGGTCAAGGGCGAAGTGGACATGTGCAAGAAGACGCTGGAGGAGGCGCAGCAACCGCCCCCCGCCAAAGGTGCTTCGCCCTAGGATGTCTTGCGGCTACGGCAACGTGGGCGCGATATACGGTTCATCGCTGGTCAGCGAGGACAGGAACGCGACCACCTGCGAGATTTCCTCGTCGCTGAGGCCGGCGCCGGAGAGCAGCGCATCCTTGCCCGGATCCGCCCCGCCGCCCTCGGCCATGAAGCGCACCGCCGCTTCCAGCGTCGCGCGACTGCCATCGTGGAAGTAGGGAGCGGAGATCGCCACCGACCGCAGCGTTGGGGTCTTGAAGGCAGAGGTGTCTTCCAGGTGCTTTGACTGGACGACGCGGCCCTGGTCGGGCTTGTCCTTGCCAACCTCCAGGCCAATGTTGTGGAACTTGCCGTCGGTGTAAATCGGCGGCGCATGGCAGGTCGCGCAACGCGCCTTGCCCATGAATATCGCGTACCCGGCCTTGGCCTCCTTGCTGACTGCATGGCCCTTGCCCAACTCGTAGCGATCCCACGGCGACAACCCGTTAACGTTGGCGCGCAGCCACGCCGCCAGCGCCTTGGCAATGGTGTCCTGGGATGGGGGTGCGCCGAACACCTTCTGGAACTCACTGGCATAGCCGGGCACCGCGGCAATTACCGCAGTGGCCTTGGCCGGGTCGGCACTGAGCTGCGAGCGCCATGCCGCCAGCACCTGCGCCTCGAGGGTGGTCGCGCGGCCGTCCCAGTACCAGGAAGAAAGATAGCCAACGTCGTACACCGTCGGGGTATGACGCGTGTTCATGTCGCCGTTGTCGCGTTTTGACAGTACCAGTCCGTCGGCCCAGCCTTTCTCGCGCACGTGGCAGGAAGTGCATGCGGTCTTGCCGCTGCCGGACAGCCGCGGGTCGATCCACAGCTTGGCTCCCAGCGCGAGCTTGTCGACCGTGATGGGATTGTCCACCGGGCTCACGATGGGCTGCAGGCCCGACATCCTGGGCTTCGCCGGCACGGTGGCATGGCCCGCGCAGCCCATGAGCAGTGCTACTGCAAGTGCCACGCCCAACAAGGGTGCCAGTTTTCCGTTCATTCGAATTCTCCGCCTGGTCGCCGTTTTCTGGTCGCCAAAGATACCCTCATTGCGGGCTCTGGGTCACCAGCGGGGCATTGGCCCCGGTGCACATTATCAGTACAGGCCTGACCTGCTCAGCGAATTGCAACCAGGTGTGATGCGTCTGACCAGGTGCCTCGAGGGATTACAATCGACGCCCCATGAATGCCCATTCCAGTCCACGACAGAACCTGTTGCTTGCGGCGCTACCGGCGGCCGATTTCGCGCGCCTGGAGTCGAGCCTGGAACTGGTGCCGATGCCACTTGGACACGTGCTGTACGAATCGGGAAACCAGCTGCAGCACGTATACTTCCCGGCAGACTGCATCGTGTCGCTGCTGTATGTCATGGAAGACGGTCATTCGGCCGAGATCGCCATCGTCGGCAACGAGGGCGTCGTGGGAGTGGCGCTGTTCATGGGCGGCGAGACCACACCCAGCCGGGGCATCGTTCAGAGCGCAGGTCACGCCTATCGCCTCCCGGGCAAGCTGCTCAAGGAGGAATTCTTCCGTGCCGGCCCGTTGCAGCACCTGCTGTTGCGCTATACGCAGGCACTGCTGACCCAGATGGCACAGACGGCGGCCTGCAATCGTCACCACACGGTGGACCAGCAACTGTGTCGCTGGCTGCTGCTGAGCCTGGACCGCCTGTCGTCAGACGAACTGGTGATGACCCAGGAGTTGATCGCCAACATGCTGGGTGTGCGTCGCGAGGGCGTGACCGAGGCAGCCGGGCAACTGCAGAAGCTCGGATTGATCCTCTACAGCCGCGGCCGCATCAAGGTGCTGGACCGACCCGGCCTGGAGCGCAAGTCCTGCGAGTGTTATCGGGTGGTCAAGGCGGAGTTTGACCGATTGCTGCCTGAAGCCGTGGCGCGCTGAACGCAGCGTGGGGCAACGAACAGAGACTTGCTGAACAAATCCCCAGACTCCCCTTGCGTTACACACTCAAGGGATTTCAACATGATCAAGTCCATCCCATTGGCCGCGATGCTCGCGCTGCTGGGCGTCAGCGCCTGCGACCGACCCACGGTGGTCGTCCCGGCCGCAGCCGCCCAGCCCGGTCCACCCGGACCGGCCGGACCGGCCGGCCCCCAGGGCGACACCGGCTACCAGGGCAATCAAGGCACCCAGGGAAATCAGGGCAACCAGGGCAACCAAGGCACCGACGGCGTGCAGGGAGCCACTGGCGACACGGGAAAGACAGGCAAGACTGGCGACGGGACTACCGTCATCGTCGTGCCGCCGCCGGAGCCAAAGCCGGGCTACTGACGCATCTGAGCAGGCGATCCACTTCGGTCTTTACTGCGACGTAACACTCGCAGGTTCGGACCTGCAGCACGGACCGATCGGTCACAGAAATGTGGCCGCGTCGGTTGGAGATCGCCCCTGCCCGCTGCAGTGTTCCCGCAGCCTCGGTAATGCCTTCCCTGCGCATGCCAAGCATGCCGGCAATCAGTTCCTGCGTGATGACCAGGTCGGGGGACGCGACGCGATCGAGCGTGAACAGCAGCCAGCGGCACAGCCGCTGCTCAATCGAGTGATGCCGGTTGCAGGCCACTGTCTGCCCCAGTTGCGCCATGAGCGCCATGGTGTAGCGCAACAGCAGCGCCTGCACCGGGCCACCGCGATTGAATTCCTGCAGCACCAGGCGCCGCTCCAGCCGCCAGGCGTGGCCGGCCGTCTGCACCACTGCCGAGCTCGTCGTGCTACCGCCACCCATGAACAGCGAAATGCCGACAACCCCCTCGTTGCCCACGCCCGCGGTCTCGGAAGCGTCCCCCGACTCCATGACGTAGTGCAACGAGACGATGGCGGTGGTGGGGAAATAGGCGTGCTGGAGTTGCTCACCGGGCTCATAGAGCATGTCGCCGAGCAACATCGGGACGAGCTCCAAGCCGCTGGCGACCCTTGCGAATTCCGGCGCTGGCAGCGCAGCGAGCAGCAGGTTCTGCTTCGGTTGCCGGGCGATTGGCATCAGGCAGTCACTTCGATCCCGATGCCGCGGTACCCGATGAAGCGGCAGGCCTGGTTGAACATCGGCTCGCCGCTGACGCGAAAGCGCTGCTGCGAGCCGTCCGCATTGGTGCGGCTGAACGCGAAATCCAGGAAAGGCTGCCGGGCAGCAATGTGCTCCAGCAGTCGCAGCCGCTCGACTTCGTTCCCGCCCTGGCCCGGACCGGCAGCCGGGTCCATCAGTCCGTCGACGCGGATGCCAAGCATCTCCAGTACCGGTCCCGACACCTTGGTGAAGTAGCCGTTTTCGTCCTGCTCCCAGTACCAGTCGGAGGCCAGTTCGGTCAGGCTGCGGTAGCGCGCTTCGCTTTCGCGCAGTTCCGCGGTGCGCTCCTGCACCGTCTGTTCCAGGACCATGTTGTAGTTATCGAGTCGCCTGTACAGCAGCCGCACCTCGAGCATGTTGTGGATGCGCGTCTTGACTTCGACCAGGTCGAATGGCTTGCTGATGAAATCCTTGGCGCCGGCCTGCAACGCGCGCAGCTTGTGGCCGGGCTGGGCGGTGAGCACGATCACCGGCAAGTAGCTATCCGCGATGTTGGTCTTGAGTGCTTCCATCACCTGGAAGCCATCCATCCCGGGCATCTGCAGGTCGAGCAGGATCAGGTCGTAGGTGCTTGCGACGATGCAGCGCGCAGACTTCCTGCGGATCCATGGTCGATGGTGACGTTGGTGTAGCCGGCCGCCGTCAGCATTTGCTCCAGCAGGCTGACGTTGGACCTCCTGGTCGTCGACGATCAGGATGCTGGCGGCCGAGAATGTCGGATGCGCTGCAGCATCAGGCCGCTGCGCAGCCGCCGAATGCGTGCCAGCGCCGCGTCCAGCGCATCCATGAACTGGTCGACCTTGATCGGCTTGGTCAGATAGCTGAAGAAGCCCGCCTCCATGGCCTTCTGCGATGTCGCGCGGCACCGCGTTGGCGCTGAGCGCGATCACGGGGATGTGCGCGGTCGTCGGGTCCGCGCGCAGGATCTTCATGGCCTCGATGCCGCTGATGCCGGGCAGGTTGATGTCCATGAGGATGACCTGCGGCTGGTAGACGCGCGCAAACTCGATGCCGAGGTGCCGTCCGGCTGCGCTCAGCAAGCGCAGGTCCGGGCGGCGCGCGATCAGTTGCTCGACCAGTTCCAGGTTGGCCGGGTTGTCCTCCACGTAGAGCAGCGTGCGCAGGGGCACGTCCTCCAGGCTTTGGGACTGCAGCTCGGGAATCGCGTTGGCAACCTGGAACGTTCGAGCAGCGGCGCGGCGGTCACGGCCAATTCGATCCAGAACACGCTGCCGACCCCGACGGTGCTGTCGACGCCGATGCTGCCGCCCATCAACTCCACCAGTCGCTTGGTCACCACCAGCCCGATGCCCGTGCCTTCCTCGGCGCTGGTCTCCTGGCCCAGGCGATTGAACGGCTGGAACAGCTGCGCCACCTGGTCGGCGTCGAGGCCCGCGCCGGTGTCCCGGACACTGATGCGCAGGAACTTGCCGCTGCTCAGGACGCACTCCACCGCGACCGACCCGCGCGGCCGGTTGTACTTGATGGCATTGAACAGCAGGTTGATCAGCACCTGCTTCACCCGGGTGCGGTCGGCGCTGACGTAGCACGGTCCGGTCGAAGCGCGGGAACGTCATGCTGATGCCGCGCTTCTGTGCCTGCGGCTCGATCATTGCCCGGCATTCGAGCATGACCTCGACCAGCGACACCGATTCGTGCGACAGGGTCACCTTGCCCGACTCGATCAGCGCCAGGTCGAGTATCTCGTTGATCAGCTCCAGCAGGTACCACCCGGCCTTGAGGATCTGGTCGATGTTGCGTTTCTGCGGCGGGGACGGCGAAGGCGAGTGCCGAGTCCATGAGCTGGGCGAATCCCAGGATCGCATTGAGCGGCGTGCGCAACTCGTGGCTCATGCTGGAGAGAAAATCCGACTTGGCCAGGTTGGCCTTCTCGGCGAAGATCCTGGCGCTGTTGAGCTCGACGTTCTTGTCATGTACCAACAGCTGGGCGGCGTGTTCCTGGGTGACGTCCCGGAACACCAGCACCGCGCCAATCACCTGGCCGTCGCGATTGCGAATCGGCGCGCAGCTGTCGGCGATCGGACACTCGACTCCGCCCTTGGCGATGACAATGGTGTGGTTTGCCAGGCCCTGGATCGTGCCGTGCTCCAAGGTTGCCATGACGGGAACCGCGACCGCCTGGCGCGTACTCTCGCTGATGATGCAAAAGACTTCGTCTATCGGGCGTCCGACCGCCTGCGCATGCGTCCAGCCGGTGAGGTGTTCGGCCACTGGATTCATGAGGGTGACGCGCGCGCCGGCATCCGTGGCGATCACCGCGTCACCGATGGAGTTGAGCGTCACCGAGAGCTGGTCCTCGCTTTGCGCCAGGGCAACGTTTGCCAGCTGCAGCTGGGCGTTCATTTCCGCCTGGATCGCCAGCAGGCTCTGGCGCTGCTCCTCGACCTGCTTGCGGGCGGTGTTGTCCGTACCGATCAGCAGATAGCCGATAACGGCGTCGTGTGCATCGCGCAGCGCCGTGACCGACACCACTGCCGGAAAGCGGCTGCGATCCTTGCGGATGTAGGTCAATTCGTAGATATCCTCGATGCCGCGCGATGCCTTGAACGCCAACGCCTCGAACCCCGGCTCGATTTGCGCATCCAGTTCGGCGCTCAACGACAGGGCGCGCGCGATCACTTCCTGTGGATCCGAGAGTTCGGCCGGCGTGACGCGGTTGACCACTTCAGCGGCCGAATAGCCCAGCATGCGCTCGGCACCGATGTTGAAGATCTGGATGACGCCCTGGGCGTCGGTAGCAATGCTCGAGAAGTTGGCGCTATTGAATATCGCGCTTTGCAGGGCTTCCCGGGTGATTAACGCATCCTGGCGCGGCACTTCGGTCATGAACTGGTCCTTCACGTGAATAACCCTGGAGCATGGATATGTGCCTGCGGGGCGTCTGTGCGGTAGCGCACCGAGCCCCACCGGAGGGCCTGACTAGGATTTTCTGGCCCCGAATGCCAGCAGGCCACCACCGACGACCAGCGCCGCCACGCCGAGCCAGACGGGAATGTTGACCGTGCGCTGGTCCTTGACTGACAGTTCAACCGGGCCGATTTTCGTGTCGTGCGTTTCTTTCGTGTAGGTGAAACTGCCGTACACCAGCCCCAGCGCCCCGGCTATTAGCAGCACGATCCCTGCAATCCTGGAGTTGTCCATGGCTTATATCTTCCTGCCCTGGATCAGACGCACGACCACGACTATCAGCGCGATGACCAGCAGGACGTGAATGAGCCCGCCCATGGTGTAGGAGGTGGCCAGCCCCAGCACCCACAGGGCGACCAGGACGAGTGCAATGGTTTCAAGCATGGGTAACGGGCCTCTGTGATTTGCAGTTCATAAAATGACTGCCCGACAGTGATCGCCGGCCGCATGGATGGTCTGTTCGGCATCACACATAGCGTCCGTGTTGGCCACCGAACAGTCCTGCACCGGGTCGTTGCGGAAAATGCACGGCAGCAGCGCATCCTTAGCGCAAACAGGACTGACCTCATGAACAAACAACTCTTTATCGGCGGCATTGTCGGCGCACTGGCAGTCACCGCCGTCGGCGCGGTGGCCGGGTATCGCATGATGGACGACAGGAATTACGCGCCGGTGCTCAGCGTCAAGAACGCCACGAGATCGGTAAGTTCGCCGCGTGAGGAATGTCACGACGAAGTGGTTACCCTGACGCGTCCCACCAAGGATCCGCACCGGATCACCGGCACCGTCATCGGCGCACTGGTCGGCGGCGTCGTGGGCAACCAGTTCGGTGGCGGCAAGGGCAAGGACCTGGCCACCGGCGTTGGGGCAGTCGGCGGCGGCTATGCGGGCAACAAGGTCCAGGAGAACCTGCAGGAAAAAAACACCTACCAGGAGACCCAGCGCAAATGCCAAACCGTCCAGGACAGGCGGCAGGAACCCGCCGGGTACAGCGTGACCTACCGCTTCAATGGCCAGGTGCAGACCGTCCACATGGACCATGACCCGGGCAAGCGGATCGCCATCGAGAACGGCGCACCGATACTGCGTTGACCGGGACCGCGCAGCGCGCGGGCCCTCACTGCTCCAGCAGGCTGCGCAGCATCCAGGCGGTCTTCTCGTGCACTTCCAGACGCTGCGTCAGAAGGTCCGCCGTCGGCTGGTCGTTGGCGGTGTTGACCACCTTGAACAGTTTGCGCGCGGTGCGCGCCGTGGCCTCCTGGGCCGACACCAGGTGACGGACCATGTCGTTGGCGGTTGGTACGCCTTCGACTTCCTTGACGGACGCCAGCTTGACGAATTGCCGGTAGGTCGCCGGGGCCGGGTGACCCAGCGCGCGGATGCGCTCGGCGATGATGTCCAGGGCGTTCCACTGCTCGGTGTACTGGCCCATGAACATCAGGTGCAGGCTGTTGAACTGCGGCCCGGTGACATTCCAGTGGAAATTGTGGGTCATCAGGTACAGCGTATAGCTGTCGGCCAGCAGCGCCGACAGGCCGCTGGCGATTCTGGCGCGCGCGCCGGCCTTGATGCCGATGTCAATGGCGGGAATACCTGATTTCATGGTCAATCCTCCGTGAACTGCGGGCCATTGTCGGGCCCGGCCGTCCGTGCTGGCCAATCAATAGTATCTCTGGCAATGATCGTCGACGCCTATGGCCCCAGCGCCTACACTCACGCCGATGAAATCCCCCCCGACCGAGATCGCCGCCGGCCGACGCCGTCCCCTTTGCCGACCTGGGCCTTTCCGAGGCCGTGCTGCGGGCGGTCAAGGCCATCGGCTACGAGTCCGCCTCACCCATCCAGGCCGCCACGATTCCCGCCCTGCTGGAAGGGGCGGACGTCATGGGCCAGGCCCAGACGGGCACGGGCAAGACCGCCGCCTTCGCGCTGCCGATCCTGTCGCAGATCGAGCTGAAGCGCCACGCGCCACAGGCGCTGGTGCTGGTGCCCACGCGGGAACTGGCCATCCAGGTTTCCGAAGCCTTCCAGAAGTACGCGAATGGCATGCATGGATTTCACGTGCTGCCCATCTATGGTGGCCAGAGCTACGTACCGCAGCTCAATGCGCTCAAGCGCGGTGCGCAGGTGATTGTCGGCACCCCCGGCCGCATCATCGATCACCTGGAGCGCGGCACGCTGAAGCTCGATGGCATCCGCACCGTGGTGCTGGACGAGGCGGACGAGATGCTGGCCATGGGATTCGCCGACGCCATGGAGGCCATCCTGGCGCAGACCCCGGCGCAGAAGCAGGTGGCGCTGTTCTCCGCGACCATGGCGCCAAACATCCGGCGCATTGCCCAGCGGCACCTCAAGAACCCCCGCGAGATCGTGCTTCGCGGCAAGACCGGCACCGCGGCCAACATCAAGCAGAGCTACTGGATGGTCAGTGGCCTGCACAAGCTCGACGCGCTGACGCGCATTGTCGAAGTGGCCGAATTCGACGCCATGCTGGTATTCGTCCGCACCAAGCAGTCCACGGTGGAGCTGGCCGAGAAGCTGCAGGCGCGTGGCTTTGCCGCCGTTGCGCTCAACGGCGACATCCTGCAGGCCACGCGCGAGAAGATCGTGGCGCAACTCAAGGCCGGCAAGTTCGACATCCTGGTGGCCACGGACGTGGCCGCGCGCGGACTGGACGTGCAGCGCGTGACCCATGTGGTCAATTTCGACGTGCCCTACGACACCGAGTCGTACGTGCACCGGATCGGTCGCACCGGCCGTGCCGGTCGCAGTGGCGAGGCCATCCTGTTCATCGCCCCGCGCGAACGCAACCTGCTGCGGCTGATCGAGCGCGCCACGCGGCAGACCATCGAGCCGCTGAGCCTGCCCAGCGTCGACGACGTCAACAGCAAGCGCCTTGGCAAGTTCAAGGCGCGCATCGGCGAGGCGCTGGCCAACAACCACGCCGAGTTCTATCGCAAGGCCGTGCAGGAAGTGGCCCTGGAGACCGGCGCCGACCTGCTCAGCGTCGCCGCGGCCATCGCCTCGCTGGTCGAAGGCAACGCTCCGGTGCAGTCGACCTGGAAGGACAATCCTGCCAGCGTGCCGCCGGAGCGACCGGAGCGTCCCGAGCGCGCCGAGCGCGCGAAGCGCCGCGACGAAGATGCCCCGCCGCTGCCGGATGTGCAGGAAGGGGGGTTTGCGTTCGAGGACGACGGGCAGCAGATCATGTATCGCCTGGCCGTGGGCCACCGCCACGGCGTGCAGCCGGGCAGCATCGTCGGGGCCATCGCCAATGAAGCGCGGCTGCATGGCTCGCAGATCAACGGCGTGGATATTCGCGCGGACTACACGCTGGTACGCCTGCCCGCCAACCTGCCGCCGGCGGTGATCGCGCGCCTGTCCAAGGTACGCATCCGCGGCACCGAACTGGACCTGCAGGCCAATGCGCCAGCGCAGCCGCGGCCCAAGACCAAGGGACATCGCAAGGGCGCCAAGCGCGCCAACTAGCCGTTGGCGCCGGCGCTACGTGCGCTGCATGTCCCCGTCGATGGGGATTACCTGGCCGGAGATCGACTTGGCCGCATCAGACGCCAGGAACACGGCCAGTTGCGCGATGTCCGCTGGGTCGACCAGCGCTTTGAGCGACTGGTTTGCGAGCCCGATGCGCTTCTCTTCATCCAGTGAGCGCCCGCTGGCCTGGGCGCGCCCCTGGAAAACCCGCTCGGCGCGTTCGCCTGCGACCGCGCCGGGCGCAATGGCATTGACGCGGATTCCGTGTTCACCCAGCTCGATGGCCAAGGTCTTGGTCAGGCCAATCAATGCCCATTTGGTCGCCGCATAGGGACTGCGGTTGGGATACCCGAAGCGCCCCGCTGCCGATGACATGTTGATCACGACGCCGGATCCGGCGCGGATCAGGTGCGGAATAGCATTGCGGGTCACGTCAAAGGTGCCGGTCAGGTTGACCTTCAGCACCGCATCCCAGTCAGCAGGATCAAGCTCATGGACAGGCCGGGTTGGCCCGCCAATGCCCGCGTTGTTGACCAGCACATCCAGTCCGCCCAGGCGCTGCGCGGCGTCGGCGACCATGGCCGTGACCTCCGCCCGGTCGCCGACATTGCAGCGACACATCAGCAGGCCGGGCATTTGTGCCGCGGCACGCTCCATCGCAGCGACGTCGATATCGCAGATGTAGACACTTGCGCCTGCGGCGTGAAACGCGCGGGCCACGGCAAGACCGATGCCCGACGCGCCGGCGGTGATCAGTATCCTTTGCATGGGAGGAGTTTACGCGAAAAGCCGCGGCTCACTCTTCATCCAGCGACAGCAGGCTGGCATTGCCGCCCACTGCCGCGGTATTGGTGGTAACGGTGCGCTCGGTCGCAAAGCGATGCAGGTAATCCGGTCCGCCGGCCTTGGGTCCGGTTCCCGACAGGCCGCAGCCGCCGAAGGGTTGCACGCCGACCACGGCGCCGATGATGTTGCGGTTCACGTAGACGTTGCCGACACGGGCACGCGCCGCCACGCGGTTGGCGCTGGCCTCGATGCGAGTCTGCACGCCCAGGGTAAGCCCATAACCCATTGCATTGACCGAGTCGATCAGCTGTTCCAGGTCGCGTGAGGCATAACGCATCACGTGCAGTACCGGCCCGAATACCTCGCGCCTGAGCAGGTCGAGCGAACCGATCTCCAGTGCCGCCGGGGCGAAGAAGTGGCCGCTGGCGGCGACCTGCGCGCTGACGGGGGTGCGATGCACCCACTGCGCATGTGGCTGGATGCGATCCAGGTGTTCTTCGAGCATGCCCCGGGCTTCGGCATCAATCACTGGCCCCACGTCGGTCTCGATGCGCGCCGGATCACCGACCACCAGCTGGTCCATGTATCCGCGCAGCAATTCAAACACGCGATCAGCGACCTCCTCCTGTACCAGCAGCACCCGCAGTGCCGAGCAACGCTGGCCGGCACTGTCGAAGGCAGAGGCCACGGCATCCAGCGTCACCTGCTCGGGCAGGGCCGAACTGTCCACCAGCATGACGTTCTGGCCGCCGGTCTCCGCGATGAGAGCGCCGATTGCACCCTCGCGCGCGGCCAGCTGGCGATTGATGAGCTGCGCCACTTGCGTGGAGCCGGTGAATGCCACGCCGGCCACGCGAGGGTCGCCCAGCAGCACCGCACCCAGCGTCGCGCCATCACCGGGCAGCAACGACAACACCCCCTCAGGGATGCCCGAGGCATGCAGTATCTGCACCGCTCGTGCCGCAATCAGTGGAGTCTGCTCGGCCGGCTTGGCAATGACGCTATTGCCCGCGGCCAGTGCCGCGGCCACCTGTCCGGTAAAGATGGCCAGCGGGAAGTTCCAGGGACTGATGCAGACAAAGGGCCCGCGTCCGTGCAGCGCCAGCTCGTTGCGCTCCCCGGTGGGGCCCGGCAGGCTGCGCGGCGCAGAAAATTCCTGCACGCAGCGACTGGCGTAGTAGCGCAGGAAGTCCACCGCCTCGCGCACCTCTGACAGCGCGGCCGGCAGTGTCTTGCCCGCTTCGCGCACGCACAGCGTCATCAACTCCACGCGCTGCGCCTCGAAGGCGTCCGCGGCGCGATTGAGGGCAGCCGCGCGCCGGATCGCGGGCGTGGCTTCCCAGCCGGGAAATTCGTGCGCGGCAGCGTCCAGCGCAGCGCGGACATCGTCCACTGTCGCGTCAACGACCGAGCCGACGACGTCGCCGGATCTGGCCGGATTGGTGCGACGGGACTTGCTCCCGTTGCTGCGCCGTCCGGCCACCAGCGGCTGCGCCGCGAACTGTTGCCCGAAGGCAGGTTGCGATGCGGAGCTAAAGGCATCCAGCACCAGCTGGTCGGCCAGGTTCAGTCCCAGTGAATTGCGGCGCTGCGCACCGAACAGTCGCGGCGGATCGGGGATCCTCGGATGGGCAATCACGTCCAGCGCATCAACCTGAGCAACCGGGTCGCGGATGATCTCGGCCACGGGCAGGCGCTCATCGACGATGCGGTTGACGAACGAGGTGTTGGCGCCGTTTTCCAGCAGCCGGCGCACCAGGTAAGGCAGCAGCTCTTCATGCGAGCCCACCGGTGCGTACACGCGGCACGGCAGCGGCCGCTGTGCCACACGGGCCAGGCCTGCATACAGTTCCTCGCCCATGCCGTGCAGGCGCTGAAACTCAAACGGCCGGGACGACTCGTCGCTCAGGGCCAGCACATAGGCCACTGTGTGCGCGTTGTGGGTCGCGAACTGCGGATATATCAGCGCCGGATCTGCGGCGAGCAGGCTGCGCGCACAGGCCAGGTACGACACGTCGGTATTTGCCTTGCGGGTGTAGACCGGATAGGTGGGCAGTCCGCGCTCCTGGGCGCGCTTGATCTCGCTGTCCCAGTACGCACCCTTGACCAGTCGCAGGTTGAGGCGGCGCCGGCAACGCCGCGCCAGGGCAATCAGCCAGTCGACTACCGCAGGGGCCCGCCGCTGATAGGCCTGCACCGCAAGACCAAATCCGTCCCATCCCGCAAGGGACTTCGCCTCCATGACGGTGGCGACAATCTGCAGCGACAGGTCCAGGCGATCGGCCTCCTCCGCGTCGATGGTCACCGGCACGCCGCAGCCGGCACCCTGCTCCACCAGCGTCAGCACCCGCGGCAGCAGTTCCCCATGCACGCGAGCGCGCTGCGCTGGCTCGTAGCGCGGATGCAGCGCCGAGAGCTTCACCGAAATGCTGGCACGCTCCTGCACCGCGACGCTGGCGTAGCCGGTGGCCACCGCATTAATGGCCGCGTGATAGGCCTCGAAATGCCGGTCCGCATCAGCGCGGGTAAGCGCGCCCTCGCCCAGCATGTCAAAGGAATGGCGGACACCGACACCCGCCCCGCGCGCGCGCGCGATGGCCTCGCCGATATCGCGGCCCATGACAAACTGCGTGCCCAGGATGCGCATGGCCTGGCGCAGGGCGGTGCGCACCACCGGTTCGCTGACGCGCGCGACCAGGCGCTGCAATGACGAGGCCGGGTCCGCCTGCTCAGGCAGCACCACCCGGCCGGTGAGCATCAGCGACCACGTGGAGGCGTTGACGAACAGCGAGTCGGAGTCCCCGACATAGGAGGCCCAGTCCCCGGCCCGGATCTTCTCGGCAATCAGGCGGTCGGCCGTGTCTGCATCGGGGATGCGCAACAGGGCTTCGGCCAGGCACAGCAGCAGCACGCCCTCCCTGGAACTGAGGTCGTACTGCTGCAGGAAGGCATCCAGTCCGGACTGCTCACGGCGTGCGCCACGCACCTGCTCGACCAGGGATTGCGCCAGTCCACGCACCTGCGTGGCCTGCGCGGGTGCAAGTCGCGCCCGGTCGGCGGCGCGGCGCACCAGCGTCGACTCATCACCGAGCCACTGCGGGTTGATGTCTTGCGCCACGTGCATCACCGTTATAGCTTACGCGGCGTGAAGGCCCTTGCACTCGGCTGCGCGCTGCTTTTGGCTGCCTCTGGCGCCGCGGCTGCCGCTGCCGACGGACCTGCGGCAAGCTACGAACTCGCGCTGGTGGATCTTGCCGGCCACAAGCAGGTGCTGGGCAGCCTGCCCAACTCGGTATTCGCGCCACGCCTCTCCCCCGACGGCAAGCAGGTGGCCTTCGAGCTGGCCGACGCAGCGCCCCCGGCGGTCGAGCCGGCGCCGGTGCGACTGTACGTGGCGCCGCTGCATCACCTGGAGCAGCGGCGTGCATTGCCATTGGTCGGTACGCGCCAGAACTGGGCAGCCGTCTGGTCCACCGACGGCAAGCGCCTGGTATTCGACGTGTCCGAAAAAGGCTCCGATGGTGGACACGATGCACTGTACTGGCGACGGGCCGACGGCGTCGGCGATGCCCAACACCTGATCGATGCGCGGGCCTGCGAAGGCCTGTACGACGCCGACCGCAAGCTGGCGTTCATCACGCTGACCGGCCATCGCGACTATGGGATCTCGCTGCTGGACATGAAGACCAAGGCGGTGACCCGCCTCATTGACTACCCCGGCTCAGAACAGCACAGCAGCCGAATCGCGCACAACGGACGCTGGATCGCATACGTGTCCAACGAGACCGGCCGGCAGGAAGTCTGGCTGGAACCGCTGCCGCAGACCGGCGCGCGGTACCGCATCACCCAGGACGGCGGTCGCCACCCGCTGTGGTCACCGGATGACGCGAAACTGTATTTCGACCAGGGCGGGCAGATGTTCCAGGTCGAGCTGGCATTGGCCAGCCCGTCCAGGTTCAGCCCACCCAAGGGCCTGCCGATAAGTGGATTCCAGCAGGGCGACCTGCGGCGCCAGTTCGACCTGATGCCCGGCGGGAAGCAGTTTCTGCTGCTGTTCCCGCAGCCGTAGGACCCGCCTCAGCCGGGCTTGATCTTCGAGAGCACCAGTCCGATGACAGCCCCGCCGATGCCACAGTGCACGGCTTCGGCGATCGGATCGACGAGCGTGGCCGTCAGGTTCGACACGTTCTGGGTGCCATACATGACGAAATCCACGAACACTGCAAACAGCAGTCCGACCACTGCGCCGACCTGCGCGCCGCCTGCAAGGCCGGATGCCGCACGGTTACCCATGCAGTAGCAGATCAATGCGGCAAGCGCCACACACCCGATGGCAATTGACCACAGCAGCATGGGAGTACGGGCCACGCCCATTGCGCTACCCCTGTTTGCTTCGTAGAAGCCTCCAAGGATGGTACTGAAAAGAAGGTAGCCGACAATGAACAGCACGACTGTGCCCACGACGGTCCCGATGAGAAATCTCTTGGCGTCCATTTCACCCTCCAGCATTTTGTGATTGTGTAAGAAGCTGATCGAGGAGCCGCCCGAGGCTACTCCGATCCGAGGCCAGTGCAATCTCGGCACGGTCGCGCAATACTTCGGGTGTCAGGCCAGAACCTGGTGGCTATTGGGGGATCATCATGCTGTGCACGCCGAGGCTGCTGCGTATTTCGTTGCTCGCGATTCCGCTGTTTGCCGGGGTGGCCCCTGCGGCGGGCCCGCCGGACGATCCGGCCAGCTTCAAGACCTTCGACATTCCCTTCGACCAGCTGCCCGGTGGCCGCATGAACGCGCAGGGCCAGCTGGATCCGACCTCTTCTCCTGAGGACGCACATGCCGGGGCCTTCGTCGCCGCGAAGCGGCTGGGCCTGTTTCGCAACTTCGAGTGGATTCACTGGATTCCCACGGTGCCGTCGAAAAAGGACCCAGTGACGGGCAAGTGGAGCGGCGGAGATCTCGACGGCTTTCCGACTGGCTGGGGATCCACCGGCTTAGGGATTGCGGGGGACTGCCTGTATTGGGGCCGCAGCAACTCGACCAACACCACCGGACCGGGCGTCACGCGCGACGTGATCATCTTCCGAATCCAGAAGGATCCGGTGAAGAACCCGCCGGTTGAAGTCGGTCGCATGGCGCAACTGACTGCCGATGGAGGCAAGACCGCCGTGCGCGACCGCGAACTGCGTCCCTACAACTATCGCTCCACGGACGGCAAGCAACGCATGCTGATGGTGCGCAGCGCGGCCACCGGCACCGGCGGGGACGTGATCACCTACACGGTGGATCCGCGGACCTGCCTGCCTACCGACAAGGGCTGGACGGCCAAGGGCGTGCTGGCGCACGAGTTCTACCTGTGGCACGACGCGAAGAATCCAAACCGGCTGCTGGTGTTGTCGCAGACCTACGGCTCGCAGCCGGAGGACTTGGTCGTCACCGCGATCACTGACGAGAAGACCGGCGAGGTGCTCAAGGAGCCGCTGTTTCTGGCCGGCTTTACCTCCGAGGAGATCGGTGGCCCGGCGCGCAACGAGCGCGCGGACGCTTCAGGGCTGTTCTCCTCCGGACGATTTGCCGACTACAGTGCCCAGACCGACCAGTGGGGGCGGCCTGGCGGCTCGCAACCGTCCATGGTCAACAACATCCACTCCGGCTCGCTGTCCGACGATGGTGAGCGCTTTTATGCCGCGGGGACCACGGCCGGCTTCTACATACTCGACACCGAGGCCATAGGCCGGCACAGCAATGCCGAGATAGCGGCCGGCAAGCTGTGCAACCAGAAGTCCACCAACGCGTGGATCGACGGCAAGGTCGGCGGCGTGATCGATGTCAGGAAACTGCCGGCGGTTGCCAACGACTGCATTCACCCGGTGCTCAACTCCGACCCCGGCGTGCTGGCCATGCTGCGCTCGGACCGGTCAGACCTGGACAAGCTAGCGCGCTACGTGCGCCTCGAGACTCGCTCGCGCTTCAGCTACACGCCCCCGATGGTGTCGATGACCGGTGTGCACAGTGCCGTGCCGGTGCCGGGACGCCCGAGCCTGACCAAGGGCAATGACAAGCAGCGCCCCGCGTGGGTGGTACTGACCGAGGAATGGCCCTTCGGCCCCTGCCCCGAGCGCGGCATGCGCATCGTCAATGTGGAGCAGGAGGTCACGCCCATGCTGGTGGGCACCATCGCGCAGGCCGACAGCGTGGTGGAGAACTGCCTGGCGCAACCCAAGCCGCCCGGCTCGACCATCCGCCCGATGATGCACGCACACAACCCCACGGTGCTGCCACACATCGTGTTCGTGGGCTGGCTGGGACACGGCCTGCGCGCCATCGATATCTCCAATCCCTTTGATCCGCGCGAAGTGGGCCACGCGCGACCGGTACCCTGGGGTGACGTGATGACGTATCCGGACATCCACAACGGCCTGATCTACATCGGCGACAACCACACGGGCCTGCATGTGTTGCGGTACACCGGGCCGTACGCGGATGAAGTGCCCAAGGATGCGATCTACTCGTCCAATCGCACCAGTCCGCATCCTTCCAGATGAGAGCCGCTTGCCTGGCGGGGCTAGCAGCAGGGGCGCTGGCTACCAGCCTGGCATGCGCCGGCGCCTCGTACACCGACGAGGACCTGACGTTCCTCACGCACATGATCATGCATCACGAGCAGGCACTGGAACTTTGCGCGCTGGTGCCGGCCCACAGCGGTCGCGAGGAATTCCAGCGCTTTGCGCGCCACGTCAATGACTCGCAGCAGGCCGAAATCACCCAGATGCAGGGGCTGCTGCGCATGGCCGCCGAACGCGGCGCCATCATTCCGGAGCACCACCTGCATGGCGATCCGCCCATGGCGGGCATGCTATCGAAGGCTCAGATGGCGGCGATTGCCGCGGCCAGTGGGCAGGCCTTCGAGCAGCTGTGGCTCAAGGGGATGATCCTGCATCACCAGGGCGCCGTGGACATGGCCCTGGCACAACAGGAAGCGCAGTTTCGCAGCGGCAATCAGCCCTGGGGCGTGGACGTGCTGGTCGATGACATGCTGGCCGTGCAGCGGGCAGAAATAGACAAGATGCAGACCTGGCTCAGGCAGTGGCGCTGAGCCGTGCGGCTCCGCGAGCCGATTCCTCGGCCAGCCGCCCTCCCCACAACACGGCGAACCCGCACGGGATAACCACGCCCAGGTTGTACCACCAGGGAAAGCGCGACCAGTACAGCACCAGGTGCTGCGATGCGAGGAACAGCGCCAGCAGGCCGGCCAGCACCCACACCGCCGGTTCTCGCCGTGCGACCTTCATCGTCACCCAGCCGGCGATCACTGCAGCCAGCGCCCAGAAAACCAGGTTGCAGCTGGCCATCAAGGGGGTAAAGGTGAAGACGCCGTCCCGCAACCAGTCTCGTCCGTGCAGCGCGTAGCCGTGCCAGAGGGCACCCAGCCCGAACGCCAGCGCCATGAATGCGGCCATCCAGATGATGGCACCGACCACTACGCCGAGAACCCCGCGGACCATATGGACACCTTGCGGATGCATGACTGGCCAGACAGGAATCTAACGCAGGTGAGCCAGACCTGTCCTGTTGGCGTTGCCAGGGGATTCGATTCCTTCGGTGGCGGGCATGGGCACCTAGTGCAGGCGCGATTTGAAATGCAGCTGCTGCCGTTTTTCCCGCGGTACGTAACGGCACGTGGCTGTTTAGGCTGCTTGGTTGCATTGGCAGCCGCCCTGCTGGTTCCCGCGAAATCGTCAACCCGGCAGCGAGCAGCAGAGCGAAGACCGCGAGCGCTGAGGGGAGCGCGCGACACCCGACGTCCTGTCAGGAGACGTGGCCACCCCAACGCCGCGGAGAACTCACTTCGAGTTGGGCATGTGCTGCGAACCGGCGCTGCCACCAACGCCGGTGCTCGGATCCAGGGGCAGGGTCCTGGCCGCCCGCTTCCATTGGGCGAATTCTGCAGGCGACAGCACCTTGTCGTGATTGACGTCCAGCGAATCAAATGCCGCACGCAGGTCGTCGATGTACTCCACTTCTTCGAGCGTCACCTTGCCGTCCTTGTTGGCATCCACGGACGCGAAATCTATGAATGTCGGGTCAGCGGCGCGAGCGCCGACAGAGACCACGCCAGCGATTGCCAGGGCCAACGCCACCGGCACGATGTTTTTGGAAATTCTCATTAGGTAATCCTTGTTAGCATTTTCCACGGGCTCACCTTGGCCCGAAGCAAGAGGCTCGACAGTCAGTCGCGCGCGATACCGCAGGTAGGTGAATTCCCACCTATGGCGTATCGTCTGCAAACGCAGACATATCGGAACGCGCATGCGCAATCTGGACTTCAGTTCATGGCAGGGCCTGCTTTCGACCGTCCTGGGCCTGGCGCTTGTGACGTTGATCGCCGTGGGATTGCGCCTGCTGGTGATGCAGCGCATGCAGCAGCGACGCGAGCGCGAGAACCGCCAGATCAATGAACGCCTGCGCACGCTGATTGCTGCCTATCGAACGCTGGGCGGCTCGTTCACTGGGGACCTGTCGGTGGACCCCACGCACCTGCGCGACCTGCGGCAGCGACCTGACCTGTCCGCGAGCTCGGAACGGGCGCGTCGCATTCGTGACGCCGTGGAAGCGGCGTTATCCGATGTCGTGTTGCTGGGTACCGAGGAGCAGGTTCGCCTGGCGGCCCGCGCTGCCACCGAGCTGGCGGGCGGGCGGCCGGTGCACACCTCACAGCTTGTGGTCTCGCTACGTGACTTCATCCGGCGGGTACTGGACCTCGACCCCGTGCCGGCAGCGCTCGCCATTCCCCAACAGGGGCCCGTGCGTCCCGGTGCGGTAAAAAGCGGGTCCGAGCGCGGCAGTGAGGGCGCGCAGCGCGGCAAGGCCGAAGGGGATGGCGGCGCGCCCATAGGTGCCGGCATGGGAATGGGGGTGGGCTACGGCACGGCGCCAGGGAACGCCGGGCCCGGTACCGAGGACGATGACCCGGCTCACTGAAGGGCGCCTCGCCACCCAAGGTGTCAAATCGGCGGCGCTGCAGTGCCCCTGGGTGCCAACCCCGAAAAACGGAACCTTTACCCGCCTGGCGACTCAATATAATAGGTGGCCAGAAGCGGCCAGCGTTGCCGTGGGCAGGCTGGCAAACAGGGGAAGAACGGATGAGTTCAAAGCGTATGCGGTTGCTGGTATCCCTGAGCCTGGGGGCAGTTGCCATTGCCGGCTCCCTGGCCTCTGGCGCACCTGTTGCCGGCGCCCAGGCCGGCGCCGGCGGCGATGTACACGCGCAGCCGTGGAACGTGGTCACGACCTACTGCGTCAAGTGCCACAACACCGACGACTGGGCCGGTGGCGTGGCTTTTGACACCATGTCCGCCGATGGCATTACCGCAGGACGCCAAGATCTGGGAAGCCGCGGTCAAGAAACTGCGCGGCGGCATGATGCCTCCGCCGGGCCAAAAAGCGCCCGGACAACGCCGCCATCAAGAACCTGGTGTACTGGCTGGAAACCACGCTCGACGAGGCGCAGGAGGCACCCCTTACACCGGCTACGTGCCGCTGCGCCGCCTGAACCGCCGCGAATACGCCAATGCCGTGCACGACCTGATCGGCCTGCGATGATCGATGGCGCCGCCTGGCTGCCGCAGGATCCGCTCAAGGACGACTTCGACACCAACGCCGAGTTGCTGCAGGTGACGCCGAATTTCCTCGATCAGTCGGTCGCGGCCGCGCGCGCGCTGGCGCTGCAGGCCGTGGGCGATCCGAAGGCCGCGCCGATCGACACGACCTACGGCAACATCGCCAACATGATCATCTCGCTGAATCCGCGCCCGGCCAACGGCACGGGCAACCAGCAGAAGTACCAGGACGGCATGCCCTTCGGCACGCGCGGCGGCATGGTCGCCGAGCACTGGTTCGCGGCCGACGGCGAATATGTGCTGACCATCGGCGACATGGCCATGGCGCGCGAAGTGCCGAAGCTGGAGTTCGAGAACACGGTCATCGTGCTGCTCGACGGCAAGGAGATCTGGCGCACCAACGTCGGCGGCGAGGAGGATCACAAGGACATCGACCAGAACCTGGATGACGGCGTGTATCCCATCAACAGCCGCCTGCGCGACATCCGCTTTCAATGCCACCGCCGGCCAGCACAAGGTCGCCGTCACGTTCCTGCGGCGCAGCTATGCCGAGAGCGATGCGAGCGCGTACCGCGGCCGACATCGCGCCCAATGCTCGACGGCGGCCAGCAGCGCGTGAACGCCGTGCATGCCATGCAGATCAAGGGCCCGATCAAGATCACCGGCATGAGCTGACGCCGAGCCGCGCGAAGATCTTCATCTGCACGCCGGCGAGCGCGGCCGAGGAAGCGCCCTGCGCGCAGAAGATCATCAGCCAACCTGGCGCAGCATGCCTTCCGGCGCCCGGTGACGGACGAGGACCTGCAGCCGCTGCTGGCGTTCTACGAGAAGGGCCGCCAGGCCGGCGACCTTCGATACCGGCGTGCGCGATGTCGCTCGCGGCGATCCTCGCCAGCCCGTATTTCCTGTATCGCGCCGAAGCGGCCGGCGACACGGCGCACGCGAGCTGACCGACCTTGAGCTGGCCTCGCGCATGTCGTTCTTCATGTGGAGCAGCCTGCCGGACCAGGAGCTGCTGGACCTGGCGGACGAAGAACGAACTGTCGAAGCCGGATGTGCTCAAGGCGCAGGTGCACCGCATGCTCGCCGATCCGCGCGCGCATCTCGCTCACCAGCGACTTCGCCTTCCAGTGGCTCAACATCGCCAAGATGGACACGATCTCCCCGGCAGCAGGCGCAGTTCAGCTACGCCAGCGGCCAGTACGACCCGCGCCCGCTGTTCAAGAAGGAGCTGACGCTGTTCATGGACAGCATCCTGCGCTCCGATCGCAGCGTCGTGGACCTGCTCACGGCCGACCACACCTACCTCAACGAGCAGCTCGCGCTGCTGTACGGCATGCAGGACATCAAGGGCGGCGAATTCCGTCGCGTCACGCTCAAGGATCCGAAGCGCTTTGGCCTGCTGGGCAAGGGCGCGGTGCTGATGACTGACCGCCAACCCGAACCGCACGGCCCCGGTGCTGCGTGGCGCCTGGATCCTGGAGCGCATCCTGGGCACGCCGCCGGCCACCCCGCCGACCGATGTGCCCGACCCTGATCGCGACGGTGGCCGGCAAGCCCACCACGGTGCGCGAGCGTACCGAGGTCCATCGCCGCAACCCGCCCTGCGCGGGCTGCCATGCCGTGATGGATCCGCTGGGCTTCGCGCTGGAGAACTTCGACACCGTGGGCGCAGTTCCGCACCATCGATCCGCAGTCGCACCAGCTGATCGACACCGCGGCCACCATGCCGGACGGCACGCGCATGGCCGGCCCCGAGGACCTGCACAAGGTGCTGGCCGCGCGCGGCGACCAGTTCGTGCAGACGATCACCGAGAAGCTGATGACCTACGCGGTGGGCCGCCCGATCGAGTTCAACGACATGCCGGGCGTGCGCGGCATCGTGCGCGAGGCCGCGACCCAGAACTACACAGTTCGAGTCCATTGTGCTGGGCGTCGTGCAGAGCGATGCGTTCCGCAAGCGCGCACCGGCCGCTCCGCTGCCGGCGTCGCTGCACGACGCAGGCGACCAATCTGAAGTCGTGCACCGTTCAGTAGCAGGCTGGAGGCAGAGCCATGTTCCTGACCAAGAAGCATCTGTCGCGTCGCACCGTCCTCAAGGGCGCCGGCGCTGCCATCGCGCTGCCGCTGCTGGATGCGATGATTCCGGCGCGGCACGGCGCTGGCCGAATACCGCCGCAGCGATCAAGCCGCGCCTCGGCTTCGTCTACTTCCCGCACGGCGCGGTGCAGAAGTTCTGGACGCCCGGAGGGCACCGGCAAGGACTTCAAGTTCTCGCCCATCCTGAAGCCGCTCGAAGGCATGCGCGACTACGTCACCGTGGTCACCAACCTGCGCAACAAGCCCGGCGAGAGCACCGATCCGCACGGCATCATCGAGGCCGACCTGGCTCACCTGCCACGGTGCCGCAACTCACGCCGGGCCAGACCGGGAACGCCGGCATCTCCATCGACCAGGTGGCCGCGCGCCAGATCGGCCAGGACACGCCGCTGCCCTCGCATCGAGCTGTGCGGCGAACCCGGCGGCGCCTGTCAATTACCGCAGCCCCGGCCAGGGCCTGCCGCTGGAAGGCAACCCGCGCCAGGTGTTCACGACCATGTTCGGCCCCGGCGATTCCAACGCCGAGCGCAAGGGCCTGCTGCAGTCCACCGGCAGCCTGCTCGACTACGTGCAGGAGTCCAGCAAGAGCCTCAACCGCAAGCTGGACGCGCTCCGACCGCGCGCTGGTCAGCGACTACCTGGAGTCGGTGCGCGAGGTCGAAAGGCGCGTGCAGAAGCTGAACGCCAAGGCCGATTCGCTGGGCAATCTGCCGAACGCGCCGCTGGGCGCGCCGGATGATTTCGGCGAACTGCTGGACATCCAGTTCGAGATGATCGCGCTGGCCTGCCAGACCGGCCAGACGCGCATCGCGACCATGCGCATGGTCAAGGAAGCCAGCATGCGCACCTACCCGGCGGTCAACGTCGACGAGGCCTTCCACCCGCTCTCGCATCACGGCGAGGATCCGGAGAAGCACGCGCGCCTGGTGCGCATCCAGGCCTACCACGCCGAGCGCGTCAACCGCTTCGCGAAGCGCCTGGCCAGCATCAAGGAAGGCGACGGCAACCTGCTCGACAACTCGATCATCCTGTTCGGCAGCAACATGGCCAACAGCGATCTGCACAACAACAACCCGCTGCCGCAGCTGCTGCTGGGCAAGGGCGGCGGCATCAAGGGCGGCCAGCACTCTGGCCATGCCGAAGGACACGCCGCACGCCAACATCCTGCTGACCATGGTGCAGCGTGCCGGGTTGAACCTCGAGAAGTTCGGCGACTCCACCGGCCCTCTGGCGAGACGTTTGATATGCGCCGGGGGGGCATGCAGATCGCGGCCTTGGCGGTGGCCGGCATCCTGGCTGGCATCGGCGCCGGGCTGGCGCCGCCGACGACCGCGCACGGCCCGATGGCAGCACGCCGCTGCAGTGGGCGGTCTTCCACGGCGACGTCGCCGAGGCGAAGCGCCTGCTGAAGGCCGGCGCCGACGTGCAAGGCGGTCAATGACTACGGCGTCGACGCCATGCAGCTGGCCGCGGATGCGTCCAACACCGAGCTGATCGCAGCTGCTGCTGAAGGCCGGCGCCGATCCCGAACTCGCCGAATCCGGATGGCGAAACCGCGCTGCACCTGGTGGCGCGCGCCGGCAATCTCGAGGCCGCAAAACTGCTGCTGCAGGCCGGCGCCCAGGTCGATGCGCGCGAACGCTTCGGCGCGCAGACGCCGCTGATGTGGGCGGTCGCGCGGCGCCATCCGGAGATGGTGGAATTGCTGGCCTCCAAGGGCGCCGATGTCAATGCCCGCTCGGCCGATCCGCGACTACCAGCGCGTGGCCACGGCCGAGAGCCGCGCCAAGCAGCTGGACCGTGGCGGCTTCACGCCGCTGATGTACGCGGCGCGCGAGAACTGCCGCGAGTGCGTCGAGGTGCTGCTGAAGCACAAGGTCGACGTCGACTCAGCCCGACCCGTCCGGCATGTCGCCGATGGTCGATCGCCATGCTGAACGGCAACTGGGACATCGCCAAGCGCCTGATCGAGGCCGGCGCCGACGTCAATCAGTGGGACATCTTCGGCCAGTCGCCGCTGCACGTGGCGATCGGCAACATGAACAGTCGCGGCAACGCGCAACCCGCTCGACCAGGACGCGCCCGAACAAGGCCACCGGCCGCGACGTGGTGAAGATGCTGGTGGAGCGCGGCGCCAATCCGAACCAGCAGCATCTACTACCGGGCGGCGGCCGCGGCTTCGGCGGTGCACGGGCCGCGGCACGACCCCGTTCCTGGCGGCCTGCGCCAGCGGCGACATCGAGGTCGTGAAGCTGCTGCTGGCCCATGGCGCCAATCCGCAAGCTCGCCACGGCCGACGGCCAGGGCCCGATCATCCTGGCGGTGGGCTCGCGCGCGGCGGCACCGGCAATCCGGGCGCCGCCGGGCGGTTTCCGCCGGCCGCGGCAGCGCCGGGCCTGGCGGTGAGATTCCCCGGCCGTCCGGGTGGCACGCAGCCGGGTGGCGCTGGGGCGCCTGGCAGGCACCGACGAGCGCTGCGCGAGTGCGCGGTACGCCGCGAGCCGAGTCAATCCGCACGGTCGAACTCATCAAGCTGCTGGCCGGCAGCCGGCGCCGACGTGAACCTCATGTCCAAGCGTCATTTCCTGCAGCGCACGCGCGGCGGCTCGGCGCTGCACTACGCGGTGCGCAACGGCGGCAACAAGGAGGTGATGGCCGGCGCTGATCAACCTGGGCATCGATGTCAATGCCAAGGACGAGGACGGCCTGACCGCGCTCGACTACGCGATGGGACGCGGCTATGTGCCGTTCCTGCAGATGCCGAGCCGGCCGCGCAAGGATCTGGCGGACATACCTGCGCAAGCTGCGGCGCCAATGTGGAACTCGCCAAGACGCCCGGACTGGCCGCCCCAGAGCCCGCCCATTGGCACGGTCGTCTACGACGCCGTCATCTGGCCTGTGGACCCAGTAGGACCGCTAAATGCCTATTTCCCGCCGTATACTTCCTGCGCGACAGCGCGCAGGCCCTTTCTGCTGCCTCGCTGCTGGGCGCCATGCCACGCTGGCCGCCCCGCCCTCGCCGGCATCGACTATTCGCTGCAGACCCAGCGTCGGCAAGAAGCGTCTCCGCCAAGGACATCAGCGTCAAGGACGTGAGTGGCCTCGCGGTGTTCGCCGGCAGCGGCTGCAACGTCGTCGCACTCGCCGGGCCGGATGGCGCGTTGCTGGTCGATGGCGGCCTGGCGGTGAATTCCGCCGTGCTGCTGAAGGCCGTGGCCGACAACCTCGAAGACCAAACGCATCCAGACGCTGATCAATACCCACTGGCATCCGGAACAGACCGGACTCCAACGAGGCCGTGGGCAAGGCCGGCGGCACCATCATCTCGCACGAGGTCACGCGCCTGGCACTCGGGCCGCAAGGAGCACTCGGCGCTGTTCGAGGGCACCATCGAGCCGCTGCCGGAGGCCGCGCGCCCGACGAAGACCACCTACAACCAGTTCGCACTCGATGTTTGCCGGCGAGCAGGTGCGACTACCGCTACCTGCCGGCCGCACACACCAACGGCGATCTGTTCGTGCACTTCCCGAAGCGCAATGTGATCGTCGCCGGTGGTCCGGTGTCCGCCGACCGCTGGCCGGTGATGGACTACCTGAACGGCGCCTTCATGCACGGCTTCGTGCGCTCGTACGAGATCCTCGCCGAGGTCGCGAAGCCCGACACCATCATCGTGCCGGCCAATGGCCCGACCCTGACCGGCGCCGACATCGTCAAGCAGAAGGACATGTACTGGGCGCTGTTCAAGCAGTTCTTCATGCTGTTCAACAAGGGTCTGGGCCCAAGAGACGTCGCCGAATTCAACGCCGGCAAGGAATTCAAGGGCGTGGTGCCGATCGTGGCGGAACGGCCGCTGATGAACAATCCCGTGCTGCAGCAGCTGGGAGATCCGAAGCTGTTCCTCGAGTTCGCCTATCGCAGTGTGCAATTGGCGACGCTTCCCCACTGAGCGATGCGCCGCATGGGCGTAGGCTCGCGCTCATCGCACGACCTGGCACTGGCATATCTTTGGCGCATTGCAGCCAGCGATGAGGTGGCGATAGTCACCGGTTGCCGGGCATCAGGTTCATGGGCCGGACCCGGGCGCAAGAACAGTTGATACGCTTGGACTACGCACAGGAACAGTTCCTCAAGGCGCGCAACGCACCTGAATTCAAATGACCAATCCCCTGCCATGCAACATCTGAAAGTCGATTTCGTGTCCGACGTAGCCTGCCCCTGGTGCGCAGTCGGGCTAAACGGCCTGGAAGAAGCGCTGCGGCTGACCTCTGATGTCGTAGCGGCCGACATCACCTTCCAACCCTTCGAACTCAACCCGGACATGCCCACCGCCGGCGTCAACCATGACCAGCACATCGCCGCAAAGTACGGCGCGGCCGCGACGCAATTGGCGGCCAGCCAGAAGTCGTTTCGCGAACGCGCCGCCAGCGTCGGATTCACGCTCAACTTCACTGCAGACAGCCGCATCTACAACACCTTTGATGCGCACCGCCTGCTGTATTGGGCTGAACCGATGGGCCGACAGCGCGCACTCAAGCACGCGCTGTTCAAGGCAAATTTCACCGACAACCTCAACATCGCCGATCCGCAGGTGCTGGTGGGCATCGCGGCGTCCGTGGGGCTTGACGCCGACGCAGCGCGCGCAGTGCTGTCCTCACAGCGCTACGCCGCCGAAGTGCGCCAGGCGGAACAGCTGTGGGTGTCGCGCGGTATCGATGCCGTGCCCGCCATCGTCATCAATCAGAAGTGGCTGATCTCGGGGGGCCACCCGGCCAACTATTTCGCGGACGTACTGCGCCGCATAGCCCACGAGCTTGCAGCACCCGCGTCAGGGGCCGCTTAAACTTTCTCCTTGACCTTATTGCCCTGCGCAGCCGCCTGGCCCGGGCCAGGCATGCAGTGCCTATGCACTGCCCGTCTTGACTGAGTGGTCCTTGAAGTAGTGCTCCAGGGACTCTGCGGTGCCGGGACCGGCCAGGGCCACGTAGCTGTCCGGCCGCAGCAGGTACAGCGCGTCGCGCACCAGCCCGGCCCGCCGGTGCTGGGGTGTCCAGTCAAACACGTGCAGCGGCACGCCATGGGCATTGCACCACTGGCGTAACTGCGGGGCTGCGCGCCCGTACACATGGACCTGCCAGCACAGGGCATCGAGCGAGTCGAAATTGTCGCCGCTCGCAGTGGGCACCCACGGCAGCCGGTCTCCGCCGTGGACCTTTCCGGCTTGCCCGGCGCTCAAGGGGCCGCCGCGATAGTTGAGCAAGGTCTGGGAAACAGTGCGGAACAGGAACCGGCGCACGGCCGGGATACGCACGCCCATGGCAAACCCCAGCGGGAACAGGCGCGTGCGGACGAACTTGGCGAATGCGCCCGAGGAAGTGGCCATCGTGAACACCCGGTCCGTGGTCTGCACCAGTTGCCGGGCGAACGGCAGGCGTTCTGCCTCGTAGCTGTCCAGCAGCCGGTCATCGGCCTTGTTGTGCACGACAGCGGCCAGCTTCCAGGCCAGATTAATGGCGTCGCCAATGCCCGTGTTCATTCCCTGGCCGCCCGCAGGACTGTGGATGTGTCCGGCATCGCCCACCAGGAAGGCACGACCCTTGCGGAAATGTTGCGCCACGCGGTGATGCACATGATAGGTGGAGAACCAGTCGACCTTGTCGACCACAAGGTTCATCCTGCCAATTCCGGTCTTCGATACGTCGTCAAAGGTCAGCGTCTCGGCATGCTCGGCCCGTTCGTCACTGACAACGCCGACCAGCCGTACCCGCCTGCCCTTCTCCATGGCGAAGACCAGCAGGAAGTCAGTCCCTTCCAGGTCAATGTGAAACTCGCCGTTCATCGCCGGGCCGTGGCCCCAGACGTCGGCCACGTAAAACACCTGCTTGTAGGTGCCCCCGGGAAAGCCGCTGCCGATCTTCTCGCGCACCACCGACCGGGCCCCATCGCAGCCGGCGATGAACAGCGCCTCGCAAGTCTGCTCAACACCCTGTGCATTGCGGTAGCGCGCACTGACGTGGCTGCCCAGGTCGGTGAAATCCAGCAGTTCGGTATTGCGCTCTACGGTTACCCCGACCGCGGCCAGCCGCTCGACCAGCAGCCGCTCATGGGCATCCTGCGGATAAATCTCGACGTACGGAAAGGGCGTCAGCCCCTTGCCAATGGCCCCCAGGGGTATCCGCGCCTTGAGCTTGCCCTCCACATGCATGTTCATCACGTCGCCGCGGTTGCCCCCGGCCAGCACCGCGTCGGCAAGGCCAAGCTGCCGATACAGCTCCAGGGTGCGCGCCTGGACTGCCAGCGCGCGCGAGGTGGTGCCCGGACCGGGTGCCTTGTCGAGGACCCGCACCCCCACGCCGAGCTTGTTAAGCCACAGCGCCAGCACCAGGCCACTGGGGCCGGCCCCGACAATCAGGACATCGCGCGTCCTAGAGTCCATAGCCGCGGGCCATCGCCACGGCCACGAAGATCATCAACATCGCCAGGGTGGCCTGAACGTGCCCGATGATCGCGATGCGCCTGCCGGCGGCGGGCGTCACGAAGCTGGCGGGCTGGGCGCCACTGCGCAGCGCCTTGCGCCAGCGCATCAGCGTCAGCATCGGGCCGATCTCCAGTAGCACGATCACCAGGAACAGCAGCATCTTGACCAGAAACAGGTGGTTCTCGAGATAGTACGCGGTGGGCTTTTCCATGTGCCCGAACAGCCGCCACAGCCCCGTGAACAACCACAGCGCGGCGGCGATGCCCCAGATGGTGTCCATGCGAAACGCGCGACGCAGGACCTCCATGGTGGGCGCCTCGCGCAAGGCAGTGCCACGCAGCACCACGGCCATCATGCCAATGCTCAGCGCCAGCAAGTGCAGCCCGGCCAGCAGTATTCTCATTGTGTTGACTCCAGTGCAGCGGCAACGAAACTGTCGACCATCTGCGGCGTGGTCCGGAACGAGCACACCAGGCGCGCCACGCCCGGCGCCCAACGGCCGTGATAGAAATCAAACCCCCGGCTGGTCAGGGCATCGATCATGGGCTGGGGAAATTTCACGAACAGGATGTTCGTCGCGGTTGGCACGACCAGCGCGACCCCGCGCACGCGCGCCAGACCCTCGGACAGGCGCCGGGCCATGGCATTGGCATGGCGCGCATTTGCCAGCCAGTGGTCATCGCGCAGGTAAGCCTGCATCTGCGCGGCGATGAAGCGCATCTTTGAAATCAAGTGGCCAGCGCGCTTGCGGCGGAACGGCAAGGTGTCCCAAAGGGATTCGTTGAACACGATCAGGGCCTCCGCGTTGAGCGCACCATTCTTGGTGGCGCCGAACGAAAGCACATCCACTCCTGCCTTCCAGGTTAGGTCGGCGGGAGTGCAGCCCAGCGACGCCAGCGCATTGCTGAAGCGCGCGCCATCCATGTGCAGGCAAACCTTTGCGTCGCGACACACCTGGCCCAGGGCCGCGACCTGCGCCGGCGTGTACACCTGACCTTCCTCGGTGGCCTGGGTGATGCTGACGCCCGAGGGCTGCACGGCATGGACATCGCCGCGACCACCGGTCAGCTCGCGGTGCACGATCGCCGGATCCAGCAGGCTGCCGGCACTGGCGGAGGGAATCAGCTTGAGTCCCGCGCCGAAGAACTCCGGGGCGCCGCATTCATCGTTGTAGACATGCGCCAGGCGGTGGCAGACGACACTGCCCCAGGGCGGGCACAGTGCCGCCAGCGCCAGTGCATTGGCGGCCGTGCCGGTGCTCACCAGCAGCATGCGTACCTCGTGCTCGAAGACGCGGCTCAGCTGCGCCTGGACGTCCGCGGTCCAGGGATCGGCACCGTAGGGATAGGACGGCCCGTCGTTGCAATCGGTCAGCGCCTGGAGGATTCGCGTCGAGGCGCCGGCATCGTTGTCGCTGCGAAAGCTGGTGTGAACTGCGGCTGCGTGCAATGCCATGCTTTTCCCTCGGATCGACGATCAGAAGCGCGGCTCAATGCGCGGGCGGGTCCGGTCTGCCCGGGACTCCTTGCCCTCGCCAGAGTCCGAGAAGAACGCACCGAGCCCTTTCCACAGCAGCAGGAAGAGCAGCCATAGCACAACGCCGATGATCAGGGCCATCAGTATGCCCTGCAGATCCAGCGTAAACGCAGGCACGTAGGCAGACCATGTCGACTGCAGCAGGTCGCGGTCAGGATGGGTCACGATGTATTGCAGCTGCTGCCATACCCCGCCCTGCAACGCCTCCAGCATGCCGCGCAGCCGCAGCTCCGCATTGACCATGCCCTGAATCGCCGCCCCTTCGGCATGGAAGGTGCGTTCGCCGCTGGCCAGGTGCTCACGGACCAGCGCGTCAAGGCTGCCGCCATGAAAGCGCGCGGCAATGGCGCGAAACGGGGCCAGATCCTGCACCACCTGGTCCAATCGCCCGCCGACGCGTTGCCGGTACTGGACAACGAAACCCGGCACGCAGCCACCGGCCACGGTGCCGCACACGAGCACGGCCCGGTCGACCAGGCCCCGGATGAAGGTCAGCACCATGGCGCGAGTCTACCGGCGGTGCCTTGCCCTGTGCCAGACAAACTCCGGTGCTATCTTGGGCCACCGCCCCAGGCGGCACTGCGCAATCGGAGACGGCACATGAATAGGCTCTTGACCCTGCTGGTTCTGGTGGTTCTTTGTTCGCCCGCGTTACCAAAGGACAAGGATGCCCAGCGCCAGTTGGCGGATCGCGCGGCGATCGAAGAGGTAATGCAGAAATACATCTGGAGCGTCGACGCGCTGGACGCCGACGGCTATGTGTCAGTGTTCACCGACGACGCGGAGATCGACTCCAATGGCGTCATTGAAAAAGGCCATGACCAGATCCGCAAGGTCGTGACCGGGCTGCTGGCGCGCCAGGCGGAGAACCGCGCAGCAGGCAAGCCACCAGGCAATCTCTATCACGTGATCAGCAATGAGCGGATCTCGTTCCAGAGTCCCAATGAAGCGACGTACCAGTCCTACTGGCAGACCATGCGCAAGGGCACGGACAATCGCTACGTGGCAGGCGGGTTCGGGCGGTCCGAGGACCACTTGGTGAAGCAGGATGGCAGGTGGCTGATCAGGTCGCGCAAGCTAGTGGTGTTTACCGACTGACCACTCGCGCACCCGCAGATCGCCTCGCAGGCCTTTGGGAGGCTGTGGACGTGCCACTTTTCGCCGCTGTCCGATTCGGATGGGGTAGGGCCGCGGGGTGACTGGCCGACTCGGCGCAAGCACCTGTGCGACATTGAGAAGGTACCGCGCGCGACAATTGTCACCCACGGGGCGCTGGAGGCACCCTGAATGCCGGCGTGTTCTGTCAAATGTGACGCCTGCACGGGTGAATGCGAGGCACTTCACGGGTAGTTCAGGCTCGCCCTGTTAGCGTGTCTGCCAGGGACAGGGAGATATCCATGAACGACAACCGCGTGCTGTGCGCAAAACTGCTGGCCTCGGCCCTGCTGATGCTGGGGCTGCCCGGCTGCGCCACCATGAACCAGGCAGAGTGCACCACCGTAGACTGGCGCACCGTCGGGTATGAGGATGGAGTTGCCGGCTACTCCGGCGACCGCATCGGACTGTATCGCAAGTCGTGCGCGAAATACGGAGTTGCCCCGGACCTCAATGCATACCAGACGGGCCGCGATCAGGGGTTGCGCGAATACTGCCAGCCGGAGACCGGCTACCAATTGGGCTTGCGCGGCGGCGCCTACAACAGTTCATGCCCGAGCGATGTCAGGGAACCCTTCGAGTCGGCGTATCACGCCGGGTTCGAGCTGTACACCATGCGCGCACGCGTGGCCAGTGCCACCAATGAACTGGAGGCAAGCCACCGCGAGATCGCGCAGATCGACCAGAACCTGGTCGCCAATTCCGTGCTCATCCTGACACCCACCACGGAAAACGCCGTGCGGGCCCAGGCGCTGCTGGATGCAAAGAACATGGTGCAGCGCCAGGAACAGTTGAAGGCGCGAATACCCCAGCTGGAACAGGAACGCGCCGAGTACCAGCGCGACCTGGACAACTACATGGCGTCCAACAACGGCAACCGCTAGATTCGGGCAACGGCCAGCGGCAGCCGCACCAGGAATTCGCTGCCGAGCCCAGGGCCGTCGCTGCGCACCTCGATGCTGCCGCCGTGCAGGTCCAGGATGCTGCGCACCAGCGTCAAACCGATGCCCAGCCCACCCTGGGATCGGCCACCGGTGCGATCAGCCTGAGTAAACAGGTCAAACACCTTCGACAGCATCTCGACGGGGATGCCAATGCCATTGTCGCGAATGGCGACCAGGGCAATGGATCCCTCGCGCCGCGCGACCACGGACAGCTGGCCACCGTTATCCGTGTACTTGGCGGCGTTGTTGAGCAGATTGGCGAATACCTGCGTGAGCCGCACCACATCGGCATCCAGGATCAACGGGTCATCCGGGAGTGACAGCGACAGCTGGTGCCCGCCCGCCTCGATCAGTGGCCTGCTGGTCTCAATGGCGCCATGAATCGCGTCGGCGAGGTCGGCGCATTCCCTGCGCAGCTCGACCTTGCCGCGGGTGATGCGCGACACCTCCATCAGGTCATCGACCATGCGAACCATGTGGTTGACCTGCCGCTCCATCATCTCGTGCACATGCGAGGGATCGCCGTTGCTGGCACGAATGCGCCGCAGCATGTGCAGACCATTGCGGATAGGCGCCAGCGGATTGCGCAGTTCATGCGCCAGGGTCGCCAGGAATTCGTCCTTGCGTCGATCGGCCTCAAGCAGTTGCCGCTCGACTTCGCGCAATCGCGTGGTGTCGTAGTAATAGCAGACCACGGCGTAGCGGCCGTCGGGCATGGTGACGCGCAGCAGCTGCCAATCGTAGGTCTCGACCCCTGGCACGTCGGCCCGTTCACTTACCAATCCCGGTGACAGGTAGGGCTCACCCGTCGCCAGGGTGTGCTGGAAGATGCCGATGATTTCCAGGGCCAGCGGCTCGGGCCAGATGATATGCATGATGTCATCGAATCGCCGGCCAATGGCCGGATTGATGTTGCGGAACGCCCGCGCCTGCGTATCGGAGTTCAGGTGCGAGATCCGGAAGTCCGCATCCACGATGTAGAAGCCATTCGGCGAACGGTCGATAAGGAAGTTGAGTAGTTCCGCACCGCGCCGCACCTGCTCTTCTGCACGCGCACGATCCAGCCGCGCCCAGATCCTGGCGGTGACTTCGCGCATCACCTCGACCTGGTCCTCACGCCATACGCGCGCCTTGGCATTGTGCAGGAAGAGCACAAATCGCCAACGGCCCTGCGCCACGATCGGCAGGCACATGAACGAGCCGACTCCCAGGGCCACGAATTGCTGCGCATTGACCCGCGGATCGGTGTGCACGTCGTCGGTGGCCACGTCCTTGCCCGCCCGCAGCAGCGCCTGTACCGCTTCCTCGAGGAAATCCGCGATGCGATAGGCCCCGAGGATGCTGCGCACGCCGTGCCTGCGCCATTCGTACTCGATCACCGCCTGGTCGGCCGACTCATTGATTTCCGCAAACGAGCAACTGTCGATATCCAGGAACCTGCCGATCTTGGCGCCAAGCACGCTCATTGTCTCGCCGATGCTGTTCAGCGATACCAGGTCGCTGCTGACCTCCGCCAGGAATCCCAGATTGGCTTCGCGGCGCTTGCGCTCGGTGACTTCGCTGAACACCGCCGCGAACAGGTGACTGCCCTCGCCGCCCACGCGCGACAGGTACACATCGAACCAGCGCCCCAGGTCTGCAGAGTAATCCTCGATGCGAAACGCGTGGCCGGTCGAGACGACCTCGTGGTAGCGCTCGAACCAGTAGTTCTCGATGACCGGGAATGCGTCGCGCGCCTTGCTGCCGATCTCGGCCCGCCCTCCGGTCATCTGCTGGTAGCGCGGATTGGCTTCCAGCAACACCCGGTCAAAGGGCCTGCCATCCTCGTCGTACAGCAGTTCGCAGACCGCGAAAGCCTCGTCGATATTGGTGAACAGCGTGCGGTACTTCTCCTCGGACCGCGCCAGCGCTCGTTCTGCCTGCGCCCGCACTACTGCTGCCCAGGTACGTTCGGCGGTTTCCTCGACGCGGGCGATTTCCTCCGCCGTCCACTTGCGAGGTTCGCGTGAATGCACCCCCAGCCCGACGACGAACTCACCGTTCTTTATCAGCGGTGCACCGATGTAGGCCCCGACCTGGACCGCCGCGTAGGCGGCGCGCTCCGCCGTGGTCAGGGTCATGTCGCTGGCCACATCCACCCCGATCGCGACGCGACCGTTGTGGTACTCCTGCAGGATCTTGTGGCCGAAGGACGCGATGGGATAGCGACCCACCATTGTCGGCACGCCATTGGTGTAATCGCGCTCGATGACGTAGTCGGCGCCGCGCAGCTCGAAATAGGCCACGCGGCTGGCGCCCAGGTGTTCACCCAGGACGCGACTGGCCGTGGCCTGGATCTCTACCGGGTCGCCCAGCGGCCGCAATGCATCGCCCAGCCCCAACAGGTAGGCATCGCGTGCGTCACTTTCCCGCAAGACCCATTCGGTGCGGACGGTGCCGGTCATTCTTACTCCCTGCAGTCCCGCAGTAATGTACTTGAATCGCCCTTTATCCCCAAATAGGATGCCGGCGATGCAAGCAGCCCGCATTCCCGCCCTGGCAGGTATCTGCGCCGCGCTGGTTATGGCGTGGAGTCCCGCCAATGCGGCCGTGCCTGCGACCGCGCAGGCGCGCCTGCAGCAGCTCGAGGACCACGTGGCCATCGAGCGGCTGCTGCTGGATTACGGCCGCACGCTGGACGAGCGCGACTTCGCCGCGTACTCGCAGCTGTTCGCCGAGAACGGGGAGTGGAAGGGGGCGCTGGGTACGTATCGCGGACCGGCTGTGATCCGGGCCGCGATGGAGAAGATCTTCACGGATGCGGCCAAGGACATTCCCAAGGGCAAGAACTTCCATGTGATGTCGAATTTCATCATCGACGTCCATGGTGACCGCGCCACGGCCAGTTCCCGTTTCATCTTTTACAAGCTGGAAAAGAGTGAGCCGCAGGCCGCTGTCACCGGCCGCTACGAGGACACCCTGATTCGCGAAAAGGGTGCCTGGCGATTCTTGCGGCGCACGGCACTGCCATGAAGACTGTCATAAGGGGCATGGTCGCACTGCTGCTGGTCACCGCTGCCGCCGCGTCGGCTGACAATCCGCGCCAGTTGCAGGACGAGATGGTCAAGGTCGAGAACGAGTTCTTCACGCTCTACAACCAGCTCAACACCGATCATCAATTCGACATGGTTTGCCGCAACGAGCGCCAGACCGGCTCGAGGTTCGACACCCGTGTCTGCCAGCCACGTTACCTGCTCACGGCCAAGGAAAACGCCGCCTCGGAACGCGTGCATTCGGCCATCGCGGCTGGCGAGTCCTCTGCGCCGGCCAACAGCCGCGGCCCGGATGTCGGCACTGCGGTGGCTGGCGGCCCGGCAACCGCGCAGGTGTCCAAGGACGAAGCATTCCGCCAGAACCTGCTCGATGTGCTGCAGAAGAGCCCAGAATTGCAGGCACTGGGGAAGAAGCGCGATGAACTGCAGGCCCGCTATGTAGCGGCCACCAAGGCAAGCGGCGGCCGCTAGGGGCAGGTCCTACCGGTCAAGAAACGCGTCCAGTTCCGGCCGGCGAAGCGAGCCCACCCGCTGCGACTTGAGCTTGCCATCCTGGAACAGCATCAGCGTCGGGATACTGCGCACACCGAACTGCCGCGCCAGATCAGGACTCTCGTCGATGTTGACCTTGACCACGCGCAGCGAATCCTGCCGCTGGGCGGCCACCTCTTCGAGGATGGGTCCGATGGCCCTGCACGGACCACACCACTCGGCCCAGAAATCCACCAGTACGGGCTTCTCGGACTCCAATACATCGCTGGCGAACGATGTATCGCTGGAATGAAGGACGTTGGACTGACTCATTGCATGGCTCCTGCTTGGGTATCCCTGGGTGCTCTGCCGAAGATGGGGTGGGCACCCGGCGATATCCAATAACGCAATGTTCTGGTCAGATAGCTGGTGGTAATGAGGGCTACGCCCTAGGCGGCGGCCCTGGCGGGACGCGCCAGCGCCGCTGACAGCTCGCGTAGTAGCCGTGCGCCGTCGCCGCGCCAGGCGCTGCCGTGCATGCAGGCCAGGGTCGTCGGGCCCAGGGCGGCCAGGCGTTCCAGGATGGGGGTGGTATCCGGAGCATGCGCGAAGTAGTCCATGGGCGCCCTGAAGGCCTCGCTGGGCCCGAGGATGTCCGTTTCCACCAGCGCCTTTTCCCCTGCCCCACCCTGGGTGAACAGGTCGCCGCAGAAGAACGTCCGGGTGGTGCTCTCCATCATCAGCCCGCATTCCCAGGCATGCGGCATGTGCGGCGTATCAAGCCAGCGCATCCGGTGCCGGCCCAGGGCCAGCTCCTCCCCGTCGGCCAGTGCGCGTGGCGCACGATCCGCGTAGTCCCCCACCGAGACCAGGGCGGCGACCTGGCTGCAGACAGGAACCGCGTGGGGCGCGATCGCCAGGAAGGCATTGAGCGCGCCGCACTCGTCGGCCTCGAAATGCGAGAAGCCCAGGTAGCGCAACTTTTCCACCGGCAGGACCGCATTGACTGCCTCGCTTACCAGCGGGAACAACCCGCGCAGACCTATGTGAAACAGCATGGGCTCATCGTCGACGATTAGGTACTGGTTGAAGTTGAACTGCCCGGCCCCGGGAAGTGCGACAGGCGTGTTGATACGGTAAATACCCTCGGCGATTTCGTGGATGTTGGTGTTGGATTGCGAGTTGGTGATCATGTGCGCTCCCTTGGCTGGGTAACTGCTGGTCAGGGAGTGTAGCGAGGCCCCGCATCGTTACGCTCCGCGCGCATGCTAGTACTTCTGCGGCCCGCAAACGGCCGGCATGCTCCGGTCAGCGTCCCGACCATCCCCGAGAGGATGCCGATCTGGCCGGGCGGATTTGCCCTGCGTGTGGCCCGGCGCCAGGCCGGTGAGCTGGGTGCAGCTGATCTGCGAACTGCAGCGCGACTGGAACCGCGAAAAGACCACGCAGGGATTCGCCGAGATTCTATTTGCCGTCGAAGGTCACTGAGCGGCCCACCTCCGTCAGCCGGGTCGCGCGCGCGCGAACCGGTATCAGCGACGCTTCCGCCATTTCCGCCGGAAGCACTGCCTGGATCTGCTTCATGTGCTCCTCGCTCCAGCGGGCCAGACCGCAAAGGGGCTCGCCCAGGGAGGCGCCCAGCGAGGTCAGGCGATATTCGACGCGCGGCGGGACCTGGGCATAGACCTTGCGCCGGACCAGTCCACGCTCCTCGAAGACGCGCAGGGTCTTGGTCAGCTCCTTCTGGGTTACGCGGCCTACCGACCGCTGCAGCTGGCCAAAGCGGATGGGACCCTCGGCCTGCAACAGCTGGTAGAGCACCGGGAATGCCCAGCGCCCGGACAGCAGCTCCAGCAGCCTGCCCATGGGGCAGTTGCCATCGCAGGTTTCCTTGCGGGAACTATCGCTCCCTTCGGTACCTACTTGCGCCTTTGTATCTTTTAACTTCATAGTATTCATACGATACCAAAGAGGTCCCCATGAGTCATCTTTTTACCCCCACCCGCATCGGCCGCCTGCAGCTTCCCAACCGCGCCATCATGGCGCCGATGACCCGCACCAGGGCAATCGGCCAGGGAATCCAGACGCCACTGGCCGCCACCTACTACCCCCAGCGTGCCGGGGCCGGTCTCATCATCTCCGAGGCGGTGGCCGTCAGCCGTCAGGGGCACGGCTACCCGGGGATCCCGGGGCTGTGGACCGATGCGCAGCAACAAAGCTGGGTGCCGACCTTTGACGCCGTCCACAAGGCTGGCGGCCGCATTGCGGTGCAGCTGTTCCACACCGGCCGTTCCGGCCATTCGTCGGTGTTCGGCGAAATCGTCGCCCCCAGTCCGATCGCCATCAAGACAGGCGAGGCGCGCAATGCCAGCTTCCAGGCCGCCCCGTGGGAAACCCCGCGCGAACTTGCGACCCAGGAGATCCCCGGGATCGCACGGGATTTCGGCCTGGCTGCCCGCCGCGCAATCGACGCGGGCGCCGATGCGGTCGAGATCCACGCCGCCAACAGCTACCTGATCGACGAGTTCCTGCGTTCGGCAACGAACCGGCGCACCGACGCTTACGGCCAGGATCGCACGCGCTTCCTGCGCGAAGTGGTGGAAGCGGTGGCCACGGAAATCGGGGCTGACCGCACCGGCGTGCGCCTGTCGCCGCTGTCACCCTGGAACGACATGAGCGACGAAAACCCGCCGGAGACTTTCCGGCGTGCCGCCGAGGCCATCCGTGGGGTGGCGTTCATGCACCTGGTGGAGATGGGCGGCGCGGCGGCGATCACACCGCAGCTGAGCACGGCCTTTGGCGGACCGGTCATCGTCAATGGCGGCTATGACTTCGCGCGGGCTGAAGCTGCGCTGTCCGCAGGCGCCGCCGCGGTTGCCTTCGGCGTGCCCTATCTTGCCAACCCCGACCTGCTCGAGCGGTTCCGTCGCAGCGCGCCACTCAACACGCCCGACCCAGGCAGCTTCTACGGCGGCGATGAGCGCGGATATACCGACTATCCGGCACTGGAGCAGGTTGCCTGAGGCGCTGAAGACCGCTACTGGCGCGGCGCGGGACTGATCCCCTTGATGGATTGATACGCCATCCGGGTGATCACATCCCCTGAGAGGAACCCACCCCGCGGCGCCCATCGGGCGTCGAGGTCCTGGGTGGGCTTGGCGGCGATGGCTTGCGCCTCGCTGTTGCCCTCGTCGATGAGCTTCTGGACGCGCGTCTTGATCGTCACCAGCGCATCGCGGGAGGCCTTGAGGTCCGCCGTGCTGGCCGGGTCGCCTTCGTCCGCGACGATGCGGGTCTTGTCGTCGGCCAGCGCGAGCATCTTGTCTTCCGCGGCAATGGTGCCGGCCAGCGAGCCGCCGGACGACATGTCGAAGAACGGATACCCGCCATTGCCGCCGATGGTTCCGCTGGCATGGATGACGTTGGCCCGCCTAAAGCGCACCAGGGTGTCGTTGTCCGTGTGTGCGCGGGGCACATGGATCAGCTCCACCGTCTCGCCATCGAAATGCACCGTCATCGCATCGGCGTAGGTAATGGTCGGCAACGCGGCCGGCGGCGATGGCGGTATGGTCTGGTTGAAGGAGGCCAGGTATTGGCCCTTTGCCATGCGCTCACGCAGCGCGTCGTGGCCAATGATGAGTGCGCCACCCTGGGCCATCGCCTCATTGGCACCGAAGTGATCGGCATGCGCATGGGTGTTGATGACCAGCTTGATGGGCTTCGAGCTCACCCGTGCGATGGCCGCCTTGATCTTGGCGCCCATCTGCGCCACGGACGTGTCCACCAGCAGCACGCCTGCGTCGCCGACCAGGAACAGCGAATCCCCGCCCTGCCAGTTGAGCAGGTACACACCCTGGCCCAGGTCCGTGGTCTTGATTTCGAGCTTGGCGTAATCGATACCCTGCTGCGCGATGACAGCAGAACAAGCCATGGCGGCTAGGGCCGCGGTAATCAGTGGTCTCACGGGAATCCCCTTGGGCACGAGCATAAATTCTGGCGCAGCGGTTGGCGGGGCGTCGTGCATGGGCCAAGAGTACCCCGGGGACGCTTCATCCCCCAGCCCGCAGTATAGTGTGGCAATACCTGCCAGCCGGCGGTTTACCCGACGAAGGTGCTGACATGAAGAAGCTCACGGGATCCCTGGTTGCCGCAGCGTTGCTGATGACTGCTGCGGACGTGCAGGCGCAGGTGGGCGTTCTGCAGGGCACGGTCACCGGCGTCAAGGCGGGCACGGTACTGCCGGTGTTCAAGGGCGACACCAAGGTGGGCGACATCAAGGTGGAGGAAGGCGGCAAGTTCTCCGTGCCGCTGGCCACCGGCGTCTACACGGTCAACTGCCCCAGCGGCAAGACCACCAAGGTGGCCGCGCTGAACGGCGCCGCAACCATCAGCATCAACTGCCAGTAACCCTGCCCGCACATGGCGCAGTGAGAACGAAGGCGGCGAAAGCCGCCAAGAAGTAAAGACGCGGCGCGACGTCCAGTTCTGGCTGGACGTGGCCATGAAACTGACCGTGCCGCTGGGAGCGATTGTGGCGGCGTTGCTGGCCAATCACTTCGAACAGAACCGCGCCAACCTGCAGCTGATCAACCAGCGCGAGCAGGCCGAGAGTTCCCTGCGCGCCACGATGTTCGGGCAGCTCATCGCGCCGATTGCCGGTCCCAGGGAATCGGGTGCCGACATCGATCCGGTCCGCTACGCAGTACTGGCGCAGCTGCTGACGCTCAATTTCCACGAGCATTTCGAGCTCAAGCCATTGTTGCAGGACGCGCGACGACCGGTTGTCAAAATACAAGGGAACCGTCGCTGCGGAGGCCATCCTGCAGGCGCGCAGCAACCTGCGCCAGGCCGCCCACCGGGTCATCCAGCGCCAGATCGCACAGCTCTGGGAAGACAAGATCGTGGCCTGCAAGCCTGCCGCGAGCATGGAGACCACCTTCCAGTTCGTCAGCGACGCGGAGCTGGAGGACAGCTTCAGCCAGGCTGCCAATGCCGCGTCCGTGCTGGTGCCCAGCAAGACGCTCAAGGCCTTCACCGTCAGCTCGCCGGACTGCCGCGACACTCTTTCCATCGTGTTCGACAAGCCGGATTTCTCCTCTGAACGCGTGCACGTGCTGATCTCGCCCGCTTCGCCCTCCGGGGTCGAATCGGACTATCGGTTCGATTTCGACCTGACGTCGTTCGCGTTCCCGTTCACCGACAATGCACTGCTGCCCGATGGCAATCGCTTTGCGTTCTTCATCAAGGACGTAAGCAATCTCGACGACACCGGGACATCCAAGATCATGCGCGTCGGGTTGCGCTGGTTCCCGCAGAACTACTACCCGCCGACCGAGCGCCCCACCGACTACAAGGAATTCCGGCGGGCGTTGGGCACCTCGGACAAGTAGCCATCCCGAATGGAGAACAGCATCGTGTCCAATCCCGCCAGTCAGACGGCACCGGGCGTGTTCGCCGAAATCAAACGCGTTTTTACCCTGCAGCAGGCACAGCAGTGGGAAACGAAGGCGTCCACCCCGGACGCGCGCAAGGAGAAGCTGCGCAAGCTCAAGGCGGCCGTGGAAGCCCATGGCGAGCAGATCGTGGCGGCCGTCCGGCAGGACACCCGTAAGCCGGAGAACGAAATCCGGGTCACCGAATTCTTGAACGTCCTGGCCAACATCGACAGGAACATCGACCATCTGGATGAGTGGATGAAGCCGATCGCGGTATCCCCGTCCCTCAACAAGAATGACAACGCACGGATCGTCTACGAGGCGCGTGGCGTCTGCCTCATCCTGGGTCCCTGGAACTTTCCACTCGGGCTGGCCATGGGCCCACTGGCAGCAGCCATCGCCGCCGGAAACTGCTGCATGGTCAAGCTCACGGACCTGTGCCCGGCGACCGCGCGCGTTGCCGCCAAGATCATAAGGCAAGCGTTCAACGAAGCGGAAGTCGCCCTGTTCGAAGGCGAGGTGGACGTGGCGACCGCCCTGCTGCAGCTGCCGTTCAGCCACATCTTCTTCACGGGCAGCACGCGGGTCGGAAAGCTGGTCATGGCTGCGGCGGCGCGCAACCTTACGAGCGTCACCCTGGAACTGGGAGGCAAATCGCCCGTCATCGTCGATGGCGACGCGGACGTCGAAGAAAGTCGCCTCGGACCTGGCTGCCGCCAAGCAGTTCAATGGCGGGCAGGCCTGCATCTGCCCTGACTACGTATTCGTGACCGAGCAGCAGAAGAACGGCCTGGTCGAGGAGTTTCGCGCGCGCGTCCGGCAGAACCTCTACCGGGACGACGGCAGCCTCAAGAAAGAGAACATCGCCCAGATCGTCAATGACCAAAACTTCGCGCGGATCAAGAACGCTGTTCGATGATGCACTGGCCAAGGGCGCCAAGGTCGCCGTAGGCGGCACGCTCGAGGCGGCCGACCGGACGATCCATCCCACGTTGCTTACCGAGGTCACGCCCGACATGCTGATTATGCAGGAGGAGATCTTCGGACCCGTGGTACCGGTCATCACGTACAAGAAGCTCGACGAGGTCATCTCGTTCATCTGTGACCGCGGCAAGCCCCTGGCGCTGTACATCTACAGCAACACGCCAGCCAACGTCAGACAGGATCCTCAGCCGGACCTCATCGGGCGGCGTGACCATCAACGGATTCTTCTCGCATTACCTGGAAAACCAGTTGCCGTTTGGTGGCGTCAACCAGAGCGGGATGGGCAGCTATCACGGCGTGTTTGGCTTCAAGGCGTTCTCGCACGAGAGGGCCATCTATGTGCAGCAGAACCGGTAGGCGGCTCCTGCCAAGGATCGTTCCCGAATTGCGATCGCCGCGTCTTCCTTGAGGACGCAAGTAGGCTCGACACCGGCACATCCAGGATGATGCGTCGGATGGCGCTCGTTCCCGCAGAACGGCCAGCTACCGACCGCGACCACCGACTTCGAGGATTGCGGCGGTCGCAAGCCTACTCAGCCCAGTAGCTCATCCGGACCGTCCTGGTCTTCAGGAAAGCGAGTGGTGAAGCGCGCCACGGAAATCGGCTGTGCGTAGGACCTGCCTGGCCGGTAGTCGGCACGCGAAAGCGTGTGGTACTCGAGGCGGCTGATTTCCCAGCGGCCGGCCGTTTTCTTGTGATAGCGGACTCGATATTCACCGCCTTCCCACCATGTCTGCACGCCTTCTCCGTGTAAACGGGCCATGCTGGCAAGGGAGTTCTCGGACTCGAGGGGTACTCCCACCTGGATTGAAAATGGGAATACGGCCGTTGCCGACAGACGATCCGCAGATACCTCCACGCGGTCGCGCTGCGGGTCGGCAGCCAGCTCAAAACCGGGCGCCGGCTCCATCCTCCGGCCGGTCTTTCCGGATGCAAAACGGCCGCGATAGAGGCGGCTCACGCCTTCGCGGCGCCTGCTGAAAACCCCGCCATTGAAGATGACTTGGGCGTCCTCGGCAAACATGCCTATGGCTTCCTCGTAGCGACCCTTGTCCATCGCCTGTTCGTAGGCCTGATGGAGCCTGCGCAGCGATTGCTCCTCGACGAGCAGGGCCGCTTGCAGGGCCGGTTCGCCGGTGTCGGCCCGGGACCTGCTCACGCTGGCCGTGGACGCCACCGCCGCGGAAGCGCCCGCACCCAGCTTCCAGATGAAGGAACGACGGCTGTTCATCATGCAGTCCTCTTCTTCGGCCCGTAGTACCCCACGATGTCGAACTTCCCGATATGACGGCCAATCGCGCCAGTCACATTGAGGTTCACGCCCCTGGCGCTGCCATTGAAACCGAAACCGCAGTCGTGCGAGATCTTGGTGTTGAGCAGCTCGATCATCTGGGCGCCATTGCAGGCTTCCTCGTTCTGGCAGAACAGGTAGACACCCGGGCGAAGCTTCACGTAGATGCACGGCGAGCACCACTCCGCCCCCATGGCCTGACTGCCCGTGAAGATGACCCAGGACATGGAATGCGGCGAGGTATACAGGTGCATGGAGGTCACCTGGTTGGAATACGACCAGGAAAAGGCGTTCCCGACCAGTTCATCGGTATGTTGATGGCGCACATAAAGCGGCGCCTCCAGGCCGTCCATCTCCACCACGCCGAAGATGGCGCGATAGCTGGTCTCGTTGCCGTAATAGGCCGTCCCCATGTGCGACTCGATGCTGGTGGTCAGCCCGTTGGTAAAGTCCACGGCAACCTGCACGCTGGCGCGCGGCTTGCTGTCCGCCAGGATGTGGCTGAACCAGGCCAGGTTGTCGTCGCCTTCATACGCCCGATAGTCGGCATCGTGCCAGACGTTGTCGCGTTGTTCGCGGTACAGGAGCTTGAACTTTTCGGTTATCTTGTATTCCCTGACCGGTCCGCCGTTGTCGAAGCGCAACGTGAATGCCTTGCCCACCAGAATGTCGGAGAACGGCAGGTTATTGCCCGTAGCCGTCACCTGGGGCGCCGCATCCCCGCCGGCCCCGAAAGCGGAGGTCCTCTTCACCGCCGCGTCGTGCATCTCCTCATCCGTCATGTGCGTGAAGGTCCTGACCGGACGATAGGTGACCCGTGCTCCTTTTTGCGGCTGAGCCGGGGCCAGTAACGGGGCGCCAGCCGCTGGAGCCGGCGCCGGCGCTGCAAACATCGGCACCACGCCATGCTCATCGAAGTTCTCGAGGTAGGCGATCTGGCCGACGATCCTGCCGTCCCCCTTGAACATGTAGTACTCGAGCTCGTCCTTCTCGTTAAAGCCGAAACGCACGCCGACCTGCTTCACTGCATACAGGTCGGTCACAAAGCAGGTATGGATGCCGGAGAACTCGCACTCGGTCCGGTTGTAAACAAAGGTGCGGTCATCTACCAGCACGTAATCCGAAGGGGACACGTAACTCAGGTCGTCGATATGCCGGGTCAGCTCGACGAAATTGGTGTTGGCCACCGAGCAATACAGTTCCAGCGTCTCGATGCCGGTGTCCTGCGTCCAGTGCAGTCCCTTGCCCGTCATGCGGTTGGTGTAGTGGTGCAGCTTGTCGGGAGCGGCCTTGCCGTCATCCACATATCCGAAGTAGATCTGCCGCTGGACTTCCCGGTCATCGAGCGTGAATTCGCCGGGCCTGCCGACGTTCTGCTTGATGCCACTGCACAGCCACACCTCGAATACCGTGGCCAGATTGGTCTTCTGGTCGATGAAAACGTTGTAGCCCTTCTGCTCACCGGGAATCAGGTGCGAGAAAAACACCATCTGGTTGAGGGTCAGTTCCCCGTACCCTGCGGACACCTGCTTGCCGCCGCTTACGACCAGACTCAGGCGCCGGTTGGCCGAAAACTTGTATTCGAGCGTCGGCCCATCCTTGGTGACGATTTTCAGTGTCTTGCCATTGAGCGCATTCGAAAAGGCGGAAGCACTCTTGGGCCCCGCGTCTGCCGCCTTGAGCTTCGTCCCGATCTGCTCCGGCGTCAGTTTGGTGTACTTGTAGCGATGCATCGGTATGCGCATTGTTTGCCCCGTCGAGATGCGATGGATGAAAGAACCGGAAGGTGCCGTTCATGGCGTCGGCTTCGACCCGCAAGATTAGTCAGGACGCCCGGGAAGCTCAAGAATGGCAGGGCCAGCAGGCGCAACTACGCGCTCGGCTGGCACTGGAGGTCCCGCGGCTAGTGCGCGCTGCGAACCCGGTCAAAGTAGGGATCGAATAGCTTCACTTTATCCAGGACTGGGTAAGTGCGAGCACTGGGTGCTGCATCGAACACCATCACCTGCTGGTTCTTGTCGGTAAACGCCGGCCACGGCGGCAATCCTTTGCCATTGGGATCACCGGAAGCCGCGAAATTGACGTAATAGGAACTGATCATTTCTGACAAGGCCAGATCTTCCGCGCTCGGCGTCCGCCGAGTCGACAGTGTCTGGAAGGCGAAGGGCACATCGCTGCCATGGCCTGAACCTTCGACCTGCGGAGCGTGGTTGTTGTAGTAATAACTGAACACCTTGCCCCTGCCTTTTGCGGACTGCTCCCGCGCCCAGGTCCACGCGTTCCAGGCAAACGAGGAGTCGTTTCGCACATGCCTGGCAGCCCTGGCGGCTTCGGCTTCGTCGGCATGCGGATAGGCATTGAGCACCGCATCGGCCTGGGCTCCGAACTCCTGCCTGATCTGCCTTTCAAAGTCGGCGGGTGCGACAGTCTTGGGTCCACCGAAGGCGAGGGTCTCATCCGAGGCATGTCCCAGCAGCACGGGCGTGTCGTTGAACCTGCCTTGCTGGTACAGGGTGTACAGGTCCTTCGACAGGACATAGCCGTCTGCCACGGGTCGGAAAGCCGTACCGCCGGTGGCGGCCTGGATGGTATCTGCGCTGAGGTTACGGGCCTCGGCCACGCTCTTTACGCCAAGTTTAGTGAAGAACGCGCTGCCGGACGCCTCTGCCAGGCTGAGCGTGGGGACACTCAATCCGGACCCGCCCTGCTCCGAAGTCTGCAGCGGGGCAAAGGAAGCGCCGCTCATGGCGATGACACGATGGAACAACCCCTTGGCCCGCGGACTGGCGGCAAGCACGCTGGCGGCCCCGGCCCCGGCAGAGTGCCCGAAGATGGTGACGTTGCCAGGGTCGCCACCGAAGGCTGCGATATTGGCCTTGACCCATTTAAGCCCCAGCACCAGATCCTGGATGCCATAGGTTCCCGAACCATGCCCGCTTTCGCGACTCAGCCCCGGGTGTGCCATGTAGCCATAGGGACCCAGACGATAGGCGAGGCTGACCATGATCACGCCTTTCTTGGCAAACCCGGTGCCGGCGTACAGGGGAATACTGGTTGAGCCGCCGACGTAGCCACCGCCGTGAATCCAGACGATGACAGGAATTTTCGCCTTGCTCGATTTGGCGGGCGTCCACACATTCAGGTAAAGGCAGTCTTCACTGACTGGTGCGGTGTTGCCCTGGGTATTGGGCGCCTGCATGCAGGCGTTGGCAAACGCATCGGCCTTCCGGATGCCCGACCATGGCTTGACCGCAGCCGGCGCCTTCCAGCGCAGATCACCGACCGGCGGAGCAGCAAAGGGAATGCCCTTGAAGACCGAGATGTCCCCTTCCGCAACCCCACTGACCATACCGCCGGTGACTTTGGCCTGGGTGATTTGTGCCAGCGCCGCGTGCGGCAATACGGCCAACAGCACCAGAGTAATAACTCGCATATTCGATCCCCCTTTATTCTCCGAAGTCTACGACGCTCCCGCCCCGGATTGGGCCCAATCGACGGCGCAGGATTAAGATAGACCCCCAGGTGCATAAGAACGCCCTTCGCAGCATCCACGTAGATAGAGCCACTGTTCCACCAGAAAGGGGCATCCCATGAAACGGACATTGACCATCGCTGCCTGCGCTTTGGCATTGTCGGGCGCAACGCTCGCCGCCACGCATGCCTATCAGGCCGCCGCTTTCGACAAGGTGTCGGTCGCCGAAGGGATCGCAGCCGACATTACCCTGGGTCCGTCCCGCAGCGTCATTGCCGAAACCAAGTCGGACCAGGACAACTTCGACGACCTGCGCATATCGGTCAAAGACAATGTGCTGCAGATCGATCGTCCGGCCAGTACCTGGTTCTCCTTCGGGAAGCATCCTGGTTATCAAGTCCATGTGGTCACCCCGGCGCTGCACGCCGTGACTGCCTCTTCGGGCGCCAAAGTCACGGTCAAGGGCGTGGAGGGCGACTTGTCCGTCACCGCATCGTCGGGCAGCGACATCAACGCATCCATGGTCAGGGGCGGCAATGTGAAGGCCAGCACTTCCTCCGGCAGCGACGTCAGCATCGCCGGAAGTTGCGTTTCCCTCATGGCCGAGGTATCGAGCGGCTCGGGCCTTGATGCGGAGGACCTCAAGTGCGAGAACGTTGCCTTGCAGGCGTCGAGCGGAAGCCACACATCCGTCGCTGCCACGAAGAGCGTCTCGGGCCACGCGTCGAGCGGCTCGGATGTCCGGGTCAGGGGCAAGCCGGCCACCGTGCAGGTGGACACGTCATCCGGCGCCCATCTCGTGGTCAGGGAATAGCTGGCCTCCCCTTGCAATACGCTGCCGAAGCCAAGGCCGCATCAATATACTGGGTACTGCCACTACTTTGGGCTAAGGGGTAATGATGAAATCGATGCTGGCTGCCGTCTTGCTGGGCCTTGCCGCTACTGCAGCGGCGCAACAGCCCTCTTCAGCGTTTGATCGCGGCCACAGCCTGCAGGCATTTCAGGATCCGGGACTGGCGGCGATTACGGCCAAGTGCAAGATACCGCCACCAGTGCGCGCGGCCCCGGGCGGTGCGGCGACCGCCGCGAATTCCGCGGCGCCCCCTGCACCCGCGCTGCCGACGCCCGATGCGATCCGCGGCATCCTTGCGCCAGGGCAATCCTGGAAGGTCGTATGGGCCTGGGAAGGCAACAACGTTGACGGGCCCATTGCAGGAGCTGACGGATTGATCCTGTTCGCCAACAACGACGCCAGCAACGTGATGAAGCTCGACCCGGCCACCGGCCTGGCGACAATCCTGTTCGACAAGACCAATACCGGCGGCGCCCTGTCGCGCAGCAAGAATGGTGCGTTGTTCCTGGCTGCGCGCGGCATCGGAGGTGGTATCGAGCAGCTCGAGCCCAAGCGCAAGATGTTCGCGAATTCGTTCCAGGGCGAGCCGTTCGAGTGCGTCGGCGGCTCCATCAACGATCTCGTGGCCGACACGCGCGGCGGCGTGTATCTGTCGATAACCGGTGCCGGCGTGTTTTATGCGAATCCGCAGGGCGTGGTCAGCAGATATGACGGCGCGCCCAGCGCCAACGGCATCATCCTGAGTCCGGATGAGAAGACGCTGTACGTTACCAATGGCGGCGTTGTCGTGGCCTTCGACGTGCAGTCGGACGGTTCGCTCACGAATCTGCGCGAATTCGGCAAGCTGCGCGGCGGCCAGGGTGGTGACGGCGCGGCCGTGGACGCAGAGGGCCGCGTGTACGTGACCACTGGCGCATCGGCCGATGTATTCTCGCCCAAAGGTGAGTTCCTGGGTTCCATCCCCGGCCCGAAAGGTATGCACGGCGTCGCGTTTGGTGGCAAAGACAAGAAGACACTTTTTGGCATCGTGTTCTATGGTGGCTGGGGCACGCCAAGTGCGCGCAACGAGATAGTCGCGATTCCGTTGCTGGCACAGGGCTATACCGGCCGCGCCAAGTAAGCAGGCTAGCGGATCTATAGTCGCTTCCATTGACATGTGACCATTAGGTCACATATAGTCCCGCCATGGATGACGAGGACCCCATTTTCAAGGCACTGGGCGACTCCTCCCGGCGCTTCCTGCTCGACTTGCTGTTCAAGCAGGACGGACAGACGCTCGGAGAACTCGAAGCACGGCTGACCATGTCCCGCTTCGGGGTAATGAAGCACCTGAAGGTGCTCGAAAAGGCCGGCCTCGTCATCACGCGGCGGCAGGGGCGGGAGAAGTTGCACTATCTCAACGCCGTACCAATCCGCCTTATTCACGACCGCTGGATCGACAAATACCGCGAACGCGAAGTATCCGTGCTTGCGGACCTAAAGACTTCACTGGAGAGCAGCAAATGGACGGCAGCAAAGAAAAGAGCGTGATCAATATCCACGAGATCTACATCAAGGCCCCGGCCGCGGCGATCTGGGATGCGATCACTGCTCCCGAGTGGAGCGAGCGCTATGGGTATCGCGGGATCTATGAATATGACATGCGACCCGGCGGCCAATTCCGCGTCAAGGCGAACGAAGGCATGCGCAGGTTCGGCCTGCCAGAAACCATCATCGACGGGGAAGTGATTGAATGCCAGCCACCGACCAGGCTGGTCCAGACTTATCGCTTCCTGTTCGAGGACCAGCAGCGCAAGGAAGGCTTCTCACGCATCACCTTCGAGATCGAGGATACGGGCAAGGGGTTTTGCCGCCTCACGGTCACCCACGACGTCACCGGACAGCCGAGCATGGGCGCGGCCACGACCCGTAGGTTCGATACGCGCGGTGGTGGCGGCTGGAACTGGATACTGAGCGACCTGAAGAGTCTGCTGGAGACGGGGAAGACCTTGGCATAGCAGGATCCAAGAGCGCCCGCCCCTTGCACGTACTCAATGCTTGTCAAGAAAATCGAACAGCTTGGGTGCGTAAAGCAGGTAGGCGTTGAGATGCTCGCCGTCTGGCACCAGGTGGAACTGGGCTTCAACGCCATGCTGCTGTAGTTCCCGCGTCATGCGCTCGGATGCCGCGGCGGTGTATTTCGCGTCCTTTTCGCCGGATAGCATCAACACCGCCACCTTGCCCTTGAGTTTTTCGAATGGGTAGTTCGCACTGATGATGGGCCCGGCGCTGACGACGATGGCCCTGAACAGACCCGGGAATTGCGCGGCAAGATGAAACGCCGCGGAACCTGACGGATTCTGCCCATGCAGGTATACGCGCGACGTATCGGCATTGTATTCCGCGGCCACCAGATTCAACACATACAGCACGTCGAGCTGCGCGCGCTGATCGTCCTGCGCGGTCCAGCCGTCGGCCGGCACAGACGGACCGCCTTCCCGATCGACCGGATAGGGGCTGCCGTAATAGGGTTGCGCATAGCCACGATATCCTAAGGGCGAGATCACGATGTAGCCGCGCTCGCGCGCTACATTCACCAGCTCGTTGCCGCCGCGGTGGTTGTTGTTGATGCTGTTGCCTGCGCGCAGGGTGATCAATACGGGCAGCTTCTGATCGGGTGTCCAGGTCTCGGGCACGAACAAACGGTACGGAATCGGTTCGCCGGTGCCGGGAAACTCGTAGACGCGGTATTGTTCGCCCGTCTGCCGGTACATCGGCGCGGCAGGATTGGGCTTGGGGCCCTGCTCAAGTTGGGTAGGTGCGATCCCGGGTAGCTGCGCGAAAGCGGTGCCGAATGTAACGGCCAGGGTCATGGCCAGAGAAGCCGCGGAGACGATTCTCACAACCATGGGCGGTAGCCGATTTCCTTGTTCTGAGGAATGATTGCGCCTGGTCTTACTTGCCCTCGTCCGCCCACACCTCGCGATCCCCCTGCAGGCGACCGCCAAACACCGCATTGATCAGGTAAACCTCACCCTTTTCATTGAACTTGAAGATGTGCACATCCGGCAATCCGCCGCCGAAGTTCATGAAGCCTGCCGTGATGCCCAGCTCAAGGTCCGTCACCGGAAAACGGCGATGCGTGTGGTTGATGACGAGGCCGGTGCCCTGCGGCGAGCACTTGGCGGTCTTTGCCGTCGTCTGCAGGCCGCCTTCCCAGCGATGGCACACCTCGGCGTAGGGACCGTCTTCCACCTTGTCCTTGGTGAACGCGCTGAAGTACTTGTTGGCCACGTCGTTCATGTATGCACGGGATTTGCGCGCGGAAGCAGGCAATGGGGTTTTCCAGTCCTGATCAGCCGTCGCCAGCAGCGCCTTGGGATTGTAGAAAGTCTTCTGTTCTTTTTCGCGCGTGACCAGGGTTTCGATCTCGCTGACCTTCTTACCCTCCACCTTCAGACGCACCGCCATCACGGCCTGCGTAGGCGCTCCGTCGACGGATTCCTCCGTCACTGCCTCGCTCACCGCAGCACAGCGTTCCGTATCGATGACATCGCGCCGCAACAGGGTCTTGCCACCGCTCTTCAGCAGCCCTTCACCCGGCAGCATGTCCTGACCGTTTTCGGTGATGCGCAGATTCGCCGTAGTTGCCATCGAGGACATGTTGTGCGTTTCGACCACCTTGAAGTAATTGTCGATCACGCCGGTCAGGCCGGCGCGCGTGCAGGTCGCCGCCTGGGCAGTGGAAACCAGCCCTGCGAGGGCAGCAGCGATTGCGAAACGGTTCATGAATCGTCTTCCCCTGATAGTTAGGCAATGGTACTCGACGCCGGGGCGGCCTGCGAGGACGGTCAGCGGTTCGCATTACCCGCAGGCAGGCCGTTGCTGCGGTCGGTCGCTTCAATATGGGCACGGCCTTTACATCTACTCCATTGCGCGATTTCACCTCCGCTGACGGTACTCCACCGAATGACAACAACCCGCTGCTGATCCAGAACGTCATTGTTCTTGACCCAACCCCGGATTCCGCGGCCAGCCTCACTCCCGCCGGGATACGCCGATCCATGCGCCGCCGACGGGTAGCGGTGGCAGCGGCGGTGTCTGGACCAAGGAACTGACGGGTTTGTTTGCTTTGGGGTTGCTCGTTTTGGGTCGCAAAGCCCTTACTCGGGAGCCTCGCGGCCAGTCCGCAGTACGACCAGACCGAAGATGCACAGCGCGGCGAGCGCGAACCATGTTGCCGAGTAGGCCAGATGGGCATTGCGGAACCGGACGACGGTCAGTCCTCCCAGGGGCGCACCGCCAGGATTGGCAGCGGCGTCGGCGTCAATGAAGAACGGCGCCACCTGGTCCAGCCCGCGAGCCCGGGCGATCGACGCGACATCCCGCGAGAACCAGCGGTCCGCCGCCGGTTTGTTCGGACGCAGGATGCGGCCACCGGGTTCAGGCAGGCGCAGCAGCCCGGTGATTGTCACTTCGCCTGGCACCTGGCCGGCAGCCCTGGCGCCTGCGTCCCGCAGTGCAGGCGGGACGAATCCGCGATTGACGAGGACAACGCCGTCGGCGGTCCGCAGCGGCGTCAACACCCACGCGCCGGGGCCTTGTTCGGTCAGTGCATCAACCAGCGTTTCGCGATCGTGGAGGAACTCGCCGCGCACTTGCACGCGCAGGTATTCGGCCGCGCGGACATCGAGCGTTGCCCAGTCGCGCCGCGCCGGCGCGGCCACCGGCGCTGCGTGGATTCGTGCATCGACCCGGGAGATCAGGTCGCGCTTCCAGCCGAGGCGCTGGACTTGCCAGATGCCAAGGCCGGTGAACAGCAGCGTCCCGGTCAGGCAAAGCGCAAGCAGCCCAAGCCGCTTGCCCCTGCCGGGATTCACGGCGCCTGGCTCATCGGATCACTCATCATGCCGGGCATCATGTTCGAGTTCAGGTGATACATGATCCACAACGAGCCACCGATGGCGATCAGCAGCAGGACTGCCGTGAACACGTAGGCGACCAGGATCCATCCCCCCTGGGCGCGCGCATTCACGTGCAGGAAAGCACGGGTCTGCACTAGGATCTGCGCGATGGCGAGCGTCACCACCAGCACGGCGGCCGCCCTGGCGGAGAACGGCCGCGTTATCACGGTCCAGAACGCAGCCACGGTAAGCACGGCCGCCACGAGGAAACCGGTCAGGTAGGTCCGCAGGGTGAAGTGCGCGGCGTCCTGGGAATCCTCATGCACTTGGTCGGTCATCACAGCGCCCCGAGCAGGTAGACGAACGTGAACACGCCGATCCAGATCACGTCGAGGAAGTGCCAGAACATGCTGAGGCACAGCAGCCGCCGGCGATTGTCCGCATGCAGGCCACGCTGCCCTAGTTGCAGCAGCATCACCGTGATCCACAGCACACCGAAGGTGACATGCAGCCCGTGCGTGCCGACGAGGGTGAAAAAGGCCGACAAATACGCACTGCGCCGCGGCGTCGCGCCGTCGGCAATCAGGTGGGAAAACTCGTAAAGCTCAATACCGACGAAGGAGATGCCGAGCAACGCGGTCACCACCAGCCACAGCTGCACCGCGCGGACCTTGCCGCCCTGCAGGGCGATCATCGACAGGCCGCAGGTCAGCGCCGAGACGAGCAGGATCGCCGTATTCACCGCCACGATGCCCAGGTCGAACAGCTCGTGGGGGCCTGGCCCGCCGGCGAAATTCCTGCTCAGGACGCCGAAGGTCGCGAACAGCGTCGCGAAGATCAGCGCATCGCTCATCAGGTAGATCCAGAAGCCCAGAAGTGTGCCACCGCCCGCGTGACCGTGCCCTTCACCCTCAACCTGGTAGAACACCGGGCCGGTCGCGACGCCCTCTGCGTGATTACTAGCGGTCATCGTCACGCTCCCGCCGCGCGCTCGGTACGCGCAACCTCTTCGGGGGCGATGAAGTAGTCACGCTCGTAGTTGAAGGTATGCGCGATCGCGACCACCAGGAGCCCGGCCAGTGCCAGTGCAGCCAGCCACCACATGTACCAGACCATCGCGAATCCCAGCACCAGTGCCAGCGCCGAGAGGATGACACCGGCGCCGGTATTGCGCGGCATGTGGATCGGGCGGTATCCGGTTGCCGGTTGCTGCGCGCCGCGCAGCTTCATCTCGTACCAGGCGTCCACGTCGTGGACGACTGGGGTGAAGGCGAAGTTGTATGCCGGCGGGGGCGAGGCGGTCGACCATTCCAGTGTGCGCCCGTCCCACGGATCCCCTGTCGTATCGCGCAGCGCTTTGCGGTTGCGGATGCTAACAGCGATCTGGATGACGAAGGCGAGGATGCCGATGAGGATGATGAGGGCGCCGATGCCGGCAATGACGAACCAGATCCGCAATTCCGGATCGTCGAAGTGCCGCACCCGGCGTGTGGTGCCCATTAGACCGACGATGTAGATCGGCGTCCAGGCCACCCAGTAGCCGATTACCCAGCCCCAGAAGCTCACCTTGCCCCAGAACGGATCGAGCCGGAAGCCGAACGCCTTGGGGAACCAGAAATACATCCCCGCGAACAGCCCGAACACCACCCCGCCGATGATCACGTTGTGGAAGTGCGCGACTAGGAACAGCGAATTGTGGAGCACGAAATCCGCCGGCGGAACGGCGAGCAGGACGCCCGTCATGCCGCCCACCACGAAGGTGATCATGAAGGCGACCACCCACATCATCGGTACATCGAAGCGGATCCGGCCGCGGTACATCGTGAACAGCCAGTTGAAAATCTTGGCGCCCGTGGGAATGGCGATGACCATGGTGGCGATACCAAAGAAACTGTTCACGTTCGCCCCGGAGCCCATCGTGAAGAAGTGGTGCAGCCACACCAGGTACGACAGGATAGTGATGACTACCGTGGCATAGACCATCGAGGAGTATCCAAACAACCGTTTGCCGCAGAAGGTCGAGGTGATCTCCGAGTAGATGCCGAACACCGGCAGGACGAGCACGTAGACCTCGGGGTGACCCCACACCCACACGAGGTTCCAGTACATCATCGGGTTGCCGCCCAGGTCGTTGGTAAAGAAGTTCATCCCCGCGTACCGGTCCAGCAGCAGCAACGCAAAGGCGCCGGTCAGCACCGGGAATATCGCGATGACCAGCACGTTGCTGCACAGCGCTGTCCAGGTAAACACCGGCATCTTCATGAGCGTCATGCCTGGCGCGCGCATCTTGATAATGGTGGTAACCATGTTGATCGCGGACAGCGTCGTTCCCACGCCTGCTATCTGCAATGCCCACAGGTAATAGTCCGGCCCTGTGTCCGGGCTGTTCTGGATGTTGGCCACCGGCACGTAGTTGAGCCAGCCGGCGCGGCTGAATTCCCCGACGAATAGCGAAACCATCACCAGCAGCGCACCGGCCACGGTGAGCCAGAAGCTCAGGCTGTTGAGGAACGGGAACGCCACATCGCGCGCACCGATCTGCAGGGGCATCACGAAGTTGACGAAGCCGACGATCAGCGGGATGGCAACGAAAAAGATCATTATCGTGCCGTGCGCCGTGAAGATCTGGTCGTAGTGGTGCGCGTTCAGGTAGCCTTGGCTGGCGCCGAATGCCATCGCCTGCTGAAGCCGCATCATCAGTGCATCAGAGAAACCCCGCAGCAGCATGACAATGCCGAGGATGATGTACATGATGCCGATCTTCTTGTGATCGACCGTCGTGAACCATTCGCGCCACAGCCAGCCCCACAGGCGGTAATAGCTGACTACGCCCACGATGCCGGCGCCGAGCAGGGCAACGACGACGAAGGTCCAGAGCAGGATGGGCTCGTGGAGGAAGGTCAGCGACTCCCAGGTCAGTCGACCGAAAACGGCCCGGGCGGCAGAAGATTCGATCACGGCCGGGGCTCTCCTCGCGTTTCATGGGCGAAGTGCGCGGACGCCACATCGACGTTCCCGCCACCGTGCCGCATCTGCTCGCCGGTGCAGGCCGTGCCGGGCTCGACGCAACGCTCGAGAATCCGTCGGTACAGGTCCGGATCGACGCTGGCGAAGCGCTTCACCGGCACCCGCTCCGACGGGACCAGCAGCTCGCGATAACCTGCCAGCGCCAGCTCGTTGCCGCTCATGCGCGCCTCGCCGATCCAGCGCGTGAAACCAGCGTCGTCCACGCCCTTCAGGGCGAAGCGCATGTCGGAGAAGCCGGCGCCGCTGTAGTTGGCGGAGAATCCCTGGAAATCACCTGGCCGGCGCAGCACGGCGTTGAGCTGGCTGCGCATGCCGGGCATCGCATAGATCATGCCTGCCAGGGTGGGCGCATAGAACGTGTTCATCATGTTTGACGAGGTGATGTCGAAGCGCACGGGACGATCGACAGGCAACGCAAGCTCGTTCACGGTGGCGATGCCCTCTTCGGGATAGATGAACAGCCATTTCCAGTCGAGCGAGACCACCTGCACCACCAGCGGCTTCACACCCTCCTTCGCCGGCAGCGGCCGGAAGGGATCAAGCAGGTGGGTACTGGACCAGGTCAACGCACCCAGTGCGATGATGATCAGCAGCGGCGCGGACCAGATCGCGAGCTCCAGCCCCGCCGAATGGTCGAAGCCCGGGTCGTAGGTGCCGCGCCCGCCCCTGCGATAGCGCCAGGCGAAGAGCACGATGAGGATCAGCACCGGAACGATGATCAGCAGCATCACTCCGGTGGAAACGACAATGATGTTCCGCTGCTGGCGCGCGATATCTCCCGCCGGGTCGAGCACGGCGCGACTGCAGGCCGTCAGCAGGACCGGCAGCGCCACGTGCGCAGCGGCCTTCAGCCGCCTCGTCTGGGAAAGGATCTGCTGCAGCATGTCGGCTATCTGTGGGACGGTGATGTCGTCTTTTGACATCTCGTACAATGCTCCGCCGGCGCTGCCCGGGCAAGAGGGCTTCCCCGCTTGCGCGGGCCACGCGTGCATGAGATAACGACGTGCGGCTGGAGATAATTGCGGCATGACTGTCCCTGCCTCCCCTGCGAACTCGAGTGCCATCGAGCGCGACGCCCGTCTGGTCAACACCCGCCATGACAATGTCCGGCCGGGTGAGATCGCGATTGGCGTGATCATCGGACGAACGAGCGAGTTCTTCGATTTCTTCGTCTATGCGATCGCCTCAGTGCTCGTCTTCCCGGCGGTTGTTTTTCCCTACGTCGATCCGCTGACAGGCACGCTCTATTCGTTCGCGCTCTTTTCCCTGGCATTTATCGGACGCCCGCTCGGCACCCTCCTGTTTACCGCGATCGACCGCCGGCATGGCCGCGGCGTCAAGCTGACCATCGCGCTGTTCCTGCTCGGTGGCTCCACCATGGCCATTTCGCTGCTGCCAGGTCACGCGCAGGTCGGCGCACTCAGTGCCGTGCTACTCGGCTTCTTCCGGCTGTGCCAGGGCATCGCCCTCGGCGGCGCCTGGGATGGCCTGCCGTCGCTCCTTTCGCTCAACGCCCCCAGAGGCAGACGCGGCTGGTATGCCATGGTTCCGCAGATCGGCGCACCGCTGGGACTGGTGCTGGCAAGCGCGCTGTTCGCCTATTTCCTGGCGATACTAAGTCCCGACGACTTCCTGCGTTGGGGCTGGCGTTACCCGTTCTTCGTCGTGCTCGCGATCAACGTCGTGGCGCTGTTCGCCCGCCTTCGCCTCGTTGCGACGCCGGAGTTCCAGCGGGCGTTTGAGTCACGCGAACTTCAGCCTTCGCCACCCTTCCAGACCCTCTTCAGCGAATGGCGCACGATCCTGCTCGGGGCATTCGCGCCGCTCGCCAGCTTCGCGCTGTTCCATCTCGTCACGGTCTTCCCGCTGTCGTGGGTGCAGCTGCACAGCCGTGGCGAGCCCGTGCGCTTTCTTATCCTCGAGGCGGTGGGGGCCGTCGTCTGCGTGATCGCGATCATGGCATCGGGGTTAATCGCGGACCGAGTAGGCAGGCGTGCGGTGCTGGGCGTCTCGGCGGTGCTGATCGGCGCCTACAGCGGTTTCGCACCACAATTGCTGGGCGCAGGGGAACTGGGCGAGGCGGTCTACATGTTCGGCGGTTTCGTGCTGCTAGGGCTTTCATTTGGCCAGTCATCCGGCGCGGTCAACAGCAGCTTCCCTTCGGTGCACCGCTACACTGGCGCCGCAATCGTTGCGAACTCCGCCTGGTTCATCGGTGCAGGCTTTGCACCACTTGTCGCATTATTTCTCGCGAGCCGGTTCGGCCTGTGGTCGGTCGGCCTGTACCTTCTTTCGGGCGTCCTCTGCACGCTGATCGCGCTGGGCATCAACCGGGAGTGGGCAGCGCGCGACAAGGCCATATAGGGAGCAGATCCCTCACTGCCTCTCAATTCAAGGCGGCCCAGGCCGGCGGCGCGGCGGTGAAACTCATCGCCTCACAGCTTACTGGATGCGCGAATTCAAGCTTCCAGACATGCAGGCAGAGCGGTGGCTCATCCCACCCAGTGTCTGCCGCGGCGATCCGCGGCCCCGGGCATGAATTCGCAAGACAAGCTGAACTTCCGGAAGCCATGCAGGTCGAACGGCAATGTGCTGCGGATTTGACCTAACTCGTCGGGTGGCGTCGCGATCGCCGGAACGATCGCACCGGGCGGCGCCGTCGGGGGTGGTTATGGACTGCGGCCCCCTTCCAGATCTGCAAAAAAAGGTGCCTATTTCATGACTTCCTTTGACCTGTTTGCTGCCTCACCCAAAGGGTTTAAAAACGCTGTTGCAGCGATACTTCTTGGCAGCGGCCTGTTACTGGCCCAACCAGCCTCAGCAACCGTGGTGCAGGTCCAGACGGTACTGGGTGATATCGAGATTAACCTGTTCGACAAGACCACACCAAAGACTGTGGCAAACTTCCTCGCCTATGTTAATGCCAATGCCTATACCAACGACGTAGTGCATCGTTCGGTACCCGGATTCGTCATCCAGGCTGGTGGGTACAGCTATCCAGGAAGCCTGCCACTGGTTACCGTTGCACAAAATGCCACGGTGGCAAATGAACCGGTCTACTCCAATGTTCGCGGCACCATCGCCATGGCAAAAATGGCTTCCGACCCCAACAGCGCGACCAACCAGTGGTTCATCAACCTGGCTGACAACTCCGCGAACCTGGATACGCAGAACGGCGGTTTCACCGTATTTGGCCAGGTCACCACCAATGGCATGGCGGTTGTCGATGCCATCGCAGCGATCAATGCCTTCAATCTGGGCGGGGATTTCACAGCCATTCCGCTGCGCAATTACACCTCCGCCGACGCCACCGCCGGAACTGCACCGAATGACAACAACCTGGTGCTGATCCGCAACGTCATTGTGCTTGATGCAAACGCGGATTCCGCGGCCACTCTCAACCCCGCCAAGAACACGCTAATCAATGCGCCGGCGCCGACTGGCGGCGGTAGCGGCAGTGGTGGTGGCGGGAGCATGGGACTGGCAGGCTTATTTGCATTGGGGTTGCTCGTCGTGGCTCGCAAAGCCTTTACCCGTGCGCCCCAGCGCTAGTCAGTCGCGGCACTCGGCCATTCAGGAGGCCCAGGCCGGCGGCGCGGCAGTGAAACTCATCACCGCGCCGCTTACTGGATGCACGAATTCGAGCTTCCAGGCGTGCAGGCACAGCGGCGGCTCATCCACACCCAGTGTCTGCCGCGGCGATCCCTCCCTGCCGTAGGCCGCATCACCCACCACCGGAAAACCCAGGAACAGGCAGTGGAGGCGGATCTGGTTGGTGCGACCGGTCAGCGGCCACGCCTCGAGCACACTGGTGCCATCCGGCAATCGCTGCAGCAGCCTGAACTGCGTGCTCGCCGATGCGCCCAGTGCGTCGACCTCTCGCGTTCCGAATGCGCGCACCTGCCGGCCGATCGGCGCATCACAGTGAAGCTCATCGGCCACCGGATGCCCGTGCACTCGCACCAGATACCTCTTACCCACGCGCCCTTCGGCAAACTGGCTCTGCAGTCGCCCGGCGAAGTGCCGGCTGCGCGCGGCGATCACCAGGCCGGTGGTGTTGGCGTCTAGCCGGTGCGCGGGCTTGGGCTTCTGGGGCCGATAGATGGTGTTCAGGATCTGCTGCAAGGTGTTGCGCGTGTAACGGCCGCCGGCATGCATGGGCAACGGCGCGGGCTTGTTCAGGACGATCAACGCCTCGTCCTCGTACAACACGGTGACATCGCCATTCACTGCTGGCTCGGAAGCCTGCGGCAGCCGATGCAGCAGGCGCTCGCCGGCACGCACGACCTGCGTCGAAGCAAGCGCATGGTGGTGGGAGTCGAGCAGATTACCGGCTCGGCATTCCTCTTCCCAATAGCCCGCGGGCAGATGCCCCAACAGCCGGCAGAAAGTGGCGAGCACACTCAAACCATGGCATTCGTGCGGCACACGAAGCGGACGCAGCGTTTCCGCCGGTACGCTGCCAGGCAACGGATGCGTCGCCGCGCGGATCGCCTGGTTACGCCTGTGCAGGGTCTGAGCCGCCTCCTGTGCCTCGCTTCGATGGCACCACTGGCAGGAGCGCCCAGGTACGTAGCGCGCGTCCTGCTGCTCATCCGCCGTGAGGGGAGACAGGCAATTGAAACATTGTGCCGCGTCGGTCTCCTGCAGCGCTGGATCCACGCCGACACGTTGATCGAAAACGAAGCACTCACCGCGATAGTGCGCGCCGCCACATTCCTCGAAGTACTTGAGGATGCCGCCGTCCAGCTGCAGCACATTTCGAAAACCTTGGGACTCCATGTAGGGGCCGGCCTTCTCGCAGCGGATGCCGCCAGTGCAGAACATCACGATTGTTTCGTCCTTGAGCGCGGCCGGGAGCCTCGCCACGGCGGCCGGAAAGTCACGGAAATGCTCCACACCGGCTGGCAGCGCATTCTCGAACGTGCCCAGCTTCACCTCGTAGTCGTTGCGCGTGTCTAGCAATGTCAGCGGCCGCCCCTCGTCCAGCCAGGCCTTCAATTGCTGCGGCGCCAGCTTCGGAGAGGTACGCCGCGCAGGCTCGATGCCCGTCACGCCAAAGGCGATGATCTCCTTCTTGATGCGCACCAGCATCCGCCGGAAGGGCTGATGGGCCGTGTAGCTGAACTTCGCCTCGAGTTGCGCCAGTCCTTGAATTGACCGCAGGCGCGCAAACAAGGCATCAATTCCCGCCCGGGCTCCGGCCACGAACAGATTGATGCCTTCCGAGCTGAGAAGAATCGTTCCGCGCAGCTGGTATGAACGGCAGAACGCCAGCAGCTCGGTGCGCAGGGTTGGCAGCCCATCCAGCGGGGCGAACCGGTAGGCAGCAACGTTCGCCACGGGTAGCGGCGGCTGGATTGCCGGATCTGATTCGGGGGTCACGGCGAGGATCTGGCTACTGCTGAAACTCCGGCGTCATGTCCTTGCAAGGCTGCTTCTGAAACGGCACTTCCGAGAGATACATGATGTCGTAACTCTCGTACGGAGCCGCCAGGTACACCGGATCCGTGACCGAATAGTCGCGCCGCAGCGAAAACTTCTGCGGATCGAACGTGAAGCGCTCGACGATATGCATCTGCTCGCTGCTAAGCGTGGGCGGCGACAGCACGCCTGCGGCAAACCCCACGGTATCGACCACCAGCGTATTGCCTTCCCAGTGGCCGATCGAGTGGCCGGCATAGCTCGGCGTGAGACGATCCGGATGCTTGGCCATGCCGACGTGGATACGGCGATCGAAGTTGTACAGACCGTACGTGATATCGATGACCTTCTCGCCGCTCGCCGTGGTCTTTTGCTCGAACCGGTTGATCGGCCAGTCCGCGGTCCAGTCCCGGATGATGCTCGTGGGCTTGCAGGCGAACCACGGATTGTCCTTCGGCGACCGGTCTCTTGAAGCCGTCGGCCGCTTTCTGCCCCTGGGCGGTGTACACGGCTTTCGGCCGCGGCGGCTGCGTGGCCTGCACCTGCTGCAACGTGATCTTGCCGGCCGCGAACGCCGGCGACAGGCTCTTCGGAATCATGGAGCCGTTGCCGCCGCTCGGGGGAACGGTGAGCACGAGTTGCTCCACGGCCCAGTCGCCACTGATGTTCGGCTGGCCATCGGCCAGGCGCAACGGGCGCTTCGAGATATCGAGCGCCTTCGTCTGGAACTGATCGTTGCGATTCATCATGGGTGCATCGCCGAGCTTGAAATTCTCGGTGTAGCAGGCATTGGGATCCGTTCGATGCGGGTGCCCGTCGACCTCGACGTGCGAGCCCACCTTGAACATCTCGGGGGACCAGCCGGAACGTCTCATCAGCCCGGCCGCACGCATCTCGCAGCGAATGTGCGACTTCTTGCCGTGTTTCGTCGACCGCGTCGATTTCCATGTAAGAGTGCGGGTTGATCGAAGTGCATCTCGGTGAGGGTTCCGGACCAGTGCTTATGCCACGGTCATATCGAACTGCCCGAAACTATGGTGAGCCAGCGCTGGTCCGGCGAGGCCACCAAGCGCCGCTGCGAAAATGGTCAACCGGACAATCTTGTGTGACATGGACATGTCCCCGTATCATCTGTTCGTCTAGGACAAGTATAAGGGCGCCGCTCCGGTTCGGCTGCTGAAGTCGCTTGCAAGGAGGCTGGGCGTGGCGTTTGATGCCTGAAACGGCAAGATTGAGGGGTGGGTATGAACAGACGTTTCCTGTTGCAGGCGGCAGTGGGCTCCAGTGCGGCACTGGCGCTGCGAGCCGGCCAAGCCAGGGCGGCGGCCCCGGCCATGACCCCTGCCAAATCCGACCTGAAGATCACCCGTGTGCGGGTGTTCAACCCCGCGAACGGCACCAATCTGGATGGCCCCATTGGACTCTCCGAGATCATAGTGGCCGTGGACACCGATGCGGGCATCACCGGCTACGGCCAGGGTGGCACCCCCGACCTGCTCAAGTACGCGGCGAGCCTGCTAATTGGCCAGGACCCACTGCGAATCGAGCATCACTGGCAACGCATGTATCGCAGCTCCATCTATCCTGCGGGGCGGGAGAGGCTCACTGCGGTGGGTGCGCTGGACTGCGCGCTGTGGGACATCAAGGGCAAGCAACTGGGTGTGCCCGTATATCAGCTGTTGGGTGGCCGCACCCGCAACTACATCGAATGCTACAAATCCTACGGCCTGCTGCGAATCGATCAGGCCCGCGAGGAAGCGCGCAAGACTATGACCGAGGGCTACAAGGCGGTGCGCTCGCACGGCGTAGCCGGTGAGAACACGGTGTTCGATGGTCGGGAGTCCATCGCCAATATCGTGGCCCTGTGCCATGAGCTGCGCGAAGGCGTGGGCGCCAAGGGCGAGTTTATTTTCGACGCGCACACGCGCTTTTCGCTGCCCGATGCTGTCCGTCTATGCGACCAGCTACAGCCGCTGGACCCCCTGTTCGTCGAAGACCCATTGCACCAAATGGACGACATCACGCTGTACCAGCGCCTGCGCGAGCGCGTGCACGTGCCATTGGCGGCCGGAGAACAATTCGGTGAGATGCGCGATGCCAACTTGCAGCTGGTGGAAGGAGGCTTGATTGATTTCCTGCGCGGCTCCATCCCCAATGTGGGCGGCATATCGGCCTATCGCAAGATTGCTTCGTTGTGCGAGGCGCACTCGGTCGTGCTCACACCGCATTTCACGGGGCCCATTGCAACCAGCGCAGTGGCGCATTGCCTGATCTCACACGGCGGGGAAGTGCTCAACGAGGTCTATCGGCCTGCCCTGCCCTCTTATGTGAGTGAAGGCGCAGTGGTCAAGGACGGACATCTGCAGGTAACAGACCGCCCCGGACTGGGTGTGGTGTTCAACGAACAACGCGCGACGCTGGTTGCCACCTTCGCACAGGCGCGGCCAGCAGAGCTTTACCAGGGTGAGAGCGCCGAGCGACCGGACGGCTCTCACCTCTACCTCTGACACCGGCCGGTGACTGGCAAGACCCTGGCATAGAATCCGTCAGAGGCATCGGTATTCAGGGAGAAGTATATGCGCAGGGCTCATCTTGGTTTGATTTTGGCCGTGCTGGCGTTTGGCGCCCTACCGGCGATGATCGTGCCGGCTGCCGCCGCCGCGCCGTCTGCACACTATTCCGTGTCGACGACTCTCATCGGCACACTGTTGGACGATCCAGCGGCGGCTGCGGTACTGAAGAAGCTGGCCCCGACGGCATTTGGCAACGAAATGTTCCGGACGCAGGGACGCGATCTGACGCTGAAGGCCGTACAGCAGTACGAACCAGAATTCACCGATGAGAATCTGGCCAAGATCCAGGCCGAGTTCGAAAAGCTGCCCGCAAAGGGCTGACGCACGCCCTATTTCCTGATCGTACCGTCCCCGCCTTCGGGTGAGCAGTGGAACGGCTCCAGCTTCAGTTCGGAGGGCGCGTACTCGAGGGTCGAGCTATCGAAATCGCGAGTGAAGAACTCCGGGTCCTTCAGCGTGATCTCGACCACCAGTCGCTGGCGCGCCGCGTCGAGATGCAGTCGCTCCACCGATGTCAGCGCAGCGGAATGCAGCAGACCACGCGTCGGCTGACCCAGCACTTCCACGTACTGGTTCAGCACACCGGCTGAATAATTGCCGGTTTCGATCACCAGCGTATCACCCTCGAAGTGGCCGATCGAATGGCCCAGTGATTCGCGTGGTCCGTTCTTCGGGTGCTCCCGCTGGTTCAGATAAACGATGCGCTGTACGTCCATCCACTCGTGGCGCAGGATCACACGATCCTTTTCCTGCGTGATGGACAGCGGCGTGCCCGGTGCGCCCCAAACGCGACGGACCGCAACTGGATCGCAACGAAACACCGGGTCGTCCTTGAACGGATTGTATTTGGCGACTGCCGCCTTTCCTGCGGCTGTCATGGACTCTATCATCGGCTGCGGGCCGCTGGTGCTGCGGTTCGGCATGGGCGCGAGCAGCCACGTACCGAAGATGTCGCGGCGCACCGGGCCCGGTGCCGGCTGCGCATCCGCGCGTCCGTTCACGTTCAGCGCCCGACCGTCCGGGAAGTACAAGTCCGTGAAGAAGCACCGATGCACGTCATTCCGGGATTGAGACCCTTCGACGCGCACATGGGTGCCGGCTTTAAGCATCTGCGGGGTGATGCCGTTGCGCTTGAGTTGCGTGAAACCGTGCGACTCGCACACGTACTCCTGCGTTCTGCCGTTCTCGTCGATCGCTGCGATGTGCAGGTAGCTGTGGGGATTGCGCGCTTCGAACTGCGTGATTTCGCCGGAAATACTGACCGGCTTCTTGATGTCGAAGTACGGCGCAAAGCTGTGGTGCGCGCCCGCGCCTGTTGCGATGGACATCGCGGCTACCAGCGCCGAAATCTGGCGGATCGATGGCATGCAGCCCCCTCTTTTTCTGAATCCTAGGCCGGAACCCCCTGCAACGCGAGCCTTTTTGGGTGCATGATAATGCCTGCGTCAAACCAACTGCTGAGGGGAGGAGACAAGATGGCGACTTACAAAGGCGGCTGCGCTCACGTTCACGTTACCGCATCGAACCCCATCGATAACCACGAATGCCACTGCAATGTCTGCAAGGCAGTGACGAAGCAGCACACGACCCATGTGGCTTTCTTCAACTACAGTGACGTGAAGGTCGATCACCCCGAGAAGATCAAGCGCGTGCCCTTCAACAAGGACAATCCGAACGGCCCTCTGGAGATCTGCCTGTGCACCGAATGCGGAGCGGTACTGATGCTGGACGACAAGCAGAAGCGCATCCGCGTGGCCGTGCCCAATATCATGGGCTACGACGATGCTGCTTTTCCCAAGGCCACCTACCATGCCTTTTGGGACGAGACCAAGGGGTACCCGTCTCCCAAGGACGGTCGCCCGGTCTATGGCGGCCTGCGTCCCGATTTCGCCTGGCCCCAGCCCGCCTGACACGCGCCGGGATGGTTCCGTCGCGAGCGCACGCCGACACAACCGGCGTGCGCCGCCGACTGTGCAGGTGAATTCGTCTTCCAGGGACCATGTGTTGGCCAGGCAGTAGCCACCCCGCTGCGCCTGCTGCCAGCTGACCTGGCACAGCCCGCAATCAGCCGGTACGGGACGTCCTGATTCCGGCTAGCTTGCTGTGCGTCTGCACCGGATCCAGGTCGTCCTGGCTCCTGAGGCGTTCATCGTGCAGCTGTGCACGGATCAGCCGCTCGAATTCCTCCGGCGGCTGCGCGGGGCTGAAGTGGAAGCCCTGGTACTGGTCGCAGCCCAGCGCCTTGAGCGCCTCGACCTGCGCCTCGGTCTCCACGCCTTCGGCGACCACCTTGAGCTTCAAGCCGTGTGCCAGTGAAACGATGGCCTGCACGATGGATGCGTCGTCCGAGCGCGTATCCATCTCGGCCACGAAGGTCCTGTCGATCTTCAACTTGTCGATCGGGAAGCGGCGCAGGTAGCTCATGCTCGAGTAGCCGGTACCGAAGTCATCCACCGACACCAGCACTCCCATGCGGCTGAGCTCCTCGAGGATCTCGATCGTCTCCTCCGGATTGCTCATCACGCAGCTCTCGGTGAGCTCTATTTCCAGCCAGCGCGGATCCAGGTCCGCCTCCCTGAGCACGGTACGTATTTCATCGATGAGGCCGGGCTGGTGAAACTGAACGGCCGAGATATTCACGGCCACGCGCATCTGCGGCAGGCCTTGGTCGCGCCATTTGCGCGCCTGCTGGCAGGCCTGCCTCAACACCCAGCTGCCGATCACGCCGATCTGGCCAGTCTCCTCGGCGACCGGAATGAACTCGGTCGGCGAAATATAGCCGCGCACGGGATGCAGCCAGCGCAGCAGCGCCTCGGCACTGCGCACCTTGCCGCTCGCAGTGTCTACCTTGGGCTGGTAGTGCAGTTCGAGCTGGCCGGCATTGAGCGCCTGGTGCAGGTCGCTCTCCATGCGCAAACGGTACTGCGCGGTGCCTCCCATGTCGGCGGAGAACTGCTGCAGGCTGTTGCCGCGCTGCTTGGCGCAGTACATCGCGGCATCGGCATTGGCGAGCAGGGTTTCGACGCGCTCGCCGTCGCCCGGGAACATCGCCATGCCAAAGCTCGCCGCGATGTGTATGTCGATGCCATCGATGCGCATCGGCTTGGTCAGCGCTGCCAGCGCCCGCTGCGTGATCGCCTCCGCGTCGGCCACGCTGCTTGGCGGACTGAGCACGAACACGAATTCATCGCCACCCTGGCGTGCCAGCGTATCGCCTTCGCGCACGATTCCGGCAAGGCGGCGCGCGACTTCCTGCAGGAACAGGTCCCCGGCGTGATGGCCCATCGAGTCATTGACGAGCTTGAAGCGGTCCAGATCGCAGACCAGCACCGCGAAGCGCTGCTCGTGGCGCAGGGACTGCGCCACGGCCTGGCGCATCCGGTCGTCGAGCAGCGCGCGGTTGGGCAGACCCGTGAGCGCGTCGTGCGTGGCCATATGGCGCAGCTGGCGATTCGCGGCCTCCAATCCCTTGGTGCGCGCAGCCACCACTTTCTCCAGCGAGTGCACCTGGTTGCGAATCATGCGTTCGTTGTGCCACTTCTGGCACAGCGCGCTCGCGCACTGCTGCACCTCGATCGGCTCAAAGGGCTTGCGCAGCACCAGCAGACGGTCCGAATGCTTGAGGCGCGAAGTTACCTCGTTCCACTCATAGTCGGAATGCGCCGAACAGATCACCACCTGGATGTTCGAGTCTGCCTCCCACAGGTGTTCGATGGTTTTCAGCCCATCCCAGCCCGGCGGCATCCGCATGTCGACGAAGGCCAGAGCATACGGGCGCTCGTCGCGCAGGGCCGCCGCGGCCATCTGCACGCCCTGCTCACCCTGGTGCGCTGAATCCAGCTCAAAGCGCAGCACGGGCAGCGCCGCGGGACCGGTCAGCAGCTCGGCCTCGAGAAGGTCCAACACGTCCCTGCCTGCCACGTCGGCAAGCACCCAGCACCTTGCGGAAGTCCTGGTGGATGGCCTCGTTATCGTCGATGACGAGGACGCGGCGGTTCATCAGAATCAGCGCCTCATGGATACCCGAGACCCGGCGCGAGGATTCGCTCATGCGTGACCCGGTGCCTGCGACGGCAGGGTGAGCAGGAAGGTGGCGCCCTGGCCCAGTCCCTCGCTTACTGCCTTCAGGGAACCGCCCAGCTCCGACGCCGCCAGCGCCGCACTGTGCAGGCCAAAACCATGCCCGGACTTGCGGGTCGTGAAGCCATGGCCAAACAGCCGACCCATCACTTCCGGATCGATGCCGACGCCGTTGTCGATGACCGAGATGCGCGTCCCCTCTGGCACCGCCTCGATGCGCACGGTCACCTGCTTGTCGGGATGGCCGGACTCGTCGCAGGCGTACTTGGCATTGCGTATCAGGTTCACGAGGATCTGCAGCACCTTGTGCTTATCCACGGTGATCTCGGGACTGTCCCGATAATCCTTCTTCAATGCGACATGATGGCGCGTGAGCGCGCCCGTATTCATGCGCAGCGCGTCATCGACCAGTTCCACCACCGGCACTGTCTCCAGCACGCCGCAGCGCCTGGCATAGGCCTGCTGCATCGTGACCGCTTCCTTGATGTGATCGAGATTTGCGCGCAGGTCGGCCAGCTCCTTGAGCAGCAGGTCGCGCTCGGCCTGCATGTGGTCGGCCAGCACCGCCAGGTATCGCGGAAGTTTCTGTCCGCGCGGGTCCTCGCTGAAATAGCGCGGCAGGTCCGCCTTGTTCTGCTCCAACATCGCCGCCACTTCGCCCAGACGCGCGCCCTTGCTGGTCTTCAGCCGCTCAATAGCGAGACTGGCCGACACGTTCACACTGTTTAGAACGTTGCCGACATTGTGCAGCACGTTGGTGGCGACTTCAGCCATGCCGGCCTGACGCGAGGCATCCATCAGCGCCTTCTGCACGCTCTCAATCTTGGCCTCCATGCTCTTGCGCGCCGAGATATCCTCGAGGAAGCCCACAGAGCTCACCGGGACACCATCGGCCGTACGCACCATCGCGGCGGTCACTCGTACCCACAGTTCAGTGCCATCGCGTTTTACATAGCGCTTTTCGAGGGCGTACGACTTGATGCGCCCTTCCCACAGGTCATGCAACATGTGGTCGTTGTGTTCCTGATCCGAGGCATGCGTGAGCTCGCGAATCGACTTGTCGCGATGCTCGCCGGGATCCAGGCCCAGCATGCGATCGAAGGCATCGTTGCACCAGATGAAGCTGCCGTCGCGGTTGGCGTAGCCCACGCCCAGCGGCAGCTGCAGGAACGTCGCATGGTGCAGTGCTTCCAGACCCTGACTGTCGGGCGTCGGCGGTTGTTCGGCGTCCGGCAGCGCGAGCATCTTGAGCGTCTGTTCAGCGCTGAGGATTCCGGTATCGCCGACCTTCAGGGACTGCGATGCAGCCAAATCCGGTATCCCCGGCGGCGCGCGGGTCTGCCCAGGTTCCCTGCCTTTTGATTGCATGACAATAACTTCCCACCGGTGGCCATGGAAATTCCCAAGCCTCCCTGCCAGCCATCCATGTTTACCGGCAATTGCCGCATTGGAAGCGTGAACTGCCTCCCGTTGTCGGGTTCGGATGGGGCCCGGATCGCCGGGGATGTGGATTGAGTCAAACTCTGCCTACTGGCATGCCGCTCGGCGCGGGCGAGCAGCCGCATATCTGCTGGACATATAGTGTTGTTACCCCGCAGCGCTGAACAACACCCAAAGGAAAAGGTCGTCCTTCGATATGCGAGCCACTTCGGCAAGGGCACGCCAGACTTGCGCAGTAACTTCGATATCCGGTCAATCCCTATCACACTATCAGTGGCCACTCGCTACCGGATCCCGCAGGGCAGCACAACTTGCCCACCCTCCTCCGCCGATTTCAACCCAAAGACACTCGAAAACGTACCTCGACTCGAGCCCGGCAGCACATTATTGACCGGCGGATTTGCTGGGTATGGCACGAAGTTGGTACGCTCAGGTCCAGCATTGGGCCCACTATGCGAACAGGTGATGGCAGGGAAGGCGGGGAAGGCAGTTTGAATGGACTATCCGCTTGGTTTGGTAAATTCCTTGGCCTACGGCCGCCGAGTTACGCACGAAGACTTTGCCTAGCTGCGCGCTGTCGCAATTCGGTACGCTTTGCGTTTGGTGCGGCGATCGCACTGCCCGTCAGGTTCCTGGCGCTTGAGACCCTCGTAATCCTCATGCCGGACCACGAGAGGGGCATGGTGCGGCTAAAAGTTCCTGCCACTGCTACGCCATGCAGCTGTCTAGTCCGAATGATCATGTACTGGACTTCATTGGATTCACGCATAGTGCACTTCGAGGACCGCAGGTGAGTTCCGTCGACGTCGTCATTCCATGCTACCGCTACGGGCACTTTCTTCGTGAATGCGTGGAAAGCGTCCTGATGCAGGACGTTTCCGATCTGCGCGTCCTGATCATTGATGACGCTTCTCCCGACAATACGGAAGAGGTCGGAAAGGCGTTGGCTGCGGAGGATGCCAGAGTTACGTTTTCGCGGCATGACGTAAACAAGGGACATATAGCGACCTACAACGAGGGCATTGAATGGGTTGCTGCCGACTTCATGTTGCTGCTGTCGGCGGACGACTACCTCCTTCCCGGATCCTTGCGTCGTGCGATCGACTTGATAGCCTCTGATCAGCGCGTCGGATTTGTCTTTGGCAATGCCGTGCTAAACACAGACGGCGTCAGATCTGGTCGCATGTGGAACAGCGCCATGCGTGTAGACGCGAACGGCATTGCGGTCCTGGAGGGCGCGGAATTCATTCGTATATGCGCGCAACAAGGTGCGACGAACGTCGTTCCAACAGCCACAGCGGTCGTCAGGAGCCAACTGCTCAAGCGGTTGGGGGGATATCGTGCAGAGCTACCGCATACCGGCGATCTTGAAATGTGGCTTCGGTTCGCGGTCCATTCGTCAGTGGGGTTTCTCGCGTTCGAGCAGGCGGTGTATCGCATGCATGGACATAACATGTCACTCAGCTACCAGCGCGACAAGTGGTTGCCGGACCTGATACATCGGAAGTCTGCGTTCGACGTGTTCTACGAGGGTTGCCCCATAGACTGGAAGCATCGGGACGTCCTGTATGCCGAGCTGTCTCAATCACTAGCGAAGACTGCGATGGGCTATGCGCTGAACGCATTCAACGAGAATATTCCAGGCCTGTCGCAGCGGCTTGCCCATTTCGCGCGCAGCGTCGATCCCCGCGTCTCTCGCACACTCAAGTGGAAGTATCTTGAGTTCAAGCAGCGGTTCGGTTTTCGGATGGACAAGCCGCTGTTGTCGGCGTTCAGAAGGGTTCGTCGAACCTTGAAAGTCCGCTCGTGATAGAGAATGCGCAAACCCAGATTGCCCGTCGCATTCGACAGCTAGGCAAGCTCGTGAAGAACGAAGGTATCCGCGGAGTCGAGCATCGGGCTCGAGCTGCCGTGGCGCAATGGATTGCGCCACGCGCCGGCTTCATGCCCGTGCGGCCTGCCGATGTGCTGGCGGCCGACCTCGCCAGTCCGTTCCGGCCAGCCGCGCTCGGCACTTCCCCCGGAGAGCCGTTGGTAGTCAATTGGGTGACGACTCCGCCCTCACCGGGTTCAGGTGGGCACTCGACACTATTTCGCATTGTCAACTACCTTGAAGCTCACGGGTATCTCAACCGCGTCTATCTTTATGACGCCTACGGTGGCGATCACACTTACTACGCCTCTATCGTTCGCAGCTACTATGGTTTTGCTGGTCCGGTCTTGGGCATCGATACAGGAATGCAGGACGCCCACGCGGTCGTGGCAACTGCCTGGCCAACCGCTTACGCAGTTTTCAATGCGCGCTGTACCGGCAAGCGCTTCTATTTCGTGCAGGACTTTGAGCCACATTTTTATCCGACAGGTACGTTAAGCGTGCTCGCCGAGAATACGTACCGCATGGGCTTTCACTGCATCACTGCGGGTAGCTGGCTTTCTAGGGAAATGCACGACAATTATGGACTAGATGCGGATTCATTTGACTTCGGCTGCGACCTCGACAAATACCGCTATGCAGCGGGTTCAAGCCGGAATGGCATCGCCTTTTATGCCCGGCCCGAGACTGCTCGTCGCGGCTTTGAGCTCGGCGCGCTGGCGCTGGAGATACTTTCGCGACGACAACCGTCGGTGGAGCTGCATCTGTATGGCGAGCCGATTGGCAAGCTGTCGTTTGACTTCGTCGATCATGGGCGCGTTACTCCCCAACGCCTGAACCACATCTACAGCAAATGCCGAGCTGGCTTGAGTTTGTCACTCACGAATGTTTCGCTAGTACCCCACGAGATGCTCGCGGCCGGCTGCATTCCGGTAATCAACGACGCCGAACACAATCGCATGGTGCTCGCCAATCCTTTTGTTCGTTATGCGCCCCTTGCACCACATGCGCTCGCTGCCGCACTTGAAGACATCTTGGCCATGGAAGACTTTGACGGACTGGCTGCTCAAGCGGCTGCAAGTGTCCGGAGCGCGTCATGGGACGATGCCGGCGCAACGGTCGATTGCGTTTTCCGACGAACTCTTTGAACTCGGCCCGGTTCGTCGAGCGGGCCCTGCAGGATGAAGCATGAGAGTCGATATCAGCTATGTCATCGTAAGTCCAGTTCGCGACGAGGCTGCGCACATCGAACAAACGCTGGAGTCGGTCGTGCGACAGACCTGTCGGCCGTTGAGGTGGATGATCGTCGACGACGGATCAACCGATGGCACCGGTGAATTGTTGAACCGGTTCGCCTCCCGGCACGAGTGGGTGACAGTACTTCATCGCGCCGATCGCGGGTCAAGGATTGCTGGAGGGGGGGTGGTGCAGGCCTTCTACGACGGCCTCGCGCGCGTCGAAGAGAAGAACTGGGATTTCCTAGTCAAGCTCGACGGCGACCTTTCGTTCGACGCCAACTACTTCGAACATTGCTTCGCGCACTTTGTTTCTCAGCCGCGGTTGGGTATCGGGAGCGGGACGGTGTGCATCGCGACCGCGAGCGGCCTATCCGTCGAGTCGACCGGCGACCCGCTTTTCCACGTCCGCGGTCCGAGCAAAATCTATCGACGCGATTGTTTCGAGCAGATCGGCCCCCTGGTCTTGGGGCCGGGCTGGGACACGCTCGATGACGTGCGCGCTAACTTCCTTGGCTGGGAGACGCGGAGCTTTCCGGAACTACACGTTATCCACCACAAACCCACGGGGAGTGCCTATGGTGCATGGCACGACGCATTCAAACGCGGCGTCGCGAATTACAACAGTGGGTATCACCCGGCATTCATGCTGGCAAAGTGTGCGAAAAGGCTGACGCGTCGCCCTTACGTCGTGGAGGCAGTCGGGCTTGGAGCGGGCTTCCTGTCGGGTTACCTGAAGGGGCGCCCACGCCTTGCCGACCGTGAAACAATCAACTTTCTCCGGCGGCAGCAGCTGCGACGGCTTACGCTGCGCCCCAGTATCTATCGTTAGCCCAGCAAGCAGGCGCAGCCGCCCTGGCTGCGGAATCAACAAGGAACCGCAATGTGTGGGATCGCTGGCAAGGTGAATTTCAATCGCGACGAGATGGTTTCAACTCGTTTGCTACACCACATGACACAGTTGATCGAACACCGTGGCCCCGACGGTGATGGGCACTATGTCGCAGGTCCCGTGGGGCTCGGCCATCGCCGCCTCAGTATCATCGACCTCAACACTGGCGCGCAACCGATGTCGAACGAGGACGAGTCGGTCTGGGTTGTCTTCAACGGCGAGATCTACAACTTTCAAGGGCTTCGCACGGATCTTGTCAGCCGCGGACATCAGTTCAAGTCGACCAGCGACACTGAGGTTATCGTCCACTTATACGAAGAGTTCGGAGATTCCTGTGTCAACCGGCTCGAAGGCATGTTTGCATTTGCCTTGTGGGACGAACGAAAACACAAGTTGCTTCTTGCGCGAGATCGTGTAGGGATCAAGCCCCTTTACTATGCGAACACCGGTCACGCCCTTGTGTTCGGGTCAGAGCTGAAATCAATCATTGCGGATCCATCCGTCCACCGCCGCATTGACTTGAATGCCCTTGATCTTTTTCTTACTTACTACTATGTCCCGGGTGATGCCACACTTCTCAAGGGCGTCCTGAAACTTGAACCGGGTTGTTACTTGACGCTGGAAGGTCGGCGCGTGACCACAGTGCGGTACTGGGATCTCGCGTTCCCGTCAATACCCACACAGTGCAGTCTTCAGGAATCTGCGGAGCGTTTGCGCGAGTTGCTCGACCGGACGGTGAAGAGCCACATGATAAGCGACGTTCCCATCGGCGTTCTGCTGAGTGGCGGCGTCGACTCCTCAGGCATCCTGGAAACGGCATCGCGTCATGCAAGCAGCCCACTGCATAGCTTCACGTTGGGGTTTAGTGGCACAAACGTGCCTGACGAGCGCCCGTACGCGCGATTGGCCGCCGAGCGCTTCGGATCGATCCACCACGACATGACACTGTCAGCAAGAGAGTTCCGTGACTTCCTGCCTGCGTACGCGCGGCATATGGAGGAGCCGGTTTGCGAGCCACCCGCCATCGCGCTGCATTTCGTTGCGCGCCTGGCTCGCGATAACGGTGTCAAGGTTCTGCTTTCGGGTGAGGGAGCCGACGAAGCGTTCGCCGGCTATCCGGAGTATCGCAACTTTCCAGCGCTGGAAACCCTGAAATCTTTCGCCGGGCCGCTCGTGGGCAGTGCATTCAGATTATTGGGACGGGCGGGCTGGCCGCGCGGCGAGCATTATCGAAATCTGGCTACGCAGCGTTTCGAGGACTACTACCTAAGCAGATCGGCTACGCCAGATACGGCTTTCAACCGACTCAAACAGCGGCTGTATGGACCAGAAATGGAGGCCACAACGAACCGCGCCTCCAGCGGTGCATTTACTCGACAATTGCTGGATGCGGTTGCGGAACAACCGCTGCTGAACCGAATGCTTTATGTCGACACCAAGACGTGGTTGCCTAACGACCTCCTTGTCAAGGCAGACAAGATGACTATGGCTGCATCGGTAGAACTGCGAGTGCCGTTTCTGGACCATCACATGCTGGAATTCGCAGCCTCGTTGCCGCCGTCTCACAAGGCACTTGGTTTATCCCTCAAGCGCGTCCTCAAACGCACGTTGAAGCCAACTGTTCCAAGGGAAATCCTGAAGCGAAAGAAAGCTGGTTTTCCGATTCCCTACGCGCGGTGGATGCGCGAAGAGTTGCGCGGCTTCGTTCAGGACACCCTATCCGCTCAACATTCGCTAACGGCCGAGTACTTTTCCAGGCAGGTTGTCGACGAACTGGTTCTGGGCTTCATGAATGGCGAGCCCAACCCGAAGGAGGTGTTCGGCCTGGTTGCGTTGAACTTGTGGAATGAACAAATCTTGCGTTCGCCGTTGGGCGCGGAGACGTCAGCGAACCAAAAGGCCGGCGTGTCCGGAGGTGTCGTGGCGTGAATGAGATCGGCACGACATTCTTCATTGCTGCCAGCGTATTGACCTTCGCCCTGCCCAGGCGATATGCGGCGCTACCGATACTGATTGGCGCACTGTACATGACGGAAGGCCAGCAACTGATCATTGGCGGTGCGCATTTCCCGATACCTAGGTTGCTTATTGCGGTCGCGTATCTCCGGGTGCTCGTCAGGGGCGAGCGCCTAGCCGGCAGCCTGCTCGGCGTGGACTACCTGATGCTGCTGTGGGCCGCCACAATTATCTTGACGAGCGCATCCCACTCCAGCACGACTTGGGCGTTCCGTCTCGGAATCGTGTGGACTCAGCTCGGCGCGTACTTCCTGTTCCGGATTTTTCTGCAGAGCCTCGAGGACGCACGGCAGTTGAGCAAAGCCCTCGTCCTGGCCGCGCTACCCTTGGCCATACTGTTGATCATGGAGAAAAGGACCGGCACCGATCCGTTCAGCGCGCTCGGTGGCGTCGAGTCGCTCTCAGCAGTGCGCAACGGAAGTATCCGGGCTGCAGGTCCTTTCGAGCATGCCATTCTGGCGGGCACAGTAGGCGCATTCGTTTTTTCCTTGTCGTTGGCCCTGTATCAGGGTTCAAGGCTAAACGCGTTGATTGGCTGCGCGGCCGGCGGCGGCATCGTTTACGCGGCCACATCCAGCAGTCCCATGCTGATGTTGGTGTTCGTCGGGCTTGGCTGGGCATGCTGGACGTTCAGGGACAGCATGCGACTCGTCAGGTGGTCAATCGTCGCAGGCCTGGTTGCCCTTTCGCTGGCGATGAAAGCCCCGGTCTACTACCTGATGGCGCGAATAGACATCGTGGACGGCAGCCAAGGATGGTTTCGAGCCAAGTTGATTGAATCCTCCATATCCCACTTGTCAGAGTGGTGGCTTGCGGGGACTGACTATACGCGTCACTGGATGGCCACGGGAATTTCGGCCAATGAGCAACACACGGACATGACGAATCACTTCTTGACGATGGGCGTGACAGGCGGGCTCGCGCTGCTGGTCACCTTCTTGATGATCGTCTATGCGAGCTTCGACAACGCGGGTCGGGCTCTGCGGAACCACGTGACATCGCCCATGCACCACCGCCTGTTCATATGGGGCCTGGGTGCGACGCTGTATGGCTTGGTCATGACTTTTCTCTCGATCACCTTGTTCGACGAGTCGGTATTGTTCTTCTGGTTGATCGTCGCCGCACTCGCGTCGGCGCGTGGAGAAGTGCTGCATCCTGCCACGAAGCCGGCGCGTACGCGCAGGGTGAAGAAACGCAGACGCGCGCGTGCACTGAGGTACATGCCCCATCCCATGCTCGTGTGGGGCCTGTGAGTACGGTGCTTCCCGTTACCGACAGATCCGTGACGCCGTTCGAGAAAGCCAGGACGACGCTGGGCACGGATACGTCCGTCATTATAGTAAGCTGGAATGCGTGCGCCTATCTGCGCAAGTGTCTCGACTCGCTACGACTCTCCAATCCACCCTGCGTGCGGGAAATTATCGTCGTCGACAATGACTCGAATGACGGGTCGCCCGAAATGGTGGAGGCGGCCTTTCCCAACGTCCATGTTATCCGTAGCGGAGCGAATCTGGGCTTCGCCGGCGCCAACAACCTGGCCATGAAGGTAGCAAAGGGCAACTTCTTCGCGCTCGTCAACTCCGATGCGCTGGTTCATCGGGGGTGCCTCGAAACTCTGCGCGAATACCTGATGAAGCACCCCGACGTTGGCCTGGTCGGCCCACGCGTAAACGGCGGCGACGGTTACCTGCAACGGACGAGTCGACATCTGCCGACGCTCTGGAACACTTTATGCCGGGCGCTCGCCGTAGACAAGGTCTTCGCTACCCAGAATATCTTCAGTGGTTATGAAGTGCCGCCGGCGCTTCACGATATCCCACACGACGCGGCAGTGCTAAGCGGCTGCTTCTGGGTCGCTCGGCGCGATGCGATCGATCAAGTGGGCATGCTCGACGAGACATTCTTTTTCTACGGAGAAGACATCGACTGGTGCCGGCGGTTCGTCGCCGGCGGATGGAAAGTGCGATTCGTGCCTGAGGCCACGGCCACTCATTTCGGCGGAGGCTCTTCCGGGACGCACCTGCGCTTCAGCGTCGAGATGCTGCGGGCCACGCTGAAGTACTGGACCAAGCATCACGGCATGAGCGGCAGGTATCTTTGCCAGGTACTGCTCGTTCTGCATCACAGCTTACGGCTGGCCTGCAGGGCTGCCGCTCGACTATTTGGCGGCGGGGTCTCACCGCACAGCCGGCAGAAATTCGCGGAAGACCTGGCTTGCCTGCGGTGGCTGCTTTTCGGGATCGAGCCAGCATCTGTTTCGGTCCCGTCGCAGAGCCAGGATTCCTCCCGGCCGCCCCAACCGGAGTGATAGTTTGTCCAATGGCAAGAATCAATCGAGTCCTGTTCGTCGTCGAGAACGATCATTTCCCGCAGGACGTGCGGGTCTACAACGAATGCAAGGCGGTGTCGCGTCTTGCCGAATGCCTGGTGTTGGCACCGAGAGCACGGCGGCAAGCGTTCCGCGAAGATATCGCCGGTATCAAGTGTTACCGGTATCCGGCGACAGAGGCGGCCTCGTTGTGGGGTATTCCGCTCGAATATCTGATTGCCTTTCTGAGCATTGCGATTTTCGTTCCGGCCATCGTGCTGATCAAGCGTGTCCGCGTAGTCCACGTGGCCAATCCGCCGGACTTCATCATTCCGAGTGTAGTGTGGCTCCGCTTGTTCAGGGTCAGGCTGGTGTTCGATGCCCATGACCTGTCTACCGAAACGTTAAAGGGAAAGCTGGGTGAGAAGAACACCGTGGCACGCCGATTGCTTCCAGTGCTGGAACTGCTCGAAATGCTGAGCGTGAGATTCGCGAATCTGGTTGTAGCAACCAACGAGTCGATTTCCGCACGGGTGAGGCGCATGACCCCGGACCGGAGCGCTGTCGTCGTCAGGAACAGCAATCCGGTCAAGTATCGTAAGCTGACGGATGTCCCCAAGCCCGCGCGTTCGAATACCATCAATGTCGGGTTTTTTGGCCTGCTCGCCAATGACAAGGCGGCGGGATTGGGAAACATCGTCGATCTCGCCCGGGCGCTGTGTGTGCGCGGTGCGTCTTGCCGATTCTCGATCGTGGGGACGGGCCCTGGTCTGGCGCCCCTCAGGCAATTGGCGGCGGACGCCGGGCTTGCCGACCGCTTCGATTTCGTGGGCTTCGTGCCGATATCCGAGGCTTATTCGCTCATCAGTTCCTTCGATTTCGGGCTCGTTTCCTGGGGCGACATGCCGAAGAACAACATCCACACTGCAATGAAGGTGATGGACTACATGTGTTGCGGCGTCCCGGTCTGCTCGTTGCCATTGACGGAACAGCTCAGGTCCACTGGTGGCATCGGCGTTCACGCGGCAAGCTTTGACGCGATTGCCGAGAAGATGATCTCGGTATTCCGTGACCTACCCCGCTATGAAAAGCTGCGCGAGAGGACTTTGCAGCATTTCAATGAGACGTTGTGCTGGGAGTTGCAGGAGGAGACGCTCCTTAGAGTCTACCGTTTGTTGCTGGACGGCCAATAGAGCGACGTTGTGCCAATCACTTCCCAGCAATCGGCGACGGGGCAGGAAGGCCTGCGAGCGCCCGCGGAGCCCGCGCTCACTGAAATAGATCCTGCGACTGACGGTCGGTGGATGGACTTCGTTTCGCGTCACCCGGAAGCCACCATCTTCCATCACGCCGCCTGGCTCTCTCTATTGAAAAGGCAGTATGGTTTCAGAGTATTCGCTCTCTGCAGTATGCAGGGCGACTCGATCGCTGCAGGGCTTCCTCTCTGTGAAGTCCGCTCGCTCCTCGACGGCAAGCGCTGGGTCTGTCTCCCATTCTCAGATCACTGCGGCCCGTTGGCCCCTTCCGAAACGGACTGTGCTGCGCTCCTAGGTAAAGTACAACTGGCCGCGGCAGAGCAAGAGTGCTCGCTGGAGATTCGTGATGGTCTTCCGCGGCTCCCGTATTTCGAGGCGACGTCGGATCACTGGTTGCACGTAAAGCAGATCACCGGTTTCGCTGACCAGATTCACCGCGACCTGCATCCGGACATTCGCCGACGCATCAGGAAGGCGCAGAATGCCCGCCTCGTGAATGAGATGCGGACGGACCCGCAGGCGATGGATATTTTCTACAACCTTCACCTGCTCACGCGGAGAAGACAGGGCGTGCCGATTCAGCAGCGCAGCTATTTCGACAACCTGCAGCGCGCCATAGTTGATGCGGGCCTGGGTTTCGTAGCGGTGACCAGCAAGGACTCAAGGCCCTTGAGCGCGGCCGTGTTCTGCACGTTCAGCGGTACCTTGATGTACAAGTACGGCGCATCGGACCCCGCAGCGCTGGACCTGAATCCCAACTATCTCATGTTCTGGGAGGCGATACGGTTCGCCAGCCAGAGCGGGTTGAGCAAAGTCGATTTTGGCAAGACTTCCATCGACAACGAGGGCCTGCGCTTCTTCAAGAACAAGTGGGGCTCTACGGAATCGATGCTTCACTATACATTTACGCCGCATGCGCCGAGCCCTGCCGCGCACGGCGGCGTCATGATGAATGTTGCCAAAGTGTTCATCCAGAGATCGCCACTATGGGTTTGTCGCCTTGCGGGCGAACTGCTATACAAGCGCTTCGCGGCGTGACGTCACGTGACGTGACGAGAGCAAAGGGAATCATATGCTGGACATCTACCTGAAGGGCTTCCGCGACGACAGGGCGAGAGCCTACCTGTCAGAGAACGACTTGGAGATGAAGTTTGGCGCCGCACGAAAACTCTACTACTCGTGCGTGCGACCGGTGATACCGATCTTCGTCCGGCAGCGATTGCAGCGTCGGGTACATCGCGGCATCAAGTGCCTTCCGGACTTCATCTGGCCGGAGCTTGTCGACCTGATCCACAGCACTCCGGGAGCGATGGAGCGCGTGACGTCCGGCCTCTATCCCGAGGGCTTCGATACGGTGATCGTGTTGACGCATGACGTCGAGACGCAGCAGGGATTCGACTACATTCCAAAAGTCATGGAGCTAGAAGCCCGCTACGGATTTCGCAGTTCGTGGAACCTCGTGGCTCACAAGTACAATCTTCACGCCGCGATTACCGATCACATATTGGAGCGTGGCAATGAGATCGGCATTCATGGCTTCAATCACGATGGAACGGAGTACTACTCCAGGGTGAGATTTGCCGAGCGCGCGCGTTTGATCAATGTGGCACTGGCTCACTATGGCGCCGTTGGTTTCCGTTCACCGCAGGTCCATCGGGATCTGACCTGGTTGCAGGATCTCAATGTCCAGTACGACGCTTCATGCTTCGATTACGATCCTTATCAGCCTTTCCCAGGCGGCACCGGTTCGATCTGGCCGTTCATGGCCGGCAAATTTGTCGAATTGCCGTACACGATTCCGCAGGACCACACTCTCTTCTACGTGCTGGAAGAAAAGGATATTTCGATCTGGAAGGCGAAGACCCGGTGGTTGGTCAAGAACCGGGGCATGGTGCTGGTATTGACCCATCCAGACTATCTGCAGGACGTTCGCCATCTTGCAATGTACGAGGAGTATCTTGCTTTCCTGAAGGGCATTCCTCGTGCCTGGCATTGCCTGCCGCGTGAATTGGCGCACCGTTATCGAATGCTATAGAGGTTCCATCTCAGAGCAAACAGTAGCGCAGCCTCACTGCAACGTTATATTGCTCGGTGGGTTTGGAACCTTGCCGCCGCTCATCACATATTCGAAGGCACCGATGTCGGGGCTCGAGCCCGTGGATCTGGTGACTCCATCGTAGTCCGTAGTGAGGCCGGCGATTGGCATCGCCTTGTCAATCGCCGGGCTGCCTGACAGGAGGTGGAAGTTGAGCGAACTGGCATCCTGAAACTTCGGATCACCGCCGTTGATTCCTCCCGAGTCCGAGAATCCTGACACGGTGCCCCAGGTGCCAATACGCGTGATGTAGTTATTGCTCGTGACGACGCCAGATCCGCTACTGCCAATCGACATTACTTGGCTGTAGGAAGATATCTTCGAGGAAGGCACAAAGAGGTTATTGCGTATCTCGGTGTTGTTGAAGTTGCTCTTCCCGGAAGCGTCGTACAGATACATGATGAGACCGGTATCGCTGCCACAATCATAGAACGTGTTGTTGTAGAACTTCACGTTTGGGATTCCAACGCTTGCCTGTTGCTCGACATGCACATAGACATTGTTGCGTAGTACCCAATTGTACGGGCCGGGATTGCCATTGTTCTCCGTCATGATGATCTGACCGGGCAGATTCTTCACGAGATTGTTCTCGAACAGCAACTCGCTTCTGCCACCACCGAAGGTCTGGATCACGTCCATATGAGGAGTGGGGTTCGTTCGAGTAATGTCATGGATATAGTTACCCCTGATGACAATCCCGTAACCCCACACCCTGAAGGCATCGATATCCTTCGCCGGTCCAATTTCATTGTTCTCAAAGAGGTGATTCGACCCATCGACGATGAATACCGGCAAATCGTCCGAAGCACCGATGGAGTCGTAGTACTTGTTCCCGGAGAAGACACAGCCCGTTATGGACGAGCCGTTAATCCTGATAACACCCCACGTAGCACCGGTATCGTGAATCGTATTGTTCAACACCCGGCAGAAGCTGCCGGTAATGGTCATCATGTAACCATCGCTGGCGGCCGTCATCTCGAATCCATCGATAGTGATGTAGGGGTGACCGATGTTAAATGTCTTTGTCACTACGCGGCCAGAAGCACGAAACGTGATTTGATTGCCTTCGCTGCCACTCCGTACCGTATCGACCTTTTCCCCATAACTTCCAGCGCTGACTATCGTGGTATCTCCCGCCACCATGCTGGTTGCGGCCTTGCCAATGGTTTTCCATGGGGAGCCGCTGCTTCCAGCGTTCGCGTCGTTGCCTGTTGTGGCGACGTAGTACGTTGCAGCAAGTGCGTTGCTGGCTATCGAGGTCGCGAAAAGAAGGCAAGCAGCAAGCACAGTCTTCTTGGCAGCATCAATAGCCATTAAGGTCTCCAATATTTATCATTGCCACAGCAGTCAAGTCCCCATCGACGGCAGTCTGCAGTCATGCTCGGTGCACCATCAAATCGAAAGTAGCGCGCCCCCGAGCCTGTCGTAAGTTCGCGACTATCTGATCCAGTTACCGGCTGCTCGTCGTGCGGTGGAGCCTGTCACAGACCGCGGCGGCTGCACAATGTGTCCCCAATTGCATACATGGAGAACTGACCCGTTGCATTCGCTCCGGCATGAGACGGCCGTCACAGTCGAGGCCGAGCAGCGAAAGCCTTACGATCATCGAGCCCTCCGCTCTCAGCGAGCCCGCGGCCCAGGCAGGCCGCGAACCATCGCCACCAGCTGGCGGAACGGCGTTGGCAAGTCCCCAAGCTCCACGAGGGTTGAAAGCAGCGCAATGCAATATATTCCGCTCGCGAGCAGCACGAGTGAGCCCAGGCCAATCGCCACCCGACTGGACAAGAAGAAGAAGCTTGCGAATACGCCTCCGACCGCGAGAAGCACCAGTACGATAGTCACAAGATTTTCCCTGGTGAACCGGAATCCGCTCAATCGCCTCGCGATGTAAAAGTTCAGAAAGGTGTGGGGGACATATGAGCCGAAGAAAGCGATTCCGACGCCCGCCAATCCGTATCGCCCGATGAGTGCCCACGTAAGCAGCAAGTTCACGATCATCCAGGCGAGCTCTGTCGCTACAATAAGAACCCTCTTTCCCTTTGCAACGATGATGAAACCCATGGGCCAGGAGATGACGCGCAGCGCCATGCCGACGCAAATCCATTGGAGCAGTTCGGCGGCTGCCGCAAACTCACGGCTATAGAACACGACCATCAAAAGTGGCGCGAATACCAGCGTGGCGATGACCCCAGGCCCGGCGAGCAGGAGGCTGGCTCTGGTCTGTTCGTTGACGAGCCTGCAGCATTGGGTGTTGTCGCTGGAAACGCCTGCCAATCTGGGGAAGAAGTCTGCGCCCATCGACTGCAGGACGAGCCCCACGTACATGCTGCCGAGCGTCCAGGCCGCCGAATAGAGACCCGCCGCTTCGAGACCGAGTGTCCTCACGATCATCGCGCGCACGATGTACATCGCACCCATCATCATCATGGTGCTGGCGAGAAATGCCATTCCGAGCTTCAGTAGATCTCGAACCTCGCCCCTGACGTCCGCCCCTGTCATATGTATAGAGCGCACCTGCACTCGCCGACTGTAGAAGGCCGAGACGAGAAACCCGATGAACGCGATTGCCACGACAGAGTAGACGATGCCGTCTGCCCTGAAAAAGTAGACGAGTGGGACTGCGGCAAGCAAACCGCCCGCTGCGCCGAGCAGATTCATCTTCGCGAGATCGGGTATGCGCCTCAGTCCCTGGATCAGCGCCGATTGGCCGCTCGTCACCACCCGAAACAGAACAGCCACTGAGATGATGGCGATCGCCCAGGCGTGTTCCTGGTCTCCGAACGTGAGCCTGGACATCGTTGGCGCGAGCCCCAGAAGGCCAACGGCGCCCAATACGCCAAGCACACGGGTGGTCTTGCGCAGGACGGAAACCGTGCGCTCAATCTGATTCGCGTCTTTGGCCGCAGCGGCGGCTGCAACCTGCCGAACACCGCTGTTCCCGATGCCGAGCGCTGCGCCACTGACCGCCAGATCGACGATCGAGGCGTAGATCCCCATTATGCCGAAGCCCGCCGGGCCCAGCATGACCGCCATGGCTTTGGAGCGCAGCATGCCCACGCCGATGACCAGCACCTGCGCACCCCCGATCACCACTGACGATTTCAGGATCTGGGCATAGGAACTGCCAGACCCGCGATCGGAGTCGCTGGAATCCTTGGCCGACATGGTCAATTACCGGAAAGGGCTATCAGGGTTGCGGAGGAGGACTCAGGTTCCAGTATGCCGGGTCCGCGGCACCGAACACTCGCAAGCCACTTTCAACGCCTGGACAACGCGCTGCTGGTCCTCGGGCGTCAGTCCGGAATACAGGGGCAGGAGCACGCACTCGCTTTGCGCGGCCTCAGACTCTGGCAGCGCGAACCGGCGGGCGGCACCCTGGTAAGCAAGCTCGAGGTGCGAACACATGATCCCGCGGCGGGAACTGATTCCCTGGTCCAGCAGGGACTGCATCACCTTGCGCTGGTCCGTGCCTGCGGGCAGGCGAACGCTGTAACTCTGCCAGTTCGACCTCGCCCACGCGGGATCGGCTGGCGCAACGACACCAGGCACGGTGCGCAGCAGCTCGGAGTAGCGGGCGGCCAGCGCGCGGCGGCCTTCCAGGATGGACGGCAGGCGCCGAAGCTGCTCGCGTCCCACCGCCGCCTGTATATCTGTCATGCGGTAGTTGAAACCGACCTCGGGGTAGGACTCAAAGATCACCTGGGCCGAACCGTGGCGCACAGTATCCGGCACGCTCATGGCATGTTGCCGCAGCGTGCGAAACCGCGCGTTCCAGTCCGCCCGATTCGTCGTGATCATTCCACCATCGCCGGTACTCACGATCTTGCGCGGATGGAAGGAGAAGCAGGCGACGTCTCCGTGGGGCCGACCGATCTTCTGCCAATGCCCATCCCAGAGGATCTCGCTGCCGATGGCACAGGCTGCGTCCTCGATCAGCGGCAGTTCGTGACGGCGCGCTATCCCGGCGATCCTTCGCAGATCGCAGGGCATACCGATCTGGTGGACCACGAGGATCGCCGCCGTCCGCGGCGAGATGGCGGCTTCGATCCGGTCGGGGTCAATGTTGAAACTGTTGCGCTCGATATCGACGAAAACCGGTTCGCCGCCACAATAACGCACGGCGTTTGCCGTGGCGATGTAGGAATGGCTGACAGTAATAACCTCACTGCCAGATTTCACGCCGGCGACATGCAGCGCCAGATGCAACGCCGTCGTGCAATTCGAGACCGCACACGCGTGGGCAGCGCCCACGTATTCGGCAAACTCCTTTTCGAAAGCGGCTACTTCCGGCCCCTGGGTGATCCATCCGCTCAGGATCACACGCCGGGCCGCGTCGGCCTCGGCTTCACCCATCAGCGGTTTGGCTATCGGAATCAGACGATCAGTCCGCGCCGTTCCAGTTCAGGACGACGAAAACGGTCTTGAAGAGAATCCGGATGTCCATGCCAAGTGTCCAAGTCCGAATGTAGCGCAGATCGAGGCGGACCATGTCATCGAAAGTAGTACGGCTGCGCCCTTCCACCTGCCAGAGTCCCGTGAGGCCGGGGCGCATTTCCCGCAGGCGTCGCATGTGCCAGGACTGGTACTTGGCAGCCTCGTAGGGCACGGGAGGTCTGGGGCCCACGAGACTCATCTCGCCCTTCAGCACGTTCCAAAGCTGCGGCAGCTCATCGATGCTCGTCTTGCGGATGAAACGCCCCACCGCCGTAATGCGCGGATCAGATCGCATCTTGTAGACGGGCTTGTCACTGCTACCCTGGTTGATGTCTTCATTCTGACCGGCAATGAGCTTCTCGACGTAATCACGGTGTACCCGGTCGTTGCTGTCAGTGCGCATTGAACGGAACTTGTAGAACATGAACGTCTGTCCGCCCATGCCTATCCGCGACTGGCGAAAGATGATCGGACCCGGCGAGCCGAACTTCACCGCGAGGGCCGTGACCAGCATGATCGGCGAGGTAATCACCGCCAGAACAAGCGCGCCCGCGATATCGATGATGCGCTTGACGGCGAGACTAGCTCGGCGGCGCAACGAAACGCGCTCCGGGGCGGCCGGCTCAGTATCGTCCTCGATGTCCCGGCCTTCGAGCAGCGCATCGAAGCGCCCGTCGGGGTAGGAGGCCGATTGCATCCGGAGATGGGGCGTATCGACGCGGTCCTCGATCAGGCGGCAGAAGACCGCGGCGGACTTGCTGTCGGTGTAGGGAAGCAGGAACCCGATGAGGCCCTTGTCGATGTTCCCCATGGTGTCAGTTTCGCGCTTGCGCTTGTTGAGGTCCTTGATGAGATCCCTGAGGTCGTTGGTGCCCATGAGAGTCTGGCCGTCGAAGCGCATGACGACGAGCGACAAAGGTACCTTCGAGCGATCTGCGCGACGTTTCTCGAGCCGCACCTGGGCACGGAACTCGGCACGCGTGAGCACGTCGAGCCTGCGCCAACGCAAAGCCGTTTCTACATCGTCAAGTTGATCGATATTGCGTGCGTGCTCGTTCATGGGTCAAGTCTGCGTCGTCCAAACTTCACTGTTCTTGGCTCCCCGATTCTGCGCCAGAATCGGCTGGAATTCCTGAATCTGATAAAGACTTGTAAGAATTTCCGACGATGGCTCGCCTCAGGGTCGCTGATGATCATGCGGCTGCCTGCGTCCGATTGGCCTGCCACCAGGCGACTAGGCGGCGCAGGCCCTCGTCCAGGCCAACCGTAGGCTCGAACCCGAGCAGTCGCCGGGCCTTGCTGATGTCTGCAAGCCGACGCGACACCGGGTTGATCTTGCGTTCCGGGCCATACTCCGGCTGCAGGGTCGAGCCCATCACGCGCAGGAGCGCTGCAGCAAGTTGGTTCAGGCTGGTCTCCGTGCCGCTGGCCACGTTGAATACTTGATCCTCCATATCCGAGGCCAGCGCCAGTACGTTCGCCCGCGCCACATCCTCTATGTATATGAAGTCCATCGTTTGGTTGCCATCGCCAAGTATCAGTGGCGGCTGGCCGTTGGCGATCCGCTCCATCCAGCGAATCAGGACCTCAGTGAACTTGCCATGGATGTCCATGCGCGGGCCGTACACGTTGAAGTACCGGTGCGCCACATACGGCAACCCGTACATTTCGTGGAACGAGCGCAGCAGCCCCTCCAGCATCACCTTGCTGGCGCCATACCACGTGCTGTTGTTGTAGGGATGATGGTCCTCTCGCGTCGGAAAGGAATCGGCCAGGCCATACACCGATGCGGAAGAAGCCGTCACGAACTTCTTGACTCCACACAGCTGCGCAGCCTCCAGTGCATTGAAGCTGCCATCGCACATTACTTCCAGGCCCTCGCGGGGCGCCGCGGCGCAGGCCGTGATGCGCAGCGCGGCCATGTGGATCACGGCATCCATGCCTTCGGTGGCCTTGCGCAGAGTTGGCACGTCGCGAATGTCCTCGTGCATGAATTTTACGCGCGGGTCGCGTAGAGAATCCTCCACGTTAGCGGTCGAGCCGCGGCTGAGGTTGTCGTAGATGACGATCTGCGCCGGTTTGTGCTCACGAAGCAGCAAGTCGATGGTGGTCGAACCGATGAGGCCGCAGCCACCGGTGACGAGAATCCTGGAGCCGTCAATTTTCATGGTGTGTGGTTAGTTGGTGGCGAAAGAGGTTTCCAGGTCAGCTCTGGCGCAGTGGCCGAGCCGGGTTTCCGACCACGCTGTCGCCCTCGGCGACGTCGCGGATAATGTTGCTGCCGAGCCCCGCAAGTGCGCGATCGCCGATGCGCAGGCCGTTGCGGATGCGCGTGCCGCTGCCGATATAACAATTGCGGCCGACGGTGACGCTGCCCGCGATGGACACATTCGAACCGACCAGGCTCCAGTCTCCGATCACGGCGTCGTGGTGTACTACCGTGTTGGGCAGTATGCAGACGTTGTCGCCAATCACTGCGTTGCTGGTAATGACCACCCCCGCCATGATCAGCACGTTCCGGCCGATGCGGGCCAGTGGCGAAACGCGCGCCCACGGGTGGATGACGGTGGCGAATCGCTCGACAGGAAGGCCGAGGCCCTCGACCAGCTGCTGCCGTGCCGGATAGGACTGGGGTCCGCCCGGAACCGCGAGCACCCGCGCTTCAAGCTCCCGCAGCACGCCGCGGCCGAACACCGGCATGCCGTATGCCCCCTGGCTCTGCTTGTCCGGCGTGTCGTCGATGAACCCGATGCAGCGATAGCGATCGCCCAGGCAGTCCAGGGCCTCCAGACCGTTCCCATTGCAGGGAAAGATCAGCAGCGGTTCGGACTGCCCGGTAGCAGTGTTCATGCGCGTAGCGCGACTGCCGGCGCCTGGGCGACCAGCGAACGGAGGGCCGCCGCGACTTCTTCGCACTGGGCCAGCGTCAGTTCCGGGAACATCGGCAGCGACAGTTCCTCATTTGCCGCGCCCTCAGAGTGCGGAAACTGGCCTTGGCGGTAACCCAGGTCGGCGTACGCAGGCAGCAGGTGTACGGGGATGGGGTAGTGGATGCCACTCTGGATGCCGCGCGCGTTCAGCGCATCCTGCCAGGCGGCGCGGTGCGCGGTGCGGATCGCATAGATGTGGTAGACATGCCGGTTGTGCGGTTCCGCATGTGCCGTTGGCACTACGCCGGCGAGCAAGCGGCTGTAGTGCCCGGCCGCGGTGCGCCGCGCCTCGGTCCACTTCTCAAGGTATTTGAGCTTCACGCGCAGCACGGCGCCCTGGATGCCCTCAAGGCGGAAGTTGTATCCCTTCAGCACATGCTGGTACTTCTTCTCCGCGCCCCAGTCGCGCAGCATACGGACCTTGCGCGCGTACTCTTCGTTTGCGGTAGTGACCAAGCCGCCCTCGCCGTAGGCGCCAAGGTTCTTGCCGGGGTAGAAGCTGAAGCAGCCCATGTCCCCCAGACTGCCGGCACGACGACCTTTGTACTCGGCGCCGTGCGCCTGGCACGCATCCTCGATCACGACCAGCTTGTGCTTGCGTGCAATCGCCAGGATCGGGTCCATGTCCGCCATCTGGCCGTACAGATGCACCGGGATCACGGCCTTCGTGCGCGGCGTGATCGCCGCCTCGAAGGCCTTCGGATCCATCGTGTAGGTCTTCGGGTCGATGTCCACGAGCACCGGCTTCGCGCCCGTGTAATGAATCGCCGCGACCGAGGCAACGAACGTGAACGGCACCGTGATCACTTCATCGCCGGGCCCGATGTCCGCAGCCAACAGCGACAGGTGCAGCGCGCTGGTGCCGGTATTCACGCCGATGCCTATGGGTGATCCGCTGTATGCAGCGAACTCCTTCTCGAACGCCACCACCTCACTGCCCAGCGTGAACTGGCAGCTATCCAAGATGCCCTGGATCGCCGCATTTACTTCGTCGCGGATGCTGGCGTACTGGGCCTTCAGGTCGACGAAAGGGATCAAGCGATTTTCTCCTGTTTCGGTAGGATTGCAGTCTCGCCACGCCCACGCATCGAGCTGGTGGCCGCTTCGATCAATTCAACGACGCGCAGGCCGAGGTTCCCGTCGGATATCGGTTGCTTGCCATGGAGGATGCAGTCGATGAAGTGATCACCCTCGACACGCAGCGCCTCGGAGCCGTCGAGTTTCGGCGCCCACATGTCGCCTGTCCGGTAGCCGACACGCATCTCCTGGATCTGCTTCGGATCGTCCGTAAAGCTGATGCCCTTGTCGTAGATCTTGACCTTCTCGCTGGGCTCAAGGTCGTCGTAGGTGATCATCTTCTTGCTGCCACCGATCAGCACCTGGCGCACCTTCACGGGTGCGAGCCAGCTGACGTTCGCGTGCGCGATCGTTCCCGAATCGTAGAACAACGTGATATAGGCCAGGTTCTCGGGCGTGCCGGGAAAGTGGTTCGTGCCGCTAGCCGAGACCGCCACCGGGTGCTCACGCAACAGGTAGTCGAGGATGGCGAAATCGTGAACGGCCAGGTCCGAAATCACGCTGACGTCGCGCTGGAACAGCCCGAGGTTCACGCGTATCGAGTCATAGTAGTAGATCCGGCCCAAATCCCCGGACCTGATGACGTCGCCCATCTTGCGCACGGCACCCGTGTAAAGAAACGTGTGGTCGACGAGCAGCACCCGATTGCGCCGCTGTGCCTCGTCCACCAGCTTGCGGGCCTGCAACGACGTTTCGGCCATCGGCTTTTCAAGCCACAGGTGCTTGCCCGCCTTCAGCGCGGCCATGCCCAGTTCGAAGTGCGTGTCGACCGGCGTCGCCACGGCGATCGCATCGATATCCGGATTCTTCAGCAGATCCCGAAAGTCGGTCGTAGTGTGGACGGCCGGAAAGCGCTTTTTCACGAGTTCCAGCTTGCGCGGATCGAGATCCGCGACGGCCGCCAGTGTGGCGCCATTGAGTTCCGCGAAATTGCGGACAAGGTTCGGGCCCCAATAGCCGTAACCGATTACACCGATCTTCAACATGTTCTGATTACCCTGCTGTGCGTGTATCGCCGATGATTCGCGCCGGCACTCCCGCCACGATTGCATGGTCAGGTATATCGCGTGTGACAACGGCTCCGGCACCCACCAGGGCGAACTGGCCGATGGTGATCCCGGCGACGATGGTTGCATTGGAGCCAATGGAGGCCCCGCGCCTCACCAGCGTCGGCACTACCTTCCAATCCGCCTCAGTCTGCGGCGAACCGTCCGGATTTGCGGCCCGGGGCCTCAGGTCGTTGGTAAACATCACGCCGTGGCCGACGAAGACCTCATCCTCGATCGTCACGCCTTCGCATATGAAGGTATGGGACGAGATCTTGCAGCGCTCCCCGACCCGGGCGTTCTTCTGGATCTCCACGAAAGCGCCGATCTTCGAGCGGGCGCCGATGGAGCAGCCATATAAATTGACGAGCGACGGTTGGAAGATGCTGACGTCCGCACCCATAACCACTGATTCAGCAATTGGCATTGTTCGACCCAGGCTCCCTCCCGATGGAACGCAGAGATTACAGAGACTTGCGAAATAAAGTGCATCGAGTTGTCATTAAGCGGTTGGCGGGGTATTTCGATGAGCGGTTGCCGGCAATATTTACAATCTTTGCCAAGTGGCGTGGAGATTGCCCGGACTCTTCGCCATTCCGGACGCTCGAATTTCCGGCCACCTTACGTCAGACAAGTGGATGTGCCCGAAGGCAGCGTCCGCAGGCCTGCTGCGGCGCACAATACTGACCCCGATGGTGTTGTCGACCCTGCTTTTGGCACCGGCGAGAGCCCCGGCTGCCACCGACCCCACCCAGAGGCCGGGGGTGGGCCGATCCTGGTCCTCACCGCGTCCAGCGCCACCTTCGGCAAGCACTTTGCGCAGATCCTGCGCACCGAGGGACTCAACAAGTTCACTGTCGCCGATGTTTCGACGCTGACTTCCTCGCTGCGGCCTTCTTAATGACGCAGTAGTGCTGGCCAAGCCCCCCCTGAACTTCACCCAGGTGTCGACCCTGCCTGCTTGGGTCCAGTCCGGTGGCAACCTGATCGCAATGGCTCCGGACCCGCAGCTGGCTGGACTGCTGGGCATCGGGGACTATGGTAAATCGAATCTCAAGCTCTGTCGGAACACGCCGACGCATTGCGCAATGCACGCAGGCGTTCGAAAGTGTTCCAGCAAGAACGTAAGGGCAAACCCGTCGCAAGGCGGGGACGCAAAGCCTCCGGTCTGGTAGTCAGAAATGAACTACAGATAGCGGGGTTGCCGACTCAAGTGAACATCGTAGCGATGTCGCTGGAGTTGTCAGCACTCGCTGCCGTAGAACACTTCGTCTCCTGATCGCGGGCGCACGAAACCGGCAGGAGTGTTCACATGCGAAATATGCGGCTTCACAGCGAAATACTGATTAGCCTGATGTGCTGTGTGCTCTCAGCGTGCAATGACGGCACTTCCGCCGACTCCGCAAACCCCCAGGCAACGCCGCCCGTTGCAGAAGCACCTGCGCCCACGCCTGCGCCCACGCCTGCACCCGCCCCTGCCCCCACACCCACACCAACGCCCACATCAACGCCCACGCCTGCGCCAGCGCCCGGACCAGCGCCGGTCACCAATGTTGCCCCGTCGATCTCCGGGTCGCCAACCACCAGCATCGCTGCCGGCACGGCTTACGGATTCCAGCCGGTAGCGTCGGATCCCAATGGGGATGCGCTGACATTCAGTATCACGGGCAAGCCGTCATGGGCCACATTCGACACGACATCCGGTGCACTGACAGGCACTCCCACCGCGGCGCAGGCTGGCAACTACCCCGGCATCGTGATCACCGTGAGCGATGGCATGGCATCAACGCCGTTGACTGCATTCGACATCAGCGTATTCCAGCCCGGCGGTGGCATGGGTTCGACAACGGTGTCCTGGGCCGCTCCCACCCGGAACACAGATGGCAGCACGATTACCGATCTGGGTGGCTACGTCATCCATCACGGCCTGAGCCCCAATGCGCTCACCAGCACGGTGCGTATTGCCAATCCCGGCATATCGAGCTACGTGATCGACAACCTCTCCACCGGTACGCACTACTTCGCCCTGACCGCATTCAACTCATCGGGTGTCGAGAGCGCGATGTCCGCGGTGGGCAGCAAGAACATTCCTTAGAAGCCTAGCTGCGACAGCACTTCATCCGCCAGCGCCAGGCAGCTGGTCAGCCCCGGCGATTCGATGCCGAACAGGTTGACCAGCCCCGTGAGAGTGTACTAGCAGCCCTAGCTGAACCGAGCCGGTGGCACATGGCGCGCATCGAGCCCTTGCATCGCCGACGCCAGCGCCAATCACTATCTCATCAACCGTTTCCGTGTTCGATCATCCGTTCGGGTCACTGAACACCACCCGCCCGCCATGGTCAGCGTGGGTTTCAAATGCTTGATCTCGGCGGCCGGCACGCTCATGTAGTCGCGATCAAGCACGACGAGATCCGCCTGCTTGCCAACCTCCAGTGAGCCGAGACTCTAATCCTAGTAGAACAGGTACGCATTGGATCGCGTGTGCGCGATCAATGCTTCCTCGCGCGTCAGCGTATTGTCGAGCACCTTGTTGCCACCTACGTCCAGGCCGCTTACCACCCAATCCACCGTCACGAAGAAGTTGTGGCGCGAAACGCTGGTGGCATCGGTGCCGAGGCCAACACGATGCCGCTATCGGCGATCTTGCACAGCGGCATATGCGCCATGGTCTGCATGGCGGAACCGCGCACTCCCAGCGTCATACCCAGTGCCTTGGCACGCGCGATGTTGGTGGGCGAGATGTCGTAGACATGTCCCATGGTCCAGCGCAGCTTCGTATTAGGTTGGGTCTTGTTAACCCGCCCGAGCGTGCCCAACAGGTCCGTCACGGCGTTGTTGTTGATCAGGTGCTGGTAGCTTCGCGAACTCGTTCATGGTCTCGGCGAGCCAAAGGTCCTTGCGCGGCGCGAGATCAAACACCGGACCGTAAGGGTTGCCCGCCGTTGCCAGGTAGGGGGCGACCCCGCGATTGTCGGCGGCTGATTGGTCGCGGCACGTGTGGTCGGGATTGCGGCGCCCGTTCCTGGCGTCGCCGGGCTGGCTGCCGGGGTCACAGCGCCTATACCTTCCTGACCCAGCTCGGGAACAAATGGGCCCCTCGCCACAGACCAGCTTGGTTGGCACCCCGCTATCTGCGGCCGTGCACCCTACGCGAGCAATCAGTCCGTGCTACTTGGGACTATTTCGCGGCGGCAAAGGGTTTTTCTGAGGCCTCTGCTACACTGTTTCAGACGCGCTGCGGACGCATAAAAGTCATTTAGGATTAGCACTTTATGAAACATATTGTCGTCAGGCTGTACGACGAGGGACGCAGCGCCTGGCGGTACCGGTGGATCGGATTGGCCACCGCATCGGCCCTCGCGCTGCTCGGTTGGGCGGTCGTCCTCTCGCTCCCAGACCGCTACGAAGCGACTTCGAGCATTTTCGTCGACACGCGCACTGCACTCCGCCCCGCCCTGCAGGGGCTTACCGTGGATCAGGATGTGAACGTACAGCTCAGTCTCGTAAAGCAGTCGCTGCTGTCCGGCGAGAGCCTGGAACGCATAGCGCGCAGCTCCGGCGTGTTGCCCGTGGACGTTCGCAATCCGCCGGAGGTGGCGGAGATCCTTTCCCGCTTTGCCAAGCGCGTGGACATAAGCGTGCGCAATGCCGGCACCGAACGTGAGCCGGGCGGCACCATCTACACCTTCGTATACCAGGACCCGGATCGTAATCGCGCGCTGAAGACAATCGACACGATGTTTAATTCCTTCATCGAGGATACGCTCGGCGGACGGCGGACCGGAACCGAGAACACGCAGAAGTTCCTCGAAGAGCAAATCCGCAGCTACGAGGAGAGGCTGCGCACGGCGGAGAATCGCCTCGCAGAGTTCAAGAAAACCAATGTGGGACTTATGCCCACCGAGCAGGGTGGATACTTCGAGCGCCTGCAGGTCGAAATCGACGAAGGCAACAAGTTGCAGAACCAACTTTCCGTGGCCGAAGCCCGCCGCGCGGAACTGGCGCGCCAGTTGCGTGGCGATGCGGCCGTCAATGCGAGTTCGACCGCATCCGGTTCCGGCGGCACCGTTTCGACCGGCAGCGACACGCTGGCGCGAATCAAGGAGACCCAGGCGCACATCGACGACCTGCTGCAGCGTTACACGGACAAGCATCCGGATATCATCGCCGCGCGCAATACACTTAACCAACTCACCGCGCGGCGAGAAGCGGAGCTCGCGAGCCTGCGCCGCGGTGACGCTGACGCTGCCGCAAACAGCGGCGCCAGCAGCAGCCCCGTCTACCAGAGCATCCTGTTACAAATCAACCAGGTCGATGTGGAGATCACCTCGTTGCGAGGCCAGTTGGCGCAACGCCGGGCCAAGGCATCGGAGCTGCGCCAGCGGCTCGACATCGCGCCAAAGGTCGAGGCCGAGTTCGCACAGCTCAACCGTGATTACGACATCAACAAGGCGCAGTACACGGCCCTACTTGCCAACTACGAGAAGTCGCGGCTGGGCGAACGGGCCGACAATGCCGGGTCCGTCCGGTTTGAACAGGTGCAGCCACCAACCTCGCCCTATATCCCGGTGGCCCCACATCGCATCCTGCTGCTCTTTGCCACCTTTTTCGTGGCAATGTTGGTGGGTGGCGCTCTCACGTACCTGCTGCACCTCTTCAATCCCGTGGTCGGATCCCTGCAGAACCTCATGGACCTGATCGATGCGCCAGTCCTCGGTGTCGTCAGCTCCGCCTTTCCGGATCGACTGCGGATCGAAGCCCGTGGGGAGCTATATCGGTTCCTTGGCGCTTCAGCAGCGCTGAGCGGCGTGCTCGTGGCCGTGCTGAGTCTGGCGATTAATGGCTTCCGGATGAACCTGATAGGGGTGACTGGCACATGAGCGTCTTCGAGCGCGCCCTGGACAAGCTTCGGCTGGCAGGCAATTCCGCGCCTCCCCTGCTGAAGGAGACTGCCGTTGCCCATGCCCGGCCTTCCGACGTGGAGGTACCAGTAATCATGGAAGCTCCACTGGACCCGAAGATATTCCTAAATCGGGAAGCGCTGCGCGTGGCCGGCTACCTGCCCGAATCCAACCAGGACCGGCGCTTTGCCGATGAATACCGCCAGATCAAGCGACCGCTCCTCGTCTCGGCTTTTGGCGCGGTTCCTCGCAAGCGGGCACAGTTGCCGAGCCCACGCCTGGTGATGATGGCCAGTGCTCTCCCGGGCGATGGCAAGACCTTCACGAGCATCAATCTTGCGCTGAGCCTGGCCCGCGAAAAGGACACGTCTGTAGTGCTGGTGGATGGAGATGTTGCCAATCCCAATATCAGCAGGATCTTCGGAGTCGAATCCTGCCCTGGCCTGCTGGACGTCCTGACCAATCCCAACATGAACGTGCAGGACCTGATCCTGCAGACAGACTGCCGCGGCCTCTCGATCCTTCCGGCCGGAACCGCGGAGGATAGCGCTACCGAGTTGCTGTCCAGCAGCCGCATGAAGGCAGTCGCCAACCGCCTCATAGAGCGCAATCCTCGCTGCATCGCGCTGTTCGATTCTTCCCCATTGCTGGTTTCCAGCGAATCGCTGGCACTTGCTTCGGCCATGGGCCAGGTCGTGATGGTGGTGCGTGCCGGGCACACGCCGCGACATGCCGTGGTCGATGCCGTTGAATCGCTGGTGGATGAGATCCCGCTGAGCCTGGTGCTCAATCAAGGGCGCCGCGGCCTGTCAGAGGGCCGATACGGCTACGGATATGGCTATGGCTCCAGGTACGGCGACCAGGAGAGCAAGGGGTGAAATGAATAAGCCCCGCATCGCGGGGCTTATTCATTATCAGGGGAGGATCCTCAGGGATCTGCCGATCACGCCTTGCGGGAAAGCAGCTGCCGGCGGCTGGCAAGCATCACACCCAGCACGCCCAGCCCCAGAAGGGCGATCGTGCCCGGCTCCGGAACCGGCTCGGTATCGAGCGTCAGGAAAGCGTGCACATCTACGCTTCTGCCAAACGTGGCGCCGCTCAGATTCTCGAACGCCACCGAGTACTTGGTGCCGTCACTCAGGGAGAACTGTCCAGGCTGCGTGGTCCAGGTCAGATCCCCGACATTAAGGATAAAGCTCCAGAAGCTGCCCGTGGCTGTGTTATTGATATCCGGCGCACCGGCGGGGTTTTCAAACCCCAGAAATGCCGAAATCGTCCCGCTGCCTGTGCCCACCAGAGGAAAGGCAATCGAGAACAAATCAATTTTCCAGGTCTCACCGGCCTTGAGAAGCGCGCTTTCCGAACCTAAATTGGGGTTCACGATGAGGGTCGGCGCCCCACCCATGCCTTGGAAGTTGGTGAGCAGGACGGTGGACTCCGGTGCGAGATCGAAGAGTACGGCAGTGGCATTGGCCTGGACAGCGGAGCCCAAACCAGCCGCAACGGCGAGCCCGCACAGCAATTTCTTCATCGCCAGACCTCTTCGATTCTTATCCTGTACCACAAGCAATATCCGTGCCGACCGTGGTTGAGCTCTTTACATTCAACTACTTGATTAGTTCCAGATTTCAAATCCGTGACCGATGTGTAAGAAATCCTGACATCAGCACGACGTCCGAACGTGAACCCCGTCCCGCTATCTGCCCCTGAGCATACTATCCTTGCTGCTCCGGTTTGCATCAGGATGGCGACAACAGTTACTGCATGGGTAAGGATATGGCAGCGACTGCCTGGAATCGTTGCTTAGTCCTGCTCCTGGTCACCACCGCGGTGTATTTCCAGACCTGGGCCGACCTGTGGCCCCTGTGGGAGAACAGGAACGCCACATACACCCATGGCTCGCTGATTGCCGCCCTGTTCCTTTGGCTAGTGTGGCGCAGCAGGATCACGCTGGCGGGAATCCCTCCATCAGGCAGCCCATGCGTCTTGCCTCTGGTGCTGGTTCTTTCCCTTGCGTGGCTACTTGCGGCCCGGGCCAACGTCAGGATCGCGCACACCATGCTGTGGCCGGTGCTGGCGTTCTCGATCGTCTGGGCCGGTGCGGGCTGGCGAGTTGCAAGGGTGATGGCCTTTCCCCTGGGCTTCCTCTACTTTGCCATTCCGTTCTGGGATTACCTCGAGCCTGCATTGCAGGCGATCGCTTCGAATGTCGTCAGTATCCTGATTCGCATGTCCGGAACCCAGGCGTCGGTGGAACCGCCCTATGTGCTACTACCCAACGCAACGATCTACATCGCCCTCACCTGCAGCGGTGCGCACTTCCTGGCCGTGTCACTGGCAATGGGCGCGCTGGCGGGCGAACTGCGCAACGAAAGGATGCGCACGCGCATCCTGATCATGGCGCTGGCGGGACTGCTCAGCATCGCGTTCAATTCGATGCGCATCCTGCTGATCGTGCTGGCGCACCTGCACCCAACGCTGCAGCATGCTTTCGAAACGATTGGCCACCTGACGTTCGGATGGTGGGTATTCGCGCTGGATATCGGGGTATTCGTGCTGGCGCTGCGCTTCATTCCGATTTCGCCCCCGGCGCCCCTGCCGCCATCGCAGGGTCCTGGCGCACTTCATGCCGCGGGCGGCACCACTGGATTCTATTTCGCCATCGCTGCGGCAGTGGCACTGCCGGCCTTTTCCTGGATGGCCCAGCAGCTGGACGAATCTCCAGTGCCCTCGGACGGGCCCAGGTTGGCAGGGGCCAGCCTGCCGATAGCGCCAGATCTTCGCTGGCAACCGGCCTACGACGGGGTTGCGTGGCAACACCGGGTCGCTTATCTCACCCCCCATGGCCATGTGCTCGAGCTGTACTGGAATGAATACCGGCGGCAGTCGCAAGGGCGCGAACTCTTCGCGTCCGGTTCGCCGCTGTTCGATCTTCGCACTTTCACCATGAGTGCATCAATCCGTACGCGGCTCATGGCCGTGGGCGACCGACCAGTCGACGCCAATCGCGTCGAACTGACCGACCCGTCGGGGCGGACCTGGTCTGCGCTCTACACCTATCTGGTAGACGACGAGTCCGTGCCGGATGTGTGGCGCGCCCGGTTCCTGACCGCATGGCGCTCACTGTACAGTCGCCCCGCTGCCGGTGTGCTCGCACTGGCAACGCCATGCGTACCCGATTGCCCCGCGGTCAAGGACGACCTGGAGGCGCTCGCGGTGCGCGCCTACGCCGAGTACGAGATCTCGAGGAGACGGCCGTGACCTCCCATTCGTTGCGACTGCTGACCACGCTCGCGGCCACCGTAGTACTGCTAGCCGGCTGCGACCGTTTCACCAGTGTCGACTCGCGCCTGGTGCGAGCGGCGTCGAACCTCGAGGCTGGAGAATTCCAGGCCGCATTGATCGACCTGCGCAAGTCCCTCAATGCTGAACCGGATAACGTCAAGGCGCATCTGCTGATGGCCGATGTCCTGGAGGCGTGGGGCGATATCGCGGGCGCGCGGTTGCAGCTGGACCGCGCTGTCACGGCAGGCGCTCCAGCCGCTGCGACGGAAGCCCGTGCGCTGGACCTGTTGCTCTTGCTGGGCGAACCCGAGGCGGTGCGCAATGCGCTCGCGGCCAGCACGACGCTCTCCCGCGCGCAGCGAGACACCTACGAAGGCCAGCTGGCGATGCTCGAAAGCAGGCCCGCCGAGGCGCAGGCGGCGTTCGATCGCGCCATCGGGGCGGACCGCGCGCTTATCGAGCCCGCGCTCGGCCGGATCGAATCCCTGGCCGCGCAAAGCCAGTTCGATGTCGCAAGCCAGGAGATCGATGCCTTCCTGGAACGCAATCCGCAGTCCGGTCGCGGCTGGCTCCTGAAAGGCACGCTGGCGGCGCGCACCGGCAAGTTCGAAGCAGCCGCTGCGGCCTTTGCCACAGCCATCGAGCGTCGGCGGGGCATGAGCCGCCAGCAGCGCATGCAGGCGCACGTTGCACGACTGGAAAGCCTGCTCGCTGCCGGACAGCTGGAGCCCGCACGGTTGGCATTGGCTGCCCTCGAAGCTGCGGCGGGCGAATCGCCCATCGTCTCGTTCATGCGTGCACGGCTCGCATTGGCCAACGGGGATGCGTCCACGGCTGTCAATGAGCTGCGCAAATTCACCCGGGCGGCGCCCCAGCACATGCCCGGAAGGCTGCTACTGGTCGCTGCGCTGCAGGAGCAGGGTAGCCTCGAACAGGCGTTTGGCGAAGCTGCCCGCGCCGTTTCCGAGTTTGCCGGCAAAGATGAACCGCGCCTCGCGCTAGCAGGTGTGCAGCTGCGCATGGGACGCACGGCAGACGCGGAAGAGACGCTGCGACCGCTGACTGCGCAGTCGCCCCCAAACCCGATGGCCACAGCAATTATGGCCGAAATCCGGATGCGCAACGGCGATTCCCAAGCCGGCATTTCCCTGATGGAACAGGGCCTGGCCCGCAACGGCGAAAACCCCAGACTGAAGCTGCAGCTGGCGGCGGCCTACCTCTCGACAGGCGATGCTCGCCGCGCACTGCAGGTGCTGGACACGGTGAGCGAGCAGGACATGTCTGCCGCCCGCGATCGGCTGCACGTGATTGCCACAGCTGCCCTGCAAGGCCCGGCATCGATAGCCCGGGAGCTCGAAGCCGCCACGAAGCGGCACCCAGAGGATCTCGACCTGTTGCTCATGGCTGCGGCTTACGCCGCCAACACGGGTCATCTCGCCGAGGCGCGCGAACAGTTGCGCAATGCCCTGGAGGCCCACCCTCACAACCTGCCGCTGTTGCAGGCACTCGCCCGGCTGGAAATCTCCGCGGGCCGGCCGGCCGAGGCCGAGAAGCTGGTGAAGGAGGCACTCGAGAAGGCTCCCAATGATCCGGTTCTCATGGCGCTAATGGCTGCGATCGCGGGTCAACGTGGCCAGGAGAGTGAAGTCGACGCATGGCTCAATCGCGCGCGGATAGCCAATCCCGGGTCCCTCGACGTGAACCTTGCGCTGGCAAGACGAGCGATGGTTCGCGGCGAGGCGGCGGAAGCGCGTGGGATCCTGTCGGAGGCTGTCCGCCAGGCCCCCACGGACATCGGGGCGCGCGTGGTGCTGGCTGAACTCGTGGCCAGCCAGGGAGACACAGCCCAAGCCCTTGCCCAATTGCGCACCGCGGCGGACCAGTTTCCGGATTCGCCGCTCATTCCGTTGTCGATGTCACGGATCCAGTTGGCTGTCAAAGACACTGCAGCGGCACGCACCAGCCTCCAGAAAGCCCTCAGCCTACGCCCGGGATGGTTGCTGGCGGCAAGCGCACTCGCAGTACTGGAGGCGAGGTCTGGCAGGTTGCAGGCGGCATTGGGCGTCGTGCGCGAATTGCGGCAAAACAACCCGAACGATACAGCAGCGGACCTTCTCGAAGGCGAGGTTTACTTGGCCGCGAAGCTGCCGGCGCAGGCAGCCAAGGCCTACTCGCTCGCCTACCAGAACAAGCCGGGATCAGCGGTGGCTGTTCGTGCACTGCAGGCAAAGATCCGGGCGAAGATGGATGCGCCGGCATCTGAGCTGCAGGACTGGCTAAAGCGGACACCTGCTGACTCGGCGGCACACCGGGCCCTGGGCGACTACTACCTGTCGACAGGACGCAATCGCGAGGCCATTTCCGAACTCGAGCAGGTCGTTGCGGCGCGCCCCACCGATGGCATGGCGCTCAACAATCTGGCTTGGCTCTATCATCTGGAGGGCAATCCGCTCGCCCTGGCCACCGCCGAGAAAGCTCGTGCAATGCTGCCGGATTCACCGGATGTGGCAGACACCTTTGGTTGGCTCCTTGTGCAAAACCATCGCGTCGAAGAGGGGTTGAACGTGCTGAAGACGGCTGCACAGCAGGCGCCATCCAATTCGCAGATCCAATTCCACATCGCCTACGCACTGGCAGAATCGGAGCAAAACGAGCAGGCCATCGTGATCCTGCGGAAGCTTCTCGGTGCCGGCGTGGACTCCGCGACGCGTGCTCAGGCGCAGCAGTTACTTGAAAAGCTCAAGGGCTGACCGGAGCGAGCTGATTTTCTATCATGATCGCGCATGAATACGTACCTTGCCTTTACCCCTCGGCAAAATGCGCTGCGGCCTTTTTCAGGATGTCGCGCTCCTCTGTTGGCCGCCTGAGCTCAGCGCGTAGCCGTCGAAGCTCAGGTGAATCACGGGTAGGCAGCTCCTCGGTCGGGATCACCACCTGAGCTCGCTTGGGCCGCTTTAGCCAGTCGTACAGGCTGTGCTTGTTGATCCCCAGGCGCAGCGCCACATCAACCACCGAATACCTGCGTTCCAGGACCTGCTCTACCGCCTCGGACTTGAACTCGTCCGTATCTCTCTTGCTGCGCGTTGACACCTCCGTCATTGCCAAAACGTATGGCTCCATGGTGTCTACGAAATCCTGATCGAATCACTCCGGTCTGGCAGTCAGAAATGAACTGCAGATACAGGGGCTGCCGACTCAGGTGAACATCGTGAAGCGATGTCCCTGGAGTTGTCAGCGCTCGCTTCCGTAGAGCACTTGATCTCCTGATCTCGGGCGCACGGGACCGGCAACTGCGGCGCAGGCTGGCAACTACCCCGGCATCGTGATCACCGTGAGCGATGGCAAGGCATCAACGTCGCTGGCTGCATTCAGCATCAGCGTATTCCAGCCCGGCGCTGGCGTGGGTTCGACAACGCTGTCCTGGGCCGCTCCCACCCGGAACACAGATGGCAGCACGATTACCGATCTGGGTGGCTATGTCATCTATCACGGCCTGAGCCCCAACGCGCTGACCAGCACGGTGCGTATTGCCAATCCCGGCATATCGAGCTACGTGATCGACAACCTCTCCACCGGTACGCACTACTTCGCCCTGACCGCATTCAACTCATCGGGTGTCGAGAGCGCAATGACCGTGGTGAGCAAGACCATTCTCTAGAGGCGTGGCCGCGAACTACTGGGGCGACGTGCTGTTCACGCCGCCTTCCAGCGGCCCGGCGCAAGCCCTCCGACCACCCCGAGCCGCAGGCCCTAACTCAGCGCGACATCTGCTGCAACTGTCTGCATTTCGCGTCGCAATGGTGGTGGATCGACACGCATTTCCTGTCGGGGCATGCCGACACGTTGTTATTAGTGCACGCAGGCGTTCGAATGCGCCCCAGCAAGAACGTAAGGGCAAACCCGTCGCAAGGCGGGGACGCAAAGCCACCGGTCTGGTAGTCAGAATTGAACTACAGATAGCGGGGCTGCCTACTCAAGCGAACATCGTAGCGATGTCGCTGGGGTTGTCAGCACTCGCTGCCGTAGAACACTTCATCTCCTGATCGCGGGCGCAAGAAACCGGCAGGAGTGTTTACATGCGAAATTTTCGGATTCACGGCGGAATACTGATTAGCCTGATGGGCTGTGTCCTGTCAGCGTGCAATGACGGCACTTCTGCCGACTCCGCAACCCCCCAGGCAGCGCCGACAGTTTCAGCTGAGAGTTATCGTCGGCACAGGCCGGCACCGAAAGTTACCCCTACCCCTACCCCCACCCCTACCCCGGTCACCAATGTTGCCCCGTCGATCTCCGGGTCGCCAACCACCAGCATCGCTGCAGGCACGGCTTACGGATTCCAGCCGGTAGCGTCGGATCCCAATGGGGATGCGCTGACATTCAGTATCACGGGCAAGCCGTCATGGGCCACATTCGACACGACATCCGGTGCGCTGACAGGCACTCCCACCGCGGCGCAGGCTGGCAACTACCCCGGCATCGTGATCACCGTGAGCGATGGCATGGCATCAACGCCGTTGACTGCATTCGACATCAGCGTATTCCAGCCCGGCGGTGGCATGGGTTCGACAACGGTGTCCTGGGCCGCTCCCACCCGGAACACAGATGGCAGCACGATTACCGATCTGGGTGGCTACGTCATCCATCACGGCCTGAGCCCCAACGCGCTGACCAGCACGGTGCGTATTGCCAATCCCGGCATATCGAGCTACGTGATCGACAACCTCTCCACCGGTACGCACTATTTCGCCCTGACCGCATTCAATTCATCGGGTGTCGAGAGCGCGATGTCCGCGGTGGGCAGCAAGAACATTCCTTAGAAGCCTAGCTGCGACAGCACTTCATCCGCCAGCGCCAGGCAGCTGGTCAGCCCCGGCGATTCGATGCCGAACAGGTTGACCAGCCCCGGCACACCATGCTCGATCGGACCTTGCACGCGGAAATCCGATGCCGACTCCCCCGGCCCGTGGATCTTCGGCCGCACACCACTGTAGGCCGGCTGCAACGTACCGTCAGGTAGACCCGGCCAGTAGCGGCGCACGTCGGCGTAGAAGCCGTCGGCGCGCGCAGGGTCGACGCGGTAGTCGATCTCGTCCGCATCTTTCACATCCAGCCACTGCGCATCGGGACCGAAGCGCGCATGGCCGGCCAGGTCCAGCGTCAGATGCACGCCGAGCGAAGCCTCCTGCGGCATCGGATAAACGAGCCGATTGAACGGCGCCCTACCTGTGAGAGTGTAATAGCAGCCCTTGCTGAACCGCGCCGCTGGCACGTGGCGCGCATCGAGCCCTTGCATCGCCGACGCCAGCGCCGGCGCGCGCAAGCCGGCCGCATTCACCACGCGACGCGCGCGCAGTACCATCGGCTCGCCGCCGCCGACTTCGAGTGCGTGTCCGTCGGGTGCGCACCGAATCGACTTCACGGGGGACTGTAAGGCCAGTGCGCCGCCAGCCAAGTCCAGATCGCCCTGCAGCGCGAGCATTAGCCCGTGGCTGTCAATAATCCCGCTCGACGGCGACAGCAGCGCCGCATCGCATTTCAGCGCCGGTTCCAGCGTCCGCGCTGCAGCAGCGTCCAGCAGTTGCAGGTCACGCACGCCGTTGGCCAGCCCCCGTTCGGCCAGCTTCGCGAGGCCAGGCAATTGCTCGGGCCCCGTCGCGACGACAAGCTTGCCGCAGCGCCGATGCGCCACGCCATGTGATTCACAGAACGCGTAGAGCAGTTCGCGCCCGCGGACGCACAAGCGCGCCTTCAACGAACCGTGCGGGTAATACAGTCCAGCGTGGATGACCTCGCTGTTGCGCGAACTGACGCCCGTGCCGATTGCGTTCTCGCGTTCGAGGACGATCGTTTCCAGGCCCCGTTGCGCCAGTGCGCGGCCCACCGCCAGCCCTATTACGCCGGCGCCTATCACTACCGCATCAATCGTTTCCATGCGCACCAGCGAAAGCCTTGCGGCGACCGCAAGGCTTTCGCCCTATTGGTGCGCCGCTGGTGCCGGTGGTGGCTGCGGTGGTGGCGCACCCCCCGGAGGCCCAAAGCCGCGCGGCGGATTCTTCTTCAGGTCGTTGGCCCGGAACGTCAGGTACGAACGAATCGCTTCCACATCCTCTGTCGACAGCGACTTCTTGAAAGACATCATGCCGTTTCTCGGCAGCGCGCCATCGACCACGATGGCCTTGAACAGCTCCGGATTGTTCAGCGCCATCGTGTAGTTGAGATCCGGGTAAGCCGCTGAACATGCGGCCGCCCTCGTGGCAGCCCGTGCAGTTGCGCTCGTAGAGTTCCTGGCCATGCGCGTGCATCGCCGCGTCGCCGAAGTCCGCCGGCGGATTGAGCACCTGCGCTACCTGCGGCGGGGCCGGTGGCAGCGTGACCTTGCCGCCGAGCTTGTACACCAGCAGACGGTTCGTGCCGGTGGCGGCGGCAAAGCCCGTGCTCGCCGAGGAGATCACCGCGATGTACTGCACGCCGTCGATCGAGTACGTCACCGGACCTGGCACGACATTGCCCTGGGTGTCGATCGACCAGACCAGTTCGCCGGTATCGGCGCGGAACGCGGAAAGCTTCTTCCCGGACGTGCCCTGGAACACCAGGTTGCCGGCGGTCGTGAGCGTGCCGGCGCTGCCACTGCCCTCACGCTGTTTCCAGGCCGCCTTGCGCGTCACCGGATCCCAGGCCAGTAGGTAGGCGCCGGGGTTCTTGACCGGCCGCTGTCGACGCTTCCGGTTGCTTCGCAAAGTTCACATCCACCATCTGGTTGCCCAGGATGTGGCCACCTTCCTCGGCGACATAACGAACCGACGCCACGGCGCGTCGGCACGTAAATCAGGCCCGTCTGCGGGTTGAAGGACTGCGGATGACCAGACATGGGCCTGCGAAGGCAGCAGCATAGAAACCCTTGCCGGTCTTGCCGTAGTTGGCTTCCGGATTGAGGATGGGCTTCCAGTTGTTCGCCTTGTCGAAGCCCAGCGCCCAGTTGATCTTGGGTACATACGGATCCGCCGACACCACCTTGCCGGTTGCCGCCTCGATCACATAGAACACGCCATTCTTCGGCGCCTGCATCACCACGTGCTTCTTTTGGCCGGCCACGACGATGTCCGCCAGCGTCAGCGGCGCGGTGTTGTCGAAATCGAAGCCGTCCATCGGCGTGGCCTGGTAGTGCCACTTGTACTTGCCGGTCTTAGCATGCACCGCGACGATGGAGGAGGTGAACAGATTGTCGCCACCGCCCGGCGAACGCATACCGCCGGCCACGGGATGCCATTGCCGGTGCCGAAGATCACCAGAGTCGGACTGCGGGTCGTAGACGATGCCATCCCAGACGCTGCCGCCGCCGCCGTCCTTCCACCACTTGCCGTTCCAGGTCTTCGCGGCCATCGGCATCACGTTATCGGATGCCGCGTCGTCCGGGCCCTTCGACGGATCGCCCGGCACGGTGTAGAACTTCCACACCTGCTTGCCGGTCTTCACGTCGTGCGCGACGAGGAAGCCGCGGGTGTAGAACTCCCCGCCGCCCACGCCGATGAACACCAGGCCATCGCCGATGCGCGGCGCGCCGGTGATCGAGTACTGCACTTTCGGATCCGTGACGCGCACTTCCCAGACCTTCTTGCCGGTCTTCGCATTCACCGCCATCAGGCGCCCGTCGATCGTGCCCCAGATGATCTTGCCGTCCGCATAGGCCGCGCCGCGGTTGGAGATGTTGCAGCAGATCGAGGTGGCGGCGATCTCGCGCGGCACCTCCGGATCGACCTTCCACAGCTGCTTGCCGGACCTCGCGTCGAAGGCGTAGAGGCTGCTCCACGGGGTCGTCATGTAGATGCGCCCGTCGATCACCAGCGGTGTGCTCTGGTAGCCGCCGCGCTCGGAGATGTCAGCAAACCAGGCCAGGCCCAGCTTGTTGACGTTGTTCGTGTCGACCTGGGTCAGTGGACTGAAGCGTTGCTCGCTGGCATCGCGTCCATGACTGCCCCACTCAGCACCGGTATCCTTAGGCGCATTGCCCGCTGCCATGCATGCCGCCCCACCGATCGCAAGCGCAGCGCCTGCCACAGAGAATATGAAACGTCGCATGGAACCCCCGAAGCCGATACTTAGAATCATCGCCCAAGAATAGCCGATTGCACACCACCCCGCCCAAAACGGCCGGCGGGTGCGATACTGGGCCCATGAGCCGCTTGTACCAGGTCCTGTCCGGCGTATCGCTCATTGCTGCCGCCCTCGCGGTCGCCGCGCCCACCGTGTATCCGACCGGCACTACGGTGTACGAGCCCGGCAAGACCTGGAACGGCTACACCGTTCTTTCCATCCTCGATTCACCCAAAGTCGTCGTGATCGATATGAACGGAAGGGTGGTCAAGGAATGGGAGGATTACAACGTCTCCGCTGGCGGGCCGGCACGCGTACTGCCCGGCGGCATGGTCATCGCCACGGCAGGCGCGAACCCGCCGCACCAGGAAGCACTCGCGCTGGTAGCGCGCGATTTCGAAGGTCGCGAGTTGTGGCGCTTCGATCACAATGTGCAGATCACTACGCCCGAAGGAGCGAAGGTGTGGAGCGCGCGAGTGCACCATGACTGGCAGCGCGCCGACTTTCCCGCCGGCTACTATTCGCCGTCGTACACACCGAAGGCCACTGGCGTGAGCACGCTGTTGCTCACGCACACCGAGACCCGCAATGACGCGGTTGCGCCGGTTGCGCTCGAAGACGATCGCATCATCGAGGTGGATGCGGACGGGCGCATCACCTGGGATTGGAAGATCAGCGACCACATGGATGCGTTCCGGCTGGATGCCGGCGCGCGCGCGGCGATCCGCTCCGGGGCGACCGGCGCGCGCGGCACATTCGATGTGCTGCACATCAATTCGGCGACGTACCTGGGGCCGAACCACTGGTTCGACGCCGGCGACGCGCGCTTCGCGCCCGAAAACGTGATCATCAGCAGCCGGCAGGCCAGCTTCATTGCCATTGTCGCCCGCGATGGCAACGTCGTTTGGCAGATCGGCCCGGACTTCAGTCGCACAAGGGAAGAACAGGCGATCGGGCAGATCATCGGTCAGCACCATGCGCACTTGATCCCGAAAGGCCTGCCCGGTGCCGGCAACCTGCTGGTATTCGACAACGGCGGGGCCAGCGGCTATGGCACGCCCACCCCGATCGCACCGCAGGGCCAGGGCATCTATGCGCGCGCCACTTCGCGCGTGCTGGAAATTGATCCGGTCACACTGATCGTGAAATGGTCCTACGCGAGCGCCAATTTCTACAGCACCAACATCAGCAGCGCGCAGCGACTGCCCAACGGCAACACGCTGATCACCGAGGGCGCTCCCGGCCGCGTGTTCGAAGTGACGCCGGAGAAGCAGATCGTGTGGGAATACATGAATCCACCATCGAAGTTCGGGCGCGGCAGTAACGCGATCTACCGCGCGTACCGCATCCCCTACGACTGGATGCCGCGTGCGCCCAGGCCGCAGGAAAAAGCCGTACACGCCCCGCCGGCAGGCCAGTTTGTCCTGCCGGCGGACTGAACCCGCGCGCACCCCTTACAGACGCGCCGCGGAGGCAACATATAGGGAGCCGGCATATGGGTCTGGCGGACGCGCCTGCGACCGGACAAGACAAATGCGCGGGCGTAGAATTGGCATTATAATTCCAGGCGTCAAACCGGGGGTGTGACATGAGTTTCAAGACCAGAATGGCGTCGCTGGCGTCGTACGACAAGGGCTCGATCGAGCTCAACGACGACCTCAGACATTACGCCTTTTCCAACATCTTCGAAGTCTGCAGCAAATCCAAACCCTACGAACGGGTGATGGTTGCATCCAACCTCGAATACGCCGCCGAGGCCGTGCGCGCCGAAGGCGCCTCGCCCTGGTACACCGCGCCGCATGACGAGTTCGCCACGGTGATGGACGGCGAGATCGAGTTCACCTTCTTCCAGCTGACCGACGCCGAGAAGCCGACACACAAAGCCGGCGCAACCCGACTGAAGGCCGACCCCAAGGGCAAGCGCATGGGACGCGTTGTCGCGCGCCGCGGTCACCAGGTGCTGCTGCCAACGGGCTCCGCCTACCAGCTCAAGGCGGCCAAGCCGTCGGTGACCCTGATCCAGACCTCGGCCGGCCCTGAAAGCGTCGAGAAATGGTCCGAAATCTGCACGCTGAAATAAGCGAGGACAAATCATGAACGCTGCACTCAAAGAGAAAGTCCGAGGTCATCGCTTCCGAACCTGATCCGGTACTGGGATATCGCAAGTTCAAGTTCGGCAGTTTCAGCTTCGAACGCGACGCCTATTTCGTGCATGTGCGCTGGCCCAAGGGCATGCACACCATCGAAGTGGATCGCTTCCTGCGCGCCATGGTGCGCGACATCGGCTGGGGCTTCTTCTACGGCTGGATCTTCTTCGACGATGTCTTCGGCACCCAGAACCACTACGGCACCGTCGACATCTTTGCCGGCACCTACAGCAAGGGACACCGCGACACCAAGGTCGATTTCCTCGAGACGCTTCACCACCGATGACGTGCGCAATGCGTTCGAAACCATCTCGGTGAACTGGATCAACGAGGGCTACGACCCGCTGCGCGCCCCCATGGAAACCGGTTCACCCGCTGGGCGCCAAGACCAGGGAACCCAAGGGACCGCTGCTGCGTGGCTTTGATCCCGCGCGTCGCATGATGGGCCTGCCCGGGGACGTGACGCCGCGATCGGACGCCAGCGGTCACCCGATCAACCGCGCCTTCGCCGACGTGACCTACGACAAGCCGACCATCGAGGCCGAGCCGGGCTTCGAAGGGCCAGATGCACGCCATCAACCTGTATCGACCACATCGCGCGTTCGGACGTGACCTGGAACCCGTCGTTCACGTCGATCACCGGGGCCTCGCATCTGCTGCGTGACCAGCGAAGAGCACATGCTGCCGGTGATCCACGGCAATGACCGCAACGAGTGGTTCATCCAGCTGACCGACGAGATCCACTGGAACATCCAGGACAAGAACACCGGTAATCCGCGCGGCCGCATCGTCATGAAGTCCGGCGATGTCTGCGCCATGCCGGCCGACATCCGCCACCAGGGCTTCGCGCCCAAACGCTCGATGCTGATGGTCATGGAGAACGGCACACCGGGTCTCGAGCAGCGATATGCCAAGGGCGAACTGGAGCTGTTTCCGATCACAGCCAGCCGCTGGCGCTGATGGTCGACACCAGGCTTTTCTACATCAATGGCAAGTGGACTGAGCCTGCCATTTCGAAACTGCTCGACGTAGAGAATCCGGCAACGGAGAAGGTGATCGCACAGATCAGCCTGGGAAGCCAAACCGATGTCGATCGCGCGGTGGCGGCAGCACGTGTCGCATTTGATTCCTTCTCGCAGACCACACGGGAGGAGCGCGTCGCGCTGCTCGAGCGAATCGTCGTCGAGTACAACCGGCGCGCGCCGGATCTCGCCCACGCGGTCACGTCGGAGATGGGCGCTCCGTTCTGGCTCGCCCGAGATGCGCATGTGCCGCTGGGCGCCGCTCATTTTCAGCAGGCCATCGAGGCGCTCAAGAAATACGAGTTCGAACGCCGGTTCGGCACGACGCTCGTGCGCCGTGAACCCGCCGGCGTGTGCGCGCTGATCACCCCCTGGAACTGGCCGCTGTACCAGATTGGTTGCAAGGTCGCTCCCGCACTCGCGGCGGGCTGCACGATGGTGCTGAAGCCCAGTGAAATCGCCCCCCTGAACGCCATTATCTTTGCCGAGGTGCTGGATGCGGCGGGTGTGCCCGCGGGCGTGTTCAACCTGATCAACGGCGACGGTCCGACGGTGGGCGTAGCGCTGAGCTCTCACAAGGACGTCGACATGGTGTCTTTCACGGGCTCGACCCGCGCCGGCATCGATGTCGCCCGCAACGCCGCGTCCACGGTGAAGAAGGTAACGCAGGAACTGGGCGGCAAGTCCGCGAACATCCTGCTCGACGATGCGGACCTGGCGACGTTCGTGCCGCAGGGCGTGCAGGGCGTGTTCATGAATTCCGGCCAGGCCTGCGCCGCCCCCACGCGCATGCTGGTGCCGCAGCATCTGCATGACGAAGTGGTGCGCATCGCAAAGGCTTCCGCTGAAGGTACTACGGTCGGCGACCCGCTCAAGGATGGCATCAAGGTCGGTCCTCTGGTCAGCAAGACGCAATTCGATCGCGTGCAGGGTTACATCAGGAAGGGCATCGAGGAAGGTGCGACGCTGGTGACTGGCGGACCTGGCAAGCCCGAGGGGCTGGTAACAGGCCACTTCGCGAAGCCCACGATTTTCGCGAATGTCCGCAATGACATGGTGATCGCGCAGGAAGAGATTTTCGGTCCCGTGCTCGTCATCATTCGCTACAAGGACGAGGAAGACGCGCTCCGTATCGCGAACGACTCACAATACGGCCTGTCGGGTTTCGTCGTTTCCAGGGATATCGAGCGCGCCCGCAACATCGCGAAGCGTATCCGGACCGGTCAGGTCCGCCTGAACGGGGCAAAGCACGACTTTTCGGCACCGTTCGGCGGCTACAAGTTCTCGGGCAACGGTCGCGAGTTCGGCGTGTTCGGCATCGAGGAGTACCTCGAGGCCAAGTCGATCTGCGGCTACTTCGCGGCGTGAGCTGATCAGCGCACCAGCCAGCCCCCGTCCACCGACACAATCGCGCCGTGCATGGCCGACGTGAAGCGGGTTGCTGGTGGCCGGCGCGGCAGACGTGCGGCACTGAGCGCAGCGCGCGCTCGCCAGTTAGCCTTAAGCTAGGACGAACAGCCGATAGACGAGTGAACCCCAAAAATGACTCCCCGCCTCCTGCCTGCGCTCGCGATCCTGGCCTGTGCCCTTGTGGTATCCGCCCACGCACAGGCAGCGCAGCCAAACGATGAATTCTCCCCGCCGTCCCTTTCCGCCCTGCCGCGCGACGGCTGGCGCACCAATGGCGGCAATCTGTTCAACCAGCGCTATTCGCCGCTGGAAGGCATCAACCGCGAAAACGTAGCTCAGCTAAAGGGCGTCTGGCGCACGCACCTGGGCGGCTCCGGCCTCGGCCCCCAGTTCTCCGGCGCTGCGCAGCCCCTCGTCCACGAGGGCAGGATCTATCTGGTCACGGGCGCCAATGACGTGTTCGCGCTGGATGCGGCCAGCGGTGCCATTCTCTGGCAGTACTCCGCCCGGCTCGATCCCAAGATGTCAACGGTCTGCTGCGGCTGGACCAATCGCGGCGTCGGTCTGGGCGATGGCAAGGTGTTCTTCGGCACGCTCGACGGCCGCCTGATCGCGCTCGACATGCGGACCGGCAAGGAGACGTGGTCGGTGCGGGCCGAACTCGCACAGGACGGGTTCTCGATCACCACCGCGCCGCTTTATTTCGATGGGGTCGTCATCACGGGCTTTGCCGGCGCAGAGTACGGGGTGCGTGGCCGCGTCAAGGCTTTCGATGCCAAGAGCGGCAAGCTGCTGTGGACATTCCACACCATTCCCGGGCCGGGCGAAACCGGGCACGACACATGGCCGAAGGACTCAAATGCCTGGCAGCGCGGCGGTGGCTCGGTGTGGCAGACGCCGGCCGCGGACCGCGAGCTCGGGCTCGTTTACTTCTCCACAGGTAACGCCAGTCCGGACTTCAACGGCGCCGTGCGCCCCGGCGACAACCTCTTCACCTCGTCCATCGTTGCCGTCGAAGCCAAGACCGGCAAGTACCGCTGGCACTTCCAGGAAGTGCACCACGACATCTGGGACTACGATGCACCGAATCCGGTCATCCTCTTCGATGCGCGCATCGATGGCCGGATGCGCAAGGGTCTGGTCCAGGTCGGCAAGACGGGTTGGGCCTACATCCTGGATCGCGAGACTGGCAAGCCGCTGATCGGTATCGATGAACGCGCGGTGCCACAGGAGCCGCGCCAGGCTACCGCCGCCACACAGCCTTACCCGCGCGGCGATGCCCTTGTTCCGCAGCAGGTGGACATCGCGCCGGAAGGTTATGCACTGGTCAATGGCGGGCGCATCTTCACGCCCTACTTCGGCAAGGAGGGATTGATCGCCAGTCCCAGCCTGTATGGCGGCGCCAACTGGCCGCCGAGCGCCTACGACCCGGGGCGCCAGCGGCTGTTCGTCTGCGCGTCGGACGTCCCGGGAAACTTCATCGGTGGCGGCGAACGCGACAAGCCCCAGCCTGCGCCTGGCAAGGAGTATCTCGATGGCGTGGTGGGATTCGCGCCTCTGCCGCGCAGTGGCATCCTGGCATCGCTCGACGTGACGACCAACAAACTGCTCTGGCGCCAGCGTTGGCTCGATCAGTGCTACAGCGGCGTGATCGCCACCGCCGGCGGGTTGCTGTTCGTTGGCCGCAACGACGGGCGGCTCACCGCGCTAAACTCCGACACTGGCATGAAGCTCTGGGAATTTCAGACTGGCGCGGGAATGAACTCCACCGTGAGCCTGTTCGAGCGCGACGGCAAGCAGTATGTCGTCGCCTACTCAGCGGGCAATGTGCTGGCCGGCAGCAGCAAAGGTGACAGCGTGTGGCTGTTCGCACTCGACGGTACGCTGCCGCCCGCCAAGGAGCACGATGCACAGCCTGCGCAGGTTGTTGCCGCACCAGCCCCAGCGACCGCGAATGCACTCGGCAGCTCGGGGGCGGATATCTATCGCCAGGCGTGCCTGCCGTGCCATGGCCCTGACGGCAAGGGCGGCCATGGGGGCGGTGCGCCGCTCGAGAAGGCCAAGGATCTCGCCAGCGTCGTGCTGACCATCCGCGAAGGCAGGAAGAACATGCCGCCCTTTGGCGCAGCACTGACGGCCGAGCAGATCCAGGCCGTGGGTGCGTTCGTGGTCGAGGGACGTTTCAACCCATAGCCGGCGCTCGGTCGTGCCAGTGAGTCACGCGCTCGTACGCATGTGCGAGCGCCAGCACGCGCGCCTCACCGAGCGGTGGCCCGATGATCTGCAGGCCAATCGGCAGTCCCGCGCGCGTGAATCCACACGGCAAACTGATTGCCGGGATTCCGTACACGTTGAACGGCAACGTGTTGCGGATCATGCCGAGCTCGTCGGGTGGCTTTGCGATCGCGGCAGCGATCGTGACGGGCGGCGCCATCGACGTGGGCGTGACGAGCAAATCGACCTGCTCGAAGTAGCGGCCCACGCCGTTGCGCGCGAGGATCATTCGGCGCCGTGATTCTATGTACTGTCCCGACGGGATATTCGCGCCCTGCATGATGCGTCCAAGCGTGATGGGGTCATAGAGGGAGCGCTTGGCCGGATCGGCGATCAGTGCCGCGTGGTACTGGTATGTCTCGGCCCAGAGCACTGCCATGGAATCGACGCCCGGGAGCGTGACGTCAGCGGTGCTGCGCGTAAGGCCTCCCAGCACTTCGAGCGCCGCGCGCACTGCAGCATCGATCTCCGGATCCAGCGACTGGTAGAAAGGCGTGCGCGGCACACCGATGCGCAGCGACTTGACGACCGTGCCGATGCTCTCGGTCATGCGCGGGAGGCCTGCGCGGATGCTCACCGGATCCAGCGGGTCGTACCCGGCAATGGCCGTCATCACCAGCGCCGCGTCGGCGACGCTGCGTGCGATAGGCCCCACGTGATCGTGCATTTCCGACAGTGGCACGATGCCGCGGATGGTCGCGAGCCCGTGCGTCGCCTTTAGACCGACCACGCCGCAGCATGCGGCGGGAAAGCGTACCGATGCAGCCGTGTCGGTGCCGAGTGCGGCTGCGCACATGCGGGCAGCGACCGCAGCGACAGAGCCTCCCGATGAGCCTCCAGGCGTGTAGTCGAGATTCCACGGGTTGTGGACCGGGCCATAGTGCGTGATAACGCAGGTGCCGCCGTACGCGAACTCGTGCATGTTGAGCTTGCCGAGGAACACCGCGCCTGCGTCGCGCAGCTTCTGCACCACCGGCGCATCGACGGCGGGCACACGATCGGCATACACCGCGCTGGCAGCAGTGGTGCGCACTCCCGCCGTGTCGATGTTGTCCTTGAGCGCGATGGGGATGCCGTGCAGCGCGCCGCGCGAGCGCCCCGCGGTCATCTCCACGTCGAGCGCCCGCGCCTGTGCGAGCGCCTGTTCGCCGGTCACCGTGATGTAGGCGTTAACCCGCGTATTGAGCCGCTCGATGCGTGCCAGGTAGGCACGCGTGAGCTCGACGCTGGTAAGCTCGCGCGAGGCGATCCGGCGGCTAGCTTCGGTGACGGTGAGCGCGGTGAGGTCGCCGCCAGTGTCCGCGGCTGCGGCACGGGCGGTGCTGCCCGTGAGCGCCGCGGCCGCCGCCGCGATGCCGGCGACGCCCGCAACCACTTCTCTTCTGTTAAACGCATCCCGGCTCATGCCAGCCCCTCCGCAGTTCGGCGTAAGGATAGACGAGCGGCCGCTTCCGCGCACAGCCCTGAGCCGGGCGGAACTTCTCGTTTTGGCTACAGGAACTCGTAGGAGAAATATCGCTGCGCCCGCCGCACTCGGCCGGCCGGAGGGTCAGGGAAGTGAGCGGGATACAGTACGGCGTCGGTATCCGCGCAGCGGGCCAGCAGGGCCCGACGTGTCGCGCAGGCTGCAATGGGATCCTCGTCGGCGAAGAATGCGATATCTGGCCGCACCAGCTGAATCGGGTGATGCACGATGTCTCCCGCGAACACCACAGGTGATCCGCCGCGCTGGGCATTGATCACGACGCTACCGGGAGAATGCCCGGCGGCATCCTCGAGCCAAATGCCCTCCCCGATCTCGCGATGCACACAGTGGTTGCTCTCAACTATATCTGCCAGCCCGGCCTCGATCACCGGCAGCACGGAATCGGCGTAGGCCTCGCGGGTGTAGGGCTCATGCGCCTTCGCGCCGGCCAGCTCGATCTCCTTGCGGCTCATCACGTAGCGGGCATTGGGGAAGGTTGGCACCCACTGCCCTTCCCTCAGCCGCGTATTCCACCCCACATGATCGGCGTGTAGATGGGTGCAAAGCACGAGATGGATATCGCCGGGTTGACAGCCAGCGCTTGCCAGATTCTGCAGGTATCGCGTCTGCAGTAGATGCGCCCAGGGAACACTGCGTTGCTTGTCGTTTCCGCAGCAGGTGTCGATGAGTACGTTGAGACCGTCGATGTGCATCAGGTAACTGCGCACCTCGATGCGAAAGATCGCAGCCTCAGGATCCGTCGACAGCTCATCGCTCCAGTACCAGCGTTTGAGCAGGGCAAGGTCCTCGGCAGTCACGCCCGGCACGGCCCGCTGCATGGGGATCAGGCCTTCACTTTCGTGAACGCTCTTGACCTCAAGGTCACCCAGTTCCCGCCCCATGAACGCTCCTCCGACAGGTACTATCGACAATCATGGCAGACGTCGTAGAGGGTTTCGACCATGTCGTGGTGGGCGGCGGCACAGCCGGCTGCGCACTGGCAGCCCGCCTGTCGGAGGACTCCAGTCGCTCTGTCTGCCTGATCGAGGCCGGGGGCTCCGGCAAGAGTATTTTCGTCGACGTGCCCGGCGCCATCGTGATGGCGCAGCGAAACGCCGCGCTCAACTGGCGCTTCCAGACCGTGCCCCAGCCGCAGCTCAATGGGCGCCGGATATCCCTGCCGCGGGGCCGGGGCTTGGGTGGCTCTGCCCTCATCAATGGCATGGTGTATTTCAGGGGCAACCCGCGCGACTTTGACGCGTGGGCGGCCGGCGGGGCTGCAGGCTGGAGCTACGGGGAAGTGCTGCCCTATTTTCGCAGGAGCGAACACAACGAGAATTTCGGGGGCAGCTCCTACCACGGCAGCGATGGCCCAATGAATGTGCGCGTGGTCACGCGGCCGAATCCCCTGAACTTCTCGTTCTTCGACGCGCTGGCCAGCCTGGGGTACACCTATCGCGAGGATCTGAATGGCGCGGACAGCGAGGGCATGGGGCTGCGCCAGCTCTCGATCCGGGGGGGCACTCGCGAGACCACCGCCAGCGCATTGCTGCGGCCGGCGCTGGGCCGCCGCAACCTGACCGTCCTGGCCGACACACAGGCCACGCGCATTGTCCTCGACGGCAAGCGCGCGGTAGCGGTGGAGGCTCGCGGTCCTGGTGGCATCGTCCTCGTGAAGGCGCACCGGGACATTGTGCTCACCGCGGGCGCATTCCAGTCGCCGCAGCTGCTGATGCTCTCGGGGATCGGTGACGGCGAGCACCTTGCCTCCGTCGGGATTACCGTGCAACACCACCTACCGGGCGTCGGGCGCAATCTTCACGATCACCTGGCAAGCCCGGTGCACATGCGCATGAATAACCCCGCCTCGTATGGTGTGTCCTGGCGCGCAATGCCGCGCAATCTCCTCAACGTCGCCGAATACCTGCTGTTGCGTCGCGGGCCCTTGGCCAACAACATCTTCGAATCCGCTGCTTTCGTGAAATCCGTGGCGGGACTCGACAAACCGGATACACAGCTTGTCTTCCAGCCGGCCAAGCGGCCGAGTCCGAAGTTTCCGTATCCAATCGGCCATGGCTTCGCGATCAGTCCTGTGGGCCTGTATCCACGCAGTCGTGGTCGCGTCACCCTTGCCAGCGCCGACCCGTTCGCCGCGCCACTGGTGGACCCGAACCTGCTGTCTGTGCCCGAGGATCTGCAGCCACTGATCGGCGGCATTCGGCTGGCGCGCAAGATCTTTGCGTCGCCTGCCTTTGCTAGGTACCAGGCCGAAGAGACTTCCCCAGGCACCGGCATCCAGAGCGATGCCGAGCTTGAGGCCTACATCCGCGCTGAGGCTTACACCGTCCATCACCCGGTAAGCACCTGCCGAATGGGAACCAATAATGCCGGGATGGACGCCGCAGTGGTGGACCCGCAGCTACGCGTCATGGGTCTTGATAACCTGCGCGTCGCAGATGCATCTGTATTCCCATTCCTTATTGGCGGCAACACCAACGCGGCAGTGGTCATGATTGCCGAGAAGGCCAGCGACATGATCCTGGGCCGCCCACCCCTTCAACCGGAGAAATTCACCACATGAACTCGAAACCCAGCGCCACAGAATGCATCGAAATCGAGCGCGCCTGCGAACGCATCATCTACGCCTATTCGCGCGCCCTGGACCAGGGCGACATGAGTGCGGCAGCGGGCTTCTTTGCCGACAACGGCTCCTTCGCACGGCCCATGGCACCCACAGTCGTTATCCAGGGTCGGGAAGCCATTCGCACCGCCCTGTTGACGCGTCCCAAGACGCTGCTGACCAAGCATGTGGCCACGAATGTCATGATCGACGTCGAGAGCCGCGACAAGGCGCGTGGGCATTCTTACCTGACCATGATCTCGACGACACCACTGGCCGGCACAGAAGCCCCATATGTGTCAGCTGGCCCGGTCTACTTCTGCGAGTTCGCGGATCGCTTTGTGCGCGAGAGCGGTGAGTGGAAGATTCTGGAAAGGAGAGGTTCAATCCAGATGAAATTCGGCGGAGTCACTCCTTGAAGAAGTCGCGCCGCATCATACCGACACACATCTGGTAGCGCGTATTGATCGGAAAAGTTCGCATCACATAATCTTGCGAACCGCCAGCTGCACTGTTCGGCCTGCGGGGTCGAGGTAGCCCGGCTGGTAGGCCGGTGGCACCACCCCAGCATTGTTGGTTACGTCCTGACGGTTATTTAGCAGGTTCTGCAGCGCGAACGTAACGCGCAGGCCGCGTGCCCACGTCATGGCCGGTAGGCGTTGCCCGAGATCAGCGAAGAGCCGAAGGTTCAGCGTGGCGAGGGCGCTGAAATGCAGGTCTCCGGTGCCACCGGTCGAATCGATGGTCCGCCCCGCACTGCGCCACTCGCCAGTCAGACGGATGCCGATGCCGTTGTCGGTCACGCCGCCATTCATCTCCACCTGTTGGCGTACCGGCGGCGGACCGCCGAGCGTGCCACCCTCCAACAGATCGACTGGCTCAAGACCGCTGCGCAGCGTGACCTGGTCACGAAACAGCAAGGTGTCGTAGACGGAAAGCTGCAGCTGGGCGCCATCGTCGCCGCCGAAGCCGCCTGGACTCCTGCCAAACCTGCCGCCGCCACCGCCAGGTCCGCCACTTTGTCCGCCGCCTGGTCCGCGGCCGAAGCCTGGATTGCGCGCTGGTGTGCCGCCCTGCGGCCTTGCCGGCACGGTGCCGTCGTCCGGGGTCCGATCCAGATCGCCCACAACAGCAGGGGCACCAGCAGGCTGCACACCGGGTTCCGGAGATTGCGCAGTCGGTGGCATATCACTTCCCGCGCCATCTGCAGGGGGTTGCGCGGGTGGGCGTGGTCGCGCCCTGAACCGCGGTCGCTGCGGTTGGCGCAATACCTGTGTCAGGTTGAACCCCCAGCGCAGGCTAGATTTTTCCTGTGAAGCCACGTTGGCCGGGCGGGTGTCCACCGCCACAAGCACACCATCTTCATCCCGCACGTATCGAAAGGGAAAAGCGGATTCCAGCGATGGACTGATACCGGAAAAGGACTGTATGGCATTCGTGGTCCGGCTCTCCGAGTAGTTCGCGGTCAGCGTGAAGTTGTGGCTGGAAAACGGCTTGACGGTGGCGCCGAGCTTGAAGGTCCGCCGGTCGTCTGCAACAAGCAGGGGATTGCCACCGGTGGTCGATGTGACCAGCACGCTTTCGCCGGTGGCATAGTCATAGACGGGCGTTCCGACAGTCGTCACCGTGGGGCTGACCAGCTGCTGTACGGAAGGGGCACGCCGGTCTTCACTGATCGCAGTGATCACGCTGACAGCCTGTGTCGGCGACCAGTTGAGGCCGTAGCCGAACGTTGTCAGCGCATCGAACTGCGATACCCAGGTAACACCGCTGTTGAGGTTGGCAGTCAATGTACCGATGGCGCCACCCGGGGTACCCCGCCTGGTGATAGGCAGGTCCAGGCTGACTCGTACATTGCTGCTCGTCCGCGACAGGGATTGAGGCGGCAACAATCGACCCTCCGTGCCGGAGTGAGTGCCACTCTGCTGGAAACCGCCCTGCAAGCTCAGCAACATGCTCCCAGCGGGCGTCTTCAAGAGATTGCGGGTAGCAAGCAACGACGCACTTGCGGCATTCGTGGTGCTGTGCGCCTTTTGTGTGGTGAACCCGGTGTCGGAGTCCGTATTGGAATCGGAATAATCGTAGGCTCCGATCATCGAGATGCGCCAAGACATGGGCACGTCCATGTTGAGCGTGGAACCCAAGTGCACCGTCGTGCTGGTTGCGAGCTGCTCCAGCGGCGCAAACGGCGCAGATGCCGCCAGGCCGTTGAGGGATTGGGTGTTGGTATGGGTGGCTGCAAGATTGGTCGATGCAGATATGGTGTCCGTCAATGGTGTTGCGAACACGGCGTTACCCGTGTAACTCTCCAGCCTGGGTTGCAATGTGTGGTACGCAGGGTCCGCCGCCGGACTGCCGGTTACGGGCGTAATGTCGCGTTGCGCCTCCGTGATCGAATCCTGCACCTGCGCACCAACTGCAACATTCAGGCGACGGTTCTCCTCGATGCGAGTCAGCGACCCATTGCCCCGGGCGCGCCCGTTTCCACCATCGGTGGACTGCCCGGCTGATCCTTCGCCAGTCTTGGCTGCGAATCGGCGGCGCAGAATTACATTGACCACTTTCTGGTCGGAGGAATAGCCGTACTTGAGGGCAACCTCCTCCGGCAAAATGTCGACACGCAGGATGGCCTCGGTCGGCAGATCTCCGACTTCGTTGATGCCGGAGATTCGCCGACCGTTCACAAGCACCACGGGCCCGGCACCATCACGCGACTGGCCGCTAGTCGTCTGCAGGGCAAGCTCGTCCAGCAGTTCCGCGACCGTTCCCACGCCGTACGCGCGGATGTCCCGCGGAGTCAGGATGTTCTCCGGGGGAATGTCACCGATAACCGCGCCGGGCATGGCACGGCCGATGACTTCCACTTCCTCAAGCTCCGCCTGTGCCTGCGTCGGGGCTTGCGCCCGGGCACATGGGAACCCGGCACCGGCGAATGCCGCGACGAGGCACAAGACCGCACTTCGCTTGTCAATGTGTGTTCTCACGGGGATTGTGACAACGAAGCAGTCCGACAGTTTCCTGCCGGCAGCTACTTTAAGTGCTCTTGCCAGCCAACCGGAGAACGTCACGACATGATCGCGGCCGCGGACTTCTTTGCCGAAAATGGCTTGTTCGCTCGGCCCTTGGCGCCCACAGTGGTGATCCAGGGTCGGGAGGCTCTCGCGCCGCCCTGCTCATGCGCCCCAAGACGCTGCTGACCAAGCATGTGGCCACGAATGTGATCATCGACGTGGTGAGTCACGACGAAGCCCGTGGACTCTCGTACTTGACCTTGATTTCGACGACACCGCCGACCTGTACCGATGCACTGTATGTATCCGCCGCACCGGTCTACTTCGGTGAGTTCAGGGGTCGCTTTGTACGCGAGGGCGGCGAATGGACGTTTCTTGAGCGGCGCGGGTGGATCCAGATGAAGTTCTTTGGCGCGGCAGCCGCTGGGTGAAGCATGGTTGCCTAGGCCTCACTCCGATGGCTTTCCGAAGCAGTTGTTTCGTCAAGATCGGGCGACGTTCATGCACTACCTCGGGGAAATGAGGAATGCCACTCCAATCATAGCCTCGCGGGCGTTCTGAGTTCTGATGTGTAACTTGGCGGCACCCAGAGTCGCAAATCGCCGCACCCGGTCGTCGAATCCGATCCGATCGACTGCACCAATAGGCACTTCGCCCGAGTCCAGGCGAATAAGTTCAAGGCTCACTTCCGGCGTGCTTATGTGGACCTCAATTGCGTCCGGTGGCACCGTCGACAGTAAGTATCCGTCTGCCGGGATTACGCGGAGCGTGTCCTGCGACAAAGTGCGAGGGAATTGCGGGAGGTCCATGGCGATGAGCATACCGCCTCAGAGCATGGCCGCACATACAGCCAAACCCTTACATAAAGACTCGCAAGAACAGCACCACGGTAGCTAGCTGCAGCCATTTCGCCAATCAACAGGACCAGCAAGACATAATCCATAAGCTCCCGCCGCGCTGCCTTGCGATACGGTGCAGTGCCGTCGTAGGTGGTTCAATATCCAATATGGATTAGTTTGCCAACGTACAGTTGACGGAGTCGCGCCCCCACGGCCCGGAGCACCGCTCCACCACGCCATGGATCGCCTGGGTTCCAAAATGGTTACTGGCAGGCGTCCCAAAGGCAATGGTGATGTTGGAGTACTTCACGTCCGCGCCTCCCAACACGCAAATGGTCAACGGCGACGGATTGCCGAACGGCGCTGGGCTGCCATTGCCGGTAACGGTAACCGTGCCGACAACTACAAACCCCTCTGTGATAGCCGGATTGAACGTCGGGCAAGCCGTTGCCCAATCTGGACTCACCACGCCATCCGTCATGTTGATGTGATGCGTGTGGGCGCCCCGCGTTGTTGGGTCGTCCTTGTTTACGGTGCCTTGCGCGATACCGTAGTCGGAGGTCTCCATGTTGATGGCGGCCGTAAACTTAGCGGTGCTGTGTCGCTCGTCGACATCCAGGGACCAACTTCCACGCATTTCGTAGGGGCCGCCTTTGGTTATCGCGGCGGAGGGGGTGTAATCGTTTAGCAGACCGGTGTAGTGGACCGGAGGCACGTATGAGGACCGGTCTTCTGCCCGGCTGAGTCCGACCAGACCTGTAACGGTCGCCGCTACCGCGCAACCCACCACGACCCATCTTGGCGCTTTGTTGATCATCGGATGTTCCCCGTAGTTAGGAATACTGCCACTGCCGCCGAATCCAGAAATCGGCCCAATCTTCACTACCGGCCGGCCGTGCGACCATCGGCCTATCGCCGAGCTTGAGCAAACGGTAAAGCACGGCATATCGTTACGGTCGCCCTAATGCCGTCGTATGCGGTACCCCCGCAGTGGGGCGTATCATCGAGTGGCCGTTGTCACTGTCGGGAACGGAGGCTGCGTGGACGAGTCCGAGCGCACCGCAACAGGGATTCTGGGTCACGCCCGGCCCGAGGAACGTCTGGATTCATGGAAGAAGATCGCTTCCTACCTCAGGCGTGATGTCAGTACCGTTCAGCGCTGGGAACGCCGCGAGGGCTTGCCGGTACATCGACACCTCCACGACAAGCAGGGCTCAGTCTTTGCTTTCCGCTCGGAGGTGGACGCGTGGTGGGAGGGTCGCAGCATCGGCCTGGCGCCCAAGGCTGCGCCGGCCGAACCGGCCATCGGGCAGCCGGCGGCAGCCCAGTCTGCTGCTCGCGGCGGCCGATTGCGCGTACTTCCGCGCTACGCCCTCTGGCTGGTCGCAGCTCTGGTGATTGGGGGAGCTGCGGGCGCGGCTGTCTGGGCGACCAGGCACTTCGGGTATCCCGGGCTGCGTCCGTTGGACGAGGCGCGCTTTACCCGAGTGGTGGACTTTCCGGGCTTTACGCAGGCAGCGGCGATCTCGCGCGATGGACGCATGATCGCCTTTCTGGGGGAAGAAGGCGGACACACGGACGCCTGGCTTAGCGAACTCGGCTCCGGTCACTACCGCAACTTGACTGGCGGTCAGGCGCTGGAACTGGTCAATCCCTCGGTCCGAACGCTGGGTTTCTCCCCAGACTCATCGCTAGTGTCAATCTGGACGCGAGGCTCGGACGATTCCCAGCCACTGGACGTCAACATCCTTTCCGTACCAAGAGGCGGTGGAAAATTGGCGCCCTACCTGCGCGGTGTTGCCGAATTTGATTGGTCGCACAAAGGGATGCGGCTGGTGTACCACACTACCGCTCCGGGAGATCCCCTATACATACGCGACCAGGCGTCGGAAACTGGACCGGGCCGGAAGATCTATGCCGGACCGGCCGGTGTGCATTGCCATTTTCCGGTCTGGTCCGCCGATGACGATTACATCTACTTCATGCGAGGCGTTCCGCCCGACGACTGGGACCTTTGGCGAATCCGGTCCACCGGCACGGACCTTGAGCAGCTAACCAGTCAGCACGCCCGCCTCTCGTACCCGGTGGTGCTCGATGATCGCAACCTCGCCTATCTTGCAACCGATGCCGACGGCTCTGGCCCCTGGATGTACGTTTTGGATCTGGAGCAGCGTCATTCGCACCGGATCAGTTCGGGGTTGGAGAACTTTACCTCGCTGGCCGCCAGTGCAGATGGCGCGAAGCTCGTCGCCACCATCTCCGCCCCCCGCGACAGCATTTGGCAGCTGCCCCTGGGCGGCAGAGGGGCCGATGCTGCGATCCAGCCCGCCCCAGTGAGATTGCTGTCAAACGGAGCCATGCCCCGTGTCTCGGAGGGAACGCTTGTCTACAAAGCGGACAGCGGAAACTCCGAAGGTATCTGGGTCAAGCGCGGCGACAATACCCGGGAGATCTGGCGTAGTGAAAGTGCCCACATCCTGAGTGCTCCAGCGATTTCAGATGATGGGACGCAGATGGTGTTCGCGACACGCGAGGACGGCAAGACCGCGCTCAATCTGATGGAGCTAGACGGTTCGCACTTCAGACGCATTGCGGACTCGATGGACCTGCGCGGCAGCGCAGCGTGGTTTCCCGATGGACGCTCAGTGCTATGGGCGGTGGCGCGCGACGGCGAGCCGCGTTTGATGCGCATTTTCCTGACCGGCGAACCACCAGTAGCTTTCGTCGCTGAATACTCGATCGACCCGATCTGGGCCCCCGATCACCGCTTCGTGGTCTATTCGGGCGCGGACATCGGCGCCAACTTCCCGCTTCGGGCGGCCGCCCCAGATGGCCGACCCTTTCCGATCACCGGCGCGCTACTTACCCGGGGCGCCCGCCGCGTAGCGTTTTATCCGGCTTCCGAGTCCCTGCTCATACTGGACGGTGAGATCGGGCACAAGAATTTCTGGCTTCTGGATCTGGCAACAGGGACGAGGCGACCAATCGCCAAACTACCGGCGGATTACGACGTGCGGGATTTCGACGTCTCCGGGTCGGACTCCCAGATCGTCTTCGATCGCATCGAGGCCAATTCGGAGATGGCCCTGATTGATCGAACTCAGCGCTGACAGCCAGTTCGCATGAACTTTGCCTGGACGGCAATTAGAACGGCCCGCCTCGCGACGTAGTGGCGAGGTCAAGTTCGGGCATGCATGCACTGATCTGCGACACAGGCACCGCGGCTCTGCTCAGAGTCAAGAGATCAGCTTCTAGAAGGCCCTTAATCCAAAAGACAAACGATATCCTGATCCATCGAAAATCCCCTTATTCCCACTCAAGTGTCTTCGGCACGTATAAGCAATTGAAATTGTGAGACTTCTTGTCAAGGTACGCCGGACTTACCGTCAAATCTACCGCCAGAAAATTCCGCTTGAGGGCGATAGACGGCGATAGACGGCGATAGATGGCGAGAATGTTCGGGAGACGATGTCCCGTACCTCGCGGTTGACGCCGGCAAAATTGCCCGCTGTATCGCTATGAGATACACTACCCCATGATCAAAGGCTTCCGCCATCGCGGGCTGGAACGTTTTTTTCGTACCGGTTCAAAGGCCGGTATTCAACCGAAGCACGCGAAGCGATTGCGACTGGGTCAGTTGGACGCTGCACTCGGCCCTGAGGATATGAACCGCCCGGGGTGGCGTCTGCACCTGCTCAAGAGTGATCTTGAGGGTCACTGGTCAGTGTGGGTAGATGAGAACTGGCGGCTGACGTTCATATTCGAAGGCGTCGATGCAATTTTAGTTGATTATCAGGATTATCACTGATTGAGGGATTTTTCCAATGACGCGCATGCACAACCCACCGCACCCCGGGGAAATACTGCAGGATACCGTTCTACGATCAGACGGCGGAATGACTGTGACAGCGTTTTCAAAGCGGCTAGGGGTTTCGCGCGTAGCACTCTCGCGTGTAGTCAACGGCCGCGCAGCCGTTAGCGCCGAATTGGCGATTCGCCTTGCGACAGCACTTGGAGGGTCAGCGGAATCGTGGCTCACCATGCAGGCCGCGTTTGATCTATGCCACGTCGCCAAAAAGAGACGGCCCAAGATCAAGCCCCTTACGGCTGACGCACTCTCGTCGGCGCCGACCTAGTTGGCGGGCGCGCCTTACGTTTGAGTGATTTACAGATCGGACTGCTCCCGTAGATGTCCAAATTCGTGAGGCAGCCGCCGGCCGTTTTCGAAGACGCCATTCTGATTGCTGGTGGTGAGGTTGATGAGTACCACATCTGCCTCGGCTACTACGGCGATGAACTCAATCCAGATGAGCTATCTGCTCTCGTCGGTAGGAAACCGACCTCATCAAGTCTGAAGGGCGATCTTGTCCGCAAGAACGATCGCACTCGTATCGAAAAAACCGGCAAGTGGATTCGAGATCCTGCATGGCCTCGTTGTAGCTCAAACCCAGCGCGGTGACGATGGGATGCACCACGTGCAGTTGTGATGGCTCACCCAGCACCGCCGCAAGATCATCGGGGTTCCGCAGCGATGGGTCCGGCTCACGAGCACCGATGGCGCGATGCCCGGGGGAAGTCCAATAGCCACGGGTCTAATTCGACAGAGACAACAGGTACCCGATTATGGACTCTCGATCTTTGGGCGATTCCACCCCGGCAAACTGCATCTTGGTTCCCGGACAAAAAGTCGCCGGGCTGGTCAGGAACCTGTCGAGCGACTCCCGGCTCCAGTCGCCACCCTTCTTCTTGAGGCAGACAGAGTAATCCGGATAGCCACCCAGCGATGCGATCGGCCGACCCAGTACTCCATGCAGGTTCGGACCGATACGATTACCGCTGACGCTCTCAGACTGATGGCAGCCGCTGCATTTTTCCGCGAAAAGCGCCGCCGGCCCCGAGACGGCCTGTGGCTGCAGCGTCACGATTCCACAATCGTCGGACCAGATAACCAGGTTGCCATCGGTCCCCTCGACAAGATCCCGAACTCCACAACCCAGCTCAATGGGTTCAGCGTAAATGGTTCGACCTTCCCTGACACGCACCCGGAACAAGCTGGCCGCCCGAATGGAACTTACCAGTAGGTCGCCCTGCCAATGCGGAAAGTGCGTGCCTTGGACCTCGATTACCTGTGATGCGCCGATTGATGGGACCCACGCGAATTCCGGCAAAGCGTACCCTGTGTGCTCACCCTCAACCTTGGCACGCGGCCACCCGTAGGATCCGTAATCCGTGCCAAAAGTCGCATATGGCCACCCGTAGTTTGCGCCCTCCACGAGGAGGTTGAGTTCGTCGCCACCTTGCGGCCCATGCTCCGTGGACCAAATGCGGCCATCCGAACCGACGTACAGCCCCTGCGGATTGCGCTGTCCGAAAGTGAAGACCGTCGATGAGCCATCGCTGATTCGGATCCTGAGGGTCTTGCCATAAGAATTCGTCAGATCCTGAGACACCATCCAGGGCGACGCAACGCCATCGAATCCGAAGTCTCCAACAGTCAGCAATAGTTCGTTGTCGCCCAACATGGCCATCCTGCCACCGCCAAAGTACCCCACGACCGGAATGCCATGGCGATGATTCTCGCCAACGGTCGGCAGGCAGGGCTGCGATTCGAACAGCGTCTTCCATGATTCCTTGACGCTACCATCAATGATTCCGTCGCGGGCTCCTTCCAACATGGACACGCGTTCTACCCAACATGCCTTCTTCGGGAACCAGAACATGTGCGACGCAAACACCCTGACCTTTGGTCCCAGCTCCTGGACCAGGATATCGCTCACCCGGAACCACTCTGGGTGTAATCCCTCAGCGCTAGCCCCGCCCTCCGAGGCTGTAGTGTCGGCAATCGTGCGCGACCACGGCTTGTCCGCCGACCGCGCATAATCTTGGCCGTTGATTGGAACGCGATATGGGAGGCGCCGGGCAGCAGGCGATTCACCTGCGCTGCCCGCGCGAAGGAAGTAGAGTTGCCCGTCACCGGTTGTGACCAGAAAGTCCGGACCAATCCGCGATATGCCGCCGCCCCGAATTGGGGGAGTGGGAATGACACCCCAGCGATAGATCCTTTCCTCAAGGGCAACATATTCCGATGTGATCAAGCGCGATTCTTGCGCCTTGGAAGGTTTCTCCTTGACCCACCGGTCAGCGAGTTCGGCGCCCGCGTGAGCCAGCGGTAACAGACAGGCGAGCGCAGCCAAAGCCCAGCCTCTGATTGATCGCGGGAGAAAGAAGGGCATGGGTCCCAGTATCAGAATCGCTGCCGCCGGGACCGCAAGCACCACGCGTGATCCGTCGTACCGAGCGAACACGAGAAAAATGAAAGCCACGCCGAGCATAACCACAGGCGCTATCAGGACATCGATCGGCCGAGGAATATTTGCCCGCTGCACGCCAAGATAGGTCCACGTCGCGGCGGTCAGGTATGCGATGGCAATCGCCGCAATGACATACAAGGCATACCGCGCGTCTGGTAGGAATAATTGCCCGGGATGCCCGAACGAAATGCCGAGCCTCTCGCCAATCGCAAAGCAAACCGCGATCAGCGCGACCGCGTGCCAAGCGATCAAGAACCCAAGACCCGCTCGTTCAATTTTGAGGCGCACGGTCCCCTCCGGTATTCCAATCTTCTGTAGCGGCCAGGACTGTCCTGGGCGGTGGTTTGTTGGATTCTTGCCTCATCACGCCGCGAGATTCTCGCGACTCCCGTAGAACGCTCCGCGTGCTTCCCCCAGCAGTCTGAACCCGTGGCGCTCGATCGCGGCCGGTACTTGTCATATTCGCACCCTGCTGCCCTGCCTGCAGGGTGGCAGCTGGCGAAGGTGATGCGCTGATCGTCAGCCATCCGGGTCCACCCCACTGCGGTGATAGCGGCACCGGACATTTTCTCCGGCGTCACAGCAGTGCTGATAGCCGCGGGGGTCAGCGACTATCTGCGATCAATCATAGAGACCCGCACTTTGCCATGCATATTTTTCTCGTGGCCTCGCGCGCAAACACGACGATTCACTCCCATTCAATCGTCGCCGGCGGCTTCCCACTTATGTCATAGACGACCCGTGATATCCCCTTCACTTCGTTGACTATCCGCCTCGAGCACACGTCCAGCAATTCATAGGGCAGATGCGCCCAGTGAGCGGTCATGAAGTCGATGGTCTCCACGGCGCGCAAGGCGATAACCGGTTCGTGGCGTCGCCCGTCACCGGTGACGCCCACACTCTTCACCGGCAGGAACACGGCGAACGCCTGGCTAGTCCTGTCATACCAACCGGATTTGCGCAGCTCTTCGATGAAGATTTGATCTGCGAGCCGCAATGTGTCAGCAGCGCCCCGGCTGACTTCTCCCAGGATGCGGACACCCAAGCCCGGCCCCGGGAACGGATGGCGATGAACCATCTCGGCCGGCAGGCCCAGCTCGATACCGATGCGCCGCACCTCATCCTTGAACAGTTCGCGTAGCGGTTCGACGAGCTTGAGCTTCATGTGCGCGGGCAGGCCACCGACGTTGTGGTGGCTCTTGATGACATGCGCCTTGCCGGTCTTGCCGCCGGCGGATTCGATCACGTCGGGGTAAATAGTGCCCTGGGCCAGGAACTCCACGTCCTTGAGCTTGGTGGCTTCCTCATCGAACACCTCGATGAACAGCCGGCCGATGATCTTGCGCTTGTCCTCCGGATCATCCACGCCCTTGAGTTCGCGGAAATAGCGCTCGGCGGCGTTTACGCGGATCACCTTCACGCCGAGGTTCTTGGCGAACACCCGCATCACGTCGTCGCCCTCGTTGAGGCGCAGCAGGCCGTGGTCGACGAACACGCAGGTGAGCTGATCGCCGATGGCCTGGTACAGCAGAGCGGCCACCACGGAGGAATCCACTCCACCCGAAAGGCCCAGCAGTACCTTGCCCTTGCCCACCTGCGCGCGCACCCTGGCAATGGCGTCTTCGATGATACTGCCGGGAGTCCAGCTCTCGCCGCAGCCGCAGATGTCGTGCACGAAGCGGCTGTAGATGCGCTTGCCCTGCTTGGTATGCGTAACCTCCGGATGGAACTGCAGTGCGTAGTAGTCGCGCGCCTCGTCGGCCATGCCGGCCATGGGCACGTCGCCGGTGGCGGCGATCAGCTTGAACCCCGGCGGCAACTCGGTGACCCGGTCGCCATGGCTCATCCACACATCGAGCAGGCCATATCCTTCGGCGCTCTTGCGATCCTCGATACCGTTGAGCAGCGAGGAATGGCCGCGCGCACGTACCTCGGCATAGCCGAACTCGTGCACGTCGCCGGGCTCGACCTTGCCGCCCAGTTGCTGCGCCATGGTCTGCATGCCGTAGCAGATGCCCAGGACTGGAACGCCAGCGTCCCAAACGGACTGCGGCGCGGATGGCGCGCCTTTCTGCAAGACTGACTCGGGGCCGCCGGAGAGAATGATGCCCCTGGGACTGAAGGCGCGGACATCGGCATCTTCCACATCCCAGGGATGAATCTCGCAATAGACGCCCAGCTCGCGCACACGGCGCGCGATGAGCTGGGTGTACTGCGAACCGAAGTCGAGGATCAGGATGCGATGGGCATGGATATCCGCCATGTCACGAGATCCGGTAATTCGGCGGCTCCTTGGTGATCTGCACGTCGTGCACGTGGCTCTCGCGCATGCCGGCCCCGGTGATGCGCACGAACTTCGGTTGCGTGCGCATCTGCTCGATACTGCGCGTGCCGGTGTAGACCATGGCCGCGCGCAGGCCACCGGAAAGCTGGTACAGGATGGACACCAGGCTGCCCTTGTAGAGCACGCGGCCCTCGATCCCCTCGGGCACCAGCTTCTCCAGCTCGCTGCTGTTGTCCTGGAAATAGCGGTCGGCCGAGCCGTACTTGGCCGACATGGCCCCTAAGGATCCCATGCCGCGGTACTGCTTGTACGAGGCGCCCTGGTAAAGCTCGACCTCGCCGGGGGATTCCTCGGTGCCGGCGAACAGGCCGCCGATCATCACTGCATGTGCGCCGGCGGCCAGCGCCTTGGCGATGTCGCCCGAATAGCGGATGCCGCCGTCGGCGATCAGGGGTACGCCGGTGCCTTCCAGCGCCTTGGCCACATTGGCCACGGCCGAGATCTGGGGCACGCCAACGCCGGCGACGATGCGCGTGGTGCAGATGGAGCCGGGGCCGATGCCCACCTTGACGCCATCCGCGCCGGCCTTGGCCAGCGCCAATGCTGCCTCTGCGGTGACGATATTGCCGCCGATGACCTGCTGGTCGGGCCACTTCTTCTTGATGGCCGCGACCGCGTCGATCACCCAGCGGGTGTGGCCGTGCGCGGTGTCGACCACGATCACGTCGGCGCCAGCCTCGCGCAGCGCCGCGACACGCTCCAGGGTATCGGCCGTGGTACCCACCGCCGCGCCTACGCGCAGGCGGCCGGTGTCGTCCTTGCTGGCGCGCGGGAAATCCTTGGCTTTCTGGATGTCCTTGACGGTGATCATCCCCTTGAGCTCGGAGTCCTCGCCCACCACCAGCACCTTCTCGATGCGGTGCTTGTGCAGCAGTCCCAGCACCTCCTCCTTGGACGCGTTTTCGCGCACGGTAATCAGCTGCTCGCGCGGCGTCATGACCGATGACACGGGCGCATCGAGCTTGGACTCAAAACGAAGATCGCGGTGCGTGACGATGCCCACCGCCTGGTTGCCCCGCACCACCGGCACGCCGGAGATGCCGCGCGCGTTGGTCAGTTCCAGCACCTCGCGGATGGTCATGTCCGGCGGCACGCTGATCGGGTCGCGGATGACCCCGCTCTCGAACTTCTTGACGCGCGAGACCTCGCGGGCCTGCGCCTCGATGGTCATGTTCTTGTGGATGACGCCCATGCCACCTTCCTGTGCCATGGTGATGGCCAGGCGCGCCTCAGTGACCGTGTCCATGGCGGCGGAGAGGATGGGCAACCCCAGGCGCACTTTTCTCGTGAGCTGGGTGCCAAGGTCGATTTCTTTGGAGAGGACGTCAGAGCTGGCAGGGACCAGCAGGACGTCGTCGAAGGTGAGGGCTTCTTCGAGTATTCGCATGTCCCATTCTACGCAAGGTCGGCGTGCGGGTAAACCGCCCTACCGCCCCGGGAAGGGCCTTCGGTCACGAATTCTGGGCAATCTCCTGCCCGTAGGACCACTGGTAGCCGTCGGGGTCCACGAAGTTGAAGCTACGCTCGCCCCAGGGCTGGTCTTTGACCTCGCTGACCGCCACGCCCAAGGCCTTGAGTCGCGCGTGTTCGGTCCTTGCGTCGTCCACCATGACTTCCACGTGCATGCCGCCCCCGTAAGTACGCGATCCCGCCGGACGATTGTCCTCGTGCAGGATCAGATAACCGGTGCCGAAGGAGAAGCCGGCCACTCCGTGTTCGTCCGTACCCAGCGCCCACCCGAGCGACTGGCCATAAAACTTCTTGCTCCGTTGCAGATCGGAAGCAAACACGAGCACGTAGTAGATCCCTTTGACGGCCATGGCGGACTCCCTGCTTAGACCCCACAGATTACGGTCGCGGACTTATAGAGAAAAGCCCCAAACTAGGGAAATGGACGACCCTGCTGAACCGGCCGAGCCCGTTGAGGTGCCGCACACGCTGCTGTCGCCGGATGCCCTGCGCGGACTGGTGGAGGCCTTTGTGCTGCGCGAGGGCACGGACTACGGCGCCCGTGAGTTCACACACGAAGAGAAGGTGGCCCAGGTGTTGGCCCAGCTGGAAAGCGGCGACACCCGCATCGTCTTTGATCCGCAAACCGAATCCGTCACGCTGCTGCTGCGCGAGCCTTGAACCGTGTGGTGGGTTGCCTGCACCCTGATTGCCGCCGCGGCGCAGACCGCGCGCAACGCCATGCAGAGCGGGCTGACCGGCTCATTGGGTACCCTGGGCGCAACCCAGGTTCGCTTCCTCTACGGCCTGCCGTTTGCACTGCTGTTCTTGCTGATCGCCTCGGTGGCCACACACTCGGGCGTGCCGGCACCCACGGCGCGGTTCTTCGCCTTCACCGCCGGCGGCGCGGTGGCACAGATCCTGGCCACAGCGCTGCTGCTAACGGCCATGCACAGTGGCTCGTTCTCCGTGGCCACTGCCCTGTCCAAGACCGAGGCGGTGCAGATCGCCGTCTTCGGGCTGCTGATCCTGGGCGACCGTTTGTCGCCGCTGCGGCTGCTGGCCATCGCAGTTGCCACGCTCGGGGTGGCGCTGGTGGCCATCAGGTCGGGAGAAAAATGGACCGCCGGCAGCCTGCGCCCGGCAATGCTGGGCATCGGCTCGGGGGCCGGGTTTGCGCTGGCGGCGGTGGGATTTCGCGGCGGCATCCTGGCGTTGGCAGACGGCGGCTACTGGCTACGCGCCACCACCACGCTGGCTTGGTCGCTGGGCATCCAGGCGTTGCTGCTGGGCGCCTGGATGGCGGCATTCGCGCGTGAGGCCTTGCTGGGCAGCCTGCGGCTGTGGCGCAAGTCCCTTCTGGCCGGCTTCCTGGGCGCCTTCGCCTCGCAGTTCTGGTTCCTGGGTTTCTCGCTGACCGCCGCCGCCAACGTGCGCACCCTGGGACTGGTGGAAGTGCTGTTCGCGCACGCCGTGGGGCGGCGCGTATTCCGGCAGCAGGTGTCGGTGCGCGAGGCGCTGGGCATGCTGCTGATCGTCGCGGGCGTGGGCCTGCTGATGGCGGCTGTATCATGAGCAACGTGAAACCCGAACGCGATGTCTACACCGTTGGGCGGCTAAACCGCGAGGCGCGGCTGCTGCTGGAGTCCGGCCTGCCGGCGCTGTGGATAGAGGGCGAGATCTCCAACTTCAGCGCCCCTGCCTCCGGGCACTGGTACTTCACGCTCAAGGATCGCGAGGCACAAATCCGCTGCGCCATGTTCCGCGCCCGCAACCTGGGCACGGGCTTTAGGCCCCGCGACGGTCAGCAGGTGCTGCTGCGCGGCAGGGTCAGCGTCTACGAGCCACGCGGCGACTTCCAGCTGATTGCCGAGCGCATGGAGGATGCCGGGGAAGGCGCCCTGCGCCGGGAGTTCGACCGGCTCAAGGCCAAGCTGGCCGCGGAGGGACTGTTCGACCCTGCCAGCAAGCGGCCGCTGCCCTATATGCCGAGGCGCATTGCCGTGGTCACCTCCCCCACGGGCGCGGCGATCCGCGATGTGCTGCATATACTGCGCCGACGGTTTCCGCCGGCGGCCGTACTGATCCATCCGACGCCGGTGCAGGGAGCAGCGGCCACCGACTCCATCGTTGCCGCCATCGACGCCGTATCCGCGCGCGGCGAATGCGACGTGCTGATCCTGGCGCGCGGCGGCGGCTCCATCGAGGACCTGTGGTGCTTCAATGACGAGCGCGTGGCGCGCGCCATCAGGCGCTGCGCCGTGCCGGTGGTCACCGGCATCGGCCATGAGATCGATTTCACCATCGCCGATTTCGCCGCGGACCTGCGCGCACCCACGCCCTCCGGCGCCGCGGAACTGGTGGTACCGGATCGTGGCGGACTGCTCAACGGCCTGCTGGCGTCGTTTGAGCGACTGCAGTTTGGGATCTCCCGGCGACTGGGACGTGCCCTCGACCTGCAGGGACACCTGGCCACCCGCCTGCAGCAGGCGCACCCGGGCTCCCGGCTCACGCAGCAGGCACAGCGACTGGATGACATGGACCTGCGCCTGCGCCGCGCCTGGCAGCAGCGCGTGCAGGCGCTGGCGCAAAGAGTGCACCTGGCGCAGCGCTCACTGGACGCGATCAGCCCGCTGGCAACACTGGATCGTGGCTATTCCATCATCACCACTGCGGCGGGGGCGGCTGTGGCTGATAGCTCGACGCTGCGGGTCGGGGAAACCCTTTCACTGCGCTTTGCGCGCGGCAGCGCCACTGCCAACGTGTCATCTGTGCTGCTGGAGCAGAAAAAAGGGGCGTGAGCATTAGCCCACGCCCCACTCTTTGGCCCTGAAGGTTACTAGTTGAAGTTGCGCGTCAGGCTCAGCGCAAACTCGCTGCCACGCGCCGGCGAACCGACCCGATTGTCCACCGGGCCGCGCGTGATCGAATCCACCGCGGGGCCAATCGTATACCAGTAGAATTTGTCGAGGAGGTTGTCCGCGATCAGTGCCACGTTCCACTTGTTGTCCGGGGTTGCGAAGTTAATCCTCGCGTTCACGATGCCATATCCGCCAACGTGTTCTCCGGCTGCTGGGGCAGGTACTGCAGGCCGTTACTGCGGTAGCCCTGGTAGAACCAGTCAACCCGCGGTGTCAATGTGCCGCCCAGCATGTTGAACGTATACTGCGCGCCCAGGCTGCCCGACAACGGCGCCTGCACCTTGTAGTCCGGATTGACGTAGCCGATATTGGGCGAACCGTCCGGGTTGAGGGGGTCCACACCCGACTCGAAGTCGAACCAGGCCACCGTGGCATTGACCTGCAAGGCGCCCAGCGGATTGGCCGTGACCTCCAGTTCCACACCCTTGTCCTTGCCAGGTGCGCTGTCGTACACGATCCACGGGGCACCCGGGGTGCCGGCCAGGTCCGTGCCCGCCGGGCAGGTGGTAATTCCGTGGTAGGGCTGGCCCGGATCCAGCTTGTTCGTAGCGGCGCACTGCGTCCCGAATGAGGTGAAGATGCGTGGATCGTAATCGTCGATGAACGCGGCCAGGTTCACCCGCAGCCGGCGGTTGAACAGGTCCGTCTTCATGCCGATTTCATAGGACGTCAGCTCCTCAGCAGGCACTGGGACGCGTTGCTGTCCGATGGTGAATGGTCGGGGCTGGGCACCGTCAGACCGGAACCCGGTGGCCGCGCTTGCGTAAACCATCACCTCTTCATTGAACCGATAGTCGGCACCCAGCTTCCAGTCCGTATGGTTCGAGCCATAGTGCAGCTCGCCGGGCACCAGCAGGTAGGGGCTGTGATCAAAGGCATAGGTCTTGGCCTCATCCGTATAGCGGATCCCGGCCGTCAGGGACAAGGCGTCAGTCACCTTGAATACCCCGTGTACGAAGGCCGAGTTGCTGACCGCCGTGAACGAGTCATTCTCGTTGAAGTTGGGCAGGATGAGAGCAAACGCCGGCAGCGTCACGTAGCCGCCCAGATGCGACTTGTCGTCGTAGCGGTACAGGCCCGCCGTCCAGTCGAGGCGATCGCTGAATAGCGCACCTTGCAGGCGGGCCTCGAGGGTCCACTGCTCGTGGCTTTGCAGCTCATAGGTATGGTTGAGGTCAATGGGCATCTGGTCGCCATCGCCCATCCAGTCGCTCTCGTAGGTGCGGTAACCGGCGATGAAATCAAACTCCATCTTGTCGCCGAACTTCCAGGCGAACTTGCCGTTGCTGTCCCAGGCCGTCGTATAGGTGTCGGGCGGGAAGTTCTTGCCACCGATGGGATCGATGGGATTGGCGTAGGTCGTGAACGGGTTGCCGGTGACGAAGCGGTTGTCACCCACGATCTGGATCCCGTACTTGGGGAACACCACCGTGTTGCTGTAGAGATTATTGAAGAAATTGCTGGCCAGGTGCATCGTGAGCTTCGAATCCACCTGCGGTTCGGCGTGGGTCTTGTTGTAGTCAGCCCATAGGTCCACTGTCATGGCATCGGTGGCGACCCAGCGCAGCATCACGCGACCGGCGTCGGTACTGGAGCCACCACGTTCGCCGATCCTGCAGTCGCCCTTCTGCTCCCGGTCCGAGGGCACCAGGGTCGGAAAGGTGCCGGCCAGCGCCGGAGTGCCGTTGACCTTCATCTGGCAGGTGAAATCCAGCACATCCTGGTAGCCGTCGATCGACTTGGACACACCGCTGACCCGCAGGAACAGGTTGTCCGCGATCGCGAAATCGTAGGAACCTTTCAGGTCCAGCCGGTTCGACGTGCCGAAAGTCAGCTCGACGTGCCCCGTGTCATCGCCCTTGGGGGTCTTGGAGAACAGACGGATGGCGCCGCCAAGGCTGTTCTTGCCGAACAAGGTGCCCTGCGGCCCACGCAGGACTTCGACGCGCTCCAGGTCCAGCAGGTCGATGGCCGACCCGGTCAGCGTCCCTTGATAGACCTCGTCGATATAGATGCCGACGCCCGGCTCGGAGGTGTAGATGTAGTCGGTGGTGCTGACGCCGCGCATGCCCACCGTCGGGGTCGGGCCGCTGAAGCTGCCCTGCGGACGAATCGCGGCATTGGGAATCACCAGTCCCAGGTCTTCAACGTTCTGGATACCCTGGTCTTCCAGGCGCTCGCCCGAGACGGCGGTGATCGCGATGCCCGTGTCCTGCAGGTTTTCAGCACGGTACTGGGCGGTGACAATCACCTCCTCCAGCTCGTTAGTGGTCGTTACGGTCTCCGCGGTCCACGCCGCAGCACTACCCAAAGCGGCGGCTACGGCCGCAGCAACGGTATAGAACTTCATATACCCCCCCTATGCTTGTTATAGATTGTTGGTATCGAAAGTCGCACAGCAGCGTACCCGCCATAACTGCCTAGTTCAATGAAAAGAATCCTTTTGGTTATTTCTGTCCTACAAGCTTGTTGCACGCTCGCGACAGCCACGGGCTTGCCGCGCGCCAGCGTAGTGCCGGGAGGCGTAGCTATATTTGATGTCGGTGCAAGCACTGACCCAAAGCCAGCGGTGAGCTTCGGCGATCATCGCGTGCTGACCGTTGTTGATGGCGCGCGCTACAAGGCCGTCGTAGGAATAGCGCTGGCCACCAAGCCCGGCGCGTACCAGCTGACCGTGGCGCGGCACGTCGGTCCGTCTGAATCAGTCTCATTTACAGTTGTGGACAAGAAATACCGCGAGCAGCAACTGAAAGTACCCGACAAGCAGGTCAATCTCTCCCCGGCAGATGCCACGCGCGTCGAGACCGAGCAGAAACATCTTCGGCAGCTGTACGACGCGCAGAGTGATTCGGTGCCGGTGACGTTTAGCCTGGCCGTCCCGGTCAACGGCCCGCGCAGCAGCTCATTTGGCATGCGGCGGGTATTCAACGGCCAGTCGCGCAATCCCCATTCCGGCATGGACATCGCCGCGGACACGGGAACTGCGATAACCGCGCCCGCCGACGGCACGGTGATCGATGTCGGCAATTACTTCTTCAACGGCAACAATGTGCTGATCGATCACGGCGGCGGCTTTCTGACGATGTACTGCCACCTGTCGGCTTTTGCGGTAAAAACCGGCGACGTGGTCAGGACCGGACAGGTCATCGGCAAGGTGGGGGCAACCGGTCGCGTCACCGGCCCGCACCTGCACTTCGGCGTGCTGCTCAATGGCGCTTCGGTTGACCCGGCGCTGTTCCTGCCCGCACCCAAGCCGCCAGCGCCGCAGAAACCGGCGCCCTGATTCGGAAAATCGCCTACCGCCTGCGCTTGTTGGGGTTGGCTCGCCCCGACGCGACTTTGACGCGCGGCCCGCGGCGATTGTCCTTGCCGCTGCGGCTGCTGCCCGGCCTGGCTACCTTGGTCCGCGCCTCTTCCCTGGCTTTGGCCTTGGCTTTGGATTTCACCCGGGTGCTGGGAGTCGCCTACCCGTTCGGCTGCCTTGGCAGACTTGGCCTTGCCACCCTTCTTGCCCTTGGTGGTGCCTCGGTCGACGATGTCCGGCTTTGAGGTGGTCTTGCGCATCATGCGGCGGTCGTAAGGGTTGGCATCCGTGCGGAACTCGAGCACCACCGGATTGGCGAACAGGTCGAAGGCTTCGCGAAACACGTTCGAGAGATAACGCTTGTAGGCGTCGGGCACGGCAAAGGTCTGGCCCCCGTGGATGATGATGCGCGGCGGATTCTTGCCACCTTGGTGCGCATAGCGCAGCTTGATGCGTCGGCCCTGTATGAAAGGCGGCTGGTGGGCTTCGATGGCCTTTTCCATCACGCGCGACAGCATGGGCGTGGGTATCTGGCGCATGGACGCGTCGTAGGCGCGCACGGCCGCGGTGGCCAGTTCGCCCACGCCCGTGCCATGGCGCGCGGAAATGAAGTGTATGGGCGCGAAGGGCACGAAGTTGAGGCGCAGGGCCAGGTCATTGCGGATCTGGTCACGCTGGTCGGTGGGAATTCCATCCCACTTGTTGACGGCGATCAGCAGCGCTCGGCCGCGCTCCAGTGCAATGCCCAGCACGCTGGCATCCTGCTCGGCCACCTCGCCGTGCGCATCCAGCATCATGACCACGATATGCGCGGCGGCAATGGCCTGCAGCGTCTTGGCCACGCTGGCGCGCTCGACCGCGTCGTCGACACGCGCGCGTCGACGCACGCCGGCGGTGTCGATCAGCGTGAACTTGCGGCCATCGCGCTCGAAGGGCACGAAGATGCTGTCACGCGTCGTGCCGGGCATGTCGGTGGCGATCACGCGTTCCTCGCCAATCAGCCGGTTGACCAGCGTGGACTTACCCACGTTGGGGCGACCGATGATGGCGATGCGGATGGAATCATCATCGGGCGTTGCGGCGTCGGTGTCCGGCTCCAGGCCCGCCAGCACGATGTCCATCAGCGATTCGCAGCCGATGCCGTGCACGGCGGCGATGGCATGGGGCTCGCCGCAGCCCAGTCGATGAAACTCCGCCCCCACCACACCAGGGTCAAGCCCCTCGGCCTTGTTGACGGCCAGGAACAGCGGCTTGCCGGCGCGCAGCAACAGGCGCGCGACGAACTGGTCCTCGGTAGTCAGGCCGGCGCGGCCATCGACGACGAGAATGACGCGATCGGCTTCGGACACCGCGCGCTGCGTTTGTTCGCGCATCAGGGTTTCGACGCCGGCGTTGGGCGTGGCCATCACCCCGCCGGTGTCCACCACGATGCAGGGCACGGGCCCCACGCGCCCGTATCCATACTGGCGGTCACGCGTGACACCGGGCACGTCCGCGACGATGGCATCGCGGGTGCTGGTCAGCGTATTGAAGAGGGTCGACTTGCCGACGTTTGGCCGACCGACGAGGGCTACGATCGGCAACATGGGGTTTTATTTCTTGGCAGGCACGGCGCTCGGCACGGCGCGCCAGGCCGACAGGTTGCCCTTGTCATCCTTGATGATGACGGTGTCGCCGTCGACGATGGGGGCAGACCTGACCCGTTCACCCGTGGCATGCACGCGCGCGGCCAGTGCGCCGGTGTTGACATCGAGGAAGTGCAGGTAGCCTTCAAGGTCCGCCACCACCACGTAGGGGCCGACCAGGGCAGGCGGTGACAGGCGGCGGCGACTCAAGGCTTCCTGCTTCCACACCTCGACGCCGGTACGCCGGGCGATCTTCACTACTGCGCCCTCGGCGGTGGAGACGTACAGGCCCTCCTCGTCCGTATCCAGCCCGCGATAGCTGGACAGGTCGCGCGACCACCATACCTGGCCGGTGTCGCGCGCGATGCGCGCGACCTTGCCCTGGAAAGTCACGGCATAGACATCGTCACCCACGATCTTCACGGCAGAGTCGATATCGACCAGCCGTTCCAGCTCGGTGCGGCCGGAGGCCGGGGCAACCGTCGTTTCCCACGCCGTGGCCCCGTTGGTGAGTGCCAGCGCCATGACGCGCCCATTGTCAAAACCCGTCAGGGCCAGGTCACCGGAAATCACCGGCTGGGCCGTGCCCCGCAGGGTCAGGCGCGGAACCTGCTGTTCGGCAGACCAGGCCACGGAACCGTCGGCCACCCGCAAGGCCCAGACGCGCCCGTCCACCGAGCGCATGACCACCAGGTCGACGCCGACTGCCGGGGCGGCCAGGATTTCACTGTTGACGCGCGTCTTCCAGCGGATGGCGCCGGTCTTGGCATCCAGCGCGACGATGTCGCCATGGTCCGCGCCGGCAACGACCAGGCCCTGGCCCGCGCCAGGCCCGCCAGACAGCGGCAGCTTGGTGTTGGTCTTCCAGATACGCTTGCCCGTCTTGATGTCGAACGCACCGACATTGCCATCGTGGCCGGCGGCGAACACCATGTCGCCATCGCGGGATATCCCCAGGCCCAGGCGCAGCAGCGGGTCCCCGCCGCCAATGCCGCTGCTCCACACGCGCTCCACCTTGGCGGTGGCCTTGAAGTCCGTCAGTTCAGCCGGCGGGTCAACGTTCTTGTTCTTCTCGCAGGCGGCCAGTGCCGCCAGTGTCGACAGCGTTGCAAGACCCAGGGCACGCCGGAAGATGGTTGGGTTCATGGTGCCGCTGGTGCCTTGACCGGTGCCGGCGCCGTTGCCGTTGCCACCGGACGCAGGTCGTTGATCTTGAGGTCCAGCAGCGCCGCCACGCTGCTGCCGGGCTGATCGGGCGGCTGCAGCTTGAGCGCCGCCTCATATTCGCGCAGCGCGCCAGCCCGATCGCCCTTGGACAGCAGGATGTCGCCGCGGGTCTCGGTGTAGGCGGCCTGGTACTTGCCCACGTCAGCAGCGCTGATGGCCGCCAGCGTGGTCAACGCCAGGTCATGCTTGCCCTGCGCGGCCTGAACGCGCGCCAGGCGCAGGCGTGCGATGGGGCGCAGCTGCACGTCCACCGCGCTGTTGGTAACACGCTCGAGCCGCTCCACGGCCTTGTCCAGCTCATTGCGCGCCACGAAGACGCGCGCGGCAGCCAGGTCCGCCGAAGCCACATAGCCGGACTTGGGGTAATCCTTGCGCAGTTGCTCGATCTGCGCCAGCGCCTGGTCGCCCTTGCCGGAATCAAAGGTCTTGAGGATGTTCTCGAAGGCCAAGCCAGCGGCAATCTGGCTTTGTTCGCCGCGCGACTGCCACCAGCGCCAGCCAGCCACCGCCAGCAGGCCCAGGATGACCATGACCAGAATGGACGGGCCGTTTTCCCGCAGCCAGCGCTTGAGCTGTTCCCATTGTTCTTCTTCGGAAAGCAGTTCCACTCGTATACCTCTTCAGGAAATCGATAGTAGGGCAGGAATGCGGGCCGCAAGTTCCGCAAGCGCAGCTTCGGACTGCTGGCCGTCCTGGCGCAGGGACTTGAGGGTCACCGCGCCGCGCTCCAGCTCCTCGTCGCCCAGCACCAGTGCCAGCCGCGCACCGCTGCGATCGGCGCGCCGGAACTGCGCCTTGAAGTTGCCGCCACCCTGGTTCATCTCCAGGGTCACGGTGGGCAGCTGGTCGCGCAGCTGCTCGGCCAGGGCCAATGCGGCGCGCGTGGCGCGCTCGCCATTGGCAACCACGTAGATGTCCGGCGCCGGGCGCGCATAGCTCTGGCCGCCCTGCTGCATCAGTTCCACCACGCGCTCCACGCCCATGGCAAAGCCGATGGCCGGCGTCGGCTCGCCGCCCAGCTGCGCCATCAGGCCGTCGTAGCGGCCGCCGGAGCACACCGCGTCCTGCGAGCCCAGCGCGTCGGTCACCCACTCGAACACGGTGCGCGAGTAGTAATCGAGACCGCGCACCAGGCGCGGGTCAATGACGTAGGCGATGCCCATGGCGGCCAGCGGTTGCGCACAGTCCGTCGAAGTGCGCGCGCGACTCCGCGTCCAGGTGGTCGGTCAGCAGCGGCGCGCCGGCACCACCGCCTGCATGTCCGGGTTCTTGCTGTCGAGGATGCGCAGCGGATTGCCGCCCAGGCGCCGCCGGCTGTCCTCATCCAGGCGCTCGCGGCGTGCGGCTGGAAATAGCGCCACCAGCTGCTCGCGATAGGCCGCGCGCGACTCGGGCGTGCCCAGGGAATTGATCTGCAGCGTGCACGCGCCTCAATGCCCAGTCGTTGCCACAGCCGCGCGGTCATGCGCGATCAGTCTCGGCATCGATGTCCGGGCCGGCAAAGCCCAGCGCCTCCACGTCGATCTGGTGGAACTGCCGGTAGCGTCCCTTCTGCGGCCGCTCGTGCCGGAACATCGGGCCCGACGCACCACAGCTTGCAGCCGCGCGCCGCGCAGCAGGCCGTTGGTGATCGCCGCGCGCACCATGCCGGCCGTGGCTTCCGGGCGCAGCGTCAGGCTGTCGCTCGCCGGAATCGGTGAAGGTGTACATCTCCTTCTCGACGATGTCGGTGAACTCACCGATGGCGCGCTTGAACAGCTCGGTGTGCTCGACCACCGGCACGCGGATCTCCTCGTAGCCATAGGCACCAAACAGCTCACGCGTGACGCGCTCGAGCTGCTGCCAGGCACCGATTTGCGCCGGCAGCACATCATTCATGCCGCGGACCGCGGCCAGTTCAGCCGGCTGGGTCACTTCGACCCGCCGCGGGTATTTCCTGGGGGCACCGCCTGCGGCTGCAGCAACTGCGGCAGCACCTGGGTCGACGCGGAATTGGGGAAATCACGACGCAGGCGACGCGCGTAGTTTTCAGCCGCGCTGCGATCCCCACGCACGATCGCCGCGCGCACGCCCACCAGCAGCACTTCCGGCGACGCCTGCCCCATCGACAGGTAACGATCCACCGTATTCTGGGCCAGGTCCGGGTGGCCCAGCTCCAGCTGCAGGTCACTGAGTTCCAGCACCGCTTCGGCATAATTGGGCCGCAGCTGCAGGGCGTGCTCCAGGTAGGGCACGGCTTCGGCGCCGCGCTTGTTGGCGCGCAGGCAAACCGCAGCGTTGGTGTATGCCGCCCAGGGCGTGCTGTAGAGCTTGTCCTGCGCGGCGGTGTCAAACAGCTTAATGGCGTGGTCGACCTTGCCGGCGCGGCACTGGAATACCGCGTAGTTATTGGCCACATCGGCGCTCTCGGGCGCCAGGCGCAGGGCTTCCTGGTACTGCCTTTCCGCCTCCTCGGGCTTGTTGAGCTTCTCGTACAGGAACGCCAGGGACGTATGCACCTGGAGGTTCTTTGGATCCTGCTTTTCGGCGCGTTCCAGTTTGTCCTTGGCCAGCGCCAGATTGCCCTGCTGCATGTAGGCGACGCCGAGCTTCACGTTGGCGATGGCCGCGTCCTTGTCGGACTTGGGGCGCGTGTCTCCGGTGGTGACGCAGCCGACCAGTGCGGCCAACGCCAATGCCATCGCAGCCAGCCTCAATTGCATCATGAACGCACCACTTGTTCGGCAATGACGGGAATGGCGCGCTTGGACCCTAGGCGCGCGGTCGTGCGATCCGTGACCCGGCCGGCCAGCTGTCCGCAGGCCGCGTCGATGTCATCCCCGCGCGTCTTGCGGATCGTTGCCATCACCCCGCCCTTGAGCACCTGGTCGAGAAACGCCAGGATCACTTCGGGCGAGGAACGGCGGTACTTGCGTGCCGGGAAACGGGTTGAACGGAATCAGATTGACCTTGGCCGGATGCCCCTTGAGCAGGCGGGCCAGCGCCCGGGCCTGTGCGGGTGAATCGTTGACGCCGGCCAGCATCACGTACTCGAAGGTCACGCTGCGGCCATTTTGCTCATCGATGTAATGCCAGCAGGCGTCGAGCAGCTCGGCGATGGGATGACGACGGTTGATGGGCACCAGCTCGCTGCGCAGTTCGTCATCCGGTGCGTGCAGCGACACCGCCAGGGCGACGTTGGTCTCCTCGGCCAGCTTGTAGATCTGCGGCACCAGGCCACTGGTGGACAGCGTGAGTCGCCGGCGCGAGAAATCAAATCCCAGGTCATCCATCAGGATGCGCACCGCCGGGCAGTACATTGCGGAAGTTTGCCAGCGGTTCGCCCATGCCCATCAGCACCACATTGCTGATCAGGCGGTTGTCACCGGCCCTGAACCCCAGTTCCTGCTGCGCCAGGAACACCTGGCCGACGATCTCCGCCGCCGTGAGGTTGCGGTTGAATCCCTGCTTGCCGGTAGAGCAGAAGTCGCAGTCCAGGGCACAGCCCACCTGCGACGAGATGCACAGGGTGGAGCGGTCCGTCTCCGGGATGTACACCATCTCGAAGGCCTGGGCCGCATCGGCCTTGAGTTCCCACTTGACGGTGCCGTCGGCCGCATCCTGGCGCGTGACGATTTCCGGCAGCCGGATCTCGGCCTCGCCGGCCAGCTGCGCGCGAAACGCCTTGGCCAGGTCCGTCATCTCGGCGAACTGCGTCGCGCCGCGCTTGTACATCCAGTGCATCAACTGGCGGGCACGAAATGGCTTGCCGCCGCGCTCGACGCACCAGGCCTCGAGTTCGGAGCGGGTCAGGCCCAGCAGGTTGATCAGCTGCGCGGGCACAGATCCGTCGTGCTGAAGAAGTAGGCGATCTCGACGGCGGCATTTTCCGCCGAGTCGGAACCGTGCACCACGTTGCGCTCGATGCTCTCGGCCAGATCGGCGCGGATGGTGCCCGGCGCAGCCTTCTTCGGATCGGTGGCGCCCATGATGTCGCGATGCTTGAGCACGGCGTTGTCGCCCTCGAGCACCTGGGCAATGATGGGACCGGAGGTCATGTAGGCCACCAGGTCGTTGAAGAACGGCCGTGCCTTGTGCACCGCATAGAACCCTTCAGCCTGGGCGCGGGTCAGTTGCAGCATCCGGGCGGCGACAATACGCAGGCCAGCCTTCTCGAACCGGCCATAGACCTGGCCGATGAGATTGTTGGCAACGCCGTCGGGCTTAACAATGGAAAAGGTGCGCTCAAGCGCCATGACAGTGGGACTCCGGCTTTGGGAAAAGAGCGGAAGTTTACCTGTTGGCGGCCTTCCCCGGCAATCTTAAGGGATCCGGAAGTCCCCGATTTTCAAGGACTTTTAAACGTTGAAGCTCTCGCCGCAGCCGCACTCGCCCTTGATGTTGGGGTTCTGGAAGCGAAAAGCCTCGTTGAGCCCCTGGCGCACGAAATCCACGGTGGTGCCGTCAATCAGCTTGAGGCTGTCAGGGTCAACGAATACCTTGACGCCGCGGTCCTCGAACACGTGGTCCTTGGGCTCGGCCTGGTCGGCGTAATTGACCACATAGGCGAAACCCGAGCACCCGGTCTTGCGCACACCCAGCTTCAATCCCAGTCCATGACCGCGGGCGGCGATGAAATTCTGGATACGTTCTGCTGCAGCGGGTGTCACTGAAATTGCCATATCGAGCCTTAGCCTATCAGGTGGGGCGCAACGCACGTAGCGCATCTTCGATAATGAGCATTCGTCCCAGTTTTTCAATGGGCGCATCCACCGCAACGCGCCATTCCTCAGGTGTGCCTGCCTGCGGCAACGACAGCGGCTGGCCGCGCAAGCGCTGCGCCAGGCGATGGCCCGCCGCCTGGGTGTGCGGGCAGCCGTAGACCTGGGCGCGTGCATCGGCCACCACGCCATCCTGCACGCGCACTGCCAACCGCACCCAGCAGCCCAGGCGTGCCTCGCCGGCTTCGCCCACGTAGCTGTGGCCCTCCAGGCCTTCCCAGTCCTGCAGGGGCGGCCCGTTGGCGGGCGACGCCGCGCGCAGCTGCAGGTAGGCGCGGCCCACCGTTGCCACCGCGGCCTCCACCTGGGCGGCCGTCGTGTCCCGTCCGAGGCTAAAGCGCAGGGAACTCTGCGCCAGCTGGCTGTCGCGACCCAGCGCACGCAGCACATAGGAGGGTTCGCCACTGCGTGAATTGCAGGCCGATCCGGTGGACAGCAACAGGCCGGGCAAGGCCAGGAACAGGGCTTCCCCCTCCACACCCGGGAACGACACATTGAGGATGCCTGGCGCGCGCTGCGTGGGGTGGCCGTTGAGCAGGACATCCGGCAGCGCGTGCAGGCCGCGCCACAGCTGGTCACGAAGGGCGCCAACCCGTGCCGATTCGGCGGCGCGCGACTGGGCCGCCAGCGCGCAGGCCAGCCCAAATCCGGCGATCTGGTGCGTCGCCAGTGTGCCGGCGCGCAGCCCACGTTCGTGTGCGCCACCGAACATCTGGCTGTGCATGCGCCCGCGATGGCCGGGTGCCACCACCAGCGCGCCCACGCCCTGCGGGCCGCCGAGCTTGTGCGCGGTAAAGGACAGCAATGCGATTGCATCGACGTTGAGCGGCAACTTGCCCGCGCTTTGCGCGGCATCCACATGCAGCGGTACGCCGTGCTTCTGGCACACCTGTGACAGGGCCGCCAGGTCCTGGGCCACGCCGGTCTCGTTGTTCACATGCAGTAGCGACACCAGTCGCGTCTGCGGACGGATGGCGTTCTCGAGCACCGCCGGGTCAAGCAGTCCATCGCTGCCGGGCTTGAGCAGCGTGGTGGCCACACCGCGTCGCGCCAGTTCGCGCACCGGTTCGAGCACCGACTTGTGCTCGGTGGCCAGCGAGATGACGTGCGCGTCGCGCGCGATCTCCAGCGCCGCCTGCATGGTCCCGAGGATGGCCAGGTTGTTCGGCCTCGGTGGCGCCGGAGGTAAACACCACCTGCTGCCCCGGCACGCCCACCAGTGCGGCCACCTGCTGGCGCGCGGCCTCGATCAGCCCATGGGCCTGCATGCCTGATGCATGGGCCGCGGCGCTGTTGCCCAGCCCCTGCAACAACACCTCATGCATGAAGTCGGCGACGCGCGGGTCCACCGGTGTGGTGGCCGCGTAGTCCAGGTAAATGCGTGCGCTCATGCCCCGCCCGCGCGCCGGCGCCGGCTCTGCACTGCGGTGAGCATGCCGCGCAGGATGTTGACCTCGTTGGCGTCGGGCTCGGCGCGGTTGAGGAAGCGCCGGATGCGTCCCATGAGGCTGGTGCCGCTTTGCGTGCGGTCGCGAAAACCCACTTCGTCCATCACCTGCTCAAGATGGGCGTACAGCCGATCCAGGTCCGCCGCCGTTGCCAGCGGCGCCTCGCGCGTGGCCAGCTGCTGCAGTGGAGCGTGTTGCGCCATGCGGATCTCGTAGGCGATCAACTGCGCGGCCATGGCAACGTTCAGCGACGTGTAGTCGGGATTGGACGGAATGAACAGCAACGCGTGCGCCGACAGCAGCTGCTCGTTCGACAAGCCATGCGCTCGGTGCCGAACACGACGGCAACGGCGCCGGCTGCGCCGCGCGCCTCCTGCACCGCACGCACGGCTCCTTCCCGGGCCTCCAGTACGCGAAAGTAGTGATCGCGCTCGCGGGAAGTGGTGGCCAGGACCAGGCCACAATCGGCAATCGCCTCGGCCAGCGTCGGTACCACGCGCGCGCGCAGCAACAGGTCGTCGGCCCCGGAAGCGCGTGCCGTGGCCTCCGGGTGCGGAAACTCCCGCGGCTTGACCAGGACCAGGTCGGTCAGGCCCATGTTCTTCATGGCGCGCGCCACTGCCCCGATATTGCCGGGGTGCGTCGTTTCGACGAGGACAAAGCGTATCGGTAGCGGGTCCATGGGTGCGAACTGGTATTCTGAAGCCATGCATCCTTTCGTCAACACTGCCGTCCGGGCGGCCCGCAAGGCCGGCGAGATCATCGTGCGCGGACTGGCCCGCTTTGAAGGCGTCGAGACGGCGTCCAAGGGCCTCAACGACTTCGTCACCAGCATCGACCATGCGGCCGAGGCCGAGATCATCGGCATTCTGCGCGAGGCCTATCCGCACCACGCCTTCCTTGCCGAGGAGAGTGGCGCCAGCGGCAACAGCGACACCACCTGGATCATCGACCCGCTGGATGGCACCACCAATTTCATGCACGGGTTCCCGCAGTTCGCCGTGTCCATCGCCTGCCAAGTCGCGGGCAAGATGGAGCACGCAATCATCTACGACCCCATGCGACAGGAACTGTTCACGTCCTCGCGTGGCCAGGGCGCCTATCTCGAAAACCGCCGGTTGCGCGTCAGTCGCCAGCGCACGCTCGAGGGTTCGCTGATCGGCACAGGGTTCCCCTATCGCGAGAACCTGCAATATCTTGATCCGTACATGGCCATGATGAAGACAGTGATGATGCGCGCCGCGGGACTGCGTCGGCCGGGCGCCGCATCGCTGGACCTGGCCTATGTCGCGGCTGGTCGCATCGACGGATTCTGGGAGATCGGCCTGAAGGCCTGGGACACTGCCGCCGGCACGCTGCTGATTCGCGAGGCGGGCGGCCTGGTCGGTACGCTCGACGGCGGCGAATACAAGCAGAACGGCAACATCGTTGCTGGTACGCCGCGCGTGTTCAATGCGCTGCTCGAAGCGATTGCGCCGCATCTGCCAGAAGCGCTGCGCGAGGCCGGCAACCCGTGACCGCCGCGCCTGCGACCATGGTCGCGGCCGCCGCACACATTTCGGCGATTACCCAGCTGGTGCTCGCCGAACGCGAGTGCCGGGACATGGGCCGCTGGGAACGCATGAAGTCCTGCTACCACCCGGACTCCACGGTGCACATCAGCTGGTTCACCGGCAGCGGACCGGACTTCGTGGACGCTTCGCGCGAGATGGCGCGCCGTGGCGTGCCGGCAAAGCATCGCCTCGGACCGGTGTCAGTGCGCGTCAATGGCAACCGCGCAGTGGCGACAATGGTCATCGCCATCGACATCCCGGCTGTACTCGATGGCATCGAAGTAATGCTCACCAATCACGCGCGCGTGTTCTATCGCGCCGAGTTTCGCGGTGAGGGCTGGAGACTCTCGTCGTTTGAAGTCATCTACATGCGCGATGAACTGCATGCGCGCGTTCCAGGCCAAACATTTACCGTGAACGCACAGGAACTGACCGGGTATCGCGCTTCATACCGTTGCCTCTCGCTGGTGCTTTCCAGACAGGGATTTCCAATTGGTAATGACCTGGCGGGAGAAGACAAACCGGAAACTGTCGAAGCGCTTTGCCAGGAAATCTACGGATGGGCTGGACTGGAGCTCTGAGTTAACCTAGCTCGTCCGGCTTCCTTTCCGCAGTCGTAATGATTCGAACCCAGCGCGAATTCACCGGGTGGCGCGACCAGAGGACCACGACTGCGTTCGCCTCGCGCGGCGCCCGTTCAGTGACTTCATCGTTGGTCTCGATCGTAGGTCTCGCCGGAGCGCAGCACCTGGTCCCACCAGACACTGAATCCCGCGCGCTTGAATGCGTCCGCGAATCGCGTTGCGGTCGCGTTGTCCTCTCGACTGTAGGACAACAAGATATCTGGCATTCGAAACCGGACGCGGAGCGTTTTTTGGGCGGGCGACTGCGCACCAGTGCGCTATTGCAACACCGAGCGTGAGTCTGGCGACTCTTCAGCGATAACCATGGTAGCTGGCAATTGCCAACCCGCACGCAACGCTGGTGAAAGGATCATGGCCGACGACCTTGCCGGGGAACAGCCCGTCCAGCAGCGTACGAACCGCGACAATCTCCGAACTGCCGCCGGTCCGGATGACCACGTCCACCTGCGCCGCGGCCACGTCCGCCTTGCCCAGCACGGTCCGGATGGAGTCGCGCAGCTGCTGCAGTACCGGCATCAGAATGGCATCGAACTGGGCCCGCGAGAAAGGCAGTCTCAAGTTCAGCTCGGGAATGTCGATGACGCTGTGCTCCAAATTGGACAGCTGCGCCTTGGCCTGCCGGATCGCTGCGAAACAGTTGTAGCTGTAGTTGTACGAAATCAGGTCCAGCAGCCGCTGGAACTTCTCGCTGCCCGGGCCGCCTCGGGAAATCCGGTCCACCACCATGGCGCGCGTGTAGTTCTGGCTGAGCAGGAATGTCGTGGGCCAGTTGAGCAGACCGCTGGCAAACTCCTCGAAGGGAAAGAGCGTATCGACCTCGCGGCCCTCCACGGGTCGCACCCAATGCTCGCCCTGCCCCAGCTGCGGAAACAGCATGTGCTCGAAGATCAGCCGGTCGATCCGGTCGCCGCCTAACGCCACACCCGTGGTCGCCAGCACGTCGAATCGCCCGGCGTCGTGATGCACCAGGCTCAGGTCGAGCGTGCCACCGCCAAAATCCACCGTCAGTGCGATGCCCGGGTTTGCCGGTTGGGCGCGCCACAACCAGCTGCGCGTGGCAGCCACCGGCTCGGAGCCGAACTGCGCCAGCTGCAAGCCGGCGTGATCGACGGCCTCGGCCAGGCGGTCGCTGGCGATCTGGTTGCGATCCGGATGCCTCCCTTCGAAGACCACCGGGCGCCCGACATGAATTGGGGGCAATGGCCTCCCCTGCTCTGCCTCAAGCCGTTCGCGCACGTGCTGCAGGATCGGCGTCAGCAGCGCCACTAGCCGGTAATGGCGCTCGAAAACGGCCAGCCGCTCCATTTCCGGGTCGCCCAGCAGGCGCTTGAGCCCCAGAAAAAGCCGCCCCGGCAAGGTGCGGTCGTACAGTGGCCCGTACACCGTGTGGCGTCGGGTTTCCAGACGGGAAATATCCTCGCCGGTATTGTTGCCCGACACCGAGGTCGCCGTCTCGCCGATGACCTCAGCCACCAGCTCGACGCGCCGGCCGCGGTTCTCTTCCACGTAAAGGGCGATGGCCTGGCTGCCGGTCAGCGCCGCATAGTTGCGATCCAGATGCACGGCGGTGGGCAGGATGGGGCTGCCTGGCTCCAGCAGCACACTATGCAGCGCAGTGCCGTCGAACCAGGCCACTGCGGAGTTCGAAGTGCCGAAATCCAGCCCGATACCCAGTCGTCTGGGGTCAGCCACGGCGGATCAACCTCCCAGATAGGCGCTGCGCACCTTGGGATCGGCGCGCAGCGCCGCCGCATCATCCTGCAGGATGATGCGGCCGGTCTCAAGGACGTAGCCGCGTGTGGCAATCTCCAACGCGAGGTTGGCGTTTTGCTCCACCAGCAGGATGGTGATGCCCCGGCTGCGATTGATCTGCACGATCTGCGTGAAGATGGATTTCACCAGCAATGGCGCAATGCCCAGCGAGGGCTCATCCAGCATCAGGAACTTCGGCCGGCTCATCAGGGCGCGTCCGATGGCCAGCATCTGCTGCTCGCCGCCCGAGAGCGTGCCGGCCTGCTGCTTCTCGCGTTCCTGCAGGCGCGGAAACACGCTGAACACATAGTCGCGCTCGCTGCGAATGGCCGCGGCGTCGCGCTGCAGGTAGGCGCCCATCATCAGGTTCTCGTGCACCGTGAGGTTGGCGAACACCATCCGGCCCTCGGGCACCTGGCACAGGCCACGCGCCACGATGCGGTGCGCCGGCAAGCCGTCGATGCGCTCGCCCTCGTAGGTGATGCTGCCGGACACGGGCTTGACCAGGCCCGACACGGTGCGCAGCGTGGTGCTCTTGCCCGCGCCATTGCTGCCGATGAGCGTGACGATGCTGCCTGCCTCGACCGACAGGGATACCCCATGCAGCGCCCGGATGGCGCCATAGTTCACGGTCAGGTTCTCCAGCGTGAGCATCAGGCAGTTGCCACGGCCGGCGGGACTTCTTCACCCAGGTAGGCCTCGATCACCTTGGGGTTGGCGCGCACTTCAGGGGGCGTGCCTTCGGCGATCTTCAGGCCGTGGTCGAGCACCACGATGCGCTCACAGATCTTCATGACCACCGCCATGTCGTGTTCCACCAGCAGGATGGAAATCCGGAACCGCTCCTGGACTTCGCGGATCAGCCGCGTCAGCTCGTGTTTCTCCGTGGGGTTCATGCCGGCGGCCGGCTCATCCAGCAGCAGCAACTTTGGCTGCGTGGCCAGCGCGCGCACGATCTCCAGCCGCCGTTGGCTGCCATAGGGCAGGCTGCGGGCCGGCTCGTCACGCACCCGCGCCAGGTCGAAGATCTCCAGCAGCTGCGTGGTGCGCGCCGCTATCTGGCGCTCCTCCTCATGAAAGGCAGGCAGGCGCACCAGGGAGCTGATCGAGTGGTGCTTGAGGTGCATGTGGTAGGCGACCCGCACGTTGTCGAACACGCTCAGGGACTGGAACAGGCGGATGTTCTGGAAGGTGCGCGCAATGCCCAGCCGGGTAATCTGCCACGGCTTTAAGCCCACCAGCGTCTGCCCGGCGAACCGAATGTCCCCGGCAGTGGGTCGGTACACGCCGGTGATCAGGTTGAACACGCTGGTCTTGCCGGCGCCATTGGGTCCGATCAGCCCGGTCAGCGATCCGGCGCTGACCTTCGTGCTCAGGTCACCCACGGCAGTCAGGCCTCCGAAGCGCAGCGTGCAGCCATCGAGTTCCAGCAACGGCCCGGCGCTCACGCCTTGCTCCTGGGCAACGACCAGGTAAACAGGCCCTGTGGACGCAGGATCATCAGCACGATGATCAGCAGCGAGTACAGGATCATGCGCAGGTCACCGAACTGGCGCAGCCACTCCCCCAGCACGGTCAGCAGTATGGCGGCGATGATCACGCCGGCGGTATTGCCCATGCCGCCCAGGATCACCATCACCACGATCTCGATGGAACGATCAAAGCCAAAACCCTGCGGCGCGATGTATTGCTTGAAGTGCGCGTATACGCCGCCGGCCAGGCCGGCGAAGAAGGCCCCGACCAGGAACGCGGTGATCTTGTAGCGCGTGGTGTTGATGCCCATGGCCTCGGCGGCGATTTCGTCGTCGGCCACCGCGATGAACCCGCGGCCATAAGTGGAATTGACCATGGTCCACACCACGTACACGGCCACCGCTGCCAGGCCATAGGCCCAGAACAGGTTGGTGTACGCAGGGATGCCGATCAGCCCGCGCGGGCCACCCACCGCGTCGATGTTCTGCAGTACCACGCGGATGATCTCGCCAAAGCCCAGGGTCACGATGGCCAGGTAGTCGCCCTTGAGGCGCAGCGACGGCACGCCGACGATAAAGCCGGCAATCGCGGCGGCCAGCCCGCCGGCCAGAAGCGCCAGCGCCAGCAACAGCCATTGCTGGTTGCCCAGCAGCGGCAGCAAGGTGGCACCGAAACTGGTGGTCAACATCGCTGCCGCGTAGGCGCCGATGGCCATGAACCCGGCATGGCCCAGCGAGAACTGGCCGGTGTAGCCATTGATGAGGTTGAGGCTGACCGCCAGGGTGATGTTGATGCCGCAGCCCACGGCGATATCGAGGAAATACGGGTTGTAGCTGTCGGAGAAAAAGGACACCACACCGATCAGCACCAGCGCGGCCAGCAACGCCTGTTGCGACCGCGACATCACACTTTCTCCGCCTGGCGCTTACCCAGCAGGCCATTGGGGCGCAGCAGCAGGATCAGGATCAGCACGGCAAAGGCCACCGCATCCCGATAGGTCGAGCCGCCCAGGCCCACCACCGCGGTTTCCACCAGCCCCAGCACCAGCCCACCCACTGCGGCGCCGGCGATGTTGCCGATGCCGCCCAGCACCGCCGCGACGAAGGCCTTGAGCCCGGGCAACGTGCCCATCAGCGGATCGATCGAGGGATAGTTAGATGCGTAGAGGATGCCGCCGGCAGCGGCCAGCGCCGAGCCCAGCGCGAAGGTGAAGGAGATGACGCGGTCGTTGTTGATGCCCACCAGCGAGGCGGCCACCGGATTGAACGACAGCGCGCGCATGGCCGTGCCGATGCGGGTCTTGAGCACGATGTGTCGCAGCGCGAACAGCAGCACGATGGTCACCACGAACACCAGGATCTGGGTGCTGGCGATCACCAGGCCGCTTTCGAACTTGAAGTAGTGCAGCGGGAACAGCGTGGGGAAGGACTTGGGGTTGGCGCCAAAGATCCTTTGTCCCAGGTTCTGCAGCAGCAGTGACACGCCGATGGCAGTGATCAGCGCCGTGAGCGTGGAGCGGCCGCGCAGCGGCCGGTAGGCCAGCTTCTCGATGATCACGCCCAGCAGGGCGCAGATCGCCATGGCGCCGAATAACACCAGCACGCCACCGGCCACCGATGCCTGCGGCACGAACCTGGCCAGGTAGTAGCCGGAAAACGCCCCGACCATGAAGACGTCGCTGTGCGCGAAGTTGATGAAGCGCAGCACCCCGTAGACCATGGTGTAGCCCAGGGCGATCAGTGCATAGATGGCACCAAGGGCAAGACCGTTGATGACCTGCTGCAACAGCTCCGTCACGCAGTTACCGCCTCAGGGCGCAATGGTTTCTACGTACTTGAACTTGCCATCCTTGACAGTGATGATCACCGCGGACTTGGACGCATCGCGATGCTCGTCAAGCGTCGTGATGCCGGACACGGTGGGCAGATTCTTGGTCGCCGCCAGCGCGTCGCGCAGCTTTGGGCCGTCCGTGGTGCCGGCGCGCTTGATGGCATCGGCCAGCACCATCGCCGAGTCGTAGCCCAGCGCGGCCATCGCATCGGGGGTCTCGCCGTTGTACTTGGCCTTGTAGGCCGCGACGAACTTCTGCACCAGCGGGTCGGAGTTCTCGGACGAATAATGGGTGGAGTAGTAGGTTCCCTCCAGCGCCTGGGCGCCGGCGATCTGGATCAGCTCCGGGGCCTCCCAGCCGTCACCACCGAACATGGGCACGGTGATACCCAGCTGGCGCGCCTGGGCGACGATCAGCCCGGCCTCGGTGTAGTAACCGGGGATCAGGATGGCATCCGGGTTGGTGCTCTTGATGGCGGTGAGCTGTGCCTTGAAGTCCTTGTCGCCGCCCGTGTATTTCTGCTCGGACACCACCTGCCCGCCGGCGGCGACAAATGGGTCGCGGAAGAACTGCGCCAATCCGACGCTGTAGGGCGCCGCGACGTCCGAGAAGATCGCGACCTTCTGCGCCTTGAGCGTGTTCTTGGCGAACTGGGCCAGCAGCCGGCCCTGGAACGGATCGGTGAAGCAGACACGGAAAATGTAGTCGCCGGTCTCGGTCACCTTGGGGTTGGTGGAAGACGGGGAAATCATCGGCACCTTGCTGGCCTGCGCGATGGGCGCGGCTTCCAGCGAACGACCCGAAGCCACCTCGCCCAGGATGGCCACCACCTTGTCGCGGGTGATGAGCTTCTTGGCGATGGTGGCCGATTCACCCGGCGTGCTGCGGTTGTCCTCGTAGACAAACTCGATCTTCTTGCCCAGCAGCCCCCCGCCGGCAATCAGCTGGTCAATGGCCAGCTGCGTGCCCTTGTGGGAGGACTGGCCAAAGGCCGCCTCCTTGCCAGTCAGTGAAGCGAACTCGCCAATCCTGATGGCGTCCCCGGCCGCGCCGCCGCCGGACTTTGAGCAGCCGGCCAGGAGCACCGCTCCACCAAGAACGACCGCCAGCAAGCGAAGGCTCGGTAATTTCATGAAGTTGTCCGTGGGTAGTGGGGTAACCGCAACAAGCCCCAGTATAGAGGGCTGTAATCGGGAATCCAGCGCGGCGCCGCCAACTGTGAACAGGCCGCCGCCACCGCGGCGGGTGTCGCCGCGGTGATCCCGGTTGCGGTCCAGCAGCCGGCGCAGCCGCAGGTTGATCATCTCCACGCCCACCGAGAAGGCCATCGCAAAGTACAGGTAACCCTTGGGGATGTGGGTGCCGGTGCCGTCGGCGATCAATGCGATACCCACCAGCACCAGGAACGACAATGCCAGCACCTTGACGGTGGGATGGGCCTCGACGAACTGCGAGATGGCGCCGGATACCACCATCATGACCAGCACCGAGATCACGATGGCGATCACCATCACCGGCACCTGGTCCGGCCGGGCCAGGCCCACGGCTGTGAATACCGAGTCCAGCGAGAACACGATATCGATGACGGCGATCTGCACGATAATCAGGACGAATGACACCAGCACCCGGGCCTTGCGCGGGTCCGCCGCGCCTTCCATGGTGTTGTGCACTTCCAGCACACTCTTGACCAGCAGGAACAGGCCGCCGGCGATCAGGATCAGGTCGCGGCCCGAAAATCCGTGCTCGAAAATTTCGAACATCGGCTGAGTCAGCCGCGTCAGCCAGACGATGGCAAACAGCAGCGCAATTCGGGTGAGCATCGCCAGGGCAAGGCCCATGACCCGTCCCCTGGCCCTTTGGGCTTGCGGCAACCGGGCGACGAGGATGGAAATGAAGATGATGTTGTCGATGCCGAGCACGATCTCGAGCGCCGACAGGGTCAACAGCGCGATCCAGGCGGACGGATCTGACAGCAGCTCCATCATGGCTGGGGCCCGCGCTCTATGGAAACCTCCTCAGGGCAGGCTGTCGACTAACTTGCTGCGCACCGTTGGAAATACGTGCTCGGCCATGAGTCCCAGGTCCAGCGCCACCGCTGCGGAAATATAGATCGAGGAATAGGTGCCAGCAAGGATGCCGATCACCAGCGCCTCGGAGAAACCGCGCAGCGCCGGGCCGCCCAGCACCAGCAGCGCCACGACCACGATCAGCGTCGTGACCTTGGTCATGATGGTGCGCGACAGGGTCTGGTTGATGGACTGGTCCAGTACCAGTGCCGGGGCCAGGCGCCGGTTGGCCTCGAAGCGCTCGCGGATGCGGTCGAACACGATGATGGTGTCGTTGAGCGAATAGCCCACCACCGCCAGCAGGGCCGCGACCACCGCCAGGTCAAATGGGGTCTGCGACAGTGCGAACCAGCCGATGATGAGGATCGGGTCGTGCAGCAGTGCCAGCACGGCGCCCACGGAAAGCCGCCAGGTGTGGAAGCGCACCGCGATGTAGCCGCCCACCAGGATCAGCGTCAGCAGCAGCGCCCAAATGGCGCTGTTGCGCAGTTCCTTGCCCACCTGCGGACCGACGAATTCCAGCGGCTTGATGGTCACGCCCGGATCGACGCTCTGCAGCGCCGTGGTGACGCGGGCGCGTACCTGGTCGACCGATTGCTTGGCATCGGAGGCCAGGCGCGCGGAAATATCGCGCGCAGTGCCAAAATTCTGCACCGTCGGATCCTTGAACCCCGCCGCCACCAGCGACGCGCGCACCTTGTCCACGGAAGGGGCCTGGGGGAACGAGGCCTCGACCAGCGTGCCGCCGGTAAAGTCGATGGTCAGGTTGAGGCCGCGCGTGAAGAACAGCGCCAGGGAGGCGGCGACCAGGAAGATGGACAGCGTGTACCAGATACGCCGCGTGGCCATGAACGGGAAACTGGTCGTCTTGCCAAAGAATTCCACCGCTCTTCTCCTAACCGATCGCCAGGCGCTGCGGCTTGTGCTTGCCGCCGTAGATCAGCGTCAGCAGCGCGCGACTGCCCATTAACGAAGTAAACATCGAGGTCGATATGCCTAGCGTCAGGACGATCGCGAAGCTGCGGATCGGTCCGGTGCCGAATACCCACAGCACCAGGCCGGCGATGGCTGTAGTGACGTTGGAATCCAGGATGGCCGAAAACGCCTTCTCGAACCCCGAGCGGATCGATGTCTGCGGCGACACGCCGTTGCGCAATTCCTCGCGGATGCGCTCGTAGATGATGACGTTGGCATCCACCGCCATGCCCACGGTCAGCAGGATGCCGGCCATGCCCGGTAACGACAGCGACGCATGGAACATCGACAGCAGTGCCGTCAGCAGCACCACATTGCACAGCAGTACCGCAGAGGCCACCACCCCGAACAGGTGGTAGTAGAAGATCATGAACAGGAACAGGGCCACCGATCCGATCAGCAGCGCGCGCACGCCGGCATCGATGTTAGCGGCCCCCAGCGACGGACCGATGGGCCGTTCGCTGACCACGAACAACGGCGCCGCCAGCTGACCGGAGCGCATCAGCAACGCCAGTTCGCTGGCCTCGCCCTGCTTGAGCCCGGTGATGTTGAACTGGTTGCTAAACACACCGCGGATCGTGGCCTCGTTGATCACTTCCTGCGTGATGACGTCGCGCTCGACTTCCTTGCCGTCGACAACCGTCTTCTGGCGGGTGCGCTCGATGAGCACGACTCCCATGGGTTTGCCCATGTTGGCCTGCGTGACCCGCAGCATCTGGTCGCCAGCCTCGGCATTGAGGCGAATGGCTACGGCCGGACCGTCCTGGGTTACGGTGGTCTTGGCGTCGACCAGCTGGTTGCCGGTGGCGATGACTTCGCGCTTGAGCAGCGTCGGGCGCTTGAACCCGTTTTCCTCGCGGTGGTAGTAGATCCGCGAGCCCAGCGGCGCGCGGCCCTTGAGCACCGCCTCCTGCACGTTGTTGGTGGTGTCCGTCAGCCTAAACTCCAGCTGCGTGATCTTGCCCAGGATGTCCTTCACTTCGGCGGAGTTCGAAACCCCGGGCAGTTCCACCGAGATCCGGTCGATGCCCTGCTGCCGCACTTCCGGTTCCGACACGCCCAGCTGGGTGACGCGATTGCGCAGCGTGACCATGTTCTGCGCGATGGCGTTGCGCTTGCGCTCGGTGATCTGCGCCGAGCTCAAGGAGGCGTCGATGTACGCAACCCCACCCGCATCGCCCGTGGTGTAAGTCAGGTCGGTGACGACCTTCTCCATAACCTCGCGCGCGGCCGACAGGTCGGTGCCGGGGGAAAGGACACGCGCACTGCCCTGGAGGTCTGATCCTCTGCGGCGACCCGCGAGGCGTCGGAGAAATTGATGTTCTTGGCCGTCAGGGCGCGCCTGAAGTCCTGCTCATAGCTGTCGAGTAGCTGGTCGACCGCGCCGTTGACATCCACCTGGTACAGCAGCGACAGGCCGCCGCGCAGGTCCAGGCCCAGCGACATGGGTCGCAGGCCGATGGTGCGGAACATGGCCGGCGCGCGGGATGCGCGCATCAACGCGGAGACGTGCGTTGCGGCCAGGTCATCGTTGACGGCGTCGCGGGCCCGCAGCTGAGTATTCACGTCGTCGAACAGCACCATCACGCGGCCGGTGTCGACGAATGAGCGTTTGAAGGCCACGTTGTGCTTTTGCAGCACCTTCTCCACGGCGATGCGGCCGGCGTCATCGATGGCGGCGCGGTCCTTGCGTGCCACCTGCAGTGCGATCATCCTGGCCAAAGAAGTTCGGCGCGGCAAAGGCCAGCGCCAGCAGGGCCACGACTGCGACCAGGATGTATTTCCAGCGGGCGAACTCAAGCATGAATCAGGCGCCCTTGTATGTTCCCTTGGGGACCAGCTGTGTGACCTGCGACTTCTGCACCTTGATGCGGACGCCGTCGGCAATTTCAACCGTCACGAAGCTGTCACCCACGTCGGTGACCCGGCCCAGGACACCCCCGGTGGTGATGACCTCGTCGCCGGCGGCCAGCTTGGATAGCAGCGCCTGGTGCTCCTTGGCGCGTTTCTGCTGCGGGCGGATCAGCAGGAAGTAGAACACCGCCACGAACACGATAATGATCAGGTACTGGCTGTAGCCAACCCCTGGAGGGGCCCCTGCCGCTTGGGCATGGGCATCGGAAATCAGCAGGTTCATGGGAGTCCTCCCGGAAAAAAAGGCCGCGCATTATGCCACAGGGGCGGTCCGGGCCTGCCACTGGCGGGCAAATGCCGCAAATTCCCCGGCATCCAGCGCTGCCCGGATCTGGCGCATCAGGTCCAGGTAGAACCACAGGTTGTGCAGGGTATTGAGCCGTGCGCCCAGTATCTCGTTGCAGCTGTCCAGGTGCCGCAGGTAGGCGCGCGAGTAATTGCGCGCAGGTATAGCAGCCGCAGGCCGGATCCAGCGGGCCGGTGTCCGCGGCGTGCGCTGCATTGCGGATATTGACCACCCCGGTCGAGGTGAACAGGTGCCCATTGCGCGCGTGGCGGGTGGGCATCACGCAGTCGAACATGTCCACGCCCCGGGCCACGGCCGCGATCATGTCCTCAGGACGCCCCACGCCCATGAGGTAGCGCGGGCGGTCCGCGCGGCAGCACGCGGGTCGACGGTCTTCCAGCACCTGCAGGCGGACCTCTTCGGGCTCGCCCACCGCCAGGCCACCGATGGCATAGCCGGGGAAGCCGATGCGGGTCAGTGCGTCAATCGATGCCAGGCGCAGGTCGGTGTACATGCCGCCCTGCACGATGCCGAACAGGTTGCCGCGGCGGATCCTCCCGGTAGTAGTGCGCATGCGAGCGCGCGGCCCAGCGCATGGAGCGCTCCATGGAGTCGCGCGCCTGCGCCTCGGTGGCAGGCCACGGCGTGCAGTCGTCGAAACACATGGCGATGTCGGAGGCCAGTGCCCGCTGCACGTCCATGGAATCTTCCGGTGTCAGGTTGCACCTGGTCGCCGTCAATGGGCGAGCGGAAGCGCACGCCCTCTTCCGTGATCTTGCGCAGCTCGGCCAGGCTGAATACCTGGAATCCACCCGAGTCGGTGAGGATGGGGCGCTGCCAGTGGATGAACCGGTGCAACCCGCCATGGGCCTGGATGATCGGCGTGCCCGGGCGCAGCATCAGGTGAAAGGTATTGCCGAGGATGATCTGCGCACCCAGGGATTCCAGTTCCTCCGGTGTCATGGCCTTGACCGTGCCATAGGTGCCCACGGGCATGAAGGCCGGCGTCTCGATCACGCCGCGATCCAGCGTCAGCCGGCCACGACGGGCCGCGCCTTGCGTGCGCAGCAGTTCGTACGAGATCAAGCGCGTGCTCCCGGTGCAGCGGTGATGAACATCGCGTCGCCATAGCTGAAGAACCGGTACCGCTGGCGCACCGCATGGGCATAAGCCGCCAGAACGTGCTCGCGCCCGGCAAAGGCCGACACCAGCATCAGCAGCGTGGATTCAGGCAGGTGAAAATTCGTCAGCAGCGCGTCCACCACCTGGAAAGCATAGCCCGGGGTGATGAACAGGCGCGTGTCACCGCTGCCGGCAGCCAGCCTGCCGCCCACCGCGGCGGATTCCAGCGCGCGCGCCACCGTGGTTCCCACCGCAATCACGCGCCCGCCCAGCGCGCGGCACCTGTCCACGGCCGCCACCAGTTGGGTGGGGACCTCGAAGCGCTCGGCGTGCATCACATGCTCGGAGATGTTGTCCACCCGCAGCGGCTGGAAGGTGCCCGCCCCGACATGCAGGGTGACCTGCGAGCGTGCGACGCCAAGCGCGTCGATGCGCGCCACCAGCTGCGGGTCGAAGTGCAGGCTGGCGGTCGGCGCGGCCACCGCGCCGGGCACGCGCGCGAAGATGCTCTGGTAGCGCTCGACATCGAATTGTTCGGCCGGACGCGTGATGTACGGTGGCAGCGGCGTCGATCCGTATGCCTCGAAGAACGGCAGCACCTCGGCCGGCGTTTCGATTTCCCACAGATTGCCATGGTGATCGCCGTGGAAATCACCATGGCGCGCGATCACCTTCACCGGTCCGCCTTTGGTATCGATGACCAGGCCTTCGCGTATGGGCTTGCTGGCCCGCGACTGTGCCAGTGCGCGGTTCGGACCGATGGCGCGCTCGAGGAACAGTTCCACGCGTCCGCCGGAGGGCTTGGTGCCAAACAGGCGCGCTGCAACCACGCGCGTGTCATTGAATACCAGTAGGTCACCGGCACGCAGCAGTGCTGGCAGGTCGGTAAAATGCAAATCCTGCAGTTGGCCGCTGGCTCCAGCCAGCACCAGCAGCCGGCTGCCGGATCGCGCAGGCAGCGGCGCCTGCGCAATCAGCTCGGGGGGAAGTTCGTAGTGGAAGTCTGCGCGGCGCACGAGCCGCGCATCTTACCTTCAGTCGTCGTTGTCCGCGCCGCCGGGCAGCGTGACCTCGATGTTCTGGGCCTTGCGGTCGCGCTGCACGCGCAGGGTCAGCTTCTCCCCGCCCCGGTAGGAGCGCAGGATGCGACCCGCGTGCTGCGCGTTGCCCGGCTCGCGTCCGTCGATGGACAGGATCACGTCCCCGTCCTGCAGCTTGAAGGCATCGTTGTTGCCCGTACGCACCACCAGCACGCCGGACTTGACGCCGAAGTAACTGCCGAGCTTCTCCGACAGGGTCGCGAACTCCATGCCATGAAAGCCCATGCCGGTGTCCGGGCCGCGCGTGAAGACCCAGTTCTGCCCGTCACTGATTCCGGCGACGCCGCCAGGCCCAGGAGTCGGCAGGTTGAACACGTGCCCACCAGGACCCGCGCCGGGCATGGGCGCAACGCCCTGCATGCGGTGCAATTCGAATGTCTGCGGCATCGGCCGCGGGGCGACGTCGAAATCCATTTTCTTGCCGGCACGCATGACAGTGAGCTTGACCTTGAGGTCCGGCTGCAACTGCCCCACATGCTCCACCAGTTCGCGACCCGGATCGGCGGCCTTGCTCAGGTCCTGGCCGCCAATGGACGTGATCACGTCGCCGTCATGGATGCCCGCCTCTGCCGCCGGGCCACCGGGGCTGACCGCCACTACATGCGCGCCGTCCTTTGCCGGGGTATTGCTGATCTGCAGGCCCAGCTGGGCACGCATCGGCGGCCCGTTGACAAAGACCATGTGCTGTTCGCCCATGTGCTGGCCCAGCTGCGCCGACAACTGGCCCACCTCGCGTGCGGCGGCTTCCAGGCGTTGCTGTGCCTCGGCCAGTGCGCGCTCGGTTTGCGCCTGCGTCTGTGCGGCTGTGGCCGCGGCAGGTGCTGCCGGTGCTGCTGGTCCCGCAGGCGCCACTTCACCGGCCGCCGCGGCGGTGGCGATCGTCAGTGCCAGCAGGGCAATCCGGGTTCGAGCAAATAGTTCCATGATGAAAACCTCTTAGAGACTCAATAGGGAATGCGCATAGCTGACGTGCTGCAGGGAATTGGCCAGCAATTCGCGCGTGGATTCCAGTTGTCGCAGCTGCTCGGGCGGGGCGCTGTTGACGCGGCCGACAGACAGTTGGGCGTCGTACCAGGCAATGCGATCCTCCAGGTCACTGCGCAGCGCCAGCTGGCCCAGGTCCACCAGGGCTGGTTGCGCATCCGGATCGGCATCCACCTGCCCGCTGTCCGTGGCCGGCGCCGAATCCGCTATCGCATAGGTGCCGGTTAGCCCGCGGGTCTGCGTTACCAGGGCCAGGGTCACGACCAGCCCGAGCACTGGCCACCGAAGCCACTGCGCTTAAGGCCCAGGACCTGCGCCCGGCGGCCGCGCGCATGCTGCGACGCTCGAATTCCTCGAAGTCATAAGGTGTCACACGATCTGGCATACATCCTCCGCGCGATCCTGCAGCAGCGCGCGCAGCGTCTGGTGCGCGCGCGCCAGCTGCGATTTTGAAAAGCTGGTCGTGCGCCCGAAGGCCGCGGCGATCTCCTCATGGGTCAGGCCTTCGGCATCGTGCAGCCACAGCACCGTGCGCGTGGTATCCGACAGCGCGCCCAGGGCACGCTCCAGGTCCACCAGCTCCGCCAGCGGCAACTCCGCCAGGTCGCTGCCGGGAACAATTTCGCGCAAGGCGCCGCGGGCGCGCTGCCAGGGCGATCGCAGGTGCATCAGGCAGTGGCGCAGCGTCAGCTGGCGCACCCAGGCGCCCAGCGGGGCTTCGCCCCGGTACTGCGGCAGGTGGCGCAGCACGGACTCCATGCTGTCCTGGAACAGGTCCTCGGCCGTGGCGCGGTGACGCACGATGCGCCGGACCAGGCCAAACATGGGGCCGGCCAGCTGCTCGTACAGCTGGCGCTGTGCATCGCGCTCTCCTGCGGCTGCCCGCTGGATGCACTCGGGGGAAAGCTGGATATCCAGGAATCGGCTCATCTGCCTACCTATGATGCGCCGGGGCGCAAAAAGGTCGCAGCGCGGGGCAGAAATTTCATACCATTTGCGCCCCACGCGCCCGTGTGGCGGAACTGGTAGACGCAGCAGACTCAAAATCTGCCGATCGCAAGGTCGTGTCCGTTCGATTCGGACCACGGGCACCAAACAACCCGCAGGCCGCCACAGCGGCCCTGGTACCTAGAAGTTCATCTCTGCGTTCACGTGGAACACGGAGCCATTGCCACCCACTGGATAGGGCACGGCCGTATAGCCCACCGGGGACTTGTCCAGGTCAAGCCATTCGGCATTGATGCGGACGCCACGCTTGTGCAACGGGTACCAGTTGATGCCCAGGCGGTAATCATTGGCGTTGCCGTAATGGCCGCGGATTCCAGAATTGCCGGCATACAGCTGGACCTGTTCCGGCACTACCATGGCCGACGCCTGGATCTGGTAGCCGTGGTCATTGATTTGGGGCAGCCCCGCCACGCCCGTGCCCTTGAATCCGTTCAGCGTGCGCCAGTAATACTCCGCCTCCAGCGACATGCCCTTGTACTTGAGGCCGCCATCGAGGCTTGACATGTAGTAGTGCACTTCGTCCACCGAAATACCCGGTGCGAACATGTTGGGCGTGAAGATATTGCTGCCGTCGGTCAGCCGGATCTGGGTGTTCTCCACGTCCTCGGTGCCTGGCTGGCTTTGCTTGTCCTCAATGCTCTGCGTGAAGTGCACCCCCAGGCGCGTGGCCAGGGTCTCGTGGAAATCAAAGTCGCCGTAGGTGCCCCATAAGCCGAATTCGCCGGTGGTCGGCAGCCACTGCAGGGACATCGATGTGGTCTGGAACTTGTTGTCGATCCGCGCCGCGCTCACGCCCAGCGTGCTCAGGTTGTTGCCGATCATCGCCATGTACTTCAGCGTGGTGGTGATCTCGCCCTTGAGCCACAGTCCAGAGGTATAGGAGCCGCGGAAAAACTCATCCGCGATCAGACGGTTATCGACAGTCAGCCAGTAGGGGAACTGGCCTTCCGTGCTGCGTGTCGAGGGCAGCGAGGTGATGCCACCGCCCAGCGTGACGTACCGGTTGAAGCTATAGCTGATGTTGCCGGCGCCGACGACCTGGGCTGGTTCGCCCTGCGAGGGATTGGACGACCACACATAAAGGTAGTAGCGGAATTTCGGCGACAGGAACCAGCCCGAGAACGGCAGGAAGAACTTGTTGAGCTGTACGTCCTGGCGCTTGTCCACCGTCTTGACGTTGCCGAAGTAGTCGGTGTAGCTGGAGTCCAGCCCGGACTGGTTGAGATAGCGCACGTACGTGAACAGGCGCATGTAGATGTTGCCGTTCTCCCCGTCGTAGAGCCGGAAACCGGCATTGGGGATGTACTCAGGCGAGGCCTCAGGCGGTGTCGGTACGATCTCCCCCTTGTCGCCCAGTTGTCCGGCGAGAAATTCGGCGCTGCAGCCGTCGGAGACCCAGATGTTCTTGTCTTCGTAACCCCATGTCTTGCCCAACAGGCAGGCCGAAGCGCCCTTGGACTTCAGCAGTACTACGCCGGCGCTGGTGTCGGCGGCACAATTGACACGTCCGGAACCCGGTTGGGAGTCGCAAGAAATGCGGGATCCCGTTACATCCTGCGCGCTGACTTTGGAATTCGGAATCAGGGCGGTGGCCAGGATTCCCATGGCGATTAAGGCGAGTCTGCTGGCAATCCTTGGCACGATCATTCCCTCGATTCGTCGGTACGCTATCGTAGCAGCATGCTCGAACTGTTCCACCATGGATCGTCGGCCTGCGCGGCCAAGGTTCGCCTGGCCCTGGCCGAAAAACAGATTACATGGTCCAGCCGATACGTGGATATCCTACGCGGGGAACAGTTCCAGGCGCAGTTCCTGGCGCTCAACCCCAAGGGCGTGGTGCCGGTGCTGGTGCATGACGGGTTTGTAATCCCGGAATCCACCGTGATCTGCGAGTACGTCGAAGAGGCCTTCCCCGAACACCCGATCTACCCGCACGCACCACAGGCGCGCTCACGGGTACGGCTGTGGACCAAGGCCGTGGATGAAGAACTGCATCCAGCATGTTCGGCCCTGACTTACATTGTTTCGCACCGCCACACCATCCTGCGCAACGGGGCCGGCACGTTCGAGGAGTTCCTGGCGCATGGCGCCAGCGAAGGGGTCGCGGCACGCACGCTCAAGTGGGGCTGGATCCAGCAGGGCCTCGCGGCGCCGGGAGCGGCAGAGAGGATCCGCCTTTACGATTCGTACCTGCTCAAGATGGAACAGGCCCTGCACGAGGCGACGTGGCTGGCAGGCGACCGGTTTTCCATGGCCGATATCGCGCTGACGCCCTACCTTAACCGGCTGGCAATGCTGGGCATGCAGGACATGTGGCTGCACGGCCGCCGTCCTCGGGTCACTGACTGGTTCGAACGGGTTTGTTCGCGCCCCTCGTTTGCGCCGGCAATGATCGACTGGATGCCGGTGGAACTGGCCAGCGAAATGCGCGCCAACGGGGAGCAATCCTGGCCCGACATCAGGCAGCTACTGGGAATTTGAAGCGCCCGCGTGGGGCGCGCTCCCGCACCTGTTAATCTCGCGCCGATGACCGACCGACAGTTCTGTAGTCGCTGCGGCCAGCCCACGGCCTTTGTGATCCCTGAAGGAGATCACCTGCCGCGCCACGTGTGCCCGTCCTGCGGCATGGTGCACTACGAGAACCCGCGTATCGTGGTGGGCTGCGTGGCCGTGCATGAGGGCCAGATCCTGATCTGTCGCCGCGCGATCGAGCCGCGCCATGGTTTCTGGACCATTCCCGCAGGGTTCATGGAAAACAACGAGACGCTGGAGGCCGGCGCCGCGCGCGAATGCCACGAAGAGGCACTGGCGCGCGTCAGCATCGATTCCCTGCTGGCGGTGATCAATATTCCGGAGGCCCACCAGGTACATATCTTCTTCCGTGCCCGGATGCTGGATGGGACCTATGGGGCCGGGGCCGAGAGCCTGGAATCAAGGCTGGTCACCGCCGAGCAGATTCCCTGGGACCTGATCGCCTTCCCGTCCACACGCTATGCCCTGGAGCGGTTCCTGGAGGACCGTGCCTCAGGCAGTGACCGGCCGCACCTGACCACCCTTGCCCGCCGACTTCCGGGATAGGCCGTGGCACAATAGGGCGGTCTTCGGCCGGGGAATCCCATGACGTTTGTTGTCACAGAAAACTGCATCAAGTGCAAATACATGGACTGCGTGGAAGTCTGCCCGGTGGACTGTTTCCACGAGGGTCCCAACTTCCTGGTCATCGACCCGGATGAATGCATTGACTGCACGCTGTGCGAGCCGGAGTGCCCCGCGGAAGCCATCTTCTCCGAGGACGAGGTGCCTGCGGACCAGAAGGACTTCCTCAAGATCAATGCCGACCTGGCCAAGAACTGGCCGGTAATCACGGAAAAGAAACCCGGACCTGCCGATGGCAAGGAGTGGGACGGCAAGCCCGGCAAGCGCGAGCTGCTGGAGCGCTAGTCAGACAGCGGCGCACCGTTGAGGTGTGCCAGCAATACCGTTGGCGACAGGTAACCGGGAACCAGCTCGCCGGACTCCATGACCAGGCCCGGCGTTCCGGAGATGCCGATCCGGCGCCCCAATTCATATTCGCGCGCGACCGGCGTACCGGTGCAGGCCGCAGGCTTGGTCATCGCCTCGCCCAACTTGGCCCGCGTGAATGCAGCCTTGCGATCCGCAGAGCACCAGACCGCCTCGGCCTTGGCCCAGGACTCGGTATGCGGTCCGGTACGCGGAAAGAACATGTAGCGCACGCGGATGCCCAGCTTGTTGTACTCGGCGATCTGGCTGTGCAGGCGCCGGCACCATGGGCAATCAAAGTCGGTGAACACCGTGATCGTGTGCTTGGCGTTTTGCGGACCGAACACCACCATCTGCGACTCGGGCACCTCGCCAATCATCTGCAGGCGCAGCTCACGGCGCCGGTCCTCGGTAAGGTTGGGGAATTCACCCTTCTCGGTCACCCGATACATGTCGCCGGCAAATGCGTACTTGCCGTCGGCGGTCACGTAGGTGATGTCCGAGCCATGGGTCAGCTCGTAGATGCCCGGCACGGGCGTGGTGCGCAGATCCTCCGGCTTGGTGCCCGGGATATGGGCCGCCAGCGCCACGCGCGGGTCCTTCGGATCCATCGGCGCAGCGGTTGCCTTTGGAGCCTCGGCAGCGGCCGGTGGCAGCGCATCCTTGGCGCAGGCGCACAGCGGCAACAGCAGGGTCAGCAGCAGGCGGCGGGGGATGGTCATGACCTCGATTCTAACAGGGCGGCAAGGTCAGGTAGGGGGCGTCGAGCGGCGCCCGGGGTGGCTAGCCGCGCGGATGGTGCGCTGCGTGCATGTCCTTCATGCGCTCGCGGGCCACGTGGGTGTAAATCTGCGTGGTCGACAGGTCGCTGTGCCCCAGCAGCATCTGCACCACGCGCAGGTCGGCGCCATGGTTGAGCAGGTGGGTGGCAAAGGCGTGGCGCAGCGTATGCGGGGAGAGGTCCTTGGAGATGTTCGACTTGCGCGCATAGCGCTTGATGATGTGCCAGAAGGCCTGGCGGGTCATGTGGTCGCCGCGGCGCGTCGGGAACAGGTAATCGGTGGTGCGGTCCAGCAGGATTTCCCCGCGACCGGCGCCGGTGAATTCGCGCAGCCAGCGCACGGCCTCATCGCCCAGCGGAATCAGCCGCTCGCGATCGCCCTTGCCCACCACGCGCAGCACCCCCTGGTTGAGGTTGACCTGCGAATAGCGCAGCGACACTAGTTCGGACACGCGAAGGCCCGTGGCGTAGAGCACTTCGAGCATGGTGCGGTCACGGCTGCCCAGCGGATCGGTGACTACCGGCGCGTTGAGCAGTGACTCGACTTCGTCCTCGGTCAACGACTTGGGCAGCGAGCGCCCGATCTTGGGCATTGCGATCTGCGCGGTGGGATCGTCACGCAGCGTGCCTTCACGCAGCATGTGCCGGAAGAAACGGCGGAACGAGGAAAGTTGGCGGGCGGTCGAGCGCGGTTGTGCTCCGGATTCCACTCGCCATGCGATGAATCCAAGCAGGTCCGCGCGCGTCGCCTTTGCAATCGGTACGTTGCGGGTGGCCAGCCAGCGTGACAGCGCCATCAGGTCGGCGCGGTAGGCGGCCAGTGTATTTGCCGACAGGCCGCGCTCCATCCACGCGCCATCGAGAAAACGCGTGATCGCAGGATCTACGGCGTCTGCGGGAGCACGACTCTCGGCGGTGTTGGTGGCTTTGCTCAAAGGTGTCTTCCGTTCGGTCTCGGGGCTGGTACTGGCGCCAGTATCCTTACCCCTTGCCCATCGCAGCGTGACCCCTATCACAGGGACGAGGGCGCGTTAACATAAAGAGAACCGGTTCACATTATCCGGACGGGGAAAGCTTGGCCACCACTGCAAAATCTCGGCTTCCGCGCTGGCTGGCCCTACCCTACGCCGTGTACGCGGTGCTGCTGTTTGCCGTGCTGGCGGTGGGCGTGCTGGTGCTGATACTGCCGGTGCCCTGGCAGTCGATGCGCCGCAAGATGGTGCACGCCGCGGCGCGGCTGTTCCTGCTGCTGGTAGCCATCCGCGTGAGCGTGCTGCACCTGGAGCGCCTGCCAGCCGAAGCCTGCGTGGTGGTGGCCAACCACTCCAGCTACCTGGACGGCATCGTGCTGTTTGCCGCCCTGCCACCGGTGTTCGGATTTGTGATCAAGCGCGAGATGAGCCGGGTGCCGCTGGCCAACCTGCTGCTGCGCCGGATCGGCGCGCACTACGTGGACCGCGGCCAGGGACACAAGGGCGCGCGCGACACGCGCAAGCTGCTCAAGCAGGCCGCCTCGGGCGGTTCACTGGCGTTTTTTCCCGAAGGGACGTTCAACACCACCCCGGGACTGATGCGTTTTCGCACCGGTGCATTCCTGATTGCCGCGCGCTCGGGGTTCCCGGTGCTGCCCATTGCGATCCGCGGTTCGCGACAGGCCCTGCCGCCTGGCACATTCCTGCCGCATCCAGGGCGCATCGAGATTGAAGTCACCGCGCCGATACCGGCACCTGCCTCCACGGATGAGGCCGACACTTCGGCCGCGCGCCGCCTGGCGCGCCAGGCCATCCTGGCCAAGACCAACGAACCGGACCTGGCGCCAGACGGCTAAACTCCCCGCCCATGCAAGAGCGGGACACAATGCAGTACGACGTGGTGATCGTGGGCGCCGGTCCAGCCGGTCTCGCGTGCGCCATCCGCCTCAAGCAGCTGGATGCCGCGCGCTCGGTGTGCGTGCTGGAAAAGGCGGCCGCCGTGGGCAGCCATGCGCTGTCGGGCGCGGTGATGGAGCCGGGGCCGCTGGATCAATTGCTGCCCGACTGGCGCCAGCGCCTGCCATCGATCTGCGTGCCGGCCACGCGCGATGAGCTGCGGCTGCTCACGCCCACCGGCTCGGTGCGACTGCCGGTGCCGCCGCCGCTGCACAATCGCGGCAACTTCATCCTCTCGCTGGGGCAGCTGACGCCGCACCTTGCCGAGGTCGCCGAGGCACTGGGCGTGGACGTGCTGGCAGGATTTGCCGCAGCTGAACCACTGTTCGACGACCAGGGCGCCGTGGCTGGCGTGCGCGTGGGGGACATGGGACTGGATGCCGATGGCAACCCGGGCGCCGAATACACGCCGGGGCCCGAGATCCGCGCACGCACCACCATCGTTGCCGAAGGCTGCCGCGGAAGCCTGGCCAAGCAACTGATCGCGCGGTTTGCCCTGGACGCGGATCGCTCACCGCAGACCTTCGCGCTGGGGTTCAAGGAGCTGTGGCAGCTGCCACCAGGGCGGGTGCAGCCCGGGCTGATCCAGCATTCGGTGGGCTGGCCGCTGCATTCCAGCGAGTACGGTGGCGGCTTTGTCTACCACCTGGCGGACAACCAGGCGTACGTCGGCTATGTGGTTGGCCTCGACTACACGGATCCGCGCCTGGTGCCGTTCGAGGCCTTCCAGCAGTTCAAGCACCATCCCTCGATCCGCCCGCTGCTGGAGGGTGGCGAAGTCCTTGCCGCGGGCGCGCGCAGCATCGCCGCGGGCGGCTGGCAGTCCTGCCCCAGGCTCGACATGCCCGGCGCGCTGCTGATCGGCGACGCCGGTGGCACGCTGAATTTCCTCAAGATCAAGGGCATTCACCAGGCCATCCGTTGCGGCGTGCTGGCCGCGCAGCACCTGGCCGAGACCGGCGACCCGCGTGGATTCGACGCGCGCTGGCGCGCTTCCGCGGGCGGCCGGGAGCTGCGCAAGGTGCGCAATATCAAGCCCGGCTTCAAGGGCGGTCTGGCCTGGGGCCTGGTCAACGCCGCCTATGAAACCGCCACCGCGGGACTGTCGCCATGGACCTTGCGCAACGCCGACAACACGACGCTGGGGCGGCTGGACGAATATGACTCCCCGGATCGGCACTGGGTGGCGCGCTCACTGCCCCCGCGTGACCGCCTGGCCTCGGTGTATTTGGCGCAGACCAGCCACAACGAGGCGCAGCCGGTGCATCTGCATGTGGCCGACACCCTGCGCTGTGCCACGCAGTGCGCAGCCGAGTTCGGCAATCCCTGCACCCGGTTTTGCCCGGCCAGCGTCTATGAAATGGTCGATGATGGCGCCGGCGGCAAGCGCCTGCAGGTCAACGCCGCCAACTGCGTGCATTGCAAGGCATGTGACATCAAGGACCCCTACGGCATCATCACCTGGACCACGCCCGAGGGCGGCAGTGGTCCCAACTACTCGAACCTGTAGGGCGCAGCGATGAGCGAACCGGCCCCCAGACCCCACCGTTCCGGTCGCCTGGCCGCGCTGCGCACGGCCCTCGACGAGGGTGCCGTGCGTTCGGCTGAGCGCATGATCAATACGCTGCATCCGGCGGAGATCGCGCAGCTGCTGGAATCCCTGCCGCGCAACCGCCGCGAGATCGTGTGGGAGCTGACCGATCCGGAGCTGGACGGCGACGTGCTGATCGAGCTCAGCGACGAGGTGCGCGCCCAGCTGATCCGCGAGATGGATCCGGAAGAACTGGCCGCCGCCACCGAAGGCATGGAGGTCGACGACCTGGCGGACCTGATCGCCGATCTGCCGGAAAAGGTCACGCAGCAGCTGCTGCACAACATGGACCAGCAGGACCGCGAGCGGCTGTCACAGGTGCTGTCGTGGCCCGAGGACAGCGCCGGCGGCCTGATGAACACCGACACGGTCAGCGTGCGCTCCGACGTGGCCGTGGAAGTGGTGCAGCGTTACCTGCGCATGCGCGGCGAACTGCCCGACCGCACGGACCGCTTGATCGTGGTGGACCGAAACGACCGGTTCCTGGGAACCGTGACGCTGGTCAGCCTGCTGACGGAGGACCCGGCCAAGTCCATTGGCGCTTCCCTCGATCCGGAAGCCCCTCGCATTCCCCCGGACATGCCGGCGCGCGAAGTGGCGCAGCTGTTCCGCGACCGCGACCTGGTGTCGGCAGCAGTGGTGGAGGAATCCGGCCGCCTGCTGGGCCGCATCACCATTGACGATGTCGTGGACGTCATCACCGAAGAGGCTGCCCACGAAGTGATGGCCGGCGCGGGCCTGCGCGACGAGGAAGACGTGTTTGCCAGCGTGGTGCCAGCCTCGCGGCGACGCCTGCTGTGGCTGGGCATCAACCTGGCCACCGCATTTCTGGCCTCGGCGGTGGTGCAGCGCTTTGAAGGCACCATTGCCAAGGTTGCCGCGCTGGCAGTGTTGATGCCCATCGTGGCCAGCATGGGCGGCATTGCCGGCACGCAGACCGTGACGCTGATCATCCGCGGCCTGGCACTGGGCCAGGTCCAATGGCGTGATGCGCGTTGGCTGCTGATGCGCGAGGCGGGCGTCAGCGTACTGACCGGACTGGCCATGGCCACCGTGGTGGGCGTGGTGACCGTGGTCTGGCTGGGCACTTGGAAGATCGCCCTGATCATCGCCGCGGCCATGTTGATCAACCTGCTCAATGCCGCCATCGTCGGGGTGATGGTGCCGCTGACCCTGCGGCGCATGAAGATCGATCCTGCGCTGTCGGCAGGCGTGATCCTCACCACGTTCACCGACGTTATTGGCTTTGCAACACTGCTGGGGCTGGGAGCACTGTTTCTGACCTGAGCGCGGACCTTGCCGGCTCGGCGAACAGCGCGCGGATCGCATCCCCCTTGGCCATCGCGTCGCGATATCCCAGTGCGATCAGCTCGCGCGTATAGGAGCCCTCGAACATCAGGTAGCTGGCCAGCTGCGCGCCGGCGGCCTCGCTGGCACCGATCACGCGCAGCAGCGCGCGCAGGGATGGCGGCAGGCATTGCAGGTGGCGCGCGGCAATGTGCCGCGGATCTTCCGAGGGGGTGACCATCACCACCGATTCGACCAGGTGGGTGCCCGGCACCGCCTGCGGCGCAATGCGCAGGATGCTGTTGGTGCGGTTGATCTGCTCCAGGTCCGTGACGATGGAGTCGGTGAACAAGTTATCGAGCGCATAACCGAACAGCTGGCCCGGCGTGGGCGGCGCCATCGGCTGGGTGCCCCGACTCCACACGCCCTGGCCGCCGGAGGAGCGCATGCCCACCACCAGCAGCCGGTTGGCCCCCAGGTGCAGCGCCGGACTCAACGGCGCGTCCTGGCGCATGGCCCCGTCGCCAAAATACTCATCGCCGATGAGTTCCGCCGGGAAGATCAGCGGCACGGCCAGGCTGGCCATCAGGTGCGGCAGGCCCAGCTGCGCACGGCGGCCGATGTGCTTGGGGCGCTCCCATTCGGCGATGTCCGCGCGCGCCTGGAAATGCGTCACTGAACGCGCGGTGGTATAGCCAGTGGTGCACAGTCCCAGTGCGTCCAGGTGCCCGCCGCTGATGCTGTTGGCCACCCCGCTCCAGGGCACGTTTCGCGTCAGCAGGACGCGCAGCGGCGAGTTGTCGAATAGCGAACGCGGGATCGGCAGCAGCCAGCCGCCGGTCAGCAGGGCGGTAATCCAGCGCAGGCCGGCCCGCAGCATCTGCCGTCGTCCAACCTGGTAGACCTGCCTGACGTGGAAATTGGCCCAGACCTGTTCGATGTCGACAATGGCCGCATGCCACTGGTCGGCACGCGCTGCCAGTACGCTGGCCGCGACGGCACCCCCGGAAGTGCCAAGGATGATGCGAAACGGATTGGGTTGCCCGGGCAGCAGTTCGGCTGCTGCCTTTAACACTCCCACCTGGTACGCCGAGCGGGCCCCGCCACCTGTCAGTACAAGTGCCGGAACTGTTGTGGCTGATGGCAGGTCAGAAGGCATAGGCCTATGATTATCGTTGTTCCACTGAAGGGGGTTGTCATGTTCTCACGATCGATACGTATCACGCCGTTTCACGTGCTGGCTACATTTGCCATATTGGCACTGGTAACCCTTGCTGTTTCGGCGGCGGCTCCGGCGATCGAGCCGGCCGAAGGCAACTCGCCCAAGCCCGTGGCCGGGCAAGTGGCGCCGTCCTTCACGCTGGTGGACCAGGATGGCAAGACGCACAAGCTGTCCGACTACAAGGGCAAGTGGGTAGTGCTGTACTTCTACCCCAAGGACCAGACCCCAGGCTGCACCACGCAGGCGTGCAACTTCACCGAGAACGTGTTCGCCTTCCGCAAGGCCGGCGCGCAGATCATGGGCGTCAGCGAGGATGACGCCACCTCGCACAAGGCGTTCGAGAAGGCGCTCTCGACCAACGCCAAGATATCCAGCGAGAACCAGAAGCTCATCGAGGAACACGGGCTGCCGTTCCCGCTGCTGGCCGATCCTACCCACGACACGGCCAAGAGCTATGGCGTGCTGTCGAAGATCAACCTGCCCAATGGCACGGTGATGACCATTGCCTCACGGGATACCTTCCTGATCGACCCCAATGGCAAGGTTGCCAAGCACTACGACGTGACGCCGGACAAGCTGGACGGTCACTCCAAGGAAGTGCTGGGCGACATCGAGAACTTCAAGGCAGCCAAGAAGGGCTGACGCCCAATGGCACCGCGGGCAGGACCGCCCGCGGTGCATTCAGCCGTGGCTACCTGCGCAGCACCCGCAGGATGTGCATCGAGTTGGTCCCACCCTGCACGCCTGACAACACGCCCTTGGTCAGGATGATCTGGTCGCCAACGTCGACCAGCCCCTTGTCCAGCAGCTCGTCAAACACCGCCTGGTACATGTGCTCGGCGCTCTCGTGCGTCAAGTCGTACAGCACCGGATAGACGCCCCGGTACAACGTCACGCGGTTGCGTGTCACCATTTGCCGCGTGAACGCGTAGATGGGCATGTCGCCACGGATGCGCGACATCCATAGCGGCGTCAGGCCCGATTCGGTCAGGGCGACGATGGCGCGCACGTGCATGCGCCCCGCGGCGTACATCACCGCCTTGGAGATGGCTTCCTCGGTATTGGAGAAATCCCCTTCGCTGCGCCCCACGATGGGCCGGCTGAGCTGGAACCGTTCCGCACCGACGATGACCTCCGCCATAGCCTGCACCGCCTTGACCGGATATTTTCCGGCAGCAGTCTCGGCCGAGAGCATCACCGCGTCGCTGCCGTCGAGTACGGCATTGGCCACGTCGCTGACTTCCGCGCGGGTGGGCACCGGGCTGCTGATCATCGATTCCATCATCTGCGTGGCGGTGATGACGATGCGGTTGGCGGCCTGTGCCTGCTGGATGATGGTCTTTTGCAGTCCAGTCAGTGCCGCGTAGCCCATTTCCACGCCCAGGTCGCCACGGGCGACCATGACGGCATCGGCCACCCCGAGTATCTCCCCGAGGTTGTCGATGGCCTCATGGCGTTCGATCTTGGCCACCACATGTGCGGTGCCGCGCCACTTGCGCAGCTCCGCCTGCGCGCGACGGATATCCGCCGCATCGCGTGCAAACGAGACCGCCAGCCAGTCCACGCCGATTTCCGCGGCCAGCTGGATGTACTCCAGGTCCTTGTCGGTCAGTGCCGGTGCCGAAAGGCCGCCGCCCTGGCGGTTGAGTCCCTTGCGATTGGACAGCTCGCCGCCGGCACGCGTCACGCACTCGATGCGCGTGCCCTTGACCGAGAGCACTTCCAGGACGATGTAGCCATCGGCCAGCAGCAGGAAGTCGCCGGACTTCACGTCCTTGATCAGGTCCTTGTAGGCGCAGCCCACTTCGCGCTCGTTGCCCGCATTGGGATCCAGGCTGGTATCCAGGGCAAACGGCTGGCCTTCTGCCAGCGTGATCTTGCCGGCGACGAAACTCTCGATGCGGATCTTCGGTCCGGACAGGTCCGCGAGAATGCCCACCGGGCGGCCCACCGCATCGGCCGCCGCGCGCACGGCCACCACGCGCCGCCGCTGCTCTTCCTTGCCGCCATGCGAGAAATTGATGCGCGCCACGTCCAGGCCCGCCCGCACCATGTCAGCCAGTACCCCCGGATCGTCGGTCGCCGGACCCAGCGTGGCGACGATTTTCGTGCGCCTCTGGAATGCCTCGTTCTTCACCACTTTTTACCTGCCCGATGCGCCGGATTGTCTCCGGCGTGTTGATCAGCCGGCCGCACGTTCCTCAAGGGCGGCTACCGCTGGCAGGCGCTTGCCCTCGACGATCTCGAGGAACGCTCCGCCACCGGTGGAGATGTAGGAGATTCCCTCCTCCACACCATATTTTTCAATTGCTGCCAGCGTGTCGCCGCCGCCGGCCAGCGAAAACGCCTTGCTGCTGGCGATGGCATTGGCGATGACGCGCGTGCCTTCGCCGAACTGGTCGAATTCGAAGACACCCACCGGCCCGTTCCAGATCACGGTGCCCGCCGTGGCGATCATGCCGGCGATGCGCTCGGCCGAATCCGGCCCGATGTCCAGTATCAGCTCGTCGGCCGCGACCTCGCCCACCGGGCGCACGTCCGCATGCGCGGTGGCGGCAAACTCGGTGGCCACGACCACATCGGTGGGCAACGGGATTTCCGCGCCGCGTTCACGCGCCCGCGCCAGCAGCCGGCGGCACGTGTCCAGCATGTCCTTCTCGCACAGCGACTTGCCCACCGCCACGCCAGTGGCTGCCAGGAAGGTGTTGGCGATGCCGCCGCCGACGATCAGGCGGTCGACTTTCTCCAGCAGGGCCTCGAGTATCGTCAGCTTGGTGCTGACCTTGGAGCCGCCGACGATGGCCAGCAGCGGCCGCTGCGGTTTCTGCAGCGCGCGCTGCAGCGCCGACAACTCGCCCACCAGCAACGGGCCGGCACAGGCAACGGGCGCAAAGCGCGCTACCCCGTGCGTCGATGCTTCGGCACGATGCGCGGTACCGAAGGCATCCATCACGAACACGTCGCACAGCCCGGCCATGCGGCGCGCCAGCTGTTCGTCGTCCTTTTTCTCGCCCTTGTTGAAGCGCACGTTCTCGCACAGGACCACGGCCCCGGGCGCGACGCTCACGCCATCGAGCCAGTCGCGCACCAGCACTACCTTCTGGCCCAGCAGTTCGGACAGCCGCGTGGCCACCGGCTGCAGGGACTGCGCCGCATCGAACTTGCCTTCTTCCGGGCGGCCCAGGTGCGACAGCAGCAGCACCCGCGCGCCCTGGTCCAGCGCCATGCGGATGGTGGGCAGCGCGGCGCGGATGCGCGCATCGCTGGTCACCTTGCCGTCCTGAACGGGCACGTTCAGGTCCACGCGGATCAGCACGCGCTTGCCCGCCAGGTCCTGCTGCGCCATTTCCAGGACGTTCATGCTACTTGGCCCGGCTCCATGCCAGCGCCGTGTCGAGCATGCGGTTGGAGAAGCCCCACTCGTTGTCGTACCAGGCGCATACCTTGACCAGCTTGCCATCGATGATCTTGGTCAGTGTGGCATCGTAGGTCGACGACGCCGCGTCGTGGTTGTAGTCCACGGACACCAGGGGCGCTTCGGTGTAGAAAAGCACGCCCTTGAGGGGACCGGCGGCCGCGGCCTTGACCAGCTGGTTGAGCTCCTCGATGGTGGTCGCGCGCGCCGGGGTGAATGTCAGGTCGACCAGCGACACGTTGATGGTTGGCACACGGATCGCGAAGCCGTCGAGCTTGCCCTTGAGCTGCGGCAGCACCAGGCCCACGGCCGCCGCCGCGCCGGTCTTGGTGGGGATCATCGACATGGTGGCCGAGCGGGCGCGGCGCAGGTCCTCGTGGTAGACGTCGGTGAGCACCTGGTCGTTGGTGTACGAGTGAATGGTGGTCATCAGTCCACTGACGATGCCGATGTTGTCGTGCAGGACCTTGGCCAGCGGCGCCAGGCAGTTGGTGGTGCACGAGGCGTTGGACACCACCGTCATCGCGGCAGTCAGGATGTCGTGGTTGACGCCATAGACCACCGTGGCGTCGACGTCGGAGCCACCGGGTGCCGAGATCAGGACCTTCTTGGCACCGCCGGCAATATGGGCCTGGGCCTTGGCCTTGCTGGTGAAGATGCCGGTGCTCTCGAACACCATGTCCACTCCCAATGCACCCCAGGGCAGCTTTGACGGATCGCGCTCCGCAAGCACCTTGATGCGGTCGCCGTTGATCACCATGCAATCCCCGTCGACCGCCACATCGCCATGGAACTTGCCATGCGCGGTGTCATAGCGGGTCAGGTGCGCGTTGGTGTTGGCGTTGCCCAGGTCATTGACGGCCACGATCTGGATTTCGCCATTGCGCCTGGCCTCGTACAGCGCGCGCAGTATGTTGCGACCGATGCGACCGTAGCCATTGATGCCAACCTTGATAGCCATGAATGGTCCTTCCTTTACCTAACCAATAGACGAGTTGAATGATTCGAGCACGGCCTTCTGCACGGCGTCGGCGGTAAAGCCGAAATGCGGGTACAGGTCGGTCGCCTTGCCGGATGCGCCAAACGTGTCGATGCCGATGACGCGACCGGCGCTGCCCACGTATTTCCACCACAGGGCCGTGGCCCCGGCCTCGATGGCCACACGGCGGGTCACGGCCGCGGGCAGCACGGATTCGCGGTACGCCGCATCCTGCCGGTCAAAGTGGTCGGTGCTGGGCATGGACACCAGTCGCACGCGCCGTCCCGCGGCATTCAAGGCCCTGACCGCGTCGGCGGCGATGGCCACTTCCGAACCCGTGCCGATCACGATTGCCTCGGGCGCCCCTTCTGCCTCGATGAGCACATAGCCGCCACGGGCAATGTTCATGCCCTGCTCGCGCGTGCGCGGCTGCTGCGGCAGCGCCTGGCGCGTGAGCACCAGCGCCGTGGGCCCGGTACGCCGTTCGATGGCCAGCACCCAGGCCACCGCGGCTTCCAGCGCATCGCAGGGGCGCCACAGCGCCAGGTTGGGCATCAGGCGCAGGCTGGAAACATGCTCGATGGGTTGATGCGTGGGTCCGTCCTCCCCCAGGCCTATGGAGTCATGCGTGTACACGAGGATCACGCCCTGGTGCATCAGCGCCGCCATGCGCACCGCGTTGCGCGCGTAGTCGCTGAAGGTCAGGAAGGTGCCGCCATAGGGCCGGAATCCGCCGTGCAGGCACAGGCCATTCATGATCGCGGTCATGGCGAATTCGCGCACGCCGTATTCGATGTAGTTGCCGCTGGCGTCGTCTGCCCTGATGGCCTTGGAATCCTTGCGGAAGGTGTTGTTCGACCCGGTGAGGTCGGCCGATCCGCCGAGCAGCTCGCCCATTGACGGGCCGATGGCATTGAGCGCCACCTGCGAGGACTGGCGCGTGGCCTGGCCGCCGGTCACCGCCAGCGCCGCCTGCAGCGCGCGATGCGCGATGGCGCTCCAGTCATCCGGCAGTTCCCCGCGCGTGCGACGCGCAAATTCACGCGCCAGTTCCGGAAATGCCTGCTGGTACGCGGCGTAGCGCTGGTCCCACTGGCGCTGCGCTTCGGCGCCACGCTCGCGCTGGTCCCAGGCCGCCAGGATCGGCGCGGGTATCTCGAAGGGCGGCGCGGTCCAGCCCAGCTTCACGCGCGTTGCGGCCACCTCCTCGGTGCCCATCGCCTCGCCGTGCATGGCCTTGGTTCCTGCCTTGTTGGGCGAGCCCCAGCCAATGACCGTCTTGCAGCAGATCAGCGTCGGGCGATCCGTGTCGGCCCAGGCACTGCTGATCGCGCCCTCGATAGCGCCCGAATCGTGACCGTCGACGGCGCGGATCACCTGCCATCCATAGGCCTCGAACCGCGCCGGCACGTCATCCATGCACCACAGGCGCACGTCGCCGTCGATGGAGATGCCGTTGTCGTCGAAGAACGCGATGAGCTTGCCCAGCTTGAGCGTGCCGGCCAGTGAACTGGCCTCGTGCGAGATGCCTTCCATCAGGCAGCCATCGCCCAGGAACACCCAGGTGCGATGGTCCACCACCTGGTGGCCGGGCCGGTTGAACTGCACGGCCAGCATCTTCTCCGCCAGCGCCATGCCCACGGCGTTGGCAAGTCCCTGTCCCAGCGGACCGGTGGTGGTCTCGATGCCTAGATCAGCCTCGTGTTCGGGGTGACCGGCGGTGCGCGATCCCAGCTGGCGGAAGGTCTTGATCTCTTCGATGGACAGCGGATAACCAGTCAAGTACAACAGCGAATACAGCAGCATGGATGCATGGCCGTTGGACAGCACGAAGCGATCACGATTCCACCACGTGGGATCAGCTGGGTTGTGCGTCAGGAATTGGCGCCACAGGACTTCGGCAATGTCCGCCATCCCCATTGGCGCACCCGGATGACCGGAATTAGCCTTCTGGACAGCGTCCATGGACAGCGCGCGGATGGCATTGGCCAGTTCTCGTCGGGTCGGTGTGGTCAAGATCGTGGAGCGCCTTTGGGAAATGGGGGTCGGGATGAAAGAGCCGCGCATTTTCCAATGCAGCGCCCCGCATCGCAAATCGGCGACAGCAAGCGGACAGAATGCGCTGACGCGGGAATGAGGTTCACGGTTGTTGCAAGAGGCAGCAAGGGATTGCACGGTAGCTTGATGGGGGTCACCAATGGATCTTTTCCGGGTCTTTAGAGTCTCCAATATCAATAGCGACCACCAAAAGCCCAACCCCCTGAATAAATTGGTTAAATCCCCTGTAAGCCTGGTCCAGCTCACGGATCAGCACCTGTTCACCGATCCTGCCGGGGCCCTGCGTGGCGTGCACACCCTGCCGGCCCTGCGGGCGACCCTGGCTGCCGCTGGCGACGACATCGCCGCCTGTGATGCCATCCTGGCCACCGGCGACCTGGTGCAGGACGATCCGGGCGGCTACGCGCATTTCCGCAGGGAATTCGCCGTGCTGGGCAAGCCGATCCTGTGTGTGCCGGGCAACCACGATGACGTGCCGGCCATGCGCGCAGCGCTCGCGGGGCCGCCGTTCCAGCTGGAGGGGGCGTTTGATCGCGGCGACTGGCGTGTACTGCTGCTGGACAGCACCATCGCCGGCAAGACCGGTGGGGCACTGAGCCAGACCTCGCTACAGCAACTGGAGCGCCTGCTTGCGCAGGCACCCGAGCGGCATGTGTTGGTCTGCCTGCACCACCACCCAGTGGCCATGCGCAGCCGCTGGCTGGACACGGTAGGACTTGCCAACGCCGATGCGTTTTTCAGCGCACTAAAGCGTCATGCCAATGTGCGCGGCGTGTTGTTCGGCCATGTGCACCAGTCCCTGGACGTGGTGGTGGACGGGCTGCGGATCATGGCCACCCCGTCCACGTGCTCACAGTTCCGGCCCCTGTCCAACGACTTCGCCATCGACGATGCGCCGCCTGCATACCGGCGTCTGGTGCTGCATGCGGATGGCGCGATCCAGACCGATGTCATTTGGGTGCCTGCCAACCGGCGGCAGCAGGCCTCGGCGGGCGCATGAGCCATCACGCCGGCGGCGGCCTATCGAGCCGCCTCCCGCGCAGGTAGGCTCAGGCAGAACCACCCGGGGAGAATTCAGGTGTCAAGGGCGACGCTGCTGATTCGAGTGACTCGAATCGTCTACGCACTTTTCTGGGTGTCGGTTTCATTGGCGATATTCATTCCCGGGCTTGGGCCCCCTCGCCAACCCACCGTGCAAGCCAACGCATTCTGGGATGCTCTGGTGGCAACCGGCTTCATGGTTCCCATGTTGTGGATGACGTATATCTTGGGTGGCATCTTCTGCCTGGCAGACAGGACCGCACCTCTTGGGCTGGCTATCCTGTCGGCTCCCATGGCCGTCATCGTGCCATTCGACGCCTTGCTGGCCCGCCAGGCGGGCCCGTGGATCGCCATCGTGCTGGTGCATGTGGGCCTGCTGTACGTTTACCGCGCCGCATACGTCCCGCTGTGGACCTTCGGCGTGCGGCGCGCGGCCTCCTAGTCGCGGATCGCGACCAACCAGAATTCCTTGCGCAGGTGCAGGGCATCGAACCCCCACCGTGCGGCCATTCGCAGGGGTGCGACCAGCAGCTGGATCGCCCGGCGCGCCGGGCCGGCACGCCGCTGCCACATCGCGGGATGGACTTGCACCACCGTGAATCCTTCCTGCCCGATGAGCTTGGCCAGCGTCGCCGGGGTGTAGTAGACGAAATGTTCGCGGCCGCCCGCGCGCGGCAGGAAAAAGCGGCAGGTCTGCGGGTGACGCAGGGCCTTGTGGTAGTCGCCGTCCGGTACCGCGATGAACACGGCGCCACCGGGGCGCAGGATCCGGCGCACGTCGCGCAGTGCCGCGCGCGGATCGGGCGTGTGCTCCAGCACATGCTTCATGATGACAACGCTGAACTCGCCATCGGCAAAAGGCAGCGCGCCCAGCGCTCCGGTTTGCGCCCGAAATCCCAGCTTGCGGCAGGCGTCGACCGCGTGCTGGCTCAGATCGACACCGGCGGGAAGGAGTCCCAGCCCCTGTGCCGCCACCAGGGTGTAGCCCAAGGAGCAGCCGATATCGAGCAACGGGCCAGGCTCGGTGTAATTCAACGCGTCCAGGATCTGGTGGCGTGCCTTGGCTATGCGCCGCCTGGTGCGTTGGGCATAGTTCTTGCCGTCTTCATGACTACCGAAATAGCCCACGCCGTACAAATCCGCGGCGGTCTGCTCGGTTATTTCACTGCGCTTGTAGACGACACCACAACCGCAGCGCACCCAGGTGAGCTCCGGGTAAACAGCGACGTTCTGCGCATTGGTGCCGCCACACAGCGGACAGGCCGGCATCACGATGGGCTGTGAACTCACGATCTGGCTTCACCGGCCCTGCAAGGCCGCAAGCAACCGGGCATGCAACCCGCCAAACCCGCCGTTGCTCATGATCAGCGCATGGTCGCCGGGACGCAGGTCGTGCACCAGGCGCTGCAGCAGCGATTCAATACTGGGCTCGAGTGCGGCGGCCGGCCCAATGGCCGCGGCCACTGCCCCGGCATCCCAACCCAGATCCGGCGGCGCGAACAGGTACACCGCATCGGCACCTTGCAACGATGGCGCCAGGGTGTCCTTGTGCACGCCCATGCGCATGGTGTTGGAGCGCGCTTCCAGCACCGCGACCAGGCGACCCTTGCCGATGCGCCGCCGCAGTCCCTCGATGGTCGTGGCGATCGCCGTGGGGTGATGGGCGAAGTCATCGTAGATGTGGATGCCGCCGGCCTCGCCGGTCAGCTCCATGCGCCGGCGCACGCCGCGAAACGCAGCCAGCGCTTCGATTGCACGGGCCACTGGCACGCCAGCGTGGCGCGCAGCGGCGATCGCGGCCAGCGCATTGTCCACGTTGTGTGCACCGAGCAGGTCCCACTGCACCATGCCTTGTGCATGGCCATCCAGTAGCACCTCGAAGCGCGAATGATCGACGCCGGGCAGCCGCGCACTCCAGCGCGCACCACCGGCCCCGACGCTGGAGAATCCTTCCCGCGGCGTCCAGCAGCCACGCGCGATCACGTCGTCGAGGTTGGCGTCGCCGGCGTTGTGCACCACCAGCCCGCCACCCGGGACGATGCGCAGCAGGTGGTTGAACTGGCGCTTGATGGATTCCAGGTCCGGGTAGATGTCGGCGTGGTCGAATTCCAGGTTGTTGAGGATCAACGTGCGCGGCCGGTAATGCACGAACTTGGCGCGCTTGTCGAAAAACGCCGTGTCGTATTCATCGGCCTCGATGACGAAGAACGGTGCCGCCCCAAGCCTGGCGCTGACAGCGAAATTGCCCGGCACGCCGCCGATCAGGAACCCGGGCGCCAATCCGGCGTGGTCCAGGATGTGCGCCAGCAGGCTCGAGGTAGTGGTCTTGCCGTGCGTGCCGGCCACCGCCAGCACCCAGCGGTCGTGCAGCACCGTGCGCGACAGCCACTCCGGTCCGGACGCATAGGGAATGCCGCGATCGAGCAATGCCTCGACCACCGGCATGCCGCGCGACATCACGTTGCCGACCACCACTACATCGGGTGCCGGATCCAGCTGCCCGGGCTCGAATCCCTCGGTAATCTCGATGCCCAGCGCCTGCAGCTGCGTGCTCATGGGCGGGTATACGTTGCGATCCGAGCCGGTCACGCGATGGCCTGCGGACCGCGCGATCGCCGCGATCCCGCCCATGAACGTGCCACAAATACCGAGGATGTGGACGTGCATCAGGAGGTTGCCGTGGTCAGCGCTTCGGGCACCAACGCCAGCACCAGCAACAGGGTAATGAGTCCCTGGCCGATGGACAGCGCCACACAGCTGAACATCGGCCAGCCCGTTGCCGAACGCAGGATGCGCGCCAGGACCACCAGTGCCCAGACGCCAATGGCCAGCGCCAGCAGCTGGACCGGCAACTGCCATGCCGGGTCCGACCCGTACTTGAGAAACAGCCAGCCGCTGGCAAACTGCAGCGGCGAGAGCACCAGCTGGAAGCCGAGGATAGCGGTCATGGTTTGCAGGAATCGCTCCGGCTTGTGCGCGACACGCAGCAGCCCTGCGCACCACAGCACGGTCACTACCAGGTCGATGCCGATCAGTACCGCCGGGTTGCCTGGCATGCTGGGCTCGATGGCCAGCAACAGCGCCTTGATGCCCACGTAGGCCACCAGCGTCACCAGCATCAATGCCGGGGACACGGGCAGGTCCTCCGGTCCGCGGCGCAGTCGCGCGATATCCACAAACACGCCGATGATCGCGCTTACTCCTGGCACAGGCTGGTTCAAAAAACTTCTCTTGCGCGTAGACTGCCGCGATTCTACATGAGCGTAATCCTCCTCTCCGACAATGCGGCGCTTGCCGCCCTGGGCGAACGACTGTCGCGAGCGCCATATATCGCGCTCGATACCGAGTTCCTGCGCGAGCGTACGTATCGTCCCCAGCTGTGCCTGCTGCAGGTGGCCGTGCCCGGCGAGGAAGCGCTGGTGGATCCGCTGGCGGCGGCCTCGCTGGCCGCATTGGCAGCTGCACTGACCAATCCTGCCATCCCGAAAATCGTGCACGCCGCGCGCCAGGACCTGGAAGTGCTGTGGCCCGTGTTCGGCAGCATCGACCCGGTGTTTGACACCCAGATCGCCGCCGCCCTCACCGGCATGCCGGCGCAGATCGGTTACAGCGATCTGGTGTATCGGCTGCTGGGCGTTGAGCTGGACAAGGCCCAGACCCGTACCGACTGGTCACGGCGACCGCTGTCCCCCGCGCAGCTGCACTATGCCGTGGAGGATGTTCGCCATCTGGCGGCGTTGCGCGACCTGCTGTTGCAGCGCCTGCGCGAACTGGGGCGCCTGGACTGGCTGGCAGAGGAGCTCAACGATCTGGCCAATCCGGGACGACTGTTCGTTGATCCGGAAGCCGCCGCGGACCGGCTGCGCTGGATTGGCGAGCTGGATCCGGACCGCGCACGGCTGGCGCAGCGCCTGGCGGCCTGGCGGGAACGCCGCGCTGCCGAACGTGACCGGCCGCGCAGCTGGATACTCGAGGATGCAGGACTGCGCGCCATGGTGCTGCGACCCCCGCGCAGCCACGCGGACCTGGCCGCGATGGCCGCAGCCACCGAATTGCCGGCCGGATTCGTCGAGCGCAGCGGCCCGGAGATGTTGCGCATCGTCGATGAATCGCAGCTGCCTGCGCAGCTGCCGCCACCGGCACAGCGCGAACGACCTGATCCGGCGCTGCAGGCGCGCGTGAAGCGATTGGGCGCCGTGCTGCAGCAGAAGGCCACCGAGCTTGCCCTCACCCCGGAAATACTTGGAACGCGCCGCGAGCTCGAGGCGCTGGCGCGCGGCAACCAGGAGGTGGATGTGCTGCGCGGCTGGCGGCGCGCGGTGCTGGGTGAGGCGCTGCTGGGGGCGATCTAGGGCCGCTTGGCGCGCAGCTTCTGGGTCTGCGCCAGCACCTGTTGCGGTGTGGGCGCGGTGATGCGCAGCGCCGGCTCAGCGGCCAGCACTTCCTTCACCACCGAATCATCGATCAACGCCGCCAGTTGCGCGCGGCTGCGCGGCATGCGATTGCGCTCCCGGGCAACGTACGGCTCTTCGGCTTCCAGCACGTCAAGCAGGTCGGGGACCAGCGCGCCCGGATAGCCTTCGTGATGCCATACCCTGGCGATGAGGTCCGCGTCGAAATGCGACGACGTGGCGACCAGCGACCAGGCCTGGGTCGGATCCTGGTGCAGCTGCTTCGTGGCCACCAGAACCGAGCGCACGAAGGCGACGATGCGCTGGCGCTGCGCAGGATCGGCCAGCTCCGCGGCAGTGGCATGCAGGTTGAACAACTCGCGATACACCTTGCGATCCTGGAATTCGATGGCATCGGCACCGAGCCTCTCGGCCGCGTTCTGGATTTCCGGCTCCCAGATGGTGACTGCATCGACCTCATGCTGCTGCAGCTTGTCGGCCATGCTCGACAGCGGGGTGACCGGCACGATCGTCACGTCTGCTTGCGACAATCCCACCGTCGCCAGCATGCGGGTGAGGTAGTAGGCCGAGGATGTGTTGGGAACGGTCGCGATACGCTTGCCCTTGAGGTCGGCAAGGCCGTTGATGCCCGCGGAACGGCGGCCCACGATCCGGTAGTAGCCTTCCGACACGGTAAGGATGATGCGCAGCCCGGGGTTGTCCACCGAAGCGCGCAGCGCCTGGGTCTCGGCATTGGTAGCCAGTTCCGCCGCATTGGGCTTGAACAGGTCGGGCACGCCGCCACTGACGATGCGCACCGGTGCGCCATGGATGCGGTCCGCCGCCAGCAGTACCGGCGCCAGCTCGATGGTGGAGGTATTGCCGTAGACGCGCAGCGCGTCCGGGCCTGGCTGCGCGGCCAGCACCGGCAGGCTGGCCATCAACGCCAACAGGACCAGTAGCCGCACTAACGCCGCCGCGCGGCTTTGCGCTTCACGGCCTTGCGCCTGACCACTTTGCGCTTGACCGCTTTGCGCTTGACCGCTTTGCGCTTCACGACCTTGCGCTTGACTGCCTTGCGTGTTGCAACCTTGCGCTTTACCGACTTGCGCTTGAGCTTCGCGCGCGTAGCCTTACCTGCGATTCGTGGCTTTCGCGCGGCAGAACGCTTCACGGCAACCACGCGCCTGGCGCGCCGAGCGGTGGCGATCTTCAGCACCGCCGGCGCCGTGATCACGTGCACCAGCAGCGCAGTGATGGCATCCACATCACCGGTGGCGTCGATGGATTGCAGCAGTCCCTGCTTGCCGTAATAGTCCAGCAGCGGTCGCGTCTGCGACTCATAGACCTTGAGTCGTTCGACAACGGTTTCCTCGTTGTCATCAGGCCGCTGCAGCAGCACCGGATGGTCGGCGCAATTGGTACAGCGCAGGTCCGCCCCCAGGGGCATGGAATAGATGTTGTACACGGTCTTGCATACCGGGCAGCTGCGCCGCCCGGCGATGCGCCGCGTCAGCTCCGCATAGGGCACGTCCAGCTGCACCACCGTCGTCAGTGGCTTGCCCAGCTGCGCCAGCATTCCATCCAGCGCGCGCGCCTGTGCAAGATTGCGCGGGAAGCCATCGAGGATGAACCCTTTGGCGGTATCGGCATCGGCCAGCCGCTCGCGGATCATGCCCAGCACGATGGCGTCGTCCACCAGCTTGCCGGCCTGCATCGCGTCCTTGGCCGCCACGCCCAGCGGCGTGCCGCGCGCAACAGCCGAGCGCAACAGGTCGCCGGTGGAGATCTGCGGAACGCCAAAGCGCTGCACGAGGCGCTGCGACTGCGTGCCCTTGCCGGAGCCTGGGGCCCCCAATAGAACGATGTGCATGAGACCAATGTTATTCGTTGAACGTCGGGGCACAGTACCGATACGCTGAGGGCCGGTCAAACCACTGGCTACTTGCCGGATGCCGCCCATGAGAAAGTCGCCCCGCAAATCCGCGCCCTCCCCGCGCAATGCCTTCTACGCCCAGTCAGGTGGCGTGTCCGCCGTAATCAATGCCTCGGCAGCAGGCGTGCTAGATACCGCGGCCCGACATCGCCGCCACATCGGCAAGGTCTACGCAGGCCGCGATGGCATTGTCGGCGCGCTGACCGAGGACCTGATCGATACCAGCGCGGAATCGCGCGCAACCCTTCGCGGCCTGCGACATACGCCCGCCGGCGCATTCGGCTCCGCCCGGTTCAAGCTCAAGGGCCTGGAGCAGAACCGCGCCGAATACGAACGCCTCATCGAAGTGTTCCGTGCCCACGACATCGGGTATTTCTTCTACAACGGCGGCAACGACTCGATGGACACGGCGCTGAAGGTGTCGCAAATCGGCACGGCGCTGGGTTTCCCCATCACCTGCGTGGGCATCCCCAAGACCGTGGACAACGACCTGCCGCTGACCGACTGCTGCCCTGGCTTTGGCTCCGTGGCCAAGTACGTGGCGGTCTCCACGCGCGAAGCGGCCATGGACGTGGCGTCCATGGCGCGCACCTCCACCAAGGTGTTCGTGCTGGAGGTCATGGGCCGCCACGCCGGCTGGATCGCGGCGGCCGGCGGACTGGGCGGCGACAAGCCCGGTGATCCGCCACAGGTCATCCTGTTCCCGGAAATCGACTTCGACCGGGATGCATTCCTGGCGCGCGTGCAGCAAAGCGTGCAGCTGCGCGGCTACTGCGTGATCGTCGTGTCCGAGGGCACGAAATATCCGGATGGAAAGTTCCTCGCCGAGTCCGGCACCCGCGATGCCTTCGGCCACGCGCAGCTGGGTGGCGTGGCCCCGGTGATCGCCAACATGGTCAAGGAGCAGTTGGGGTACAAGAATCACTGGGCGGTGGCCGACTACCTGCAGCGTTCAGCGCGGCACATCGCATCGAAGACTGACGTGGATCAGGCCTACGCGGTGGGCAAGGCCGCGGTGCAATACGCCGTGCAGGGCATGAACGCGGTGATGCCGGCCATCATCCGCAAATCCTCCAAGCCCTACCGCTGGGTGATCCAGCCGGTGCCGCTGGAACAGGTCGCCAATGTCGAGAAGAAGGTGCCGCGGGATTTCATCACCGCCGACGGGTTCGGGATCACGCCGGCCTGCCGACGCTACCTAGAGCCACTGATAACCGGCGAGGACTACCCGCCCTATGTCAAAGGACTGCCGGCGTACGTCCGAATTCGCGGCAAGGCCGTAAAGCGCCGCCTCAAGACCGACTATCACCTGTAGCCGGCCCCTAGCGGTCGAATTACCGGCCGGTTCTGCTATATTCCGGCCCCGCGCGGCGGCGGGGATGGGGCCTGCCGCGTGTCATCAATTACAAGATTTCTGGAGAACTCTCTGATGCAAGCCAGCAACTGGTTGTGGCTGTCGATCGCCGCAGGTGTGGTAGCCGTGCTCTACGGCGTCATGTCGATGCTGTCGATACTCAAGCTGCCGGCGGGCAATGCCCGCATGCAGGAAATCGCCGCCGCCATCCAGGCCGGTGCCAAGGCCTACCTAAACCGCCAGTACACCACCATCATGCTGGTGGGGGCAGTGCTGTTCGTCGCGCTGGGTTTTGCGCTCAACTGGGCCACCGCAGGTGGCTTCGCGGTAGGCGCAATTCTCTCGGGTCTCGCCGGCTACATCGGCATGAACATCTCGGTGCGCGCCAACGTGCGCACCGCAGAGGCCGCCAACCGCGGCTTGAACGCGGCGCTGCAGGTGGCCTTCAAGGGCGGCGCGATTACCGGCATGCTGGTGGTGGGCCTGGGCCTGCTGGGCGTGACCGGCTACTTCTTCGTGCTGGGCGGCATCAGCGATGACCCGGTGGCGCGCTCCAAGGCACTGCACTCGCTGGTGGGCCTGGCATTCGGCGGCTCGCTGATCTCCATCTTCGCGCGCCTCGGCGGCGGCATCTTCACCAAGGGTGCGGACGTGGGCGCGGACCTGGTGGGCAAGGTCGAGGCGGGCATTCCCGAGGACGACCCGCGCAACCCGGCGGTGATCGCCGACAACGTGGGCGACAATGTCGGCGACTGCGCCGGCATGGCAGCGGACCTGTTCGAGACCTACGCGGTGACCCTGGTGGCCACCATGCTGCTGGGCGGCCTGCTGATGGCCGGCTCCGGCATCTCCGCCGTGGTCTTCCCGCTGGCCCTGGGCGCGGCCTCGATCGTCTCCTCCATCATCGGCACGTTCTTCGTGTCGACCCGCGATGGCGGCAAGATCATGAACGCGCTGTACCGCGGCGTGGCCGTGTCGGGCCTGATCTCTGCGGTGGCCTTCTACTTCATCACCAAGTCGTTCTTCCCGGAGCAGCTGGGCTCGCTGTTCGGTTGCGCGCTGATCGGCCTGGGGCTGACGGCCGCGATGATCGTGATCACCGAGTACTACACGGCCACTGAATATTCACCGGTGCGCAAGGTCGCCGAGGCCTCGCAGACCGGCCATGCCACCAACATGATCGCCGGCCTTGGCGTATCGATGAAGTCCACCGCGCTGCCGGTACTGGCAGTGTGCATGGCCATCTATGGCGCGTACACGCTGGGCGGGCTCTATGGCATCGCCATTGCCGCCACCGCCATGCTGTCGCTGACCGGCATGATCGTGGCGCTGGACGCCTACGGCCCCATCACCGACAACGCCGGCGGCATCGCCGAGATGGCCGGCCTCGACAAGAAGATCCGCGACATCACCGATCCGCTGGATGCCGTGGGCAACACCACCAAGGCCGTGACCAAGGGCTATGCCATCGGTTCGGCCGGACTGGCCGCGCTGGTGCTGTTCGCCGACTACACGCACAACCTGGAATCGCACCTGCACGCCACGGGCCGCGAAATGGTGGCGTTCTCGCTGTCCGATCCGGCGGTGATCATCGGCCTGTTCATCGGCGGCCTGGTGCCCTACCTGTTCGGCGCCATGGCCATGGAGGCGGTGGGTCGCGCGGCCGGCTCGGTGGTGGTCGAGGTGCGCCGCCAGTTCCGCGAGATCAAGGGCATCATGGAAGGCACGGCCAAGCCTGATTATTCCAAGGCGGTGGACCTGCTGACCAAGGCGGCGATCAAGGAAATGATCATCCCGTCGCTGCTGCCCATCCTGGTGCCGGTGGTGGTGGCCTTCGGCATGAACGCGCTGATGGGCCCGGGCGCCGGCATCAAGGCGCTGGGCGGACTGCTCATCGGCACCATCGTCACCGGATTGTTCGTGGCCATCTCCATGTGCACCGGCGGCGGTGCCTGGGACAACGCCAAGAAGTACATCGAGGAAGGCCACTTCGGCGGCAAGGGCTCCGATGCGCACAAGGCCGCGGTCACCGGTGACACGGTGGGGGATCCGTACAAGGACACGGCAGGTCCAGCCATCAACCCGCTGATCAAGATCATCAACATCGTGGCGCTGCTGCTGGTGCCCCTGCTCTAGACGATGTCGTAGTCATTGCGCTGCCTGGGACTCACGCTGCTGCTGCTGTCCGCCCTCGCGGACGCAGCGCAGCTATCCCAGGCACAGCTGCCGCTGGCGGCCGAACCCAGGGCCGGCGACCGCATCCTGGTCATCGCGCCACATCCGGATGATGAATCCCTGTGCTGCGCCGGTTACATCCGGCGCGCACTGGCGGCAGGGGCTGCCGTCGGGGTGGTGTGGATCACCGCCGGCGATGGCTTCGAGGTGGACGCGTTCATCGTGGAGCGACACCTGCGCCTCAAGGGCAGCGGCATGCAGCGCCTGGGACAGGCGCGCGTTGCCGAAGCCTTCGACGCGGCGGCCATCCTCGGGATTGCGCCGGCGCAGCGCTTCATGCTGGGCTACCCGGATCGCGGCATCACCTCGCTGCTGGGCAGCCACTTCGACCAGCCCTACACCTCTGTGTATACGCGCAGCACGCAGGTGTCGTATCCGCAGTCACTGTCGCCGGGCGCCGCATTCACCGGCGCTAACCTCACGCGTGACCTGCTGCAGGTCATCGAGGATTTCGCGCCCACCCGCGTGCTGGTGACGGCGCCGGAGGACCTGCATCCGGACCACGCGGCCACCGGACGGCTGGCGCGCCAGGTACTGGAGACGCGCGGCAAGCCCTGGGAGCTGTGGTACTACGTCATCCACGCCAGCCACTGGCCCGAGCCGCGCGGCCTGCTCAGGGACACGCCCCTGGCACCGCCTAGCCTGGTGGCCGGTCGCCACTGGCAAAGCTTCACGCTCACGGATGCGGAACAGGATGCCAAGCTGCAGGCGCTGCGCGCGCACCACACGCAGATGCAGGCCATGACGCAGTTCATGGAAACCTTCGTGCGCCGCAACGAGCTGTTCGCGTTCTAGGGGCCCGGCTATGCGGCCAGCGACAGCGGCCGGGGTCGCGCGATGGCAAAGCCCTGCAGGTAGTCGAAGCCCATGCTGCGCGCCGCGTCCATGCCCGCCGCATCCTCGATGTGCTCGGCAATCACCTTGAAGTTCAGCGACCGTGCCAGCCGGATGGTCGCGGTGACCATGGCCTGGTTGACGCTGTCGCGCGCGATGTTGCGCATGAACGCCCCATCCACCTTCAGATAATCCATGGGCAGGTTCTTGAGGCTGGCAAACGAACCGATGCTGCTGCCGAAGTTGTCCAGCGCGAACTCGCAGCCCATGCCGTGCAGCACCCCGACAAAGCGGCGCGCGTGGTCCAGATTGGCCACCACGGCGCTCTCGGAGATCTCGAAGCACACCTGCGCCGGTTCCACGCCGCTGCGATCAAAGCTCTCCACCACGAACTCCAGGAACTGCGTATCGGCCAGCGTCTGGCCCGATACGTTGATCGCGAGGCTGCGACCCGGCGCCAGCTCGATGGCGCCACGGCCCAGCGCCGTGAGCGTGGTCTGGATGACCCAGCGATCCACCAGCCCCATCAGCCGGTAGCGCTCGGCCGCCCGCACCAGGTCGATGGGCGCGATTTCCTGGCCATGGTCATCGGCCAGGCGCACCAGCACTTCCATCGACGGTCCGCGGCCGCTCTCACCATAGGCCAGCACGATGGGCTGCCAGTACAACCTGAACAGGTTGTCGCGCAGCGCAGTCTGCAGCGTGTGCAGCCAGTGGATCTCGCCGCTCTGGCGTGCCACGGCCTCGTCGCGCGCCGAGTACACCGCCACGTTGCCAAATGCCGCGCCCTGCTTCTTGGCCACGTAGCAGGCGGAATCCGCCGCCGCCAGCGCCTGCTCCATCGAACCGCTGTCACGGGCCAGTTCCACCAGCCCCACGCTGGCACCGATGTTGTGGATCCGGTCCTTCCACACGAAGCGGTGTTCATTGAGCGTGCGCGTGAGGTCATCGGCGATCTGCCGGCCCTTCTTCAGGGGGCAGCCGATCAGCAGCAGCGCGAATTCATCGCCACCCAGGCGCGCGACGGTATCCGAGTCGCGCACCGCCTCGCGCATCAGCTTGGCCACCTCGCGCAACATGCTGTCGCCGGCCTGGTGACCACTGACATCGTTGACAGCCTTGAAGCGATCCAGGTCGATGTAGCAAAGCACATGGCTGGTCGCACCCACATGCGCCGCGTCCAGCGCATCGGCCAGACGTCGCTCGAACTCCGGGCGATTGACCAGTCCGGTCAGCGCATCGTGCGTGGCCTGATAGGACATCTGGCGCGTGATGCCGCGCAGCTCGGTCACGTCGTGCAGCATCACCACCGCCCCGGTGATCTCCTCCGCCGCGTTGTCGCGACTGCGCACCGGCGAGGCCGACAACTCAATCGATCGTTCACTGCCGGCATCGCGCGCCAGCAGGAACGCCCGCCGGCCGATGCCGCTGGTGGTGGTGCCCTGCAGTGCCAGGTCCACCGGGTGGCGCAGCAGCTTGCGGTCGGTCTCGTCCACCAGCGTGACCACCTCGTCGATGGTGCGTCCGACCAGCGTGCGCGAATCGCTGGCCAGCAGCACCGTGGCCGCCGGATTGGCGTAGTCGATGCGCCCGACGACGTCGATGGTGATCAGCGCCTCGCCCAGTGAATCCAGTGCAATGCGCGCGCGGCTGCGCCCGCCTTCAAACAGCGCCGGGTCCAGGGTCTGCACGGTCTGCGTGGGAATGACTTCCACGCCGCTGATCAGCAGCGTGCGCGCCCCTTCGTGCTCGACCACTGTATTGGTCAGTTCGAGCCTGCTGAACTGACCCTGCATGCCGATCAGGTCGATCTCAAACCTGCCGGGTGCATCCTCGCCGGCCAGGTACCGGCGCAGGCAATCGGATACCAGTTCGGCCTGGTCCGCCGGCACCAGCTCCGGCAATCGCCTGCCCACCACGTCCTTGCGATCAACGCCTAGCAGGTTGGCGAATTGCGGATTGGCATAGAGGATCGAATCCCGGTGCAGCAACACCACTTCGTGCACGCGATCGGCCACTTGCGTGAACAGCGCGTCGGCCTGCGGAATCTTTTGCGTACCACCGACGCGCACCAGCAGGTGATTGACCGCGGTGACCAGTGCGCCGAGTTCCGGATGATCCGTATCGAAGTCGACGCGGCCGCCAAGGCGCCCGCCAATCGATATGGATTGCAGTTGTTTTGACAGGCGCGATATTGCATTGAGTTCTTTGCGCTGCAGCAGGTACAGCACGAGTAACAGCAACGCCGCGAACGCAAACAGCAGGCACAGAAGCCCGAGTACCGACATCAATCGCCTTGCCTGTGAACCAGGTCGTTGTTCAGGGCCTCAGAATAGGGTCGAGAATAGCTTAAGCCCCCCAATAGGCGGTCCCAGTTGAACATAAGTGGCTGCCGCCATTAGGGTAAAAAGGTCAGCTACCTGATATTATTGGCACGCGGCCTGAAAAGGCTTACCGTCCCGGATCTTCCAGAATCGCCCGGATTAAGTTGCATGCTGCCCAGCGCCGACGCCCGTGAACAGATGACCTACCAGCAGGTGCGGGCCTGGTCTGCACTGCCGCCGCAGGCGCTGGCGATTTTCAACCGACTGGCACGCGAACAGTTTGTTCCGGTTGCCTGGCAGCGCCTGGCCTATGCCGACCTGCCGGTGCCACTGGGGCACGGACAGCACATGCTGCGACCTTCCGTGGTCGGGCGGATCGTCCAGGCGGTGGCCATCCAGCAGGGTGACCTGGTGCTCGAGGTGGGCACCGGATCCGGCTACGTTTCCGCCTGCCTGTCATTGCTGGGCGGCAAGGTGCAGAGCCTGGAAATCCATGCCGACCTTGCCCAGCAGGCACGGCAGAACCTGCGCGCGGCCGGACTGGGCGACGTGCAGGTCGAGCACGCCGATGGCTTTGCCCTGCCCGCCGGGCCGCGTTATGACGTGATCGTCCTGACCGGATCCATGCCGGTTTATGACCCGCGCTTCGAGGCGCTGCTGCGACCAGGCGGTCGCCTGTTTGTCGTGGTGGGCCGCGAACCGATCATGGAAGCCCGGCTCGTGACAGTGGCTGCACAGGGCCAGCGCGCCGTGCACAGCCTGTTCGAGACGGCTACGGACCCATTATTGAATGCGCCTGATCCGGCCGTTTTCTCATTCTGATGGGCCGGTGGGGCGGAACTTCGCGCCACCGTCCCGCTCTCAAAGGGGTTGTTTGCTGTGTTGCAAGGTAGCCAAATGAAACGTGGATTTTTGCAGATCGGTCCTGGCCTGATGATTGCGACGCTGCTGGTGGCCACTGCGGCCCGCAGCGAGAACCTGTTGCAGATCTATGACCTGGCGGTGGTCAATGATCCGCAGATCCGGGAAGCCGAAGCCACGCGCTCGGCCAACCGCGAAGCCAAGCCCCAGGCCATCGCGACGCTGCTTCCGCACATCAGTGGAACGGCCGACACGGGGCGCAGCTGGAGCGAGGGGGTCTCCAACAGCCAGTTCCTGTTGAACGGGTTCATCGTGCCGTCGATCTCCGACAGCAGCAACGTCAATGATTCCACTGACTGGGGCTTCAGCCTGCGCCAGAACGTGTTTTCCTGGCAGAACTGGGTGGCGCTGCGCACGGCCAACCATGCCGTGGCACAGGCTGAGGCGGACTACATTGTCGCCCAGCAATCCCTGGCACAGCGGGTGACCACGCAGTACTTCGCCGTGCTGTCGGCGGTCGACAACCTTGAGGCCCTGGAGTCGGCGCGGGAAGCCATCTCGCGCCAGCTGGACCAGGCCGAACGGCGGTTCGAGGTCGGGCTCATCGCCATCACCGACGTGCAGGATTCACGGGCGGCACGCGACCAGGCCGCCGCGGCGGTCATCGACGCCAAGCGCAGCCTGTCCACCCAGCTGGAGATCATGCGCACCATCATAGGCATCAAGCCCGAGCGGCTGACCAAGCCCAGTGAAGACATGCCGCTGCAGGCGCCGGCGCCGGCCGATGAAGAGCAGTGGGTGCAGATGTCCATGGATCAGAATTCCGCGCTGCTTTCCAGCCGGCTGGCCGCTGACATCGCGCGCGACCAAGTCAGTTCGTCGTTTGGCGGACACCTGCCCACCATCGACTTCGTGGCGGGCCGGACCTATTCGGACCGCTCAGGCAACGCAACCTATTTTACGCCCACGGGCAACCAGTTCACCGTCAATGCCGCGACCACCTACGGCAACTCCGTGGCCTTGCAGCTGACCCTGCCCCTGTTCAGCGGCGGCAGCGTCAGTTCCCAGGTCCGGCAGAGCCAGTTCCGTTGGATTGCGGCCAAGGAGCGGCTCGAGGGCACGTCGCGCAACACCGAGGGCAATGCCCGTGACGCGTACCAGGGCGTCAACTCCGAGATGGCGCGCACGCAGGCGCTGCGCCAGGCGGTGCAGTCCAACCAGACCGCGCTCAAGGCCGCGGAAGCCGGCTACGAAGTGGGCACGCGCACCACGGTTGACGTGCTGGCCGCGCGGCGCAACCTGATCCAGGCGCAGCAGAACTACTCGTCGGCCAAGTACTCGTACCTCAACAACCTGATCCGCCTGCAACTGACGGCCGGTGTCCTGGACCGCTCCACCATCGAGCGCGTCAATGGGTTGTTGACCGTCGATGTGCCGCTGGCCGGAACCACGGCCATACCGGTGGTGCCGCCGCCGGCACCCCCGCCGGTCAGGGCGACACCGCCAGCCAACAACTAGCCAATCATGGCCAGGGCGCGCGCCGCGGCGCCCTGGTTGGCTACCACCGCGGCTTGTGCACGCCGGCCCCGGGCTGCAGCGGCCAGCGGATCGGACAGCAGCCGGTGGACGGTGTCGGCCAGCGTCGCGTCGGTCACCTGCAGCAATGCGTCAGCCTCCTCGAGCAGGCGCGCCGCCTCGGGAGAATTGAAGTTGTGCGGCCCGGTCACCGTGGGCTTGCCCAGCGCGGCCGGTTCCAGCAGGTTGTGCCCGCCCACCGGCACCAGGCTGCCGCCCACGAAGGCCACGTCGCCAGCAGCATAGAACCCCAGCAACTCCCCGAGGCTGTCCACCAGCAGCACGTCGGTTGAACTTGGGTCCGCGCCGGATCCGCCACTGGAGCGCACAAACGCGACGCCGCGCCCGGACAACCAGGTGGCCACCTCATCGAATCGCTCGGCACGCCTGGGCGCCAGCACCAGTAGCGGGGACACGCCACCGGCGGCTCTGGCCTGGCTGGCAAGTTGCAGCTGTGCGGCAACGCAGGCCTCTTCTTCCCCTGGGTGCGTGCTGCCCGCCACCCACATGGGACGCCCCGGCGCATAGCGCGCGCGCAGCCGCTGGCCCTGCTGCTCGATGTCGGCCGGCAGCGGGAAATCAAACTTGAGGTTGCCGATGACCTGCAGCCGTGACGGATCGGCGCCCAGGCGGATGAAGCGCTGTCGGTCCGCCTCGCTTTGTGCGCCGATGCCGCGGATGCGGCGCAGTGTCTGGCGCACCAGGCCGGGCGCGTAGCGCAGGTACCTGCCGGTGGACCGCTGCGACACCCGTGCGCTGACCATCGACAGCGGTACCTCGCGGTGCGCGGCCGCGGCGATCATGTTGGGCCAGATTTCGGTCTCGACAAAGGCGCCGCAGCGCGGCTGGCTGGCGGCAAGAAAGCGCCGCGCGACCCCCGGTAGGTCAAACGGGGCGTGCCACACCGACACGCGCGGGGCTGCGCCCGCCTGACCGTGCAGGTCCTGCGCAAACAGTGCCTCGGCGCGCGTCACGCCCGTGGGTGATCCGACGGTGATCAGCAGCGGCTGCGCCGGATGTTCACGCAGTAGCAACCTGACCAGCCCGGCCAGCGACTGCACCTCGCCCACCGATGCGGCGTGCAGCCACAGCGGGTGATCCTGACGCTGCGGCAGCCCGATGCCCAGTCGTTGCCTCAGTCCGCCGCGATGGGCCGGACTGCGCCAGCCACGCCAGGCCAGCCAGAGGATGGCCAATGGCAACAACAGCATCAGCAGCACGGTGTAGAGCAGGCGCGACATGGCGAGCCTACAGGCAGGCCGAGAGCAGGCAGTGCCACTGCGCCTCGTCGAAGCGCCGCTGCGACCGCCCGTCCTCCAGCTTGTCCAGCGAACGACGCAGGCGTGCCAGGTTGGCATCACGCCACAGGCCGCGGCCGCGCCGCCGCCCATTGTCGAAGTCGATCAGAAACACCTCTTCGGCCCCGCGTAGCAGGATGTTGTGTGCGTTGAGGTCCGAGTGGCACAGGCCATAGTCCTGGAAGCGGTGCAGGCATCGCCCGATCGCCGCCCAGGTGGACAGCCCCACTTCCCCCGCGTCCAGTCGCTGCGCCAGGGTCTGGGTGTCGGGCAGCCACTCGGTGATCAGGTCCCCGCGGTAGCCCCTGCCCTCGCGCTCAAAGCGCGCGGCCACGGGCAGCGGTACCGGCAATCCCTCGGCATGCATGCGCAGGTTGAGCTTCAGCTCGCGCACCGGACGCGTGCGGTCCTCGCCCAGCCACAGGTAGCGATCCGCGCTAATGCGCGCGGCCAGTCCGCCGCGCCGGTAGTGGCGCAGCACGAAGCGTCGCCCCTGGTGCTCGAACACCTGCGCCGCCCCGCGGCCGCGCGCCTGGCTGATCAGTGCGCCCTGGGCCGCCCAGCGCGCCGGATCAAACCAGGACTGGTCGACCTCGACCCCGGCCTGGGGGTTGAGCAACAGCGCACCGTTGGGGGAACCCAGCGTGGCAATGCGCAGCACCCGGATGGGTTCGTTGATGCGGGGCGCGAAGGGATCCACTTGGGGTGGATCAGCGTCGCAGCGTGAATTCGGCGCCGCAGTAGGGACACTTGGCGCTGCCGGTTTCCTCGATGGCCAGGTACACGCGCGGGTGCGAATTCCACAACGTCATCGAAGGCATGGGACAGGACAGCGGCAAGTCTGAAGGTCCGACTTCATAACTTTGCGCGGCGTTGGCCGGCATGAGGGGTGCGGGTGTGGACATGGCCGGCATTATACGGGCTGGCTCATCCATGCGCCCCAGATCGCCGCCACCGCCTCGCGCTCGTCGCGCAGCTGCGCGGCCGCAATGGCACCGGACAACCCTTCCAGGGAACGCCGGTGCGACAGCGCGCGATAGACCTGGTAAGCGCGCACCAGCTGGTCGACCTGCTCCTGGGGCACCAGTGCGGCGGAGGCCACGGACTCGAGCTGGCGGATGGTGTCGGAGAAGTGCACCAGCGGCGCGAACTCCCCGGCCCAGCGCAGCGCCCAGTACTGCGCCAGGAACTCGATGTCGGCGATGCCACCGCGATCCTGCTTGAGGTCAAACTCACCGGGCTGCGCCGAGGACAGTTCGCGGCGCATGCGCTCGCGCATGTCGGCCACGCGTTCGCGCAGGTCGTCGCGGCGCACCGCATTGCGCAGCACATCGACACGCACCGCCTCGATGCGCGCCATCAGGCCGGTGTCCCCGGCCACGGCCCGCGCATGCAGCAACGCCTGGTGTTCCCAGGTCCATGCCTCCTCGAACTGGTAGCGCCGGAATGCCTCGATGCTGGTCACCAGCAGCCCGCCCTTGCCCGATGGCCGCAGGCGCACGTCCACTTCGTACAGCCGGCCGGCACCCGAGTGCATGGTCAGCAGGTGGATCAGGCGCTGGGCAAAGCGCAGGAAGAACACCTGGTTGTCCACCGGCGCGGCGCGATCGGTCTCCTGGGCCTCGCCAGTGGAATCGTGCAGGAACACCAGGTCCAGGTCTGAAGCGTAGCCCAGCTCCAGGCCCCCCAGCTTGCCGTAGCCCAGCGCCGCGACCCGCACCTCGCGCCTGCCCCCGGCCTCGGTGCAGCACGGCGTCCCCAGCTGCGCCACCATCTGCCGCCAGGCCAGTTCCAGCGTGCGCGCCACGATCAACTCGGCGATCTCGGTCAGCCGATCGCTGACCGACATCAGTGGCAGGCGACCGGACAGGTCCGCCAGCGCCACGCGAAACACGGCCGCCTGCTTGAAGCGGCACAGCGCCTCCACCTCGCGCTCCATGTCATCGGCGCCGATATCGGACAGGCGATGGGCCAGCTCCTCGTCCAGCTCGCGGCGCGACGGCAGCGTATCCACCCAGCGATCGTCGATCAGCTCATCGAGCAAGGCCGGGTTGCGTGCCAGCTGTGCGGCAAGGAAGTCCCCCTCGCTGCAGATGGCCACCCAGCGTTCACGCGCGCGGCGGTTCTCCACCAGCAGCGAGAAGTAAGCCGAGCGCTGGCCGATGGCCTCGATCACGGTCAGCAGGCGCCGCCATGCCTCGGGGTGGCGGCCCACGCCGTGCTCGCCGATGAGCCGTTCCAGCAGCAGCTTCAACCGGCGGCGACCGGGCTCGTCCAGGCGCCGCATGCGACTGGAGTCGCGCAGTGCCACCAGCTGCGCCAGCATGGCCGGCCCGTCATCGGACAAGGCGGCCAGCTGCGCTTGCATGCCGGCGTCGTCCAGCCCCGTCTCCCACAGCGGCGCAAGGTCCAGTGCCCGCGCCTGCCGTCCATTGTCCTGGTCTGCGAACAGGGCTGCGAAATGCGCGACGACGATGGCCCGCTGCTGCGCAAACGCCCGCTCCAGCTCCGCGACGCTGCTAAATCCCATGGCCACGGCAATGCGCTCGCGCGACAGCGCGTCGGCGGGCAGGCTGTGGGTCTGCTCATCGGCCAGCATCTGGGTGCGGTTTTCCAGCCGCCGCAGGAAATCGTAGGCCGTGCCCAGCGCGGCCACTGCCTCGGCGGGCAACAACTTGGCCCCCGACAGCCGCGGCAGCACGGCCAGCAGCGATGGCTCGCGCAGCGCGCTGTCCTGGCCGCCGCGCACCAGCTGGAATGCCTGCACGATGAACTCCACCTCGCGGATGCCGCCTGGGCCCAGCTTGATGTTGTCGGCCATCTCGCGGCGCGCCACGTCGCGGCTGATCAGGCCCTTCATCTCGCGCAGCGCCTCGAATACGCCGAAATCCAGGTAGCGGCGGTACACGAACGGGCGCAGCAGCGACTCGCGCTCGGCGGCGAACAGGTGCGCACCGGACACCGCGCGCGCCTTGACGTACGCATAGCGTTCCCAGTCGCGCCCATGGGACTGCAGGTAATCCTCGAAGAACGCAAAGCTGGCCACCAATGGGCCGCTGTCGCCAAAGGGTCGCAGGCGCATGTCGACGCGAAACACCAGTCCCGCGTCGGTCACGGCGTCGAGCAGCCGGATCAGCATGCGGCCCTGGCGGATGTAGAACTCCTCCAGCTCCAGCGGCACCCCGGTGCCGGTGACCACGGTGCTGCCGCCCTCGGGAAACAGGAATACCAGGTCGACGTCGGAGGAGAAGTTCAGTTCCCCGCCGCCGAGCTTGCCCATGCCCAGCACCACCAGCCCGCAATCGGCGGCCGGCAAGGCGCCATGTCGCTGCACCAGGCACGCCTCGGAAAAATGCGTGGCGCGGTCGATCACCGCGTCGGCGAACCAGGAGGTCTCGCGCAGCGTGGCGTGCAGGGGCGCTGTGCCTGCGATATCGCGCCAGGCAATGCGCACCATCTCGCGACGTCGCAGGGTGCGCAGCGCCGTGCCGAATTGCGCCTCGTCAAGCCCGCACGCGGCGGCCACCGCCTGCAGCAAGGCGTGGTATTGGGCCGGGTCCATTGCCCGTTGCAACCGTCCCTCGCGCACCAGGGTGGGCAGCAGCTGGTCATCCTGCAGCAGCGAGCGCTGCACGAAATCGCTGCCCAGCAGCACTGCCCGGCACTGCTGCTGCAGCAGCGCGTCGCCGGCAATGAGCTGCCAGGTCGCAGGCGCGCCGTCTTGCAGCTGCGACAGCCGCGCGTCGAGCAGTCCCTGCAGCGTCGGGGCCAGGGGCAAGCCCGGCCCGCTAGAGCTCAACCACGCCGCCATCGACGAACAGGTCAACCCCGGTGATGAAGCTGGCCTCGTCGGACGCCAGGAACAGCACCGCGCGGGCAATCTCCTGGGGCTCACCCATGCGGCGCATGGGCGTGTTGGCGATCATGACCTGGCGCAATGCGTCCACGGCCGCGGCATCCATGCCGATATTGCGGTTGATGATCGGGGTCTCGGTGGGGCCCGGGCTGACCATGTTGACGCGGATGCCCTGCCCGACCAGCTCGGCGGCCAATATGCGCGCCACGGCGCGCAGTCCGGCCTTGCTCGCCGCGTAGACCACGTTGCCCGGCACCGCCAGCACGCTGCCAATGGAGCCGGTAAAGACCATCGCCCCGCCGCGACCCATCAGCGGCAATGCCTGCTGCGCGGCGAAGAAACTGCCGCGCAGGTTCACGGCGTGCACCTCATCCCATAGCTGCGGGGTCACCTGCGGCACGGGGGCAAAGGTGCCCACGCCGGCATTGACGAACAGCACGTCGATGCGCCCGTGGCGTTGGCGCACCGCCTGCATCGCCCTGACGGTGCTATCCACATCGGCGACGTCCGAGCGCAGCGCCAGCGTGCCGGGCCCGACTTCGGCAGCCACCTGGTCCAGGGTCTTCTGGTCACGGCCGGTGATCACCACGCGCGCGCCCTCGGCCGCGAAGGCCAGCGCCGCGGCGCGACCGATGCCGCTGTTGCCGCCGATGATGACCACCACCTTGTCGCTAAAGCGCATGCCAGCCACCGGCGCCCCCGGGGTCAGAACAGGGAATTGGGATTGATCGGGTTGACCGGCACCTCCATGAACACTTCCCAGTGCTCGAGGATGGCCTTGCCGTCGGTGCGAAACATGTCCACCACCGCCAGGCCCGGGTCGCCGGGATGGCGCACCACGTGCAGGTGCACGGCCACGTGGTCGCCATCGACGAAGGTGCGCTTGATGTACTGCTTGGCCTCAGGGGACTCGCGGCGGATGCGGTCGAGGAACTGCTTGAGCGGCTCGCGGCCCGGCGCGGCCATGGAGCTGTGCTGGATGTAGTCGGGCGAGATGTAGGCATCGACCTTGGACGAATCCATGGGCATCAGTACCACGTGATACATCTCCATCACGAAATCAAGATTGCGTTGTTCCTGCGGCGTGCGCGACATTTCCCCTCCCCGGCCCCGGCCTGGGTAAAAGCTGTTTTGGTGTCAGGGCCGCAGCGGCAGCCCCAGTGCCTTGGCAACCGGCTCGCTGCGGATTTCGCCGTCCGCGATGTTGAGGCCACGCCGAAAGCCCGGGTCGCCGGTCAGCGCCGCCACAATGCCCTTGTCCGCAAGCGCCTTGACGTACGGCAGTGTCGCATGCGTCAGCGCCGCCGTCGACGTTCGGGGCACGGCCCCGGGCATGTTGGTAACGCAGTAATGCACCACGCCCTCCTCGACGTAGCTGGGCGCGTCATGCGTGGTGGGACGACTGGTTTCAAAGCAGCCACCCTGGTCGATGGCGATGTCCACCAGCACCGAACCGGGCTGCATGCCGGCCACCATTGCGCGCGAGACCAGGCGCGGCGCCGCGGCCCCTGGGATCAGCACCGAGCCGATCACCACGTCGGCGTGCTTGACCAGTCGTTCCACGGCATCAAGCGTCGAGTACTCGGTCTTCAGTGCCAGCCCGAATTCCGCGGTCAGCTGGCGCAGGCGCGGCAGTGACCGGTCGACCACCGTTACATCGGCTCCCAGCCCCAGGGCCATGCGCGCTGCATGGCTGCCGGCCACGCCGCCGCCCAGCACCACCAGACGTGAAGGCGGCACGCCGGGCACACCACCGAGCAGCAGGCCGGAGCCGCCCTGTGCCTTTTGCAGGCAATGCGCGGCCACCTGCACCGACATGCGACCGGCAATCTCGCTCATCGGTGCCAGCAGTGGCAGGCTGCCGTCCGCGGCAGTGATGGTCTCGTAGGCAATTGCCGTGACGCCGGAGGCCATCAGCAGTTGTGCCTGGCCGCGATCGGCCGCCAGATGCAGGTAGGTGAACAGCGCCTGTCCTGGCCCTAGCCTGCGACATTCCTCCGGCTGCGGCTCCTTGACCTTGACGATCAGTTCGGCCCGCGCGAACAGTGCACCAACATCGCTCACGACCTGTGCGCCGGCATTGGTGTAGGACAAATCGGCAAAGCCCGCGCCTTCGCCAGCACTTGACTGCACGTGCACTTCGTGGCCAGCGGCCACCAGCTCGCGCACGCCGGCGGGCGTTAGTGCAACGCGGTATTCACGGTTCTTGATCTCGCGGGGGACTGCGATGCGCATGGGCCACTCCTTGCCGCCAACACCTTGGCCACCGGGCGGCCGTCAAGAATAACGAGACGGCGCGTGTCGCACTGACAGCAGACAAAAAAAAGCCCCGTCAGAGACGGGGCTAAAATATAACGTGGAAACGGGGGGTCTTGTTCCACGACTATCGAGACGCTGGAAGCGAAGAACGCCCCAGGCTCGAGCGCTCATCTTACACCACAGCCCACGCCGGTTAATGACAAATTAATGTCAGATCTCACAAAACTGCTGCCTGCGGGGTGGCCTCCGTCACAGGCACAGTTGGTTCCACTTGTCGACGGGACTTTTGCTGCGCTGCAGCATGTTTTTCCGGCTGTGCCGCGTCGCGCAGGAACCGCAGCACCGGTGCGGCCGCCTCGGTCCGGGCACGCGGCCCCAGCATCAGCATGCGATAGGCCGGGTCCAGGCGGGGTCCGAAGGGCAGTACCCGTCCGGCCCGCCGGTGCTCCTCGACCTCCAGGTCATAGAGCATGGCGACGCCGGAGCCTGACAGCACCATCTGCAGCAAAACGTCCATCAGGGGTGGGCGCCCCATGATGTGGCTGGGCCGGATGCCGTGGCGCGCCAGCTGCTCCAGCGTCCAGCGCGTGATGCGAAAATGATCCGGCAGCAGCAGGAACGGCAGGTCTGCGATGGCCACCTCACCGCGCAGCACCGGGCGCACCAGCGAGGGCACGCCGTACAGGGAGCAGCTGACCCGCGACAGGACTTCGGTGACCACGTCGGCCGTGTCCTGCCCGGGCTCCTGGCCGCCGGTAAACAGCAGGATATCGATGTCCCCCCGTTGCAGCGCCTCGGAACCGCCCAGGGTGGGATTGAATGAAGCAAACTCCAGGTCGATCTGCGGATGGCGCGCCTGGAACTTGCCGATCAACGGCTTGATCAGGCGATCCAGCAGCAACGGACCCACGGTGATGCGCAGGTGATAGCGCGGCGGGCGAGCCATCTTGGGCCGACTGGCCGCCAGCGCCGATTGCGCCCGCACCAACTCGCGCGCCCTCTCAAGGAACGCCTGCCCCTCCACCGACAACAGGGAGGTGGCGCCGCGGCGCCGGTCAAACAGCGGATAGCCCAGATACCGCTCGACGGACTTCACCTGGGCGCTTACCGATGGCTGGCTTATGTTGAGTCGCTCGGCGGCACGGCGGAAATTGCCGTCCTGTGCGACGGTGACAAACACCTCGAGCTTGCGAAACGTCAATGCCATGGTCCCCCCTTAGAAAGAAACCAGATTTTTTTTTGCGACGCCCCAACGATCGGACATCCCATACCCGATAGGCAACGGGTGTGGGGTTATCACTGTAATACCGTATTAGTTATGACTTAGGCAGGCATTTGCTGGTTGTTTTATTAATTTAACCATGTATTTAATCTTTATCCATGAGCCCGACACCTGCCGTACGCCTTCGTGGACGCCCCGAAACCGGCGCACACGACCATCGGGAACAGCTCATCGACGCCGGCCGCGACCTGTTTGCCGCGGTGGGCTATGCGGCGACCTCCCTGAGACAGGTTGCCCTGGGTGCCGGCGTCACCCCGGCGCTGGCGCACTACTATTTCAAGGACAAGGCGGGCCTGCTGCAGGCCATCGAACGTGAACGCATCGCGCCGCTGATACACAGCATCGATGCGGCGCTTGCGGGCCAGGCTACGCAGGCCGCACTGGCCGGGTTTGTCCAGCAGTTCACGCTGGTGGCGTCGCGCCATCCGTGGCTGCCGCAGCTGTTGCTGCGCGAAATGGCCGATCCCGAGCCAGCCCCCGTGATGTGCGCCCTGGCCGCAAGGCTGCGCCAACTGGTCACGGCCGGACAGGCCAGCCACCTCATCCGCAGCGACCTGCGCGCCGAGTCCATTGCGCTGTCGGTGCTCTCGCTGTGCGTGTTTCCATTTTTGGCCGGCCCCACGCTGCGCAGGGAACTGGGCATTTCATGGGAAGCCAGCGCCGCCGCGGGCGCGACCCTGCACCACCTGGCGGTGCTGCAGCACGGCCTGGGGCCGCGCGCGCGCAAGCCCTAGAGACCGCGCCAGGATCCCTGGTCGTAGCCAAAGGTCGCAAAATCGCGCGCATACAGCCGGTACACGCGCGCCGCGGTCTCGGCCTTGTAGACCGGTGCGTCAGTCTTGGGGCTGGTGTTCGTCTGCGTGGCGACAATCCGTTCCATCACCGGCCCGTGCAGGCCGATGCGCTCGAAGATCTGGCGCATCCCCGCCGTGAAATCCGCCTCCATGCGAAACCACCGCTCGTACTGGATGTGGTCCATCAACAGCACCCGGTACTGCTCATCCCAGTGATGATCGCGCGCACCGGCAGGCTGGCTCTCGACATAGGCCAGGAAGGTCTCGAACGGAATGGCACTGCCCAGCGCTGCACCGGGCAGGTTTGCGGCCCTGGCGAAACGGCGCAACCTGCCAAGTTCCCTGCGCTGAATGCTGCGTGACCAGCCTTGCGTGTGCCCGTAGGCGAACTTGCTCTGCCACGCCGAGCGCAACCGGGCGTAGGGATTGCGCACGAAGCAGAAGTACTGGTACTGGTGCGGAAACCTGAACGCGTGCATATAGTCCCGGATGCGCGCGAACTGGAACTCGCGCGCCTTCTTGAACAACCGGTAGCGCCCTTCAGAAGGATCGGTGATGCCGTATACCTCGCGCATGCCCTCGGTGAGGGCCCGGCGGAAGCTCTTGGTGCCCACCTTGGGGTTGAGAATCACCACGGTGTGATGCGCGCGGTTTACATAGCACCTGAACGGGCTGAAGTGCCGGCGGCGCAGCATGGCGAAGAAGCCACGCCAGCCGGATTCTGGTGTAACGACGGCTTGCGACGGGCTCATGCCCGCCAATTATACTGGCGCCCCGCTGTCACCAACGAGTTCTGGGGGAAATCATGGGCACTGAGGCATTTGGCAAGCTGCTGGGCGATGGACGCTGGAGCGGCAAGATCTTCAACGGCAAGTGGGTAACAGCCAATGGTGGCGCGCGCGATGTACCGGAGCCGGCCACCGGCAAGCCGCTGTGCAACGTGGGATTCGCCGACGCATCCGACATCGAGGCCTGCGCCGCTGCTGCGGCCGCGGCGCAGTCGTCCTGGTCCGCACTGGATGGCCGTTCACGCGCCGCCATCCTGCGGCGCGCGGCCACGCTGCTGGAGCAGGACATGGATGCGCTGGCGCTGCTGATTGCGCGGGAAACCGGCGGCATCGTTCCCAAGGGCCAGCACGAAGTGCGTGAAGCCGCGGCCCTGCTGCAACATGCGGCAGGATTGTGCTCGGCGCCGCGCGGCGAGGTACTGGCCAACCCCCCGGGACGCCTCAGCTATGCGCGGCGCATTCCACGCGGCGTGGTGGGCGTCATTTCGCCCTTCAATTTTCCGCTGATCCTGTCGCTGCGCGCGGTGGCCCCGGCGCTGGCCACCGGCAATGCCGTGGTGCTCAAGACCGATCCGCAGACGCCACTGTCGGGCGGGTTCGTGATTGCGCGCGCCCTGGAGGAAGCCGGTCTGCCAGCCGGCGTGCTGCATGTGGTGTCCGGTGACGCGGTGGCCGGCGAGGCGCTGTGCCTGTCGAGGCAGGTCAACATGATCCAGTTCACCGGATCCACGGCCGTAGGTCGCCGCGTGGCCGAGCTTGCCGGCAAGACGCTGAAGAAAGTGTCGCTGGAACTGGGCGGCAACAACGCGCTGATCATCCTCGATGACGCGGACCTGGAGCTTGCGGTCAACAACGCCGCCTGGGGCGCCTGGCTGCACCAGGGACAGATCTGCATGGCCTCAAGTCGCATCTTCGTGCACCAGGGCATCGCCGCGGAGTTCACCAGGAAGCTGGCCGAGCGCGCCACGCATCTGCCGGTGGGCGACGGCGCGTCCGGCCAGGTGGCGTTGGGTCCGGTGATCAGCGAGCGTCAGCTGCAGCGCGTCAAGGGCATTCTGGGTGATTCGGTCAAGGCCGGCGCCAAGATCGAGGCGGGTGGCAACCACAAGGGCCTGTTCCACGAGGCTACCGTGCTGTCAGGGGTCAAGCCGGGCATGCGCGCCTTCGACGAGGAAACCTTCGGTCCGGTGGCCAACATCATCGTGTTCAAGACCGATGAAGAAGCACTGGAGCTGGCAAACCGCCATGAAGGGGCACTGGCCGCCGCGGTCATCTCACGCGACGTGGGTCGGGCCATGCGCCTGACCGACCGGCTCAAGGCCGGCATGGTTCACGTCAACGACCAGACCGTCAACGACGACGGCAACAACCCGTTTGGTGGCCCGGGAGTCGCCGGTGCCGGTGCCGCAGTGGGTGGCCCGGCGGACATGGACGAATACACCAGCTGGCAGTGGGTGACCATCAAGGATACGCCGCCGAAGTATCCGTTCTAGTCGGACATTGATTTCAGGCAGTCGCGGCACGCGCCCGCGGGAACAGCATCAGTCCCGCGAGCGCGGCGATTGCCACTACGACGATGAATAGAGGCCAGCGTCCGCTGGCCAGTATGGGCAGCCAGATCTGCGGCGTGGCGAAAGTGGTCAACGCTGCAAGCTGGCTCAAAAGGCCGGCAGCCGCAGCACCCTGCGATGCATCGCGCACCACGCGCGGCAGGGCTGAGGTCACGATAGCAATGGCGGCGCCATTGAGCATCATCCACGCCACCAGCGACATCAATCGCGAGGATTGCGCGATGCCGGGCAAGTACAAGGGGATGCTCACGGCAATGACCAGCGCGGTGATCGCAAGGAACAATGCCTGGTCACGATAGCCGCGCGCCAGCAACACCCCGGCGCCGATGCCACCGGCAATCATCGTCAAGTTGGCCGCAGCGATGATCTTCGAGGCGGTGCCGATGCTCATGGCATGCTGGGCTGACAGCCAACTGGGCAGCACGGTGCTGGTGCCGAAGCCCAGGAACACCAGGCAGGCAAACGTCAGCGACAGGCGCAACGGACCGATCTGGCGGTAGGCATCGAACATGCCGGGTCGCAGCCGCACTCCTGTGGCAGTGGCCGGCCTGGGGAGCATGAAGCTCGCAACCGCGAGCGCCAGGAACAGCGCCGCGTGGATTGCATAGCCACCACGCCAGTTTTCCGTTCCGGCGAAACTCGCAGACAACCCCAGGCCCAATGAAATGCCCACTGGCGTGTACGTGGACCACAGGGCCATGGCCCGGCCGCGGCGCTGCGGCGAAGTGGTGGCCATGATCAGCGCCGGTGCCGCCGAGTAGGCACAGACCATGATCAGCCCTTCAAACAGCCTTATCCCCTGGAAGGCCGGCACGGAATCGGCCAGCAGATACGCGATGTTGGCCAGCGCGCCGATGGTGGCGGCCGCGATCAAGGTCGTGCGCGCGCCGATCCGGTCGATGAACGATCCGCCGACCGCTGCAAACACGGCCGAGGGAATAGTCACCAGGGCGATCAGCAGCGCGAAGCTTGTGGGTTTAAGGCCCACATGGGCGACATAGTCGCCCTGCAGGGGAATGATCTTGCTCAGCGATGCCGACGTGAGCACGCCATGCAGATAGATCAGGCCAATCGACGGCCAGCTGCCGGATTTCACGCCGCCTGGGTCCGACGCCCCACGATGGCCGGTGCCGTCTCACGCAGGAACAGTGCCGCCAGGATGATGGCCACCACCAGGCCAGTGAGAATCCACAGGGTAGCTCCCAGTCCATGCGCATCCGCAACGCGACCGGACATGAAAGGCGCGACTACGCCACCTACGACCTCACTGATGCCCATGGTCAGAGACAGGGCCGTGGTAGTGCGAGCAGCTCCCACTACCTCAGACGGAATGGTGGCCATCACAAGGGGGAACACGCCGCTCAAGCCGGTGCCCAGAATGATGAACACGATATTTCCCAGCATCGTCCCACCCGCCAGATACAGCAGGCCCAACGGCAGGCCCAGACCAATCAGCGAAGCGATGAGTATCACCGGCTTGCGACCAAAGCGGTCCGAGGAACCCGGCACCAGGAAGGCCACCGCCATCGAGGCGATGCCGAACCAGGACATGATGAAACCCATCTGCTGCGGGGTGAAGCCGCGTTCCTTGATGAGGAACTGGGTAGTAAACGTAAGGAAGACCACCAGAAAGGCGACCAGCAAGGTTGATATCAGCACGCACAGAAGGATGTTGCGGTCGCTCAGCATTCTGGCGAAGGCGCCGGGCTCGGGCTTTACGCGCTTGCTCTCGATCGCCGGCTCGCGAACGAATGTCGCGATCAGCAACGCCATGATCAAACCGGGGATCGCCGAGAGGAAGAATGCATTGCGCCAGCCGTAATGCGCTCCCATCCACGGGATTAGAATAGGGCCCAGCCAGTTGGCCAGCAGGTTGGCGCCAAAGTTTTGCGTGAGCCCATGCGCCAGGCCGCGGCGTTCATGGGGTACGTCGGAAGCGATCAGCGTCTGCGTGATGGGCATGATGCCGCCCTCGGCCACACCCATCAGCAGTCTTGCGCCCAGCAGGGCAATGAAGCTGGCCGCGAAGCCGGATACCACCGAGGCCAGCGAGAATACCAGCGTGGCCACCACCAATATCAGCTTGCGCCGCCCGATGCGGTCTACCAGCGTGCTCATGAACAGGCCGGCGATGGCCCAGGCGAACGAGAAGGCTGCGGCGATTTCACCCAGCTGCGTGTAGTTGAGCCCGAGGTCCGTCTGTATGAAGGATGCCAGGTAACTGATCGTGTTGCGATCGAAGAACACCACGCCAAAATTGGCGCTCAGCAGCGTGATCAGCAGCCACTGGTAGCGGGTCATTTTGACCATCGCCCCTCCCCCGTTTTATTTGATATCAGGCAAGCGTCAGTGACGGATAGTACACAAAGCGCCGCCATCGATGGACCAGGCTGCGCCGGTGACGAAGCTGGCCGCATCGGACAGCAGGAAGGCAACGACCTCGCCGACTTCCGCTGGCTGGCCAATGCGCTCCAGCGGGGCGATCTTGCCCAGCGTGCGCTTGCCCAGGGCGATGTCGCCGCCGAACAGGGGGCCCAGCACCGACTCCAGCAGCGGGGTGTCGATGACCCCGGGCATCACGCAATTGACGCGCACGCCCTTGGCGCCGACTTCGGCCGCCGCGGTGCGCGTCAGTCCGACCACCGCATGCTTGGCCGCGTTGTAGGTGCAGGCGCCGGCCAGTCCGCGCTCACTGCCGATGGAGGCGGTGTTGACGATGCTGCCACTGCCCTGGGCGATCATCAGCGGCAATACATGGCGCAGCCCCAGGAACACCCCCTTGGTGTTGACCTGCTGGACCCGGTCGAACTCGTCCTCGTCATATTCTGCGGTGGGCGCGATGTGCCCTTCGATACCGGCATTGCTGAACAGCCCGTCGATGCGGCCGAAGGCCTTGAGCGCCGCAGCGACATAGCCCTGCACCGCCGCGGACTTGCCGACGTCGGCAACGCAAACCTCGACGCGGGTACCAAATGCCGCCACCGCGCCGCGCCGCGCCTGCAGCGCAGCGGCGTCGATGTCCACCAGCAGGATGTCCGCGCCCTGCCCCGCCAGCACGCAGGCGGTGGCATGGCCGATGGCCCCGGCACCCCCGGTGACGATGATCTTCTTGCCCTTGACTGTGCTCATGGTCGGTTCTCCATTATCAGATCGGCCGCACGCTCCGCGATGGCGTTGACGGGAATGTTGCTATTGCCCGCGATGACGGTGGGGATGACCGATGCGTCCACCACCCGCAAGCCCTCGATCCCCGGCACGCGCAGGCGTTCATCGACTACGTCGCCGATGCGGCAGGTGCCGCAGGGATGATGCACCGTGACCAGCGACTTGCGGATGTGCGCCTCGACCTGCGCGCGCTCCTGGACCTGCGGCCCGGGCGAAGTCTCGGTGCTGTGCAGCGGCGCAAATGCGGCGCTGGCCAGCAGGCGGCGCGCGACCTCGAAGCCCTTGACCAGCACGTCAAGGTCCGCTGGCTGCGCCAGGAAGTTGAAGTCGATGACCGGCGGCTCGCGCGGATTGGCGCTGGCCAGCGTCACCGTGCCGCGACTCAAAGGTCGCAGGTTGACGAAGATGATCCCGTAGCCGTGGCCGCGCGGCAGCCAGTGCCCGTCGGCATTGCGGTGTGCCGGCATGAAGATGATCTGCAGGTCGGGGCGGTCCAGGCCGGCGCGCGAGCGCATGAACCCATTGGCCTCGAACACATTGCTGGCCAGCGGCCCGGAACGCGCCAGCAGGTATTGCGCGGCGATCAGTATGCTGCGCGGCACCGTGCGCCATGACAGCCCATAGGATTCGGTGTTGGCGGTGCGCATGGCGATGGATGCGGCCGGATGGTCCTGCAAGTTGCGTCCCACTGCCGGCAGGTTTAGCACCGGGGCGATGCCCAATGCCCGCAGCTGCTGGGCATCGCCAATACCGCTCAACTGCAGCAGCTGCGGCGAGCCGTACGCCCCGGCACTGAGGATGACTTCGCGGGTGGCGTCTATGTGCCGCGGCGTGCCATCCAGCTGGTAATCGACGCCGGTAGCGCGGCCGCCACTGGTTGCCACGCGGGTCACGTGCGCATCGGTGACGATGCTGAGGTTGGGACGCTGCCGCGCGGATCGCAGGTACGCGGTCACCCCCGACTCGCGGCGACCGGCGCGAATGGCGGCCTGGCGCGGCCCGAACCCTTCCGGATCCGGCCCGTTGAAATCCGCGCAGCGCGGGAACCCCAGCGCGTCGGCGGCGGCCATGAACCGCTGCACCAGCGGATTGGGATTGGGGATGTCGATGACATTGACCGGGCCGCCACGCGCACGCAGCGGCCGGTCGGCACCGGCTTCGTAGTTTTCGAGCCGCTTGAAATACGGCAACAGGTCGGCATGGCGCCAGCCGGGCACGCCCCACTCGTCGTACTCGCGCGGATGACCGCGGAAATACACCATGCCGTTGATCGACGAGCAGCCGCCCAGCACCCGGCCGCGCGGCACCGGCATCTGCCGGCCGTCCACATGCAGTTGCGGCGCGCTGCGGTAACCCCAGGAGTTGCGCGGGTTGGCGATTGCCCTGGCCACCATGGCCGGCACGTGGATGGCCGGGTCGTGGTCCGGCGGACCGGACTCAAGCAATGCCACGTTGACCGCCGGGTCCTGCGTCAGGCGATTGGCCAGCACGCAGCCGGCCGTGCCGCCGCCGACGATCACGTAGTCGAACCGACTCACGTTGCGCGCACCTGCGCTGCTCCCGCCTAGCCGGCGCCGAACAGCGTCACTACGTAGTGACTGTCCATGTATTCGCGGATGACAAAGACCATGCCGTCGCGCAGGTCGATACTCCAGCAATAGCGGTTGTTGTACTTGCGTCCGTCCAGCAGCGTGCCGGAGCCGCGCGTTTCGCACATCACCAGGTCCCCGCTGGAGGCGATCCGGTCCACCACGTTCTTGGGATCCCCGGGCGCGAACAGTCCACGCACCGGCCCGAGGAACTGGTCGACGATGTAGTCGCGCGGACCATGCACGCCGGCCCCCGGCACGCCCTCGACCATGGGCCGCCAGGTGGCCTGCGCATGCAGGGTGCCGCGGATCTTCTCCAGGTCGCCGGTGTTGAGCGTGGTGAAGAAATCCAGCACCACCTGCTCCTGCGGCGTGTTGGCCTTGATCATCGCGCGCCCCTACTTGGCCGCGTCGATTTCGGCAAAGGCCTCGCGCGCGATGCGCACGCTGTCGATGCCGGCCGGCACACCGCAGTAGACCGCCACCTGCAACAGCACCTCGCGGATCTCCTCGCGCGACAGGCCGTTGGTCAGCGCCGCCTTCACGTGCAGCTTCAGTTCGTGCGGGCGGTTCAGCGCACTGATCATGGCGATGTTGATGAGACTGCGGTCGCGCAGCGCCAGGCCGGGCCGGGCCCATACGTAGCCCCAGCAGTACTCGGTGGACAGCTCCTGCATGGGGCGGCTGAAATCGTCCGCGCCTTTCATCGAGCGTTCCACGTAATCCGCACCCAGTACCTGCTTGCGCAGTGCCAGTCCCTTGTCGAATCGATCCTGTCCCATTGCTATTTCTCCTCTTTGCCGCGGATTTCGCAGCCAGCCCAGCCTTCCACAATTTTCACCAGGTCGGTGCAGTCGGCCGTGGGGCCGTAGACCTGATTGGTGATCGAGAGCATCTGCCGCACGGCGGCGCCGACCACCATGGGCACGCCCAATACCTCGGCCTCATCGAGGCACAGGCGCACGTCCTTGAACGACAGCGCATTGGCAAATCCGAAATCAAAGCGGCGATTGAGCACGTGCTTAGGAATCTTGTCCTGCGTGGCGCTGTTGCGCCCGGAAGAAGCGTTGAGCACTTCCAGCATCACCGCCGGATCCACGCCGGCCTTCACGCCCATGGCCATGGCCTCGGCGGCAATGGCCAGCGATGCCGCGGACATGAGGTTGTTGGCCAGCTTCACCGTCTGGCCCAGGCCCGGCTGCTCGCCGACGGCAAACACCTTGCCCAGCAGTTCCAGCAGCGGCCGCGCCTGCGCCATGGCGGCGGCAGGACCGGAGGCCATGATGGCCAGTTTGCCGGTGGCCGCGCCGCGCACGCCACCGGACACCGGCGCATCGATGGCGGCGATGCCGCGCGGGGCCAGCGTTGCGGCGATGGCCTGGGCCGCGCCCGGGCCTGAAGTGGAAAGGTCGATGAAGACCTTGAGCACCCTGGAATCGGCAGCCAGCCGCGCGGTCTCGCGCGCCTGGGCAGGACCCGGGACGCTGACCATGGCAACCAGCGAATCGCTGACCGCATCTGCCACCGAGGCGGCTACGCGCGCGCCGCGCGCCGCCAGTGGCGCCGTGGCGGCCGGATCCGGATCGTGAATAGTCAACAGGTGGCCCGCGTCGAGCAGTCTTCCGACCATGCCCGAACCCATGCGACCCACCCCAATGAAGGCAATCTTCTCGGCCACCGATCCCCCTGTTGTTGCAGCTGGACTGCGATCCTACCAGCCGGATCAGCCCACCGGATCGCGGTCAACGCGTACGGCGTTTGCCAGTCCCGCGCGCGCCGGCGGGTACCTGCTGAGCACCAGCGGATCGTGGCCCGGAATGATGTGCCGCGGGGAGCTGGCCAGGGATTCGATGGTGGCAAAGGCATCCAGGTAGGCCGCCACGTCGTCCACGATCGGAAAGGGCCGGCGCTGCTGCCAGTTGGCGTAGAAATGGGCCGCGTCGGAGGCCAGGACGACATAGCCGCGTTGCGTGTGCACCCGCACCACCTGCAGGCCGCGCGTGTGGCCGCCGACCCGGTGCAAGGTAATTCCCGGCGCCAGCTCGGCCACCCCATCGTGGTAAACCACGCGCCCGGCAAACACCTTGCCCACCATGGCCTGCACGTCGGCGGCCTCATAAGGCGCGCGCATCACTTCGTGGCACATGGAGCGACCCGTGCAGAACGACATTTCCTCGCATTGCAGGTGGTAGCAGGCATTGGGAAACAGGTCGTGGTTGCCGGCGTGGTCGTAGTGCATGTGGCTGATGACCACGTCACGCACCTCGGCCGGATCGACGCCGACGGATGCCAGGCCCGTGGCAACTGGCTGCACCAGCTGTCGGCCGCGCGCGGCGCCCATGGCCGCATCGAATCCGGTGTCAAGCACAAACGTGCGGCCGCCGCCCCGGATGGTCCACACGTAGTAGTCCAGGGGCATGGGACCGTCGTGGGCGTCCCCGCCAATGAAATTGTGGCTTGCGGTCCGGTCCAGGTGCGCATAGCGAACCGCACAGATTTCATAGACCGGATCCATGGCAGTATGCTCGCGGGATCCGTCGCAACAAGCAACTCGCGATTAACCTGACATGACAAACGCCGACATCATCGCAGTGGGATCCGGCCACAACGGCCTCGTGGCCGCCGCCTACCTGGCCGCCGCCGGAAAAAAGGTCCTGGTACTGGAACGCAACGGCTGGTTCGGTGGTGGCGTGGTCTCGCGCGAGCTGACGCTGCCGGGATTCCGGCACGACCAGCACTCCATGAGCCATATCTTCATCCAGGGCAACCCGCTGCTCAAGAATGACGAACTGCAGCTCAAGGCGCGCTATGGCCTGGAGTACATCTTTCCCGAAGTGCCGATGATGTCGGTGTTCGAGGATGGCGCGACGCTCAAGCTGTATCGCGACCGCGAGAAATCTGCGGCCGAAATCGCGAAGTTCTCCAAGCGCGATGCCGAGGCGTTTCGCAAGGTGTCGCTGCAGGCGGCGGCATGGCTGCCGATGATTGCGTCCTCGCTGTATGTGCCGCCAGCGCCAAATGGCGCCTCCAACGCCATGCTCGACCAGAGTCGCGAGGGCCGGGAACTGTGGCGCGTACTGCAGATGAGCAGCCACGATCACCTGTGCGAACTGTTCGAGAACGAGCGCGTGCGCATGCACTTTGCGCGCGTGGCCGGGGAAAACCTGGTCTCGCCCGACGAGCAGGCCACGGCCATCGGCATGTACGTGTTCCTGGGCTTCCTCGAGGGCTACGGCTTTGGCGTGGCCCGCGGTGGCGCCGGCAAGTTGACCGACGCGCTGATCGCCTGCATCCGCGGGCACGGCGGCGAGGTGCTGGCCAATGCCGACGTTGCACGCATCAAGGTCCAAAACGGACGCGCCAGTGGCGTCGAACTGGTCGACGGACGTACGTTTGTGGCCAAGGACGCCGTGATCGGCGCCATCCACCCGCACCTGCTGGGCGGGATGATCGAAGGCATGGACCCCAGGGCGCGCGCCGATGCCGAGGCCACGCATGTCACCAACGCGGCCTGCATCACCGTGCACGCGGCGCTGGCTGAGCCGCTGCGCTTCCGCACCCGGGACAAGGTCGACGCGGTGATGGTGGAAATGCTGCCTGTCAGCTACGAAACCCTGCGCCGCGACTTCGACGAACTGCGCTACGGCCAGTTCCTGCCCTATCCGCTGTTGGGCCTGGGCTCGCTGTCGCAGTTCGACCCCAGTCGCGTGCCGGCCGGCAAGGCGATACTGCATCTGTGGGACTACGTGCCCTATGTGCGACCCGACGGTCGCAGCTGGGACGAGAGCAAGGCCGAATACGGCAAGCTGATGCTGGCGCACCTGTCAAAGTTCGTCGAGAACATTCCCGGCGCCGTGCTGCAGGCGCATGTGGACAGCCCGGTGGACATGGAACGCACCAGCCCGAGCTTCCGGCGCGGCGACCTGCATGGCATCGCCACCACGACGTACCAGAGTGGCTCGCACCGCCCCACGCCCGAGCTGGGCCAGTACACCGTGCCGGGACTGGACCGGTTCTACCTGGTGGGGCCCTTCCAGTTTCCCGGTGGCGGCGTGTTCGGCGCGGGACGCGCCACGGCCATGAAGATGTTCGAGGCGCTGGGACTGAACTTCGAGAAGCAGGGCCGCGTCAAATGAAACTGCAGTCCACCGACGGCAGCGAACTGATGACCGTGACCGCGCTGGAGCGCGACGGCAACACACTGGTCATCAAGGGCAAAGTCTTCGGCGCCATGCCGATGAACGCGCGGCTCTCGCCGGTTGCGGCGCGCGCCGCGCTCAAGCTGCTGTCGCCACGGCTGCTGCTGTTCCTGCTGACCCTGCCGTTTCGCAGGGGATGACGCGCTACGACTACGTGATCGTCGGCGCGGGCACGGCCGGCTGTGTGCTAGCCGCGCGATTGACCGAGGACCCCGCGGTGCGCGTTTGCCTGATCGAAGCCGGTGGACCGGCGCGCCATCCGTTCGTCAAGGTGCCGGCGCTGGTGGGTGCCGCCATCATGAGCCGGCGACTGACCTGGGGGCTGATGACCGAGCCACAGCCGGCACTGGACAACCGGCGCATCGCATTGCCACGAGGCAAGCTGATCGGTGGCACCGGCTCCATCAATGGCATGGCCTACCATCGGGGCCATCCACTCGACTACGACGGCTGGGCGGCCGCGGGCAACCAGGGCTGGGGCTGGCAGGATGTGTTGCCGTATTTCCGGCGATCGGAAAACAACGCCGACCTGCATGATGCGCGGGTGCACGGCGCCGATGGCCCCGTGCACGTTGCCTTCGTGCCCAGGCCCAATGCGATGAACGCGGACTTCGCCGGCGCCTTCGCCGCGCTCGGGGGATTTGCGCATTGCGCAGACTTCACCGGGCTGCAGCCCGAGGGCTACGGCCTGCGCCAGGGCACGATTTACCGGGGGCGCCGCGATTCCACGGCCACCGGCTATCTGGCACCGGCCATGGGCCGCCCCAATCTCACCGTACTGGCACGCGCCCAGGTACTGAAGGTGCGCATCCAGGCCGGGCGCGCCCGGGGCGTTGACGTACGCACCGCCGCGGGTGCGCAGGCAATCGCGGCACAGCGCGAAGTGCTGCTGTGCGCCGGTGCGATCCATTCCCCGCAGCTGCTGATGCTGTCGGGTATTGGTCCGGCGCAGCATCTGCAGGCACTGGGCATCGCCGTGCACTCGGACCTGCCCGTCGGGGCCAACTATGTCGACCACCCGGCTCTGGCCCTGACCATGGAGATGCAGGACACGACCTCCTATGGGCTGTCGCTGCGCACCCTGCCGCGCGCTGCCTGCAATCTGCTGGAGTACCTGGTGCTGCGACGCGGCCCGCTGGCCAGCAATGTGTTCGAGTCGACTGCGTTCATCCGCAGCAAGGACGGCCTGGATCGCCCGGACGTGCAGATCGCGTTCCAGCCGGCGCGGCGCAACCCGACCCCTTTTCCGCTGCCGCTGGGCCACGGGTTTGCGATGAGCATCGTGAATCTCTATCCACGCAGTCGCGGCCAGGTCCTGCTGGCCAGCAATGACGTGCGTGACGCGCCGCGCGTTGATGCCGGGTTGTTCAGCGATGCGGCGGATATTGCGCCCATCCTGCGGGGACTGCGCCTGGCGCGCCAGCTTTGCGATACCGCTGCACTGGGGCGCTACGGCGCCCATGAAGTGCTGCCGGGCCGCGACGCGCAGTCCGATGCCCAGCTGACGGCCTACCTGCGGCGCGCGGCTGCCACTGCCCACCACCCGGTGGGTACCTGCCGCATGGGCACTGACAAAACGGCCGTGGTGGACCCGGCGCTGCGTGTCCGCGGGGTCGAATCCCTAAGGGTAGTGGACGCGTCCGTATTTCCGGGTATCGTCGGCGGCAATACCAATGCGCCAGTGGTCATGGTGGCGGAAAAGGCCGCCGACCTGATCCGCGCTACTGCAATGGGGGTTTGATGGCCGCAGAGCATATCCGTCACTGGCGCGTCGGCGACGTGGAGATCGCCAGCATCGTCGAGGTCTATGGCTTCGAGGATGACATCAGCATGTTGCTGCCGGATGCCACGCCGCAGTTCCTGCGGCAATTTGGCTGGCTGGTGCCGCACTTCGCCACGCCGGAAGGAAAGATGATCATTTCCTTCCAGTGCTTCGTGCTGCGTTCCAAGGGGCGCACGGTGATGATCGATACCTGTATCGGCAACGACCGGCAGCGCGAATTCGACGTGTTCTGCAACCTGCAGTCCACCTTCCTGGAGGACCTGGCAGCGGCCGGATTCCCCGCCGAAGAGGTGACCGACGTGCTGTGCACGCACCTGCACTTCGACCACGTGGGCTGGAACACCCGGCTGGTGGAGGGCAAGTGGGTGCCCACCTTTCCACAGGCGCGCTACCTGTTCGGGCGCAATGAGTTCCAGCACTGGCAGCACCTGCGCGACACCGACGGCTACCACCACATGGGCCACCTGTCCGACGCCATCGATCCGGTGGTGGAGGCGGGCCTGGTGGAATTCATCGAACCGGATTTCCGCCTGACCAGCGAGGTGTCGCTGATAGCGACTCCGGGGCACACGCCCGGTCACGTCAGCGTGCTTATCCAGTCCAATGGCCACAGCGCGGTCATCACCGGCGACCTGATGCACAATCCGGTGCAGATCGCGATTCCCGCCACCGAGGCGCGATTTGACATGGACAAGGCCCAGGCCGCCCGCACGCGCTGCGAGTTCGTGCAGCGCTTCAATAACACCGACACACTGGTGATCGGCAGCCACTTCGCGGATCCGACGGCCGGGCACATCGTGCCCGACGGCAAGGCCTGGAAGCTCAAGGTCTGAAAGGCAAAGCCATGGCCATCACCCCTGACCTGTCGGGTCGTAGCATCTTCATTACCGGCGCGGGGCGCGGCCTGGGCCGCTCCATGGCCATAAAGCTGGCCGGCTGTGGCGCCACGGTGGCGGTTGTCGACCTGGACCAGGCCACCTGCGCTGCGGTAGCTGCCGAGATCACCGCCACTGGCGGCCGCGCGCACGCGCTGGCCGCGGACGTCGCCAACCGCCAGCTGCTGCTGCGTGTGGCCGCGACATTTGCGAAAGAATGCGGGCGCATCGATGCGGTCATCAACAACGCGATGTTGCTCAAGTACGAGCCGGTGGAAAATATCACCGAGGAAACGCTCAATCGCATGGTGTCCATCGGCATCAATGGCAGTGTGTGGGGCGCCCAGGCACTGCTGGCCCACTACGACCCGGCCCGCGGTGGCGCCATCATCAACATGGCCTCGCCAGTGGCCGAGAAGGGATTTCCCAATACCGCCGCCTACAGCCTGGTCAAGGGTGCGATCGTCACGCTGACCAAGGTGCTGGCGGCGGAGCTGGGGCCGCGCGGCATTCGCGTCAATGCGATCGCGCCAGGCTCAGTGCCCACCCCGGGGCACTGGGCCTCAACGACAAGACCGAGTATGAACGCCGAACCCGGACCATCCCGCTGCGCCGACTGGGCAGCGAGGAAGACAATGCGGAAGCCTGTGCCTTCCTGTTGAGCGATTCGGCTTCCTTCATCAATGGCGAGATACTTCACGTGGATGGCGGCATCGCCGCCGCAGGTTAGGACAGAGGTTCCCATCGCATGAGCAAGCCGATACCCGAATTCGACACCGATCCGTTTTCGCACGCCTCCGTGCGCAACGCCAATTCCGTGGACGACCGGCTGCGCGAGCTGTCGCCAGTGGTGCGGCTGCCGGCGGAAGACATCACCATGCTGGCCCGCTACGAACATGTGGCGGCGGGCCTCAAGGACTGGAAGACCTTCTCCTCCACGTCGCGGCCCTGGCACGACCCCAATTCCGTGCGGCCGGAACTGCTGCTCACGGATGACCCACCCAAGCACACGCGGGTGCGCGCCGTGGTAGCCAACGCCCTGACGCCCAAGGCGCTGGCGCACATGGCCCAGGACTTTCGCCGTGACGCCAATGCCATTGTCAGTGACCTGCGCGCGCGCGCCGGCCAGCCCATCGATGCGGTCAACGACATCACACAGGCCTTCGTCTACAAGGTGTTGCCGGACCTCATCGGGTTGCCCCAAGCGGGACGCGAGCACATGTATGCCTTCGGCAACATGGTGTGGGCGACCATGGGGCCGATGAATGAATTGTTCCACGAGGCCATGCAGGGCACGGAAGAAGTCATCAAGTGGGCCGGCCAGTGCTGCAATCGTGAAAACCTCTCCGCTGGCAGCCTCGGCATGGCGATGTACGAGGCGGCCGATCGCGGCGAGATCTCAGCGCAGGAAGCCAACCTGCTGGTGGGCATCCTGCTGTCGGCCGCGGCCGATACCACCGTCCTGACGCTGGCCAATACCATTCGTGCCTTCTGCGAGTTTCCGGACCAGTACCACCTGGTGCGCTCGGATCCGGCCCTGGTGAAGGCCGCATTTGAAGAGAGCCTGCGCTGGGACTCCCCATCGCGGATGGCTGGCCGTATCGCCACACGCGATGTGGAGATCGATGGTTACGTGATCCCTGCAGGGGAGCGCTGTGGCTTGATGTTCGCCGCTGCCAATCGCGATCCGCGGCGCTGGGAATCGCCCAACGCCTTTGATGTACGCAGGAGCACGGCCGGCAGCCTGGGGTTCGGCCTCGGCGTCCATGCCTGCGTCGGCCGCGTACTGGCGTTGCTTGAAGCCGAGGCATTGCTCGGGGCGCTGGTACAGCACGTCGAGAAATTCGAATCCGCCGGCGCACCGGAGCCGTGGATGACCACCATCGGTCATGGGCCCATCAAGGTGCCCATCCGCATGACGTTCAACTAGAGCGCGGCCGAGAACACCATGTCCGCGTACTTCTGGAAGCGGCGCGTGTTGGCATTGTGCGGCATCACGCCGGCGGTCAGGCAGACGAACGTGATGTCGCGCTCCGGATCAACCCAAAACAGCGTCGTGCCGGCGCCGTAGTTGCCGTAGGTGCCGGGCGAGGCCAGCGTGCCCAGGTAGGTTGGACACAGCGCCGTGCCGCGCATCGCGAATCCCAGTCCGATATAGGCCGGCGCCGGAGCCAGCCCCTCTTCCCGGCCACGCTGGGCATAGAGCTCGTTGATCTTCTCGCCGGTCCAGTTACGGGCCGCCATCTTGATCATCTCCGGCGACAGCAGGCGCGCGCCGTCCAGCACGCCGCCCCGGCGCAGCATGTCCGCGAAGCGGAACATGTCCGGAGTCGTGGAGACGATTCCCACCCAGGGCATCTCGGCGGTCTCGTCCTCGAATGCCCCATTGGGGCCCGGGACATTGCGGCTCTTGTGTCCGATGGGGTAGTTGCCCCGGAAATCGGGAACCACCTTGCGCGACCTGAGATCCGCGCGCAGGCCCACCGCCGTGTCGCGCATCTGCAAAGGATCCAGGATCTCCTGCTGGACCAGCTGCCGGTAGCTGCGCTTCTTCGGGTCGGTACGCAGCAACGCCGCGGCCATCAGCACATGATTGACCAGCGGTGAATACGACACCTTGGCGCAGGGTTCGTCCACCGGCTTCACGTCCGCCACGACGATCCCCGACACTTCCTCGAAGCTGTTGATGTACCAGCCCGGCCGGACCTCGAACAGGATGGGAAAGCCGGCCTGGTGGGACAGCAGGTGCCAGATCTGTACCTTCTCGCGGCCGAATCCCTTGAACTCGGGAATCAGTTCCGAAATGGGCGTGGTCAGGGCAAATCGGCCCTGCTCGATGGCCTGCAGCACCAGGACATTGGTGAAGGCCTTGGTGACCGAGAAGATGCTGAACACGGAGGACAGGGCCAGCGGCAGTTTCTGCTCGGCATCGGCCGCGCCAATGGCGGCCTCGAGCGCGACCTGGCCGCCGCGCGCCACCTTGATCACCGCGCCGTGATACAGCCCCGCGCCAATATCCGCGCGGATCACGTCCTGCAGCAGCGCCAAGCGTCTCGCATCCATGGTGACTGCAGTCATTGAATAAAACTCCGGCCCACGTAATAGGCAATCGCGGCCACCAATGCCGAAGCGGGGATGGTGAGTATCCACGCGTAAACCAGATTGGTCGCCAGTCCCCACCGGACCCGCGCCGGATTCTGCACGGCCCCGGTACCCAGGATGGCGCCGGTGATTGTATGCGTGGTGGACACCGGAATGCCAAATCCGGAAGCGATGAACAGCGTAATTGCCCCGCCCAGGGAGGCCGCTGTGCCACTGGCCGGGGTCAAGCGTGTCAGCTTCTGCCCCATGGTACGGATGATGCGCCAGCCGCCGAACAGGGTGCCAAGGGCTATCGCGATGAAGCAGCTGACGATGATCCACGTCGGCAGATGATCGGGCGATGCCAGCCCACGCGACATCAGCAGCAACCAGATGACGCCCATGGTTTTCTGCGCGTCGTTGCTGCCGTGGCCGATGCTGTACAGCGCGCTCGAGACCAGCTGGGTGCGCCGGAACCAGCGATCCAGCCGCGCAGGGGCGATGCGAAAACAGGTCCAGCTGATCAGCAGCATCAACAGTCCACCGATGAACATGCCCAGCAGCGGCGACACCACGATGAACACAGCCGTGCGGATGATGCCTGGGGCCTGCAGTGGCGCAAAACCAGCCTTGGCCATGGCCGCGCCGATGAGGCCGCCGATCAGGGCATGCGAGGAACTGGATGGGATGCCGTAGTACCAGGTGACCACGTTCCAGGTGATGGCGCCGATCAGCGCCCCGAAAATCAGTGCGTTGTCGACCACCCCCGGCGACACGATGCCCTTGCCTATGGTCGCGGCTACCTTGGGCTCAAACAGCCACATGGCCACGAAATTGAAAAACGCGGCCCAGACCACGGCCTGGTAGGGCTTGAGGACGCGCGTCGACACGACCGTGGCGATGGAATTGGCCGCATCGTGGAACCCATTCATGAAGTCGAACGCCAGCGCCAGCAGCACCAGCAGTGCCAGTGTCGCGAACGCGGCATTGAGCTGCATGGTCAGGCGTTCTGCAACATGATGCTTTCGATCACGTCGGCCACGTCCTGGCAGCGATCCGTTGCCGCTTCCAGCAGTTCGTAGATGGCCTTCATCTTGATCAGCTGCCTGGTGTCGGACTCCTCTCGGAACAGCTTCGAGATGGCGGTGCGCATCACTCGATCGGCACGTGATTCCATGATGTCAATGTCGCGGCAGTGACGCAGGATCTCGGGCGCATTCTTCATGTCACTCAGCAGCCCGACGGCTGCCTGCAGCCGCTCACAGCCATGCTGCAGCAGCGCTGCCAGCTCCACGGTGTGGCTGGTCACAGCCTGGACGTCGTAGAGCGTCAGTGACTCGGCCGAGTCCTGCATCAGGTCCAGGACGTCGTCCATCCGCGAGATCAGCCGATGGATGTCGTCCCGGTCCAGTGGCGTGACGAAAATGGTATGCAGCAGTGCCGCGGTGTCATGGGTTATCCGATCGGCCTCATGCTCCAACGTGTTGATGCGATCAATGCGCCCGGCCCGGGCGCCCACGTCGGCGTACTCGCTGAGCAGCAGCACCAGCTCCTGGCTGCCCTGGGCAATACGCGCCGCATGCTCGTTGAAGTAGACGAAGAACCGGCCTTCGCGCGGCACCAGATTAGCCATCAGACCCATGACCGGTAAATCCTCAGCTCGCTGCGGCGAGCAAGAAACTGGGCGCAACGCCCACGAACACCACCCGTGCCGCGACTGCCATGGCGGCGAACAAAGCGCGGTCACGTTGCACAATGATAACCGCTGACATTTGCCCCTCCATCCGGGATTCTTGGTGGCTCCGGTTAGCGCAACACTCTAATCCATGGCAGCCAACTACACCAAGAACATTGCTGGGCGCACAGAGGGCCAGGAGTGCGCCAGCCGAGATTGCCCGGCCGCCACGGCCCGCAGCGCAAACAGTCGGCATGGCGAGCCAGAGCGACGCTCGCACCGCAAATGATCGGGCGCCTGGCCATCGACACACGGCGCCTGCACGGTCATTGGCGCAAGTCAGGCGGTTTCCGTCGTGGTCGCCGTCATTTCCCGGACACCGGGTTCTTGTAATGATAGGGAGGCACGAAGACTTCAGGAAAGGCGCCGTACTTCACCGTCGGCGGTGCATCCGGTTCGAGGCTGCCCAGCTTCTGCGGCAATGCCACGCCACCCTTGTTCCAGCCCTTGTCGAATTCCACGTAGTACGTGATGTAGCCGTGCAGCGCGCTGATCTTCCAGACCCCATCCTCCTTCACGTAGGCGTTTTCGTAGGTGGCCTCGCCCCAGCGCGCCTCCTTGCCCAGGTGTGCAACCTGGATGAACGCGCGCCACCGTGCCTGCGCGGACTTGCCGTCCGGTGCAATGTGGATCACGGGCTGCAACTGCATGTGGTTGAAGAGCGTGCCGTACTTAAGCTCCCCCAGCGCATGCAAATAGGTGCGGATCCGGTCCTGCCCCTTGAACAGCCCGCGCCCGGCGATTTCCAGCGTGGCGTCCTTTGCGAACAGGTCGGCGGCGTCGTCCCAGTGCATCTTGTCGACGTAATAACCGTAAGTGGCCTGCAGATTTGCAACGGCAGTCCAGTCAGTCGCGGCCTGTGCCTGGCTCTGCAATTGCGCGACCTGCGATTTCAGCGTGGCGAGTTCGGCAGCCAGGTTGGCATCGGGGCCCTTGCCCGGTGCACAGCCGGCGAGCATCAAGACACAGGCCAGCACCGCATACGATGTTCTCATGGCAACCCCCGGATCCACCTAGTAACGGCGCAACACCGCCAATGTAGCGTCGATGCGTTGCACCGACAACGCGAATTCTCTGCTGTCCGTGCTGGTATAGCGCGAATTGAACTCCGCTTCGGTCATCCCCTCGGCAAGCGCCAGGGCACTGACCGGCAACAAGTCGGCCTGGCTCGCGTCGGCCAGCCACTGCCTGACCGAAGCGGCCTGGTCGTCTTCGGTGGCGTGCAGGGCAACGAAAGTGCCGGACCGGTCCGCAGCCAGATCAATCAGTGAAAATCCCGACCCCCCGGCGCCGCTGTCGGACACCTCTTTCCAGATGCCCAGCGAAATGGAAGCCTGCGATCCGTAGGTCGCAGTCAAGGCGGCCGAGACCGACCAGTGCATGGGACTGTCACTCCTGCCCAGCAGCAGGACAGTGCCGGGAAATTTTCCGCAGCGCTTGACGATCGCCTCGGAACCCGCGGGCAGCGACCCGACATCGAGTTCGGCGACCAGCATGGACAGCGCCACAAACGTGGCTCGATTTTCCGCGACACTGCCATCGCCGGCCTTGAAGGCACGACTCACCAGCACCGCAAAGTCGCGAGTGGGCTCGGCCTTCTGCTGTTTGACCAACTGGCAATAACGCGTCGCGACACGCTCCGGGTCGATGTTGCCGGCGCGCAGGCCACTCATGGTGCTGAAGAAACGCGACTTGCGCGGCATGTCGACCAGCGCGGCCAGGCCCGTCCCGCTGACTTCAAACTGGTTCACCATCTGACCCAGGGGCGGAAAATCGGCACCGCGAACACGCAATACCTGGCGCAACAGGCCAATGAAGCCGTGCACCAGCAATGAAGGAATAGGCAGGTACCCTATCCTTCCCGATATGCGCAGGTTATTTTGGGCATCGGCCTGCAGGTAGGCTCGGCCGTTGAGCCAAAAGCCCAGCGGCAACGGCACACTGGCAGCCACGCGGCCACTGTCGCCATCGTGAACAATGGCCATACGCTCGATGCCAAGGGCCCGGCCACCCAATTCCGTGACCGCGCTGAGCTCTTTCCAGGTCGCATCGATCCGGTGCCGCCCCGGCTGCACCTGGGCCGCGCGGACCCGGCCGTATACCCGGCGCGCCGTATCCACCTCCACGGAACTGGGGGGGTGCGACACCGCGATCTCAGGTGAACGGCTCAGCGTCAGGATCAGAAATATGGCCAGCAGCGCCAAGACCACGAGCGCGGTGGTGCGCAGCCAGTGCCGTTGACGATCACTCATACCGCAGCCGGGCCTTTTAGTTCGCGCATGCGCGGATTCTCGCATAAGGCAATGGCCCCGCAGGGGCCTGATCAAACAATCGCCACTCCCTTCTTGCAAGGCGCCAACGACTGTGGGATGTTTTTGCTCAAATGCACCAATACAGACAGGTTAAGAGACTGACCCTTCGCGATGCGGCATTGCTTTGCCTGGTACTCGCATCCCTGGCACCAGGCGCGGCCGTTTCGGCTGCCACTGAACAGACCGACCCCCTGGATGAAGTGCTGGTCGAAGCCAGCCGCTCGCAGCTCGATCACCTCAGGCAGCAGATGGTGCTGATCGAGGATAAATTCTACGAGCGCTATAACCAGCTCAACCCCAACCACGATTTCGACACGCACTGCCAGGTTGAGGTTCGCATCGGCACGAACGTGAAACGTCGCTATTGCCGCGCCGTGTATCAGGACAAGGCGTTCGAACGCGAGGGGCATGACCATCTCATCGCCATGCAGAAAATGCAGGATGGAGCCGGAGGCGTACAGCCATGGATGCCGCCAGAACCGGCAACCGTCGTGATCGAAGCGCGCCGCAAGGAATATCAGCAGAACATCAGGGATGTCGTGACCCGCAACCCCGAGCTGGTGGAGATGTTGCGACAACGCTATGAGCTGGGGCAACGCTACGAAGCCACGCGCCGCAAGGTGTTTGGACTTAAACCGCCGAAGGATGCCCAAGTGCCAGAGCCGGCTGCTGCCGCCGCGCCCTGAACGCGAGCGCTGGTTGATCGCGCGCATCGCCGGGGTCTTGCTGGCTGCGGCCGCGCTGCTGGGACACCCTGCGCGCGCAGCACAAGTCTTCGACATCGGGCTGGCCAGCAGCGGCGCCCGGATTGATGCGGTCAGCGTCGAGGCGGGCGCCACGTCCGCGCCCACCGTGGTCCTGGTCGCTGGCCTGCATGGGGATGACGCCAGCACCGCCACCGTGCGGGCGGCCGTCACCGCCTATTCGCAAGTCCACAACCGCAAGATCCGGTTGCTGGCGGTGCCACTGGCCAATCCCGACGGCATTGCCCTGGAGTTTCCGCCGACGGGCGTGGCCTATCGCGAACATGCAGAGTCGCACGTGCTGTGGCGGTGGCTTGGCGCCCAGGCGCCCGATCTGGTGCTGGTGGTGGGTGATGACTTCGGACTGGCGGCGGCACTGGGTGCGCAGCCAGTGGCCGACATGGGACGCATTCCTGCCCGGGGCTGGTCTGCAGAGGCCGGCATAGGCACTTGGGTGTCCCGGCTCGGGCCGATCGGCAAATCCGAAGCGCGCGCCGAGCTGGATCGGCGCCGCGCCCGCTCGCCGCGGCAGCTGGCCGAAGCACTCGCGCTGCACTACGGCCATGACTTCGATCAGCCCCTGTACATCGGCGCCATCGCGCTGATTGCGCGCCTGCGGCTGGGAGATGTCGAGGATGTGCGGCGCATCGTCGAACCCTGGGTCGATGGCACCCGCGACAGCCTCGCGCGTCCCAGTGCGCTGGTGATGGCCGGCCACATCGTGTTCACCGAACTGGCGCGCAGTACGAACGATCCGCGTTATCTCGCCGCCGTGCGCAAGGTAGCCGACCTGGGCTTCGATGCCTCCGGGCAGATGCTCGAGGCCATGCCCTACCATGGTGAATTCAGCGACTCTGTGTTCATGGGCACCGTGATCGAAGCGCAGGCCGGTGCGCTGACCGGCGAGCACCGGTACTTCGACATGGCCGACCGGCACCTGCGATTCATGCAGAAGCTCGACCTGCGACCGGACGGGCTGTATCGCCACCAGCCCGCCACCGACGCGGCATGGGGCCGGGGCAACGGATTCGCCGCGCTGGGCCTGGCGCTATGACCCTCTCGGACCTGCCGCGCGACACTGCTGGTTACGCACATGCTCTGCAGAGCTATCGCAGCCTGATGGCGGCGCTGCTGCCGTTGCAGACGCGAGATGGCCTGTGGCGTAATGTTGTCGACTTTCCCGGTGCATATGCGGAATTCTCCGGCACAGCAATGATTGGCTTTGCACTGCAGCGTGGCCTTAAGCATGGATGGCTCACCGGCCGCCAATACACGCAGGCCGTTGATCGCGCGTGGCTGGCGATCAATTCGCGCACATCGTCGTCCGGCACCTTCATCGACGTCTGCGAATCCACGGCGCGCATGACCTCGCTGGATCAATACCTCAAGCGTGCCGCCATCCTCGGCGAGGATGCGCGGGGTGGCGCCATGGCCATGCTGTTTGCGACCGAACGCATGGACGCGAATTCCGCCCGGCCCGGGAATTAGAACGTGCCGGATATATTCCTTTCCTACAATCGCGGGGACCAAGCCACGGCGCGGCGCTTTGCTGAAGCCTTTCAGCGCCAAGGCCTGGACGTGTGGTGGGACACGGCATTGCGCGCCGGCGAGGCCTACGACCGGGTGACCGAGGCGGCGCTGCGCGATGCCAAGGCCGTGGTTGTGCTGTGGTCACCCAGGTCCGTGCAATCGCGCTGGGTACGCGCCGAAGCCACGCTGGCGGACCGGTTGGGAACCCTGGTTCCCGTCATGATCGAGCCGTGCGAGCGACCAATCATGTTTGAGCTCACGCACACCGCTGATCTCAGCCGATGGCAAGGGGATGAGACCGACGGCGGCTGGCTGGGTTTTCTCGATGATGTCAGGAGATTCATCGGCGGTGACAGCAAAGGCAAGCGCTCTCCTGCACGCCCGACGCCGGTCACGCGCGCGCCTGCCAACAAGCCCTCGGTGGCGGTACTGCCCTTCGCCAACCACAGCGGCGAGCGCGAACAGGCTTACCTGTCCGATGGCATCAGTGAAGACATCATCACGGACCTGGGCAAGGTCTCGGCGCTGTGGGTGGCGGCGCGCAACACGGTGTTTACGTACAAGGACCGCAACGTAGATGTCCGGGAAGCGGCCCGCCAGTTGGGTGTCAGCCATGTGCTCGAGGGCAGCGTGCGCCGCTCTGGCGACCGGGTACGCGTCACGGCCCAGCTCATTGATGGGGCGACAGGCGGGCAGGTCTGGGCCGAACGTTACGACCGCAACCTGTCCGACATCTTTGCGCTGCAGGACGAAATCTCCCAGGCCATCGTCAAGGCGCTGAAACTGAAGCTATTGCCTGAGGAAAAGCAGGCCATCGAGCGCCGCGGCACGACCAACAGTCAGGCCTATGAACTGTATCTCATGGCCCGGCAATACTATGTCACTGGCAATGAGCGCCACGACGAGCTGATGGTTCGCCTCTGCCGCCGCGCCATCGAAATCGATCCTGCCTACCCGCACCCGTGGGCCCTGCTGGCCTATGCGCAGCGCAGCCTGCATTTTCGCGGCCTCTGCGCCGACGATGGTGGCGAAGCTGCAGAACGTGCCATTGCGCTTGCCCCTGAGCTGCCGGAAGCCCACGCCATGCGCGCTGACGTGTTGCGATCGCGCGGCCAGCTCGGCCAGGCGGTGGCCGAGGCCCAAGAGGCGTTGAGGCTTGATCCGGAGTCCTACGAAGCCAACCGCGCGGCCGGCTTCGCCTATTCTCGATCGCGGCGGTTCCAGGAAGCCATTGGCTGCCTTGAAAAGGCGGCGTCGCTTATGGACAGCGATTACCAGGCCGCCTCGCAGGTCATCCAGTGCTATCAGGGCCTGGGAGACGAAGCTGGCGCCCGCGATGCCTGCCGCCGCGCCTTCGAGCGCATCGAGCAGCTGTGCGAGAAGGAGCCCGAGCATGGGTCCGCGATGGGGCACGGGGCGGGGATTCTCGCCCTCATGGGCGAACGTGAGCGGGCGCGCGAATACATAGCGCGCGCGGTGCTGCTGGACCCGGCCAATACCAATCTGCAGCAGAACCTGATCTGCGCGCTGGTGCTGAACGGCGACCTCGAGGATGCGCTAGACCAGCTGGCGCGCGTATTGAAGTCACCGACGCGGCCCCAGCTGCACTGGATCGCCAACGACAATGACCTGGATCCCCTGCGCGACATGCCACGGTTCAATGCCTTGGTTGCCGACGCCGAAGCCCACCTCACAATTCAAGCGTAGGAGCAGGAGTATGCGCAAACACGTTCTCCTTGCGTTGCTGGCCATCGCCATCCTGCCCGCAACCGTGCACGCGGAAGAACCCGTGTGTGACCGCTCGGAAACCAAAGCCACGCCATCGCCGGACGGCCAGTGGGTTGCCAATGTGCAGGAGGAAGTCTGCGCGACTGCCACCGGCGCTGCCGCCGGGATCACCGTGGTCATCGCCTCCACCAAGGATCCGACGCGCAACAAGCGCGTATTCATCATGCCGGTGCCAGCCTCCCGCGATGACTGGCCACGCATACGCTGGGACGGCCCCACCGCCATGCAAGTGCGGGTACCAAATCTCTCGGAAGTCACGCCGCCGGACCCCGATTTCGCCGGGATCCGCATCTCGCTGGCCTACTGTGGTGACAACCCGCAGGACAGGGCAAGCGCCGCGGCCTGGAAGGCTGCGGTGAAGCAGTGGCAGAAGGACGTCAGCGCGTGGGTCCAGCGGCGCAAGCAGGATGCAGATGCTGCGGGCCCGCGGCC